>NZ_JAJUFQ010000028.1 GCF_029263665.1 Halomonas sp.
AAATCCACCTCGAAACCCAGGTCAGATGCCACTCGAGTGGTCGTCTCGCAGCATTGCTCGGTACGAATCCCACTGATCCACAGCCGGGTGATACCACGATCGCGCAACCAGGCCTCCAGTTCGGTATCGGTGAAGGCATTATGCACATTCTTGTGGAACGTCACCGCGGCCGGGTCCTCGAATCCTGACAGAGGATAAATGAGCCCATGTTCAGGATCGAAGGGACCATCACTCCCCGGCTCCTGATGGAAGATACGTACCAGCGGCACTCCCCGTTCACGGGCCAGGTCCAGCAGGGACCGCTGAGCATCCTGCCACGGGCCGGTCGACTCAGGCGTCCAATAGTCACGTGTAGTGAAAGAAGCTTGTACATCGACAAGAAGCAATGCCGTGGACATGAGCGTCTCCTAAGGGGTAGCAATGAAAGGAGCCACCACTCTAGCCGCTGAACTCGCCATCACCGAGGGGGCATTCGGACCCTGAGCGGACAATTTCGGACATCCTGCCGAAGTCTGTTCACCAACCCCGCTGAAGGCTGTCCATCAACCCCGCTGAAGGCTGTCCATCAACCCCGCTGAAGGCTGTTCATCAACCCCGCTGAAGGCTCCTGCCCCCCCTGACACAGGCTTAGCCATCATATCGGCATATGAAAAGGGCGCCCCCTGAGGATGCGCCCTGAAACTCACTCGATCCATTCAGCCCTGTGGATCACTCCTCATTGAGGATATCGATACGATTCGCTCTGCGCTCCGCCTGCACGTTCTCCAGACCTTCGAAATCGAACAACTCACGATCGGCCAACTGCGACGGAGCAACATTGGTCACTGCCTTGAACATGGTTTCCAGGCGCCCTGGGTGCTTGGCTTCCCACTCTGCCAGCATTTCCTTGACCACCTGACGCTGCAGGTTAGGTTGGGAACCACACAGATTGCAGGGAATGATGGGGAATGCCATCTGTTCAGCGTAGGAGGCGATATCCGCCTCACGGCAGTATGCCAGCGGGCGGATGACAATGTTCTTGCCATCATCGGACAGCAATTTCGGCGGCATCGCCTTGAGGCTGCCAGCGAAGAACATGTTGAGGAATAGCGTCTCGAGGATATCCTCGCGGTGATGCCCCAGGGCGATCTTGGTCGCACCGATCTCTTCGGCAAAGCCATACAACGAGCCCCGCCGCAGGCGCGAGCACAATGCACAGGTTGTCTTGCCTTCGGGGGTCTTTTCCTTGACCACCGAATAGGTGTCCTTTTCCAGAATGTGGTAATCCACGCCTATGCCCTCGAGATATTCGGGCAACACATGCTCGGGGAAACCCGGCTGCTTCTGGTCCAGGTTGACCGCTACCAGAGAAAAGTTCACCGGAGCATTACGCTGCAGGCTACGCAGGATCTCGAGCATGGTATAGCTGTCCTTGCCGCCGGACAGGCAGACCATGACCTTGTCACCTTCCTGGATCATGTTGTAGTCGATGATCGCATTACCGACCTGCCGGCGCAGACGCTTCTGCAACTTGTTGAACTCGCGTTTCTGCTTCGCCGTGGGTTCATTGTCTGCTGCTGCCGGTACATGTTCCTCGGCGGCGGCATCAACACCAGCCACGGACGCGGGCACCTCCAACAGAGTAGAGGAAGGATCAAACAGTTCGGCGGGAGACGTCGCTGCGGACACGGTAGCTGCGGACATGGTCGGAGAACATCGGCTGGAAAATGAAGGGGCGCCATTCTATCACTGCCCTGGCTTTCTCGCGAAATAATGGCGTATGCAGGCATTTGACATCCCGCGGCATCCATTTAATTTTCTGGCTCCTCAGACAGTTAGGGAAGCGCTGAATAAATTGGCGAGCATGCTCAAGCGGCTATGTTCGTTCCCGACGAACAATCGCACTTCCCACATCCATGTGGGTCGCAAGGCGCCCGGAGCACAGACTCGAAGCGAAGCGGAGAGAACATCCTTCAGGATGGCCCCGAAGGGGTGAGAAACCGCAGGTTTCGAGTCAACCGGAGCCTATGGGGTATAGGTGAGGATTCCGACCGGGCTGGCGTACCAGCACCGCGCAACGCAGCGATTGAGTAGCACAGACATTTATGCAGCGTTTCCTTAGATCAGGCCCAGCACCAACACATACCTCACCACAACCCCCAGCAACAACACGACAATACCTGCGCGTTGCCAAACATGCTCTCTACGCTCAAGCATCAGGCGTTTCTCCCAGAAACGCACCACAGCACGAAAATCCCGGGTACGACGGACATACTGGAAGTAGGCAAACAGCACCATGCCCAGGCCTGACAGCAGCAGTACGGGCTCAACGACGGAAAGCACTTCAGCCAGGCTCATGGGACTTCTCCAGCAGGGCACCAGCCTGTAAACGTACATGCATCAGTGCTGTTGTCACCGCATCACCAAGAGCCGTGTGTCGTCCCATCACGGGCACATCCAGTTGACTGGCTACCTTCTCGAACTCCGGCTGAATGATCAGTTCGGGATGGCTGCGCCGCATGTGCTTGCGGTATTTCTGGGCCACATCCACCACCGCATTGGGTAACGAGAACCCCAGGTGGGCCTTGAGGTATCGATCAAGGATGGCCAGATCAAAGTCGATGCACCAGCCTACCAAGGGCCGGTTGCCGATGAAGTCGAGCAACTGCGATAGCGCTTCCTCGATGTCCAGACCATCATCCAGGTCCATCTCACGCAGGTGATGAATGCGAATGGAGTCCCCGGTCAGCGTCTCGGGCTTGGCCAGGCGCAAATCGAGGGACTCGCTGGTCAGTACTCGATCATCACGTATACGCACAGCCGCGATCGATACCAGCTCCGCTGTCCTGGGGTCCAGCCCGGTGGTCTCGCAATCGAGGGATACCAGTTCGTTGCCGGTATAGGGGTTGAACAGCCAGGCATAATCACCATTGGCCTGGCGACGGCGGTCAGCAACGCGTCTTAAAGCTCGCAGCATAGGGGTCTCTCCCAATCGTGATAGCCATCCTTGCAAAGGCGAGTCAGCACTCATGCATACTCCAGGTGATAGCGGTGCGATAGCCTTGCCTTGAACTCCTTGACGATATGCAAGGCTTCTCGCAGCATGTCCCGCTCCAGCGATGACAATTTCTGCACCACGACCTTGTCATCCGCTTCACTGGCATCATCACCATGTTTCCTGGCCTCGAGTTGCGCACGTAGGCGCAGCTCACTGAACAGCGCATGAGCCTCGCCCAGATCTTCCGCTGTCTCCCTTTCTATCCGCCCATCCGCCACCAGAGCATCCAGGCGCCCAAGCGTCGATGTGGCTCTTATTCCTCGTTCCAGTGCCATGGTGCGTACACCATGAACAATGGGAAAAATGCCTCCTTTCTTGATGTCGATGCCATGCTCTGGCTTCTTGAGCGTACCGAACAGGGTCAGAGGCGTAGAAAAACGCAGCACTCCCCTGGCGAAATGGGTCAGCAACAGCTCGTTGCCTCGGGTTTCTTCAATCAATACATCGCGCAGATGAGCGCTCAGGCGCAGATCACCGGCCACTCCATCCGCATCCAGCAGAATCGCCAGGCGCATCAGACTGTTCGCATCCAGACGTTCGACCCAGGAGCGAATGCGTTGCCGCCATTGCACCAATGTCCCCACCCAGTCGGGATTCGAGATCATGATATTGCCGGGACAGCGCGGATAACCCAGATCAGTGAGCACCTCCGTGAAGCGCTGCGCATCTTCTCTCAAGCTTGACCAGTCATGGCCATCGGCCAGGATCAGTGCATTGTCCTGGTCAGTCTTGAGCATCTGTTCCCCCCGACCTTCACTACCCATGACCAGCAGGCAGGCCGCTTGGCGATGTTGTTCCCCCATGGTGAAGTCCCAGGCTTTGCTGACAATGCGGCCATTGAGAGCGGCCAACATGCCCATGGCAAAACGCATGCGTACGCCCTGGGCCAGCAATGCCTGAATCAGTTCCGGAGTACGCTGACTCGCCCGGCTCAAGTCCTGCAGGCTCTGGGCCTGCTCCACTTGCAGGCTGACCACATAGCTGCGGCTGGAAAAGAAGCTCAGTACATCAGTGAGTTCCACTACGCCCACCAATGCCCCGTCTTGCATCACCACGACTCTGGCCACCTTGTGCCGGGTCATTTCAATCAGCGCTTCAAACAGATACTGGCTTTGCTCCACAGCCACCAGGCGCAGGTTGGCGATATCTGCCACAGCACTGGTTGGCGGGCGTCCAGACACCACCAAGGCTTCGAGCAGATCGGTCTTGGTGATCATGCCAAGCCCCTCCGGCTCTTCCACCAGCAGGCTATCGGCCTGGCTGTCGCGTAAGGTCTTTACGGCCTCATCAATACGCGTGGTATGACCGACCACCAATGGCTCACGCATGCATTCACTGACTTTTGCCAGCATGAAGCCTGCCAGCGTGATACCACCTTCCGAGCGGCGTTCGGCCAACATGCGCGTCTTTTCTGTCAGGCGCTGACGGAAGTACTCGGCGAAGACCGGATTGCTGTCACATAACGACAGGAACAGCTCTCGCGGCATTAGATAACAAAGGCTTTCCTGTTCGGCGACAAAACGATAGCGACTGCTGCCATTGAGCACGCTGATGGCACCGAACAGATCTCCCTTGGTGTAATGACCAATACGGGCTTCCCCTGGCCCGCTTTCAGGATCCAGCTCCGCGACTTCGCCCTTGAAAATGACAAAGACGAACTCGCCGGACTGACCAGCTTCGAGAATCACTTCATCACGCGAGAAATACACCAGGTCGAGCCCCGCACGAACGCGCTCTTGCTGAACATTGTCGAGCAAGGAGAATGGTGGCTCGGACAGGTCGATGTCGACCATGATGCCCTCCTGCGGCTACCCCAAGCCCGCCTCCGGCCCTTGGGCCGGAGGCGGGTCATCCCTGGATGAAAGAAGTTCCCTTCCTTCTGTGTGGTCAGTGAGCGTGGGCCACACCTGCTCCGCGTGGCACACGTACATGCTCGACCAGATCCTGAATCTCCTCGGGCGGTGCTTTCGTCGCACGAGACACCACGAAGGCCACGATAAAGTGGAAGATCATGCCCAGAGTCCCGATACCCTCAGGCGAGATGCCGAACCACCAGATCGAAGGATCCGTGTTGATGAACTTGGTGTAGACGATATAGCTGAAGGTGAAGGTCAAACCCACGATCATGCCGACAATGGCGCCTTCACGGTTCATGCGCTTGTCGAAAATTCCCATCAAGATGGCCGGGAAGAACGATGAAGCCGCAAGACCGAAGGCAAAGGCCACCACCTGGGCAACGAAGCCTGGCGGATTGATACCGAAATAACCCGCGATGACAACCGCTACCGCAGCGGCAGAGCGTGCTGCAATCAGCTCACCTTTCTCGCTGAGGCCGGGATTGATCTGCTTCTTGATCAGGTCATGCGATACCGCCGCTGAAATTACCAGCAACAGACCCGCTGCCGTGGACAGTGCCGCAGCGATACCGCCAGCCGCCATCAACGCGACCACCCAGGCTGGCAATCCACCGATTTCAGGGTTGGCCAAGACAATGATGTCGCGGTCGATATAGACTTCACCTGCACTCTCTGTCGGAGTGTTGGTGATCACCCGCTCACCATGCTCACCTCTGGCGCCATCGTCGAACGTCGGTTTGCCCTCGAATGGGTCTCCTGCCCCCATCTGCACCTTTCCATCACCATTCTTGTCCAACCAGCCGATCAGGCCGACGCCTTCCCAGCTCTTGAACCAGTTGGGAATCTCCTCATAGGAAGTTTCATTCACCGTATCGATGATATTGGTTCGTGCAAACACACCAACTGCCGGGGCAGTGGTATACAGCAAGGCAATGAAGATCAGCGCCCAGCCGGCACTGATGCGTGCATCACGCACACGCGGCACGGTGAAGAAGCGCACGATGACATGAGGCAGGCCTGCCGTACCGCACATCAGTGCCGCAGTGATGAAGAACACATTGATCATCGGCTGGCTGCCATCGGTGTAGGGTGTGATACCCATTTCATCGAGCAGACCATCGAGGCGATCAAGAATGTACTGGCCTGTGTCATTGCCAGCAGCATCTATATAAGTGGAACCAAGGCCCACCTGGGGCAGGATATGGCCTGTCATCATGATCGACAGGAAAATCGCCGGCACGATAAAGGCAGTGATCAGCACGCAATACTGCGCCACCTGGGTGTAGGTGATGCCTTTCATCCCACCGAGAACAGCGTAGAAGAACACGATGACCATACCGATGACGACACCGACATTGACATCCACTTCAAGGAAGCGGGCAAACACGATCCCCGTTCCTCGCATCTGCCCTGCCACATAAGTGAAAGAGACAAAGATCACGCAGATGACCGCAACGGTGCGGGCCACGTTGGAGTAATAACGGTCACCGATGAAATCAGGCACCGTGAACTTGCCGAACTTGCGCAGATAGGGGGCCAGCAGCATCGCCAGCATCACATAACCACCGGTCCAGCCCATCAGGTAAACCGAAGCATCGTATCCCAGGTAGGCAATCAGGCCAGCCATGGAGATAAAGGACGCAGCTGACATCCAGTCAGCAGCAGTCGCCATGCCATTGGCAGCAGGATGAACCCCTCCACCAGCGACATAGAAGTCCTTGGTCGAACCGGCACGAGACCAGATGGCAATACCGATATAGAGCGCGAAGGAGGCCCCCACGAATATATATGTCAGCAGCTGTACATCCATAAATTGCTCCCTTGATTGACATTATTGTTAGGGGAATCACTGCTCGTGGACATCGAACTCTTCATCCAGCCGATTCATTTTCCAGGCATAGAAGATGATCAGACCAATGAAGCAATAGATAGAACCCTGCTGAGCAAACCAGAAGCCAAGCTTGAAACCGAAGAAGCGGATCTCATTAAGCTGATCGACCAACAGAATTCCAAAGCCATAGGACACGACAAACCAGACGATCAAACAGCTGATGATCACTCTGAGGTTACGTTTCCAGTAGGCCTGTGCGCTCTTGTCTAGCATAAGGCTACCCTCATAAAGATGGTTTAATCACTAATTGCCACCTTAAAGACGGCAATTAAGCTTGAATCAAAGACTAGCCAAGAGCCCGCATTCGTATAACGAAAACTTTAGTCGAAAGCGTTGAATGCAGCGCAACACATGTTATGAAAACAATGAAAAATCATAAAGATACATTAAAATTTAAAATACTATCCAATGGTCTATCGATACAAAGGTGCAATGCACCATAGTCGAATTGCTAGATGTACATTATTAATTTCTAAACAAACATACTGTGACCAATATTCGACAAAAGGCGACAAGTAGCATCTTGCCTACCTCTATCAACAATCACTTGACCGAAACGACTGACCTGACGTATCGGCTTTTTTCCGAGACGCGCTGCAATAGCGTAGAATGGCCGCTGATGTCGAGGAGATGCCCATGTTCGTCGGTTGGCTGTTGATTCTTGTCTCTCTGCTATATATCGCTGTACTGTTCGCCATCGCCTGGCGTGGCGACCGCCATGCCCGCAAGCAAGGGGCCAGTCAGCGTCGCCCGCTGGTCTACAGCCTGGCACTGGCCATCTACTGTACCTCATGGACATTTCACGGTGCCGTTGGTCAGGCCGCCACTTCCGGCTGGTCCTTCGCCAGTATCTTCGTTGGCCCGATTCTGACGTTCCTGCTGTTCTGGCCGGTACTGGCAAAGATGGTACGGGTTGCCAAGCATCAGAACGTCACTTCCATCGCTGACTTCATCGCCTCACGCTACGGCAAGACCCAATCCCTGGCGGCCTTTGCCAGCCTGGTAGCCTTGATCGGCACCCTTCCTTACATCGCCCTGCAGTTAAAGGCAGTGTCGACATCCTTTACCTTACTGACCAGCGCTTCGGACATTACCCGGGCCCCGCTGTTCGGAGACACGGCCTTTTATGTGGCCATTGTCATGGCCATCTTTGCCATTCTGTTCGGGACCCGTCATACAGATGCCACCGAACACCATGAAGGCCTGATCCATGCCGTCGCTTTCGAGTCATTGGTCAAGCTGGTGGCCTTTCTGGTCCTGGGTGCCTATGTCACCTGGGGCATGTTCGATGGCCTCGGCGACTTGCTGTCCCGCGCCAACACCCAGTTGGAACTCCAGCGTCAATTGGAGCAACAGGATTTTGGCCAGAGCTTCTGGGCCCAGACACTGCTGGCCATGCTCGCGGTCCTGTGTCTGCCCCGCCAGTTTCATGTCACGGTGGTGGAAAATACTCACCGCGACGATGCTGCCCGGGCTCGCTGGATGTTCCCCCTGTACCTGGTGGCCTTTGCCTTCTTTGTGCTCCCCCTGGCGGCTGCCGGTCTGACACTATTTGCTGACACCGACATTTCTCCGGATACCTATGTATTGATGCTACCGGTATCCGCCAATCAGACCTGGCTGACCCTGCTGACCTTCATCGGTGGATTCTCTGCCGCCACGGGCATGGTCATCGTCGCGGCGGTGGCGGTCTCGATCATGATATCCAACGAGATCGTCATACCGGCCCTGTTCCGCTTACGCTGGTTTGATACCAAGGCCAGGGATTATGGCCGCCTGGTACTGCGCGCACGGCGAATCACCATCGCTGTCGTGCTGGCCATGGCTTATGTCTTCTATCAGTTGATCGGTGAGTTCACCTCACTGGCCTCCATCGGCATGCTGTCCTTCGCCGCCGCGGCCCAATTTGCCCCAGCCGTGATTGGCGGCCTGTACTGGAAACGCGGCAATCGCCTCGGGGTCATCGTCGGCATGAATGCTGGCTTTGCCATCTGGGCCTATACCCTGCTGCTGCCTGCCATGATCCATACTGGGGTTCTGCCCCATGCCTGGCTGGACGGCGGCCCTCTGGGCATGTCCTGGCTTTCGCCCACGTCTCTGTTCGGCCTGCGCATCGGCGACAGTTTCACTCACGGCGTCATGCTGTCCCTGGGCGTCAACCTGTTCGCCTATATCTTCATTTCGCAGATCACTCCTCAGCGCGTGGTGGAGCGTATTCAGGCATCGTTGTTCGTCGATAGCGTCGAGACCCGCCAGACATCGGTCAATCGTCCCTGGACCGGGGCCACGACGGTGGGCGACCTCAAGGTCCTGTGCCAGCGCTTTCTCAGCGCCTCTCAAGTGGATCGTGCTTTCAATGACTATGCCCGGCGTAACGGCAAGGCCCTGGAGGACAACAGCCGTGCCTCGATCGACGTGATCCAGTTCACCGAGCGCTTCCTGGCGTCGGTGCTCGGAGCATCCTCCGCACGCATCGTGGTCAACTCCGCCCTGCAGGGTCGCGGCATCGGGATTTCCGATGTCATTTCGATCGTCGATGAAGCCTCGCAAGTACTGGAGTTCAACCGCGCCCTGCTCCAGGCCACTATCGAGAACATCAATCAGGGCATCAGCGTGGTGGACCAGAACCTGCGCCTGGTGGTCTGGAACCAGCCTTATCTGGAGCTGTTCCGCTTCCCCGACCATTTGATCCGGGTCGGGGCGCCCATTGACCAGATCTTTCGCTACAACGCCCACAATGGAGAATATGGCCCCGGCGATCCCGAGGAGCATGTTCAACTGCTGCTGGACAATATTCGCGAGGGGCAGCCGCATCGTTATGTGCGCTATCGTCAGGACGGCAGTGTGCTGGATGTCCAGGGCAACCCCATGCCCGGTGGCGGGTTCGTCTACACCTACCAGGACATCACCCAACAGAAGCGCACCGAAGAGGCCCTGATCCGCTCGGAAAACAATATCCGTATCTATACCGACAATGTGCCGGCCTTGATTGCCTACTTCGATCGCGAGTGCCGCTACCTTTTCACCAACCGAGCCTATGAACAGGCCTTCGGCATCGACCGGAACGATGTCATCGGCAAGCCCATCCATCAGGTGATGACCGCCGAAATGGCTGACGAACGCATGCCCTGGATTGAGCAGACGCTTCAGGGAGAGCGGGTAACCTTCGAAGTGTCTCTATCAGGCGATACGACTCGCTATATGCTGGTGACCTATACCCCGCACTTCGGCGAGAGTGGCGCCATCCTGGGTTTCTTCTCTCTCTATCAGGACATCACTGAACGGCGTCTGGCGGAAATCGCCCTCAAGGAAACCAACGAAACCCTGGAAGAACGGGTGCGCGAACGTACCCAGGCGCTTTCCGAGGCCAACGTCGCCCTACGTCAGGAAAACCGCGTGCGAGCCGAAGCCGAGCAGGCGCTGCGCCAGGCCAAGCAGGTCGCGGAAGATGCCAATGCCTCCAAGACCCGCTTCCTCGCTGCGGCCAGCCATGACCTGCTACAGCCATTGAATGCTGCTCGTCTGTTCACCTCGGCCCTGTCCCAGAACATGGATGCCGAGGATATGAAGCGCACCATTGGCCATATCGACAGCTCCCTGCAATCGGCCGAGGAGTTGCTCAGTACCCTGCTCGACATCTCCAAACTGGATGCTGGCGCCCTGACTCCACGCCGTAGCCATTTCGCACTGGGCGACATCCTGAGACCGCTGCAGGCCCAGTTCGCCGTCATGGCCGAAGACCGGGGCCTGGACCTCAGGATGGTAGCGACTCAGCTATGGGTAGACAGTGACAGCCAGATGCTCCGCCGCATCATCCAGAACTTCCTGTCCAACGCCATCCGTTATACCCAGGAAGGCCATGTCTTGCTTGGTGTACGCCGCCGTGGAGAACGCATATTGGTCGAGGTCTGGGACTCTGGCCCCGGCATCCCAGAGGCCAAGCAATCGGAAATCTTTCAGGAGTTCCGTCGCCTCGACCAGGCCACGCGACACAAGGAAAGCGAGAAAGGGCTGGGCCTGGGGTTGTCGATCGCTGACCGCATGAGCCGGGTTCTCGATCATCCCATCCAGGTACGCTCCTGGGTCGGTATCGGCACCGTATTCTCGGTCAGCGTACCTCGGGTCGAAGCGCGCGAGACAACGGCCGAGACAGACACAAGCCCCGTACGCAAGGCCGGCAACAAGCTGGCTGGCAAGCGTATCCTGTGCATCGACAATGAAACGCTGATTCTGGAAGGCATGAAGGCCATGCTGTCAGGCTGGGGATGCGAGGTGTTCACGGCCACATCCATCGGTGGTGCAAAGTCGGTACTACGCCACCTGGGCAGTGACCCGGATGCCATTCTCGCCGATTACCACCTGGATAATGAGGTCACCGGCATCATGGCCCTGGATGCACTGGCTGAACGCCTCGAGGATGCCGTACCAGGCATTGTCATCACCGCTGATCGCACGGAAGAAGTTGCCGAGGAAGTCCGCCGCAGCGGTTTCCAGCTATTGCTCAAGCCCGTGCGCCCCGCGGCCCTGCGTGCCCTGCTGACGAGGACACTGCAGGCCAGCAAGGCACCGCAATAGCGTGAGCCAACCGGATCATGTGCCGCAGAACGTTCTCAACACCCGTTCTGCTGGCCGTGGGGGCTGAAGGAAACCTGGGTCATCAGGCGTGGAGAAGGGCTGAGTGACAGCTTCGAGCAGGCGCTCGAAAGGCGTGAAATCATCGTCATCCGCTGCCGCTCGAATGACCTTTTCGATCAGATGATTGCGTGGAATGACCAACGGATTGGTCGCCTCCATCTGGCGCTGAATCTCGCTTTCCGTCAGCACCTCTCGAGCCAGGCGCTGACGCCAGCGAGGCAACCAGGCCTCCAGCGCCTTGGCGCCTTCTCCCTGGCCATTGACACCGGTGTCATCGCTGAAGCCGGCCCTCAGACTGGACTCTGGTGTCGCGTCACTATCGGGCGAGATAGCCTTGGCCAGATGCCGGAAGGTCAAGGTGAAATCAGCGCCAGCCTTGTCCATGGCATCCAGAAGGGCTTCGCCCAACGCCAGATCATTCCCATCTGCTATCTCGCTGGAAGCACTCAAACCCAGCTTGGCCCGCAACACCGTCGTCCATTCCTGTTGATAGATGTCGCTGAATGCCACGATCGGCTTGGTCGCCAGCTCAATGGCCTTCTGCTGATCCTCGTCGATCAACGACAGCAGGGTTTCGGCAAAACGCGCCAGATTCCATTGCGCAATGGGTGGCTGATTGATCCAGGCATAACGCCCGCCTTCATCAATGGAACTGAACACCGTGCGAGGGTGAAACTCGTCCATGAAGGCGCACGGGCCATAATCGATGGTCTCGCCAGAGATCGCACAATTGTCGGTATTCATCACGCCATGGATAAAACCCAGCCCCTTCCACTGCGCGACCAGGCGCGCCTGGCGGGCAACGACTGCTTCCAGCAGGGCCAATGCCTTCTCTCTCCAGGAAGCTTGCTGAAGATCATCCAGCAGATTGGGATAATGGCGCTCGATGGCCAGGTCGACCAGAAGCTCCAAGGCTTCCCGGTCACCGCGCACGGAAAAATACTGGAAGGTGCCGACACGCAGATGACTGCTGGCGACCCGGGTCAGCACGGCTCCCGGTTCGGGCAGTTGACGAAGCACCCTTTCGCCGGTGGACACTGCTGCCAATGCCCGGGTGGTCGGCACCCCAAGGGCATGCATGGCTTCGGAAACCAGATACTCGCGTAATACGGGCCCCAGCGGAGCACGGCCGTCGCCACCGCGTGAAAAGGGAGTGCGCCCAGCCCCCTTCAGTTGCACCTCGTATAGCCCGCCATTGCGATGTTTCAGCTCGCCCAGCAGCAGCGCCCGGCCATCACCAAGCTGGGGCACAAAATTGCCGAACTGGTGGCCTGCATAAGCCGCGGCAACGGGCTGAGCGCTCTCAGGCACAGCATTGCCAGATAATGCTTCTGCGACACGTTTCCCATCGAAGGCATCGAGATCAAGCCCCAACTCTTCGGCCAGGGCATGATTGAAGGCCAGTAAACGCGGGGCGGTTACCAGTGTCGGCTCACACTCGGCGCGCATGCGAGACGGCAGGGAAGCATAACGATGGTGAAAAGCGGGAAACATGGTGGGCCCCATCAGGTAACAGCGGATTCTTTAATGCGTGCTCTTTGACGTGAGACAGTATCAGTTGGTCGCAACATCCGCACGCCGCTCCATCTCTCTCACACTGGCCACAAAGTCACTGAAGCGCTCGCCCTGGATCAGGACATGATCACGCAGTGTCTGCTCAGCCTTTTCGGCATCACCTGCTTCTATGGCAGCAAGAATCTCGCCGTGTTCATTCAGCGAACTCTGCATGCGGCTACGCACCTGAAGCTGCAAACGCCGGTAGGGTTTCAAGCGTTGCTTGAGCGAACGGGCTTCATCGGCGAGAAAGGCATTGTGACTGGAGGCATAGATACAGGCGTGAAATTCCTCGTTTTCATAGTAATACTCATCGCTGTCCCCTGACTCGCAGGCCTCTCGACAACGCTCATAGGCCTGGCGCAGCCCGGTCAGTTCCTGTTCGGTGATGCGCCGCGCTGCCAGCCGACCACACATGCCTTCCAGTTCGGCCATTACCTCGAACATCTCGATCAGTCGATCCAGCCCGACCCGAGCAACGAATGTCCCTTTCTTCGGCGATACCGTGACCAGCCCACTGGCCACCAGTTGCTGGATAGCCTCACGCACTGGCGTGCGGGACACATTATAGAGACGGCACAAGGCTTCCGGATCCAGTCGCTCTCCCGGCGCGCGACGTCCATTGATGATGTCATCCTCAAGCGAATCTCTCAGCCGCTGGGCATTGGACGGTTTCTTGCTCATGCCTCTTCTCCTGGCTCCTGACATCCCTGCATCCAAGTGTTGTCCTGATGAGGTCGAAAAACCTGTGAGGCACTACCTGTACCTCATGGTTCACCACCTTGGTCTAACCCTCGGCGTTTGACACTGATATACACAAGGTCTATTGAAGTATACATCAGCATGCCTGATGCATTTTCACTTCAGTGAAAGATACAACAATAACACCCCTTTCCAGGAGTCACTCCGATGAAACGCCAAGCTCCTATCCCAACCGCAGCTATCTCAACCACGTCTGTCTCAACCACTTCTGTCTCAACCTCTGCTACCTCGGCCATTTCTATCTTGATCATTGCGGGCTTGGCATTGACAGCCCCTGCCCTTGCCACAGCAGAGACGGTACTGCGTGTCTCCCACCAGTTTCCCGGTGGCAAAGGCGATGTCCGCGACGAAATGGTCCAGTTGATGGCCAAGGAAGTCGCAGCCGCCGATGTCGATCTCAAGTTGCAGGTGTATCCCGGTCAGTCACTGTTCAAGGCCAATGAGCAATGGAGCGCGTTGGTACGTGGCCGCCTGGACATGACGTCATTACCCTTGGACTATGCCAGCGGCCGGCATCCAGAGTTCTCCGCCACCCTGATGCCGGGCCTGGTGAGGAGTCATGAGCGTGCCGAGCGTCTCAACGACTCTGAATTCATGGGCATGATCAAGGAAGTGATTCAGGATGCCGGCGCCCGGGTCCTGGCCGACGCCTGGCTGGCCGGAGGATTCGCCTCCAGCAAGCAGTGCATCACCTCGCCGGATAGCGTGAAAGGCCAGACACTGCGTGCTGCGGGCCCTGCCTTCGAGGATATGCTGAGCGCTGCCGGAGCCTCCATTTCTTCGATGCCTTCTTCCGAAATCTATACCGCGATGCAAACCGGCGTGCTGGACGCCGCCAACACATCGTCTGGTTCTTTCGTCTCCTATCGCCTCTATGAGCAAGCTACCTGTCTGACGGCACCCGGCGAGAACGCGCTATGGTTCATGTACGAACCCATTCTGATTTCCGAGCAAAGCTGGAGTCGGCTCGACGAAGCACAACAGCAGGCACTGATCGACGCCGGCGAGAAGGCCGAAGCCTATTTCTCTGAACAGGCAGCGGAGCTCGATCAGAAAATGATCGATGTGTTCAAGGAAAATGGTGTCGAAGTGGTGGAAATGTCGCCCGAGGATTACCAAAGCTGGCTCGATATCGCTCAGCAGAGTGCCTACAAGAATTTTGCCGAGAACGTCGACAATGGCCAGGCACTGATCGACGCCGCACTGGCGGTGGAGTGACACCACAGGGTTGGCAGCCTCTGGCACGACTTGCTGTCAGCCCACCGACAAGAAGCAGGCTCCTGCCCGAGGCTGCTGACAATGGTCATGAGTCATAGTTTGTCAGCGGTTTCGCCCTGGAGCCTTGCCGCTGCTACCTACGGAGGTTGCATGTCCCACTCCACCTCTGGCCATGCCCAGTCGACACATCCCGGCGGTCACGGGCAGTCCCGTGAGTGTCGTCTGATCAATGCCTATTGCCGCCTGATGGACCGTCTGTCGATTGCGGCAGCGGTCCTGGCCGCAACCCTGCTGGGCCTTGGTGTACTGGCGGTCTGCCACATGATCTTCGTCCGCTACATACTGGGCGCAAGCACCAGTTGGCAGACCGAGTTCTGTGTCTTTTCCATTTCCGCTGCCATGCTGCTGGGGGCTCCCTACGTGCTGCTGACAGGTGGTCATGTGGCGGTCACCGCCCTGCCTGACATTCTGCCGCCATTACCTCGCTTCGTCATGAACCTGATCGCTTCACTGGTCGGCCTGGGGTTCTGCATTGCCCTGGCCTATGGCGCCTGGCGGTATCTTCTCGAAGCCTGGCACGCAGGCTGGACCACCGGCACGGTGTGGAATCCCCCGCTTTGGCCAGCATTATTGCCCATTGCCCTGGGCGCAACGTTGCTCGTGACCCAGTATCTCGCGGAGATTGCACGTGTCAGGCTCTTGCCATCCATCACAGACAAGGAGGCACGATGACATGGACCCAGTGACCAGCGGTATCTTCATCGTTGTCGTATTGTTCCTGCTGATGGCCATTGGCACGCCGATCGCCTTCGCCTTGGGCGGTGTGTCCCTGACCGCCCTGGTCATGACCCGCGGCATGGGTGAACTGACCTATTTCGGCGAAACCTTCTACGGCAGCCTGGCTTCCTTCAGTTTTGTGGCCATCCCCATGTTCATCCTGATGGGGGCCGCCGTTGCCTCCTCTCCCACCGGGCGTGATCTCTATCGGTCGCTCGATCTGTGGCTGGGCAAGGTGCCAGGTGGTTTGGCAATTTCCAATATCGGAGCCTGCTCGATCTTTGCTGCACTCTCCGGCTCCTCACCCGCGACCAGTGCCGCCATCGGCAAGCTGGGCATTCCGGAAATGCGCAAACGCGGCTATCCCGATGGTGTGGCGGCCGGCAGCATCGCGGCAGGCGGCACCCTGGGCATCCTGATTCCGCCTTCGGTAACCATGATTGTCTATGGCATATCCACGGAAACGTCCATCGGCCGCCTGTTCATTGCCGGGGCCGTGCCCGGCATCATGCTGGCGTTGCTGTTCATGATCTGGACGCTGATTGCCTGTCGCATGGGGGGTTATGGCGCACCCAGCGCCACAATGGAGGCCGCCTCTCGACTCAAGAATCACCTGCAGGACAATGTGGAGGGGAACCTCAAGGCGCTGGTGCGCGTGCTGCCTTTCCTGGTCGTGGTGATGTTGATCCTGTTCGCCCTGTACGGCGGCGTCGCCACGCCATCGGAAGCAGCAGGTGCCGGGGCCTTTCTGTGTCTGGCACTGGCCATCCTGGTCTACCGCATGTGGCAGGTGAAGCCACTGAGCGGCATCATGCGCGATGCCCTGCGTGAAAGTGTGATGATCATGTTGATCATCGCCTGTGCCGAAATCTTCGCCTATACCCTGTCGTCACTCTTCATCACCCAGACCGTGGCCGAAGCAATTGCCTCGCTCGAGGTCAATCGTTGGGTGCTGATGGCACTCATCAACGTGTTTCTGCTGGTCGCAGGCTTCTTTCTGCCGCCCGTCGCTGTGATCGTGATGACGGCCCCCATTCTGTTGCCGATCATCGTCGCGGCCAACTTCGACCCTTACTGGTTCGCCGTGATCCTGACCATCAACCTGGAAATCGGACTGATCACCCCGCCGGTAGGGCTCAACCTGTTCATCATCAAGGGAATCGCGCCCGATATTTCCCTGCGCGACATTCTGCTGGGCAGCCTGCCCTATGCCCTGTGCATGGTGCTCGGCATCATCCTGCTGTGTTTCTTCCCGGGCATCGCCCTGTGGTTGCCAGACCTGATCATGGGCGCCGGCGGTTGAGCCGCCCGGTGCCGCCAATGCTCCGGATGGGGAAAGGAACTGATTGAGGAAAGGAGACGGAATAAAGCCAGGAGCCAGAATCATGACAGAGACACAGCAAAGCCAAGGAGCCAGATACCATGAACTTCAGCTTTCTTCAGGAGCTGCTCAGCAACATTACCCAGCGCGACGCGCTTCTCCGACGACGTGGAAGCACAGGAGCCATTCATCATCACCAAGTCGTGGAGGCCTGCCGCCGCTTGCTTGACAGCGATGGTGAAGCTTCCAGCATCAACCTGGCCAGCCAGGCTCTGAATGGCTACGCCCAGCTCGACGACGATGGCAAGAGCCGTTTCTTCCGCTGCCTGACCGAGGATTTTGCCGCCGACCCTTCTGCCGTCGATGCCGCCTACGAAGCCTACAAGGCCACTCGCGGCAATACCGAATTACAACACCTGAATGAGGCCAGCGAACCTCAACGCCAGGAACTGCTGCGTCGTCTCAATCTCACGGCAGGCGGCACCTACGACCTGGTGCGCATGCACGCGGACCTGCTCTCCCTGATTCGTGCTGAACCAGAGCTGAGCCCATTGGATGCAGACTTCATTCACTTGTTCACTTCCTGGTTCAATCGTGGCTTCCTGGTGCTCAAGCGCATCGACTGGAACACACCTGCAGCCATTCTGGAAAAGATCATCCACTATGAGGCCGTCCATGAAATCTGCGACTGGAATGATCTACGCCGCCGCCTGGATGCCCGTGACCGACGTTGCTTTGCCTTCTTCCACCCAGCGACTGGCGATGAGCCCCTGATCTTTGTCGAGGTGGCCCTGACCAAGGGCCTGCCGGACCGTATCCAGCCGATACTCGATGCCAATCACGCCGCCATTGATGCCGAAGATGCCGACACGGCGGCCTTCTTCGGCATCAGCAATTGCCAGATGGGGTTGCGCGGTATCTCCTTCGGCAATTTCCTGATCAAGCAGGTAGTCCAGGAACTGAGCAGTGAACTGCCCGGACTCAAGCACTTCGTCACCCTGTCCCCCGTGCCGGGCTTTCGTGCCTGGCTTGATCAGCAGCGTGAGGAAAAACGATTCAACGAAGAGATCCACCACGTCCTTGATGATCTCGACCAGGATGGCTGGCAACAGGACGACGAGCGCCTCAAGGCTCTGGGTGACGTGATTCGCCCCCTGGCGGCTTACTATCTGACCAAGCAGCGCAACTCTCATGGTCTGCCGCTCAATCCTGTCGCCCGCTTCCACCTGGGCAACGGCGCACAGCTGCACCGTATCAACTGGCCAGGCGATGTATCGCACAAAGGCATCACCCATGGCGCAGGCCTGATGGTCAATTACCTCTATGTACTTGACGACATCGAACGCAATCACGAGCAATACACCACCGATGGCAAGGTGGTCTGCTCGTCGACGGTACGTGACCTCAGCCGTCGCGCGCGCAAGCATCTCAAGGGAGAACCCGTTACATGAACCACAATCTCTTTGCGACTTTCGAACGACGTATGGCAGCCCGAGGCCAGGCTCCTTTTATTACGACAAGGAAAGACATCACGACAAGGGAAGGTCGCGACTATTCCTATGCCGATGCCCTCGATGTCAGCGCCAGACTGGCCGGTGCCCTTGTGGCCATGGGCGTCACTCCCGGCGACCGGGTTGCCGTTCAGGTCGACAAGAGCCCCGAGGCGATTCTGCTGTATCTGGCCTGTCTCAAGGTCGGTGGTGTCTACCTACCGCTCAATACCGGTTATACCGCCGAGGAAATCCGCTACTTTCTCGGCGATGCCGAACCGGCCTTGTTCGTATGCCGTCCAGCAGCCCTGGAGGCCGCCCGCGCGGTGGCTGCCGCGTGCGGCGATGTGCGCGTCGAAACCCTTGGCACAGCGGCTGATGGCAGCCTGATGGAGGCAACGGCCCAGGCCACAGCGCACGACACCATCATCCCTCGCGCCAGCGATGACCTGGCGGCGATTCTATATACCTCAGGCACTACCGGCCGTTCCAAGGGCGCCATGCTGACCCATGCCAACCTGGGCTCCAATGCAGCATCACTGGTCGAAGCCTGGCGTTTCACCGAGCAGGATCGCCTGATCCATGCCCTGCCCATCTTTCATACCCATGGCCTGTTCGTTGCCTGTAACGTCATTCTGATGGCCGGGGCCAGCATGCGCTTCCTGCCCAAGTTCGACGTCGACGAGATCTTCGAGGAATTGGCCGAAGGCACAACCATGATGGGCGTTCCGACCTTCTATACCCGTCTGCTCAAGGATCCGCGCCTGACCCGCGAAGCCTGCGCCAATATGCGCCTGTTCACCTCGGGTTCAGCACCATTGACGGCAGAAACCCACCAGGATTTCGAAGCCGCTACAGGTCACGCCATTCTCGAGCGCTATGGCATGACCGAAACCAACATGAACACCTCCAACCCTTATGATGGCGAACGCATTGCCGGTACTGTCGGCATGCCATTGCCGGGGGTGGAAGTTCGCATCACCGAGCGCGACAGCGGGCACCATGAACCTTTGCCCCAGGGCCAGATCGGCATGCTCGAAGTGCGTGGTCCCAATGTGTTCAAGGGCTATTGGCGCATGCCGGAAAAGACCCGGGAAGAGCTGCTGGAAGACGGTTTCTTCATTACCGGTGACCTGGCCCTGATCGACGAACGCGGCTATGTACAGATCGTCGGTCGCGACAAGGACCTGGTGATCTCCGGCGGCTACAACGTCTACCCCAAGGAAGTGGAAAGTCATATCGACGAAATGAAGGGTGTGGTGGAGTCCGCCGTCATTGGCTTGCCCCACCCGGATTTTGGCGAAGGCGTCACTGCCGTCGTCGTTGCCGAGGAAGGCGCAGCACTTCAGGAAGATGCCATCATCGCGGCTCTGGCCAACAAGCTGGCCAAGTACAAGCAGCCCAAGCGGGTGTTCTTTGTCGACAGCCTGCCGCGCAATACCATGGGCAAGGTGCAGAAGAATCAGTTGCGCGAACAGTTCAAGGCAACCTATCAATAAGCCCTGTCTTGATGCCCATCGCACAGCGCTCTATAGGGCATTTCATATAGAGCGCTTCACTCCCCCTCGCCTTGATGGAATGAAGGTGTAGTTCAGTACCGGTGTCGTCACTATACGAACCACTGCCTTTAGCGATTCAGTTCCGATTCCGGCTAGTCTTGCCAGCGTAGCGGGATACACTGCTATCAGAACACGGCTATCAGAATCACGTATCTGGAGGCACTTTTATGTCTTCCTCGATCGCCCTGGCCCCCGATCAATGTCGACGCGCTCGACTGGCCAGGGATGCTCGCTTCGATGGACGCTTTTTCGTCGCGGTAGTCACGACCGGCATCTATTGCCGCCCTATCTGCCCGGCGAAAGCGCCCCTGGAGCGCAACGTGCGTTACTTCGATACGGCGTTCGCCGCCGCAGAAGCCGGCTTTCGCCCCTGCCTGCGCTGCCGCCCCGACAGCGCGCCGGGCTCACCGGCCTGGCGCGGCACCGATACGACACTCCGCCGTGCATTGCGCCTGATCGATGAAGGAGCACTGACGGATGGCAACATGACCCAACTGGCCGAGCGCCTCGGGATAGGGGAACGTCACCTGCGCGGGCTGTTCCAGCGCCGCTTCGGTGTCTCCCCAAAATCGTATGCGCTGCATCGTCAGTGCCTGTTCGCCAAGCAATTGCTGCATGAAACTCAATTGCCCATCACCGAGATTGCCTTTGCCAGTGGCTTTTCCAGTGTGCGTCGCTTCAATGACACCTTTCATTCACGCATTGGCCTGTCCCCACGGGAAGTGCGCCGACAATTGAAAACACACGACACGCCAGGCATCGAGCTCAAGCTCAGCTATCGACCACCCTACGCCTGGAAAACCTTGCGCGATTTCTATGCCCAACGTTCGATCGAAGGACTGGAGTGGGTTGGCGACAATTATCTGGGGCGGCATTTCCAATGGGGTAACGCTTCGGGAAAATTCACGGCCTATTTCGATGAGCCTGGGCCAAACAATGAACCAGGCCAGCGCAATGGATGTCATGCCATGCGTGTCGAGCTGACACTGGATGACCTGCGTCAACTGGCTCCCATCGTCGCCAATATCCGCCGTATCCTCGACCTGGATGCAGACCCCGAGGTTATCGCAACCGCCATCGAGCCAGCTATTGAGCGTTCGGCAACAGATGGGCTAGCCAAGCCATCCCTGGTGAGTGGATTGCGCCTGCCCGGTATCTGGTCGCCTTTCGAAGCCAGGATACGTGCCATTCTCGGACAGCAGGTCAGCATCGTCGCAGCACGACGCCTGACCCAGACGCTGGTGAATACCCTGGGCGAACCCGCCAGCGACGGTGGTCGTTATTTCCCCACACCCAGCGCCATTGCCCAGGACGACCTGGCATTTCTCGGCATGCCACAACGCCGCCGCCAGACCCTGAAAGACCTGGCCACCGCGATCATGAATGAGCGAGATAGCGAGAGCATTTCGGGTATCGGCCCCTGGACTCGCGACTACGCCCGCCTGCGCGGCGACTCGGATCCCGATGTCTGGCTCCCGGGCGATGCCGGGGTGAAGCGTGCCTTGAGACAGCTGCCTTCCGTCGATCCGGAAAGTGCCACACCATGGCGCAGTTACCTGCTACTTCAACTATGGAATCTCGATCATGAGCATCAAGTCCGCTGAATACGACATGCTGAACCAATGCGCCGGTCTCGATATCTACTATCCTCCTGAAACCGCTGCGCTGGGCTGCTTGGTCATCGCCGCCAGCGACAACGGCATCGTACATCTGGACTTTACCGACGAAGAGCATGTTCAAGCCCTATCCCCTCGCCCCAACGAACATACCGAAACCTGCAAGACGCAACTTGGCGAATATTTTCAAGGCAACAGAAAGGACTTCGACCTCAGCCTGGACGCCGCCGGAACCGACTTCCAGCGCCAGGTATGGCAGGCCCTGACCACCATTCCCTACGGCGAAACCCGCAGTTACGCCGAAATTGCCGAAGGACTTGGCCGCAAAGGCGCCCAACGCGCCATCGGCATGGCCAATGGCCGCAACCCCATTGCCATCGTCGTACCCTGCCACCGCGTCATCGGCAGCGACGGTCGCCTCACCGGCTACGCCGGCGGCATCGGCCGCAAGCAATGGCTGCTCGCCTTCGAAGCTGGAGAAGTGCCGCTGGGGTTGTGTTGATGAACCCAGGCCAGAAAGCAAAAGAGGACATCTGAATTCAGATGTCCTCTTTTGTTGAATTGCCCGAATGGCAGACCGTGCCTGAATGGCGGCCGATCCCAGGCTTTTTACCTGCTTTCTGGGATGCTGCGGAAGGCATCGGCAGACACTCCAAATCGCTCAGAAAGTTCGCATACCTGACGCCAGTTCAATTGGCGTTTACCGGAGAGAATCGCAGACACAACCGATTGAGCACCCACCTCAGGTAAGTCGCTCTGCGTGATGCTGTGTTCAATCATGAGATAGCGCAAGACTTCCACACCGGATGCCTGCGGAATGGGGCGATTAGCCTCATCATATGCCTCAATGACATCACCAAGCCGCAGCGCCAGGCTGGCCAATGGATGATCCTCATCATCACCAACCATCTCAAGCAGTTCATCCAGGGCCGCTACCTTGGCATCATAGTCCTCTTCATCACGTGGCTCTGCGAGCAGTGGAGCAATGTGTGCCCAGTGTGCAGCAGCCTGATCAAGAATGGCATTCATGGGTCACTCCTCCACTTTCCTTTGTCGTACTCGGCATGGTCGAGAATGTAGCGAATGAACACTCTCTTGGCCCGGTAGTGCACAGTGGCAATCAGCCTGATCTTGTTACCACCAATATCAAATACGTGATAACTCCCTACCTTGTCAGCAGCAGGGAAAATGCCCTTCATTGCAGCGAAGTCCTTAGGCTCGGAGGTTTTCATGAGCCGATACCATGAGTTCAGAGCCGTCGCCGCATGTGGCCACCTCTCCATGGCTTCCCAGATGCGCTTCTGCGTGACGATGTGCATGGAAACCTTCCCTGTTTTGACAAGGAAAGCGTATAGCAAATTGCTATTAATAGCAATTTGCTATAGCCAGCCTTTTAATTTCTGAGCTGCCTGTGCGGCAGTGAACGATGAATACCTTCTCGATCTAAATGCTACCCATTTCTGAGCTGCCTATCCGGCAGTGAACTAGGGCAACATTCTGCTAACAAGTTGATTTCTATGCAACAAGCATGAACTTTATGGCATTCACCCTTTTTTGACACAGGCTCCTAACCCATTGTTTTTCAACAACCGAAAATGACTGCTGAAAAAAGGGTCAGGATTTGGGGCATAATCTTCCCTGGTATCAGCCTTGAATGCTGCCGAGGCTGTGCGGCATAGATTGTCGACACAGCCTCGCGCCATTCATGTGTATTTCCAGTGATCAGGACTTACCGGCATGTGCGGCACGTGCTGCGTGCAGTTTCTTGTAGCTCTCGATCAGGCGCTGGTGCTTGTCCAGTCCTTCCAGTTGCATGCTGGTCGGGGTCAGGCCTGGGAAGCGTACTTCGCCATTCACTGCACCCACCACGGTCTGCATGGTGTCCTTGCCGAACATTCGCTCAAGGTTGAAAAGATAGTCGTCCAGTTCGAGTTCATCGTCGATGACGATCTCGAGAGCTGCCTGCATGGCTTGATAGAACAGGCCGCGCTCGACCGTGTTGTCGTTGTACTGCAGGAACATCTGGACCCTTTCCAGCGCTTCTTCGTGCTGCTGCAGCGCTAGGTGAATCAGCAGTTTCAGCTCGAGAATGGTGAGTTGCCCCCATACCGTGTTCTCGTCGAACTCGATGCCGATCAGGGTGATGATATCCATGTGCTCATCGATCTGGCTTTCTTCCAGGCGTTCGAGCAGATCGGCGAGTTGCTCATCACTCAGCGAGTGGATAGTGAGGATATCTTCACGGTAATCCAGGGCCATGTTGGTGTTGTCCCAGATCAGGTCCTCCACCGGGTAGACCTCGGAATACCCGGGCACCAGGATACGACATACCGGTGCGCCCAGGTCCGAGTGGACAGCCATGTAGGCCTCCAGCCCCAGCTCCTCCAGGATCCCCATCAAGGCGCTGGCTTCCTCGTCATTGGTGCCCGAGAAGTCCCACTCGCAGAACTCGAAGTCGTGCTTCGAACTGAAGAAACGCCAGGACACCACGCCGGAAGAATCGATGAAGTGCTCAACGAAGTTGTTTGGCTCGGACACCGCCAGCGAGTTGAACGTCGGTGGCTGAAAATCGTTCAGCCCTTCGAAGCTGCGGCCCTGCATCAGCTCCGTCAGGCTGCGCTCCAGCGCTACATGGAAGCTCGGGTGCGCACCGAAGGAAGCAAAGACGCCACCGGTCTTCGGGTTCATCAGGGTGACGCAGGCCACCGGGAAACGCCCACCCAGCGAGGCATCCTTGACCAGGATCGGAAAGCCCTGGGCTTCCAGCGCCTGCACGCCTTCAAGAATATCGGGATATTGCTGCAGCACTTCCAGCGGCACATCCGGCAGCGCGATTTCCTGTTCGATGATCTCGCGTTTCACCGCACGCTCGAAGATTTCCGACAGGCACTGCACCTGAGCCTCGGCCAGAGTATTACCGGCACTCATGCCATTGCTGAGATAAAGGTTCTCGATCAGGTTGGAGGGGAAATAGACCACCTCGCCATCCGACTGACGCACGAACGGCAGTGCAACGATACCGCGCTCCACCTTACCCGAATTGGTATCGATCAGGTGCGAGCCACACAGCTCCCCATCCGGGTTGTAGATGTCCAGGCAGTAGTCGTCCAGCAGTCCTTCCGGCAGAGCATCATCCGGCCCCGGCTTGAACCATTCCTCGTCGGGATAATGGACGAATTCGCTATTGGCGATCTCCTCGCCGAAGAACTGGTCGTTGTAGAAGAAGTTGCAGCTCAGACGCTCGATGAACTCGCCCAGCGCCGAACACAGCGCACTCTCCTTGGTGGCGCCCTTGCCGTTGGTGAAACACATCGGGGAAGCTGCATCGCGAATATGCAGCGACCACACATGCGGCACGATATTACGCCAGGAAGCGATCTCGACCTTCATGCCGAGTCCTTCCAGAATGCCGGTCATGTTGGCAATGGTCTGCTCCAGCGGCAGGTCCTTGCCTTCGATCCAGGTGTTGCTGCCGTCCTCCGGTGCCGCCAGCAGCAGCGCCTGGGCGTCCTCGTCGAGATTATCGACGGTCTCGATCTGGAACTCCGGCCCGGTCTGCACCACCTTCTTGACCGTGCAACGGTCGATCGCACGCAGAATGCCTTGGCGATCCTTGTCGGAAAGATCCTCAGGCAGTTCGACCTGAATCCGGAAGATCTGGTTGTAGCGGTTCTCCGGGTCGACAATGTTGTTCTGCGACAGGCGGATATTCTCGGTGGGAATATCCCGCGCCACACAATAGACCTTGACGAAATAGGCCGCACACAGTGCAGAGGACGCCAGGAAATAGTCGAACGGACTCGGCGCCGAGCCATCTCCCTTGTAACGGATCGGCTGATCGGTGATGACAGTGAAGTCATCAAACTTCGCTTCAAGCCGAAGGTTGTCGAGAAAGTTGACCTTGATTTCCATGGGCAGTGCACCGGATGTGTAAATTTGGGCGTTGCTGAGCGTCAGGAGAGCCGAACGTCAGGGAAAAAGCGGCGATTGAATCGCTCAGGCATGTTTGCCGTGTTTCCGTAGCCCGCCATTATCCAGCTTTTGCCCCGCCCCGTCTCGGGGGCATGGTGATAATCGACCACTCCCCGAGCATGAAGTCTCACGCGCCCTCCCGCTTATACTGCCCCAGCCTATATTGGCTGGCTGGTGCGGCCCCACCCTGAGAACGGGTTATGGCTTGACGATCCACTCATGCGCTGGATCGTTCTGGAATTTCCACTTGCGTTTGGGACCCGCCATCACATTCAGGTAGTAGAGCTCATAGCCATGCGGCGCCCCGACGGGATGATAGCCACGCGGGACCATCACACAGCAGCCATCCTCCACCGCCATGGTCTCGTCCAGCGAACGATCATCGGTATAGACCCGCTGGAAGGCGAACCCCTGGGACGGATCAAGGCGATGGTAATAGGTCTCCTCGAGGATCGACTCCTCGGGCAGGTTATCCACGTCATGCTTATGGGGCGGATAGCTCGACCAGTTGCCGGCCGGCGTATAGACCTCGACTACCAACAGGCTATCGGCAGGTTCGGTTTCCGGCAGAATATCCTGAATATGGCGGGTGTTGGTGCCGCTGCCTCGGGTACTGCACTTCACCTGATCGGGAGCAATCAGACGCGGCTGGTGGCGACCGTGTCCCGGCGCACTGCAGACCGCGAGCTCCAGCTCGGTAGTGGCCTCGACACGATAGCTCACGCCATCCGGCAGGTAGACGGCATAGGGAGGGACTCGCTCGAAGATGTCCATGCGCTCGCCGATATCCTCCCAGCGCTGCTCACCGCAGTTCACCGTTGCACGGCCGGAAAGCAGCACCAGACAATGCTCACGACCTCCGGTGCTGAGCTCCAGACACTGGCCACGAGCCAGCTTGTGCACACGGAAGCCGACATGCTCCCAGCCGGCGGACTCCGGAGTCACTTCCAGGACTGTCCCCTGCTCATCAGGCGGCGAGGGTCGAACCAGTAGCGAAGTCATTGCTGTCCTCCCTTGAGTGAACGCTGAATAAATGGATGGGATCGATGGTGCGGTGAAGCGTCATGCAATCTCGTCAAGGTTCACGGCCCGCTGCTCCTGCAGCGACAACTGCGCCGCATCCGCCAGGCGCAGGGCCTCCAGGCCGTCCTGAGCACCGGCAAGGGGAGCACGTCCCTGTTGCCAGGCGTCGACGAAATCAGTGATCTCGGCGCTGTAGGCCTGAGCATAGCGTTCGAGGAAGAACCACTTGGGCTTTTCCTCTACCTGTCCGGGTTCTCCAGTGAAGCGCAGACGAGTCTCGGTCTCGTTGCTGGCCTGCAGCATGCCGGCGCTGCCAAAGGCCTCGATACGCTGGTCATAGCCATAGCAGGCGCGGCGTGAATTGCTGATGTGACACAGTCGACCGCTGGCGGTGATCAGCGTCACCATCGCGGTGTCCACATCACCGGCCTCGCCGATCGCCGGGTCAATCAGGCAACTGCCCTGAGCCTGTACCTGAACGATGGGTTCATCGAGCAACCAGCGGGCCATGTCGAAGTCATGGATCATCATGTCGCGAAACAGGCCGCCGGACGCCCTGACATATTCCGCAGGAGGCGGCGCAGGGTCTCGGCTGATGATGATCAATGACTCCATGTTACCGATGCGTCCGTCGG
This sequence comes from Halomonas sp., assembly GCF_029263665.1. Classification (GTDB taxonomy): domain Bacteria; phylum Pseudomonadota; class Gammaproteobacteria; order Pseudomonadales; family Halomonadaceae; genus Halomonas. Next base: position 27,347 of record NZ_JAJUFQ010000028.1, read on the forward strand.
CTACGGCCTGCTTTAGAGCCGCAAACTGTGGGTCATGACGGCGATTGAAGCCCAGCGCACAGGTCACCGGGTGTGCCTCCAGCACCTTCAGCGCCTCGCGGGTGCGGGCCAGATCGAGAGCAATCGGTTTCTCGCACAACACCGCCTTGCCGCTCTGCGCGGCTCGTTCCAGATAGTCGGCATGGGTCGGCGTGCTGGATGCAATCAGTACCGCGTCGATGCCGTCATCCTCGAAGATGGCATCGGCGCTGATGGCTCGCACACCATACTGTCGGGCCAGAGATTCGGCAGCCTCGGCATGGACATCAGCCACGGCGGCCAGGGTGACCTCAGGATTGAGGTCGATGGTTCGAGCATGCACCTTGCCGATACGTCCGGCACCGATCAAAGCGAGTCTCATGCAATAGTTCCTCCAGCCGATTGGTGATTGATGTTGTTGTCAGTACCACTGGTATTACAGATACATGGTGTTCCGGGTACATGTTGCTTGTTGTTGAAGCTATCAGGCGCGTTCCTCGTCCCCGGGTCGGGAGGACTGTTCCTTTTCCCTGTCCTTGCGCATCCCCAGGGCAATGGCCAGGCTTTGCGTCAGGCAAAGCGAGGCAGCCAGCCCTCGGAAACTCTTGACCTCTGCCTCATGGACAACCAGTACCACATCGGCAAGGCGCGCCAGCGGGCTGAGGCTCGAATCCGTAATCACCACTGTCGGCACGCCATGACTTCTGGCCTGCTCGGTCGCTCGAAGGCTTTCCTCGGCATAGGGTGAAAAGCTCACTGCAATCAAGGCATCCTGCTGCCCGATCGCCCGAATCTGTTCGCCATACATCCCCCCCAGCCCGTTGACCAGAAAGGCAGGCTTTTCGATGTGGTGCAGCGCATAGGTCATGTAGTTCGCCACGACGAAGCTGCGCCGAGCGCCAAGTACATGGATGGCGGAGGCCTCATCGAGGATATCCAGCGCCTGCTCCAGCCCCTTGGGATCAATACGCCCCGGCAACTGCTCCAGGGCATCGCGATTGGCCTCGGCGAATTCCCACAGCAGTTGAGTGCTGTCCGGCGTCTCACCGGTCGCGGAGCGCACAGCGCGAATGCGCTCGGTGTAATTGGGCAATTCATCCACCAGGCGAGAACGAAAGAGCTGCTGCATCTCCGAAAAACCCTTGAAGCCACAACTGTTGGCAAACCGGATCAAGGTCGAAGGCGTCACTGCAGCGTCCTGCGCCAGCCTGGCGACAGTGGCAAAGGCCACGTCCTGAGGATGATCAAGCAGAAAACGCGCCGTCTGTTGCAGGCGACGACTCATTGACGGGTAGTCGGCCGTGATACGTGCTTCAAGTTCCTCGAAGCTCTGGGGCGTCTGACTCATGGGAAGTTCCTCGCCATTGCTTGTCATGTCATGTCATGCCATGTCATCAGCAGCCGACTCTCCTGACTCTCGAAAAAACCGAGCCTTGAAAAACCTGATTCTGCCTCGAACAGCCTAGCCATATTGGAATAAACATTCCATTTATACAAAAGTATAGAACAATTCATCTGTAACTTTCATATATTGGAATCTATATTTCATTCTGCCTGCGCGCTTCGCGCACTCGACACCACAACGACACTTATAACGACAATCACGAGGACTCTACTCATGGCACGTCTTTCTCACTGGCTACTCGCCTCGACCGCTGCTGCCCTGATGGCTGGGTCGGTACAGGCGCAGGACAGCAACCGCTTTGTCATGGTCACACACGGCGTCCCCTCCGATCCCTTCTGGTCGGTGGTCAAGAACGGTGCCGAGGATGCCGCCGAACAGGTGGGTGCCGAGCTGGAGTATCGCGCTCCCTCGACCTTCGACATGGCCAAGATGCAGCAACTGGTCGAGGCCGCCGTCGCGTCCAACCCTGATGGTCTGATCGTTTCCTTTACCGACGAAGATGCGCTGGGCGGTATCGTTCAGCGCGCCGCGAACAACGGCATTCCCGTCATCACCATCAACTCCGGTGGTGATGTCGCCCGCAATTACGGTGCCCGTCTGCATATCGGACAGAGCGAGTACGAGGCTGGCAAGCAGGCTGCTGAACGCATGCAGGAAATGGGCGTGGAGAAAGGCCTCTGCGTCAATCATGAACAGGGCAACCAGGGCCTCGACCAGCGCTGTGACGGCTTTATCGAAGGCTTTGGCGGCAACGCCGAACAATTGGCCACCACCCATGACCCGGTCGAGATTCGCAACGCCATCGTGGCTTACCTCAACCAGAACCGCGATGTGAAAGGCATCCTCACCCTTGGCACCCTGGCCTCCGAGCCCATGCTGCGCGCCATGCGCGACCAGGGCGCCACCGATATGTTCACCCTTGCCACCTTCGATCTTTCGCCCAGCATCCTCGAGGCGGTGGATGCCGGTGAACTGGACTTCGCCATCGACCAGCAGCAGTACCTCCAGGGTTACCTGCCGGTGATGTTCCTCGACCAGTACGCCCGACATGGCCTGCTGCCCGCCGGTGACGTACCGACCGGCCCCGGATTTGTCACTCAGGAGAATGCCGCCCAGGTCATCGAGCTGAGCCAACAGGGTATTCGTTAGTCATCCACTAACAGTCTTTCACTACCCAAAGGGCCCAGCGCTCAACTGCCGGGCCCTGGAGTCGACCATCATGCAGTCCAATACACCTCCCCCATCTTCTACGCCAGTCGCGGAGCCGCAGGATGAGCGCATCCAGCGAGTTCCCTTCTGGAAAAAGGCGTTGAGCCGCCCCGAACTGGGCGCTTTGGCCGGCACCGTGCTGGTTCTGGCCTTCTTCATTGTCTCCGCCAGCGGGACAGGCATGTTCACCCCGGCGGGCATCGTCAACTTTCTCGAGGTAGCTGCCCAACTGGGGATCATCGCCACGGCCGCCGCACTGCTGATGATCGGCGGCGAGTTCGACCTCTCCATTGGCTCGATGATCGGACTGGCCGGTATTCTGATCGCCATTCCCGCTGTGGAATATGGCTGGCCGCTCTGGGCAGCAATGCTGCTGGCCTTCTCCTGTGCGGCCCTGGTGGGCTGGATCAACGGCAATCTGGTCAACAGAACCGGGCTACCATCCTTCATCGTCACCCTGGGATTCCTGTTCATTCTGCGTGGCATGGCCATCGGCATCAGCCGCCTGCTGACTGGCCGTACCCAGATCGGTGGAATTCACAATCATATGGACGGCGACTGGTTTGCCGCGCTGTTCTCGGGAGAAGTGGCTACCGGCCTCTTCACCTGGATGGCCGGCCAGGGGTGGATCGCCACCAACTTCGCCGGCAACCCGGTGGTCACCGGCATTCCGGTTTCCATTGTCTGGTGGCTGGGACTTACCGCCGTCGCCACCTGGGTACTGCTCTGCACTCCCTACGGCAACTGGATCTTCGCCAGTGGCGGCGACGCCAATGCGGCACGCAACTCCGGCGTTCCCGTACATCGCGTGAAGATCTCGCTGTTCATGTTCACTGCGCTCTCGGCCACCGTCTTCGCCTGCCTGCAGGTGATGGACACCGGCTCTGCAGACACCATTCGCGGCCTGCTCAAGGAACTCGAGGCCATCATCGCGGTGGTCATCGGCGGCGCCCTGCTGACCGGCGGCTATGGCTCCGCCATCGGAGCAGCGCTCGGCGCACTGATCTTCGGCCTGGTGCAGATGGGCATCTTCTATACCGGCGTGAACACCGACTGGTTCCAGGTCTTCCTCGGCGCCATGTTGCTGGTGGCGGTGCTGTTCAACAATTTCATGCGCAAGAAGGCAATGGAGGCCAAGTGAAATGAGCGAACGTACCCCCATGATCGAGATGCGCAACGTCAGTAAACACTTCGGTAGCGTCATCGCTCTGAGCGACATCTCGATGCAGGTTCATGCCGGCGAAGTGATGTGTCTGCTGGGCGACAACGGCGCCGGTAAATCGACCCTGATCAAGACCCTCTCGGGCGTCCACCGCCCCACCGAGGGAGAACTGCTGCTGAACGGTGAGAGCGTCCGCTTCAAGTCCCCTGCCTATGCCCTGGATGCCGGCATCGCCACCGTCTTCCAGGACCTGGCGATGATTCCCCTGATGTCGATCACCCGCAACTTCTTCATGGGCCGGGAGCCCACAGTGGGCTGGGGCCCCCTGAAACGCATCGACTGGAAGCGCGCCGATCGTATCGCCATGCAGGAGATGGCAAAGATCGGCATCGACGTTCGTGACCCCAGCCAGGCGGTGGGCACGCTGTCCGGCGGCGAACGCCAGTGTGTGGCCATTGCTCGGGCAGTCTACTTCGGCGCCAAAGTGCTGATCCTCGATGAGCCAACGTCTGCCCTCGGGGTCAAGCAGGCCTCGGTGGTACTGCGCTACATCGCCAAGGCACGGGCCGATGGGCTGGCGGTGATCTTCATCACCCACAATGTTCATCATGCCTACCCGGTTGCCGATGCCTTCACCCTGCTGAAACGTGGCGGCAGCCTCGGCACCTTCCGCAAGGAGGAGATCAGTCGCGAGGAAGTGCTGAACATGATGGCCGGCGGTGCCGAACTGGAGAGCCTCGACGCCGAACTGGCGGAGTTCCAGCAGAGCGACCGGCAGCAACAGCAGTCATCGGCTGCCAGTGCGCCATCGCTGAGCCAGGCTCCCAGCACATGATGACAAAGCCCTGTATGACAAAGCCCCAAATGTCTGAGACCAGGCGGAATCACGGTGACGCCGCCTTGCTGTCAGCGCCCTTCCACACCCCATGTCTGACGGAGACTCTATGAGCGAGAGCAACCCGACATCTCCTTTCACTCTGGCGGTCTGCGCCGAGATGGTCTTTGTGGAACTGCCGATCATCGAGCGGGTGCGCAGGATCCATGAGCTGGGTTTCCAGGTGGAAATCTGGGACTGGACTCGCCATGACCTCCAGGCCCTCGAGCAGACAGGCGCCACCTTCTCCTCCATGACCGGCTATATCGAGGGCAGTCTGGTGGATCGGGAAGGCGCCGAGCGCCTGGTGGAAACGGCCCGTGAGTCAATCAGCGTGGCCAGGAGACTGAACATCCCTCGTCTCAACCTGCACGGCACCGGCCTTGATGACAAGGGGCTGCCGCTCAAGCCCGTCAGCCAGTTGACCGGCTCGATGTGGATTCGTGCCCACGACACGCTCAAGCGTCTGGCCGACCTTGCCCAAGAGCAGGGTGTCACCTTCGTGCTGGAGAACCTCAACACCCAGGTCGACCACCCCGGAGTGCCATTTGCCCGTGCCGACGAGGTACTGGAACTGGTGGCCAGCGTCGACCGCCCGGAAGTGCGCATGATGCTGGACCTCTATCACGCCCAGATCGGCGAAGGAAACCTGGTCGATCTCGTGCATCGCTGCGCGCCCTGGATCGGCGAGGTACAGGTCGCCGATGTGCCCGGCCGCTGCGAGCCCGGTAGCGGTGAGATCCACTATCCCGCCATCGCTCGGGCGCTCAATGACATCGGCTACCGGGGCACCGTGGGGCTCGAAGGCTGGGCGTCGGGCGATGATGAATTGGCTCTGCAGCGGTTCAAGGATGCCTTCTCCCTGTAGCCATTGCTGGGAAAGCCGCTTGTTGGAAAAACCAGATCAGCACAAAACGTTGCGCGCGGTCCTGCACGAACCTGCTGGTTGAATTCAGGTGCAAGAACACGGCCCGAGGCGATACGTGATGCGGAGAGACGCTATGCAAGAAACACCCACCAACAACGGCGCGCTGGACCTGATCTGCCTGGGTCGCGTCGCCGTTGATCTCTATGCCGAACAGATCGGCAGCCGTCTGGAAGATGTCTCGAGCTTTGCCAGATATCTGGGCGGCAGCTCGGGCAACATGGCCTACGGCACAGCTCGGCTGGGCCTCAAGTCCGCCATGCTGTCGCGGGTCGGCAACGAACAGATGGGCGGCTTCGTGCGCGAGGAGCTTCAGCGCGTCGGTGTCGATACCAGCGCCCTGCAGACCGACCCTCACCGCCATACCGGCCTGGTGCTGCTGGCACTCAAGGACCGTAACAGCTTCCCGCTGCTGTTCTATCGCCACGACTGCGCTGACATGGCCATCGATGCAGATGCCATCGATCCGAGCTTCATCGCCCGAGCCAAAGCACTGGCCATTACCGGGACTCACCTGTCCACCGAGACCACCGCCAGGGCATGTCGCAAGGCGCTGGACGCCGCCGCCGAGCATGGCCTCAGGCGCGTGCTGGATATCGACTATCGCCCGGTGCTGTGGGGCCTGACCTCACCCGGTGACGGCGAAACCCGCTTTATCGCCGACGACCGGATCACGGCAGACCTGCAGGCCTGGCTCGGCGACTTCGACCTCATCGTCGGCACCGAGGAAGAGTTCCACATCGCCGGCGGCAGCACCGACACCCTGATGGCCCTGAGTGCCGTCCGTCGGATCACCGATGCCACGCTGGTGTGCAAGCTTGGAGCCCAGGGCTGCGTGATCTTCGAAGGCGAGATTCCTGCACGTATCGAGGACGGCATCCTCGTCGAAGGCGTCAAGGTCGAGGTACTCAACGTGCTGGGTGCCGGCGATGCCTTCATGAGCGGGTTGTTGAGAGGCTGGTTGCGCGGCGAGGACTGGCAGACCAGCGCCACCTATGCCAATGCCTGCGGCGCCCTGGTGGTCTCACGCCATGGCTGTGCCCCGGCCATGCCCACTGAAGCCGAGCTGTTCGACTACCTGGCGCGTCGCAGCGAGGTGCCTCGCCCCGACCAGGACGCCCAACTCAACCATCTGCACCGAGTCACCACCCGCCATCCAGCAGACTGGCCCGAGGTCTGCGGACTGGCCTTCGATCATCGTCGTCAGCTCACCGACATGGCGCGGGAGGTCCATGCCGACCCGGCCCGCATCCCGGCATTGAAACAATTGCTGGTGCGCGCCGCTGAAGAGGGTGCCAGACGTACCGGCCTCACCAAGCCAGCCATCCTGGTCGACGATGTCTTTGGTCAGGATGCCCTCAACGACGCCACCGGCAAGGGTTGGTGGATCGGTCGCCCGGTGGAACTGCCCAGCTCGCGTCCGCTGCGCTTCCAGCACGGCGACGACCTTGGCAGCCGTCTCCGTCACTGGCCACGTGAGCACATCATCAAATGCCTGGCGTTCTATCACCCTGATGACCCGGTAAGCATGCGACTCGACCAGGAGGCTCACCTGCGCCAGCTCTACCAGGCAGCCTGTGAACACGAGTTGGAGCTGCTGATCGAAGTGATTCCACCCAGCCACAGCAACGTCGATGACCACACCCTGGCGCGTTCTCTTCATCGCCTCTACAACCTGGGGATCCGCCCCGACTGGTGGAAGCTTCCACCGTTGTCGGATAGCGCCTGGCACGAGGTCAGCCAGACCATCGAAGCACAGGATCCTCACTGCCGAGGCGTGGTGCTGCTGGGACTGGATGCGCCCATGGAAGACATGAAGCGCGGTTTCGCCGACGCCGCCCGCCACCGCTGGTGCAAGGGCTTCACGGTCGGCCGCACCCTGTTCGCCGCGCCCTGCCGCGAATGGCTCGCCGGCGATATCGACGATGCAGGATTGATTGACCGGGTGGCAGGCAACTACGCCGAACTGATCAACACCTGGCAACAACTGCGCCACCTCAAGACCACCACCGAGGAAGCCCTGTCATGAGCACCATTCGACTCACCATGGCCCAGGCGCTGGTCAAGTATCTGGCTGCCCAGCGCATTGAGCATGACGGTACCGACGTTCCACTGTTCGAAGGCGTCTTCGCCATCTTCGGTCACGGCAACGTGGCGGGTCTCGGCGAGGCGCTGTATCACGCCCGGGATGAGCTCCCCACCCTGCGGGCCCACAACGAACAGACCATGGCCCATGCGGCCATCGCCTTTGCCAGGGCCAACGGTCGGCGCCGGATGATGGCGGCCACCAGTTCCATCGGCCCCGGCGCCACCAACATGGTCACCGCGGCGGGCCTTGCCCATGCCAACCGCCTGCCGATTCTGCTGTTGCCTGGCGATACCTTTGCCACCCGCGACCCCGACCCGGTGCTCCAGCAGGTGGAGCACTTCGGCGATCCTTCGATAACGGTCAATGATTGCTTCCGGCCCGTATCCCGCTACTTCGACCGCATCACAAGGCCGGAGCAGCTTCTGACCAGCCTTCCTCAAGCTCTGGCCACACTGCTCGATCCGGAACATTGTGGCCCGGCAACACTGGCGCTGCCTCAGGATGTGCAGACCTTCGCCTACGATTATCCGCGGAGTTTCTTCGAGCCCCGAGTACATCGCATCCGCCGTCCCCAACCGGACCCTCGCCAACTCGAGGAAGCCGTCGCGGCACTCAGCCGCGCTGAACGCCCGCTGATCATCGCCGGAGGCGGGGTTCACTACGCCGGAGCCTGCCAGCGCCTCGCCGACTTTGCCCTCGCCCATGATGTGCCGGTCGCCGAGACCCAGGCCGGCAAGGGAGTCCTCCCCGCTGCCCACCCCTGCGCTGTCGGTGCGATTGGTGTCACCGGCAGTGAAGCCGCCAACCGCCTTGCCGAACAGGCGGATGTGATCCTCGCCGTGGGGACGCGCCTGCAGGACTTCACCACCGGCTCCAGAGCACTGTTTGAACATGACGATCGAACGCTGGTGACGCTGAACGTGGGGCGTTTCGACAGTCAGAAGCATCGCGCCCTGCCCTTGATCGGTGATGCGTTCGATGGGCTGGCCCTGCTTGGTGCTCAACTCGAGCACTGGAAATCCTCGCAGGAGTGGCGGGAGCGCACCGTCCGACTCAAGCAGGACTGGGACGACGTGGTCACCAGGGTGACAGCAGATGATGGCCGCGAGCTTCCCAGCGATGCTCAGGTGATCGGGGCCGTGAACCGCCAGGCCGGCGAGAATGGCACCGTGGTCTGCGCCGCCGGAGGCCTGCCGGGTGAACTGCACAAACTGTGGCAGTGCTCCGGCCCGGGCAGCTACCACGTGGAATACGGCTACTCCTGCATGGGATACGAGATCGCTGGTGGTCTGGGGGTCAAGATGGCCCAGCCGGAGCGGGAGGTGTTCGTGATGGTCGGCGACGGCTCCTATCTGATGCATAACTCGGAGCTCGCTACCTCGGTCATGCTGGGCCACAAGCTTGTCGTAGTGGTTCTCGACAACAGAGGCTTCGGCTGTATCAACCGGCTGCAGCAGGCCACCGGTGGCGCCGGCTTCAACAATCTGCTGGACGACTGCCACACCATCCCCGAGGGAGCCCCGAAAGTCGATTTCGCCGCCCACGCCCGTGCGCTGGGATGCCAGGCCGAGTCTGTGCAGGGCATTGCCGAACTGGAGCAGGCGCTTGATCGCGCCCGCCAGGCCAGCAGTACCTATGTGATTGCCCTGGACACCGATCCACTGCCCAGCACCGCCGAAGGCGGCACCTGGTGGGATGTGGCGGTACCGGAGGTATCCCGGCGCGAGCAGGTGCAGAACGCATATCAAGGCTATGTCGAGGCCAAACGCCGCCAGCACCGATAAAGGCCCCGGCATTCGACACCTGTGCTCGCCGAGCCGAGAGACTTCCCAACAATCCGGGGTTTCCTCACGACGTTTTCACTAACGACATTTTCATCAACAACGAGTCGGACCATATGGCCCGCATCATTTCCCGTAAGGAACGCTGCATAAATGTCGCGAGCAATTTATTCAGTGTTTTCGTAAGCCAGGAGCACACCCATGACCACCATACGCCTAGGCATCAACCCTCTGACCTGGACCAATGACGACCTGCCGAGCCTGGGTGGTGATACCCCGCTCGACGTCTGCCTGGCGGAGGGACGCGAGGCCGGATTCAGCGGTTTCGAGCTGGGCCACAAGTTCCCTCGTACACCCGACGAACTGTCCCGGGTTCTGGGTCGCCACCACCTTTCGCTGGTCTCCGGCTGGTACTCCGGCCGCCTGCTGGAACGTAGCCCAGAGGAGGAGATCGCGGCGGTCGAGGAGCACCTTCAGTTGCTCAAGCAGTGCGGCGCCAACGTGATGGTGTTCTGCGAGGTATCCCGCTGCATCCACACGGATCAAGGCACGCCGCTATCCCGTCGACCGCACCTCAGCGATGCCGAATGGCAGCGTCTCACCGCGGGGCTGGAGGTGGTCGGCGACTATCTCAGGGAACAGGGTGTCCATCTGGCCTATCACCATCATCTGGGCACCGTGGTGGAGAGCCAAGCCGACATCGAGCGGCTGATGGACAGCACCGGCGATTCGGTGGGCCTGCTGCTCGACTTCGGCCACTTGGTGGGAGCCGGCGGCGATCCGCTGGCGATTGCCGGGCGCTACGCCTCTCGAATCAACCACGTCCACTGCAAGGACATGCGCTTTCCCGTACGCGATGAACTGCGCAACCGCGACAAGAGCTTCCTGGATGGCGTACTCGACGGCCTGTTCACCGTCCCCGGCGATGGTGACATCGACTTCCTGCCCACCCTGACGTCCCTCCGCAAGAGCGGCTACGAGGGCTGGCTGGTCGTTGAAGCCGAGCAGGACCCCAAGGTGGCACACCCCATGACCTATGCCCGACTGGGACATCGCAACCTGCGAGCACTCGCCGAACAGGCGGGCTTCAGCGTCAACGAACAAGCGAGTCACGAGACACAGGCCCCGAGCTCGGTAGCGAACACAGCGAGGTTTGAATGAAGACACTGAATTTCGGCCTGATCGGTACCGGCTTCATGGGCAAGGCTCACGCCATCGCCCTGAAGGCTGCTCCGGGCGTCTTTTCCCTACCGGCAATCCCTGTCTGCGAGCTGCTGGCCGACATTGACGAAGCGGCCGCGGCACGCAAGGCAACCGAACTGGGATTCGCCCGCTCGACAGGCGACTGGCGAATGCTGGTGCAGGACCCGGACGTGGATGTGGTCGATATCTGCGCCCCCAACTTCCTGCACAAGGAGATGGCACTGGCTGCCATCGCCGCAGGCAAGCACATCTACGCCGAAAAACCGCTGGCACTCAGTGCCACCGATGCCGCGGAAATGGTCGCGGCCGCCGAGTCGGCCGGCGTCAGAACCCTGGTGGGTTTCAACTACATTCGCAATTCAGCCACCCAACTGGCCCGCGAGATCATCGCCAGCGGCGAGATCGGCGAACTGGTGCACTTCCGTGGTCGCCACAACGAGGATTATCTGGCCGACCCGTCCAGACCCCATGATTGGCACACGCGCCGTTCCACCGCCGGGGCGGGAGCACTGGGTGACCTGGGTTCGCACATTCTCAACATGGCCGAATACCTTACCGGCCAACGCGTCGAGGAAGTCTTCGGCCAATTGCAGACCGTGACGACTCGACGTCCGCTGGCTGACGGCAGCGGTGGATTTGGCACGGTGGAAAACGATGACCATGCCCAGGCGCTGCTGCGCTTCGACGGTGGCCTGATCGGCAACATCGAAACCTCACGGATCGCCACCGGGCGCAAGATGGGGCTGGCCTATACGGTGACCGGGACCAGAGGCGCTCTTGTCTTCGATCAGGAACGCATGAGTGAGCTACAGCTCTACACTAGCGAGGGGCCCGAGGGACGCCGCGGATTCCGTACCCTGTTGATCGGCCCGGAACACCCGGACTATGCAGCCTTCAGCCCTGCGCCCGGCCATGGTCTTGGCTACAACGACCAGAAGATCATCGAGATCCGCGACCTGGTGGAAGGTATTGTCTCCGGCCAGCCGCTGTACCCGGACTTCCGCGAGGCCTGGCGGGTCAATCGCATGATCGATGCCATCGAAGCCTCACATGCGGAAGGATGCTGGATAAGGATCTAAACCGACCCCCCACCCGGACGCACCATCGCCAGCGTACCCCACTCCTCCTGATGTCCCTCCATCCAGTCGGCAGCCACAGGCTGCCGACTCTCGCATCTGTCATCTTCTTTACTGACAAAAATTTGTCATGTTGTCATCATACTTTAGAAGCATAAAACAAGAATGAATTTCAATACTAAATTGATTTAATTGGTTTTATTAAAAAACATCAAAAACCAACTTGTTTGACAACTTTCCATATCGAAACCTAACCTTCGACATCTCAGACGGTTGACAATGCTCAGCCCCTATCACGAAGGAGGGTTCCGATGTCCAAGCAAGAATCACGCTCACGAATTGAACAGGCCTTGGCAGGTGTATCTGGCGTGCATGTGACCCCGTATCAAGAAGACGGTCGCATCAATCACCAATTACTGAGCAAGGTCGTTGACGATATTGCGCAATCAGGCGTTCACAACATCGTCACCGGGGGGAATACGGGAGAGTTCTATGCCCTGACCCTTGATGAGATCGAGACCGTCTATCGCCTGGCCGTCGACAGCAACAGGGGAAGAAGCGTCGTCACCGCGGGGGTCGGACGCAGTCAGGCTGACGCCATTCACCTGACTCACGCAGCACAGGCAGCCGGCGTCGATGCCATCATGGTCCATCAGCCACCGGACCCGTTCGCATCGCCGCGCATGCTGACCTCATACATTCGCGGCATTGCCGATGAAACCGACCTGCCCATCATCGCCTATGCGCGCAACCCGGGATTGGCGCCTGGTGACTTTGCCGCGCTTGCCGAGATCGACAATGTCGTTGCCATCAAATATGCCGTTCCCGACCCACTGCGCATGGCCGAATGCATGCGGGCAACGCAAGGGGCATCTCTGCTGTGGATCTGCGGACTGGCCGAAAGCTGGGCATTGCCCTTCTATGCCTACGGCGCCAGGGGTTTCACCTCGGGTCTGGTCAACGTCAACGCCAGGCTCACCATGCAATTTCACCAAGCACTCGAAGAACAGCGGTGGGACGAAGCTCGTCGGCTAATCGATCTCATCGCCGATTTTGAAGACATGCGCACGCTGGAACAGAACGGCACCAATGTCACGGTCGTCAAGGAAGCCATGCGTCTGCAGGGAAGTGACGTTGGCCCAGTTCGCCCCCCAGGGGTGGATCGGCTCCATGCCCCCCAGGCCCATGCCCTCAACAACATACTCGAGGGATGGTCCTCCGCTCAGGCATAACGCCCAGACAGCTTCCAGCTCAGATAACTTCCAGCTCAGATAACTTCTAACAACAGCAACAAACATGGAGATTCGTGCATGCCAACTCACAGACTCATGAACCGGCTGATTTGCCTCATGGGCGCCTCTCTGCTGGCCTCATCAGCTATCGCGGCAGACTTCCCCCAACGAGACATCCGCTTGATCGTGCCCTGGGCTGCTGGAGGAGGTACCGATGGTATCTCGCGCAAGATCAGCAATATCGCCGAGCAGGACCTGCCGGTTTCCATCTATGCCGAAAACATCACCGGTGCCGTCAGCGCTACAGGGCTCACCCAGATGATGCGTGCCCGCCCGGATGGCCACACACTCAGCGTACTGACTTACGATAGCGTGATCACCATACCTCGCGACGAACTGGTACCGGGCTATTCTCTCGACAAGATGACGCCCATTGCGCGCATCACCCAGGAGGCGGACGCCATCGTCGCCTCCAAGCAGTCTGGTATCGAGAGTCTCGAGGAGCTCATCGAGGCCGCCAAGGCCGAGCCTGGCACTGTTCGTATCGGAGTCATGCCCGAGGGGTCGGGCCCATATCTTGCCGCACGCCGCCTGGAAAACATGACCGGCGCAGACTTCAACATCATTACCTACCCGGGTGCCGCGGCTGCCGAATCAGAAGCCTTGCTGTCCGGCGAGATCGATGCCGCCATCGCAAGCCTTGGTGACTTCGCAGGGCTGATCGAGTCCGGGGACGTGCAGGGGCTGGTAGAGCTCTCCTCCGAACAGAACCCGGCTTATCCGGATGTCTCGCCGATCAGTGAAAGCGGTATCGACCTGGAGTCCGGCAGCTTCATCATTCTGGCGGCTCCGGCCAACACGCCAGCGGATGCCATTCAGACCCTGGAAGCGGCCTACCGGAAAGCCTACGACAGCGATGAATTCCAGCAGTGGGTATCCCGGATAGGTGTTACCCCAAGCTGGCTGGGGTCCGATGAGGTTGGCGACTGGATGTCTGCTCGCCAGGAACAGGTGTTCGCGCTAATGGACGAACTGGGACTTTAATTCATGCGGCCAGGCCTCCGCTCAAGGAGGCCTTTCCATCAGGGTAATCCATCATGAACCAGTACAAGACCAGCAAGATACCTGAACTCGTTTTCCCCGCTATATTATTCGCAACTTCCCTCGGCTACCTGACATATTCCCTTGCGCTTGGAGCACCGATAAGCAAAGGCCTTCCCAGCCCTTTATTCTTTCCCACTGTTCTGGGAGCTGTTGCCCTTCTACTGTCCATTACTCTCCTTTATAGAGCCATTCGCTCCGTCAAGGACAGCTCCCAGGAAGAGAAGAAGGAAGAGACGACAGCGCTAAGGCCAGCCCTTATCGTTATCGCAACCATTGCCTATATCTCAATATTCAATTTTGCTGGATATTTTCTATCTTCCTTACTCTACATTTTCTGCATTATTGCCATTTTTTCCGACCTCAAGAAGCCATTTGTCACAGCCATAGGAAGCATCATCATCACTAGCATGGGGCTTCTTGTCTTTGAGTATGTCTTCCGTATCCGTCTGCCTGGCATTCTGGAGTGACACATGGACTTTACACTTCTCGTATTAAGTAGTTTTTCAGAGTTATTCCATCCCACCACTCTGATCTATGTCGTCACGGGTTTTCTGATAGGAACGGTCTTTGCGGCCATTCCAGGCCTGACCGCCACGCTGGCTCTGGCACTATTGCTGCCCCTGACATATAGCCTCGATCTCACCACTGCCTTGATGGCCTGTGCCAGTATCTACATGGCCGGCATGTGTGGCGGCAGCATTACCGCAACGACCATCAACATCCCGGGCGCGCCATCTTCCATGATGACTGCGCTGGAGGGGTATCCCATGCAGCAGCGCGGCCAGGGTGCCCAGGCTCTGGGTCATGCGTCTCTGGCCTCGATGATCGGTGGTGGCATTGGTGCCCTGCTCTTGATCATGCTTGCCCCTTTCGTCGCTGAAGCATCTTTGCTGGTGCAGACGGCCGGCAAGTTCTCCCTGATCGCCTTTGCCCTGGTCGTCATTGTCATTGCCCAGCGAGGCCGTATTGTAAAAGCCGCCATGGCGGCCTGCCTTGGCCTGATGCTGGCAACGATCGGGCTCGACAGCATGGTTCCCATGGCGCGCTTCACCTTCGGGACAGAGGCACTGACGGCCGGTATTGACCTGATGCCGGTCATCATCGGCACCTTTGCCATCAGTGAGTTGCTGATCCAGGCCAGAACCATTGCCGAACACAAGCGCCTACGCCAGGAAGCTCTCCAGGCTCCGGCCATTCGCCGGCGGGACTTCGTGCCGCCACTGTCCTCGATTCGCGAGATCGGTTTCTGGTGCTATCTCAAGTCATCACTGATTGGCTATCTGGTCGGCACCTTGCCGGGAGCGGGCGGCTCCATGGGCAGCTTCCTTGCCTATGCCGAAGCCGTGCGCACATCTCGCGAGCCCGAGCGCTTTGGCAAGGGCAATCCCCAGGGTATTGCTGCGGCCGAGAGCGCCAACAACGCCGTCTGTGGCGGTGCCCTGGTGCCCATGCTGACCTTCGGTATTCCAGGTGATCCTATTACCGCCATCGTACTCGGTGTGTTGATCATCAATGGTATCCAGCCAGGCCCTCAGCTATTGGCAGATCAGGCTGGGCTGATTGCTCCTATGCTGGCCTCGCTGCTGTTCAGCGCCATTGTGCTCATTCCTCTGACACTATTTCTCATTGGACCGTACTTCATTCGCATCGTCTCCATACGCAAGGACATGTTGTACGGAGCCATCGCCCTGCTTGCCGTGGTTGGCAGTTACGTCGCCACCTACTCGGTCTACCAGATGGGACTGACTCTGGCGCTAGGCGTTCTTGCCTATTATCTTCGCAAGCATGACTATCCGGTTATCACGCTATTGTTGGGTTTCATTCTTGCGCCCAACCTGGAGGAGTTTCTCAGAAGATCGCTGACCCTTTCCCAGGGTGATCCATCCATTTTCTTCACCAGCATGGACAGCCTGTTCTTCATTGTTCTCACTGTGATTTTTGTCTACTTTCTCGCCATAAAACGTCCAGTTCAATATAATTCGGACAAAAGAAGCACTAGCGGAATTGCCAAATGAGCCTTGATAAAAACAGCATTCTCGGGACACCTCCCCGAAGAGAGAAACTGGCTGACAAGCTTTATGGAAAACTTATGCAGGCCATCATTGATGGCCAGTTCAAGAAAGGCGAAAAATTGCCATCAGAGCACCGCATATGTCAGCACTACTCGGTTTCTCGCCCTGTCGTCAGGGAGGCGCTGATGCGCCTCCAGGCCGACGGCATCATCATTTCTCGTCAGGGGTCAGGCAGCTTCATTCAACGTATTCCTCCTGCTGGTCTCATTCAGTACGCCGATGCCTCGGATGTATCCCTGCTTCTCAAGAGCTACGAGGTCCGAATCGCACTGGAATGCGAGGCCAGCGCGCTGGCGGCGGAACGACGTAATGAAGGACAACTGATCCAGCTTCGCGATGCGCTCAAGGGAATGGAAGAAGATTTTTCGCAAGGCCGCATCGCCAGCGAAGCAGACTTCACCTTCCATATGGTGATTGCAGAAGCCACCGGGAACGATATGTTCCCGAGCATTCTCGAATCCATCCATATCGATATCGAAAAGGCCATGACCATGGCCTTGAGCATCACGCAAAGCGCCAGTCAGGAGCGCATCGACCGGGTCATAGGTGAGCACCGCATGATTCTGGAAGCCATCGAGCAGAGAGACAGCGACGGCGCTCGGCTGGCCATGCGCAGTCACATCAACCGAGTCCGCAAACGCGTTACGGATAACCTCAGCGATGCATGATGTGGCGACGGGGCAACAGGCATTTATGCAGGCTTCCTAATGCAGATGCCTCAACTTGTCAGGATTCCTCACCACATAAATGGCAGCAATCCTGCCATCCTCGATATCGAGCGCTGTCGTCTGGAACTCACCATCGGCCTCCAGCGTGACGAACCCCGGCAGACCGTTGACGAACCCTGTACGCACCAGTGTCGATCCATGCTCCCGGAGCTTGGCGGCGAGGCCTTGGTGAAACTTCATCACGGCCTCAAAACCCAGAATGGGTTTGCTGGCAGCAGCACGCTTGCCACCACCATCGGCATGCACACTGATGTCAGCAGCCAGCATTGCACCCAGGGCTTGCATATCGCCGCTGCGCGATGCGACGAAGAAGGCCTTGGCAATCTCCAGGCCCCGATGTCTGCTCATCTGATAACGAGGCCTTTCCTCACGCACATGGGCACGTGCACGGGCAGCGAGCTGGCGACAGGCGGTGACATCACGATGAATGGTCGTGGCAACTTCCTCGAATGCCAGCCCGAACACATCGTGCAGCAGGAACGCCGCTCTCTCGAGCGGCGATAGACGTTCCAATGCCAGCATCAATGGCAAGGTAACGTCCTCTTCTTCCTCCTCTTCCACTACCGGCTCGGGAAGCCACGGGCCTACGTAAGTCTCACGCTGATGCCGCGCCGACTTGAGCTGATCGAGGCACAGCCGTGTGACCGTGCGACGCAGAAACGCCTTGGGCTCGCTCACCTCTTCGCGATCTACCTTCATCCAGCGGATGAAGGCCTCCTGCAGAATATCCTCCGCGTCAGCAACAGAGCCGAGCATGCGGTAGGCAACGCGCATGAGCCTTGGTCGCAAGGCATCGAAACCGATGGCTGCATCCTCATGTCTCACGCCTGTCATCGAGTGCCCACCCTGGCGACAGAGGCTTTCACTTCGGCAGGATCGACCCAGACACCGAACCCGGTAGCGATACGGTTCCAGCCATTGATGACACTGAGTATCAAGGTAAGCTTCACCTGCTCCTCCTCGTTGAACTGATCCTGCAGGGCCTGGTAGGCAGCATCTCGATCATGCCCCTCCGAGAGCCGCGTCATCACCTCGGTCCAGCCAAGTGCAGCACGCTCACGATCGCTATAGCAGGGCGCCTCACGCCATGCTGAAAGCAGGTTGATGCGCTGTTCGGTTTCTCCGTTCTCCCGTGCAAACACCGTATGCATGTTGAGGCAGTTGGCGCAGCCATTGATCTGTGAAGCACGAATCTCGACGAGCCCGACAAGTGTCGGATCCATGCTCTTGTTGATAGTAAGAGACACTCGCTGCCAATCCTGCATCAGCGAGGGAGCAGCAGCAAAGGGGTCAACTTTCACCGTCATGGTTCTTCTCCTTCTGTGGGTTTCGATACATTCAGTTCGATACATTCAGAAAGTTTCGATACCTAGACGAGTGAAGCGCCGCGAGTGTGACACCACATCGTAAATTTTCTGCTATCTACGCATCACACATCACCATGACGCCTTTTGTAAGCGACCAAACGACGACACGTCTGACATCGCGCGGTCATGAGCCACTAATGGCACCGAATAGAACGATGGCGCCGATATAGAACGGGAGCTTGGGTGGATAGCACCATGCTCTGGCGCGTACAATGCGCGCTCCACTTTGGTCGTAGTCGCTTGTCGTGTCGGCCCAAGCCTCTCATCCATGTCCCTCCCGCGAGATTCTCTGCCGTGCTCTCTACCGCCAACATCACCATGCAGTTTGGCCCCAAGCCGCTGTTCGAAAACGTTTCTGTCAAATTCGGCCAGGGGCATCGCTATGGCCTGATCGGAGCCAACGGCTGTGGCAAGTCGACCCTGATCAAGATTCTCGGGGGCGACCTGGAGCCTACCAGCGGCCAGGTGATGAAAGATGCCACCACACGACTGGGCAAGCTACGTCAGGATCAGTTCGCCTTCGAGAACGAGCGTGTCATCGATACGGTGATCATGGGCAACGAAGAGCTGTGGTCTGTCGCGGCCGAGCGTGAGCGCATCTATTCGCTGGCCGAGATGAGTGAAGAAGATGGCATGGCGGTGGCGGATCTCGAAGTGCGCTTTGCCGAACTCGATGGCTATACCGCCGAGTCGCGTGCCGGTGAGTTGCTGCTTGGCCTGGGTATCCCCCTGGAACAGCATGATCAGCCGATGAGTGTGGTCGCTCCGGGCTGGAAGCTCCGGGTACTGTTGGCCCAGGCGCTGTTCAGCGATCCCGACGTGCTGCTGCTGGATGAGCCGACCAACCATCTCGATATCAATACGATTCGCTGGCTGGAAGATATTCTCAAAGCGCGTTCGTCGACCATGATCATCATCTCTCACGATCGCCACTTCCTGAACAGCGTCTGTACCCACATGGCGGACCTGGACTACGGCGAGTTGCAGCTGTTTCCCGGCAACTACGATGAGTACATGACCGCTGCCACTCAGGCGCGCGAACGTCTGCATAACGAGAATGCCAAGAAGAAGGCTGAAATCGCCGAGCTCAAGCAATTCGTCAGCCGCTTCTCGGCCAATGCTTCCAAGGCCAAGCAGGCGACCTCGCGCCAGCGCAAGATCGACAAGATCCAGCTCAATGAGGTCAAGCCCTCATCACGCATCAGCCCCTTCATTCGCTTTGAGCAGAACAAGAAGATTCATCGTCAGGCGCTGGCGGTGGAAGCACTCTCCAAGGCCTGGGACGACAATGTCCTGTTCGAGCGTTTTGACCTGAGAATCGAAGCGGGAGAACGCATCGCCATCATCGGGCCCAACGGCATCGGCAAGACCACCTTGCTCAACTGCCTGGTCGGCGCGATGGCACCTGACGCCGGCGAGGTGAAATGGACCGATGCGGCTGAAGTCGGTTATTTCGCTCAGGACCACGCGGCGGACTTCGACGGTGGCGAGACGCTGTTCGAATGGATGCAGCAATGGACGACCGCCGGCGAGCAGACAGTACGTGGCGCCCTCGGCCGAATGCTGTTCTCCAACGACGACATCGGCAAGTCGGTCAAAGTCATTTCAGGTGGCGAGCAAGGGCGTATGCTGTTCGGCAAACTCTCGCTGCAAAACCCCAACGTGCTGGTCATGGATGAGCCCACCAACCACCTGGACATGGAGTCCATCGAAGCGCTCAACCTGGCATTGGAGCACTATCCCGGCACCCTGATTTTCGTCAGCCACGACCGAGAGTTCGTTGGCTCACTGGCCACGCGCATCATCGAGATGAAAGACGATGGCATCGTCGATTTCAGCGGCAGCTATGATGACTACCTGCGCAGTCAGGGCGTGCTCGGCTAAGCCGTCTTTCTTGCTCTCAAAACCCCTGCACTCAAAGCCCTTCATTCAAAGCCCCCTCCGAGGCCTTTACCTCGAAGGGGGCGATGCACTCATTCAGATCATGATCGTCGAGCCAGCGTCAGGCTCACGGCTGGATCGAAGGTACAACAGACCTCAGACAAGCGACCTGCGCTGGCGGCGGGCTTCGCGCCGATCACGCCATACGGCACGACAGATCAACACCAGCACGCCCAGAGTCAGGGCTGGCCAGATCAGTACATAGACGGCAAAGAGGGTAGTCATGGACAAACTCCGTGTGATGGGCGCCGGTATGCCGACGCCATAGTAGCTGGGATATAGATCAGCGCTGCGTAGCGAGAGGTGCGGGTACAGGCTCTTTGGTCGACTCAACTGATTCCGCGTCGACGATATGCTCGTCGTAGTTTCCGACCTGCTCACGAATGCTGTCGAAATCAAAGCGCTCCCGGCTGGCCAGACTCATCACTACACACACCAGAGTGCTGGTGCCATAGGCGGTCAAGGAGGCCAGCAGCACGGTATAGTCACGCAGGAAGCCAGTGGCGAAGATCAGCATCGCCACCAATGCCAGCCCACCTGCGGTGAAGCCGGCCACGCGGCCAAGAAAACCAAAAACCATCAAGCCGATGATGACTCCGCCGCCGATACTGCCCAGAACCTCGAAGAACAGTCCTGTTACCCCCGACAGAGGTACCCACTCAAAGCGGGCCACACAGAACACCAGCATGGCGACCAGCACAGAGGTGGTGAATGCAGCATTGGTGACCCGGTTCCAGAAGCAGCTGGCGATGACTGGAAAGACGATGGCGCCCCATAACGCACCGACAAAGACCAGCATCACCAGGATATCCAGCGAGAAGCTGGCGAAGATAATGCCAATGGCAGTGGCAACGATCATGGTCAATCGCCCCACCAGTAACATGCGTTCAGGGTTGGCCTTGCCCCGGGCAATATTCTTCCCGTAAACGTCGGCCATCATGATCGCTGACAGCGCCGAAAGATCGGAATCTGCCGTAGAAGACAGCGAACCTATCACCAGGATGAAGAACAACGCGATGAACACCGGCGGCAGATAACCCGAGACCATCTGCGGAATCAGATTGTTCATGTCGCCGTTCAAGGGCTCGACGCCAAGTGTCAGCGCCATCAACCCGATCATCCCCAGACCAATGACAATGGCGCCATAACCGATGGTAGCAGTGAGAAAAGTCGGCTTGATGTGCTCTTCCTTGACGGCAAACAGGCGCTGGGAAATGGTCTGGTTGCCGATGGCATAGGCCAGTACAGCGACGAAGAAAGGTGCCCCCTGGTTAAGAACAGCATCAGCAGAAAAGAAATTGGCCTGCTCGGCGCTCAGGTTATCAAGCCCTGCGACCAGCTCACTCGGGCCGCCCATCGCAAAGAACACAGCGGGAATGATAACCACAGCAATGGCCATCAGAGCGACCAGCTGAGCGAAATCGGTAAGCACCGAAGCACGAAAACCCGACCACAAGGTATAGAGCAGTACACCAGTCCCGGCCATGATCACCCCTGCCTGAAAAGACAGTGGCGAGAGTACCGATACCAGCGCTCCAGCAGCAGTGAAGTTGACCATCAAGCTGATGATGCTGCCCAGCAGGTTGGACAGCGCCAGGATCAATTGGCTGGAGGAGCCGTGGCGGGCATGAATCAGCTCGCCCAGGGTATGGGCATTAGGGGCAAGCTTGCGAAAACGCCGGCCGAAAGGATAGATGAACAGAATCATCAGTGCCCCCCACAGTCCGTAGTGGATGGGGCCTGAGACACCGTAGGTATAGCCTGAAGTCGCGGCGGCGTAAAAAGAAGCCGCCCATATCCAGGTCGCAGTCATGCTCGCTGCACCAATACCAAAGCCAACGCGATGATTGGAGACCATGAAGGCATCGGCATCTTCTTTTTTCTTGCGAATACCAAGCGTCAGCAGATAAGTGCCGCCATAAAAGGCGAACATCAGCAGGATGACTGTCAGGGTCGAAAATTGATGGAGTGGAGCGTTGTTCAAGAGCAACCTCGAAGTGGGTGGAACAGAAGCGCGCCACCAGCGCCGCGACTTGCCACGGGCACAGGACGCAGTGAAGAGATGACCATGAGGGCACGAGAAACACGCTCGACGAGATGTCCCCGATCAGCCCAAGCAGGGCTTCGGAAGAAGGCAAAACGCGCTATCGGCCGTCATGGCGGCAGAGGCAGGAAACGTCGTCGAATCGACGTCAGAAAATCGGCGGTGGGCGGCGCGGCATGCAGCGGCCCTGGTCAGCATAATGGGGCGACATGGATTTCCTCTCTATCGATAACGACGTCGCCAGACAACCGAAAATGCCGGTGATCACGTCATCATCGTGGTAGTGAGACCAAAACATCCCGTTGCGGGATGATGCCGGGTCCATGTGGTGCAGCGATACGACCCGAGGCAGGTACCCTAATATGTTGCAGGCTAGATGTCCAATTGGCACCCATCGCTCCAATTTCTCCAGCCAATATCCAGAGAGCGGTGCAACGGTCATCAAGGCGCTCTACTCCTCCAAAGTCCCCGAGCGCCTAACTTTTCCTTTACATATTTATATTCAATGGCAAACGATCTTCTCTATTTCATCATGCCCAGACATTGATATGAAATATTACCGATAGTGCTTCTGAAAAACAGGAAGGCATCCAGAAAAAAACACGATTAATCCGCCAAGTCTTTCTTGCGCATATTGGCTTCCATATATTTTCCGTTTCAAACAGTATTTAACATTTTGCTTATTAATATAATGGACTCAAGGACATGCAAGACGTCCATCAGGCATATGAAGCTACCCAGGTGATGCACCACCATTTCTGATCTTCCTGCCTTTCACAACACCGTGGTTTACGGCACCATTTCCCCCAGCACAGCAACCTCAAGGAAGGCGCATGGCGCACTCAACTGCCCTCACACCAGGATTCATGGTGATCCACGGTAACCATCTGGAAGCACTGCGCGACCTGGCGGTGAACTGGATGCGCCAGCATCCGCTGGGACCGCTGGAAAACGAGGTGCTGCTGGTGCAGAGCAATGGCATCAGCCAATGGCTCAAGCTGGCCCTGGCGGCCAACCCGGAAGATGGTGGCTGCGGTATCGCAGCGGCACTGGATGTCACTCTCCCTGCGCGCTTCCTGTGGCAGGCCTATCGCACCGTACTGACACACCTTGATGGCCCCGATTCGGTACCTCCGACGTCACCTTTCGACAAGTCACGCCTGACCTGGCGGCTGATGCGTCTGTTGCCCAGCCTGCTGGACGATCCAGGCACTGCTGAAGCGTTCACGCCATTGCAGCGCTTTCTCGATGCCGACGATGACCAGCGCAAGCGCCACCAGTTGGCCGAGCGCCTGGCGGACCTGTTCGACCAGTATCAGGTCTACCGTGGAGACTGGCTGGAAGCCTGGGCCAATGGCGAGGATGTCCTGATCGATGCTCGCGGCCAGTCCCGCCCACTGCCGGAAGACCAACTCTGGCAGGCGGTGCTGTGGCGGGTGCTGCGTGCCGATATCGGCGAAGCCGGCATTGCCTCCAGCCGTGCTGGCGTCCACCAGCGTTTTGTCACCGCCTGCCAGTCCCTGGATGCCTCGGCGCGACCAGCAGGGCTGCCACGTCGAATCATGGTCTTTGGTATCTCGTCGTTGCCCAGCCAGACCCTGGAGGCCCTGGCCGCCCTGTCGCGGATGTGCCAGGTCGTGCTGTGCGTGCATAACCCTTGTGAGTTCTATTGGGCCGATATCATCGAACATCGCGACCTGCTGCGAGCTGCCCGACGTCGCCAGCAGCAGCGCCCCGGCATGCCCCTGGATCTCGACGACAGCCAGATGCACCTTCACGCCCATCCCTTGCTCGCCGCCTGGGGCAAGCAGGGCCGTGATTACCTGCGCCTGCTCGATGAGTTCGATGAACACCAGCAATATGCCAAGCTGTTCGAAAACGATGCACTACGCATCGATCTGTTTGAACCACATGCCCTGCCCGATGGCCGCCAGCAACTGTTGCATCAGTTGCAGGATGATATTCGCGCCCTGCGTCCTATGAGCGAGACGCAGGCGCTGTGGCCTTCTGTCGACAAGAACGACACCTCTCTGACCTTCCATGTGGCGCACAGCCCATTACGCGAGGTGGAATTGCTCCACGATCAGTTGCTCGCCGCTTTCAGTGCCGATGCAACCCTCAGGCCACGCGACGTGCTGGTGATGGTACCGGAGGTGGATGCCTATGCTGCGGCAGTGACATCCGTGTTCGGGCGTCTGGAAAGCGACGACCCACGCTACATTCCCTTTACCCTCTCCGACCAGGCCAGCCGCCATCGCCAGCCACTGGCTATCGCCGTGGAAACCCTGACCCGGCTGCCAGAGCTGCGTCTGTCGGTATCGAACCTGCTCGACCTGCTCGAAGTGCCCGCCGTGCGAGAACGCTTTGCCATCCGCGAGGACGATCTCCCGGTGCTGGAACGCTGGATTGCGGGTAGCGGTATTCGCTGGGGACTGGATGCCGAGCAGCGCCAGAGCCTCGACTTGCCAGGGGGGTTGAGCCAGAACACCTGGACCTTTGGCCTCCGCCGCCTGCTGCTGGGCTATGCCGTGGGAGAAGGGGCAGCAGATGAACCGACACCAGCGCCAGGCCAGGATACGGCCTGGCACGATATCGCACCCTACGGTGACATCGGCGGACTGGAAGCCGCCTTGGCTGGCCCGTTGGTGCGTCTGATCGACACCCTCGAACATCATTGGCATGCGCTTTCCACACCGACGGATGTGGGCAACTGGTGCATCCGGCTGCGCGCGCTGCTCGACGATTGCCTCAGTCCGGTGGACGACAACGACAGCAATCTGCTCAGCCGCCTCGACCTGGCCTTGGAAACCTGGCATGAATCGGCCATCGAAGCGGCCTTCGATGGCGAGATTCCCCTGGCGGTGGTGCGCGAGCAATGGCTGACCACCCTCGACGACGGCGGTCTGTCCCAGCGCTTCCTGGCCGGTGCCGTCAATGTCGCGACCCTGATGCCCATGCGCGCCATTCCATTTCGTCATGTATGGTTGCTAGGCATGAACGATGGTGACTATCCGCGTACCCAGGTTCCCCAGGACTTCGATCTGATGGGCCAGGACTATCGGCCCGGGGATCGTTCGCGTCGGGAGGATGATCGCTACCTGTTTCTCGAAGCCTTGCTCTCGGCCCGCGAGCGCCTGTCCATCAGTTGGGTAGGACGCAGCATTCATGACAATAGTGAATGCCCGCCATCCGTACTGGTCAGTCAGCTGCGCGATCACCTGGCCCGCGGCTGGAAACTGGACGAAACCGATGAAAATGGTGGAACGGCCCTGCTGGAGCACTTGACCACCGAGCACCCACTGACGCCTTTCAGCCCCCACTACTTCATGGGCCAGCCACACCTGTTCAGCTATGCTCACGAGTGGCGTCAGGTGCATGATCGTGACACCCTCACCGATCAGATCATTGCTCCCCTGCCAGCCTGGGAGGCCAACGCCCCTCTGACACTGGCTCGCCTGTCCCGGCTGCTGGACGATCCCGTCGCCACCTTCTTCAATCAGCGGCTTGGCGTGCGTCTGGCCTTGCCGGAGTCCGGCCGGCTCGACCAGGAACCCTTTGCCTTGAATGGCCTGGACAGATGGCAGTTGCAAGACACGCTGATCCAGGCCCAGCGCAGGGCCGTCGACAGTACTGAAGGCGGTGAAGACGACAGGCACCAGGCACGTCAGGATGCCTTGTACAGCACGCTGGACCGGCTAGCCCGGGAAGGACATCTCGCCATGGGGGGCTTTGCCGAACGCATGCGCCAGCACCTGGTCGAGCCCATGGATGAATTGTTCGAACTATATGCCCGAACCTGCCAACGCTGGCCCCATGCCCATCAGACCGCCACCCCGTTTTCTCTGACACTTGGCGGCCTGGAAATCGAGGATGTCATCGATGAACTGCGCCAAGACGCTGATGGCCAGCGCTGTCGAGTGGTATTGCTGACATCCAGCCTGATTCGCAATAACCGTTACCACTGGAAGCATTGGGTCCGTCCCTGGGTGGTGCATCTCGTGGCTCAGATCTGTCTCGGCCCGACAACCACCCGCCTGCTGTCCCGTGTGGGAGATGGCCACCTGCCCCCACTGACCGCCGATGAGGCGCAGTCCTGGCTCGGCAACATTGCCACTGTCTGGCATCAAGCCATGTGTTGCCCACTGCCCTTGGCCAGAGATTCGGCCTTCGCCTGGCTGCGCAAAGGCGGAACTCCTGCCGCCATGGCACGCATTCTCGAGGGGCAGTCTGAAAAAGCGGATGAAGCGGCCCTGGATGATGCCTGGAAAGTCCTGGCAGGCAATGAATTCCAGCCTGGGGAGTTCCCGCGTAACACTTACCTGACCCGTGTCTGGGCCGGACCAGAAGCCCTGATCAATGAGCATGGCAATGAATTTGCCGCCCTCGCCGAATCGCTGTATGGACCGCTCAGCCGTCTTGCAAGGTCCGGGGAACCTGACAATGGAGGCAACCAATGACCACCAGCATCATGCTTGATCCGGTCACACTGCCTCTCGACGGCAACCGGCTGATAGAGGCCAGCGCCGGGACCGGCAAGACCTTTACCATCGCCCTGCTGTATGTGCGCCTGGTCCTCGGCCCCAGGCCCTGCCCGGCCGATGGCGAACCAGATACTGCGGCCTTTCCACGTCCACTGACACCGCCTGAAATTCTGGTAGTAACGTTCACCAATGCCGCCACACTGGAGCTGCGGGACCGCATCCGTGCTCGCCTGGTGGAAGCGGCAGAGCTGTTTCAACAGCCCGTTCAACGGCAAGCTCAACAACAACCGTCACAGACCTCACCATCAGCAGAGCCGGCATGTAACGAAAGCGACGAAAGTAACGAAAGCGACGACAACGCCAGCGACCCACTGGTGCGTCTGCGCAACCAGTGGCCAAAGGAGCACTGGCCCGCCTGCGGCCGGCGCCTGCAACTGGCCGCGGAATGGATGGACGAAGCGGCCATCTCGACGATCCACTCCTGGTGCCACCGCATGCTCAGCGAGCATGCCTTCGACAGCGGCAGCCTGTTCTCGCTGTCCCTGGAAACCGATCAGAGCGAGCTGGAGCTGGACGTCGCCCGTGACTACTGGCGCACCTTCCTCTACGCATTGCCCAGCGAATATCTCGATCAGCTCACGAGTCATTGGGAAACACCGGAAGCCCTGCACAAGGCTCTCGGGAGACTGCTGCCCCATGCCGAAAGCCTGGACGAAGCACCCGTTCCTCTGGAAACCTTCGAGCATGTCAGTGCCGAAACCGAGCACTGCCTGGCCGCACTCAAGGCACCCTGGCCTGCCTGGCTGGATGAGCTGGAGGCCGTACTTGAAGATGCTGCTTCGCGCAAAGCCTTCAATGGCCAGAAGCTCAACTCCCGGAGTCGCGCCAACTGGCTCGCCGCCCTGCGCCAGTGGGTGGAGGATCCAGGCCAGAAGCAACCCGCGTTGAGCAAGGCTGCCTGGGAGCGCCTCACCCCACAGGGCATGGCCGATATCTGGAAAGAAGGCTCACCGCCGGACCTGCCCGCCCTGAATGCCTTGGCCGAGTTGCCTGCACGCTTGAGCGAGTTGCCCGACGCCTACCCGGCACTGGTCAGTCACGCGGTGCGCTGGATGGCGGAGCGTCGCCATCAGGCCCAGGCCCGCCGAGCAGAAATTGGTCCCGATGACCTGCTGATTCATCTGGATCGTGCACTTTGTGCAAGTGGTTCAACGCAAGCTGATGTTCAGAGCAAACGCTTGGCCGAGCGTATCCGGCGTCAGTTTCCCGTGGCCATGGTCGATGAATTCCAGGACACCGACCCGGTGCAGTATCGTCTGTTTGATCGCGTCTATCGGCTCAGTGGCCATGACAGCCCCGATGCAGAAACCGAGCCGAGCGCCGTCTTGCTGATTGGCGACCCCAAGCAGGCCATCTACGCTTTCCGTGGCGCCGATATCCATACCTACCTGGAGGCCCGCCGCGCCACTCAGGGGCGTCATGCCACACTGGGCAGGAACTTCCGTTCTACTCAGGCCATGGTCAGCGCTGTCAACCACTGTTTCGCACAGGCCGAAAACTATTCCCGTGGTGCATTCCTGTTCCGGCAAGGCAGCGATAACCCCTTGCCCTTCGTACCCGTGGCCGCCCATGG
>NZ_JAJUFQ010000029.1 GCF_029263665.1 Halomonas sp.
AAGCTGGATGGCGTAAGCAAGGTGCGCGTGGCCGACAATGCCGTGTATGCGCATCAACTGGCCGAACCCCTGGCGGATCTGCTTACAGCGCTGGCCGATGACTACAGCCATGTACTGGCGGCGGCTTCCACCACCGGCAAGAACGTGCTGCCGCGCCTGGCCGCCTTGAAGGACGTGGCGCAGATTTCCGAGATCATTGCGGTCGTAGGCGCCGATACCTTCCAGCGTCCGATCTACGCCGGCAATGCCATTGCCACGGTGCAGAGCAGCGATGCGCTCAAGGTCATTACCGTGCGCCCCACGGCCTTCGATGCTGTGGGCCAGGGCGGTGGCGCGAACGTCGAAGCTGTAGACACCGTGGTCGACAACACCCAGTCCCGCTTCGTTGGTGAAGCACTGGCGCAGAGCGACCGTCCAGAGCTGGGCGCCGCCAAGGTGGTCATCTCTGGTGGCCGCGGCATGGGTAGCGGTGACAACTTCAAGCTGCTCGACGGGATTGCCGACAAGCTGGGTGCTGCCATCGGCGCCTCGCGTGCGGCGGTGGATGCCGGCTTCGTGCCCAACGATATGCAGGTCGGTCAGACCGGCAAGATCGTGGCACCAGAGCTGTACATTGCCGTGGGTATCAGCGGTGCCATCCAGCACCTGGCCGGGATGAAAGATTCCAAGGTCATCGTGGCGATCAACAAGGATGAAGAGGCACCGATCTTCTCGGTAGCGGACTACGGCCTGGTCGCGGATCTGTTCGAGGCACTGCCTGAGTTGGAAAGCAAGCTGTAATAGCTACGAGCTACGAGCTACGAGCTACGAGCGCGATCCACCCCCGTCGGGGTTACCTGGCGGGGGTGGTGTGTTTTTGAGAGGAGGCTTATTTCGCCTTTGATGGCAAGCCTCATAGGTTCGCTTGATGGCTCTCATTGATAATAATTCGTGTTTCAGGTAGTGTTCCGGGCATCTTCGCGCAGCCATGAGCCTGGATGCTGTCCGGGGGAGTGGGGCGCGTTCGAATGTATTGGAGGCGTAAGGTGATGTCGCGAATTCCAACGACGCGTCGCAATGGCGGCGTGCGTCGAGTGCTTCCGGGCGCTCTACCTGCTCTGGGGCTATTGCTAGCTTCCTTCAGTGTCGTGGGGCCAGTTTCAGCGCAATCCGAGCTGGAGCAGGAGGCGCTGCAGGCCCAGCAGACTCAGGCAGAGTTGCAGGCCAAGATCGATGCAGCTGACGAAAGTGTGCGTGAGCGTATTGCTGAGCTGCGCCAAGCCGAGGAAGAAGCTCGTCGCCTGGAAAGCTACAACCGCGCGCTGGCGCCGCAGGTCGAGAGTCTGGAGCAAAAGCTGGGCGAGCGAGAAAACGCGATCGCGACATTGGCCGAAACCGGTGAAGCGCTGCCTGGCCTGCTGAATGACATGACAGAACGCCTCTCCGCATGGGTCGAACAGGATATCCCTTTCCTGCGTGATGAGCGCCTTGCCCGTGTCGCCTCTCTTGAATCCGACTTGGTCAACCCGGCCTTGAGTGACTCGGCCAAGCTCGAGAAAGTACTGGGTGCCTGGAAGGCAGAGCTGAACTATGGCCGCGAACTGGATGCCTGGCGCAGTACTCTCGACGATGAGGGCGGTCGTCAGGTGGATTTTCTGCGCATGGGACGAGTGGGCTGGTATTACCTGACGCCAGATGGCCAGGAAGGTGGTGTCTGGGATGTCGCCAGTTCCGGCTGGAAGCCGCTTGATGCAAGTGACCGCAAGGAATTGGCCAAGGGGCTGCGCATTGTCCGCGACCAGCGGGCGCCGGAGCTCTTGAACCTGCCATTGTCCCAGCCGCTTTCCGCTGCTGCAGAGTCTCAAGCGCAGGAGGGGCGTTCATGAGTTTCACATTTCAGCCCTCGATAGTGATCAAGCCGCTGGGTGCCGCACTCCTTGCCACTGCTCTGGCCTGGAGCAGCAGCTCCGCATTAGCGCAGCAAGACGACTCGGCCCAGGCTCCCGAGACGAGCTCTGCGTTGACCACGCTACGTGCAGAAAGACAGGCAGCCGAAGCGCGTGACAATACCCGCTTGGCGAATCTGGTGGACGATAGCGAGGCCCTGAAGGTAGCGCTGGCTCAGGCTCAGGAAAAACTGGCGGCTGCTCGCGAGCGTCGTGAAACGCTTGAAGCGCGTCAGCAGGAACTCAATCAAGCGCTGGCGGAGATCGATGCTCAGCGGGAGTCCGCAGGTGGCGATCTCGATGCCGTCTTTGGCGTTGTGGCAGGCGCCAGTGGCGAGTTGCGTGATGAACTCAATGGTGAGTGGTTGACGCTGGGCGGAGCGGCCGAATTGCCTCCACGCCTGGAAGATGACGCCATTCTTACCTCCGGACAGATCGAGACTCTGGCTGACAGCCTAATGGGGCTGACCGCGGAAACGGCCAAGGTGCGTGCGCTGAATGTTCCGGTAGCCGCAGACAATGGTGATGTCAGCGATCAGCCAGTGGTCCGAGTGGGTAACTTGGTAGCCTTCAGCCAGGGTCAGTTATTGCAGCGTCAGGGGCGTGATGGTCTGTTGGCACCGACCGGGCATACTCCTGCCGCTGTGGTAGAGGAACTGAATGCCTTCGATGCCGGCAGTAGCAAGGTGGTTCCTATAGACCCTACAGGAGGACAGGTGCTGCAGGCGCTGGCCCAGCAGCCGACGCTATGGGAACGTTTCCAGCAGGGCGGCGCCGTGGGGTGGGTCGTGGTGGTACTGGGGGCTGTTGGTCTGGTCATTGCGCTGTTCCAGTACCTGTATCTGGCCAGACTCAGTGTGACGACGCGTCGTCAGATCGCTGACATGGATAACCTGCGTGAAGACAACCCGCTGGGCCGTGTGCTCAAGCGTTTCCATGCCTTTGGTGCCGATCATGCCCCCGAAGCGCTGGAAGCACGCCTGGATGAAGCCATGCTGGCGGAACAGCCCCGCATCGAAAGAGGGCAGTCTCTGGTCAAGATGCTCGCGGCAGTGGCGCCGTTACTGGGCCTGTTGGGCACTGTGACGGGCATGATCGTGACCTTCCAGTCGATCACGGTATTCGGTACCGGCGATCCGCAACTGATGGCTGGCGGCATCAGTCAGGCCCTGGTGACGACGGTGCTGGGGCTGGTCACGGCGGTGCCGCTGCTGTTTGCACATACTGCGCTCTCCAGCCGCTCCCGAGCGCTGATCGGCATCATGGAAGGTCGTGCCAGTGCGGTACTGGCGGACCGTCTTGAAAATGATCGCGCCGCCAGCGATGGCAAAGATGCCCAGGTGAAGCGCCATGCCCTGGTTTGAGCTGTTGCTCGGGGCCTGGCTCGATACGCTGACGCGCTTTGTCGATGCCGGCGGCCCGGTACTGGTGGTGATTGGAGTGGTCGCGATGCTGGTGTTTGCCGTGGGGGTGGAGCGCTGGTGGTTCTTCCATTTCCATTACCGCCCAGCCCGGCGTGACCTGGTCGAGCGCTGGGTGTCTCGTGCAGAGCATGCCAGCTGGAGTGCCCGGACGCTGCGGGAGGTGTGGGTCAGCGAACTGATCCGCCGCCTGCGTCGCCCTTTGCCCTGGCTCAAACTGCTTGTCGTCGTGTGCCCGCTGCTGGGCTTGCTGGGTACGGTGACGGGCATGATCACGGTATTCGACAGCCTGTCCCTGGCTTCCAGCAATCAGGCCAGGGCCATGGCGGATGGTGTCGCCAGGGCGACCTTGCCCACTTTGACCGGCATGGCCGTGTCGGTGGTAGGGCTCTTGCTGATCACCCGACTGGAACACATCATTCGGCGCGAGGACCAGAGGCTGCATGATCGCCTCGCTCGGGCCGCGGAGGACGCTCATGCGTAGGCGCAGGCTATTGGCCAATACGGACGACGCCAGTGAGATCAACCTGACTCCAATGCTCGACGTAGTCTTCATCATGTTGATTTTCTTCATTGTGACCACCAGCTTCATCAAGGAAAGCGGAGTGGAGATCGAGCGTCCTGAATCGAGTGCTGCCAGCGCCCGGCCCAATGTTCAGGTCCTGGTGGCGGTTACACCGGAAGGCGCAGTATGGGTGGATGGTACCCCGGTCGACATTCATCGTGCCGGGACCATGGTGGCGAGCATGCTCAGCGAAGACGGGAGCGTCGTGGTGCAGGCGGACAGCAATGCACCGACGGGGGCGCTACTGAAGGTCCTGGATAGCCTGCGCGATGCGGATGTCGAGAACGTGGCAGTGGCTGCTGACAGGAGCGCCGGCCAATGAGGCGTGTGGTTTCCCTGATATTGGGGGCGGGGATCGCGTTCGGGCTTTTCATCGGGCTGGCCCTGTTGGTGGTACCGCCCGAAGCCGAGCCTGAGCTGCGTGAAGAGATCACCATGGAGTTGACCGATGCACCGGCACCGCAAAGTGAGCAGCCGGCAGAAGCCGCAGCGGCCTCCATTCCGCCCCCGCCCCCGGTAGCGGCTACACCGCCGCCGCCAGCACCGGCCCCCAATGTGGATAGCAATGTGCAGCTTCCCGATCCGGAAGTGCCGACACTGGATACACCTGCACCGCAGCTGGACAGTGCCTTGCCCGAGCTGGTGGAAACACCACCGCCACCTAAGCCACAGCCCAAGCCACAACCGAAACCCGAGCCGACACCTCAGCCCGTGGCAACGCCTGCACCGAGCCCGGCACCTGCGCCTTCTTCCGTGCCATCGTCAGCTCCGGCAGCGGCTAGTGCATCGGCGCCTAGTGCGGCGGCGCCGGCATCCAATGAGCCGGTGACGATAGGGGAGTCGGCGGTAGTGAGCATGACCAAGCCGACCTATCCAACCCGTGCTCAGCGTCGCGGTATTGAAGGGGCTGTCACTGTCGAACTTATCGTGCTTCCGGATGGCTCAGTGGATACGGCGCGGAGTCGCATCATAAATGCAGAGCCAAGAGGCGTATTCGAGCGTGAGGTGGAAAAGGTGATACCGACGGGCCGCTTTGCTCCTGGCGAGGGGATACGTCGTTACACCAAGACATTCAAGTTTGAGCTGAATGGATAGGAAGCCTGTGATGAAAGTGCGATTCAGATATTCCTGTCTTGTTGCCTCAGCTGGCCTGGTACTGACTACTTGCTCTGCTGTTGCTGCCCCCACGCTGTCTGGTGAGTTGATTTCTGACCTCAAGGGCCTGGAAAGCCGCCTGTCATCAGATCCTTCTGGGGTCGAAAGCAAGGCGAGCCAGCAGGCTGAGCGTCTGAGGGGCGGGAATGAGTCCGACCGTTGGGCGGGCGCCTTGTATCTGCAGTTGGCTGCGGGTGCAGAGGCGGCTCAGGAAAAATATGCTGAAGCCGCAGATCATCTGGCTCAGGCCCGGAATGTGTCGGGCGTGGACGCTGCGCAGCGCGATCGCTGGCTGCGTGAAGAAGCCGAATTGCGTCTGCAGGCCGGCCAGAAGGACCTGGCTGGTGAGTTGCTGGCAGATTGGCTGCAGCGCCATGAAGATGGCGATAGCCTGTGGCTGATGGCGAAACTGGCTGCCGATGTTGAAGACTGGGAACGAGCAGCAGATTGGGTGGAGCGTGCCCAGCAGGCAGGTGGTGACATGAGTGCCAAACGTCTGGCCTTTGCATCGGCAGTGATGCAGCGCAGTGGTCGCCTCGATCAGGCACTGGCTGTGCTCCAGACCCAGCTTGATCAGGTGGGAGATGACCCGGAAACCTGGCGCCGGGCGGCTGCGCTGGCCCAGAAGGCTGGGAATCCGGTGCGTGCTGCCGCACTATGGGAAGCGGCCTGGCGCAGGGGGCTGCTCAGCGGTGATGATGACCTGGAGCGGCGTATCAATCTGCATCTGGCTGCCGGTACTCCCGCGCGGGCAGCGGAAATCCTCGAACAGGCACTGGCAGAAGGCACATTGCCGGATGATGATGCCCATCAGCGCCAGTTGGCTGAGGCCTGGCATCAGGCCAGGGACCGTGACAAGGCGCTGGCTGCCTGGCAGAAGCTCGCCACATCCAGTGATAAGGCGGATGACTGGCTGCACCTTGGCCAGTTGGCTTTGGCCTGGGGCAGGGAGTCACTGGCGGAGGAAGCCCTGACCAAGGCTGAGCAGGGCGGCGCAGCTGAGGCAGAGAAGTGGCTGGCCGTGCTGGGCAAGGCTCCGGATATGAAGGAAGCCCAGTCGCCATCCTCGTCTCAATCCTCATCTCAACCCCAATAACGCACCATCCCGGGTCCAGGCCCGGGATTGTTGTATTACGTGTGCTACTCAGGCGTCTCTTCTGTTCTATCGGGCCTGTTCTATCAGGACATTCAGCCTAGACGTCGAATTCCGTCCATACCGGTGCATGATCGGAAGGCCTCTCCATACCGCGCAGATCGTAATCGATACCGGCTGCACTGACTTTCTCGGTTAGCGGTGCGGTCGTCAGAATATAGTCGATGCGCAGGCCTCGCTTGGGTTCGCGGTCGAATCCCTTGGAGCGATAATCGAACCAGCTGAAGCGGTCATTCACTTCGGGATGGCAAGCGCGGAAACTGTCGTAGAGCCCCCAACCCTTGATGCCTTCCAGCCACTCGCGTTCCACCGGTTGAAAACTTGTCTTGCCTTCACGCAGCCAGCGCTTGCGGTTGTCCTCGCCGATGCCGATGTCGATATCCTGCGGGGAGATGTTGAAATCGCCCATCACGGCCAGGCGTTCCTCGGGAGAGTGGCGTTCGCTGAGCAACCGTTGCAGTTGCGCATAGAAGGCGCGCTTGTGGGGAAACTTGGTGGGGTGGCTGATGTTCTCGCCCTGAGGGAAATACCCGTTGTAGACCCACACGGGTTGTCCGTCTTCCCCTTTGATTCGGGCGCCGATCCAGCGGCGCTGTGCATCCACCCCGTCATCGGGAAAGCCGTGGACGACTTCGTCCGGCGCCTGGCGAGTTAGAATGGCAACGCCGTAATGGCCCTTCTGCCCATGGAAGTACACGTGGTAACCCATGGCTTCGACGGCTTCCCTGGGGAATTCATCATCATGCACCTTGGTTTCCTGCAGGCCGATCAGGTCCGGTTGGTGAATGGCAATCAACGCCTCAAGCTGATGCAGGCGGGCACGCAGTCCGTTGATGTTGAAGGATACCAGACGCATGATTATTCTCCGTCCTTGGGGGCGTTGGGTTGATCCGTCGTGGGCGCTGTCGTGTCATCTTGTCGTTGCGGATGAATGTCGATACCAGGAGCGGATTGCTGACGCTCCAGGCGTCGCATGGCCTGAATCTTGCGTTGCTGGCGCTTCTTCTGGGTGAAACGACGCGACGAAGTGACCTGGTCGGGATTTTCTTGGCGCCACTGCTTGTAATCCTTGCGACGGCCAGTACGGATTGTCACCTTATCGGCCAGCGAGCGGGTTTTCTTACGGCGTGTCATGACGCAACTCCTCTTTCGTTGCGCGCATTCTAGCAGCCTGCAGGCATGATTCGACAGGGAATGGAATGTAAAGGGATGCAGTTAAATGGGCTGAAACGCTCAGAGACTGGTACAATGCCCGCTTCGTTTCTTTTACCTTTTCTCCGCAACGGATACACAGCACAGCCTATGAGCGAGTCGGAACAGACCTCCACACCGGCCGAGAGCCATAAGCCCAAGCGCCGTCGTCGCAAGCCGCGTCGTCGTCAATCGAATTGGGATCTGCGCCAGTTCAAGGTACCTGCTGTCGCGGGTAAGTGGCGGTTCCATGACTTCGACCTGCCGCTGCCGCTGATGCGTGCCATTCACACGCTGGGCTTTGAATACTGCACACCGATCCAGGCCGAAGCCTTGACCCAGACTCTGCTGGGAGGCGATGTCGTCGGCAAGGCACAGACAGGTACCGGCAAGACAGCTGCTTTCCTGATTTCCATGCTGGCCTACTTCCTGGAAGAGGAAGCGCCGGATGGACAGAAGTCGGGGGCGCCCCGTGCGTTGATCCTGGCGCCAACCCGGGAGCTGGCCCTGCAGATCGAGAAGGATGCCAAGGCACTGGCGCGCTACACCTCGCTGAAGGTGACCAGTGTCGTGGGTGGCATGGACTACCAGAAGCAACGTGATGGGTTAAATGGCCCGGTTGATATTCTGGTGGCCACACCTGGCCGTCTGCTTGATTTCCACCAGAAGCGTGACATCGATCTCAGCCAGGTCGAAGTATTGGTTCTGGATGAGGCCGACCGCATGCTGTCGATGGGCTTCATCCCAGACGTCAAGCGCATCATTCGTTATACGCCCAAGCCTCAGGAACGACAGACCTTCCTGTTCTCCGCAACGTTTACCGAAGATATCCTCAACCTGGCCAGCCAGTGGACCCATGAACCGGCTCATGTGGAAATCGCCGTGTCTGTCGAAAACGCTGCCGATATCGATCAGCGTGTCTATATGGTCGGTGATGCTGACAAGCAGCGCTTGCTGGTCAAGTTGCTGCAGCAGGAAGACTTCGAGCGTGTGATGGTGTTCGGCAATCGTCGGGACCTGGTGCGCAATCTGCTTGATCTGCTCAAGAAGGCCGATATCAACGTTGCCATGTTGTCTGGCGATGTTGCCCAGAATCAGCGTATTCGCACACTGGAGCAGTTCCGTGAGGGCGAAGTGCAGGTCCTGGTCGCGACAGATGTAGCGGGTCGTGGCATTCATATCGATGATGTCAGCCATGTGATCAACTACACCTTGCCGGAAGACCCTGAAGACTACGTGCATCGTATTGGACGCACCGGTCGCGCAGGCGCCAAGGGTGTCTCCATCAGTTTTGTCGGCGAGGAGGATGCGTTCTCCCTGCCGGAGATCGAGCGCTTCATCGGTGACAAGTTGCCGTGTGAGCATCCGCCTGAAGGTCTACTGTAAGTTTACTTGCCGTTAGCAAGATGTGGAGGTGTCACCCCGTGGCACCTCCCTGTTCTCTCCTGTGACGCGTCGCCCTGAGACCGGGATGCCCATGCTGGACGAAAATGCTTGACGAAACCCTCAAGAGCGATATCCAGGGCGCCTACCGGCGCATGCTGGACGGCCTCGAGCTGACGCCGCGCTACGGCCAGCGGCTGATGATTGCAGAAATCTCACGCACCCTGGCCAACATCGAGAGCGATGATGCTGGAAAGCGCGTCAGTGATGAACATGTCTGCGTACTGGAAGCGGGTACCGGGACAGGCAAGACGCTGGCCTATCTGCTTTCGGCGTTGCCTGTGGCTCAGGCGCGGGGCAAGCGCTTGGTACTGGCCACGGCCACTGTTGCCCTTCAGGAGCAGGTACTGCACAAGGATCTTCCCTCCTTGCAGGCCCATAGCGGGCTGTCTTTCCATTTTGCCTTGGCCAAGGGGCGTGGGCGCTATATCTGTGTGGCCAAGCTTGATCAGGCCATGGACGGGGGAGAGGAGAATCCAACGCTGTCCCTGTTCGAGCAAAGCCTCGATGCGGTTCATGGGGACGACTTCAAGGCCTTGGTCAAGGCCATGGGCGAAGCCTATGGCAATGGGCGTTGGGAGGGGGATCGCGACAGCTGGGATGCCTCCATCGACGATGCCCACTGGCGGCGCCTGACGGTCGATCATCGCCAGTGCACCAATCGGCGCTGCGGGCATTTCGGTGCCTGTGCTTTCTTTCGGGCCCGGCGCGGACTCGATGAGGCCGATGTGATCGTTGCCAACCACGACCTGGTGCTGGCTGATCTGGCGCTTGGCGGTGGCCGGGTCTTACCGGATCCCGCTGAATGCATCTATGTGTTCGATGAAGGCCACCACCTTGCCGACAAGGCGATCCAGCACTTTACTCATCGTTTCAGTGTCGGCGGGACCTTGCGCTGGCTGCGCAATCTCAAGGGGTCTCTGACGGAGCTCAATACGGCGCTTGGTGTGCAGCCGACTCTGGGGCGGTTGCTGGCGACGCTGCCAGGCATGATTGAGGCGCTGGAGCCGCGCCTGGGTGAGGCGTTTGCGCTTGGGCATCAGTTGGCCGAACGACCGCATGGTCTGGTGGATGATGAAGAGCATGCTGTGCACCGTTTTGAGATGGGGCAGGTAGCGGAAGGGCTTCGACAGCATGCTGATGGCCTGGTGACGATGTTTGCCGAGCTGTGCCGCAGTCTGGAAACCATGACGGATATCCTGCGCGAGAGCCTGGATCCGGAAAAGGGGACCGGTCTGGCCAAGGAGCAGGCCGAGGCCTGGTTACCCTTGTTGGCATTGTTGCATGGCCGTGCTCTGGAAGCCCATGCGTTGTGGGAGGCCTATGCCAGGCAGGATCCGGCCAATGAACCGCCGTGGGCGCGCTGGCTCAGCCTGGAGCGTTTTCAAGGTGAGCCAGAACTGGCGTTTTCAGCCAGCCCGGTCTCGGCGGCCCATACGCTTGCCAGCTCACTGTGGGGGCGCTGCTATGGCGCAGTGGTCACTTCGGCCACTCTGACCGCCCTGGGGCGCTTCGAGCGGCTGCAGGAACGCGCAGGATTGGCCAATCGTTATCGCTACCAGCGCTTGCCCAGTCCGTTCGATTATTCACGGGCAGTCCTGAGTGTTCCCAAGGAGGCGCGGGATCCTGCTGACCGAGAAGGGCACGAACAGGCCATCGTCGATTTTGTCGAGGCCATCGGGACGGATGAGGCCGCATTGGTGCTGTTCTCCTCTCGTGCGCAGTTGAGGGCGGTGGAGAAAGCATTGTCTCGTGAACGGCGTGATCAAGTGCTGGCACAGGACCGGCTGCCCAAGCGCGAGCTGGTGGAGCGGCATCGGGCCCGAATAGATGCTGGTGAAGGCAGTATTCTATTTGGTCTGGCCAGCTTTGCTGAAGGTATCGATCTGCCAGGCAAGTACTTGACGCATGTAGTGATCACCCGTTTGCCGTTTGCTGTACCTGACGATCCGGTAGGTGCGACTCTTGCTGAGTGGATCGAGAGCCAGGGAGGCAATCCTTTCATGCGCATCAGTGTTCCGGATGCCTCGGTGAAGCTGGTGCAAGCCTGCGGCCGCCTGATTCGCAAGGAAGCCGATGAAGGTCGCATCACCTTGCTTGACCGGCGCGTGCTGACACGCCGCTACGGGGGAGCTTTGCTGGATGCCTTGCCGCCTTTTGTGCGGGAAATCGACGGGGTCAGGCAGGACATGTAAAGCGCCTGCCTTGGGGAGTAGGCAGGCGCAGGATGTCATGCCGCTGCGTGCCGCCCAGGGCGGCGATGCAGATCAGGCAATCCGTTTGGAGAGGACCGGCAGCAGTCGTTCGTGCATGCTGCGCAGGGCATCGACCGTGGTGTCCCAGTCGATGCAGGCATCCGTGACAGAAACGCCGTAGGCCATCTTGGAATGGTCTTCGAGAATCTTCTGATTTCCCCAGCCGATATTGGATTCGACCATCAGACCAATGATGGAACGATTGCCATCGAGAATCTGGTGTGTGGCGTTTTCCAGCACCAGGGGTTGTAGCGCAGCATCCTTGTTGGAGTTGGCGTGGGAGCAGTCGATCATCAGGTTGGGCTTGATGCCAGCTTTCTTCAGCTCCTGCTCGGCCAGCGCCACACTGACACTGTCATAATTGGGCTTGCCATTGCCTCCACGCAACACCACGTGTGCATAGGCATTGCCACGTGTACGGATGATCGCGACCTGGCCTTTGTGGTCGATACCAAGGAAATTGTGTGGATGTGCTACGGACTGCAGTGCATTGACCGCCACATCCAGGCTACCGTCGGTACCGTTCTTGAAACCGACCGGGCAGGAGAGGCCAGAGGACATCTCTCGGTGTGTCTGGGATTCCGTGGTACGGGCGCCGATGGCCGACCAACTGATACAATCCTGCAGATACTGCGGAGAGATGGGATCCAGGGCCTCGGTAGCCAACGGCAGACCAAGCTCGGAAAGCTCGACCAGCAGGCGGCGGGCAATATGCAGGCCTTCTTCGATCTCGAACGAGCCGTTGAGATGGGGGTCGTTGATCAGCCCCTTCCAGCCCACCGTGGTGCGCGGCTTTTCAAAGTAGACGCGCATGACGATGTATAGCGTATCCTTGACCTCGTCGGCCAGGCGACGCAGGCGGCGAGCATAGTCAAGGGCGGCGTCTACATCGTGGATGGAGCAAGGGCCCACGACCATCAACAATCGCGGATCCTTGCCATCGAGAATATTCTGGATGGTCTCGCGGCCCTTGAGTACTGTGGCCTCGGCTTCTGCCGAGAGAGGAACTTCCTTCTTGAGCTGGTCGGGCGTGATGAGAACGTCCTGGGACAGGACATTGAGGTTATTCACCTGCTGGTCGGACATTGAGGTTACCTTGTGTGTATCGTGTCAGCGCTGATGCGCTATTGTATTCCGCTTACTATCCCTTTGGGAAAGGCCAAATTCAAATGTCATTCTGTCCCATGGAGGAACTATCGTAATGAAAACATGTCCCATCGCGGCAATGAGCGGGCTGGTACAGGGCTCTTGATGCGAACGCAGGAAACAGCAACACTTGGGCCTTTTGCCATGACGAGCTCCATGATTCGAATGCAGACAATGGTTGGCAGACGCAATATCGCCTCGGCCCGTGGTCCGGCGTTTCCATCCCGGCTCACACGGGGAGGAGTTGCATGACGACCAAGGAAACTGATCAGCAACTGGTGGAGCGCGCCCAGAAAGGGGACACCCGTGCTTTCGACCTGTTGGTGAAGAAATATCAGCACAAGATTCTCGGTCTGATCGGCCGTTATATCAGCGATCATGCTGAAGTACAGGATGTCGCTCAGGAAGCGTTCATCAAGGCATATCGTGCCTTGGGCAAGTTTCGTGCCGAAAGCGCCTTCTACACCTGGATGTATCGTATTGCCATCAATACGGCCAAGAACCACCTGGTATCCAAGGGGCGGCGTCCGCCGGGCAGCGATCTGGACATCAATGACGCTGAGATCATTGACATGAGTGGCCGGTTGTCCGATATCGAAACGCCGGAAGCCGCCATTGCCAGGGACCAGCTGGAAGAGGCCGTGTTCGAGGCGATCGAGAACCTTCCCGATGATCTGCGTACGGCCATCACCCTGCGCGAGCTGGACGGCCTCTCCTATGAAGATATTGCCCAGATCATGGACTGCCCTGTAGGGACCGTGCGCTCGCGTATTTTCCGGGCTCGGGAGGCTGTGGATCAGCACATCCAGCCGCTGGTCACCACGTCACGCAATGCGGAATCGGTGCCGGAATGAAGGTGGTGGATTCGCTGAATTTCACAGGTTGTGACAGGGTGAGGGATGAAAGTCCCCATTTTTTTCAAATTGGGATGAACTGTTTCGATGATCGAGCGTCTTATTCAGTGACCGATCCTCACGGGCCAAGGCGGGATCTACCGTTCCCCGGTCTATGACAGGTGAACTTGTGGCCGTTGGATTTGCAGGTGGTATGTCTTCAATGGTTGATGGATCTTCAATGGTTGATAGATCAGTTGGCAGTGATGGGTCTGTGGCTGATGGTCTTGTAACTGACGGTCTTGTAGGTAGACAGGTTAACGGATCAAGCGCAGCATTTCGTCGATATGAGGTGTGAAGAATGAGTCTGAACGCACGGGAATCGCTTTCAGCCCTGATGGATAATGAGGGTGACGAGCTCGAGTTGCGCCGAGTTCTCAAGTCTCTGGAAAGTGACAGTGACGCCGCTCAGCGCTGGCGACGCTATCACCTGATGCGCTCCGCCCTGCGTCGCGAGACTGAAGGCCACCCCGGAATTGATATCTCTGCCGGTGTCATGGCGCGTCTTGAGCAGGAGCCAGCCCCCTTTGATGAATCAGGACTTGCCGGTGACCAGCTTCATGCGGCTTCCCGAGCGAGGGGAGGTATGAGCTTCGCGCGTGGTGCAGGCATTGCCGCTGCTGTGTCGTTGATGGTCATCAGTGGCGTGCAGTTCTACAACGGCTCCCTGAATGATCCTGGGGCGGGGATGGAAGGCGTTGCATCCTCGGGGACATCCGGCAGTGATGGCCTTGATATGGCCAGCACTTCGGCAGCCAATGATGCCGCGACACCCGTTGCAGCTTCAAACGGTTCTACCGCCATGCCGTCATTGGCAGAGCTGCCACTGTTCAACAATGGAACGGCGGGTCAGGCTTCCAGTGGGCTGATGACAGTAGGTGCATCGCCGATGTTCCTGGCGCCGTCCGCGCAACAGTCAATGCGTGGAGAGCAGGCGCAAGCACAGTTGCTGCAGTCGTATCTTGAGCGTCATGCTCAGGGAGCGGCTTTCAGCGGTGCCGACAACTGGATGCCAATGTTGCGCGAAGTGCATGAGGCGCGCTGAGTTGGTCTGAGCAAGGGCGCACCCATGTGCGCCCGCTGCTTGTGTGCTGAATGGTATGGCTCTGCGGAGGGCTCTCGCTGAGAGCAGCAATGCTTTAGCCTGTTGACATACCGAGGGTTCTGAGGAGGCTCCATGCCTTTCTTCGGGTCTGGTCGTGCACTATTGGCAGTGTCGGCCGTCTCTCTATTTGGCCTATGCTATGCCGCAGCTCCTGCTCTGGGGGCTGATGTTGAAAATCCCGCGAATGCTTCTTCCAGTGCCCGCTCAGGGGCAACTCCGCCCGGAGTGCAGAGTGTCTTCGATTGTCGTGCGTTGAAGGATGCTCCTTCAGCCCATACACCTGTGCAATGGTTCGAGCGTAGCATCTGGGCGGCTCACTGCTATGTGTATGAGGCGCGGGCCGTGCGTATCAGTGGCCCGAATGTGGTCAGTCTTTCTCTTTCAAGAGATATCCGCGACGGTGTCGAGCGTGACCGTCTGCACATCCTCGATGGCCCGAACCGTTCATTGGTGCGCGAAGGCGGCACTGCACGTTTTCAGTTGAGCGAGTCGGGTGACGCAGCGGCTCCGGCATCGCCGGAAGCCTTGGCTGCCCATCTTGGGAAGTTGTACCGTTTTCAGTTCGATGGTCAGGAGCGCATTGCCAATCGAACAGCACTCAGGTTGCTGATGCGACCTGCTGACGATATGCGCTATGGCTATCATTTATGGCTTGATCAGGCCACTGGCCTGGTGCTCAAGAGAGTATTGCTGGACGAGCAG
Organism: Halomonas sp.; assembly: GCF_029263665.1. Taxonomy (GTDB): domain Bacteria; phylum Pseudomonadota; class Gammaproteobacteria; order Pseudomonadales; family Halomonadaceae; genus Halomonas. The sequence continues at coordinate 14,955 of NZ_JAJUFQ010000029.1, forward strand.
GGTAGGCCGCTGGAAACCTACCAACTGGTGGAGCTGACGCCGCCAGAACTGTATGACGGAGAGGTGCGCTTGCGACAGCCTGACTCCAGTGCAGAACCGGACTGGAAGCCAAGCTGGCTGCCTCCGGGGTTTATTGCCCAGCCCCTGATATCCATGGCTGGAGCGGAGGGGGTGTCGCGACAGCATCGTTTCTATAGTGATGGCCTGGTGACGATCAGCCTATTTGTCGAACCAGTGCCTGAGAATGGCGGCTTGCGGCCTGGAGTGCATCAGCTAGGAGCCAGCTATGCGGCGGTGAAGCGCCTAGAAGAAGGTGATTCTGAGATGCAGGTGGTCGTGGTGGGGGAGTTGCCTCCTGATATTCTGGTGCGAGTGGCCGATAGCCTTGAGTATTCTCGTACGGCTTCCCGTAATGGTCTCAGTAAGGATTCCTCGAGCCGTCAGGATGCACTCGAAAGGGGCTCGTCATCATGAGGTTGTTGATTGTCGTCATGAAGCCGGCGACGAGTACCTAACATTGAAAATTTATTCCCGGATCAATGAACCTTTTCAGGCTTGGGTGGTAATTGATAATGCAACCCTTGTGTTGTAGTTATCTTGTTTTAGTCAGTTTATCGTATTCATCGCATGTAGTGCTAAGCAGGAGCCCTGAATGAAGCCTCTGACTCGCAGTCTTTCCATGTGGACGGCACTTGCTGTCGGGCTGGTTTTTGCCCAGAACAGCATGGCTAGGGAACTTCCGGATTTTACTCAATTAGTGGAAGATGCAGCCCCTGGAGTAGTCAATATTTCAACAACACGAACAGCAGAGAGTTACCGCACACCTTTTGGTAATTTTGGCGGCCAGGACATGCCTGAAATTTTCCGCCATTTCTTTGGCGACCGTTTTCCTGTTCCCCCGGGAGGAGGGCATACCGAAGAGCTCCAGTCTCTGGGGTCGGGCTTCGTCATTGACGAGGATGGCTACATCATGACCAATGCCCATGTGGTTGATGGAGCTGACGAGATCACCGTGCGCTTGAATGATCGCCGTGACCTGAAGGCTGAGCTGGTCGGAGAAGACAAGAAGACGGATGTGGCCGTGCTCAAGGTCAATGCTCACGATCTTCCCACGTTGAAACTGGGGGATTCCGAAGATCTCAAGGTGGGGGAGTGGGTGGCAGCCATTGGTTCTCCATTTGGCTTTGACCACTCGGTGACGGCAGGGATTATTTCTGCCATCAATCGGACGCTGCCTCGTGATGCTTATGTGCCTTTCATTCAGACTGATGTGGCTATCAACCCAGGCAACTCGGGTGGCCCATTGTTCAATCTCGATGGCGAAGTCGTCGGTATCAACTCCCAGATCTTTACCCGTAGCGGTGGCTTCATGGGGCTATCCTTTGCTATCCCTATCAACGTAGCAATGGACGTGGCCAATCAACTGCGTACCGAGGGGCATGTAACGCGTGGTTGGCTGGGTGTCATGATTCAGCCGGTGTCTCGTGATCTGGCTGAATCCTTTGGCATGGACAAGCCTGAAGGTGCATTGATTGCTGATCTGGATCCAGAAGGTCCGGCAGCCAAGGACGGACTGAAGGCAGGCGATATCGTGCTGTCAGTGAATGGTGAAGCTGTTGATCGTTCCAGTTCGTTGCCGCGCCTGATTGGTCAGGTCAAGCCGGACCAGGACGTCGAGCTCAAGGTGATGCGTGATGGCAAGACACTGACCCAGACGGTCACTGTGGGTGATTGGCCCGATGAGCTGAGCGGTAACAGCAGTGGGCATGGTGGCCAGACCTCTCCTGCTCGCCTGGGGGTGGCGGTGCAATCCCTGAGCGATGACGAGCTGGAGCGTTATGGCGTAGATGCTGGTGTTCTGGTTGCTGATGTGGATCCTCGCGGTGTTGCCGCCGAGTCCGGTATTCGTCCGGGGGACATCATTGTCAGCGTTGATCAGCAGGCCGTCGAAAGTGGCCGCCAGTTGAGCGACATCGTATCCAAGCTGCCCAGCGACCGTGCTGTGCCAGTACGCATCTATCGCGATGGCAGTTCCTTGTTCGTTGCCTTGAGGTTAGGCGACGAATAAGTCTTTCCGCCATTTATCCTCAGTGCTCTGCAGCGCCCGAGACCATCTCTCTGTGGTTCGGGCGCTGTTGTTTGTAGTGGTTCAGTGCTCTCATGTCGCCCGGGGTGCGTTGACAAGGGGATGCCGGTACAATATGGCCAACTTTCTCTGCGCGTCGCCGAAATCTCGCTTTCTCAATCCGCGAACCCTTCGCCGTCCGGCGCGTTCATATGACGGAAACATAGTGCATGTCACAAGCTGATAACCGCAAGGTAATCAACAATATACGCAACTTCTCCATTATCGCGCATATCGATCATGGCAAGTCGACGCTATCTGACCGATTGATTCAGAACTGTGGTGGCCTGAGCGAGCGTGAACTCAAGGAGCAGGTCCTGGACTCCATGGATCTTGAGCGCGAACGTGGCATTACCATCAAGGCGCAGTCGGTGACGCTGGATTACCAGGCTGCTGATGGTGAAACCTACCAGTTGAATTTCATTGATACCCCCGGGCATGTGGACTTTTCCTACGAAGTCTCGCGTTCCTTGTATGCCTGTGAGGGGGCGTTGCTGGTGGTGGATGCCGCTCAAGGTGTCGAGGCGCAGTCCGTGGCCAACTGCTATACCGCCATTGAGCAGGGCCTTGAAGTGTTGCCGGTGCTCAACAAGATGGACCTGCCGCAGGCGGATCCGGAAAAGGTCAGCCACGAGATCGAGGAAATCATCGGTCTCGATGCCACTGATGCCTGCCAGGTTTCGGCCAAGAGTGGTTTGGGTATCAATGAGCTACTTGAGCGCCTGGTGCGTGACATTCCACCTCCCAGAGGAGACAAGGAAGCACCGTTGCAGGCACTGATCATCGACTCATGGTTTGATAATTACCTGGGTGTGGTATCTCTGGTGCGGGTGTTCGATGGCACACTGAAAAAAGGCGACAAGATTCGCATTCTGTCCACCGGGCGTGACTGGCAGGCCAATGAAATTGGCATCTTCACCCCTCTGCGCAAGGAAACCAATATCCTGCGTGCTGGTGAGGTTGGCTTTGTGGTCGCGGGTATCAAGGATATCCATGGTGCGCCAGTGGGCGATACGATCACGCATGCCAAGACGCCGGAAGTGAAGCGCCTGCCGGGTTTCCAGAAGGTCAAACCGCAGGTCTATGCAGGCATGTTCCCGGTCAGTGCCGATGATTACGAAGACTTTCGTGATGCACTGGCCAAGCTGGCGCTCAATGATGCCTCTCTGGATTATGAGCCGGAAAACTCCGATGCCCTTGGCTTTGGTTTCCGTGTCGGCTTCCTCGGAACCTTGCACATGGAAATCGTGCAGGAGCGTCTGGAGCGCGAGTACGATCTCGACCTGCTGACCACTGCACCCACGGTGGTCTACGAGCTGGCCATGAAGAATGGTGAAGTGCGCTATGTTTCCAACCCATCCAAACTGCCAGACATGGCTGATGTGGAGGAAATGCGTGAACCCATCGTTCGTGCCAGCATTCTGGTACCTCAGGAATTCGTCGGCAATGTGATTGCCGAATGCGAAAACCGCCGCGGAACGCAGAAGGACATGCAGTTCCTCGGGAGTCAGATCCAGCTGACTTATGAACTGCCGATGAGTGAAGTGGTGATGGACTTCTTTGATCGTCTCAAGTCCATCTCCAAGGGGTATGCTTCCCTGGATTACAACTTCGAGCGCTTCGAGGCCGCCAAGCTCGTGCGTCTTGATGTGCTCATCAATGGCGATCGGGTCGATGCTCTGGCTGTCATCATTCATCGCGACCATGCTCACTCCCGTGGCCGGGTGCTGGTGGAGAAGATGAAGGAGTTGATTCCACGCCAGATGTTCGACGTGGCAATTCAAGCCGCTATCGGTGGGCAAGTCGTGGCCCGCTCCACCGTCAAAGCGCTGCGCAAGAACGTGACTGCCAAGTGTTACGGTGGTGACGTGACCCGCAAGAAAAAACTGCTGGAGAAGCAGAAGGCGGGTAAGAAACGTATGAAGCAGGTCGGCCGGGTGGAAATCCCCCAGGATGCCTTCCTTGCTGTGCTCAAGGTGAATGACTAGGAAGGACGTATATGGATTTTTCCCTGATGTTGGTGATCGCGGTGGCGGTCACGGGCCTGGTCTGGCTGGTGGGTGTTGTATGGTGGCGGCCACGTAATGCCGCGGTGACAGCCGCTGCTGATGGCGATGGTGTTTCTGCTGCGAGGCCGCGTAAGGACCCCTGGCCGATCGACTATGCGCGTTCCTTCTTTCCGGTGTTGCTGGTGGTACTGGTGGTGCGTAGCTTCATTGTCGAGCCGTTTCAGATTCCTTCTGAGTCAATGCGCCCAACCCTGGAAGTAGGGGACTTCATCCTGGTCAACAAGTTTTCTTACGGTCTGCGCTTGCCGGTAGTCAACACCAAGATACTCGACCTTGGGGAACCTGAACGTGGTGATGTCGTGGTGTTCCGTTATCCGCAGGATCCATCCGTCGACTACATCAAGCGTATCGTGGCGGTTCCTGGTGATCATGTCAGTTATCTCGGCAAACAGCTCTACGTCAATGGCGAGCCGGTGCACAAGACTCAGGTAGATGCCTCTCCTGAGGCTGCGCCTGGAAATGTCCTGTTGCGCGAGCAACTGGGAGAACACGATCATCAGATCTACAATACTCGTGGAGCCTTCAGTCCACAGGTGCGTGATGTTGTCGTGCCCGAAGGCAGCTATTTTGCCATGGGGGATAACCGAGACAACTCCAAGGACAGTCGCTATTGGGGCTTCGTTCCGGAGGAAAATGTCGTGGGCAAGGCCTTCGCTGTATGGATGCATTGGGAAGGCTTTATTCCGAGTTTCTCCAGCGTGCGCCTGATTCGTTGAGGTGCATCGCGATGAAGCCGGGCCTAAAGGCCGCTGGCCTCAATTTCAACAATGAATTAGCAGGAGCGTCGTGAGCAATCCCCTGACCGCTTTTAGCCACCGTATCGGCCATGAGTTCAAGGATTCTGGACTCCTGGAGTTGGCAATGACCCATCGTAGCTACGGTGGCCGTAACAATGAACGTCTGGAGTTTCTCGGTGACTCGATTGTGAACTTTGTCATCGCAGAGGCTCTGTTCCAACGTTTTCCCGAAGCGCGTGAAGGCCAGCTTTCCCGCTTGCGTGCTCGCTTGGTCAAAGGGCAGACCCTGGCCGAGCTGGCGCGAGAGATGAGAGTCGGTGAATGCCTGCGGCTTGGCTCTGGTGAAATGAAGAGCGGGGGCCATCGCCGTGAGTCCATCCTGGCGGATGCTGTTGAAGCGGTGATCGGGGCCATTTATCTCGATGCCGGTATGGATGTGGCTCGGACCCGTGTACTGGCGTGGTTTGCCGAGCGCCTCGCCAACATCAATCTCAAGGAATCCCAGAAGGACCCCAAGACACGCCTTCAGGAATTCCTGCAATCGCGTCAAGCGCCTCTCCCGCGTTATGAAGTTACCTCGGTGGAGGGAGAGGCACATGCCCAGACCTTCACTGTGGAATGTCACGTAGAGGTGCTCGACAAGCATACTGTTGGTAGCGGCTCCAGCCGCCGCCATGCAGAACAGCAGGCAGCCGAGCGTGCCCTGGCCCTGCTCGACCCCAAGGGAGTCAGTGCATGACCCAGACCTGTGGCTTCGTTGCCATCGTTGGTCGCCCCAATGTCGGCAAGTCAACGCTGATGAACCGTATTCTGGGGCAGAAAATTTCAATTACTTCACGTCGGCCCCAAACGACACGACATCAGGTCATGGGGATCAAGACGGAAGATGATGCCCAGTTTGTCTACGTGGACACTCCGGGTATCCATATTCTGGCCAAGGACCGCAACAAGGCGATCAACCGCTTCATGAATCAGGCGGCCGTACAGGCCTTGCGTGATGTGGACTGCGTGGTGTTCATCATCGACCGTACCCGTTGGTCAGATGAAGACCAAGTGGTTCTGCAGCGTCTTGAGCATGTGGAAGCCCCCGTGATCCTGGCGGTGAACAAGGTGGATCGCCTGCAGGACAAGGCCAGCTTGCTGCCCTGGTTGCAAGAGGTCGGGGCGCGTCGTGAATTTGCTGCCGTGGTGCCGATTTCCGCCAAGCACGGCACCAATGTCCCCGAGCTGGAAGCTGAAATCGCCAAATACCTTCCGGAAAGTATTCATTACTTCCCCGAGGACCAGATCACCGACAAGAGTCAGCGCTTTCTTGCCGCTGAGATGGTGCGCGAGAAAGTCATGCGTCAGCTTGGCGATGAGCTGCCGTACCAGATGACCGTGGAAGTTGAGGAGTTCCGTGATACGCCCAAGGTCGTGCATATCAGTGCTCTGATTCTGGTCGAGCGTCAGGGGCAGAAGAAGATCCTCATCGGTGAGAATGGCGAGCGCATCAAGAGTATCGGTCGAGAGGCGCGCATCGATATGGAGCGTTCTCTGGACAAGAAGGTCATGCTCAATCTGTGGGTCAAGGTCAAGCGTGGCTGGTCCGACGACGAGCGGGCGCTGAAGAGCCTGGGTTACGATCTTGATTAAGCCGTTAAGGAAACACTGATCTCATCAGTGCGAGGCTGCTGACAAAGGTCACGAGCGATGGTCAGGCAAGACAAAATCCGCCGAGAAAGCGCAGTTTACAAGGTGTAAATGAGCATTTTGAGGTGGATGTTAACGCCGCATGGCCGAGCACATTAGTTTGTCAGCAGTCTCTGTTTTTTTCTCCTCCCGCCAACTGACAGCGCCACCTCTCATGCAGCCACAGCCGGCCTATCTGCTGCACAAGCGACCCTATCGGGAAACCAGTGCCCTGGTGGACATCCTGACCTTGAACCATGGGCGTATACGGGCCGTGGCTCGAGGTATTCAGCGTCCAGGCAGCCGTTCACGCAGCCAGATGCAACCATTTGCTCCCTTGCATGTGACATGGCAAGGGGAACGTGAACTGAAGCGCTTGCGCCTGATCGAGTCCCGAGGCGCTGCGGCCATGCTGGTCGGAGAAGGGCTGCTGTGTGGCTTGTATGCCAACGAACTGTTGACTCGCCTGCTGCCCACGGAGCTGCCGGTGGCCGATGTGTTTGCTTTTTATACGGCTGCGCTGGCCGAGCTTACGGTGCCGGCTTCTCGGGCTTCGGCCCTGCGTCGTCTGGAAGTAGCGTTACTGGATGCACTGGATGCTGCCCCGCGCTTTACGACCATGACAGGAGCCACGCTGGATCCTCAGGCACGTTACCGCTATGACCCTCATAGCCGCGCCTTCACGCCTGCGGCAGATGGCGTGGACGGGCGAACCCTACGCTTGCTGGCCCATTGTGACTGGGGGGAGCCTGGCCTGGCGCGAGCCGCCAAGATCATCACCCGTGCAGCACTCGCACCATTGCTGGGCGATCGGCCATTGCGCTCCAGGGCCTTGATGCAGAGCCTGGTTGAGCGTCGACGACAGCCTTGAGCGGTTTTTTGGAAACAGCCTTGAGCGGGTATTGGAAGCAGCCCTGAGCGGTTTTTTGGAAACAGCCTTGAGCGGGTATTGGAAGCAACCCTGAGCGGTTTTTGGGAACAGCCCTGAGCGGTTTGAGAACAGCCTGGGTCGAGGTTAAGCACGGCCCAGACCAGTGTTATGATAAACCTCTTTTCTTCAGGCATCTGTGCCCAATGGCAATATGCTTGGCATGAGTGCTCATTATCCCCAGATGGAGATTGACGATGCATCCTCCTCGAATGCTGCTTGGCGTTAATATCGACCATATCGCCACCTTGCGTCAGGCCCGTGGTACCCGCTATCCGGATCCCGTTCAGGCAGCATTGCTGGCCGAGGAAGCTGGCGCTGATGGCATTACCGTGCACCTGCGTGAAGATCGCCGGCATATTCAAGAACGTGATGTGCGTATTCTGGCCGAGGTCTTGAATACACGCATGAATCTGGAAATGGCCGTCACGGAGGAAATGCTCCGCCTTGCTGAGGAAGTGCGCCCGGCACATGTGTGCCTGGTACCAGAGAAGCGAGAGGAACTGACCACCGAGGGCGGTCTCGATGTGGCGGGGAATTTCGACGCGGTGAGTGCAGCATGCAAGCGTCTGGCTGAGGCGGGGAGTGAGGTTTCCCTGTTTATCGATCCTGATCCGGAACAGATCGAGGCTGCGCTGCGTGCCGGGGCTCCTGCCATCGAACTGCACACGGGTGCCTTTGCCGATGCTGAATCAAAGGAACTGGCAGCCAAAGAGTACCAACGCCTGATCGCTGCTGCGGAAATGGCAGTGGAGCTGGGAATCATTGTCAATGCTGGGCATGGTCTGCACTATCACAATGTGGAAGCCATTGCGGCCATTCCTGGGTTGAATGAGTTGAATATCGGCCATGCCATCATCGCTCGTGCCTTGTTTGTTGGCCTCAAGGAAGCCGTGTCCGAGATGAAGCGACTGATGATCGCGGGTTACGAGGCTGGCTTAGTCGCTGCCATCGACGAGTTCGAGCACGCCCATGATCATGATCACCATGACTGAGTGTCTACCAAGGGGAGTTGGCGCGTGATTCTGGGCATTGGAACCGATATCGCCCGGGTCGAGCGTTTTGAAGCGGCAATGCGTCGCCATGGCGATCGTTTTGCCGCTCGAGTGCTGGGTCCGCGTGAAGCGCAGCGCTTTGCTCAGCATGTGACTCCGGCAGCGTTTCTGGCCAAGCGGTTTGCGGCCAAGGAGGCATTCGTCAAGGCGCTAGGTACTGGCCTGCGTGAAGGAATGCGCTGGACTGACATCCAGGTCGTCAATGATGCCCTGGGGCGACCTTCCCTGACGCTGAATGGCGAAGCCGCGCGTTTGGCGGAAAGCCTTGGAGTGACGCGGATGCACTTGAGCCTCAGCGATGAGCATGATGTGGCCGTGGCATTTGTGGTTCTGGAAGGTGACTTTTATCGTGAGCATTCCGCAGGAAATGCCGTCTAGGTAAATGCTGCCAGACCCGCTGGATGGATATTCCAGCGGCGAACATGGCCTTCATCTACTGGGCTCTCTCGCTGAGGCCTCGATGCCTCCTTCCCCGTGTTCTGCCTGCCATTGGCGCAGATCGTTCATGGCTTCGGCCAGATTCCCCAGCATGGGGCGAATACCCTCGATACCGCGGGAACGCAAGCGTGTCTCCAGCGTTTCCACCAGAAGCCCCAGGCGTGGTACTCCGCAATAGCGACAAGCTCCGTTCAATGCATGAACGGCATCGAGAAGCGCCTCCTCATCTCCACGAGACATGGCATCATCGACCGCTGTCTGCGTGTCTTTCAGCGAAGCGGTCAACTGTTCTATCAACTGGCGGGCCAGACCTTCGCGTCCACCTGCGAGTCGAATGCCCAGGGTCAGGTCGACTGTCGCCAGTTCGTCTTCGGCAGACATGGAGGACGCCGGTGCATGAGGGGGCTTGTCAGAGAGCCGTATGCCCAGCCATTTTTGCAACAGTTGATCGAGCATGGTGGTATCCAGCGGTTTTATCAGAACTTCATCCATGCCATTGGTCAGGAGTTCTCGGTGCTCGTCTTCCAGTACATGGGCGGTCACTGCAATGATGGGGCACTGGCGCCATCGAGCGTTGATGCGGCGTAGTGCCTGGGTGGTCTCCAGGCCATCCATGCCTTCCATGCGAATGTCCATCAGCACCAGGTCGAAGTCTTGCGCTTGTGCCAGGGCGAGGGCGGCCTCGCCACTGTGCGCCATGGTGATCTCGCGCCCAGGTCCTTCAAGCAATTCCTTGAGTAGCAGGCGGTTGGTCTCACTGTCATCGACCACCAGCAGACGAGTCGTTGCATGAGGAAGCGGTGTTGTCGGGACGGCCTGAGGAAGAAGCGTTTCAGCAGCCGGTCCGTAGAGCAGAGTTTCGTTGATCATTCCCCTCGCTGGGCTCTCAGCTGAATCCGGCGACGGGGCTGGCGATGTAATTTCTGCCCTGACTCCCAGGCTCTGCTGCACGACCTGAGCCAGAAACTGTCGTGAGATAGGTTTCGAGATGATCGTGACATCAGTCGGCAGTGCAAGGCTGGCCATGTCTGGCAAGCCTCCATTCAACAGCAGGATGGTCGGAAAGCTGCGCAATGTAAGCTTTTCTCTCAGGTGCTGTAGGCGCTCATCCTCGATATCGGCCTGATCAATGGCCTCCAGGGCAAGGAGTGCATGCTGTGGCGTCTTCACCGTATGAACTTGCCAACGTTCAAGCAGATGCAGTAGAGAACGGCGCGTCGGTCCGTGGGGCTCCTCGACATAGATGGCTATTCCCTGGAGATCGAGTTCTGCTGGCCGCTCCCGGTTGGGGTTGCCGTGCAGGGACAGCGTGAAATAGAAGGTAGAGCCATGCTCTGGTGTACTGTCGACGCCAATGGTGCCCCCCATTTGCTCGACCAGTTGGCGCGAGATGGTCAGTCCCAGGCCGGTCCCTCCAAAGCGTCGAGGATGGCTGGCGGAGGCTTGATGAAAGGCCTGGAACAGTATGCGTTGCTGGTGTTCCGTCAAACCGATGCCGGTGTCACTGACACTCAGGCGCAAGGTGACCTGGTTGTCATGGAACTCCTCCACCATAACTCGGACAATGACTTCACCATGTTCGGTGAACTTGATGGCATTGTTGACCAGATTGGTCAGGACCTGGCGAATGCGTAGGGGATCACCATTGAGTTCGGGCGGAACATCGTCGTATACCAGGCCAAGCAGCTGCAGGCCTTTTTGCTGGGCAAGAGGAGCTTGCAACCCGAGCACTTCATCGACCAACAGTTGAATGTCGAGAGGAACGCGTTCCAGCACCAGTCGACCCGCTTCCAGCTTGGAAAAGTCGAGCACATCATTGACCAGTGACAGCAAGTTGTCGCAGGCCCGGTGTACCTGGTCGAGCCATTCGCGCTGGCGTGGGTCCAGCGGAGAGCGTCCGAGCAGGCGGCAGAAGCCGATGATGCCATTGAGAGGCGTTCGAATCTCGTGGCTCATGTTGGCCAGGAATTCGGACTTTACCTGATTGGCCTCGACAGCTTGGCGACGAGCGATGTCCAGTTCGATATTCTGGACTTCTATGGTCTCCATGGATTCCTGCAGTTCTTGTGTTGCGTGCTCGATCTGACTCTGCAGATCCTCCTGAGCGGCAGCCATATGATCGATCAAGGCGTTGACGCGCTCAGCCAGTTCGGCCAGCTCAGGAGGTTGATCCAAGGGCAGATGAGATGGCGTGCGACCCGCACTGAGCTGATCAAGCAAGCGTCGTATGTCATCGACTGGCTGCAGGATGCGTCGTCCCAGAGAATAGGCAACGAGGAAAAGCAGTAGCCCGGAAACCAGCAGAATGAGGCCGCTGCGCGCCAGATCACTATACGCTGCGAGAGGGAGCAGGGAGGCGTCCACGTCAAGTGTCAGCCATGCATCATCCGTCCGGGAAATGGGAGCCGTGACTACCCATTGGCGATAATGGCGCTCGATGCGCGGCGCGTCAGGGCGACGAGTCGATAATGCTTCGCCTCTCAGGCGACCCAGTTCCAGTAGCGATCCCTGCGAGTTCTGGATGCGTAATGCACGCACCGATTGAACATCCATCAGGCTATTGGCCACGGCCTGCAATGCGGCACTGTCGTTGATACTCAGTGCATTGCCGAGCTGCGGTGTGATCAGGCTTATGGCAGTGGTCAGTTGATCCTGCAAGGCCTTGTGACGCAACTCGCTGCCCTGGTGCAGGGTCAACCCGACAAGCACTGCCAGTAGCAACAGAGGCAAGCCGAGCAATGCCAGCATCAGGCGGGTTCTCAAGGTAGATCTGAAAAATGATCTGAAAAGCATCTGGGAGCCGGAATTCCTGCATGGATAAAGGCGCAATGACGTGTCAGGACGGTGCTCAGGGCATGCTGCCCTGAGGCCCTCTCTTCATGTCAGCGCATGAGCCGATGCCTGTCCAGTATGGATGGGCGCCGATATAATGACCAAAAGATACCTCCACAAGGAAGCATTCATGCAATTCCCGACCCTCGATCAGGTGGTGGGCCACACGCCTCTGGTTCGCCTCAAGCGTATTACTGCGGGCCGCAACAATGTCCTGCTGGCCAAGCTGGAGGGCAATAATCCTGCCGGTTCCGTGAAGGATCGGCCCGCTCTGTCCATGTTTGCAGAAGCGGAAGCCCGTGGCGAGCTTGCCCCCGGCGATACATTGATCGAGGCAACGTCAGGCAATACCGGAATTGCTCTTGCTATGGTAGCGGCTATGAAAGGGTACCGCATGATATTGATTATGCCGGAGAATGCCTCTGAAGAACGTAAACAGGCCATGGCCGCATACGGTGCGGAGCTCATAGAGGTGAGCAAGGAGGGAGGCATGGAAGAGGCCCGGGACCTGGCCGACACCATGATTGCCCGTGGCGAGGGCAAGGCGTTGGATCAGTTCTCCAATCCGGACAATCCATTGGGGCATTATCGCACCACTGGGCCTGAGTTGTGGCAGCAGACCCATGGCACGATTACTCACTTCGTCAGTTCCATGGGCACAACCGGTACGATCATGGGTGTGTCTCGTTATCTCAAGGAACAGAATGCCGACATCCAGATTGTTGGATTGCAGCCTGAGGATGGCGCAAGTATTGCAGGTATTCGGCGCTGGCCCGAAGCCTACCTGCCGAAAATCTTCGATCCGGCCCGCGTCGATCAGGTGATCGATATTGGTCAGCAGGAAGCAGAAGAGCATATGCGTCGTCTGGCACGAGAGGAGGGTATCCTGGCGGGTGTTTCTTCTGGAGGTGCTTTGGCCGGCGCCCTGCGAGTGGCGGAAACAGTGGAGAATGCCGTGATAGCGTTCATTGTCTGTGACCGAGGCGATCGCTATTTGTCCACTGGTCTGTTTGCCCCGGAGCAGTAAAGTGTCAGGACTTGGAAAGCGGCGCCCGGCAAGAGCCCGGTCAGGTACTTCCGGCCTGACTCAGAAGCGTTCAAACGCCGAGCCTGGCGCTAAACGCCAGGCATACGATACAAGCACACATGCTTCTGTCTCCTCTGCGGAGGTACTGGAAGTCACTGCGCTGGCGCATGATGGACGTGGAATTGCACGTACTTCACAGGGCAAGACAGTGTTCATTGAAGGTGCATTGCCGGGAGAGCACGTTACGGTGGCGGTGCATCGTACGCGGAAGCGTTTCGATGAGGCTCATGTGCGGGAGGTGCGGATTTCTGCGGCAGAGCGGGTGACGCCACCATGCCCATATGTGGATCGCTGTGGAGGTTGCGACCTTCAGCATCTGGCCTTGGATGCCCAGCGTCGTCACAAGGTGGCGGTACTGGCCAATCTTCTGTCCCGCCAAGGGATCGAGCTACCTGGCGAGGTACAGGTGCTGTCGACAGCAACAGTGGGGTACCGTCGTCGTGCCCGGCTGAGTGTACGCGTGGGTGCGGATGGAGAAGTGCAATTGGGGTTTCGAGCCCGTCGTAGCCGTCGCCTGGTAGAGGTGGATGCATGCACCACTCTGGTGCCGGAACTGTCGGCGATGCTTCCTGCTCTATATGCACAACTGGTTGCTCTGGAAGCTCCGCGCCACGTAGGACATATAGAGCTTCTCCACACCGAAGAGGGGGTCACGCTGGTATTGCGGCAGTTGCGCCACCATGTGCAGGACCTGGCCAGTTGGCAGCAATGGGCAAGGGAGCAGGGCGTTCGCTTGGCCATGCGGGTAGGCCGTGATACGCCAGAGTTCAAGTGGCTGGAGCCTGAAGACGAGGATCCTTCACTGACTCTCAAGGTGCCGTCAATGACACAGGATCTGACGCTGGGGATCGCTCCTGGTGATTTCTTCCAGGCGAATGATGGCGTCAATCGATGCTTGGTCGAGACAGCACTAGCGTGGCTAGGAAAGCCGAATGGAGGGCAGTCTCTGCTTGACCTGTTTGCTGGTGTCGGTAATTTCAGCCTGCCGCTGGCTGCGGCGGGTTATACCGTGGCTGCCGTGGAAGGACAGCAGGAAATGGTGGCACGCCTGAACGACAACGCGTGTCGGCTCGAGCTCGAGGTACATGCACGACAGGCCAACCTGCATGATCCGGTGAGTGTGAAACAGTTGCTGGATGACATGCCGGCAAATGTCGTGGTGCTGGATCCTCCTCGGGAGGGCGCGGAAGCCTTGTGCCAGGCACTTGCTGAGCGCCCGGTTTCCAGGGTGTTGTATATCGCCTGTGATCCGGCGACGATGGTACGCGATTCGGCATATTTGTTGCGGGGAGGCTATCGCTTGGAGCGGGCCGCCATGGCTGACATGTTCGTCCACACCTCTCATCTGGAGTCGATGTTGCTGTTTGTTCGTGATTGAGTCGGCGGTGATTGAAACGTTCGTGACTGAGCCATCGACGTGGTTACGTTATTGAAGTGAAACATGAGATGGCGTTTGGCGATCAAGCACGCTGCCATAGCACCGATAAATGAGAAGCGCCGATAAATGAGATTCCTGTCACTTTGCCATATGTGCAAGTCATCGCTGGGCAAGCAATGAGCTGTGCGAGCAATGGGCTGGAAAATGATGGATTGTGCGGGTGCTGAACAGCAAGCAGGGAAACAGGCAGAAAGGAAAAGAGGTCACCAGGGACGGTGTCCTGAACGTTCAATAACAGTGACAACATAGAATCTCGCAAGGAGTTGCACGCAATGGTTAAAGTACGCGAGGACCAGCCGCTTACGACGGAGGGCCTGGTCGACATCGATCAGTGGGTCGCGCGTTTGCAGGAAGACGTCAAGGTCCCAAGTCCGCAAGAGCTGATCGAGGCCTGCCGCCTGGCCCAGGCACTGGAACTGGAATCGCCGCATCCGCACAAATCCTGGCTCAAGGATGGTTCGAGTTTCCGCATGGGGCTGGAAATGGCGGATATTCTCGGCGAGCTGCGCCTGGATCAGACGGCTATCGAAGCTGCAGTGCTGTACCGTGCTGTGCGTGAAGAACTCATTCCTCTCGAGCAGGTTGCCAAGCGCTTTGGCGAGGAAGTGGCATCGCTGATCCAGGGTGTGTTGCAGATGGCTGCCATCAGCAATCTTCATCCCAATACCCCCGGATTGCAGCAGCAGGACCAGGAAGACAATCTGCGCAAGATGCTGGTCAACATGATCGATGATGTGCGTGTTGCATTGATCAAGATTGCCGAGCGCACTTGTGCCCTGCGCCAGGTACGTGATGCTCCTCGTGAAAAGCGCCTGCGCGTGGCGCAGGAAGTCTTCGATATCTACGCGCCTCTGGCCCACCGCCTTGGTATTGGCCAGCTCAAGTGGGAGCTGGAGGATCTGTCGTTCCGCTATCTGCACGAGGACGATTACAAGACCATTGCCAAGCAATTGGCCGAAAAGCGTCTTGATCGTGATCGTTATATCAATGATGTGGTGGAGACGCTCAAGTCGTTGATGGTGGAGCAGGGCATCGAGAGCTATCAGGTCGATGGCCGGGCAAAGCATATCTATTCGATCTGGCGGAAGATGAAGCGCAAGCGAATTGCCTTTTCCCAGGTCCACGATATTCGGGCCGTTCGCATCCTCGTGCCCACTGTGCGTGATTGCTACACCATGCTTGGCATTGTGCATTCGCGGTGGCATCACGTTCCTGACGAGTTTGACGACTACATCGCCAATCCAAAGAAGAACGGTTATCAGTCGTTGCATACCGCGGTCTTCGGGCCGGAGAACAAGGTGCTGGAAATTCAGATACGCACCTTCGAGATGCACGAGGAGGCCGAGCTGGGGGTATGTGCTCACTGGCGCTACAAGGGGCATGATACCAGCGCCAAGAGTGCCAGCTACGAAGAAAAGATTGCTTGGTTGCGCCAGGTGCTCGAGTGGCATGAAGAAGTGGGTGAGCTGGGCGATCTGCGTGAAGGTCTGAACACCGATGTGGCGCCGGATCGTATCTATGTCTTCACTCCCGATGGCCACGTGGTCGACCTGCCACGCATGGCAACCCCGATCGACTTCGCCTATCGGGTACATACCGAAGTGGGGCATCGCTGCCGTGGGGCCAAGGTCAATGGTCGTATCGTGCCCCTGACCTATCGTCTCAAGACAGGACAACAGGTAGAAATCCTCACTGGTAACCAGAGCGCTCCGAGCCGTGACTGGCTCAACCCGACGCTGGGGTTCGTGCGCACTTCCCGAGCTCGGGCCAAGATCCAGTCCTGGTTCAAGCATCAGGCCCGAGATCGTAATCTCGAGGAAGGCCGAGCCCTGTTCGAGCGTGAGATGAAGCGTCTCGATGTGGAAGACATGGATCTCGACCAGTTGGCCAAGAAGGTCAACTACACCGGTGCCGAAGATATGTATGCCGCACTGGGGGCCGGTGATCTGCGTATTGGTCAGGTCCTGCACCAGGCTCAGCAGTTGTTCGGGGAAAACGATGACCAGGAACGCCTGGAGCGCTTGCTGGCCAAGCCTCGCAAGCCCAGCAAAGGCGCCGAGAGCGATATCACCGTATTAGGCGTAGGCAATCTCAAGACCAGCATGGCCAATTGTTGTCACCCTGTGCCTGGAGAGCCCATTGTCGGCTTCATCACCCAGGGGCGCGGGGTCACGGTACATCGTCAGGATTGTCCGAACATCCTCCAACTGCGCCTTGATGAACCGCAGCGGGTGATTGAAGTGGAATGGGGCGAGCGGGCCAGGACCCAGTACCCGGTTGACGTCGAGGTGCTGGCGTGGGATCGATCCGGGTTGCTGCGCGATGTCACTGCAGTCCTGGGGCATGACAAGGTCAATGTACTGGCCATCAACACTCGTACCAATACCGATGATGGTATCGCGCGCATGTCGATCACCGTGGAAGTGGACGGTCTGGAAACCTTGGGACGACTGTTTGCGCGTATTCAGCAGTTGTCCAACATCATCGAGGTCAAGCGTCTTCGTGGTGCTGGCGGAGGGGCTCCTGCCTCATCCCAGCGACATTCACAGCATAACCCTTCGCACCAAGGGG
The DNA here is from genome assembly GCF_029263665.1 of Halomonas sp. GTDB lineage: Bacteria > Pseudomonadota > Gammaproteobacteria > Pseudomonadales > Halomonadaceae > Halomonas. Next base: position 31,906 of record NZ_JAJUFQ010000029.1, read on the forward strand.
CTGCACATCATCGAAAGGGAGGGCGTTCTTGATGAGCGATGAGACTCGTTACACTCTTGATGATCTCCTGACATTGATGGCCGTGCTGCGTGACCCTGACCAAGGGTGCCCTTGGGACGTCAAGCAGAATTGGGATAGCATAGTTCCGCATACCATCGAAGAAGCCTATGAAGTGGCTGATGCCATTGAACGTCGCGCATTCGATGAGTTGCCAGGAGAGCTTGGGGACCTGCTGTTTCAGGTTGTCTATTATGCGCAGTTCGGTAGTGAGGAAGGGCGTTTCGACTTCGATGATATCGTACATGTGCTTACCGCCAAGATGGTGAATCGGCATCCTCATGTCTTCCCGGATGGCAGCATGGCATCGCGGCGTTCAGGGATCAGTGCTGCAGAGCTGGAAACCCAGCAGGTGCACTCACGCTGGGAGGCGCTCAAGGCGCAGGAGCGTGCGGCGCGTGCCGGGGACAATAGCCTGGTTCAGGGTGATGATGATGTGGCAGGTGATACTGCCAACCTGGCGTCGGCATTGGATGACGTTCCGCGTACATTGCCCGCGTTGAGCCGTGCGGCCAAGCTTTCCAAGCGTGCTGCACGGGTCGGTTTCGACTGGCCGGATACTCAGGGGGTGATGGCCAAGCTTGCCGAGGAACTGGGCGAGATCCAGCAGGCGCTGGATGCAGGTGATCGTGAGCATGCCGCAGAGGAAGTTGGAGACCTGCTGTTTGCTGCGGTCAACCTGGCGCGTCAGCTCGGCGCGGATCCAGAGCGTTGCCTGCGTGGGACCAACGAGCGTTTCGAGCGCCGTTTTCGTTATTTGGAAAAGGCCCTGGCAGCGGAAGGGGTTGCTGTCCAGGAGGCCGACCTGGAGCGCATGGAGAGGCATTGGCAAGCCGCCAAGCGTACAGAGAGCGTGGCGTCATAACACCGGGGAAAAATAGCTACCATAACCAACCTCGGCGACATCTTTTGCGTTTGCTCATGACAAGGAGTTTCCCGAATGAGCCACGACCTACACGAATCATTGCGTGACAACGTGCGTGTTCTTGGCGATAGCCTTGGACGCACCATCGCGGATGATCTGGGACCTGCCTTCGTTGCTCGCATCGAGACGATTCGTAGTCTGGCCAAGCGCGGCCGGTCCGGAGAAGAGGACGGCCAGCGCGAGCTGATCGACTACCTGCGTCGTCTGCCCGAGAAAGACCTGCTGCCTGTCACGAGAGCTTTCAACCAGTTTCTGAACCTGGCCAATATCGCTGAACAGCACTATCGCGCCCGTTTTCGTCGGGTCGAAGATTACAAGCCCGGTACCCAACCGGTGTTGGGTGAACTGCTGCAACGTGCACAGAACGAAGGACATTCTCCGCGCAAGCTGGTGGAGACACTGGCCAACATGCGTGTAGAACTGGTGCTGACGGCTCATCCTACTGAAGTCATTCGGCGTACCTTGATTCGCAAGTACGATGCCATCGATGAGTGTCTTACCACCATTGAGTCATCCAGCGAATATCCCGAGCGTGCCGTTCGTGCAAAAGGGCGTCTGGAAGAGTTGATCAGTCAGGCCTGGCATACCGATGAAATTCGCCACGACAGGCCGACTCCCGTGGACGAAGCCAAGTGGGGCTTCGCTGTGATCGAGAATTCCCTGTGGCAGGCCGTTCCAGACTTCCATCGTGATCTGGATAACCTGCTGCTGGAAGCCGCCGGTGAACGCCTGCCGCTGGATGCTGCCCCGATCCGATTTGCCTCCTGGATGGGGGGGGATCGCGATGGCAACCCCAATGTGACAGCGCGGGTCACGCGAGAAGTTCTGCTGCTTGGTCGCTGGATGGCGGCGGACCTGTATCTGCGTGATCTGGAACAGCTCAAGAGCGAGCTATCGATGTGGAACACCAACAGTGCATTGCGTGCTGAGGTAGGCAATGTTGCTGAACCCTATCGAGAGCTGCTCAAGCGTCTGATTGTGAGAGTCGAAGCAACGCGCGACTGGGCCAAGTGTGAGCTCGATGGACGCAGTTTCGAAGGTGGCCCGATCATCGAGACCCGTGACCAGCTCTATGCGCCGTTGCTGGCCTGTTATCGTTCGCTGTGCGATGTCGGGCTGGACACGATTGCCAATGGGGTGCTGCTCGATACGCTGCGGCGCATTGCCGTGTTTGGCGTTACCCTGACCAAGCTGGATCTGCGCCAGGAATCGGGACGTCATTCGCAGGTCATGGAAGAACTGACGCACGACCTTGGCCTTGGTAACTATCGCGAATGGAGCGAGGAACAACGCCAGGCCTTCCTGCTTGATGAACTCAATTCTGCTCGTCCATTGATTCCTCGACGCTGGGAATGTTCAGCCGAGACTCGCGAGACGCTGGATACCTTCAGTGTGGCGGCCTCCGAGTATGGCGAAGCTCTGGGTACCTACATCATCTCCATGGCGGGCCAGCCTTCTGATGTGCTGACTGTGGCACTGTTGATGAAGGAAGTGGGTGGCAGTGTGGAAATGCCCATTGCCCCGCTGTTCGAGACATTGGACGATCTCAACCGGGCCGGCGATGTCATCGATCGCTTGCTGGCACTGCCGGGCTACCGCCAGCTTGTCGGTGATCGCCAGGAGGTCATGATCGGCTATTCGGACTCGGCCAAGGACGCGGGACAACTGGCGGCGGCATGGGCTCAGTATCGTGCCCAGGAAGCCTTGGTGGATGTCTGCAAGCGTCATGGTGTCGACCTGACACTGTTCCATGGTCGAGGAGGCACTGTAGGTCGCGGAGGCGGTCCCTCTCATGCGGCCATCCTGTCGCAGCCGCCCGGATCGGTAAACGGTAGCCTGCGGGTAACGGAGCAGGGCGAGATGATTCGCTTCAAGTTCGGTCAGCCGGATATTGCCCTGCGCTCCATGGAAATCTACACCTGTGCAGTGCTCGAAGCGTCGCTGTTGCCTCCGCCCAAGCCCAAGCCGGAATGGCGTGAGGAATTGGACCGCCTGGCCGAAATCGCCCATGAAGCCTATGTAGGACTGGTGCGCAAGGATCCCGAGTTCGTGCCGTATTTCCGCGCAGTGACACCGGAAACGGCTTTGGCACGCCTGCCGCTAGGTTCGCGTCCGGCCAAGCGACGCCAGGATGGAGGCGTGGAAACCCTGCGCGCCATTCCCTGGATCTTCGCCTGGACACAGATTCGACTGATGCTGCCCGCCTGGCTGGGGACTGGCCAGGCTTTTGCTACTCGACTGGAGGAACCCGGTGGGCTCGAGGTGCTTCAGGAGATGCGTGCCGAATGGCCATTCTTTGGCACCTATCTGGACATGCTGGAGATGCTGCTGGCCAAGGCTGATGTGGATATTGCTGCATATTACGAGCATCGTCTGGTTGATGAGCCCGCGCTCGAAGCACTGGGTGGGCGTCTACGCCAACGTTTCCACCATTTGCAGGAAGCACTGCTCAAGGTCCTGGATCAGGATGAACTGCTGGAGAAGACTCCGCTGATTCGCCAGGCCATTGATGTACGCAACCCGTACATCGATCCGTTGCATGGCCTTCAGGCGGAACTTCTGCAGCGTAACCGGGATGCCGATGGTGCGATCAGCGCGGACCTCTCCCGTGCCTTGATGGTCACCATGGCGGGGATTGCTGCAGGTTTGCGCAACACGGGTTGATTCCCCCATCAACCTAGACGACATGACATCGCCCGGCTCATGAGCCGGGCGATGTCATTTGGCGATATCTGTCGGGGATGGTATAAGCCAAACCACCTGTGCCAGTGAATCTCCAATAGGCGAGGGAGGGAAGCCGAAAGCCCTGGGAGACGAGTGCAAGGTGGTCGGTTCAGGGGCCAGAACGGTCAGAGCTAGAAAGGCACATGGATCGAGGCAGAGACCATGTTGAGATGCTCCAGTTCAGGCGCATCGGATTCCTCAAACTCAAGCTGGCCGATCCAGTCTTCATTCAGCCAGCGAGCACCGATTCCCTTGGTGCGGGCCATGCCGCTGGATGAGGCGATGCTGTTGGCTCCTGTTACTGGATCGGTTGCCCATTGGGAGACGCCTGTCTTGCCATACAGGCCGAAGCTGCCAAAGCGCAGGCCTGCGATCAGGCTGCCGCCGAGGCTGGTGACATCCTCCACATGACGGTTGCCACCATGGCTGGAAGCAACGTCCTCACTTTCTCGGTAGCGCAATTCTGCTCCCAGGTCGAAAACCTCGTTCCAGTCGGGGGAGAAGCCTGCGGACAAGCGGAATCCAGATGTCTGCCCATCCTGCGAGTTGACTTCATCACCCTGGATCAGGACTCGCTCTCCCAACTGGCCCAAGCGCTGATCCATGGTGACGAAGGCGAGTACCGGAGGCTCCAGCAGCTCCTCGTTCAGTATCCTCTCGGATGTTGCCGGGGAATTCTTGTCCGATGACTTGGCTGAGAAATGGCTTTGGGAACGGGCCGCTTCTTCGGAGTGCTCTGTCGTGGCTGTCGCCATGGCACTGGCTATCGCGGTGGAGCCGACCTGTATCGCTGTCGAGTCATGCGCTGCGTTTACTTCATGCTCCCCTTCGGTAGCCGCCATGATCTCCTGGAGAGGAATCTCATTGGCTTGGACGCTTGAAGACATGGTCAGTACACAGCCAAATAACGCTGTTGCCAACACAAAGCATCCTGATCGTCGTAGGGGACGAGGGGGAATGTAGCGGAAATGATGGTGCATGGGTTGTCCCGAAGCGAATGAGCCCCAGCGCATGAATGATATCTGTGACCTTTAGATCATCATATTAGCGTTTTCGAGGCAGAGCACAACTTCTGACTGGAACGTCTACGAAAAGTGCCATTGTTGCCATAGTTGGTTCAGCCAAGGTGTTGCGATGCCTTGCTCGATGGCGGCTTCACGCAATGGGCCAAGAATGGCGTCATATTCGGTGGGCCGGCCTGCCAGCACATCCTGCAGCATTGAAGCACGATTATTGGCCGTATTGCTGATGACCTGCCAGACGAGCCGTCTCCAACTTTCGGGATCATCTGGTTGTGGGGCGGGAATGTCGAGGGCAACCATGAGCTGGATCAACTCGTTCAGGGTTGCCTCTACCATGGTGCTGAATGGGCGGTCGCGCAACTGGCCGTTGCGGATGCGGTATTGGGCCACCAGTGGATTGATAGCGGCATTGACGATCAGCTTATGCCATAGCCGGACTTCCATGTCCTCGACGGCGGTGGCCGGTAATCCGGCATGGGTCAATGTCGTGGCTATCTGCTCGGCAAGTGCCTGGTGCTGACCATCCAGGTGGCCAATCACCGTGTTCCCCCGTCCTGCATGGATGACCTGATGATCATCGTGAATATAGGCACCTTCGGTGGTCGACGCGCACAGGACAGGGCCGCCCCAGGAGCGGGTCAAGGGGCGCTGTACCCGCATCCCGTTCTGCCATAGGACAACGGGGGTGTCAGCAGGCAGAAAAGGGGCGATGGCAGAGAACGCGGCATCAGTGGCATACGCCTTGGTGGTGACATGGACCAGAGTAACATCCCGGGCGGCCGTGTTCGGATCACTCAGGGTGGTGATGCCGATGGACCGACGCTTGCCTTCGGGATCAATGAGGTGCTGATGTGAGGGCAGTGTACGCCGTCCGAGCAGGCGCACTTCCGCCTGAGTATTGCCAGGTGGTGTACTGACATGGTGATACTGCAGGTGGAAAGCGACCAGGCGGCCAATCGAGCCGGGGCCAATCACCAGAATGACAGGGGCTTGTCTGGTATCGTGCGAACTCATTGGGATCCTTCTCCTGAAGTCTGTCTGCTGGTCCTGCGCGTTTTGCTGGAGCGGCTGCCCCGGGTGCCTTTTGTACGTTTGCTACCCTTGCCGCTATTGCTGGTGCCTGCCTTGCGACGACGACCCTTGTCGGCGGGTGCCATGCTTTCCCCTTGTGCCGTCGCCATGGCTTGGCTCAGGGCCGCTGCATCCGCTGAGCCAACCAGGCCATGCAGGTCCTGTACCAGGCCGTCTATGAAGGAAGTCGGGTCAGCCTGGTTGGCAATTGCCTCCAGGCGTTGCTCCCAGAGTGCGGTGCGTTCGGGGCGGCTGACAGCCTCTGGGAGGGAGTGAATCAGCGCCACTCCCAATCGGGTGGCACGCAGCGCCTTGCCTTGACGAATCAGATATCTGCGATCCAGCAGGGTTTCAATGATACTGGCCCGTGTTGCTTCGGTTCCTAGACCGTCTGTATCACGCAGTGTCTTGCGCACGTCGGGGTCGTCGACATATCGGGCAATGTTCATCATCGCCTTGATGAGGCTGGCATCGGTAAAAGGCTCGGGAGGCTTGGTCTCCCTGTCCTCCACCTCAGCGCCATTGACGTGGCAGGCTTCTCCTTGCTTCAGGGTGGGGAGAGGCGGTGCTTCCTCACGGGTGGTAAACAGAGGCTTCCAGCCTGGTACCAGAACCTGCTGCCCAGAGGCTCGGAAACGCTCTTCGAGGATCAGGAACTCAGCCTTGACCTCACTGGTTTCCAAGGATGGGTAGAATTGAGCGATCACATTGCGTGCGATCAGACGGTAGACGTCGGCTTCCTGGGATGACAAGCGCGATGGTTCGAAGGGCCTGCCGGTGGGAGCCAGAGCATGGTGGGCGCCTACCTTCTTGTCGTTCCATGCCTTGGAGCGTCGTGACAGGTCAGCCCCCCGTAGCCAGCCTGCAAGGGTTGTGTCGTTGGCGCAGGCCGTCTCCAGCTGGCGGGGCAGGGTCGTCAGGTGTTCTTCCGGCAGGTAGCGACAGTCCGAACGAGGGTAGGTGATCAACTGGTGGCGCTCGTACAGCCGTTGGCAGATATCCAGCACGGCCTTGGCTGAAAGTCCATGGCGGCGAGCCGCATCGACCTGCAATGCCGACAATGAATAAGGCAGGGGCGGAGCCTGCCGACGTTGGCGGGTCTCCACGCTTGATACCAGCCCTTGGGCGCCGACGAGACGCTGGGCCAAAGCTTCCGCCGGGGCTCGGTCCAGCAGTCGGCCGCGCTCATCGAGACGATGTTGTTCGCCAGGTACCCACCAGGCCCGAAGCGTACCTGCTGCAACGGAAAGATCAGCCCAGAGGACATGAAACGGGTAGGGAACGAAGCGACGTATCTCTTCATCGCGGCGCACCACCAGACCTAACACGGGGGTTTGTACCCGCCCCACCGACAGGACGCCGTCGATTCCTGCCTGGCGACCAATCAACGTCCATGCTCGTGTCAGGTTGATGCCGTATAGCCAATCAGCCCGAGCACGGCTCTCGGCAGCTTGATACAGCGGCTGGAAGTGAGCATTGTCTTCCAGGCGCGCCAAGGCCCTGGCCACGGCAGGTCGGTTGAGATCATTCACCAGCAGGCGAGCGACAGCACCCTTCCAGCCGAGGTATTCGATCACCTCCTGTACCAGCAATTGTCCTTCACGGTCCGGGTCACCGGCATGGACCACCACGCTGGCCTGCTTGAGCAACGAACGAATGACGGATAGCTGACCTCTTGCCCTGGGGCGGGGAGTGAGCTTCCAGCGACTTGGCACAATCGGCAAATGATCGCGCCGCCATGGCTTGTAGGCAGGGTCATAGGCATCGGGAGGTGCCTGTTCGAGCAAGTGACCGAGACACCAGGTGACAGTGGTATCTCCAGCAACCAGGTAACCCTCCTGTCGCTTTGCTGTTGTCGGCAGTGCGGCCGCAATGGCACGTGCCAGACTAGGCTTTTCTGCAATGATGAGGCGCATGGCATCCGGCTTGGTTGGGTAGTGAGTAGAATCTATGGGTATTTTTACAGTATGTTGCGGCAAAATGTCAGGTTTACCATGGAAGGTAGAGTGTATAACTCTGATATCAGTAACCGGTATCAGTAGCTGATCCCAGAAAACTCATGGTTCGTGAGTGGCGCTTGGAGAAGTGGCGAGGCGAGGTGATAAGGTGTAGTTGCAAAGAGAAGATGCAAAGTGAAGTTGCAAAGCGAAGATGCAGCAGGAGTTGATCTTTCGGCCATGCCCCCCTGCCCAGGCGTATGGACCACTGGTAGACTGTGCTGCTTTTGAATTTTGGGAGATGGCGATGCTGGCAGTATGGGTGGATCAACTGCTGGGCTTTGCCTCCGGCGCCCTGGCAGCCATTCGAAGAGATGAGCATTATCCCTACTTGGTGAGTTGGGCAAGAGAAGCAGGCCCGGACCGAGTGGGAGATAATGCCGCGTTGGCCCAGGCTCTCGCTCCAGAGCTGTGGTCACAGACGCCTCTGGAGCGGCTGGATTTTGCCTGCGAGTCCTTGGCTCGCCCGGGGCGAAACGAGCTTTGCTGGTGCGATTCAGGACGCAAGATGAAGCGCTGCTGCGGCGCAGTGGAGTTTCCCGGTCCAGTGCCTCCGCACTTGATGTGGATGCTCTCTCTGCGCGAGTGGAAAGGCGCAACGCTGAAGGCCGCCTTGGCAAGTGGACAGGCGCCAGCGCAAGCCTTGCTGGAAGCCGGACTGATTGCTGCCGAGTCGGGACAGCGTGGGCGTGCCCAGCAGATTCTTGAGTCGTTGTTCGAAAATGCCGACTGGGAACGTCTGCCCGAGCAGGCAGAACCTGCTTTCGAGATACTGCTCGACTTGTTTCAAGAGCGTGGCTTCTACCGCAAGCGTGAGGCACTCCTTGACGAAGTCATGGAGCGTGGCCCGTTATTCCTGCGGGGAGCGGCGCTTGAACAGTTGTGCCTGACCCATCTGGACAACGATGATCTGGATAGTGCTCGCTCGGCCTTCGTCCGAGCCCAGCAGGCGTTGCCAGACTCCCCGACCCTGGCCTATATCGAAGCTATGCTGCTGTTGCATGAAGGCAATGAAGAGGAAGCCATCGAGCGTTCCCGCTTCTGGTTGCGGCGCCTGACACGGCAGGGTGATCTGGATTCGGAACAGTTGGAGTTTTTGGCCGACCTGGCCGACGACCCTGGCGCAACTCTGGCCGAGCAGTTGCTCTCTGCCGAAGAGGACCTGGGCGACTCACTGGTCGGATTGCAGACGCTGTTGGCCGAGTTGCCACCCCCACCGCCACTGCATGCCGAATGGCAGGATGGGCAACTGGTCTATCGCAGCTCGGAACGTGAAGACTCTCTGTATGAGGCTTTCATGGAAGGCTTTCAGGTAGAAATAGATCCTGATTCCCCCATGGGCTTCCTGGGTGACCCGTGGGCCAATGCAGCCCAGTGGTTGCCCAGTCTATGCGCCAATCCTGAGCAGCTTGATTCTCCTGCGGTCCTGCAATGTGTGTCATTGGCGCTTACCGGCCGCTTCGGGCGCCTACCGTGGATGGCACCTAGTCTGTTTGAGCCTCTGGCCGAGCGACTGGAGCGTTGGTTGTTGCAGGTACGTCAGTCGGGAGATGGCAATTTCGCCTGGGACGAGGGTAACAATGCCCAGTTGTTGCGGGCGGGGCTGTCGCTGGTGTTGGGCATGGAACGTGGTGCGCGTCAGCAGTCGCGGGAACTGGCCGAACTGTTGCTGAGCCTGGATGAGAATGACAGCCTGGGACTGCGTGAACTGGTACTTGATCAGCTGTTGAGGGAAGGGCGCGACGATGAGGCCCTGGAAATCAGCTGCAAGGCCTTGGATGCTGAGGACAATGACAAGGAAGAGGATGAACCTCTTCTGGGAATGTACATGGGGCAAGTGCTGGCACTGTATCGCCTTGGCAAGCTCGAAGAAGCAGCCCAGGCTCTTGAGCGTGCCCAGCGCCATAATGGTCATGCTGCAACCTTGCTGCTCAGCGAGAACCCTCGGCCAAGTCCTGGCATGACCCGCCCAACGGCCAATCCCGGCAGCATTGCTGAGGCCTGGCAATACCGCACCATGATGCGTGATCAGTGGCGCAGTACCCCAGGGGCGCTACAGTGGCTGGACCAACAGGCCAAGGCCTGAATCTCGATGTCGCGTCGCAGGTCCATCAACAAACAGGCCCGCCGCCAATCGGTGGGCCTGTTTGTTGGCTCGAGCTTTATTCCCGCCAACATTCTTGCCTGCTCTCTTACCTTACCCGCTTTCTTACCAACTCTCTTACCAGCTCTCTTACCAGCTCTGCTGATGCCTGATGCTTCCTGTTGCCGCTTTGGTCTTGCTGTATCAGGCGGTTGGGCGTGGTTCGCTGATGGTTGCGTGATGACGCCAGATCCACACTGCCATCAATAGTGCGGGGATGCCCAATGCCGAAGCAAGGATGAAGAAGCTGGAATAGCCCTGGGCTGCGACCACCAGGCCGCCGAAGCCGGACAGGAATTTGCCTGGCAAGGTCATCAAGGATGAGAACAGAGCATATTGGGTCGCGGTGTATGCCCTGGACGTCAGGCTGGACAGGAAGGCAATGAAGACGGCACTGGCCAGGCCATTGCTCAGGTTGTCGCCAGCGATGGTCAGTATCAGCAGGTGTATCTGGGCACCGCTGACCGCAAGAAAGGCAAACATCAGATTGGTCAGTACGGTTGCTGCAGCACCTGCTATCAGAATGGGGCCAACGCCATAGCGAGCGACCAGCACACCGCCAACCAAACCACCCAGCAGGCTCATGATGACCCCGAATACCTTGGTGACCGTGGCAATGGTTTCCAGTGAGAACCCCAGGTCCACATACAGTGGATAGGCCATGGAAGCCATGGCCAGATCACTGATGCGGTAAATGGCAATGAAGATCAGCAGCACAAGGGCCTTGGTACCATAACGGCTGAAAAAGTCGATGAAAGGGCATACCACAGAGCCGATGAGCCAAGCACCTAGGCGCCGTAGCCAGGTGGGCTGATGACGGCTGGCACGCAGGAAGGCGCGCACCCGGGGTTCTTTGATGAGTCGGCTGGCCAGGGTCTGACGCTTGGGTTCCGGGCGCAGCAATATGGTGATCATGCCGATGGCCATCAAGGCTGCCATGGTCAGGTAGGCCAGATGCCAGGATTGTTCGGCGGCAATATAGAGTGCACCGGCACCTGCCATGATCAGGCCGCCGCGATAGCCGATGATGTACATGGAGGCCATGGCGGCCTGGGCCTTCTCCTCCGCGGATTCGATTCGAAAGGCGTCCAGGGTGATGTCCTGGGTGGCTGAACCGAAAGCTACCAACAGAGCAAAGGCTGCGACCAAGGGCAATTGTCCTGCTGGGTTCAAGGTCGACAACCCTGCAAGTCCTGCCATGATCATGGCCTGGCCTGTCAGCATCCAGCTTCGTCGTTGGCCGAGCCAACGAGTCAGCAGGGGCAGAGGAAGAGCGTCGACAACAGGAGCCCAGAAGAACTTGATCGAGTACAGCAATCCAATCCAGGAAAAGAAGCCGATTGCTGCCACTTCCACACCACTTGAACGTAGCCAGGTCGTGAGTGTCGAAAACACCAGAAGGAAGGGCAGGCCTGCAGAGAAACCCAGAAACAGCATGGCCAGCACTGGAGCACGAAGGTAGATGGTTAAAGCCTCGAGCCAGCTTTGCTGTGAAGAAGATCCGGGCATGTATTGGCCTCCTGCCAGGTCATGCGGAGGAAAGCCCTCCGGACGGATGGTAAAATAGGTGCTTTGCGCAAGCTGTTGAATTGTTACAGAGCCGCGTTGGTGATACCAGCCGTTCCATCGATGCAGTCGAGGAATGCTGGAAGTATGCCCACGGGCCGTTATCAGGAATGCTATGAGCCTCACCGATAAAGTGGCTGCCGAACCGCGCTGGTATGTGATTCAGTGCAAGGGTGGAGAATCCTTTCGTGCCGTGGAGCATCTTGCCAATCAGGGCTATGAGCTGTTCCATCCGGTGCTGGAGGTGCAGAAGAAGCGTCGTGGGCATCTGGAATGGGTGCAAGAGCCGCTGTTTCCTTATTATCTGTTTCTGCGACTTGACCAGGTGGAAAGCAACTGGCGCCCGATCCGCTCTACTCGAGGCGTCCTCAAGATCGTGACCTTTGGCAAGTCGATGCCGGTACCGGTCGGTGACGACTTCATTGCCTTGCTGCGAGAACATGGCTCGACACGTCCTGAAGATGATCGCCAGCTGTATTTTCGTGCTGGAGAAACGGTGGAGATCAGCGAAGGCCCCTTCAAGGATCTTCAGGCCGTTTTCGAGAGCCATAAAGGGGAAGAACGGGCCATCGTGCTGCTCAATATGCTCCATCGCCAGCAACGCCTTGAAATGCCCGTGACTGCGCTCAAGCGCCGTGACTGAGGCCGAATATATGACAGGAGGGCCAATGAAGATTTCCCCCCAGCGAGTCGTGACCTTGCACTATGTACTGACCAATGCACAGGGTGAAGTGCTGGATGACTCACGCAAGCGTCAAGAACCGATGGAATACCTGCATGGTCATGACAACCTGATGGCCGCCCTGGAGCAGGAACTGGAAGGAAAAGAGGCTGGCGCGATATTGAGCGCTACGTTGTCGGCTGAGGATGCCTATGGTGTGCGCGACGATGCGCTGGTACGCAAGGTCAGCCGCAGTGCCTTCCCCGTCTCCGAACTCAAGCCTGGCATGTCATTCCAGACCCGTGGTGAGGCTGGCCCACAGATTGTGACGGTGCTTGAGGTGGATGATAGCAGTGTGCTGATTGACACCAACCACCCATTGGCCGGGCAGACGTTGTCTTATGACCTGGAAGTGCTGGATGTACGTGAGGCAACGCGAGCAGAGTTGGCGAAGGGCCATCCTCTGCCTCCAGGTACGGAATATTCACAGGTCGAGGACAAGAAAGTCTTGTGATGAGAAAAAATCCTGTGATGAGAGCGCTCTATGAGATCAATTGAGGCTCAGGAGCTTTCCTTCTCTTGACCTGGGTCAGCATGTGAAACCGGAGCTGGCGTTAACATGTGCTCTATCGAAACGCGGCAATGCATTCCCCTCCGCCGCGTGGCCCACAAGGCCGTTCGACCCTCGTCAGGGGAGGGGGAATACCCCCTTTTTTCAGCCGATCCTTGGATCGGCTTTTTTTGTGCTCAAAATGTGGGAAAGCCCAAAGCGCTGGCAAAGAAAGGAAGAAAGATAGGAGAGCACAAATAGACGGGCACAAAAAAGCCTGCAGGATCAAGCCCCGCAGGCTGTACTCAGGCATCCATCAAGAGCCAGATATCAAAGAGCGGATATCAAAAAAAACGGGCATCAACGTTTGATGGCATTCCCCAGGAAATCGAGAATGCTGTCCAGGGGGACCATGGTGGCATCAGTGTCACGGCGTCCCTTGTATTCCAGCTCACCGTTATCGAGGCTACGGTCTCCCACTACCACACGGTGAGGTATCCCCATCAGTTCCTGATCGGCAAAGCGTGCGCCAGGGCGCAGGTCGCGATCATCCAGCAGCACATCGTAGCCAGCTTCAGTCAGGGCGTCGTGGAGACGCTCTGACTCTTCACGCACACGCTGGGACTTGTGGGCGTTCATCGGCACGATAGCGATCTGGAACGGTGCCAGGGCATCCGGCCAGATGATGCCGTTGGCATCGTGATTCTGTTCGATGGCAGCCGCCACGACACGGGTCACACCGATGCCGTAGCAACCCATCCAGGGATGGATGGCGCGACCTGCATCATTGAGCACCGTGGCGTTCATGGCTTCACTGTACTTGCGGCCCAGCTGGAAGACATGGCCCACCTCGATACCGCGCTTGATCGCCAGTACACCTTGACCATCGGGAGAGGGATCACCCTCAACCACGTTACGGATATCGGCAACTCGGGGCAGTGCAGCATCGCGTTCCCAGTTGATGCCGAAATAATGCTTGCCATCGATATTGGCGCCAGCGCCGAAATCACTCATCAGAGCCACGCTGCGGTCGATGACGATCGGCATGTCGAGGCCGACAGGTCCCAGGGAACCGGGGCCAGCACCCACGATGGCACGAATCTCTTCCTCGTTGGCCATGGTCAGGGGAGCTGCCACCTCGGGTTGCTGCTCGGCCTTGATTTCGTTGAGTTCATGATCGCCGCGCACCAGCAGTGCGACCAGGCCGCCTTCGGCGCCATGCACCATCAAGGTCTTGATGGTCTTTTCGATGGGCAGGCCATGCTGCTCGACCAAGGTGGCGATGGTCTTGGCATTGGGGGTGTCGACCAGGCGAAGCTCCTCGCTTGGTGCCGGACGCTCAGTGTTGCTGCCCACTGGTGCGGGCAAGGCCTCGGCCTTCTCCATGTTGGCGGCGTAGTCAGACTCGGTGGAGAAGACGATGTCATCCTCGCCGGATTGCGCCAGCACGTGGAACTCATGGGAGCCCGTACCGCCGATGGAGCCGTTGTCCGCGATGACCGGGCGGAAATCCAACCCAAGGCGAGTGAAGATGCGTGTATAGGCATCGTACATCTTCTGATAGGTGTCCTTGAGTGACTCCTCATCGACATGGAAGGAGTAGGCGTCTTTCATGATGAACTCACGGGAGCGCATGACACCGAAGCGCGGACGGATCTCGTCACGGAACTTGGTCTGGATCTGATAGAAGTTGACCGGTAACTGCTTGTAGCTGGAGATTTCCTTGCGCACCAGATCGGTGATCACTTCTTCATGCGTAGGGCCCACACAATAATCGCGCTGGTGGCGGTCAATCAGGCGCAGCAGTTCCGGGCCATACTGCTCCCAGCGGCCGGATTCCTGCCACAGTTCCGCAGGCTGTACGGAAGGCATCAGCACTTCCTGGGCTCCGGCCCGGTCCATCTCTTCGCGAATGATGCGCTCGACTTTGCGCAGGGTCTTGAGGCCCAGCGGCAGCCAGGTATAGAGCCCGGATGTGAGGCGGCGAATCATGCCTGCGCGCAGCATCAGCTGATGGCTGATGACTTCAGCGTCGGCAGGGGTTTCCTTCATGGTGGCGATGAGTAGCTCGGTGGCGCGCATGGGTCCGCGGATTCCTTCAAAGCGAGATAACTGGGTTGCCGCTTGATCCCCGGGGAGGCGTATGTCCGGAGACTTTCGGCAAAGTGACAAGCATTGTACGGCTAACCCGGGATCGCAGCAAAAGGGAAGCGTTCATACGGGCTGTGCATGGCACGGCAGGGAGAGCCAGGAGATTGACGGCAGGGAGAAGAGATCTACAGGCGACTTGGCATCAGCTATCGAGTTTCTGCCAGGCGTCATTCTGGTAGCGCTCCAGCAGGGCCCAGAGAATGGCGCTGGTTTCGGTATCGGGCAGTCCGCGGTAGTCCGTGGGGCGAAAGTGCATCTGGAAAGCTCGTAGCGTGGCGCGGGTGGCGTCGTCCAGTTCGCCGCTGATGTCGAGCCTATAGCCCCAGGCAACCAGTGCCTGTTGCAGCGTGGCGAGGTCAACCGGTGCCGCTGCAAAGCGAGCACGGTAGTGATCTACCCGTTCCTGCTCGGGCCAGGCGCCGACGCCGGCGTCGTGAAGGCGCTTCCAAGGAAAGGCGGGACCTGGATCGAGCTTGCGCTCAGGAGCGATATCCGAATGGGCCAGAACGTGTTGTGGAGGGATATGGTGGCGTTTGATGATATCCCGAGCCAGCGCGATCAGGGCATCGATCTGTTGATCGGGATAGGGCATCCATTCAAGCCCTGGTGGTGTGATGTCCGGAGCGTCGCTACCGACCCAGGAGCGGTTTGGGCCAGCGTTGACGATCTCGATGCCGATGGAAGTGTCGTTGAGCCTGTTGCGTTGGCCCCACCGGCTGTCGCCGGCATGCCAGGCGCGGCGAGATTCATCGACCAGTTGCAGGATGACGGGCTGGTTCTGCAGGCGTCGCGTCGGCAATGCCACGAGATAGTGACTGCTGACATGAGGGCCGGTGAGAATGCGCAGGGAGTCGGCCTGGTTCTCATCGGTGTAATGCAGCACCAGAAAATGGACCCTGCTGCTGTGTCCCTGGGCAGGATGACGATGATCCACGACATAGCCATCCCGTTGTTCTACTGCAGGTCTCGCCTTGCTGTGAAACTCATGCGGTACATTGCCCTGGGTGCAGCCAGCAAGCAACAGGACAAGCGGTAGTACGGCAAGCAATAGTACGGCGCCATGTACAAGCGTTTTATGGAGTACAAGCGTTTTTTTGGGCACAAGTGCTTTATGGGCTGGCGCTCCTGCTGTCATAGCAAGGTCCTGACCAATAACCCTAATATCAGCGTACTGGAAACGCTGATAAGGGTGCCGAGAAGGACATATTCGGTCAGCTTGCGATCCCGCTGCTCCTTGAGGTCGCCATAGCGCAGAACGGATTTTGCCGCGATAACGATGCTGGCGGCCATCAACTGGTCGAACAAGGTCAGCGTCAGCAGCAATAGACGTTCGAAAATGCCGATGCGGGCACCGGCTCGGCTCAAGGTGCCAGGGGCATCCAACTGGTCAGCCAGTGGTTTCATGATCATCGCGATAACCAGCGACATCGGACGAGTCACGATCAAATAAGCTGCGATCAGGCCCAGCGCCTTGGGTGATGTCAGCTGGGTGAAGGCGGATTCGAGAGGAGCAAGGCTGCCGCTGGCCATCAGCCAGAGCACTAGAATGACACTCAGGTGCAAGGCCTGATCGAGCAGGAACAGTGCCAGAGGATGTCGTGGGTAGCGTTGCTCCAGGCTTACCTTGCCGAGGTCGATCAACCAATGGCTGGTACCCAGCGCCAGTGCCATGAGCAGTAGCCAGCCACCCAGCGAGGCGGTCGTGATCGACATGGCCAGCAAGGCCAGAAGTGTATGCAGCAGCGCATGTTGCACCAGGCGCCAGGAACGCATGCCGTGTTCGCGACGATCACGGACCCAGTCAGTCGGCTGGAGGATAAAGTCACCGACCAGGTGCGCGACCAGCAGGGCAAGCGGCAGGCTGGCATCCAGATCTGTCATGCGTTCGACTCCGAACCGGTGAAAGGCAGGTGGCGGAAGTGATTCAGCGTAGCATCAAGCAGTTCCCAGCGGGCAACCTGCAGGCGTTTGTGTACGCTAGGTTGGCGGATGCCCAAGGCTTCGGCAAGCTGTCGTTGAGTGATGTTCTCTATCGCGAGTTTCATGGCCACGACTTCGGCCGATGCAGGTGACCACCCACCGATCATCTCATCCACATAGAGGATCAGAAGTGCATCGGCGGCCTGTAGTCGGGCACTGTTGTCAAAACAGTTTGGCGACATTTCGCTGAACGCATGGACGAGATGTCGCTGATCCTGGGACAGCATATCCAGAGCCCGGCCGGAGGTGACAAAAGGAGCATCGTCGGCATCGGTCAAGGAACTCGAAGGTGTCCAGCTCGAGGGGCCCACAGCGATGCTGAGACGAGCATCCCAGCGCTGGCCCTTGGGGCTGGCAGCAATCAGTTCGGCGCGCAGCATCACGGCAGCGTCGAGAGCGGCGCTGGCCATGCGCATGGCGAGTTGAAAGCCATCTCCGCGAAAGCGTGCGTGAGCACCCTCGAAACGGCTTGCCAGTCCATCGAGGGTATTGTCCAAGTGTCGATAGATTGCCTCGCGATCAGCTCGGCGCGAGGCAATCAGGTCACCCGTGATGACAGCAACGGCAGATGTTGCCATGAGCAAGCAACTCCTGAACCTGTGGATGACATCAACTATAGCCTTTTTGGGCTATATTTCAAATTTATAGCCTTTATGGGCTATTTTCTTCCTTGGTTGACAGAAAGGGTGCCCGGCACGGAATCTTCTCGATAGGCACTGATCAGCGTGGAGGGGTCATGCTCACCATGGCCCTTGGCGACATGGTTGCGCATGATTTGAGCGGCCAGGCTGGTCATGGGGGTGGCCGAGACCTCGCGATGGCTTTGAGCAACTGCCATGTCGAGGTCCTTGAGCAAGGTACGCAGATGCCACTTGGGGTCTGCGAAGTCCCGGGCAGCCATGCGTGGGGCCAGCATCCTGAAGGGGGTGGAGTCGGCAAACCCTCCTGCCAGGGCTTCGCTCAGTCGGGTAGCGTCTACACCGCTGGCCTCGGCCAGGGCAACCACCTCAGCGATGGCGGCGGCAGCGCAACCGACAATCATCTGGTTGCACACTTTGGTGGCCTGTCCAGCACCGACATCCCCCATGTGCGTGATGCGTGCTGCGAGTGGCGAGAGGATGGAGCGAGCGACTTCCACGTCTGCTGATTCGCCTCCACACATGATGGCCAGGGTACCGGCTTCGGCACCCGCAACACCACCGGATACCGGTGAATCGACCCAGGATACGCCAGCACGGGCTTTCAACTCGGCCGCCATATCTCGAGTAGCGGCTGGGTCGGAGCTCGACAGGTCGATCACAAGCTGGCCTGCTCGGGCACTTTCCATGATGCCACCAGGCCCCAGCACCACCTCACGCACCACATCCGTGTTGGCCAGGCACAGCAATATCACATCGACGTTCTCGACCAGTTCCGCAATGCTGCCGGCAACACTGACATGGGGCTCTCTCGCCACCTGTTCGGCCTTGTCGCGCGAGCGATTCCATACCACCAGCTCGAAGCCGGCCTGTGCCAGGCGCCGGGTCATGGGGTCGCCCATCAGACCGATGCCGAGAAAACCGAGACGGGGTTGAGGCATGGGAAGTGTCCTCCTGTTGTTATGTGATCTGCTGTGTGAATTGTCGTGTGATGCGTGATCTGTCAGGTGCGATAGATTGTGCATCATGGTGATGCTATGGAAATGTTTTCCGTTGTTTCTACCACAATGTGGCAGCGCTTGTCGTAGCGTCCCTGTTCCGAGGAAACCATCCATTTACCTGTGTTTCTCCCGGTGATTGGTTCCAGGATGTGGAACCAATCTGGCTTAACGCTCCATTGCCGTCTCGCTAAGGTCATTTACTGGTGGTAGTTGGACGCCGCCAATGACCAATAACAAGGAACCCTGAAAAGGAAATTCTGCATAAAGGCCGCTTTGGCCGATTTATCCAGTGTTTCCTCGTTGCGAGGCCATCATCATGACAACACCGTATTCGCTGGATCGACGTGATTTTCTCAAGCTGTCTGCAGGTGCCGGTATGCTTGCTGCATCTGGACTGGGAGTGAGCGCCAGTGCTCACGGAGCTACACCACAGCCAGGCATCCCCTCGGAAATCGTGGCGTTGTCGGCCACTGAACTTTCTTCCGCCATTCGTCAGGGCAGTGTCAGTTGCCGTGACGTCATGACGGCCTACCTGGACCATATCGAGCGCTACAACCCGACCTATAACGCTATCGTTGCACTGCGTTCACGCGATGTGCTGATGGATGAAGCCGAGCAGGCCGATAACGATCTGGCGAGAGGAAACTATCGTGGCTGGATGCATGGCTTTCCCCATGCCGTAAAAGACCTGGCGGCAACGAAAGGCATCACGACGACGCTTGGCTCGCCACTGTTCAAGGATTCGGTACCGGAGCAGGATGCCATCTTCGTCGAGCGGCTGCGTCATGCCGGGGCGATTCTGATTGGCAAGACCAATACGCCGGAGTTCGGCCTTGGTTCACAGACCTACAATACCGTCTATGGCATCACCCGTAATGCCTATGATCCGGCGCTATGTGCAGGTGGCAGTAGCGGTGGTGCAGCGGTTGGCCTGGCGACGCACATGCTGCCGGTGGCGGATGGCAGTGACATGATGGGATCGCTGCGCAACCCTGCGGCCTACAACAATGTCTTCGGCTTTCGCCCGAGCCAGGGACGGGTTCCCGGAGGGCCATCGGGAGAGAAGTTCTATCAGCAGCTAGGCTATGAAGGTCCCATGGGCCGTACGGTAGCCGATGCAGCCCGCCTGCTGTCGACCATGGCCGGTTTTGATTCTCGCTCACCGCTATCCCTGGAAAGCGATACGCGCCCATATGCAGGAACATTGGATATGGACACCACCGGCCTCAAGGTTGCCTGGCTTGGGGATTTCGATGGCAGCTTGCCTACCGAACCCGGCGTGCTGGATGTCTGCCGCCAGGCCTTCGCCTATTTCGAGGACGTGGGGGCACAGATCGAAGAGGCAAGGCCGGACTTTTCCATGGATGAGCTGTGGGACACCTGGCTGACATTGCGTCATTTTCTGGTCAGCGGAGGACTTCATGACCTCTACGTGGATGAGGCAAAGCGTGCCCAGATGAAACCCGAGGCCGTGTGGGAAGTGGAAGGGGGATTGCGCTTGACCGGTCTGGAAATCTTCCAGGCGTCGGCTGCCCGTAGCCGTTGGTATGCGGCGATGGATGCGCTGTTCGAGCGCTACGATGTCGTCGCACTACCGACCGCGCAGGTCTTTCCTTTCGATGCAGAAACGCATTGGCCGCAGGAAATCGATGGTCGGCGCATGGACACCTACCACCGCTGGATGCAGATAGTGACGCCGGGCACGCTCAGCGGGTGTCCCGTGGTCAATGTTCCAGCCGGTTTCGACTCCCGAGGACGACCGATGGGGATCCAACTGATCGGTCCCATGCATCAGGATCTCAAGGTTCTGAAGATTGCGCATGCCTATGAACAGGCTTCGCGGTTGACGCAGCAACGCCCCCAGTTGGTTGGCTGAACGCAGGTTGAAAGGTGGTGGAAGCAGGCATGCCAGGCCCTGAAACCAAATCGTGTTGCGACAAGGTTTCCAGGGTCGCGGCATGTCTTTCCAGCACAGGCATCAATTGTTGCCCGATAGCCTCCAGGCGTGACAGGTAGCGCTTCTCAACCGTTTTGTAGGTAAGGCGCCGATTGTCCCAATACAGATTGAGGGAGGCCATGGTGCGCTGCTTGATGGATAACGCAATGGCGATGGCATCAATCTTGAAGGGGAAACGAAAGCCATATTCCCAGTTTCCGGATAGGCGACGGAAATAACCGACCCGGTACTCATCCGCAAGCCGGCGAAGCTGGTCGCCTTGAAGCTGCTTGTCTTGAAGCTGCTTGTCTTGAAACTGATTGTCCCGAAGCCCAGGAGCCAGCCATGAACTGGTGCCATTCAATAACTGGTGAGCACACAAGGCGCGCCCCGAAGCGGCATGCAAGGGGCAGGGGCGGGCGCCGATCAGTCGGTCGCGGCCAGTGCGGATGCCCAGCCGTGAAAAGTTGCTTTCGAGAATACTTGGACCACTGGCGGTCGCAATCACCAGATCGGATGCCAACCCCGTTGATTCAAATAGTTGATCGAGAAAGGGATGGGCTTCCTTGGCCAGGTGGTGGTGGGAGTCGCCTGGGCCATGGATATTCGTCAGTGACACATAGCGTTTGTCGCCCAGGCGGCGATAGAGCCAGCCCATTTCCTCCAGGTCATCCAGAAGGCGCTTGAGGGTCGGCTTTGGCAGGCCGAGCAGCAAATACAATTCTTCGAGTCCAAGCGCCTGGTGTTCGTCAATGGCTTTCAGTACCCGTGTTGTCTTGTGGAGAAGTTTGTTGTGCATTCATGAGGCTCCGCTCAGGCTCCCTCGAAGGGAAAGTGCCGCCAAAGAAACTTGCTCGAAGGGTCGAGCTAATCCTCTGAAAATCTAGCTGTCATTCCTAAAGGGCGCCTGGATATCTTGGCCAGGTGTTGGGGAGCGCCTGCCTTTTGCTGTTCCAGACAAGCAGCAATTGCTTTAGGATGACCGGCTGAAGGATAGGTGCCCCTGTATTCTGGGGATAATCGGGAAGTATGGTGCGGCTGTGTCATTGGCCAATCCCATCGCTGCCCCCGCAACGGTAATAAGAGCGGCCTGCGAAGACCACTGGCATATGTCGGGAAGGTGCAGGCGCTGATGCATGGCAACGAATACGCATGTGCATCCTCTTTGAGCCCGGAGACCGGCCTGTCATTTCCTTTCATCCATTCAAGGTGCGGCGGGCACCAAGGATAATGTCATGTCTGCTATTCCTGTTTCTCCCCCCTCCCGGGCTTCTCGTTCCGCTTCCAGAATGGCGTCATTGTGCCAGCAGGGGGCTGTTGTGCTCTTCGGAGCGCTCATCCTCTATGCCGTCGGTTTCCTGCCGATGAGTGTGGCGCACAATGCGGCGCACGATACCCGGCATTCCTTCGTGTTTCCGTGTCACTGAAACACTTCCGGAGGAAAGCCAATGTTGCGTTCACTGGTATTGAGTGCCTGCCTGATCGGCATGGTGCTTGGATTGATCATGACGGCCATGCAGGTGGTGGGCGTCACTCCGATCCTGCTGGCTGCCGAGCAGTATGAAATCGGCAGTGACCATCACGCTGAGGTAGATCTAGACCATTCGCATGAAGTGACCGGCATGGCCGAGCACCATCATGATGAAGAGGCCTGG
>NZ_JAJUFQ010000006.1 GCF_029263665.1 Halomonas sp.
CAGGGGGAAGAGGGTCAGGGAGTTATTTGCGCAAGGCAGGATATGGTAGGTACAACTAAAGTCGTTTAACGCTCACTTCGATCATCGGGTAACGTTTGTAGCAATTTATATCAATAAGAACATTTGTTCGATATACGAACGCGAGGCCCCTGTCGATGAAACGTACCTTGACCCGTTGCCTGCTGGTGGCTTCCATTGCCGGCCTGACTGCCACCGCTGCTCAAGCGGCGACCACGTTGCGCATGGCCCACTTCTGGCCGGGCGCTTCCGGAATCAATCAGGACATCTTTGAAGCCTGGGCCAAGACCATCGAAGAAGAATCCGGTGGAGAATTGCGTGTCCAGATGTTCCCTTCCGGCACCCTGGCCAAGCCAGATGCCATCTACGACGCAGCATCCAAGGGCATTGCGGATATCGGTGCGACGGCCCAAGGGTATACGGCGGGGCGTTTCCCGCTATCGCAGATTGTCGAACTGCCCGGTGTCGCAAGCAGTGCCAGCCAGGGTGCCTGCGTGCTGCAGAGCCTGTATGACGATGGCTATCTGGACGACGAATATGCCGATACCCATCCGCTGTTTATGTTCACCACCGGCCCTGGCGGGATACATACCATCGATACCGATGTCCAGAAACCTTCCGATCTGGAAGGCATGCGTATTCGTCGCCCGACCGCGGTGGCCGGGGACATCCTCGAAAACATGGGCGCCAGCCCGGTGGGCATGCCGGCGCCAGATATCTACACCGCCATGCAACGTGGCGTGATCGATGGACTGAGCTTCCCCTGGGAAGGTCTGAAAGGCTTCCGCATCAATGAACTGGTCAATTATCACACCGAGGTGCCGTTCTATACGCTGATCTTCGTGGCCACCATGAATCAGCGCGTCTATGACAGCCTGAGCGAAGAACAGAAGGCGGTGATCGATGCCAACTCCGGCATGAAGTGGGCAGAAAAGGCCGGTGGCGTCTTCGACCAATTGGATGTGGAAGGCAAGCAGGAAGCCGAGGACGCTGGCCATACCATCCGTGAGGTGAAAAATCCGCTGCAGGATCCGGATTGGCAGAAGCCGCTGCAGGACGGCATTGATGGCTATCTCGCAGAGCTGGAAGAGCGTGGCATCGATAACGCCCAAGACGTCTACCAGGCAGCACTCGATGCCAGCCAAGCCTGCTCTTCCTCACAAGCGGCCGCCACCCAAGAGTAACCGCCATGCAAACCTCTCTGGAACGGGCCAGCCATTGGTTGGCCCTGCTGTGCCGGCTGATAGCGGGTGTGGCCTTGGTCGCCCTGCTGGCGGTGACGATCGGTGATGTCAGCACGCGTTACCTGTATCGACTGACGGAAGGCGCCATTGCCTTGCGTGTGACCGGCAGTGTCGAGCTGGTCAGCTACCTGATGCTGTATGCCTTGCTGGCGGCCATGGCGGCCAATGTAGAAAAGAGCCAGGTGGTGGTGGAAGTGTTCTCCCACGGCTTGCCCGACAGGCTCAAGCACCGCCTGCATGGCGTCTACCTGCTGGGTTTTGCGGCCCTGGGACTGGTGCTGTGCTTTGGTCTGCTGGAATCGGCCACTGCCGCTACCCAGCACGGGGAAATCACCCAGGACCTGCGCCTGCCGATGGGTCCAATCTATCTGGTCGCCGCGTTGCTCAGTCTGTTGCTGGGACTGCGCAGTCTGCTCCATGCGCTGTTGGGCATGCTGTTTGCTGCTGAAGTCGAGGTGTCGCATGGGGATTGAGCTCGGTATTGATATGGGCAGGGGATGGATATGAGCAGCGAAATGATCGGCGCCATTGGCCTGGGTTGCCTGTTGCTGTTGATGGCCCTGCGCGTGCCGGTGGCATTGACCATGCTGCTGGTCGGGGTGGTCGGCTTTGCTCAGATAGTCGGCTGGGGCGCGGCCATCGCCCAGCTCAAGAGCGTACCGGTCGAGGTGCTGTCCAACTACAGCTTCAGTGCCGTGCCCATGTTCATCCTGATGGGCGTGCTGGCCGCGCACTCGGGCATGGCCGGCAAGCTGTTTCATTCCACCCGGGTGATCTGCGGTGGTTGGAAAGGCGGGCTGGCAATTGCCTCGGTCGGCTCCTGCGGCATCTTCTCGGCGATTTCCGGCTCGTCCCTGGCCACCGCCAGCACCATGACGCGTGTCGCGCTGCCGGAAATGGAACGCTACGGCTATCACCGTGGGCTGGCCACTGGCACGCTGGCGGCGGGCGGCACGCTGGGCATCATGATTCCGCCTTCCATCGCCTTGCTGATCTACGCCATTCTCACCGAGCAATCCGTCGGTGACATGTTCATGGCCGGTATGATCCCGGGGCTGATGGGGCTGGTGATGTACGCCCTGACGGTCAGTGTGGTGATGCGCCTGAAACCATCGCTGGCGGTGGCGGGCGAGCCGACGGCGTGGAGCGAGAAGCTCCGTTCCCTGAGCGGGCTGGTACCATTTTTCGCAGTCTTTCTGGTGATGATCCTGGGGATTTACCAGGGCGTATTCACGCCTACGGAAGGGGCCAGTGTCGGGGCCTTTGCCACACTGTTGTATGCCTTGGCCAAGGGCATGCGTCCGGCTGGGCTATGGCAGAGCGTGCAGGAAACCCTGGCCCTGTCGGCGGTGGTGTTCTTCATGCTGGTGGGGGCCGAGACGCTGGGCTATTTCATCTCGGTGTCGCGGATTTCCTTCTCGATCAGTGATCTGCTCTATGCCGCCGAACTATCGCCCATGCTGGTGGTACTGTGCATCCTGCTGCTGTATTTCCTGCTTGGCATGTTCATGGATTCCATCGCCATGCTGGTGATCACGGTGCCGGTGGTGTATCCGATCATCCAGTCCCTGGGTATCGATCCGGTGTGGTTCGGCATCATCACCGTGCTGACCGTGGAGCTGGGCCTGATCACGCCGCCAGTGGGCATGAACGTGTTCGTGATCAAGGCCATGGCCCCACATGTTGGCCTGGGCGAGATATTCCGCGGTGTCTCGCCATTCATCGCCTCGGACTTCATCCGTCTGGCCCTGCTGATCCTCTTCCCCATATTGACCACGTTCCTGTTGTTATAACGACATCGCTATAACGGTATCGCTATAACGACATCGGTTTAATGACTGCAGCAGGTCTGGCGACAACAAAGCTGGTCCCACATCAACGCTCTCTCTCCCCCTGACCTAGCCGAAAGGCCCGGGGGGAGTGGCTGGTGAGTCGCTTGAAAAAACGCGTGAAGTAAGCTGGCTCGGAGAAACCGAGCGAGTCGGACACCTGGCTGACGGTCATGTTGGTGTAGGTGAGCTGGCGCTTGGCTTCGAGCAGCAGGCGTTCATGCAGCATTTGCAGGGCGCTGCGGTTGGCCAGGCGTCGGCATAGGGTATTGAGGTGGGCGCTGGTCAGCCCCAGCTCGCTGGCCAGGGTCTCGATACTGGGTTGCTGGCGATACTGCGCTTCGATCAACGCTTGGAATCTGGCCAGGTGTTCGCGTCCTTTGTTGTCAGTCCGAAGTCCATGGTAGCGAGCACCGGGTGCATCGTGCCTGAGCCTCGACAGCATCACCAACAATGCCAGTACCAATGATTCCAGCAGACTGGTACGTCCCGCTGCCGGGTGGCGATACTCCTCCGCGATATGCTCGACCAGCTGCATGACGCGCTGGGCAGTGTTGTCTCCTTCCAGGCGCAGGTAATCGGCACGTTCCAGGACCTTGGCCTGTCGGTCAAGGGCATGTACGAAGCGTTCCGCCAGGGGGCGGGCGAGGGTGATGATGTGGCCCTGGATATCCTCGGCGAAGCGAAAGCCATGGATGGTCATGGCCGGGACCACGATGACCAACGGGCCATTGGCCGTATGAGTGGTACCTTCAAGCTCCAGCGTTACACTGCCGCTGGCAACATGCAGGATGTGGAACAGGTCGGCATGGCGATGGGGGTGGATATGCCAGTCGTGCAACTGACTGCGTTCAGGAATGGATTCGCAATGCAACAGGTCCGGCGTCGGCCAGGGCCGCGTTTCACCATACAGCTTGAACACCGGAACAGCGCTGCCATCGGCAAGGGCGTCGCTTTCAAGGGCAGTCGCGGTAGGAGCGTGGTGGAGCGTCATTGCCATGGCGGTCTCTCGAAGGTTCGACCAAGGTCTAGGACGAATGTGCGAAATGTCCAAGTATTGATGCCAATCATGCCTTAAGAAAGGGTGGGTTTCATTGAAAAATGCAACTTATCACAACAACACGATTGCATGAGAGCCACCAGCATGAGCACAAGAGCCACCAGCATGGGCGCAAGAACCAGCAGCATGACGCCCGATTCCTCGCCTTCTTCACGTCAAAAAACTCAGGTTGCAATTATCGGCGCTGGCCCCTCCGGTCTGCTGCTTGGCCAACTGCTGCAGCGTCAGGGCATCGATAACATCATTGTGGAACGCAAGAGCGGCGAATACGTGTTGAGCCGTATTCGTGCCGGTGTGCTGGAGCAGGGCATGGTCGACCTGCTGCATGAAGCCGGTGTGGCGGGGCGCATGGAAGCTGAAGGACTGCCTCATTCCGGGGTCGAGCTGGCGTTCGACAACCGTCGGGTGCGAGTGGATCTGAAGGCGCTGACCGGAGGCAAGACGGTCATGGTCTATGGCCAGACCGAAGTCACCCGCGACCTGATGGAGGCTCGCGAAGCCTGCGGTGGCACGACCCTCTACGAAGCCGACAATGTGCAGCCCCACGACCTGGAAACGGAGTCGCCTTACATCACCTACGAAAAGGATGGTGAGCGCTATCGTATCGACTGCGATTATGTTGCCGGCTGTGATGGCTTCCATGGTGTTTCGCGCCGCGCGATTCCCGAGCATCGCATCAAGACTTTCGAGCGCGTGTATCCCTTCGGCTGGCTAGGGTTGCTGGCGGATACCCCGCCGGTGTCCGAGGAACTGATCTATGCGCGGCATGAGCGCGGCTTTGCTCTGTGCAGCATGCGCTCCGCTCACCGCAGCCGCTATTACCTTCAGGTGTCACTGGATGAGAAAGTGGAGGACTGGTCGGACGAGCGCTTCTGGGAGGAACTCAAACGTCGCCTGCCGCAGGACACAGCCCACGACCTGGTCACGGGGCCTGCGCTGGAGAAGAGTATCGCTCCGCTGCGCAGCTTCGTGGTCGAGCCTATGCAATACGGTCGCCTGTTCCTGGTCGGCGATGCCGCGCATATCGTGCCGCCCACCGGAGCCAAGGGGCTGAATCTCGCCGCCAGCGACGTCAATACGCTCTATCGTCTGCTGTGCAAGGTGTATCAGGAAGGCCGTACCGACTTGATCGAGCGCTATTCCGAGACCTGCCTGCGGCGTATCTGGAAGGCCGAGCGCTTCTCCTGGTGGATGACATCCATGCTGCATACCTTCTCTGACGAAGAAGACTTCACTACACGCATGCAGCAGGCCGAGCTCGATTATCTGAGCCGTTCCACCGCCGGCCTCACCACCTTCGCCGAAAACTACGTTGGCTTGCCCTATGAGTCGCTGGAATGAGAAGCGCTGGATTGAGGCGTGCTGGCCTGCCTGGGAGCGCGCCTCTTGGTGACGGCCAGGGCAATGCCGGCCATGGTGATCAACGCGGCACCGGCCCAGGTTTCAGGGCGCGGCACATCATTGAAGAACACGTAGCCGAACAGCGCCGCCCAGACAATCTGCAGATAGAGAAAGGGCGAAGCCAGCGAGGCCGGGGCATAGCGCATGGCCAGAATCAGAGCCAGTTGGCTGGCTGCACCGAAGATGCCTACCGCAGCGAACAAGGGGAAGTGGCGTAACTCGATGCTCGACCAGAACGCCGGTACCACGGCGCTGCTGACCAGGGCCCCGGCCAATCCCGCATAGAACAGTGACGTCAGTGGATGATCTTCACGACCGAACTTGCGCGTGCTCAGCTGGTACAGGGCGAAGCACAGCGTCATGCCGAAGGGCAGCAGAATGGCCGGCTGGGAACGCCAGTCGATCGGTCCGACGCAGATCACCACGCCAGCGAAGCCCAGCAGGATGGCCAGCATCTGCAGGGTGTTCACTCTTTCCTTGAGCAGCGGAATCGCCAGCAGTGTCACCAGCAGCGGTGAGCTGAAGTTGACCACATAGACCTGCAGCAGCGGCAGTGTGCGAAAGGCCAGGTAAGCAAAGGTGCTGGCGCCAAGCAATAACAGCCCTCGGGTGAACTGGCCACTCAGTGAAGTCGTCTTGAGCATGGCAGTGCCACGGCGCTTGCCCAGCCAGATGAAGTAAGCGCTCAGTACCAGCATGTGGCCTAGGTAACGGGCCCACACCACCTGCACGGGGGAGTAATCCTGTGCCAGTGCCTTGACGCTGGAATCGAGCATGGAGAACAACAATCCCGCCGCCAGCATGAAGGCAATGCCTTTCATCGGGCGGTCGTACTTGGCATCCAGGTGTGCTGTATCCAGCACCTCTGTGTTCAGCGTCTTCGTATCCAGGCCCGGTTCTGGCGGATTGGCATCGGCAGTGGATGGGAGCACGGAGGGGGATCGGGACGCCATGGTGGACCACGCAGAAGTGAAGGGGAGCGAAAAAGGCAACGGCCACGCGCTGACCGACGAAGGGGCAGCGCGTCTTTAGGATGCTAATTGGAAGCACGTTTTCAATCCACCCTTGAAGCTGACTTCATGGGCGGCTTGAAGACTTGAGCTTGGGCGACTCGGCAACAGTATCTTTAGCGGTGGCCATCTGGCGTTGCCAGGGCTTGTGCAGCGCCAGGTAGGCAGCAGCCCCGATCACCACTCCCCAGAAGGCCGAGCCCAGACCATAGAAGGACATTCCCGAAGCGGTGGCCAGAAAGGTCAACAGTGAGGCTTCGCGATGATCTTCTGCATTGACGGCACCCATCAGGTTGTTGCCGATGGCGCCAACCAGCGCCAAGCCTGCCAGCACGGCGATGAAGGTTGCCGGCAGGGCAGTGAACAACAACACGATGGTGCCGGCCAGGCAGCCCCCGATGAGATAGAACACGCCATTGGCGACGCCGGCCATATAGCGCTTGTCGGGATTCTCGTGGGCATCCTTGCTGGTGCAAAGAGCAGCGGTGATCGAAGCCAACACAATGGTGATACCACCGAAGAAGGCTACCAGCACAGACAGAATACCGGTGCCGACCAGGATCGGGCGGGCCGGGGTGTTATAACCGGAGGTGTGCAGAATGGTCATACCGGGCATGAACTGTCCGCTCAGGCTGACCAGTACCAGGGGCAAGGCCAGGCTCAATGTCGATGACCAGCTCCATTCTGGAGTGATGAACTGCGGTATGGCCAGTGACAGGCTCACGCCTTCCAGGCTGGCACCCTCGAAGGCAACGGCCAAGGCTACGCCCACCGCCAGCAATAGCACCAGGCAGTAACGCGGAAACAGGCGCTTGAGCACCAGGTAGGCAGCGATCATGCCAAAGGCCAGCGCCGGTGAGACTTCCACTGCCTGGAAGATGCCGACGCCAAATTGGAACAGGATGCCGGCCATCATGGCACTGGCGATGCCTCGTGGAATGACCGCGAGCAACCTGTCGAAATAGCCGCTGATGCCTATCGCGAACAGGATGACGGCCGCGCTGATATAGGCGCCTACCGCTTCATTCAGTGTGATCTCCGGAAACAGCGTGATCAGCAGGGCGGTTCCGGGCGCCGACCATGCCGTGACCACGGGAACCTTGAGCCACAGACTGAGCAGAATGCCGGATATGCCTGAGCCGATGGAAACCGCCCATACCCAGGAAGTCAGCATGGCATTGGACACATCGGCACTGTTGGCGGCCTGGAAAAAGATGATCATCGGCCCGGAATAGGACACCAGCACCGCCAGAAATCCCGCCATCACGGTAGAGAGGGATACGTCTCTGTACATCTGTTGTTTGTGCATCTTTTGTTTGTACACCTGTTGTCTGTAGACCTGTTGTTTGAGCTGTACGGCGGCTTGTTGATTGTCGCTTATGGTTCGTAGCTTATGGCTTGTAACAAATAGCTCGTAACAAATAGCTCGTAACGAATAGCTCGTAACGAATAGCTCGTAACGAATAGCTCGTAACGAATGGTCCGTAACTTATAAGGCGTAGCGTATTGGGTGAAGAAAAATTGATAAATAGATTTGGAGTGGCAACACTGTTCAGTCTCATTGAACAGTGTTGAGGCATTCATGGACCGCTTCGATGCCATGCAGCTCTACACTCGGGTCGTGGAACTGGGCAGCTTCACCCAGGCCGCCGAGCAATTGGCAATATCCAGAGCCTCGGCCAGCACCATCATTCGCCAGTTGGAAGCCCGCCTGGGCGTGCGCCTGCTGCAACGTACCACGCGTCAGGTCAGCACCACCCTGGATGGTCAATCCTATTATCAGCACTGTCGCGATGTCCTGGCCCAGATCGAAGAAACCGAAAGTGCCCTGTCCCAGGTGGCGCACCAGCCGCATGGTCGGTTACGAGTCGATCTGCCCGCATCCTTGGGACGCTTGGTGGTTATGCCAGCGTTACCGAATTTCCACCGGCGCTTCCCGGACATCGTGCTCGAAATCGGTATTGGCGATCGCATGGTCGACCTGGTGCGGGAAGGCGTGGATTGTGTGGTGCGTATC
The DNA here is from genome assembly GCF_029263665.1 of Halomonas sp. GTDB lineage: Bacteria > Pseudomonadota > Gammaproteobacteria > Pseudomonadales > Halomonadaceae > Halomonas. The sequence goes on from NZ_JAJUFQ010000006.1 coordinate 8,580, forward strand.
GGTGTGCTGGAAGATTCCTCGCTGGTCGCCAGGCCCTTGGGTAGCCTGGAGCAGGTAACCTGTGCCAGCGCGGAGTATCTGGCTCGCCATGGTGTACCGGCCGAGCTTTCTGAACTGGAAGGCCATCGTTGTGTGGCCTATCAGTCGCCGACCACCGGCCGGCCGGACCCTCTGGCGTTTCGCGTTGCTGACAAGGAAGTGCCATGGGATATGCCTGCCAATGTCGTCGTCAATCACGGCGAAGCCTACGTGGCCGCCTGTGAAGCGGGCTTTGGCATCATCCAGGTGCCGCGCTACCATGTCGAACGGCAACTGCAGGCGGGGAGCTTGGTCGAGATCCTGCCGCAGTATCGGCTGACGCCCTTGCCCATGGCAGTGCTCTATCCGCATCATCGCCACCTGAGTCCACGCTTGCGAGTGTTCATCGATTGGCTGGTAGAGCTGTTCTCAAGCGAATTGTAAGTGATCTCTTACAATCAATTACGTTATTGATTACAAGATGTGAGTGATGTCGCCGGTGGGCGACTCTGTGTACTTGCTGTAATGTGCTCCATTCGGGAAATGCCGAATCAGTCAGTGTGCGCGTTCAGCGCAACACAACTCAGTCATTGAGCCATGCAAATATATGCTGTGTTGCCCTTGTAGTGGCATGAAGAAATAGCGGTATTGAGGAAAAACATAGCGGCATCGAGGAAAACGCAATCATGTTCACGGACGACACCGGTGATTTACTGGCCCGTATTCTGTCGGGGCCGCTATCGCAGCACGAACGCCTGCTGACCCTGAAGCTCGGCGGCACGGATCTGATTCCGCATCGCCTGGTCGGCGAAGAGCGCCTGTCGCGACCGTTTTCCTATACCCTCGACTGCATTTCCCAGCGCGGCGATATCGAGCTCAAGAGCCTGATCGCGCAGCCTGCCGAACTCGGCATTCGCCAGGCCGATGGCCAGTACCGCCCGCTGTCCGGTCTGGTGGAGTCGGCTGCCATGCTCGGTGAAGATGGCGGTGTATTTTATTATCAGGTGACGCTGGTGCCGTGGCTGGCGATGCTCCAGCTGGGCCGCGACAGCCGCATCTTCCAGGACAAGAATGTCGTCGACATCCTCGAGGCGGTATTCGAGCCGCATGTCGTCGCCCAAGGCGGTTGGCGCCTCGATCTGCGCCGCGAGTATCCCGTTCGCTCCTTCGAAGTGCAGTATCGCGAGTCAGACTTCCATTTCATCAGTCGACTCATGGAGCAAGAAGGTATCTGGTGGTATGCAGAACATGCTGGCGAAGGCGATGATTTCGATGGACATCGCATCGTGTTCACCGATGACCCCGCAACCTGTTCAGCGGTTACGCCACAGACCATCCGCTTCCATCGCCAGGATGCCACCGAGACAGAAGACACCATCACTCAATGGGGTGGCCGGCGTCGCCAGCAGCCCAACCGTGTCAGCGTCGGCACCTTCGACTACAAGCAGCCACGCTTGGAAAAACGTACCGGCCTGGACACCATTCGCGACCAGGGCAACCTGCCGGATATCGAAGTCTACGATTATCCCGGCGAGTACTATTATCACGACTATCCTCGCGGCGAGCGCCTGACCGTCAATCGCATGGAAGCTCTGGAATCTCAGGCCAAGCGGTTTCACGGGGCTGGCGGGGTTCGCCAGCTACAGGCCGGCCAGTGGTTCGAGCTCAGCCAGCATGCTCGCCATGAGCGCGGTAACGAGAGCGAACGCCAGTTCCTGGTGCTCGGCCTGACCATTCATGCCGAAAATGCGCTGCCGGTATCGGTGCATCTCAATACTTTGCCAGGCAGCCTGCAGCAACAGATAGACGAGGCGCGTCGTGCTCATGGGCTCGAAGACGACAGCCTGCACCGTGACGACTACCAGCAGGCCGGTACCGGTCATTACCTGGTTGATTTCGAATCCCAACGCCTCAGCCAGCCGTACCGTTCTCCCCTCGATCATCCACGCCCGGTGCTGCGTGGCTTGCAGACGGCCATCGTCGTCGGTCCGGAAAACGAAGAGATTCATACCGACCACCTCAACCGGGTGAAAGTGCAGTTCCACTGGGACCGCCAGGGCCAGCGCAATGACCATTCCAGTTGCTGGCTGCGCGTGTCCGAGCCCAATGCCGGGGCCGGTTGGGGTGGCGTGTTCGTGCCGCGTATCGACCAGGAAGTGACGGTCAGCTTTCTCGAGGGCGACCCCTCGCGGCCACTCATTACTGGCCGGGTGTACAACGGTGACCAGACCCCCGAATGGCATAGCAACGGCCTACTGTCCGGCTTCAAGACCAAGACCTACCGCGGCGGCAAGTTCAACGAACTGGTGTTCGACGACGCCACCAACCAGGAGCGGGTGCGACTCAACTCCGAGTACGACAAGAGCCAGCTCAACCTTGGCTATCTGATTCACCAGAACGGCAATACCCGCGGCGCCTTCCGCGGTACCGGCTTCGAACTGCGCTCCGATGCCTACGGTGCCATCCGCGCCAATCAGGGCCTGCTGTTGACCAGTTGGGGCCAACTCGGCGCTTCTGGCGACCAGCTCGAACTGACGCAGGCCACCGAGCAGCTTTCGAGCGCGCATCGTCTGGCGGACGCCCTGAGTGAAAGCGGCACCCAGCATAATGCTGATGCCCTCGAGTCGCGTACCAATCTCAAGCAGGCCAGTGACGATACCCAGGGCACATACGGCAGCACCGATGCTGCCTCGGATCAGGATCAGTCCACCGCGCGTGGCGCCAGTCAGGCCGGGCGCGGCGAGGCCGCGCATCTCAAGGCGCCTTGGCTGCACCTGAGTTCACCTGCGGGGATTGCCGCCAGCACGCCGGAATCGACGCATCTGGCCCAGGGCAAGTCACTGAGCGTGACCAGCGGCGACGACATCAACCTGGCCGCAGGCAAGAGCCTGATCGGCGCCATCTCCGACCGAATTTCCCTGTTCGTGCAGCGTGCCGGCATCAAGCTGTTCGCTGCCAAGGGCAAGGTGGACATTCAGGCCCAGAGCGATGAAATGGCCCTGACGGCCGAAAAGGACGTCAAGATCACCTCGACCGAGAACAAGGTGCGCATCGAAGCCGCCGAGGAAATCCTGCTTACCAGCGGTGGCGGGTATATCCGCATCAAGGGCGGCGATATCGAAGTGCATTGCCCGGGCAAGGTTGATATCAAGGGCGCACAGCATGCCTTTTCCGGCCCGCAAGGGATGGACGGCGCCATACCGGAGTTGCCGGAAGGCGGCTGCGAAACGCAACTGACAGGTGCCGACCAGCAGCGTAGCGGCGCTGCACCGCTAGGGAGTTAAGGCAGGATGCGGCAATACCAAGCTCCTAAATATCAAGCCCCCAAAGGACAGAGTACGGTCGATACCTTGCCGGAAGACGCCTTGCTGGTGCACCAGTACGCCTTGCTTAACCCGTTGTCTATTGATGCCGAAGACTGGGCAGATCTGCCCTGTGAGCCGCTGCTCACGCCCAATGTCAACGCCCGCCCGCACTTGTTGCCACAACTGGTGCGATTGAATGAGATGCCCCGTGACGCAAGACTCGCTCTGCGCGAGCGGATCGAGCGACACCGGCAGCGTGGCGTCGCGTTCTTCTGTGCCTTGCTTGGTAGCCATGCACCGGCGGAGCGGGTCGCCAGGCATCTCATGCACCATCTGGAGCAGCGCCGCCAGGGCGATTCGCGCTATTGGTGGCTGCGGTTCTACGACCCTTATGTCTTTCGCCACCTATGCTGGCAGCTGGACGCCGAACAGATGGATGTCCTGCTGGGCCCCATTCATGCATGGACCTGGCCGGATGACGATGGACGCTGGCATCACCAGCGCCATCAATCGAGTGAGGCACCCAAGGTGTATCACTTGTTTCTCAGCAAGGAACAATGGCAGCGCATCGATCGGCTGGCGCTACTCAACAGCACGCTGGAGATGTTGGTGCTGTTGGCTCCAGAAGTGGAGCAAAACGCGGTGCTGTGGCAATGGGTCGACAACCTGCTTGAACAGGCAGAACAGTGGCCATTGCCGGAAGACGACGACCGCCAGCTATACGCCGAACAGGCGGTACGCTTCCACCCCGGAATGCATGACCACCCCGTCATTCTGTCCTGCCTGAAGCGCGCGAGAGAGCCGGGGATGACCTATACCCAGGCCTGTGCGGATCTCGATGATGCCAGGATGATGGATCTGGCCGCAGAGCTGGATGACCGTGACATACGCAAGGAGGCTCCATGAGCGAAGCAGACAACAAGACGATTGCAGAGTGCCCGTATTGCCAGAAGAAGGGCCTGCCGATCCTGCCCTTGCGTTATGCCATTACGCGTACAGACGGCGGCAACAGGGAAGTCGTAGGTCCTGCGCTGAGCGGGCCGTTTGGCGATGGCGTGACAGATATTGCGCTACCGGAAGGGCAAGCCTATACCTTGCGACTGGTGCGTGGCGGATACCTGTATGTGTTCAATGAAACCCGTGGCAGCTGGTCTGGCTATGTGGTGACAGAGAAAGGTTATCTGTTCCCCTACGTCACGGAAATCAAGCACGATGTGCTGTTGCGCCTGGACCCGAACAAGGCCCAGGGCAGTATCGATAGCAGGTTGCAACCGCCTACACAGGATGAAGAATTCACCTGCACCGCCAACCCGGAGCACCATTACCCCGGGCGCTGCATCACCATTCCCAATGCCGATCAGGCCGATAATATCTATCTGGCCTTTTCCGACACCGCCTGGACCAAGCGGGTGTGGAAGGAACATGCCACCAATGCCCAGATATGCGACAGCGGTGTGAAGCGGCGCGACCATATGCGCAAGCTCTCGCTGGCTGAATGGCGTGGCGGTAGCGCCAAGCATGCCGCACCAATGGCCGAGCTGGCCGAGCGGGTGGCGGAGGCTAGATATCCATGGATGTCACCCAATCTGCCGCCCGTCACCTTGATGCGTCGTGAACTCTATCAATTGCATTATCCTTTCAGCCATAGTCCGGCGCCAATCCATGGCATGGATGATCAGGTCGAAGGCTTGGTGGCCTGGGCCCAGGAACAGGCCGAACCGCTGGACATGCCGCCACTGATGGTTGCCCTGGATGATCCGGTGGGCATCGCGGCTGATCTGGCAGGCCTGATGAGGGCAAAACTAGACGAGAAGATGGCTGATACGAAGAAAATTCGACCGCTGGCAATCTCTTCTGCCATTGCCAATATCCGCCACAGTATTCGCGAAGACGCCGAAAATCGACAGATCTATCGTACCGAGCGCCAAGCCATTCAACTGGCATATGGCAGTGGTCCCGGTGCCGGTGGAATGGCGTTGGCAGCGATGCTCGTCCCAGGAGTGCGCGAACAGCAGCAAGAGACACTGGAACGCTTTCGTGACCCCACTCCCGAGCAACTGGCTGCCGCTCGGGAAGACGCTTGGAGCGATTACACCGACAAGCTCAATATGGCGGAATTGCAATCCTGGGAGAGCGCCTGGAAAAAGGAATTGCGTACCCTCGACATCGAACAGCTTAACCCGCTGGCTCGGGCACATGTGCAGTGGATGGAGAGCGATAACCTCCACAAACATCTGGACACCCAGCACGACGATAACGATATCGAATCCGGTGCCGCCTTTGTCGATACGCTGCTGCTGTGTATTCAGGATACGCAGGAGTACTCTCCATGTGCAGCGCTGTACCACCGTTGGCTTTCTGCCAAGACGATTGAGCGACGCAACCTGGTGCTGAGAGCCATGGGTTACCACCAGGAGGTGATACTGGGACAGTGGGATGAGACATTGCAGGGTGGCCTGAAGCCAGATGCCCTGCGCGGGCTACCCTGGGATGGCTTGATTACCGGTTACGGCGAGGCACTCGATGCCCTGCGCAACGGCAGCCAGAACGCGGTAGTACGGCTGGCAGCCGCATTGGGTGGCCCCTTCGCCAAGGTGGCGGCTAATGCGGTTGACCAGGCTGTGGGGCCAGCGCTGGTGGCAATGGGTGTCATTGCCCGTGCACCGGTGATTATGGCCGATGTGACGATGAGCAAACGCGCCGCGATTGCGGAGCTGGTCGCACGCATGATGGCGGTCAACCCACAAGTGGGAACGTTGGATGACCTGAACCGGGCGATCGATATCCAGATGCGCAAGGCGCGTATCTACGGGACTCACCTTGAAGGTACTGGCAAGTACCGCTACCTGATCATGGCCGACCCCAGAGTCGTTGGAGATTTCCCCGGAAAGGATGCTCAGGGCAATGCTCGGCACTTCGCCGAGGCCGCGATCTTGACCGAGGCCGACCGTACAGAGCTGACACGTCTACGTTGGCGCCAGTTGCTGCCCACCGAAGCCGGATTGGGTGTGGTGACCGGTATTCTGCAATGCATGGCGCTGGGCAAGCTGGCCGATGACCTGGCCAGCGGCATGGCGCACGAGAAGAACGAAAACAGCTGGCGCTATCACACCGGCATTGTGGGCTTGATAGGTACGCTGGCGGAGACGGTAGGCAAATGGTCGGACAGCGCATCTAAGGTAGGTAGTCGACTAGGGAAAGGCATCGAGCGTTATGTTGGACGCATCTTACGTTTTGCTGGTCGAGGCCTGGGCATCGGTGCGGGTGGGGTGATGGCGCTATGGGACTTTCGACGCGGATTCCAAGAGCTTGGAGAAGGAAATGGTTGGGTCGGAGGATTATTCTTCGCCTCAGGTACGTTTAGCTTGCTTGCTCTGGGAATGTTTGCGGGCTGGTTTGGGACTACGGTTATTGGTTTGTCTGCTACGGGTATCGGTATTGTATTGGTGGTATTGGTTATCGCTATTGCGATATTGATCGAGATATTCAAGGACAATAAGGTGCAGGACTGGCTGGAACGGTGCTATTTCGGCAAGTTCGAGGAAAGCGAACGTTACCAAGATCCGGAGCTGGAACTGAACGAGCTGGAGCTGGCCCTTAACGATATGAAAGGCTGAATTATGGATTATGCTGGGCTTGGAAAGAGGAATCTCTTTCCTATCAACCGTCCGTTGACCGATGCTGAGCGCGCAGCACGTTTCGATCAGAAGAAGTCGAAAGAAGCACCACCGATGGACTTCCTCTCAGTGATCAAATTCAATAGTAGCTATATCGAATTTGTTGATCGCTGGTATTCCATTCGAGGGTTTTGGGCATGGCTTTCGGTCATGTTGGGTGGAGCAGCAGTGATTGCAGGAGGTGCATTACTTTATGCTGTTTTTCTCCCTGTAGGAGATCCGATGGTTTCAGAACTTGGTCCAGCTATATTTTTGGTTTTATTGTCGGTCGTACTTTTTTTATTCGCCTGGTTCGGTGCGTGGTATGCGTTCAAAGTTGAATGCATGGGCTATACACACTATCCCATGCGTCTGAATCGCAAGACACGTCAGGTGCATTTCTTCCGCCAGAATGGCACGGTACTGACGGTGCCATGGGACTCCCTGTTTATCACTCTTGGCGAAGCCAAGAGTCCTCTCAGCGGCACCACCTATGACCTTCGTGCCCATGTGTTGGATGCCGACGGCGAAACGGTACGCGAGTCGTTTTCACTAGGGTATCCCTCTCCTTTGGGTAACGCGGAGTCGATCGATAAGTTCTGGGCCTTTCTGCAGCCCTATATGGAAGCGGAAGATGGCGTAGAGCGCACCTGGCATCATCTCAAAGAGAATATCGGGTATTTGGTACCAGTAGACGGCCGTAAGGAGGGCTGGCGTTGGAGTATTGCACGTAGCTTTATGCTGGCGGCTCATTGGCCCTACCTGCAGTTGGTGTTTTCGCCCTTTCTGGGCCTCAATGCCGTCGGTCGGATGTTGGCGATGTGGACCAGCAAGGTTCCAGAGTGGCCTGAAGAAGTAGAACAGGAAAGTCAGGTGGATGCGGATGACCCTTACGTGCTGACCTGGCGCGACAACGACACGATCGGATGGTGGGAGCTGTATTGGCCACTGATCTGCACGGTTATTGGTGTAGGAGCCTTCATGGGGGTGATTGGTTGGGTTGTGTCTGATCTTTGGCGCTGAGCGGGAAGTTTATTATCTTTTTAGCAGCCAATATGCATGGGCTGATGTTGGCTGCTGCTACCGGGCCTGAGTGATGGATTACGCTGGACTGGATTACCGCAATATCCGCTTTCCCGTGGACCGCCCTTTGACCGAGGTCGAGCGTGCGGCACGTTATCATCAGAAGACGCCAGGTAGTGCACCACCGATGGATTTTCTATCGGTCATAAAGTGCAACAGCAATTATATAGAACTGGTGGATCGCTGGTATTCGATCAAGGGGTTCAATACTTGGTTTGGGGTATGTGTCGCACTGGGTGGTCTCTTTTTTGCCACTATGATCGTACTTGCTTTCTTCTGGGCGCCTGTCACTGATCAGCGTGCAGCGCTATGGTTTATGATGATCGTCTTGCTTCCCATTTCACTGGGGCTTGTCTGGGGGGGCTGGTGGCTGGTCCGCACCGAATGTGGTCGCTGGACCCACTACCCCATGCGTCTGAATCGCAAGACACGTCAGGTGCATTTCTTCCGCCAGAATGGCACGGTACTGACGGTGCCATGGGACGACCTGTTTATCACTCTTGGCGAAGCCAAGAGTCCTCTCAGCGGTACCACCTATGACCTGCGTGCCCATGTGCTGGATGCCGACGGCGAAACGGTACGCGAGTCGTTTTCCCTAGGGTATCCCTCTCCATTGGGTAACGCCGAGTCGATCGACAAGTTCTGGGCCTTTCTGCAGCCCTATATGGAAGCGGAGGACGGTGTTGAGCGCACCTGGCATCATCTCAAAGAGAATATCGGGTATTTGGTACCAGTGGACGGTCGCAAGGAGGGTTGGCGTTGGAGTATCGCACGCAGCTTTATGCTGGCGGCTCATTGGCCCTACCTGCAGTTGGTGTTTTCGCCTTTTTTTGGCCTAAACGCCGTCGGCCGGATGTTGGCGATGTGGACCAGCAAGGTGCCGGAGTGGCCGGCAGAGATTGAACAGCAAAGCCAAGTGGATGCAGATGACCCCTACACGCTGACCTGGCGCGACAATGACACGATCGGATGGTGGGAACTCTATTGGCCAATGATCTGCACGGTTATTGGCGTAGGAGGCTTCGTAGGGTTGATTGGTTGGGTTGTGTCTGATCTTTGGCGCTGAGCGGGCAGTTTATTCTCTTGTTGGCAGCCAATATGCATGGGCTGGTATTGGCTGCTGTTACTGAGCTTGAGTGATGGATTACACTGGTTTTGGCAGGGATGGTAAGCATAAAACAAGCATCTATGGTCGCTCCATCAGATTGGTTGTCTGTTATCAAAATCAATAGTACATATATGGAGCTGGTCGATCGATGGTATCCTGTAAAAGGGTTTGCTGCATGGCAAGGTGCAATTATATCTATTCCTTGTATAGGGGGAGTTGTAGCATTTTTATGGCTTGCTCTTAACAAAGGTAACACGGAAACATGGATTTTTTCGTCACTTGCTATAGTGGTGTTTCTTATCTTTGCATGGATTGGCTATAGAGGAATGCGATTTGATTGTTTTAGAGAATCTCACTACCCGATTCGATTAAATAGAAAAAATCGAAAAGTCTATGTCAGTAGGCCAAAAGATACTGTTTTGGTAGTATCTTGGGACGATCTATATATCTGTATAAAAGAGAATAAAATACCTCTATTTGATAAGAGTTTTGATATCCGAGCGCATGTTTTAGGTGAGGACGGGAAAACTATTAAGGATACCTTTACTCTTGGATATCCCTACCTTGGGGATAGAGAAGGGGTGCTCCAGCTTTGGGAATATATCCGGCGTTACATGGAGGAACCTGATGGGGTTGAGAAAAGCTGTAATCTTACAGAGATATACCTCCCGGTTGATGGGCGTCGTGAAGGGGCCAGGTTTGGGCTGATCGCAACCTTTTCACCAGCGGCAAAGTGGCCTTTCAAAGGGCAACTACTTTTCTCTCCAATATTGGCCATCACTACTTTAGGAAGATGGTTAGCCATGTATACGAGTAAGATTCCTTGCTGGCCTGAAAATATAGAGGCCGAGTGTAAGGTTGACCCTGATGATCCTTACCAAAAAGACTGGCGTAGCAATGGTAAGTATGACTTCTGGGAGCTGGACTGGCCGGTGATCTGTTTTGTAATCGGACTGGTAGTAATCGGTGTTGCTATTGGGTGGGTGGTGAGGGAGCTTTTCTAGTTGTTATTAGCAATCGACAGGTTTTGGAACCTGAAAGGCGAGGCCGGTGGTGGGCGCTCCGGCTTTGTTTTTTCGGCGAGGTAACACATGGATTATGCAGGACTTGGAAAGAGAAACCACTTTCCCATCAACCGCCCGGTGACCGATACCGAGCGCCCAGTACGCTTCGGTCAGAAAAATCGAGCAAAACACCACTGGTGGCCTGGAAGTTTCCCGGTTGTAAGCTCTAATTGATGGGATACATGATTTTGCTGAATAATGTCAGGCCGGACGTTTCCATGGCAGAAATGCCCAAATTACCCAAAGTAAACCTGCGCCGAGAGCGAGACCTGCCAATCCTGTTGAGGGAGGCAGCCCCCACGGTGATGGTGGCCATGTGGCAACGACATTGAAGCCGAAGATCAGTGTAGTGGCCCAGCCTACAGATACAATCAGAAGCAATACACCAACCACCATGACCAGGATACCACCAAGGATTAAAATGGTTTGAAGCCGATCCTTGGAAGAATGTGATGGTTCCCACGAGGCGACTTTACCTATCGCCAGAAATCCGCCTTTCCATATAAGCGTAAAACCACTGCCAATAAGCAAGCCATATGTGAAATTGGCCAAGGCCGTGGGGGTTACGGTGTCAATTTCATGCCATACCATCAACCCAAACAGTAAGATGGCTGAGATGGCAATGGTCTTCGGCCCAGGCAAGCCTCTCCAGAACAGTAAAAGAAGCGCTCCCAGTGCAATGAAAAAGACAAAAATTACAAGAAACCCAATAACCACTACGCTCATTGTAAACATCCCTGTTATGTGGCGTACGACTACAGAATATATGGCCGATGAAATGGCACCATGTTGAAGTCGATTCCATGGTTCACAATACTGGTTCCTGTCTCTTGCGCATTAAGCGGCGATAATCCTTGAGACTTCTATATAGCCAGTATAACCACTGCAGTGCAACTGCACTTAGCGCAATAAATGGTAGCACAGCGATCCATAGAGGGATCCAGAAGTAGCTGGAATCGAGAAGTAGTATTGGTGGTTGAGCGTTGGGGTAGCTGGCGACCCAGTAGCCACTCAGGCGTGCTGTGCCACTTAGCTGCAAGTCCTGGCTCAGAGAGCTCCAGACAGAAGCATTTTGAGAAAGGTCGTTGTATGGTAAACGTTCTTCTTCCATGGTATTAGAGGCTTCTTTCGGGGAAAAGAAGACAACTCTATCGTTTTTACCAGCATCATCCAGTAGCAAGGAAGAAGACTGTTGTTGCTTCAGAATTTTCCAGGTGCGCTGAATGACCTGTGCGTAGAAACCACTCACCATGTCTCTCATGTCTCTCTTCAGCACGGCGTAGTCTTGATCATTCAGCAGTCGTTCAGGAAGAGGAACGTTGCTATTGGCCTGGGCAACGGCCTGTTCCCAGTTATAGCCATCGAGAGGCAATTTATCCTTGAGCGTAGCGCACTGTTCTAAGTCCGTATCGGAACCTGGACAGATTGAAGCCACGGCATTGATTAACTCTGCAAGGTGATTAACTTGATGTTCACGGTGGGCATACAAATATTTACTATAACGGACGTTTTTGTATAGAGCGGCATATTCATCACCAGTCAGCTGAGTGAATTCGCTGTCGTAGAGTGTGATCAAGTCTCTAAGTGCAGTGCGTTTATCGTCATCGATATGAATGACGTCGATGGGTTGGATTGGTCCAGCTACCGCTCGACTGCAATCCCAGCGAGTTGATATATGGGATATCCCCCAGCGATCTTCGAGCTCTTCGGCGGCACAGGTAGCTGGCAGGTCGGTAATGATGACTTCATCATTATATTGAGGCTGGTATTGTTGGAGCTGCTCCAGGGAGGAAATATGTATCTGACGATGACCTTTCAAGGCTTCGTCGATCCGGGTTAGCCAGATATTCCATGGCCAGCATAACGCTGTACCTACCAGAAAGGCGACGGTTGCTAAAAGCAGAGAAATAAAGTTAAGACGCATAACAGTGTTCAAGTCATCAATCTTCTGGCGCTTCTTGAAGTGAAACTTGAGCCACCATAAGAAAAAAAATGCAAGAAGAAGTGTTGTTACTACCCTGTTGCTCTGTGGAGACGGTGTCTGAATCAGTCTGATCAGTAACAAAGGAACGATAAGAAATCCTCCACGGAAGCCCAGGCGAAGCGGGATGGCGGAGGTATGTGCAGGAGAAGTATTACTGGTGGCAAGTGTCATAGGGTCGGAAGCGGTGGCTGATAACAGGATGAATAAATAGTCATTTTAGAAATGATGGAGAAGAGCAAGTATGCCGTAACAAAGCGAAGGGTAACAGCCAAGTGATGGCAATGAAGCTGGTAAGGTCAAGAAAAGTCCAGTTGGCTGAAATGGCACAATGTATAAGAGAGGAAGTCAATGTTTTGGTGTGGCTGGATGATTTGATGTGGTTAGATGAGATGTTGAAACTTTGCAATATGGAAACTCTCTGTTCATGACGCTCGAGAAGTATTCTCATATAATGGCTGACTTCGCCATCAGGTAGGTAATATCTACTTGATCTTTTTCAATGGACGAAAAAGCGCTAGCCGATGAAACCACCGATCATTCTGCAATATCACCATGTACGAGCCGACTTGAGCGGGATGGCAGTGGTGATCGCATGTGTTGGCCTTGCACTACTGGCGATTGTCCTTCCTGTCTTGAATGTTGCATTGTCCGAAGAATGGATCAGGTGGATAGAAGCCGTCGCGATTGGCGCCTGGTTGGTATCGGTGCTTGTCTGCTGGTGGCGTGGCCGGCGAGTACGAGGCCAGGAGGAAATGGTTGAACTTGATCATACGGGGTTCGACTCTCGGCTCTTCGGGCGAATCGACTTTAGCGATATTACCAGGCATGCCGAAGGCCGTGACGTGTCACTGAGGCGCAAAGGCGCCACAGCACCATCGCTGTGTCTGCGACTCAAGAGTGGCCGTCGGCTGCATTTTCATCTCGATAATCGTTATTACGCCGAAGACTTGCTGGATTATCTCGCCTTCATCGAAGCCGTATTGGCTGGGGTGCGGGGACAGACTGAAGCGTATTTCGAGGCAGGGCTGCCCGGTAAGCAACAACTGTTTGGTGCAAAAACAAAACACGCACCATCCCTCTTGCCACGTGATTTTGTGCGGTACATGGCCCCGAACGGCAGTACCAAGGCGAAGCAGAAACCATCTGCTATGCAAACGCCTGGAAAGGGTACCGCAAGGCAAGACCAGAATATGCCTTCGGTTGCCAGGCAACTGGGAGAGGCCAATCGCCAGGCAGGGGTGCGTTTCAAGCAGCATTTGGCCAGGGATCATAAGCTCTATTCTGTCGCGATGGTGCTGTTGTCGCTGGCCTATCTGGTACGGGCCTGTGGACCTGAGATCAAGTCGGTGATCGCGCCTGATCCATTTACCAGGATGCAACAGCAAGCACCTCAGGCACTCGAGCGCAGCTCCAGCAGGCTGCAGCATGCTGTGGCGCAGAAAGGACCGGTCTATCTCTGGGGACGTGATATCGGAAGCAATATCAAGCCAGTACTGATACCGAATGTCTCCACTCGGCATCAAATTGGCATTACATCGATCGATACGATGAACATCGCAGGCGATATTTCCAGGTTTCTGCGCAATGGCGAAGTTGAAGGATATCGAATTGGTCTAAGGCATGATGGCAAGCTGACTCTGGTGAATGTATCAAATATCTCGATGCAGCCAATCCCAGGTGAGAAAGCGTTGTTCTTCTTTATGCTTATGCCCGAAGGACAGGCTCGAAAAGATGCCAAAAAATCTCTGATGAGTGATTCAGCATGGCGTATCCGATATCACAACATTTCTGACCTTCCTGCCCGAATTAGGCAGGGTGAGATAGGTCTTCCCATGATGCTTGTAGAACACTGGTTGAAGATGACGCCCTCACCACGCTTAATGGTAGCTTCGTCTGAGTATCATGGTATGAGTGATGAGGAGTTTGCTCAGGTTGTTCAGGTTCTTGAGACATCTTTTCGACAGCAGGGCGTGGACATTTCGCACTTTTCAACACGACGATTCAAGGATGGTTCCGCCAGTGAATGACCCGTGTAATCTGATTCCATGTACCACCATTACTGTACTGAAATTTATCAATAGGGCGATCGACCGATGATTGCTTCCGCTGTTCGTTCTTTGGGAGTTGTTCGTGCTGGAGAGGTCTTCTGTGTCAATGCCCAGTGCCAAGATTTCAAGCAGCGTGTTATTCATGATGGCAGTACGCTGTGCCGGCTACGCACGGATAAAGGTGTCTTCTTTTTTCTAAGTGAGCAGTTCGAGTACGGTCTACCTGAACAGGAGCTTCGGAAGGGAGGTCAACTGACAATTGGGGCACATCGTCTACGTGATGGCAGTGCCTGGCTCCACTGGTTCCAGCTCGCCAATGGCGAATCCTGGGAACCTGAGCGGCAGGACTTGCGTTGGCCATTGCTGGGTGTTGGGCTGATTCTTGCCCTGTCGATAGTGATTTTCATGATGCCAAGCGATAAACCGATGCTGATTATGGTCCAAACCTTCCTTGGTATCATTGGCACAGTCATTCTGCCATTTACATTAGTGGCGCTAGTCCTATGGCTACATCCGATAAAGTGGAAACTGCGGCGAGAGCTTGTCGCATTGAAGGCCGGAAAGCCAATCGTGTTGAGCGAAGGGCCGTCATGTTCAGAGGCTGACACACTACCGCTTGACGACGGTGTTTATGGTGGCGTCGGCTTGATCCAGGGGGTTGCCTCAGAGATAGGACTCTTTCGTATTGACGAGAATATCAGGCGCTATCAGCTGCGCTGTGCAGGAGAGACGTTCACACTGGCAGAATCGTCGGGAATGCTTGGCTCGAAGAGCTTTGTGTTTCGGCGCCAAGCACCACTATTTATCGGAGAGTCAGATCGTATCGTGTTGCTGACCATGGTCGACGATGGCGAGGTGCATGGCGTGCTCAACCTTACCGATGGTATTGCTCACGCGAATTATCATGGCAGCCCATACTCACCACAGACGCGTCGAGTTGCGTTTGGGGTAGTAGTAGGAATAGTGACATTCATGGCTCTGTGCCTGGGTGGTTTTACCCTTTATGACTGGCACTCTCGGGGGGTGGGGCCAGATTATTGGGACTGGGTGGAACTGGCTGAGATCAGCGGTTTTTTCATGATGATGTTTATGATGATGTTCAGTGGCATTGGTTTGATTATCTGGTATATCCAGCGGCACTCTTCAAGAAAGATCTCATTGCATGGGATACCGGTAGAAAAAGTGGTTGCCTTGGCGCTGCAGTGGCGTCTGCACAATGGGCGTTCCCCGGTTATTAACGAGTTTTCCTGAATGCTGCCTGAATGGATTCGCCCGTGGCTGTATGCCGCTTCATTATGCTATGGCGCTTTCGCCTTTGTCTGGTATCTGATGGTGGGGTATGCCCAGGCCTGGCATGTCGAGCCGGAACAGACGCTCTCGGTTCCACTCAAGGAGCCTGTTGAATGGAATACGCTTCAAGCCACGGCCACCAACGATGGAAGCCTGTTGAGCGTGGGGGCGAGAGGCCGCGATGGCGAAGTTGAAATGTGTTCCAGTGCGGGAGGATGCCGTACTTCTTGCCTTGCACAGGGGGAAGTGGAAACCGGTTCGCACCTTCCCGTGTTCAATTGTCTTGTGGTACCGGAAACTGGTGGGCAAGTGCGCCATAGTGTTGCTCCTTTGGGGGAGATTGGCCGTCAAGGCTTGAGTTACCTGATGCGCACCAATGGCAATCAAGTGGAAGTGGTGGGGCGCTTGAAGGGCGAGGTTTCTGGGATGGGCTGCAATAAACAGGGACGCTGCTATCTGTTTGCCGAGCTCGCCAAGGTTTATAACCAAAGTGTTTTCGTCTCTGACGATAGCGGTGTGCACTGGCGGTTGGCTGCTCAAGACGTGCTTGATAGTGCCAGTACTGTTGAAGTACTGCGAATCGATGGTGAGCGCATCTGGGCTGCTGATTCAGGATCACTCTATTTCTCGGAGGATGGTGGGAGTCACTGGAATGAGCTGGCCAATGCTCGCTCACTGTTGAGTGAGTCTCCGCTACGTATACTGCTGCATAACGATTCACTGGTATTTTTTCATTGGAACATGGATGAAACCGGGCGGATTTACGCCATGGTGAGTGATCAGGGGCGTGGACCCCACTCCATAGTGATGTTTCAGTTTGATCAAACCGGCAAGGTCGTTGATGCTGGTGAACGCCCTGGTGAGCTGCGGGATCTCGTCAGTGGTCCAGATGGCAAGCTGTACGCTATTTACCGTGCAGAGGAACGTGAACGCTATACCTTATATCGCCTGTCCGCTGGTAAGTGGTTACCGATCAAGGCCAGTGGCCGTTCGCCACTGACCAACTTGCAGGGTAGTGACAAGCTACTGTTGATGGAGGCTGGGCGGGGAGATGGACAACACATGTTGTTCAGTCGAGACGCAGGTGAAACCTGGAAGGCAATCGAAGACCTGCCTTATTACGAGGATAAGCGGGTGTTTGATCCGGCAGGAGCCGGCATTCTGGAGTTCCGCTACCCGAACTCCGAAGATCATTACGGTTACCGCTGGCTTCGTCCATGAAGCGGTAGGGCTATCATCCTTTCTAGCTCTCTTTCGTCACCTTTCTCCCTTTCATCATGCTATTCCCAACCACTGCCCCCAACATACCTCACCCCAACCCTAACAAGGCATTCTCCAATCCGTGCAGGTCACGGGTGGTCGGGGTGTCGCTGGGGAAGGGGGAGGCGTGTGGGTCGGCGGTGACGCCAACGAAACGGGCGCCATTGGAACGGGCGGCGCGGAAGTCGTTGTAGGAGTCGCCGATCATCACGGTATGCTGAGGAGCGTGGTGGCGGCGGGTCATCAGGTTGCGCAGGGCGGAGGCCTTGTCGGGTGGGGCGCCGATGACTTCGAGGAAATAGTGGGAGAGGTTGCGGCGTTGGGTGATGGCGGTCAGTTCGGCCTGAGGGGTGGCGGAAAGCAGATAGATTGGCAGGCGGCCTCGCCAGCGTTCGAGAAACTCCAAGGCACCTGAGATGGCGGGGGCCTGGAGCAGACGCTGCTCGACACTTTGCTTGAAGCGTTCGCATAGCTCCCGAATATGCTTGTCTCCGGTGTCGCGGTGCAGGATATGTGCCTCGATATGGCGGAATTTCACTTCCCGGGGCTGTCCGCCTCGTCGGCTCAGGTAGGCCACAACGGCGCGGTATTTCTCTTCAGGCTCGTCGCGATAGAGGTCGGCGAAGGCCTGCCGCTTCAGGCTGGCAGAGTCCAGCACCACACCATCGAAATCGAAGACCAGGGCGTACCGGGTGAAGCCCGGGGTATCACTGGTGGACATGTCCTGGGTCGTGCCGGGTCGCAAGCTGTCGTCGTTCACGGATCGGTCATCCCCAAGTTTTCTCGCGCTCTGGTCTCGAAGTTCTGTTCCCGAAGTTCTGTGTTTCGCGACACGCGGCCCCGGAGGTGCGCAGGCGTGAAAGCGCAAGGGGCCGCGTGTCGCTGGTCAGGTCACTACATCGTTGTCTTTTATCGCATCATTGTCTTTTGAAACGTGCCAGCACCCAGCCCTTGAGTGGCGTATTGCTGAGCAGTACCAGGATGGTCACGCTGCTGAGGATCAACGACAGCGGGTTGGTGAACAGTGAAAGCAGGAACTGGCCACCCTGGTCGCCCACCGATGACATGGCCTGGCGGTAGGACTCGTCGAGCATCGGGCCCAGGATGACGCCCAGGATGATGGGACCCATCTGGAAGCCGAACACCTTGAGCCAGTAACCGAGAATACCGAAACCGAGCATCCAGTAGACATCCATCATGTTGCTGTTGATGGAGTAGGCGCCGACCACGCACAACACCACGATCAGCGGAATCAGAATGGACTTGGGCACTTCGACGATCTTGGAGAAGATCTTGATCCCGGTAAGGCCGAAGATCAGCAGGAAGATGTTGGCCAGTGCCAGATTGCCGACGGTGAACCAGAAAATGTACGGCGTCTCGATCATCAGCATGGGGCCGGGGTTGAGGCCATGGATGACCAGGGCGCCGATGATCACTGCGGTGACCGCATCACCGGGCATCCCGAGGGTCAGCATCGGCACATAGGCGCCACCCACGGCGGCATTGTTGGCGGTTTCCGGGGCTACCAGGCCCTCGTAGGCGCCTTCACCAAAGGGGCGGCTGGGATTCTTGACGCTACGCTTGGCGTGGTCATAGGCGAACAGCGAGGCGATATCGCCGCCGGTACCGGGCAGGGCACCCACGATCACCCCGATCAGTGACGCGCGCATCGATAGCGGCAGGAACTTCAAGATCATGTTCAGCGGCGGCACGATCTTGTTGACGTTCTGCTTGACCGGCACCTTGGCCAGGTTATGCAACTGGTACAGCGCTTCGGCGACACCGAACAGGCCAATCATCACTGCCACATAGGAGATGCCGCCCATCAGTTCCATGCTGCCCATGGTCAGGCGGGGCTGGGCGGTAACCGGATCCATGCCGACCAGGCCGATGGTGGCGCCGAGAGCGACGGCAAAGATACCCCGGGCCAGGGACTTCCCGGACAGGGAACTGACCAGCAGCAGGCCGAGTACGGCAATCAGGAAGTAATCGCGCGGGGCAAACTGCAGTGACAGGTCGGAAAGATAGGGTGCAGTACCGGCGAGTACCACGGTACCCATGATGCCGCCGATGACCGACATGATCGTGGACAGGCCGATGGCCTTGCCGGCTTCTCCCCGCTGGGCCAGGGGATAGCCGTCGAATGCCGTGGTGACTGCCGAGGGCGCGCCGGGGATGTTCAATAGAATGGCGGTGCGGGAGCCGCCGTAGACGCCGCCGACATAGATGCCGACCATCAGTGCCAGGGCGTTGTTGATGTCCCAGGAAAAGGTAAAGGAAATCAGGATCGATACCGCCATGGTCACGGAAAGACCTGGAATGGCACCGATATAGATACCGCCCAGCACGCCGAGGGCGGTCAGGCCGAGCAGGCTTGGATCGAGCCAGGCCATGAGCAGGTAGGAGAGTGAATCACTCATAGAACGCCTCGAATGTCAGGGCAGGTAGACACGGAATACCAGGGTGAACAGGGCATAGATTGCCCCGATCGCCAAGGCGGTGATGATCAATGAACTGATGATCTTGCCCCGGCGCAGGAAGATGAACATGGCGGCCAGAAAGACAGCCGTACTGAGGTAGAAGCTGAACCAGACGATAGCGGCCAGATAGAGGATGGCGGCAACGCTGAATACCACGATATAAGGCTTGAAGTGGTCGCGAATGAAGGCCTGGAATTCTTCAGCAGCATGATGTAGATGTTCCGCGCGCCGCTTGTAGCGGTGGCTGAACAGGATGGCGAGGGAAGAGGCCAGCATCACCAGGCCCAGCCCAACCGGAAAGGACCCGGCGGAATTGAGCTTGAGTCCGCCATCGATGCGGAAGGCCTCGAACAGAATGCCGATGCTCAGTAGCAACAGCAGCCAGTCGAATATCTTTTCACCGGGCTGGACACGCTCGATGTGCTTGCTCATCTAATAGGCTCCCAGGGGAGGCGTGGTGCCTCCCCCGTGGTGATCATGAGATATCGTTGAGAAACGTCGTCGTGAAATGGCGTTATGAAAACGCTTATTCCGCAGCAGCCTCGGATTCGGCTTCGTCCTCCGCTGCCGCCTTGGTCTTGGCAGCGGCCGGGCGCGGAATCTCCAGTGCTTCAGGCGTTGCCTTGAGGCTATCTGGATCAGCGTCGTACATGGACCAGGCAGTGACGGACTGCCAGTTATCCAGGTATTGCTGGGCTTCCTCTCCGTTCAGGTTGAGCGGCTCGGCGCCATAGTCACGCAGGAAGCGGGTGAACTCATCGCTGGCCACGGCCTGCTGGTAGGCGTCCTGCAGCACACCGACGACGTCTTCCGGGGTTTCCTTGCGCACGAAAACGCCCCAGAACGGACCCCATGGCAGGAAGTCTGCGATATTCGGCAGCGCTTCGGTGATCGGCGGCACGCCCGGAAGGGCATCGATCTCTTCCTTGGTCAGCACGGCGAGGCCTTTCATCTTGCCACCGCGAATCTGCTCACCGGCAGCGGCCAGGCTCAAGGGCATGAAGTCGATGTGATCGCCCATCATGGCGGTGATGCCGGGGCCATCGCCACCGAAGGTCACTGTGCGTACATCGAGTTCATCCACGGCGTTGATCATGGCGTGGACAGTGCTCGGCAAGCCGCCGGCACCGGTACCGCCCATGCGCAGTTCGCCGGGATGCTCGTGGGCATAATCGAGCAGGTCGGAAAGGTTGTTGAACGGGCTGTCCGCCGGAGCGGCAATCACCACCAGGCCTTGGGCGATGATGCTGATCGGCTGCATGTCATCGTAGGTGAAGTCAGCCAGTCCCATCAGTTGGTAAAGTTCAGGGTTTTCCGCGCCGAACAGCAGGTTGTAGCCATCGGGGCGCTGGCGCATGACATGGTTCATGCCGATCACGCCGGTGCCGCCCGGGCGATTGGTCAGTACGATGGTGGTGCCCAGGATGTCTTCTACATAGGGGGTCAGGCTGCGCACGACGTTGTCGGTTGCACCGCCGGCCCCCCATTGGATGGTGCCTTGGATGTTGCGATCCGGGTATTCGGCAAGGGCAATGCCGGAAAAAGCCAGAGCGCCGGCGGCGATGGCAATGGAGGTGACGAGAGGCTTGAACATGAAGTGTCCTCCGGGAGTTGTTGTTCTGGCGTGGCCAAGAAGGAAAAGGGTGTGCAGCAAGGGTGATTAGATTGTGTTCGCTGTTCGAACGACATGTTCTTATAGCGAACACTAGAATCTGGTTCCAAAAGTGTCAACGATGCGGCCGATATCTTATACCAATGTTTAATCCGCGATTGCTGTGGGAAATGCGGAGGAAGTGCCGAATAAATGCCTTCCTCGCGATCCACCCACCTTCCAGTGGTGTCCTTCCCATGAAGGCATTGCCGGTATGGCTGCGATGATCTGACGAGCAAGCTTATCTGACAGATAAGGTGCTCCGACAGATAAAGAGTAGCTGGCGCACCGCGCCTTCCCCCAGGCTGGCCTTACTTTCCTGCTATTTATCTTCAAGCCTCTACATTCACACCTCTACACTCAGATCGCTACATTCTTTCTTCTTGTGCGCTGGTTCCTGCGTGCTGGTTCCTACGTACCGGCTTCTGAGTGCAGGCCTTTGTGTGCAGGACTGGCATATCCACTGAGCATGTTGGCTTGCCATCAACCAACGGCACATGCCTTCTACTTTGTTCGTATTGCGTTCTGGTGGGTCGCAATGCGAACATTGGAACCATGTTCTAGAATTAGGCAGTGCTTGATGAAGCGTTCGGGACCATATTTTCTACTCTGTAGGGTCCGATACAGCACTGTTCGACACCGTACTGTTCGACACAGCATGATGGGCTAGGGAGCCTGGAGGATGACAATGCGTGCCATTGCCACGGTATGCCTGAGCGGCGACCTGCGAACCAAGCTGGAAGCCATCGCCCGTGCAGGCTTCGAAGGGGTGGAAATCTTCGAGAACGATCTGCTGTCCTTCGATGGATCGCCTGAGGAAGTCCGTCAATTGTGTGAGCGACTGGGGCTGGCAATTGTCGCCTTTCAGCCATTTCGCGATTTCGAAGGCATGCCGGAGCCCGGTCGCAGTCGTAACCTGCAGCGGGCCGAGCGCAAGTTCGATGTGATGGAACAGCTGGGAACTGACTTCCTGCTGGTCTGCAGCAATGTCTCTCCCCAGGCCAGCGACGACATGGACCAGGTCGTGGCCGATCTGCGCGAGTTGGCCGAACGAGCAGCCACGCGCAACATTCGCATTGGCTTCGAGGCATTGGCCTGGGGGCGTCACATCGCTGATTACCGTGATGCCTGGGAAGTGGTGCGGCGTGTCGACCATCCCCATCTGGGGCTGGTGCTCGACAGCTTTCATATCCTGTCACGCCATAGCGACCTGTCGGCTATTGGCCGAATTCCCAAGGACAAGATCTTCTTTGTCCAACTGGCCGATGCCCCGCTGCTGGACATGGATGTCCTGCAGTGGAGCCGTCATTTCCGCTGTTTCCCCGGCCAGGGGCGATTGCCGCTCAAGGCGTTCATGACCGAGCTGGCCAAGACCGGCTATGACGGTCCGTTGTCGCTGGAGATCTTCAGTGATGCCTTCCGCGCGGCACCGACCGAGATCACGGCGCTGGATGGATTACGTTCCCTGATCCTGCTGGAGAGCCTGGTGGAAGATGCGCCCTGGTCGCAGGCATTGCCTGCTGTACCCAACTACCGTGGCGTGCATTTCATTGAGTTCACGCTCGATGAAGACAGCGCTGCGCCCTTGGGAGAGTTCATCGATGCCCTGGGCTTTCGCCATGTCGGTCGCCATCGCTCCAAGAATGTCGAACTGTGGAAGCAGGGTGATATTCACCTGGTGCTCAACTTCGAGACCGACAGCTTCGCCCACACCTTCCGGCTACTGCACGGTACTTCCGTGTGTGCGGTAGGGTTTCGGGTCGATGATGTGGCCCAGGCTCTGGAGCGGGCTCGTGCCTTCAAGGCTCCTCAGTTCCGCGGCCATGTTGGCGAAGGCGAGATGGAGATTCCTGCCTTGCGAGGCATAGAAGGCAGTCTGGTCTATCTGGTGGACGATAATGCCGCCTCCGACCTGCAATGGCGCACTGACTTTGAGCTGTTCGATCAGGAAAGTCGTGATGAGGCCGGTCTGGTGTGTATCGATCATCTGTCCTATGTGCTGCCAGCGACTCAACTGCTGAGCTGGAAACTGTTCCACCATACGGTGTTCGGTTTTGGCGCGGCGAGTGAGCATGAAATGGTCGATCCACACGGCATGATGGTCAGCCAGGCGGTGATCAGCCCGGATCGCAGCATCCGTCTGCCGCTTACCGTGTCCCAGGTGCAGGAAACCCAGCCCGGACGTTTCCTCAGTGAGTTTCGCGGAGGCGTGCAGCAGATCGCCTTTGCCAGTCGTGACATCTTTGCCAGCGTGGATGAATTTCAGGCCCGTGGGCTGCCGCTGCTGAAGATTCCGCAGAACTACTACGACGACCTGGAAGCTCGCTTCGATCTCGATGCTGAGCTGTTGGAGGCGATGCGCACGCGCAACATTCTTTTCGACCGCAATGACGAGGGTGATTTTTTCCACGCCTATACCGAGACCTTCCTCGGGCGCTTCTTCTTCGAGATCGTCGAGCGCCGCGGCCATTATCAGCAGTTCGGCGAGGCCAATGCCGGTATTCGGCTGGCGGCCCAGGCAGCCAGGCGCGAGGCTTCGTGAAGTGATGGTTGGTATTGCAGCGAATAGAAAAGCGGTGAATAGAAAAACGACGCTCAAAAAAACGACGAACAGCAGGAGATCAGGATGAAGCTTGGTTTGATCGGCAAGGCCATCATGAATTCCAGTTCGCCGGACCTGCATGTCAGGCTTGGCCAACTGACCGGCATTCCTGCCACCTATGATCTTTTCGATGCCAACGAGCAGCCCATCGAATCGCTGGAAAGCCAGGTGCGCAAGGTCATCGCGGAGGGCTATCGCGGGGTCAATGTCACCTTTCCTTGGAAGGAAGACGCGGTAACGCTGGCGACCCGCCCCTCCCAAGGAGCCAGCATGGTCGGCTCCGCCAACACCCTGGTGTTCGAGCAAGGCGAGATCATTGCCGAAAATACCGACTTCACCGGCTTCATGAGCGGCTTTCGTGCGACCCTGGGTGAGCGTCGACCGGGTCGAGTGCTGCAACTGGGCACCGGCGGCGTGGGCAAGGCCGTGGCCTTTGGCCTGGCCAGCCTTGGGGCAACGGAAATCGTCCTGATGGATCTCGATGACAGCAAGTCGCAGCGGCTGGCCGATGAGCTCGGCACCCATGGTTTCAAGGCATCAATCATTCGTGCAGAGCAGGTCGCCGAGGTGGTGCCCGAGTGCGATGGATTGGTCAACTGCACTCCCGTCGGTCATGAAAAGAGCCCAGGCTGCCCGCTGCCCAGGGAACTGGTCACTGCGAAGCATTGGATATTCGATGCGGTCTATGTGCCGGCCGTCACCGAATTCGTTGCTGCCGCCCAGGTTGTCGGTGCTGCCATCATGAGCGGTGTCAGCCTGTTCGTGTTCCAGGGCGTCGATGCCTTCAAGCTGTTCTGTGAAGATCAGGACAAGCGCTCCGCTGCCGACGCTCAGGCTGCTACTCTGTTCGCTCACTATCGTCGTGAACTGCTGAAGGAGAAAGACGCATGAGTCAGGGCAAGGTGCTGGTACTGCATGGACCCAACCTCAACCTGCTGGGTACCCGCCAGCCGGAAATCTATGGCTACGAGACCCTGGATGACGTCAACAACGCGCTGCGTGAGAAGGCGGTACTGGCGGACTGGGACATCGATTGTCTGCAGAGCAACCATGAAGGCGTGCTGATCGATGCCATTCAGGCGGCACGTCTGGATGGCACCGATGCCATCATCATCAATCCTGCCGCCTATACCCATACCTCGGTGGCCATTCTCGATGCGCTCAATGCCTTCGAGGGCACGGTCTACGAAGTGCATATCTCCAACGTGCACCAGCGCGAGAGCTTCCGTCACCATTCCTATGTGTCGTTGCGCGCCAATGGCGTGATTGCTGGCCTGGGAACGCAAGGGTATCAGGCGGCCCTGGATGCGTTGATCAAGGCCAAGGTAGCTTCTACCCAGTAATCGTCCGGAGGCAAGATGTCGGAATATTCTATGTCAGAGCATTCTTCTCCATTGCGTATTGGGGTAATGGGGGCTGGTGTCATTGGTCGTGAGCATGTCGCTCTGGTCAATGCATCGCCCAACACCCGCCTGGTAGCGATTGCCGATGTCACCGAGGCTGGCAGGGAGTTTGCGCTACAGCAAAGGGTGCCGTGTCATGCCGACTACTATGAGATGCTCGATAATGGTGGGCTGGATGCCGTCATTGTGGCCTTGCCCAATGCGCTGCACCTGGAAGCCGGTCTGGCCTGCATCGACCGAGGCCTGCCGACGCTGATGGAGAAGCCGATCGCCGATACGCTTGGCTCCGGGGTGGCGCTGGCCGAGGCCAGTGAAAGGGCCGGCGTGCCGGTGCTGGTCGGTCATCATCGTCGTCATAGCCCGGATATGGTGGAAGCTCGGCGAGCGATTCAAGCTGGAGAACTGGGCCCGCTGGTGGCGCTCAATGGCATGTGGCTGTGTCGCAAGCATGATGACTATTTCGACCAGGCCTGGCGTCGCGAGGTGGGTGGCGGGCCGATTCTGATCAACCTGATCCATGAAATCGATATCCTGCGCTATCTGTGCGGTGAGATCGAAAGTGTCCAGGCGGTCACTTCCAGCCAGGCGCGTGGCTTTGACGTGGAAGACAGCTTCGCGGTGGTCATGGCCTTCGAGAATGGCGCCATCGGCAGTTTCATCGGCAGTGATGCAGTGCCTTCGCCCTTCATGTGGGATGTAGCCTCCGGCCAGTCACCCAACTTCCCGCATTATCCCAGTGACTGCTATGTCATCGGTGGTCAGAAGGGCAGCCTGAGCGTGCCTGGCATGTCGCTCTGGCAACACCCCGAAGGCGCGGACTGGCGCGGTGAACTGGTGCAGAAACGCATGCAGCCGCCACGCACCCGCTGCTACACCGAGCAGCTTGAGCACTTCGTGGCAGTGGCCCGCGGCGAGGCAACGCCGGTGATCGATGCTCGCGAAGGTGTCATGACCCTGGCCGCCACCCTGGCGGTGGAAAAGGCCGCCAGGGAAGGGCGCAAAGTGACCGTGAAGGAGATGTTGTAGGGTGTAGTGTGGCTTGTCCTGGGTTTATGTATCCCCGGTGCGAGCCTCTACGACTCTGGCTTTTTCCAATGCTCGCTGCGCTCGCTCTAGCGCGCTGACACCTTGCTGGCGCAAGGCCTCGGTGGGAATTTCCAGGCTCAGTGGCAGGCTGCGTGGCAGGGTGTTCAGCAGACGTCTCAGGTCGATATCGCCATCTCCGGGGAAGCAGCGCTGCTGGCGGGCTTCGAACAGGATCTGCTCCATGTTGTCGGGAATCGGGCCGATCACATCACATAGCTGCATATAGCGCAGCCATTCACCAGGTGTCTGGCGCAGGTCATCGAGCTGGCTGGCCGAACGGTTGAAGTGGAAGGCATCGACCAGCAGGCAGGCGTTGCCGTGACCAGCGTTTCGAGCGCTGGCAACGATGCGCCGAGCCTGGGCCAGGTCCTTGACTCCCGTCCAGGGCATGAACTCCAGATGCGGATGCAGCCCGAGAGGCCGGGCGATGTCACATAGCGCGGCGAAATTCTCTCCCATTCGCGCTTCATCGTCATCGTTGCCCGCCACCAGCACTTCGCTGGCGCCAAGCTCTGCTCCTGTCTCCAGAATATGCTGAAAATCCTGCTTGACCCGGGTATCGGGCTTGAGTCGCAGGATCTCGATATCCAGCACCTTGATACCGGTTGCGCTGAGGCGCTGTCGGGTACGCCTGAGCAGTCCAGCATCACTGGCCAGAGGGAAGTGGTGCTCTTCTGCTGTGGCGGGTATCAGGCGCAGGCCGACGGCGTCATAACCCGCCTGGGCGGCCACTTCGATCATATCTGGCGGAGACAGCTCCAGCACGGTCAGAGCGGCCAGGGAAAACTGTCGTGGTGAATGGGGCGGGTTAGCGGCAGTCATGGGCATCTTCAGTGCGGGTGGGGAATGTCTGGCGAATGGCATGCAAGGCTGCGATATGGCCGAAGGTCATGGCTGGGCCGAGGTTGATGCCCCCTGCGGGGTAATAGCCCCCCATGATGCTGGCCATGTCCGTGCCCGCGGCATACAGGCCGGTAATGGGAGCTGCCTGTGCATCGAGTACCTGCGCGTGTTCATTGGTCTTGAGGCCAGCGAAGGTGCCAAAGCTGCCAGGCACCACCTTGATGGCATAAAAGGGACCTTCATCCAGCGCCGCCACGCAGGGGTTGGGGCCATGCCTGGGGTCGCCGTTCTTGCGGTTATAGGGGGTGCTGCCTCGGCCGAACTGCGGATCTTCGCCCTGCGCTGCATGGCGGTTGTATTCGGCCACGGTGGCTTCCAGGCCATTGGGGTCGATGGCGCAGGCGGCGGCCAGTTCACGCAAACTGTTGCCAGCCTTGAGATAGCCTTTCTTGATCCAGTGCTTGAAGGGTACTGGAGCCGGCCGGGTGATACCAATGCCATAACGGCGCTGGAAGCGGTGTGTGCAGATCAGCCACGAGCACACTTCCTCACCCTCAGGCACCGCCTTGAGCATGGCGTCGACAAAGTCGTAATAGCCATCCGCTTCATTGACGAAGCGCTTGCCGTTCTTGAGTACCGCGATGATGCCGGGTTTGGCGCGGTCGATGATGTGCGGGAAGTGACCGATACGTTCCTGCTGCTTTCCCCTGCCATGAGTCCGGTCTTGAACCGCTGAATTCCAGGGCACCAGCGAAACGGGGGCCCAGGCGACTGCTGAGTAAAGGTCGTCCGCGACTTGGCCACCAGCCGACTCGCCCAGGCGCAGGCCGTCGCCAGTGGTCGAGGGGGGCGGCAAGGGCCAGTGCTCCTTGCCGCTGGGAGTGCGTGGAAACAGCGCTCGACGGCGTTCGATATCCCACGCAAAGCCACCGGCGGCGAGGATGACGCCACAGCGGGCATGCAGGGCCTGTTCGCCATCCGGGCCGTCGATCACCACACCGCTGACCTTGGTGCCGTTGTGGTGATCTTCCTTGATCAAGCGCTTGGCGGGGGAGTTGACGCGCATGTCCACGCCCAGCTCTTCGGCGGATTTGGCCAGGCGACCAATCAGAGCCACGCCATTGACCAGCTGCATGGCACGTCCGTAGCGTGCCAGGTCGTAGAGATGGCGCGTGAAACGCTTGCTGACATGCCACAGCGATGTTGCCGAACGCATGCAGGTGAGAAAGGCCATCAGGTCCGCTCCCGCCTGGATGGGCATGCCGAGGAATGCTGTCTCCGGCATGGTGTGGCGCAGCTTGTTCAGCGTTTCCCGGGATAGCTCGCGGCCATCGAAGGGGGCGGCAATGACTGAACGGCCGCCGGTTCCGGCCCCCGGTGTGTTGCCATGAATATCGGCGATGGCATTGCCGTCGGCAAATCTGAGGGCCGTCTTGTGATGGAAGAACGCCACCATGCGTGGGGCATATTCGAGGAAGGCATCAATACGAGCCGGATCATAGCGTTCTCCCAGCTCATGACGCAGATAGGTGCGTATGGTGGCGACATCCTCGTGAATGCCTGCATCACGCGCCAGGAAGTTGCGTGGCACCCACATCCACCCTCCGGACCAGGCCGTGGCACCGCCCAGGGTACTGGCCTTTTCCACCACCACGACCTTGAGCCCATGATAGGCGGCGGTAACCGCGGCGGAGAGGCCGGCAGCCCCGGAGCCGATGATGATCAGGTCGAAGTGATGCTGAGTGTCAGGCATGGAGGATCTCATTAACAGGCTAAGAAACAAATCTAGAACAAGGTTCCATTATTTGCAATAAGCCCATATATGTAGCCATCCCTGACGAGAGGGCTGGTGTCAGGCCAACATCAGAGATGACTGGAGAAAGGCGTATCAGGCTGGCAGCAGGCCGTAGCGGTGCATCAACCAGATGGCAGCACTCAGCGTGAAGAAGGCGCTCAACGTTCCGACCATCAGGGCGGCTGCGCCGACTTCTGCCATGCCGTAGCGGCGGCCAAGCAAGGGATAGACGCTGATCATGGGGCTACAGGCAAACAGCAGGGCGCCAGCAATCCACAGTGGATCCACCGGAGGCTGCAGCATGAACAGCAGGAGCACCGCCAGCGGGTGCAGCAGCAGCTTGCCGATAACGATCTGACCGACATCGTTGATCATTCCGCCGACCTTGAGCCCATAGAGCGTGCCGCCAATGACGAACAGCGCTGCAGGGCCGGAAGCATTGGCCAGCATGTCGATGACCTGAACCAGAGGGCCGGGAAGCGAGATTTCCGACATGGCCAGAGCCAGGCCCACGGCCAGGCCGAGCAGGATGGGGTTGCGCACCAGGCGTACGCAGGTCTTGCGGGCCACGGTCAAAATGCTTGCGCCACTTTGCCGACCGGCTTCGGCGAGGATCAGGGCGACAGGAATGATGAGCAGGTTTTCGACCACCATGTTCAATGCCAGAAAGATGGCGGCAGGCGAGGCGCCCAGCACCGTGGCCGCCAGTGGATAGCCAATGAAACCACTGTTGGAGGCCGACATGCCAAGGGACAGCAGGGCGCTTTCGCTGAGCGACTTGCGCCGCAGTGTCAGTGAAACCACCAGGGCCAGGCTGAAGACCAGCAATGAACCCAGACCGTAAGCCAGCAGATAGTTGGGTTGGATGACGTCGCTGAGAGGGTTCTGGGTCAGTGCTCGAATCACCAGCGCCGGCAGGGCGAAATAGAGTACGAAGGTGCCAATGCCCTGAATCTGCTCTCGGTTGAGCAGGCGACTGGCCATGGCCAGGTATCCGGCGCCGATGATCAGGAAGATCGGCGCGGTGATAGCGACAATATCGAGCATGAAGGCCTCAGGTGAACAGGCGTGATGTCGGTGTGGCCTGGGAAATCTCTGCCGCCGCATTCAAGAGCTCCGGGCCAAGTTCCTCTACCCGGGCCGCATCCAGGCGTACGCTGGGACCGGCGATACTCAGCACACCCTGGGGATGCCCATCCCGCGGATGACGAATCAGCGCTGCCATGGCCGCCGTGCCAGGGCCCATGATGTCCTGGGCCCAGCTGTAGCCGCGCTGGCGGGTCTGGCTCAGGTGCTCGAAGACCTCTTGCTTGCTGCGTGGTGCATTGGGCCCCACGGGATGATCGGTTTCCAGGCCCTGGGCATCGAGCATGGCCTCGGCGTCCGCGTCACTGAGCGCAGCCAGCCAGGCGTGGCCACTGGCGGTACAGAACAGCGGGGCTTCCTTGCCCATGTCCGGGTCGTAGACCAGTCCGCTGCGCGCGCCCTGGGCCTTGGCGATCCAGGTCAGGCGAGGGCCTTCAATCACTGAAAGGCGTACCAGCTCACCACTCTTCTGGGCCAGTTGGTCGAGCACCGGTTGCACGATATCGGGAGCGCCCGTGCTGGAGAGATAGCGCAGGCCCAGCCCGACCAGCTTGGTAGTGAGCTTGTAGCGCTGGCTGATCGGGTCCTGGCGCACATGCCCCAGGCGAATCAGTTCATTGCAGATGCGGTGAGCCGCGCTCTTGGGAATGCCCAAGCGTTCGGCGACCACCAGCAATGGCAGGCCATCGGCATCGGTGGAAAGGACCTCGAGTACCCCGAGAGTGCGTTCGATCAGGCTGCCGGCCATGGTGACGTCTCGCTATGCAGAGTGTGTGACATGAACAGAATGTGTGATTAATGATTTGAACTTGTTGATCCTCGAACTACACACTATTTTAGAATCCTGTTCAAAAAATGCATCGTGACGTCATTGCAAGGGCGAGTTCATGCTCAACTGATCGAGGCGCGAATTTCACGGCCTTTCTCGAGCAGCAGTGGCAGATAGTCCTTCACCAGGGTGTCGAAGCTCACTCGTGCAGCATTGGTACTGATGTTGATGGCACCAAGCAATTTGCCGTTGGCATCGAAAGCGGGGATGGCCACGGAGCGCAGGCCCGGGTCGAGCTCCTGGTCGGCAATGGCATAGCCCTGCTGGCGCACCTTGAGGAGGCATTGCTTGAGCTGGGCCGGATCGGTGATGCTCTTGTCCGTGTGGTGTTCCAACTGGATTCGCTGAAGGTAGGCGTCGAGCTGGTCATCGGGCAGTTGGGCGAGCAGCACGCGGCCCATGGAAGTGTGAGCCGCTGGCAGGCGGGTTCCCACGGAAAGGGTGATGGCCATCAAGCGATGCGGAGCGGAGGAACGTGCCACGTAGATGACATCGTCGCCATCCAGTGCGCCTAGGGACGACGATTCGCCGCACTGGGCGGTGATGTCCTCCAGCACCTGCTGGATCACGCTACGATAACCGTTGGCGGAAAGGAACGAGTAGCCAAGCTGGAGGACGCGTGGTGCCAGCTCAAAGTAGCGCTGCTGTTTGCGTACGTAACCCAGGGCATGCAGAGTGAGCAGGAAGCGTCGGGCCCGGGCACGGTTCATGCCGGTACGGTTGGCGACTTCACTCAGGGTCATGCGGGGATGCTCATTGTCGAAGGCCAGGATGACTTCCAGGCCACTGGCCAGGGCCGTTACGAAGTCCCTGTCATCGGGGCTGAGCGTCTCTTGCTCTGATGTCATCGTCGTTCCATCTCATGATGTAGAAGTGAGTTCCTCGCATAAATCTAGCACAGTGTTCGAATTGCGAACACTTGTGCGACAATCGGTCTTTCGTCTTATCCCGTCGGAGCCAACGATATGTCAGCAATGTTATTGCAACACCCTTTCATGAGTCAGCATGCCGTGAGCGAGAGCAACGCCAAGGCCATGATCAGGGCCATGCTGGCGTTCGAACTGGCGCTGGCTGATGTGCAGCAAGCTCGTGGCGCAATACCTGAAGGCGTCAGCCAGCAACTGCACCAGCTTCTCGAAGACCATGGCTTTGATGCCGAGGCCATTGCCGCAGGCATTGCCACAGGGGGCAATGCGGCCATTCCGTTCGTCAAGCAGGCGCGTGCTGCGCTGCCTGCCGATATCAAGGGTTATTTCCATCAGGGCGCGACAAGCCAGGATGTCGTCGACAGCGCCTTGATGTTGCTGGTCAAGCCACGCCTGAGCGCTGTGAATCAACTGCTGCTGCGCTGCCGTGCTGCGGCCATCAAGCTGATGCGCGACCACGAACAGACGGTCATGGTGGGGCGCACTCTGATGCAGCAGGCCTTGCCGATCACCTTTGGCGTCAAGGTAGCGCATTGGGCCATCGGGCTGGAACAGGCGCGTCGACGCCTGGCAGAGGTAACGTTGCCGGTGCAGTTCGGTGGTGCAGTAGGGGTGCATTCCGGTTGGGATGAGCAAGGGCTGGCGTTCATGGATGCCCTGGCCGAGCAACTGGGACTTGATACCGCTGTGTTGCCCTGGCATACCGACCGCCAACCCATCCATGCGCTGGGCACTGCCATTGATGCCGTGGCCGGTGCGGTAGAAAAGCTGGCCCTGGATGTTGCCTTGCTGACGCAGACCGAGGTCGGTGAGGTCGCAGAGCCATCGGCGCCAGGCATGGGCGAATCGTCTTCCATGCCGCACAAGCGCAACCCGGTGCGCTGTGCGCTGATACGTGGTGCTGCCCGCCAGATCCATGGCCAGGCCAGCGTGCTGCTCAATGCCGTGGCTCAACCGCTTGAACGTGGCCTGGGGGAGTGGCATGCCGAATGGGCCCCCTTGATCGACAGCCTTCTGCTGCTCGAAGGGGCCCTGGAGCAGGCCGTGGCGTTACTCGAAGGACTGGAGGTCAATCCCGCCGCCATGCAGCGCAACCTGGCGGTGACGGGAGGCGGCATCATGGCGGAGCCGGTATCCCGGATGCTGACACCTGCTCTGGGGGTGGATGCTGCCAAGCGCATCAGTGCCGAAGCTGCCGAAAGCGCTCGCCTGAGTGGAAGAGGGTATGCAGAAGTGCTGGAAGAGCATCCCGAGGTACAGGGCAAGGTCGATCATCAGGCATTGCTGCAGGCTACCGATCCCGCCGGGTATGTCGGCAGCAGTAGAGAGCAGGTGGTGCGGGCTGTCGAGTGGTTAATGAGATAAGAATCATACTTTGGTCTAAAAAAGCGGCGTCGAAAGACGCCGCTTTTTTTATCGCTGGTCTTCCTCAATGGCGCGATTTTTCCGGTTTTTTCTTGCGATTCTCATGCCGGGGTCTCGGTTGAGGCAGCCGTATGGGATGTTTGACGACGCCCTGCTTCAGGAATATTGTGTTCGTATTGCAATACATAAGTTCGTTATGCGAACAAATTATGTGGATAAATTGCAGAGAGCACGTTGATACAAGCACGTTGATACGAACAACAACGCTGGGACTCCCGGGGAGTGCTGGCGGTCATAACCTGAGGAGCAGTCATGGCCGAATTTCTCAGCCTGCATGACGCTGTAGCGCGCTATGTCGAGGATGGCGCTACCGTTGCCATGGAAGGCTTTACCCACCTGATTCCTTTTGCTGCGGGTCATGAAGTCATTCGTCAGGGCAAGCGTGATCTGACGCTTATTCGCATGACGCCGGATCTGGTCTATGACCAGATGATCGGTGCCGGTTGCGTCAAGAAGGTGATCTTTTCCTGGGGAGGAAACCCTGGCGTAGGGTCCCTGCACCGTTTGCGTGATGCCGTAGAGAAGGGTTGGCCGAACAAGATCGAGATTCTCGAGCACAGCCATGCCGCCATGGCCTGCGCCTTCGAGGCGGGTGCTGCCGGTCTGCCCTTGGCCGTGCTGCGTGGCTATGTGGGCAGTGAGTTGCCCAACGTCAATGACCAGATCAAGTTCATCGAGTGCCCCTTCACCGGTGAGCGGCTGGCGGCA
This sequence comes from Halomonas sp., assembly GCF_029263665.1. GTDB lineage: Bacteria > Pseudomonadota > Gammaproteobacteria > Pseudomonadales > Halomonadaceae > Halomonas. The sequence continues at coordinate 42,230 of NZ_JAJUFQ010000006.1, forward strand.
GTGCCTTCTGTGCGTCCGGATGTCTCCATCGTGCATGCCCAGAAGGCTGATCGTGCCGGCAACGTGCTGGTCGAAGGCATCGTCGGGGTGCAGAAGGAAGCCATACTGGCCGCCAGAAAATCCATCGTCACCGTGGAAGAGATTGTTGAGGACCTGACCGAGGAACCCGGCTACCACCCTAATGCCTGCATCATTCCGGGATGGGCCATTGACGCCATCGCCGTGGCGGAAAAGGGCTCTTTGCCCTCGTATGCCCATGGCTACTATCCGCGCGATAACGCTTTCTACAAGGAGTGGGATGGCATCGCCCGCGATCGCGAAGCCTTCACCAAGTGGATTGAAGAAAATGTCATGAACGCAGGGGAGAAAGCCTGATGAGCCTCGAATATACCTCCGCGGAGATGATGACCGTAACCGCTGCTCGGGCGCTGCAGAATGGCATGGCTTGTTTCGTGGGCATCGGCCTGCCCAGTGAAGCCGCCAACCTGGCTCGTTTGACCCATGCCCCGCAAGTCACCCTGATCTATGAATCCGGCACGTTGCAGACCAAGCCTGATGTGTTGCCGCTTTCGATTGGCGATGGCGAGCTGTGTGAATCGGCGCTGACCACAGTATCCGTACCGGAGATGTTCCGCTACTGGCTGCAGGGCGGGAAGGTCGACGTGGGCTTTCTCGGAACCGCCCAGATCGACCGCTACTGCAACCTGAATACCACGTTGATCGGCGACTATCAGTCGCCCAAGGTACGCTTGCCGGGGGGCGGCGGTGCCCCTGAAATTGCCACCAATGCCGGCGAAGTGTTCATCACTCTGAAGCATTCCCCGCGCGCCTTCGTCAAGGACGTGGACTTCATCACTACGTTGGGCTTCGGCCGTGATGGCAAGGGACGTGACAACGTGCCCAACATTGGCCGGGGGCCGACGCGTGTGATCACCGACCTGTGCGTGATGAAGCCGGATCCTGACGATCACGAACTGACCGTGGTCTCCCTGCATCCTGGGGTGACCCGCGAACAGGTCCAGGAAGCCACCGGCTGGGAGATTCGCTTTGCGGCTGATCTGGAGACAACGCCAGAGCCCAGCGAGCGTGAACTGGAAGTATTACGTGAACTGAAGGCACGCACTGCCCGCGCTCACGCAGGTAAATAGGGGGATTGAACATGACAGATGTCTATCTTTGCCATCCGCGCCGCAGTGCCATCGGCCGCTTCGGCGGTACCTTGGCCAGCGTGCGCCCCGATGATCTGGCGGCCGATATCTTCAAGGCGGTGCTGGCTGAAGCGCCGGAGCTCGATCCGGCTGCGATCGAGGAAGTCTTCATGGGCTGTGCCAACCAGGCTGGTGAAGACAATCGTAATGTCGCGCGCATGTCAGCCTTGCTGGCAGGGATTCCGACCTCGGTACCCGGCACTACCATGAATCGCCTGTGCGGTTCTGGCATGGATGCGGTCGGAACGGCCTTCCGGGCGATCAAGGCTGGAGAAATGGACCTGGCCCTGGCGGGTGGCGTGGAGTCCATGTCGCGTGCTCCCTACGTGATGGGCAAGGCGGATAGCGCGTTCTCGCGTGGGCAGAAGATCGAAGACACGACGATCGGCTGGCGTTTCATCAATCCGGCAATGAAGAAAGCCTATGGGGTGGACTCCATGCCCGAGACCGCCGAGAACGTGGCCCAGCAGTTCAATATCTCGCGTCAGGATCAGGACGCCTTTGCCGCCCGTTCCCAGGACAAGGCGGACAAGGCCCAGCAGGCTGGCCGCTTTGCTGAAGAGATCGTGGCCATCGAGGTCCCGCGCCGCAAGCAGGATCCGCTGATCTTCGATACGGATGAGCATCCGCGCCCCGGCACTAGTGTCGAGAAGCTGGCCAAGCTGCCGGCACCCTTTGCCAGCGAGAATGGCAGTGTCACTGCCGGCAACGCCTCCGGGGTCAATGATGGCGCTGCGGCCATGCTGGTGGCCAGCGAAGCCGCAGTACGCAAGCATGGCCTCAAGCCCATGGCCAGGATTCTTGGCATGGCAACGGCGGGGGTCGAGCCGCGCATCATGGGTTATGGACCGGTACCTGCAGTGCGCCGCCTGCTCGAGCGTGCCGGTGTCGGCCTGGATGAGATCGATGTCATCGAACTCAATGAGGCCTTCGCGGCCCAGGCCTTGGCCTGCATGCGTGACCTCGGCCTGGCCGACGATGACCCGCGGGTCAATCCCAATGGTGGTGCCATTGCGCTGGGGCATCCGCTGGGCATGTCCGGGGCGCGTCTACTGATGACTGCGGCACATGAGCTGCAGAAAACCGGCAAGCGTTATGCACTGTGCACCATGTGTGTCGGTGTCGGGCAGGGCATCGCCACTCTGATCGAGCGGGCCTGAGCGAGGCGCTATTGTCATCGCTGGCAGGATGGCTGCCCAGCAAGGTCCTTGGCCTTGCTGGGTGGTTTTTATATAAGGCAGCGGAAAACAAGCCTTTGTATTGATAAACAAAACAAGGGGTGGTCAGCCCATGGATGCAGCAATCAACTTGTCGGTACGCTTTGTTCAGCGTTATCTGCCCAGTGCCTTTGTGCTGGCGGTGATACTGACCTTCATCGTGTTCGTACTGGGTATCACCACAACGGGCACCTCGCCGCTGGACATGGCGACTTACTGGGGCAAAGGATTTTCCTCGCTGTTCACCTTCGGCATGCAGATGACCCTGGTACTGCTGACAGGCTATGTGTTGGCGCTGACTCCCTTGGTGCAGGGCTGGCTGAACAGCCTGACCCAGAGAGCCAGTACTCCACGCCAGGCATTGATTCTGACCATTGTCGTCAGCTTTGTGTGCTACTACCTCAATTGGGCATTCGGCATGGTGGTCGGGGCCATTCTTGCCCGCGAGATGGGACGTCGGGTCATTGGCCTGCACTTTCCTTTCATTGTCGCTGCCGCCTACGGTGGGGAACTGGTGCGTGGTCCTTCATCGTCGATTCCGCTGGTCATCGCGACACCTGAGCACTTCCTTGAAGAGGCCATTGGCATCGTGCCGGTGACCGAGACGCTCTACGCCTGGTGGAACGTTGCGTTGACGGCGTCTCTGCTGGTCTTGCTGCTGATCTTCTACCTGCTGCAGAAACAGCCGAAGGACATCATCCAGTTCAATGGTGGTGCAGAGGAGCCCTTGTCTGGAAAGGCAAGTCATGATGACCGCCCAATGACACCTTCCGACCGGGTCGAGAACAGCCGCTTGCCGACACTGTTCATGGGACTGATGATCGCAGCCTTTCTTGGCGGACAGTGGCTCGAGGGCAGCTTCAGCATCAACCTCAATACGGTCATCCTGATCTTCCTGGCGTTGGGTCTTCTGCTGCACAAGAATCCTGCGCAATACCTCCAGGCCGTCGAGCGTGCCATCGGTGCCGCACGGGGCATCATCGTGCAGTTTCCGTTGTATGCCGGTATCGCTGGCATGATGACCAACTCGGGCATGGTCACGGCATTTTCGGAGGCCATCATTTCAGTGGCGACCCCAGCCACTTTCCCGCTGCTGACGTTCTTCTCCGCGGGACTGGTCAACTTCTTCATCCCCTCCGGCGGCGGCCAGTGGGCGATTCAAGGACCTATCATGATGGAGGCAGCGGCAGCCATTGGCGCTGACCCGGCCCAGACGATCATGGCGTTTACCTGGGGGGATGGCTGGACCAACCAGATTCAGCCGTTCTGGGCATTACCGTTGCTTGGCGTGGCGGGTCTCGCAGCACGCGACATCATGGGTTATTGCCTGGTGTGGTTAATGATTTCAGGTGTGGCGATTGCCGGGACCTTTGTTGCGCTTTCAGTGCTTGGCTAACACGCAGTTCTTGGCTAACACGCAGTTCTGGGATAAACGCCAACTCTTGGATAACACGCGGTATTTGGATAATGCGTCATAGAAAACGGAGAAAATCATGGCATTCGTGACGATCGGTGGCCGCAATGTGGCCTATCGCCTGCTCGGCGCTGCAGCCAATCCTCTGGTGGTGATGGCTCACCCGCTGGGGATGAGCCAGGCCGTATGGGATGACGTACTCCCGGCCCTGTTGCCGCGTTATCGTGTGCTGACCTGGGACCTGCCGGGGCATGGTGTCAGTCAGGCCTGGCCGGATCAGGCGGGACCGATTACACCGGCAGCCCTTGCTGATGATGTGCTGGCCCTGGTGGATCAGGTGGCCGGTGGAGGCCGTTTCCACTTCGTTGGCACTTCCATCGGTGGCGTGGTAGGACAACAACTGGTGGCGGAACATGGCCGGCGCCTGCTTTCTGCCACCTTGACCAACACCGGTGCGGTGATCGGCACTAGCGAGCTTTGGGCGACACGTGCCGAACGGGTGCGCACGGAAGGCCTGGTCGCGATGTCCAGCGAGATTGTGCCGCGCTGGTTTGCCGCTACCTGCTTCGAGGCTAATCCGGCACTCAAGGCTGGCTGGATGACGCAGATGGGGCTTGGCGATGATGAGTCCTATGCCCGTCTTTGCGAGATGCTGGGCAGCCACTCTTTTGTTGGCAAGTTGGCAACTGCTAGCGAGCAAGTGAACGTTCAACTGTTTGGTGGTAGCGAAGATCTGGCGACACCGCCGGAGGCATTGCAAACGCTGTCTGCTGAGTGTGCTGGAGCCCCGGTGGAAATTCTTGAAGGCGTCGGCCATGTGCCTTCCGTCGAGGTGCCGGCGTTGTTTGCCGAGAAGCTGTTGGCGATCCTGTCCCCGGAGCTGGGAGACGTCGGCCAGCATGGCGTGAGTTATGACACCGGGTTGGAGACACGCAAGCAGGTGCTGGGTGCCGAGCATGTGGAGCGTGCTAGCCACAACGCCACCAGCCTGGACGCCCCGTTCCAGCAGATGATTACCCGCTTGGCCTGGGGGGAACTGTGGAGCAATGATGACATCAGCCGTCGCGAACGCAGTATGATCACCACCGCGATTCTGGCGGCCCTGGGACGGGAAGAGCTGGAACTGCATCTCAAGACGGCCAAGCGCATCGGTCTGAGTGAAGCCGAACTGCGTCAGGTACTGATGCATGTGGCCATCTATGCCGGTGTCCCCGCTGCCAACCATGCCTTTGCCCTGGCCAAGAAACTGGGTTGGTAAAAGAAGAAACTGGGTTGGTAAAAACAGAAGCTGGGCTGGTAAAAAAGTAGGGCAAACACTGACAGAGAGGCTCGAATGCTCAATGCGCGTATCAAGCTGCGTCACTTGCAGGCCTTTCTTGAAGTGGCCCGACAGCGTAGCTTTGCTCGGGCTGCTGAGCGCTTGTCCATCACTCAACCCGGCATGTCCAAGGCGATTCGCGAGTTGGAAGATATTCTGGGGACCAGCCTGTTCGAGCGCACGGCTCGAGGAGTAGCGCTGACCCAGGCCGGCCTGACCTTGTTGCGCCATGCGGGGCCTGCCATGCGGGCGCTGGAAGAGGGCGTCGGGGCTTTGGGTGAAGTGGAGCGACATGCGCGCTGGCTGAGAGTTGGTGCGCTGTCCACGGTGGAAAGCCGCCTGCTGCCTGAGGCATTGCGCCGTTGGCATGCCAAGGGCAGTGAAGATGGGCAAGGCAGGTTCGCTGAGGTCGGTGTCAATGTGGTGACGGGGTCCAGTGCCTTTCTGTTGTCGCGGCTGCGCCGTGGAGATCTGGATGTTGTCGTCGGGCGCATGACCGAGGCCCGCGAGATTCAGGACCTGGCATTCGAGCATCTCTACTACGAACGCTTGCTGCTGGTGGTGCGAGCTGGGCATCCATTGGCAGGAGTGTCGCCACTTGTGGCCGAGGACCTGAGTGTCTATCCCTGGGTAGTACCACCGCCTCAGACGACACTGCGTCAGCAACTCGACAGCTTTTGCGTGCGTCAGGCAATGACCCTGCCATCCCGCTTGCTGGAGACCCTGTCGCTCTCCATCAGTCGCGGTTATACCCAAGGCAGCGATGCCATCTGGGTCGCGCCTGAAGAAGCCGTCGCGGAAGCGGTAGGGCGAGGAGAGTTATGCGAGCTCGACCTGGCGATAGAGCAGCAGGGCGGCTCGGTCGGGCTGTGTCGCAACGCCAGCCTGCAGTCATCTCTGGCCCTGGAAGCCTTCTGCGAAACCCTGCGTGAGGTGACGGCAGATTAAGGCATAACCCATAGGTTATGAGAGGTGGTGAAGACGTCAATTGGCACTGGCCCAGGCGGGCGCCACACTGGCAACGATGTACCTCTATGCTTTCCATTCAGAGACAAATTGCTATGCAAGACAATAACAAGTGCGCACTGAACAAGCGCTATGTGGAACGCGACCGCGACTGGCACCCTCCTGCATATGCTCCCGGCTACAAGACCTCCGTGGCCCGCTCCCCCAGCCAGGCACTGGTGAGCCTGTGGAATGCGACAACTTCCGAGCTGATGGGGCCTGATTTCCGCAAGTTGCGTATGGGATCGCATGACAACGATTTGTTGCTTAACTACCGTGATGCCGAGAATCCCGGCCTGCCGGTCGGGGAGCGCATCATCATGTTCGGTCGTGTACTCGATCAGTTCGGCAAGCCAGTCCCGCATACCCTGGTGGAAATGTGGCAGGCCAATGCCGGTGGTCGCTACCGCCACAAGAAGGATGTCTATCTGGCACCGCTGGATCCCAATTTCGGTGGAGTAGGGCGTTGTTTGACCGACGAGGATGGCTGGTACCGCTTCCGTACCATCAAGCCCGGCCCTTATCCATGGGGTAATGGCATCAACACCTGGCGCCCGGCCCATATCCACGTTTCCGTGATGGGGCCGTCGATATCCACCCGCTTGATCACGCAGATGTATTTCGAAGGAGATCCGCTGATCCCGCTTTGCCCTATTGTGCAGACGCTCAACGATCAGGAAGCCGTCGATACCATGATTGCCCGGCTCGACATGGCGCGCAGCCGCCCGATGGATAGCCTGGCCTATCGCTTCGACATCGTGGTGCGCGGTGAACTGCAGACTTATTTCGAAAACCAGTGACAGGTTCGAGAATCAGTACAGAGGCAAAGACAATGCAACAGCCGAATTCCGTATCCTGCAGTGAGCTGATGCTGCGCGAGACTGCGTCACAGACTGCTGGGCCCTATGTGCATATCGGCCTGGCCCTGCATGTGGCCGGCTTGCCCAAGCGTGATGAAGAACTGTGGAACCAGATGGCCAGGCCCGAAGCTGAAGGTGAGCATATCGAGGTCATCGGCAAGGTGATTGACGGCAATGGTGACCCGGTGCGTGATGCACTGCTCGAAGCCTGGCAGGCTGATGCCCATGGCGAGTATCAGCCGGAATATGACCAACACAAGCCATTCAACAGTTTCGGGCGTACGGCGACGACTGCAGAAGGGGATAGCGAGTGGTCATTGATCACGGTCAAGCCCGGTGCCGTAGGGCTTTCCAATGGCCGAGTGATGGCGCCGCATATCAACCTGGCCATCTTCGCCAGGGGCATCAATATTCACTTGCAGACACGTCTCTACTTCGAGGACGAAGCGGAAGCCAATGCTGCCTGTCCGGTACTCAATGCCGTTGAGTCGACGACACGTCGCCAGACCCTGGTCGCCAAGCGAGAAGAAGTCGACGGCAAGGTGCGTTATCGCCTTGATATCCGTCTGCAGGGGGAAGGTGAGACGGTGTTCTTTGATTTCTGATCCTTGTGCTTGCGGATCACGCTCTTGTGACATTCCCTACAGGCCCTGCAGCAGCAGGGCCTGTGTGATTCAGGTCTCCGGAAAGGGAGGGCTTGAAGATGCCTTTCCGGCGACCATTCATATGCCAGTCCTGGGCGCTACGATAGTCATGGTGTGGCTGCCAACACCATCGACACCGCCGCTGATGCGGTCACCTACCTGAAGCGCGCCAACGCCGGCAGGGGTGCCGGTGTAGATCAGATCGCCAGCGCGAATGCGCATGGATTGCGACAGGATGGAGATGACCTCCGGAATGCTCCAGATCAGGTCGGCAATATCCTGGTCCTGCTTGATCTCGTCGTTCACTGCCAGCCAGATGCGGCCACTGGAGGGATGACCAATCTCACTGGCCTTCTTGATCGGTGAGATAACCACAGAGGCATCGAATCCCTTGCCCCAATCCCAGGGCCGCCCGAGTTCCTTGGCTTCTGCCTGCAGGTCGCGGCGCGTGAGGTCGTTGCCGACGGCATAGCCGTAGATGTAGTCATGCGCCTCTTCGACCGGAATCTCGAAACCGTCCTTGCCGATGGCAACGACCAGTTCCATTTCGTACTGGAAGTTCTTGGTCTGGGGGGGATAGGGGATTTCGCTACCGTCGGGAACCAGAGCATCGGCAGGCTTGGTGAAGAAGAAAGGCGGTTCACGGCTTGGATCACGCCCCATTTCCCTGGCGTGAGCCTCGTAGTTACGCCCTACGCAGAAGATGCGACGCACCGGAAATTGTTTGTCATCTCCTTCAATGGCAACGCTGGTAATAGGATGAGGGGCAAAAACATAATCGACCATGGACGGGTTCCCTGTTGTGATGGGGGTATTGTGGCAGGTTCTGTCGTGACAGCTTCGCTCATGACGTATCGAAGGTAAGATCGTAGCATGCTGTTTCGCCAAGGTCGGGGCATTTCCTGTTGATATCAGGGTAGTGGGGAAAAGATATGCTGGAAGGTATCGGAAAGTGGTTGAGTCGCTATCTCAGCCAGCCACTCAAGTCAGCAAGCATACAGGCTCCCGTTGAGATCGAGCAGTTGAGAGCCTGCATGAAGCCTGGTGATGTCCTGCTGATTGATGGCAATACTCGGATCAGTACGGCAATCAAGTATCTGACGCAGTCCACCTGGTCCCATGCAGCGCTGTATGTGGGCAATGCCTGCGAGGAAGTCGGAGGTGGGCCCTACGGCCTGATCGAGGCTGATATCAATGACGGCGTACGCCGTGTTGGCCTGGAAACCTATGCTGGGCAGCACTGCCGTATCTGCCGTCCTGTCGGGCTTGGGCCAGAGGAACGTCAGGCACTGATCGACTATGCCACCCAACGTCTGGGCAACTGCTACGATTTGCGCAATGTCATCGACCTGGTGCGCTATCTGATGCCCACCCCGCCGGTGCCGGTACATTGGCGCAGAAAGATGCTGGCGCTCGGCAGCGGTGATCCCACCCGAGCCATCTGCTCTACCTTGATTGCCGAGGCATTCCAGTCAATCCGCTACCCCATCCTGCCGCGTATTGCAGTGGCACAATCGTTGGGCCCTGGGCATCAGGAGTTCGAGGTGCTTTATCCTCGGCACTTCTCCTACTTTGTACCTCGCGATTTCGATGTCTCGCCTTATTTCCTGATCATCAAACCGACACTCGATATCAATTTCGATCATCGTCAGCTTATCTGGGGAGGAGAGCCTTCCATGTCTTCGCTCAAAAATGAAGCTGGCTGACGGTACTGCGAATGCTCTTTAAATCATGAGAGTTTCGTTCATGAAAGATGGACGAGCAGAGACTATTTGAATGAGTAGTCAAGTTGAGGGAAGCGCAATATCCTGCTCCATCCCTTTGGAGAAAAAAGAAGCGATATCAAGGTGGACTGCCTTTCCATGAAGGCGAAAAGGCAACTGATGGCCAGCACGACTGCCAGGTAGAAAGGTAACAAAATATTGGGATTCCCGTGGTAGATCACCACCAGAAAGATGGGGGAGAAGACGGTGATAGGCCAGTGTACCAGGTAAATAACCAATGAGTGCCTTCCGATCCATTCCACTGGCCGTGAACATCTATCCCATCCATTCCACATACAAAGTTTGAGAAAGGCGGGCATGGTCGCCAGGGATGCCAGAAGAAACCATGGTGCATAGGCTTTCTGGGTGCTGAAATCAGACGTATGCCGCCAAAAGAAAATGACTCCCAGGCACATGGGGACGAGCGCTAGCCCCCAATGAATCCGCTGCATAAAGCGGAGAAATGCTGTCAGGTGTAGCCCAATCCAACAACCTGTCATGAAGAAGACCAGGTAATAGCCCAGGCGCGCGATCTCGCGAGTGCCTGTATAGCCCAGTGCATAGAGGCCTAGCGCCGCCAAGACACCCAGTACTGGCCAGCGCTTGAGCGTCAACAGTGCAAAGAGGTAGTAAAGCAGCAAGTTGTAGAGAAACCAGAGATGGTCAATGGGATGCAGCCACAGTCCTTCGACCAGGCGTCTCCCTGGTATCCCCAAGTAAGTTTCACGCACTGCATACAGTGCGAACATGATGAGGGTCCATACCACATAGGGATATAGGATGTAGTGCATTTTCCCCTTGATGTAGCGCCAGACTCCCTTTTTGATCGAACGTTCCACCAGTAGCCCGGACAACAGCATCAATACAGGCATTCTGAAGGGAGAAAGTGTTTCTCTGATGGTGTCGAACAAGGACCAGGAATCTGGATATGTTGAGGTGATGGAATAGGCAACATGCAGATAGACAACGAGCAGAATGGCTGAGCCACGAAACCTGTCCATCCAGCGATAACGTTCTGCCATGTTATTGGTTTTATGGTGCATATATGCTTCGTTGATCTGCTGAAATGTCTTTGGCCGCACCCAGGATGTTTTTCTCTTCATCCGATTGGCATGTTCTTTAATACGCGAAGAGCCGCTACTCAATATCTCTATCCAGTAAGGCAAGAACCCTATCATGATGAATGTATAGTATGTAGCTGGTTTTGGTTATGAATAATAACTGAAGTTATCCAAGATAATTTCTATTAATCTATTAGGTGCCCCATTCTGTAAAAATAATGTTGTTGTATTGAATATTGCTGTATTGGAGTGAGTTCCTTGGCGACAACACAGATAGCGATAACCTGTTTGCTGGTGGAACTGCATAGAGGACCATCGATGGGGCCTGTACACGATCGGGATGATCCATCGGTAGTTGGCCTCTGTCGCTAAGTGAAGCGATGGCAGGGATTTGAAAGCAAGTATCGGGAAGAGGAGGGCCGCGACTGCTCCTATGCTCATGTTACATCCGAGAAGCAGGACGTAACCGATGACACAGGTAACAGAAGACATCACTGAAACTGAGCGCGATCCGCGCTGGCAATACGTGCTCGCCCGAGATCCGGCAAGCGATGGTGACTTTGTCTATGGCGTAAAGACCTCTGGCGTTTATTGCCGTCCTTCCTGCCCTTCACGCCAGGCAAAGCCACAGAACGTGACGTTTTATCGTTCGCCGGAGGAAGCTGAAGCGGCAGGGCTTCGGGCTTGCCTGCGTTGCCACCCTAAGGGCCAGTCTTCGACCGAGGCGAATGCCGCCATTGTCGCTGAGGCCTGCCGTATCATCGAACAGGCCGACGAGGTACTCCACCTGGAGGACCTGGCTGCAAGAGTCGGCATGAGCCCGCATTATTTCCACCGTCAGTTCAAGGCGATTACCGGGGTGACGCCTCGAGCCTATGCGGCGGCGCATAGGGCTGGGCGTGTTCGCGCCGAGTTGCCCGGTTCCTCTAGCGTGACAGATGCCATCAATGCTGCAGGCTTCAATGCGAGCAGCCGATTTTACGAGCAGTCTTCCGACATGCTGGGCATGCCACCGTCGGCCTACAAGAATGGTGGCAAAGACGCGGATATTCGCTTTGCGGTTGGGCAATGCACCCTGGGTGCCATTCTGGTTGCACAGAGCAACAGGGGTATCTGTGCGATCAGCCTTGGCGATGATCCTGATGCTCTGGTACGTGAATTGCAGGACCGCTTTCCCCAGGCGCATCTGATTGGTGACGATCCAGGCTTCGCCAGCCTGATCGCGAAAGTCGTCGGTTTTGTCGAAGCGCCTGGCGTCGGGCTCGATTTACCGCTCGATATTCAGGGCACGGCCTTCCAGATTCGTGTTTGGCAGGCCCTGCGCGAGATACCTGCCGGCCAGACGGCCAGCTACAGCGATATCGCCAGCCGCATTGGTGTTCCACGTGCAGTTCGTGCGGTGGCGGCGGCTTGTGCTGCCAACAGGATTGCCGTGGCCATCCCCTGCCATCGGGTTGTGCGCGCCGATGGCCGTCTGTCGGGATATCGCTGGGGCGTGCCACGCAAATGCGCTTTGCTGGAGAAGGAGGCGCAGGAATGAATATGGCCGTCATCACCGGCTTGCAGGATCGCCTGACGCGCTATGACTGGTCAGCTGTCGGGGCGGCACTGGATGAGCATGGCCATGCCATCCTGCCCCATGTTCTGACGGTTGCCGAGTGTCGCGATCTTGCTGCGCTTTATGTGCGAGAGGATGCTTTCCGTACCCATATCCATATGGACCGACACGGTTTCGGCAAAGGCGAATACCGCTATTTCAGCTACCCTCTACCGGATCTAATTGCAGAGCTGCGAGCAGGCCTATATGCGCCTCTCGCGGCGGTCGCGAATCACTGGAATGAGCGCATGAAGCTGGATATCCACTATCCCGCCACACTGGATGCCTTCCTGTGCCAATGCCACGCAGCAGGGCAAGAACGCCCGACGCCTCTACTGTTGCAATATGGCGCGGGTGACTTCAACTGCCTGCATCAGGATCTGTACGGTGAGCTGGCCTTTCCATTGCAAGTGGCTTTTCTGCTCTCCGAGCCAGAGCAGGATTTTACCGGGGGTGAGTTCGTGCTGACGGAGCAGCGTCCCCGGATGCAAAGCCGTGTAGAGGTAATACCCCTGCGCCAAGGCGACGCTGTCGTCTTTGCTGTCCATCAGCGCCCGGTTCGCGGTTCTCGCGGCGACTACCGCGTCAACATGCGTCATGGCGTCAGTATCGTCCGAAGTGGCCAGCGCCATACGCTGGGGATCATCTTTCACGACGCCAGATAGGTGCCGTGCCAAGGTGATAGCCATCGTAGAGAAGGGGCTCCCCGGGTTCCGCTGTCATTGATCCGCCACTAGACCAGTGTTGCCAATTTTCTGGCTAACTGTCTTGCCTGCTCGCGGCTGGCGACATTGGTGAAGCCCAGCAGCAATCCTGGATGACATTGAGTGTCGATGCACCAACGGGAGAGAGGTTGCACGGCCAGGCCACCTGCCTGTACTCGGGCTGCAATGGCGGCGTCATCTGTGGCGAAGGGCAACTCGGCTAGAAGGTGCATGCCACCCGCTTTCAACTTGATCTCCAGGCGCTCGCCCAAGCACTCGCGCAAGGCTTCAGCAGTAACCGCTCGACGCTGGGCGTAGAGACTGCGCATTTTCTTCAAATGGCGAGAGAAGTGCCCTTCATGCATCAAATCACTGACGATGGCTTGAGATAGCCAAGGGCAGCCACCGAAGGTGGTGTGACATGCCAGTTGAAAGGTTTCCACCAGTGACTCGGGAACCACCAGGTAGCCAAGCCTGAGCCCCGGGAACAGCACCTTGCTGAAGGAACCGATGTAGAGCACGCGCTCTTGCTGGTCGAGGCTCTTCAATGCCGGCAGTGGATGGCCTTCGTAGCGATACTCGCTGTCATAATCATCTTCGATGATCCAGCTCTCGGCCTTGGCTGCCCAGTTCAACAGTTTCAGGCGTCGGGGCAAGGAGAGTGCGTTGCCGAGCGGGCTCTGGTGAGAGGGCGTGACGACCGCAAACCTGGCTTGAGGCGCGCAGTGCTGTCCATGGTCCACGTCAAGGCCATGCTCATCTACCGACACGGGAATCAGCCTTGCTCCCGCGTGCTCCAACTGGCGGCGTGCAAGATGGTAGCCAGGGTCCTCGAACCAGACCTGGTCATCATGCTTCATCAGGCAGTGACAGATCATGCTGAGCGCTCCCTGGCATCCTGCCGTGATGAACAGCTGTTCTGGAGCGCAGTGAATACCCCGCGAGATACCCAGGTAGGCAGACAGGTGTTCACGTAGCGGGCGGTAGCCAAGTGGATCGGGATAGTTCAGGTCGTCCGCCTGAAGCTCTCGCAGCCTTCGGGTCGTCAGGCGCCGCCATAATGCGTGGGGGAAGGCATCCAGTGCAGGGAGGCCAAGCTGGAAGGGCAGGATGGTAGAGCCTGGCCTGTTCTCCTGAGGCGCCTGGGCACTTGGTGCAGTCGTGTTTCGGGAGTGGTGGATGAGGATATTGGCAGCGTCCAGGCGTGGTGAAACCACGGTACCTGCTGGGCCGCGAGGCTCCAGATAGCCTTCGCTGATCAGCAATTGATAGGCGGTCTCCACCGTGCCTCTTGCCAGGTTGAGCTCACTTGCCAGATTGCGAATGGCTGGCACGCGATCTCCTGGTTTCAAGCGTCCCGTGCGGATCGCTTCCTGGAAACGCTGGTACAACTGTAAATAAAGAGGAGTATCCAACGTTCGGTCAGGTGGCGAGACATCCGTCATTTTTCTTGGCTCATTCAACTTTCTTGTCCTATTCAGCTTTCTTGTCCCATTTGATTGGGCGGTTTTTGTACCTATTGCATAGGCCATCTTCTGCATAGAGTAGTCATTAATTCATGAGGAGACTTCTATGCACTCACCCATTCCACCTTCCGATACACTGCAGGCACCCATCTTGCAGCATGCCGACAGCCCTCAGGCGTTGCGTGCCTGCTTTGCTCTCATGTGTGAGCTGCGCCCCCATCTGACGCATGCCGAAGATTTTGTCGACCAAGTGACACGCCAGGCCGAGCAGAACTACCGGCTGCTGGCAGCCTGGGAAGGTGAAGACGCCGTGGGACTGGCGGGATACCGGCTACAGGAAAACCTGATGTATGGTCGTTTTCTCTATGTTGATGATCTGGTGACGCGAGCGGACAGACGAAGTCATGGCATTGGCGCTGCCTTGCTGGGAGAGATCCAGAAGATGGCTCACTTGCAGCGGTGCCAGCGAGTGGTGCTGGACACCGGATTGGGCAATGCATTGGCACAGCGCTTCTACTACCGACAGGGGCTGCTTGCTACTGGCATGCACTTCAGCCTGTCTCTTGCCACAGAGATGTCAGAAGAAGCGGGACGATAACTGGACGGCCATGAGAGGTGTACCTTCGTGAACAGCATTTTGTTATTGGCATGCAGTCCTCATGGGACAGCATCACAGGGCAGCCGGTTGGCGATGGAATATGCCACTCGCCTGGATCCGCAAGCCCAACTAGTGATACGAGATCTGGCCAACGAGCCATTGCCGTCCATCGATGCCGACTATGCCGATGCCATTGTCACATCGGCTCCAGATAGCAGCCCGCACTTCAATATTTCCGAAAACCTGATAGCCGAACTCGAGCACTGCGATTACTTGCTCATCGCCACACCGATGCACAACTTCACTGTGCCAGCGGCCCTGAAGCTGTGGATCGATCATGTGGTACGCATTCATCGTAGTTTTCGCGCCACAGCACAGGGCAAGCAGGGCCTGCTATGGGATCGCCCGACGTTCGTCTTTGTCAGTGCCGGTGGAATCTTCCAGGGGGAAATGTCGATGCAGCCTGACTTTCTTACACCCTATTTGCGCCACGTTCTATCGACCATCGGTATTCATTCAGTCGAGTTTATTGCCATGCAAGGCCTGGCCCATGGCGATGACGCTCGTCATGCAGCTTCGAGTCAGGCGCGGCAGCAGATGAATCAATACGCAACACCCTTGATGTCCGTTACAGGAGAATCTCATGAGTAAGACTCGTCTTCCCTATGGAGAACTGTCGCCGGTAGCCTATGAAAACCTGCTGAGCGCATATCGCAGCCTGGATCAGAGCAGCCTTGGTCGCAGGTTGGTTGAACTGATCTACCTTCGCGTTTCCCAGATCAATGGCTGCGCGTTCTGCCTGCAGAAGCACGCGGCTACACTGCGCGAATTAGGTGAAGAGACTCACAAGCTGGACAGCTTGGCCGGCTGGCAGGTAAGTGAACTCTACAGCGCCCGCGAACGTGCGGCACTCGCTTGGGCCGAAGGCGTGACGCGAATATCTGAAACCCAGGCTCCTGACGACACCTTCGATGCACTCAAGCCGCTGTTCAGCGATACTGAGATTGCGGATCTGACCTTCGCCGTGGCCTTGATGAATGCACTGAATAGAGTGGCCATTTCCATGCGTCTATGAGGCAAGGTTCTACTTGGCAATGGATGGAGAAGGTCGGTGATGGGGAGGGCGGGTCTTGCATGTTTTCTGGTGCCGGCAAGAGGAGTCGAACCTCCGACCTTCGCATTACGAATGCGCTGCTCTACCAACTGAGCTATGCCGGCAATGCTATCTGCATTGAGTGCCTGTTTCGCATCATAGTGATTCGCCCCAGCCTTCGCCAAGCCTGATACATCAGTCTTGAGCCTGGAATAGATACAGGTGCTCGATACGGCGTAAGTTCAAGGCCGTGATCGGTGTCTGCAGGGTCAGACGCTGATATCAAAGGCTGGGTGAAAGCTGACGATTCCTCGGGGCCAGGCGCCGCGCAGGCGAATGGCCTGGAAATATTCCGGGGGTACGCCGGGAAGCACCAACTCATCGCGCGGCCGAAAACCGAAGCGAGAATAGAAGGCGGGGTCACCCAGCAATACGCAGCCGCTGGCTTCCGCCTTTTCCAGATGCTGCAGTGCCGCTTGCATGAGTTGAGAACCGATGCCTTGTCCCTGGCATTCAGGAGACACGGAAATCGGCCCCAGCCCATACCAGCCAGTGGCAGCCGCTGATCCGGGAGGTGCTGAGGACAGCATGATCGGGGAAAGAGCAACGTGTCCCACTATCTCGTCCTCGTCATCCCTGGTGGCGACCAGGGAAACGGAAAGCACGTCTGCCTGGCGTAGCGCATCAACGATCAAATGTTCAGTATGACTGGCATGCGGAGCATGCTGAAAGGCACGCTGGGTGAGGTCTGAAATGGCCTGGCGGTCATCGGCAGATTCTGGGCGAATATGGAGGTTCACACATGTTCTCCTGATGGCTTGGTATCGGCACGCTTGATATCAGGTCTGTTGCTGGCGCCGGCGAGTGAGACCTTCCTGCGCAACGGAGGCGATCAGTTGCCCTTGGCGATTGTAGATGCTGCCCCGTGCCAGACCGCGTGCACTACCCGCCCAGGGGCTTTCCATGTCGTACAGTAGCCAGTCGTTGACGGTGACATCGCGATGGAACCACAGAGCATGATCGAGGCTGGCAATCTGGATCTCGGGGCTGCGAAAATTGATCCCATGGGGTACCAGTGCCGTGGTCAGCAGGTTGAAGTCCGAGCTGTAGGCCAGCAGATAGCGATGCAGAGCCTGATCGTCGGGCAGCTCTCCCCTTAGCTGGAACCACAAGCGTTTTCGTGCGGGCTCAGGGGAGTCTTCCAGATGCAGGAACTCAATCGGGTGACCGGGAAAGCGGATGAGCTGTGAGCTGCCATCGAGCTCCTCGGGAGTGGGCACTGCCGGCATCGACTGCTGATGGCTGATGCTATCCTCTTCGGCATGGAAAGAGGCGCTGCAGAAAAAGATCGGGCGGCCTTTCTGGATGGCGGTGACCCGGCGAGTGGTAAAGCTGCCGCCATCGCGGACGCGGTCGACCTGGTACATCACAGGCATCTGGGCGTCACCTGGGCGCAGAAAATAAGCGTGCATGGAATGCACCTTTCGTGATGCGTCGACGGTCTGGCTGGCGGCGGAGATCGACTGGCCGAGCGCCTGGCCGCCGAACAACTGGGGAAGTCCGAGGTCCTGGCTGTAGCCACGGAACAGGTTCTCTTCCAGCTTTTCCAGACCGAGCAGATCGACGAGCGCCGTCAAGGGCTGCGACATTCGGGTATCCTCCTTCCTTGCCGGTGAGGTTTTGACCGGCTGTCATACGGTCGTTTTAGTCATTCTACGGGAGTCGATGATCTTGCGCAGCGATGAATTCTACATGCACCGGGCGCTAGAACTTGCCCATCAGGCGGCCGATGCCGGAGAAGTTCCGGTAGGTGCGGTGGTGGTCAATGCTGATGGTGAGATCATCGGACGGGGATTCAATGCACCGGTGGCCAATCATGATCCCAGCGCTCATGCAGAAGTCCAGGCGCTGCGCGATGCAGGTGCACGAATCGGTAACTATCGCCTGGAAGGCTGCACCTTGTATGTGACGCTGGAGCCCTGCCTGATGTGTACGGGAGCGATCATCCATGCGCGGGTGAGGCGGGTTGTCTATGGCGCTGCGGAGCCGCGCAGTGGCATGGTCGAGTCCAAGGCCAATCTATTCGCTCAACCCTGGTATTTCCATCGGGTCGAAGTGGAGGGGGGCGTGCTTGCCACCCAGGCGTCACGTTTGCTCAAGACATTCTTTGCCATGCGCCGTGAAAGTTCAGCGGGTAATGCAGAAGGCAATACAGGAAGTCAGGGCAAATAACTAAAGAGGCTAAGGCGGTGTGCGTTGTTCAGCAAGTACACTCCAGGTCTAAGCAGGCGGCTCGGTCCGTCCTGACATTCAACCCTTGGACTTCGGCGGTACGATCTGAAACAGTGCATTGTCGTTGTCATCGGGCAGCCGCGCATTGAGCTGGTGGAACTGCTGCTGGTTGTGGTCCACGTAATCGAGTATTTCCAGATAACGCTGGATATTGCGCACATAGATGACCGGTTCGCTGCCTCGAGCATAACCATGGCGCGTTCTTTCGTACCACTTGCTTTCCTGCAGCAGTGGCAAGGCATCGCGCACATCTTCCCAGCGGTCGGGATCCCGGCCTAGCATGGAGACGATCTTGCGTGCGTCGTAGAGGTGCCCCAGGCCCACATTATAGGCGGCCAGTGTCATGTACAGGCGGTCGTTACCGGTGATTTCCTCCGGCAAGCGTTGCTCGATGCTACGCAGGTAGCGAGCGCCACCCTCGATACTTTCCGCCGGGTCGAGGCGGTTGGAGATATTCATCTCTTCGGCGGTGACATTGGTCAGCATCATCATGCCGCGGACGCCGGTCGGAGATGTGGCATCGGGTTTCCAGTGAGATTCCTGATACGCCACTGCAGCCAGGAGCTTCCAGTCGAAATTCTCCCGTCTTGCCGCTTCACGGAACAGTTCCTCGTAGCGTGGCAAGCGGCCATGGACATGCTGGATGAAAGTCCTGGCACCAACGTATTCCAGATAATCGTCATGACCAAAGTAGCGGTCGATCAACATGTCCAGCTTGCCGCTGGCGCGAAGTGTGACGAGAAACTCATTGGCTGCATCGATCAGCCCCATACCCTGGTTGTCGGGCAGGGCCCAGGCCATGGCCACTTTTTCGCCAACCTTGAAGCCGTCTTCGACTTCAGGGAAGAACAGGCGGTTGAGACGAAACTGATGTTCGAATACCACGGCGGCATCGAGGCTGCCGTCTTCCACGCGCTTCAGCAGAGAAGCAATCTCGAGATCGGTGGCTTCTTTCCAACTGAGTTCAGGAATACTGTCCTGCAGCTCATGCATGACTCGGCTGATGCCGGTGCCCTTGAGGGTACCAATCTGTAGACCGACCAGATCGGCGGGAGTGCGAGGGGGAGGCAGGCCACGCCGGTAGACCACCATGGGCTGCATCAGCATCACCGGCTGGCTATAGATGATGCCTGGAGTCGCGGGTTCCAGTGGCAGGGCGGCTGCCCCCAGGTCACCTTGTTCGCGCACGGACGCCAATACACTGGAGACATTATGGTCATCTTCCAGGGTCAGGCTGACGCCAAGATAGTCAGCAAAACGGCGTACCAGTTCATACTCGAAACCTGTTGGCCCCAGGCGTCCTTCGTAGTAGGTCAAGGGCGTATTGCGAGTATGAACGGTCAGAAAATCACGGGACTTCACGCCCTCCAAAGCCGTACCGGGGGGAGGCGTGGGGTCGACTGGCCACAAGGCCAGGCCGAGGCCCGCCAACAGTAATACGCCCCGGCGGCGAGGGCGGTGAAAGCCATCGGTCATATTGGCGTGTTCATGGTTGTTGAGCCGTCACCTTACCCACAGTGCGACGAACTGTCACTTGGATGATTTATCGATCTGCCGCTTTCCAGTATCATACGGCCCTCTATAAGGCCCGCTGTGGCACATCATCTTCTCGTCGATTTTCAGAGGCTCCAGGATATGCTCCAACTGCGTGGTGCGCCCGCCCTTTCTGCCTTCCGTCATGCCAAGCTGCTGGCCACCCTGCGTGCATCCGTTCCCGAGATCACCGAACTGTACGCTGAATATGTACATTTCGTGGATGTTGAAGGTGATCTTGGCCCAGCGGAGCATGCTCTGCTCGAACAGCTCCTGGACTATGGTCCCAGCTATGCAGAAGAGCCGCTGACGGAAGGGCTGGCGGTATTGGTGGTTCCGCGTATTGGCACCCAGTCGCCCTGGTCCTCCAAGGCTACCGATATTGCCCATAACTGTGGATTGACCCAGATCAGGCGACTGGAGCGTGGTATCGCCTATCGCATCTCGCTCAGAGGAACCCTGAAGGAAAGTCACTTCGAGGCCATTGTTGCCGGACTGCATGATCGCATGACCGAGACAGTGCTTGGTGATGCATCTGATGCTGCCCAACTGTTTGCCTACCATGAGCCTGCGCCTCTGGGCACGGTGGACATTCTCGAAGGCGGGCGCAATGCGCTGGAAGCGGCCAATGTCGAACTGGGGCTGGCCCTGGCCGAGGATGAAATCGACTATCTGATCGATGCCTTCGGTGAACTGGGGCGTAACCCGACCGATATTGAACTGATGATGTTCGCCCAGGCCAACTCCGAACATTGTCGCCACAAGATCTTCAATGCCGACTGGTTGATCGACGGGGAGCAGCAGACTCATTCGCTGTTCAAGATGATCAAGAACACTTTCGAGGCTTCTCCTGACGGTATTCTTTCTGCCTACAGCGATAATGCCGCTGTGATCGAAGGCAGTGACGCGCGGCGTTTCTTCGCTACGCCGCTGACAGGCAAGGATGGGGAGCGGGCCACCTATGGTGGAGAAGTTGAACCGATCCATATCCTGACCAAGGTCGAGACGCACAACCACCCGACGGCGATTGCACCTCACCCTGGTGCCGCTACCGGTGCAGGTGGTGAGATTCGCGATGAGGGCGCTACCGGTATCGGCGGCAAACCCAAGGCAGGCCTGACCGGTTTTACCGTCTCCAATCTGCGTATCCCCGAGTTTGTCCAGCCCTGGGAAGCTTTCGACTATGGCAAGCCCGAGCGCATCGTCAGCGCCCTGGACATCATGCTGGAAGGTCCCATCGGCGGTGCCGCGTTCAACAACGAATTCGGCCGCCCCAACCTGACGGGCTTCTTCCGTACCTATGAGCAGGATGCCCTGGGAGCCAATGGCATCGAGCGTCGCGGCTACCATAAGCCGGTCATGATCGCGGGTGGTTACGGCAACATTCGTCAGGAACATGTAGCCAAGGGCGAGATCCCCGTCGGCGGCAAGCTGATCGTGATGGGCGGCCCGGCCATGCTCATCGGCCTGGGTGGCGGTGCCGCGTCTTCCATGGCATCAGGTTCCTCCAGTGCCGATCTTGATTTTGCCTCGGTGCAGCGTGACAACCCCGAGATCGAACGGCGGGCCCAGGAAGTCATCGACCGTTGCTGGGCGCTGGGAGAGCAGAACCCCATTTGCTTCATTCATGACGTGGGGGCAGGCGGCTTGTCCAACGCTCTGCCGGAACTGGTCAAGGATGGCGATCGTGGCGGCCTGTTCCAGCTGCGCGATGTTCCCAATGCCGAGCCGGGCATGAGCCCGTTGGAAATCTGGTGCAACGAGGCAC
Source organism: Halomonas sp. (assembly GCF_029263665.1). Taxonomy (GTDB): domain Bacteria; phylum Pseudomonadota; class Gammaproteobacteria; order Pseudomonadales; family Halomonadaceae; genus Halomonas. Next base: position 63,771 of record NZ_JAJUFQ010000006.1, read on the forward strand.
AGGAGCGCTATGTGCTGGCGGTAGCTCCAGAGAACCTCGAACTGTTCGATGCCCTGTGCAAGCGTGAGCGTTGCCCCTATGCCGTGGTCGGCGAGGCTCAGCAGGCCCATCACCTGACCGTGGCCGATGGTCACTTCGACACACAGCCAGTTGATCTGCCGATGAGCGTGCTGTTCGGCAAACCGCCGAAGATGACCCGCGAATTTGAGCGCGAGACCCTGGAGCTGCCCGGTGTAGAACTGGACAACCTTGATCTGCGAGAGGCGCTGGACCGTGTGTTGAAGCTGCCCACCGTGGCATCGAAGAGCTTCCTGATTACCATCGGCGACCGCTCGATTACTGGCATGGTCGCCCGGGACCAGATGGTCGGCCCCTGGCAGGTACCGGTCGCTGATGTCGCCGTTACCACCGCCAGTTTCGATACCCACGCGGGTGAGGCCATGGCGATGGGGGAGCGTAGTCCTGTCGCATTGATCGACCCTGCTGCCAGTGCCCGTCTGGCCGTTGCCGAAGCCATTACCAACATGGCGGCGGCACCGATTGCCAAGTTGGGCGATATCAAGATGTCGGCCAACTGGATGAGTGCAGCCGATCATCCCGGTGAGAACCAGGCCTTGTATGATGCTGTGCATGCAGTGGGCATGGAACTGTGCCCGGCGCTGGGCATTGCCGTGCCGGTCGGCAAGGACTCCATGTCCATGCGTACAGCATGGCAGGAGGACGGCGAAGACAAGTCAGTGACATCACCGCTGACGTTGAACATCACCGGCTTTGCTCCTGTGGTGGATGCCATGCGCACCCTGACGCCGCAGATTTCCCTGGAACAGGATGAAAGCGACCTGCTGTTGATTGACCTGGGCGCAGGCCAGAATCGCCTGGGGGGTTCGGCACTGGCGCAGGTCTACGGCCAGGTAGGCAATGAATGTCCGGACCTGGATGATCCAGAGGATCTCAAGGCATTCTTCAGTGTGATTCAGGGCCTTAATGCCGATGGCAAGTTGCTGGCCTATCACGACCGCAGCGATGGCGGTTTGATCGTCACCTTGCTGGAAATGGCCTTTGCCGCCCACGCAGGACTCGAGATCAAGCTCGACTGGCTGGTCGACGAGCCTTCCAGGGCTTCCAGTGCGCTGTTCAGTGAAGAGCTGGGGGCTGTGATTCAGGTCAATCGCGCGCATACGGAGGAAGTACTGGCTCAGTTCGCGGCGGCAGGTATCGAAACGTGCGGCGTCATCGCTCGTCCGCGCTTCGACGATCAGATCCGTATCACGCTGTTCGAAGAGCCGCTGCTCGAGACGACCCGCCAGTTGATGCAGCGTAGCTGGGCCGAAACCAGCTATCGCATGCAGTCACTGCGCGACAATTCCGAATGTGCCAAGAACGAGTTCGATAATCTGCTCGATGCACGTGATCCTGGCCTGTCCGTGACCACGACCTTCGATGTGGATGAAGATATCGCCGCGCCTTTCATCAATGTAACGCGTCCACGTGCAGCCATCCTGCGTGAGCAGGGTGTCAACGGCCACCTGGAAATGGCTTGGGCCTTCGACAAGGCTGGCTTTGAAGCGGTGGATGTGCACATGAGTGATATCCTCAGTGGTCGTGTATCCCTGGAAGACTTCAAGGGAGTGGTCGCCTGTGGCGGTTTCTCCTACGGCGATGTGCTGGGGGCTGGCGGTGGTTGGGCCAAGTCAGTGTTGTTCAACGGTCGTGCCCGCGAACAGTTTGCTGCCTTCTTCGGCCGCGATGACAGTTTTGCTCTGGGCGTGTGTAACGGGTGCCAGATGCTGTCCCAGCTCAAGGAGCTGATTCCGGGCACAGAGGCGTGGCCACGCTTCGTGCGCAATGAGTCCGAGCAGTTCGAGGCGCGTGTGGCCATGGTCGAAGTCGAGAAATCGCCTTCGATTCTGTTGGCCGGCATGGAAGGCTCTCGCTTGCCCATCGCTGTCGCCCATGGCGAGGGACGTGCCGAGTTCCGTGACAGTGCCCACCTGCGCAGTATCCAGGGTTCTGGTCAGGTCGCATTGCGCTACGTTGACAACTATGGCCAGGCCACTACTCGTTACCCGGCCAACCCCAACGGTTCACCATCCGGTATCACGGGTTTGACCACGGCAGATGGCCGGGTGACTATCATGATGCCTCACCCCGAGCGTGTCGTGCGTGCAGTGACCAATTCCTGGCGTCCGGCTGAATGGAGCCAGGATGGTGCCTGGATGAGACTGTTCCGCAACGCCCGGGTATGGCTGGGGTAAGTAACGGATGACTTGCTGAGTCAGTCTTGAGTGCCGCCCTTTTTGGGCGGCACTTGCATTGAGAGCCTAACATGGCTGTTGAACGCATTATTTAGCCCACACTTTTCTCCAGGAGCCTGCCATGACTGCCGTTACCAAGATTTTCCACGATTGCCTCCAGGTGGTCTTGGACAATCATGTGGCTGAAGTGCGCCTCGATCACGCTGAGCGCCACAACTGCATGGATGTCGCAATGATCGATGCCTTGCTGGAAGCCCAGGTCTGGCTGGCCGAGCGGGTCGGGGTGCGTGCAGTGGTGCTGTTGGGTGAAGGTGAAAGCTTTTGTTCGGGATTGGATGTGGCCGCAGTGTTATCGACTCCCGAGCGTATTGCCTGGCTGCTTCAACCGGATGCCTCCGGCATGACGCCAGCTCAACGCTTGGCGTTGGGCTGGCGTGATGTGGGAGCTCCCGTGATTGCTGCCCTGCATGGCCATGTCTTCGGTGCGGGTCTGCAGATGGCCTTGGCGGCGGATATTCGTATTGTCCATCCAGATGCATCGCTGGCGCTGCCGGAGGTTGAGTGGGGACTGGTTGCTGATATGGGGGTCAGCGTCACAGGGGCAGCGCTGCGCCAGGATGTCATCCATGACATGATGCTGACCGGACGTCACTTGAGCGGAGAAGAAGCCGTGATTCTAGGTTTGGCCTCACGGCTTGATGAAGATCCTCGCGAAGGCGGGAGAGAACTGGCGCAATCCCTGGCTCTGCGCTCCCCCAGGGCCGTGGCGGCGGCGCGTCGTCTGCGCCGCGAGGCCCCGGCACTGAGTGAACGCGAGTGTCTGGAACGTGAGTCCAGTCTGCAGCGCAACCTGATAGGCGGGCCTGAGCAGCGCGAGGCAGCACGGGCGCGCCTGGAAGGGCGTCGGCCCCGGCTTGCGTGATGGCATCGTTACGTCCGGCTCAACAACCGATTCTAAAACCGACACCACAACCGACGCCACAACCGACGCCACAACTACGCCCCTATCAGCGCGAAGCGGTTCAGCGGGTCATTCAGCACTTCCGGGGTAGCGATGATCCTGCCGTGGTGGTGTTGCCGACAGGCAGTGGCAAGTCGTTGGTCATTGCCGAACTGGCACGCTTGGCACGTGGTCGCGTACTGGTGCTGGCGCACGTGCGTGAGCTGGTTGAGCAGAACCATGCCAAATATCTGGCCTATGGCCTGCAGGCAGACATCTTCAGTGCCGGCCTCAAGCGCAGGGAAAGTGGCCGGCAGGTGGTCTTTGGCTCGGTGCAATCGGTAGTACGGCACCTGGACGCGGTCAGCGATACCGAGGCCAGATATGGCCCTTTTACCCTGCTGGTGATCGATGAATGCCACCGGGTGTCCCTGGAGCAGGATTCCAGTTATCGCAAGGTAATCGAACACCTGAGAAGCCGCAATCCGCGGCTCAAGGTGCTGGGGTTGACCGCAACGCCTTATCGTCTTGGGCAGGGGTTTATCTATTACCGGCACTACCATGGCATGGTACGCGGAGAAGAAGGCGCCTTTTTTCGGGATTGCGTGTTCGAGCAGCCTCTGCGCCTGATGGTACGCCAGGGTTTTCTCTGCGAACCGGTGAAGGTCGATGCCGCCGTGGCGCATTATGATTTCTCATCCTTGGTGCCTGGGGGAAGCGGCCTGTTCCGTGAAGAAGAGGTCAACAGGATTGTTTCGGGGAATCGGGCAACGCCGGGCATCATTGCCGATGTCATTGAACATGCCAGGCAGCGCCAGGGGGTGATGATCTTTGCGGCCAGTGTTCCGCATGCCCAGGAGATCATGGGATATCTGCCGACGGAAGGCTCGGCTCTCGTGACAGGCAATACCGATGGTGACGAACGCACCCGCTTGATCGAAGCGTTCAAAGCCAGGCACATCAAGTTTCTGGTCAATGTGTCCGTGCTGACGACAGGTTTCGATGCACCACATGTGGACCTGATCGCGATTCTCAGACCCACGGAGTCGGTAGGTCTCTACCAGCAGATTGTCGGTCGTGGTCTACGCTTGTCGCCGGACAAGAGCGATTGCCTGGTGCTGGATTATGCCGGCAACCCTTGGGACCTGTATGCGCCCGAAGTCGGGGGAGTACGTCCAAGGAGCGATAGCGAGCCTGTGCAGGTCGAGTGCCCGGCCTGTGGCCATGCCAACCTGTTCTGGGGCAAGCGTGACGGTGAGATCGTCATCGAACACTATGGTCGCCGCTGTCAGGGACTGGTGGATAATCCAGAAGAGGCTGGCACGGCTGGGCAGCAGTGTACTTTCCGCTTTCGCTTCAAGGTCTGCGGGGAGTGTGGTGCCGAGAATGATATTGCGGCACGCCGTTGTCATGGCTGCCAGACGTTGCTGGTCGATGCCGACGACAAGTTGCGCGCTGCCTTGAAATTGCGTGATGCCAAGGTGTTGAGGGTCAGTGGTATGCAGTTGGATGCGGTGGTGAATGGCCGAGGGCTGCCGCGTCTCAAGGTGACCTATCACGATGAAGATGGTGCCACCCTGGACGAATGGTTTGCCCTGGAAACCACTGCCCAGAGGAATGCCTTTGGTGCCGTGTTCCTGCGCCATCACTCGCGTGCTCCAGGGGTGCCCTGGTCTCCCAGGTCGCCACAGGAGGTCTGCGCTGGCCAGCAGCGCTTGCGAGCACCAGACTTTGTGGTCGGGCGCAAGGTGGGTCGCCATTGGAAGGTGCGCGAGAAGCTGTTCGACTATGTCGGGCGGTATCGTAAGGCAGCGAGTGCAGGCGGCGAGCAGGATGCAGATGATGCTATCGGACATGAGTGCTGTCATCTGCAGTAGGCGGTGTCATTTTAAAGATGATGACGCTTCCGAAATAGAAGTCCTGCGCGGAATAGAAGCTCTGCGCGGAGATTGATAAACTGAACGATTGACGCCAACCTTGTGCCGCCGGCACTTTCCGGGAGACGGGCCTCGCGTGAGTGACTCGCCGACGACAGATCAAGCCTTGCTTCAGGACGTTGCCGATCAGGCGGCTGCCGAGAGTTCGAGCGATCCTGCCAATGAGGCAGGTGAGAGCGCTGCAGAAGACCAGGAAGTGGCACCGCAGGTTCAGGCGTTGGGCCGTTTGTTCGATGAACCGATCACCGAACTGCCTGAAGACCTGTACATTCCGCCGGAGGCCCTGAGGGTATTCCTGGAAACCTTCGAAGGCCCGCTCGACCTGCTGCTGTATCTGATTCGACGCCAGAATCTCGACATCCTGTCGATTGACGTGGCTGCCATCACGCATCAGTACATTGAGTATGTGGAACTGATGAAGGCCATGGAAATCGAGCTGGCGGGTGAATACTTGTTGATGGCGGCCATGCTGGCAGAGATCAAGTCGCGTTCGCTGCTGCCTCGGCCGCCGAAAGGTGATGATGACAGTGAAGACGAAGATCCTCGCGCTGAGCTGATACGCCGTCTGCAGGAGTATGAGCGGTTGAAGCTGGCTGCCGAGTCGTTGGCTGACCTGCCGCGAATCGGTCGCGACTGGTTTCCGGCCAAGGCAGGCTTGCCACCGCTGGAAGCCCGGGTGATTCATCCCGATGTCGCGTTGGACGAACTGCTCGGTGCTCTGGCGGGGTTGTTGCGCCGAGCCGAGTTGAACAAGTCTCACCATATTGAGACAGAAGTCCTGTCGACCCGGGAGCGCATGCTGGCCATCATGGAAAAATTGCACCATGAACGCTACACCCCCTTTGAGGCGCTATTCACATTGGAAGAAGGGCGCTCGGGGGTTGTGGTGACGTTCATGGCGATTCTGGAGCTGGCCAAGGAATCCATGATCGAAATCGTCCAGAACGAAGCTTTGTCGCCGATTCATGTGCGTGCGCGGCTGGCGGAAGAGGGCGAGGAAGCTCCCTTCGATGATCTGGATGATCTGGACGGCGGGGAAAGTGCCTTTGATGAACCTGGCGCTGGTGATACGGTCGCCTCTGCAATAGCGCTGGAAGAGGCGCTGGCTGAGCTGGAAAACGAAGACGGGCTTGAAGGTCGCTCTGGGGACCTGGACGATGAGCTCGAGGATGACGTGGAGCTTCCTGAGGGTGATGTCTGGAGCGAATCTGCAGGTAAAGGGGAAGAGCCGGCATGAGCGTGATGGAAGCACCCGATGCGCTGGATGACATCATTGAAGCTGCATTGCTCTCTGCAGGGGAGCCGTTGGGGCTCGATCGTCTGGAGCTGTTGTTCGATGATCACGAGCGGCCGCCTCGCCGTGCGCTGCGAGAGGCCCTGGAACGCCTGACCGAGCGTCATGTGCGTGGTGCCATGGAGCTTATCGAGACCGCTTCCGGCTATCAGCTACGGATACGTCCGCGCTTGGCCAACTGGGTGGCACGGCTGTGGGATGAGCGTCCACAGCGTTATTCCCGGGCACTGCTCGAGACCCTGGCGATGATCGCCTATCGCCAGCCCGTCACTCGCGGGGATATCGAGGAAGTGCGTGGTGTCACCGTCAGTGGTTCGATCATGCGGACGCTTCTGGAACGTGGATGGATTCGAGTGGTGGGGCATCGTGATGTTCCTGGACGCCCGGCCGTCTATGCGACAACTCGCAGCTTTCTTGATGACTTCGGGCTCAAGACTCTGGATGAACTGCCGCCGATGCACGAGCTCAAGCAGTTTGAAGAGGTACAGTTGGAAGAGGATCTGCCTCCGCCGCCATCTCCGCTGCTCGCCCAGGCCGACCTGCCTTTGGATGAGGAACCTTCAGATGAAGAGCTTTCTGATGATGAATCGTCTGACGAAGCGCCTTCTGATGAAGAGCCTTCTGAGTCAGAAGACCAGAAGACAGCAGCCATGAGGACAGAGGCTCATGAAGCTGAAGAAGTGGAAGATGGAATAGATAGTGATACCGAAAGTGAAAGCGGTACTAATATTGAAGGTCGTACCAGAATAGAAAGTCTTGTCGCTGTACCACATGACGAAGAGACGCGGTTTTCTATAGGGGCGAGAGCGATAGGACCGAGCGCTATAGGGGCGAGAGGAGCTTCAGGGACAGAAGCTGCTATGGAAGAAGCCGACATGATGTCCGAAGGCCTCGATGGTCACGCCGAGATGGCGTCTGAGCGGACTGGTCTGAGCTTTGCTGATCTGGAAGCCAGGCTGTCCGAACGGGCCCGCGGTCGCGTCGATGATGACGCTGCTTCGGGCACGGAATACACCGATACCGAGAACGATACTGATGAGTAACACCACCAGCGAAAAATTGCAGAAGGTCCTGGCCCGTGCCGGTCTGGGTTCCCGTCGCGAGATGGAGGCGGCGATCGCAGATGGCCGAGTCAAGGTCAATGGCCAGGTCGCTACCCTGGGGGACCGTGTCGAGGCCCGTGACAAAGTGAGCCTCGATGATCGCCCGGTCACTCTGCGCGCTGCTGAAGAGGTCCCGCGCCGGGTGATCATGTACAACAAGCCGGAAGGCGAGCTGTGCACACGCAAGGATCCTGAGGGGCGGCGTACCGTATTCGACCGTCTGCCACGGCTCAAGGGAGAACGCTGGATTGCCATTGGCCGCCTGGATATCAATACCAGTGGACTGTTGCTGTTCACAACGGATGGCGAGCTGGCCAATCGCTTGATGCATCCTTCCACTCAAGTCGAGCGTGAGTACGCCGTGCGAGTGATGGGAGAGGTCAAGCGTGAAAATGTGGTGGCCATGGTAGATGGCGTGATGCTTGATGATGGCCCTGCACGTTTCACTGATGTTCAGGAATTCGGTGGGGAAGGCATCAATACCTGGTTCCATGTAGTGATCATGGAAGGCCGCAACCGTGAGGTACGCCGCTTATGGGAGTCCCAGGGACTGACTGTCAGCCGCCTCAAGCGTGTGCGCTATGGCAATATCTTCCTCGACAAACGTGCCAAGGCAGGTGAGTGGGTGGAGTTGTCTCAGACTGAGGTCGACGATCTGGCTGAAGTAGCGGGGCTGGAAACACGCAAGGTTCCGGAACTGACTCCGGATGAGCGTAATCGCTGGAGCCGCGACAAGCACAAGCGTCGCCCGGTGCAGACGATGCAACGCAGCCGAAAGCGCTGAAATCTGCATGGCACTCGGCGCACTTTGATGTTTTATCGAAAAAAGTGCTTGCAATGAAAGGGGTATATCCGTAGTATCTGCACGCGTTCGGGGACGGGTCGTTAGCTCAGTTGGTAGAGCAGTTGGCTTTTAACCAATTGGTCGTAGGTTCGAATCCTACACGACCCACCAACCGAACCTGTACATGGCAGTCTTGCCTTGTTGGAGTGGCAACACATCATCAAGTGTAATGCAGAGGCCATGAGCCGGGTCGTTAGCTCAGTTGGTAGAGCAGTTGGCTTTTAACCAATTGGTCGTAGGTTCGAATCCTACACGACCCACCAGATTCACGGCCTCGTTCCTCGGAACGGGGCCGTTTCTGTTTGCGGGTGTCGAGGCTTGAACAGAGCCTTCCGAGGCTCTCCGGTCTTGCATCATCGCCTTCCTGGCGTCATCATCTTGTTATATTCGTCTGCTAGGTACCGCGGTGGTTGTTGCGGTGGCCTAAACTGACGAGAGGCATCACCAGGGCGAGAGACGCATGGGGGTGCCGGTAGCTGAAGGTGCTGGCAGGTGCTCTCAAGGTGTCGAGGGCGGCCGGTGGCTTCACAGGCGTGCTGCAGCAACGGAGTGTTGTCTGCGCACAAGCTCATGTGCAGGGGGATTCCCTGCTGGTCACAGTGGTAGACACGATGACAGTCATGACTTCACGGGCCGAGATTCGGGATTATCTCGCACGCCCTTATTGCCCTACCCGTATCCCTGCCGAGGATGCTGCCCGCGTTGCAGAAATCAAGCGTTTGCTCAACGAGCAGAATGCCGTCCTCGTCGCTCACTACTACACCGATGATGCTATCCAGCAACTGGCCGAAGAAACAGGCGGCTGTGTCGCTGACTCCCTTGAGATGGCGCGTTTTGGCGCACGTCATGATGCTTCCACCCTGGTGGTGGCGGGAGTACGCTTCATGGGCGAGACGGCCAAGATCCTCTCTCCCGAGAAGCGTGTGTTGATGCCGACCCTGGAAGCGACCTGCTCCCTGGATGTGGGTTGCCCTATCGATGAGTTTTCCGCCTTCTGTGATGCGCACCCGGATCGTACCGTGGTGGTCTATGCCAATACCTCTGCGGCCGTCAAGGCTCGTGCCGACTGGGTGGTGACATCTTCCATCGCAGTGGAGGTGATCGAGCATCTGCAGGCCAAGGGGGAAAAGATTCTGTGGGCCCCCGACAAGCACCTGGGTGGCTATATCCAGAAGAAGACTGGGGCAGATATGCTGCTCTGGGACGGTGCATGCATTGTTCACGAGGAGTTCAAGGCCAAGGGGATCGAGGACCTCAAGGCGCTATACCCTGATGCCGCCGTTCTGGTTCACCCGGAGTCTCCTGAGTCTGTGGTATCCCTGGCCGATGTGGCTGGCTCCACGTCCCAGTTGATCAAGGCAGCCAAGGAACTGTCCAATGAGCAACTGATCGTGGCGACCGATCGCGGTATCTTCTTCAAGATGCAACAGGCCGTGCCGGACAAGACGCTGTTTGAAGCTCCAACTGCAGGTAATGGTGCGACGTGTCGTAGCTGTGCCCATTGCCCGTGGATGGCGATGAATGCGCTCGATAATCTGGCCGAGGCTCTGCGCGAAGGAAGCGGCGAGATTCACGTTAGTGACGAACTGCGCATCCAGGCCCTCAAACCCCTGACCCGGATGCTTGAATTCCAGGCGTGACACCTGCTTGCTAAAGACGCCCGTAGTCGATGCGACTGCGGGCGTCTTTGTATCCGGGCATCACTGTTGCTGTGCTATCAGGTCCAGTAAATCCGTGCTGCCAATGTCTTCTCCTGTCTGTGACAACAACGTGGACACCTGTCCTCGGTGATGGGTCTGGTGATTGAAGAAGTGGAGTATCAGGCTGGAGTAGGATTGGGTAGCAGGAGTGCCCTGGATGTTGTGGTAGCTGAGAGAGTCATCGAGGTCCCGGAAGGAGAGCTGATCGACCCAGTTGATGATCTGTTCGTCCATCCATTTGCGACGCTGGTGTAATGGTTCGAATTCATCGATGAGTATCTGCTCGAGGCTGCTGGGCATTGGCAGGCTCACGATGCCGTGCAGGGAGGCATGCGATGAAGGATGTGTTGCAAAGCGCTTGAGCCAAAGAATGTCACCAACCATGATGTGGTTCAGGGTACCCAGGATAGAGCGGAAAAAGGCGCCACGATCTTTCCACAGTTCTTCCGGGGGCAGGCGGCTCGCTGCTGCATAGATTTTTGTGTTCATCCACTGGTTGTAGCGGGCCAGCAGCATGAAGTGTTCCATGAGCTGCATCAGAATTTCTCCATGGTCTCGCGATATTCGCGGAACGCCTTCTTGCGCTGGATGATCTGGCCTTCGGCATTGAAGTCGTCGCTGCGGCGTGCCACGGCTTCGGCCACGTCGAGCTGGCGAATGGCTCGGTCTATATCACCATCGAGCTGCATTTGTTCCGCCCGGGCCAGGTGTCCCCAGGCTTGATGGCCGCTGTGTCCCGCTGCTTCTGCGAGCAGCGAGAATACCGCTGGGTCTTCCGAGCGCCGGCGCGAAAGGTTGCTGAGGACTTGATATGAACGCTCAGGGTCCTGCTGTAGCAGGGCTTCGCCAAGAAGCAGGGATGCTGGGTAATAATCCGGCATGAGACGCAGCTGGCGCTGGGCGCGCGCAACGGCATCACTGGTTCGGCCACCTTCGAAGGCGACCTGGGCGGCACTGGCTGGAAGCATGGCGATATCCGGGTGACTCTGCGCCAATTGGTCGAGGCTGGACAAGGCCGTATCTATGCTGCCGGATTCGGCATCGAGTAATGCTTGAAGATATTGCTGGGCTGCCTGGGGAGCATTGTCCTGATGTAGAATCGTCATGGCCTGGCTGGGGGAGCGCTGGTGAATTGCCAGTAATGCGCGAGCCCGAATCAGATGATATTGCAGATCATCTCCCCGGGTGACAGAAGTGTGTAGCTGACGAACCCGTTCTTCGGCGTCGCTGATGCGAGACTCGGTAACAGGGTGGGTCAGCAGAAACTCTGGGGGTGTACCACCTTGCAGGCTCATCATGCGTTGCATGGAGCGAAACAGGTCGATCATGGCATTCGGGTCGTATCCTGCCTGAGTCATGGCCTGGAGACCGATACGATCCGCTTCCTGTTCATAACGCCGCGAGTAGCGCAACTGGTCCTGTATCATGGCTGCCTGGGTACCGGCCATGGCGGCAATGCCGACATCGCCACCGCCAGCGGCTGCCACGACCAGACCGGCAAGCATGGCGGCCATGGCGGGTATCTGGGTCTGTTCGGCACGGGACTTGCTGCGTGCGTAGTGGCGCTGGGACAAGTGGCCGAGTTCGTGGGCCAGTACCGAAGCGACTTCGGCTTCATCACGCGCAAAGGCAAACAGGCCACTGTTGACGCCTACCACTCCTCCTGGGACGGCAAAGGCGTTGAGGCTGCCATTGGCTACCAGGGTGATAGTGGTATTGACGCCAGGCAGGCCGCTGTAGGGGACCAGGCGACTGACCAGTGACTCGATGTAGTCCTGTGCGATAGGGTCACGCCACTCCGGTACGTGGGCTCGGAACTGTCTCAGCCAAGCACGGCCAAGACGATACTCTTCTCCGCTGATGGCCTGGCTGCCGGTGGCCACGAGGCTGGGGAGTTCGAAGTCGTTCTGATCGCTATCGAGAGTGCCTGAGGAATCGTAGAGGCTGCTGCCCTGACGGCTGTTGGCATCGTCCCGGGGTTCGTTGAGCGTCCATGCCGTGGCCATGGAGGAGGAGCATACGGCCAGCGCGAGGACCAGCAGGCCGGCACAAGGGCGTGACAGAGTTCGCACAGGCATCTTCGACCTCATTGGCAGCATTGCATTTCAGCAACATTGTATAGTGGCAAGTTTATGTTAAGTGCACTTGGGTATGACATTGCTTCGACCTCAAAAGTGCCTTTAAATCCCAAGGACTTGCCTAGTTCAGGAAAGTGCGACAGCTGATAGCTTGTCGATGTGATTCAAGCATTTTCTCGGGAGAGATCATGACAGTGCAACCTGATAATGTGCTAGATGCCTGCGGGCTTCCATGTCCACTCCCATTGTTGAAGGCCAAGCAGGCTCTGGCGCGCCTTGAAGCCGGGCAACTGCTCGAGGTCAAGGCAACGGATGCAGGCTCCTGGCGGGACTTCGAAACATTTGCCGAACAGAGTGAGCATGTTCTGGAAGGCCGGGAAGTGCGCGATGATGTTTATTATTACTGGCTGCGAAAAGCAGGGAAGGCCAACACATGACATTGCGCACTGTTGTTCGCAATTGGGTCGATCGTTATTTTTCTGACGAAGAAGCCGTGCTGCTGCTCGCACTGCTGGTCGCCGGATTTGCCGTGGTGATCTGGCTTGGACAGGTATTGGCACCTTTCCTCACGGCGTTGGTAGTGGCTTTCCTGCTGCAAGGGCCCGTCAATGGGTTGACTCGGCGCAAGGTGCCGCACTTGGTGGCGGTATTGATCGTGTTTCTTGCTTTCGTCGGTGTGATGCTGGCCATGGCCTTCATTCTGCTGCCACTGGTCTGGGAGCAGTTGACCAGCTTGATTCAAGAGGCGCCCCGCATGTTTGCCAGTGGTCAGGATATGCTCGATGAGCTGCAAAAGGAGTATCCGCAGCTCATCACTCCTGACCTGGTCCAGCACTGGATTGGCGTGATCAGCCGTGAGGCAACCCAGTTGAGCCAGCGAGCCGTGTCATTGTCACTGGCTTCCCTGGGCAACTTGATGAGTCTGATCATCTATCTGGTCCTGGTGCCCATTCTGGTGTTTTTCCTGCTCAAGGATCGCGACAGGCTGATTGGCTTTCTTGTTTCATTTCTGCCCTCCAAGCGGGATCTGATGACCCGGGTATGGCAGGAGATGGATGGCCAGATTGCCAATTACATACGTGGCAAGGCCACTGAAATCATCATTGTCGGCACAGTGGCCTTCTTCACCTTTGCCATGTTCGGTCTGCCATACTCGGCGTTGCTTGGGGTTCTGGTCGGTTTCTCGGTGCTGGTTCCCTATATTGGCGCTGCCGTTGCGACGTTGCCGGTGGCTGCTGTCGCGGGGTTCCACTTTGGGTTGGGCGACCAGTTCCTCTATGTCCTGGTGGCCTATGGAGTGCTTCAGGCCCTGGACGGCAATGTGCTGGTGCCGATCCTGTTCTCCGAAGCGGTCAACCTGCACCCGGTCTCCATCATCCTGGCCGTGCTGGTGTTTGGTGGTATCTGGGGATTCTGGGGAGTGTTCTTTGCGATTCCCCTGGCAACCTTGCTCAAGGCCCTGGTCTATGCCTGGCCCAGGGGAATACAGCAGCACAGCATTGCCCAGCAGGTAGAGGAATAGCAGGTAGAGGAATAAATGGCGGTGCAGTAACCTCAACAGGGCCGGTCAATGACCGGCCCTGTTGGTTTGGGCACTGATTCAGGAACGCGTGAGCAGTGAAGGGTGCCTGATGCCTGCGGCTAGTCCTGATGTAGCGCCTGGGCGGCTTCCAGAACCTCCTGAGCATGGTCCTTTACCTTGACCTTGCGCCACTCCTGGGCGAGCTTGCCATCGCTGTCGATCAGGAAGGTGCTGCGCTCGATACCCATGTACTCCTTGCCATAGAGCTTCTTCAGCTTGATGACATCGAACAGGTTGCAGACGGTCTCGTCCTTGTCGGAGAGCAGGGCAAAGTTGAACTCCTGCTTGTTCTTGAAGTTCTGTTGCGCTCGAATGCCGTCACGAGAAACGCCAATGATGACGGTGTTGGCGGCATCGAACTGTGCCTTGCGATCACGGAAGTCACCACCTTCAGTGGTGCAGCCCGGAGTGCTGGCCTTGGGGTAGAAGTAGATGACCACCTGCTTGCCCCGCAGTTGTGACAGGGTGATTTCGGTATCATCGGTGGCCGGGGCTGTGAAATCCGGAACGACTGCGCCAATCTCCAGGCTCATGGAGGTTCTCCATCATACTATTCAAAGGATTCCGATTAGACGGAAAGGGGGGGACTCTGTAAAGGGCAATGGCCGGTTGCCACCTTGTCGAACAGAGATTATCGATGTTTCCCGTACACGCGGCTGTACAGGGTCTAGCCGCCTGAGTACCATTTATCCTTTAGGCTCTGTACGGAAAGTGTCTGCACGTTGGTGACGTTGCATCGAATCTGGTCTCAAAATGCTTGTTCTCAGCTCATAAGCTCTGCTTTTGACCGGTTTCGTCATGTGCTCACCCAGGGGCGGGAAAGACATCGCCCACTGATGGCGGGCCCGATCTTGTCCATGGCTCATCGGCTTTTTGTACAGCACCTGAGTCTGGTTGCTCCCCCTGATGCACCGGATTCAGGTCTATCACGTCAGCGCGCAAGGAAATACCTGCGTGGCACCTTGGCGACAAATCGAGAGGAATAACGAGGATGATCACGGGCAGTATCGTCGCGTTGGCGACACCGATGAAGAGTAATGGCGAGATTGACTGGGAAGTGCTGCGCAAGCTGGTGAGCTTCCATCTGGAAAATGGCACTGATGCTATCGTGGCAGCGGGCACTACTGGTGAGCCTACCACCATGTCATTCGCCGAACACTTCGATGTGATCCGTACTGTGGTGGAAGAGGTCGATGGCCGTATTCCGGTGATTGCCGGAACGGGTTCCAACAACACCACTGAAGCGATCGAGCTGACCCGTTATGCCAAAGAGGTGGGTGCCGACTATTGCCTGAGCGTGGCGCCGTACTATAACAAGCCTACCCAGGAAGGCATGTATCAACACTTCAAGGCGATTGCCGAGAACTGTGATCTTCCTGTGATTCTGTATAACGTGCCTGGCCGCACGATCTCTGACATCTATAACGAGACAGTGCTGCGCCTGGCCGAAGTGGATAACATCGTCGGTCTCAAGGATGCCACCGGTAATCTGGAGCGAGCCCAGGAGCTGATTCAGCGCCTCAATGGAAGTGACTTCATGCTTTATTCCGGTGATGATGCCACTGCTTGCGATTTTATGCTGATGGGTGGCAACGGCGACATTTCTGTCACTGCCAATGTCGCGCCGAAAGCGATGCACGAACTGTGCATGGCTGCGATTGCCGGGGATGCAGAGAAAGCACATCAGATCAATACACGCTTGCTGCCGTTGCACACCAACCTGGGGATCGAGAGCAATCCGATCCCTGTGAAGTGGGCGCTGCATCGTATGGGAATCATCGACACGGGAATTCGCCTGCCGCTGACCTGGTTATCCGAGAAGTATCATTCCACTGTCAGTGGCGCCCTGCAGTCGGCTGGCCTGATCGACGACTGACGGTTGCCGAAGGGGCACAGCATGCGCTGTCCCTGATCGTGATGTGTTGCTGGGCAGCGGTGACTGGACCTATTAATCAATCAAGGTGGATGCATGAATTCTGCGCTGAAAGGACTGCCGCTGGTGGCGCTTGTGGCTGTAACACTGGCTGGCTGTGCCAAGGACGGTTATTACCATGACCGTAATGAGGACTATGCCGATGCTAAGGTGGCGGCTCCTCTGAGGCTCCCGGAGACCCGTGATACCAGCCGTTATCGGGACATCATGCCAGTGCCCGAGGCGGCAGGGCAGTTCTATGCTCGTGAAAGTGAGTTCGAAGCGCCTCTGCCGCAGACCATGGCTTCCAGTAGCGCGGTGAATGCCGGCCAGGTTGCCTTGCGTGAATCTGCCGCTGGTAGCTGGCTGGTGGTGGGAGCTCCTCCCGCTGCAGTCTGGCCTGAGCTGGAGCGTTTCGCCCAGATGCGTGGCCTTCAGGTCACCAACAAGGATGCTTCGCGAGGTGTGATTGAAACGGCCGATGCCGATATCGAATTGCGCCAGGGGTTGCGCCAGGGTTCCAGCGAGATCCGCTGTGAGACGGCAGGACAGACCAATACCTTGTGCCTGACCGAATTGAGGAGTCACCTCGAAGCACGTAGCGCCTCTGCCAGCATTGCCTCCATGTCTGCCCAGCAAGCGCCAGGCGCCCAGGCGATGGAGCTACAGAAGCGGGGCAACGACTGGGTCATGGTCATGCCGTTTGCGATCGATCGTGCCTGGGCCGAGCTGAATTTTCAGTTGAGCAACAATTTCGACATGCAAGGGCGCCGCGAGTTGGTATCTGCGGATGAGACCAGCAAGAGCTTTGTCATTGATTATGTGACCGAAAGCGAGCGCACCCGTGGCTTCGTCGATTCCCTGACTTCCCTGAGCCTGTGGGAGTCGACACATCGACTCAATCTGATCCTGACCCCACAGGGCAATACCACTGTGATGCAGGTCAGCAGTGCGGAAGATGAGACGCTGTCGGCCGATGATCAGCGTGAACTGCTGGACTTCGTGTCAGGTCTGTTGCGCTGATGCCTCAGGGGTTGGACAAGGCTGGGGGAGGTCTGCGTTTTGCCTCCCTCGGTAGTGGCAGCAAGGGTAATGCCACCCTGGTAAGTGATGGCGAATCACATGTGCTGGTGGATTGTGGCTTCGCCTTGAAGGAGGCCGAGCGTCGGCTGGCTCGCCTGGGAGTGGACCCCAGCCAGCTGGATGCTGTCCTGGTCACTCATGAGCATGGCGACCATGTCCGCGGTGTAGGGCCATTGGCCAGACGCTACCAATTGCCCGTTCATATCACCCCGGGTACCTGGCTGTCCGGCAAGCTTGGCCGTCTGCCACAATGCCACTGGATTACTCCGCAGGCAGCCTTCCAGGTGAAAGGGTTCAGTATCGAGCCAGTCACGGTACCCCATGATGCCCGTGAGCCTGTTCAATTCACCCTCAGTGCTGCCGGCAGGCGACTGGGCCTGCTCACGGACCTTGGGCATCCCAGCGATCATGTGTGCCAGGCTTTCACCGGGTGTGATGCCTTGGTCCTGGAATGCAATCACGATGTACAGATGCTGGCAGAAGGACCTTACCCGCCAAGTCTCAAGCGCCGTGTAGGAGGAGACTGGGGGCATCTGGCCAATGCGCAGGCCGCTACTCTACTCAAGCGCATCGGACTCGACCGCCTGCAGCATATCGTCTGTTCGCATCTTTCCGAGCATAATAATCGCCCCGAGCTGGCATTGGAGGCATTGACGCCCCTGCTCGATGGCGATGAGAACCGCCTGACCGTGGCCGACCAGGATGAAGGCCTGGATTGGCAGGCGATCCACTGACTTTATAACCCCTGGGAACACTGAATTCAGACGGCGTTCCATCACCTGTTTCGCCTGTGGAGGCCCATAATGCAAAAGCTTGAAGAACTCTATGCCGGTAAGGCCAAATCGGTTTATGCCACTGACGACCCTGACCGTCTGATCCTGCACTTCCGTGACGACACCAGCGCTTTTGATGGCCTGCGCATGGAATCCCTGGAGCGCAAGGGGATGGTCAACAATCGTTTCAATGCCTTCATCATGGGCAAGCTGGAAGAAGCTGGTATTCCCACCCATGTAGAGCAGCTGTTGTCCGATACCGAGTGCGTGGTCAAGAAGCTGGACATGATCCCGGTCGAGTGCGTGGTACGCAACATTGCTGCCGGTGGCCTGGTGAAGCGTCTTGGTGTGGAGGAAGGTCAGGAGCTCAATCCGCCGACTTTCGAGTTGTTCCTCAAGAATGACGAGCTTCACGATCCGATGATCAATGAATCGTTGGCCATCACCTTCGGCTGGGCGACAGCCGAGCAGTTGGCAGAGATGAAGGTGCTGACCTTCAAGGTCAATGAGGTGCTCAAGAAGCTGTTCGCCGATGGTGGCTTGCTGCTGGTGGACTACAAGCTTGAGTTTGGCTTGTTCAAAGGCAGCATCGTGCTCGGCGATGAATTCTCCCCGGATGGTTGCCGTTTGTGGGATGCTGATACTCGTGAAAAGCTGGACAAGGATCGCTTCCGCCAAGGGCTTGGTGGTGTGATCGAAGCTTATGAAGAAGTTGGCCGTCGTATCGGCGTCGATTTCGGAGCCTGAAGTCCTGGCGCCAAAGTTGCCTGAGTAGACGAGTGGCTGCATCTCAAGGCATGGACCATCGCCCCGAATCGCATTGCGATTCGGGGCGATGACGTCTTGGAGGGGGAGGCGTTCCACATGCCGACAGCATTATTCCTGCGTCGTATTATTCCTGCGTTGTATTATTCCTGCATAGTACGGCGCGATGAGGGTGCATGTGGCTCAATGGCTTCCACGAGAAAGACGTTGCCAGCAGGTGAGGGAGAGGCACGGAATCGCACGTTGACGTCGCGCAGATAGACCCCGTAATCACGCTCATCTTCATCTTCGGTACCGCGATATGCCGGGCGAGGGTCTTGCCCCAGGACTTGAATGATCAGACGGCGCAGAGAGTCACTATCGGCACGTGCGGACAGCACACCCTCTGCTGCGCTGGAGAACACCACAGGGCACTGGGTCGGGGCATCCGGGGCAAAACCAGTACGTGCCAGGGGGATCGATTCCGCCCATGGCAGGTAGGGCTTGATATCGACCACTGGAGTGCCATCGACCAGGTCAGCTCCGCGCAGGGTCAGCGTGACCCCCTTGCGGGTATCCACGTCAAGCAGCTCTACCAGTGACAGGCCGAGGCGGTTGGGGCGATGCGTACTGCGGCTGGCAAAAACCCCCATTCGTGTATTGCCGCCGAGGCGTGGCGGTCGCACCAGGGGTTTCCAATGACATGGGCTCAGATGGAAGATGAAGGTCAGCCACAGATGACTGAAGCCTTCCAGGCCACGTACGGCTTGTGGATCGTTGAAGGGTGGAGCAAGGACCAGGCGGGCGACCGCGTCATCGGCTAGGCCGGGTTGGCGTGGTATGCCAAACTTGTCCGGAAAATCGCTATGAATCCTGCCGATAGCTGTCAGGTTGAAAGTGTCGGTGGGGTCTGAATGATCCATTTGCGGTCTCATGTACTCGACGGGCGTCGCCATCATGTCACACATCAAGCCATGCTCAAATCGCACCACGGCTCAGCCTTCTTCCACGCCTTCGCCTGTTTACCGGGATACAGGCCCCATGGCACGTGTCCACTACCGTGAGGCAACGGCAGATGATGCGGCGGATCAGGCTGAGGTGTTCCACCATGCTGTCATGCAGGGTGCTAGCCGCCACTACACGATAGCTCAACGCCAGGCCTGGGCGTCGGCATTGTCGCGCGATGCCAGTGTCTGGATGGATCGCCAGTCACGATGCCGGACTCTGATAGCGGAATGTGACAGGCGCTGTGTCGGCTTTGTCGAGCTGGATGTGGCAAAGGCCAATGTCGAGATGTTGTATGTCTGGCCATCGCTGGCAGGGATGGGGATAGGCCGCTCCCTGTTGGCATTGGCCGAGTGCAACTTGCGTGAAGCCGGAGCAGTGCGCATGACGATTGATGCCAGTCTCGGGCTGGCTGAACACCTGACACACCATGGCTGGGACAGCCATGGTGTGGAATGGGTTGAACGTGCTGGAGAACGCTTGCTACGCCACAACATGAGCAAGAACCTCTCATGAAGTGACGCGCTGCTGAACTGCACCGAAGGAGAGGCCGCGTGTGACGGCGGCTGCCCGCTTACCTGCTCAGGACTCTTCCACCATGCGCATGGAAAGGTCGATGGCCTTTACGTCCTTGGTCAGGGCGCCACTGGAAATGCAGTTCACACCGGTTTCGGCAATGGTCCTGAGGGTGGTTTCGTCGACATTGCCGGAGGCCTCCAGAGTAGCGCGACCAGCTGTGTGCCTGACGGCTTCCCGCATGTCATCCAGGGAGAAGTTGTCGAGCATGATGACATCCGCGCCTGCTTCGAGCGCTTGGTCCAGCTCGTCGAAATTCTCTACTTCGATCTCCACGGTGAGATCCCTGGCAATGTTACGTGCTTCCTGGATCGCTGCAGCAATTCCACCGCAGGCAGCGATATGGTTTTCCTTGATCAGGAAGGCATCGAACAGGCCGATGCGGTGATTGGTGCCGCCTCCGCAGGCAACGGCATATTTCTGGGCCACACGCATGCCGGGTAGGGTCTTGCGAGTGTCCAGCAACTTGACGCCGGTGCCCTGCAACAGGTCGACGTAATGACGCGTGCGCGTTGCGGTGGCAGATAGTGTCTGCAGCAGGTTCAAGGCGGCTCGCTCGCCACTCAACAGGCTGCGTGAAGGGCCTTCCAGTTCAAGGAACGGCTGATTGGCTTGAATGCGATCGCCATCCGCTGCGTGCCATGTCAGAACTACCCGTGGATCGAGGCGTCGAAACAGTTCATCGACCCAGGCAACACCACACAGAATGGCAGATTCGCGACTGATGACCCGGGCTCGGCCGAGGTTCTGCTCGGGAATCAACTGAGCGGTGATGTCCATGGGGCCGACATCCTCTGAGAGCATGCGGGCGGCACTATTGCGAATATCTTCGGCAAGGGCATCCTGGAAATGCATGGGGCTATGTCCTGCAAGGCGTGAAGGCGACATTATAGGGGGTTAACAAATGCCTGTGCGAGCCTCTATGTTGCACACTGCTGGGGTGCCGGTTCTATCTGCACAGTGGTTGCCGGAATTATCTCATGCTGAAGTCTGTGATGCGCATGCTGTAACCAGTAAGGAAACGAAGGAGATGGCCTCTGCGCGCCGGGGCAAGTCACTGACATCATGCACCTGCTGGTGCATTTGCCTTTCTCCAAGGAGTCATTCAATGAAATCCGTTAACGGTTGGCTGGAAGGTGTGCGCTGTGTGCCTTCGCCCAATGTAAACCAGCGTCCCGAGGGGGAAGTGTCAGCGGTAGTGCTGCACTCGATCAGCCTACCGCCAGGCCAGTTTGGTGGTGATGATATCGAGCGCTTGTTTACCAACCGTCTTGATGGCGAGGCCCACCCTTACTTCGCCACCATTGCTGGGCTCCAGGTATCTGCTCATCTTCTGATCCGGCGTGATGGAGAGTGTGTTCAATTTGCCCCTTTTGAAGCTCGGGCCTGGCATGCAGGGCGTTCGCGGTGGTTTGATGGTCATCGATGGCGCCGGGAGCTTAATGACTTTTCCATTGGCATTGAGCTCGAGGGAGATGAAGCCTCGGCCTACAGCGATGCTCAGTACCAGTGTCTGGCCAAGGTGCTCCACGCCTTGTTCCTGAGCTATCCGGAGATTACTCCCCAACGTGTCACCAGTCATGCTCGTGTTGCTTCACTACGCAAGACGGACCCCGGGCCAGCATTTGACTGGGCATACCTGCGTCAATGTCTGGCATGTCCTGAGTTAGAGCAATGAAAAGCGAATTTGCATATTGCTCGAGGATATTAGCAGTCAAACGTTAGTTTGTTTACAAGTTCTTGTCTGGCGTCGATTTGCTGGATGATAGAAGCGGCTAAGTTGTTGTGTTGCAGTGCAATATGACAGTATTGAAAAATATTTCCATGTCTGCTTCAATTGGCAGCCCCAGGCGTTTACGGTATCTTTCTGCCATCGAGTCATCGGAAAGACACGAAAATCTCGTAAAATTACTACATGCCTGACGTTGCGCAGCGGTATGAGAGTCTGATCCTTTCTCCGCTCGCTCATTGGCCTCGATCGCGGGGCAAATGACCCCCACATCGTCATTCGGAGAGACGTTCTATGAGTCTTGGTTCAAGAGAAGACTTCGATCCGGTCGAAACCCAGGAATGGCTGGACGCCCTGGAATCGGTACTGGATCGCGAGGGCGAGGACCGCGCCCGTTACCTGATGACGCGGCTGGCCGACCGCTATCGCCGTGATGGCATGCAGGTTCCCTTCTCGGCTACGACACCGCATCGCAATACTATCCCGGTGCACCGTGAAGCCCCGATGCCGGGCGATCTCTTCATGGAGCGTCGCATCCGCTCACTGATCCGCTACAACGCGATCGCCCAGGTGATTCGCAACAACCGTGCGAACCCAGGACTTGGTGGGCACATCGCGAGCTTCATGTCCTCCGCGACATTGTACGATGTGGGCTTCAACCACTTCTTCCGAGCCCCGAATGGCGATTTCGAAGGTGATCTGGTGTATATCCAGGGCCATGTGGCTCCCGGCATCTACGCTCGTGCCTTCCTTGAAGGTCGCCTTACCGAAGAGCAGATGGACAAGTACCGTCAGGAAGTCGATGGCGATGGCCTGTCCTCCTATCCGCATCCGTGGCTGATGCCGGACTTCTGGCAGTTCCCGACCGTATCCATGGGTCTGGGCCCGATTCAGGCCATCTATCAGGCTCACGTGATGAAGTATCTGCATTCTCGCGAACTGCATGATATGCAGGATCGCAAGATCTGGTGCTTCATGGGCGATGGTGAGTGTGACGAGCCGGAATCCTTGGGCGCCATCCACCTGGCCAGCCGCGAGAAGCTCGACAACCTGATCTTCGTCATCAACTGCAACCTGCAGCGTCTGGATGGTCCGGTACGTGGCAACTCGCGCATCATGGACGAACTCGAAGGCGTGTTCCGTGGTGCAGGCTGGAACGTGCTCAAGGTCACCTGGGGGCGTCTATGGGATCCGCTGTTCGAGAAGGACAAGAAAGGTATCCTGCAGAAGCGCATGGACGAGGCAGTCGACGGCGACTACCAGAACTACAAGGCCAATGGCGGCGCGTACACTCGCGAGCATTTCTTCGGCAAGTACCCGGAGACCGCTGAACTGGTCAAGGACATGTCCGATGAGGACATCTGGAAGCTCAACCGTGGTGGCCACGATCCGTTCAAGGTCTATGCGGCCTATCATGAGGCGACGACCAATGCCAATGGTCGTCCGACCGTCATCCTGGCGCATACCGTCAAGGGTTACGGCATGGGTGGTGGCGATGGCGAGGCTGCCAACGAAGCGCACCAGGTCAAGACCATGGAATATGAAGCGCTCAGGCGCTTCCGTGATCGCTTCGGCATCCCGCTTTCCGATGAGCAGCTCAAGGATGTGCCGTACTTCAAGCCGGAAGATGACTCTCCGGAAATGCGCTACATGCACCTCCAGCGTGAGCGACTGGGTGGCTATCTGCCGCAGCGTCGCAGCGACTTCGAGGCTCTGGAAATTCCGCCGCTCGACGACAAGACCTTCGCTTCCCAGACGGGTGGCTCGAAGGGGCGTGAGATTTCCACCACCATGGCCTTTGTGCGTATCCTCAACGGCCTGGTGAAGGACAAGAAGATCGGCAAGCAGGTGGTTCCGATCATCCCTGACGAGGCGCGTACCTTCGGTATGGAAGGCATGTTCCGCCAGTTGGGTATCTACACCTCCGAAGGCCAGAAGTACGAGCCTGTCGACAAAGGCCAAATCATGTTCTACCGCGAGGACCAGAAAGGTCAGATCCTCGAGGAAGGCATCACCGAAGCGGGCGCCATGTCCGCCTGGATGGCAGCGGCGACATCGTACTCGAACAACAACTGCACACTGTTGCCGTTCTACATCTACTACTCGATGTTCGGCTTCCAGCGTATTGGCGATCTGGCCTGGGCGGCAGGTGACCTGCAGGCGCGAGGTTTCCTGGTCGGCGGTACTGCTGGTCGTACCACGCTGAATGGCGAGGGCCTGCAACACCAGGATGGCCACAGTCTGCTGCAGGCGGCAATGATTCCGAACTGCCGTACCTACGACCCGACCTATGCCCATGAGGTCGCTGTCATCGTGCAGGATGGTCTGAAGCGCATGTTCTCTGACAAGGAAAACTGCTTCTACTATCTGACGGTGATGAACGAGAACTACGAGCATCCTGAGCTGGAGAACATTCCGGCCGAGGACATCATCAAGGGTATGTACCTGCTCCGCGAAACTGAAGGCAAGAATGGCCACGTCCAACTGCTGGGCTCTGGCACCATTCTGCGTGAGGTCGAGGCTGCCGCTGCCATGCTGGCCGAGGAGTGGGGTGTCGGCTCCGATATCTGGAGCGTCACCAGCTTCAACGAACTGCGCCGTGAGGCCCTGGGGCTGGATCGCCAGGCCTTCATCAACCCTGAAGCTGAGCCTGGCAAGCCGCACGTGACCAAGTGTCTGGAAGGACGCAAGGGACCGGCCATCGCTTCTACGGATTACATGAAGCTGTATGCTGACCAGGTGCGTGCATGGGTGCCGACTGACTACCACGTGCTGGGTACCGATGGCTATGGTCGCTCCGATACTCGCGAGAAGCTGCGTGCGTTCTTCGAAGTGGATCGCTATTACGTCACCGTGGCAGCGCTCAAGGCGTTGGCCGATCGTGGCGAGATAGATCGCAAGGTCGTGGCCGAAGCCCTCAAGAAGTACGCTATCGATCCGAACAAGCCGAACCCGCTTGAGGTGTGAGGCGCCGAGATCCTGTGGCATGGCGAGCCCCAGAGGGCTCGCCCCCGTCAAGAGTTTGAAGGAGCGCGACCTTGAGTAGCGAAATCATCAAAGTTCCCGACATCGGTGGTGATACCGATGTGGAAGTCATCGAAGTCGCGGTGTCGGTAGGCGATGTCATCGCCCCGGAAGACACCCTGATCACCCTGGAGTCCGACAAGGCCAGCATGGACGTCCCTGCGCCCAAGGCCGGCAAGGTCGTCAAGGTGCTGATCTCGGAAGGCGACAAGGTTTCCGAAGGTGATGACATCGTCGAGCTGGAAGTCGAAGGCGCGGCGGCTGAATCACAACCCCAGGCCGAGCCGGAACCTGCCGCGGCTCCTGCTGCAGAGCCAGCACCGGCGCCTGCTGAAGCAGCACCGGCTGCCAGTCAGGCTGTCGAGATTCGTGTGCCTGATCTGGGGGGCTCCAGCGATGTGGAAATCATCGAGGTGCCGGTCAGTGTGGGCGATGAGGTAGGGGCAGAAGATACCCTGATCACTCTGGAGTCCGACAAGGCCTCCATGGATGTGCCCAGCCCCCATGCCGGCAAGCTGCTCAGCCTGGCCATCAAGGAGGGCGATACAGTTTCCGAGGGAGACCTGATCGGTACCATGGAAGTCAGTGGTGGCGCGGCGTCTGCGCCAGCACCTGCGGCTGCTCCTGAAGCGGCTGCCCCTGCAGCTCCGGCAGAGGCGTCGGCGGTGGAGGAAGAGATCGAGGAAGTTGCTGGTGGTCGCCAGGAAATCCGGGTGCCGGATCTGTCCGGCTCCAGTGATGTACCGATCATCGAGATGGCTGTCGCCGTCGGCGACGAAGTCGATGTCGAAGACGCCTTGATCACTCTGGAATCCGACAAAGCTTCCATGGATGTACCGAGCCCCTTCAAGGGCAAGGTGGTCGAGCTGGCCGTCAAGGAAGGTGACACGGTTTCCGAAGGCGATCTGATCGGTTATATCGAAGTCGCCGGGAGTGTCGTGAAGAAGTCCGCGGCACCTCAACAGGCCACAGCACCTCAACAGGCCGCAGCGCCCCAAGCGGCTGCACCGGCTCCTGCTGCAGCGCCGGCACCCGCCGAAGCGACTGGTAAGCCGAGCAAGAATGTCCATGCAGGCCCCGCCGTTCGCATGCTGGCTCGTGAGCTGGGCGTTGATCTCAGTTTGGTCACTCCGACAGGTCCCAAGGGCCGGGTGATCAAGGATGATGTGCAGAACTACGTCAAGCAGGTGATGTCTGGTGCGGCCAAGCCTGCTGCAGCTGCGGCAAGTGGTGGCAGCGGCATCCCGCCGATTCCTGACCAGGACTTCAGCCAGTTCGGTGAAGTGGAAGAGAAGCCCATGGGCCGCCTGCTCAAGATGGGCGCGATGAACCTGCATCGCAGTTGGGTCAACATCCCTCATGTGACGCAGTTCGATGAAGCCGACATCACTGAGCTGGAAGCCTTCCGCAAGTCGATGAAGGCCGAAGCAGAAGCTCAGGGCGCCAAGCTGACGCCGCTGCCGTTCCTGATCAAGGCCTGTGCCTATGCACTGCAGAAGTATCCGCAGTTCAACGTCAGCCTCAAGGCCGACGGCGAGACCATGGTACACAAGAAATACATCCACATCGGTATCGCAGTGGATACCCCGGATGGCTTGATGGTGCCGGTGATCCGTAATGCGGATCAAAAGTCGCTGATCGACCTGGCCAAGGAGTCTGTGGAGCTGGCCAAGAAGGCACAGACCAAGAAGCTCAAGCGCGAAGAGATGACGGGTGGTTGTTTCACCATCTCCAGCTTGGGTTCCATTGGCGGTACGGCGTTCACGCCGATCGTCAATCCGCCGGAGGTGGGTATCCTCGGTGTATCCAAGGCTTCCATGAAGCCGGTATGGGATGGTGCCGCCTTCCAGCCGCGCCTGATGATGCCGCTGTGCCTGTCCTACGATCACCGTGCGGTCAATGGCGCTGACGCAGCGCGTTTTACCACTCTGCTGGGACAACTGCTGGGCGATGTCCGTCGTCTGTTGCTGTGATACCTCGAGTGGCTAGCCGATTGCTGTTCGGGCAATAGCTGTAGAAGCGGCGCCGCAAGGCGCCGTTTCTATTTGTTGCCTTATGTTGTTGCCTTATGGCCTGGGCCTGCTGGCAGCTCTGTCTGATGTCTTGTTTGATACCAGGTATGGCATTGGATATGCAGTCGGGACCAAAGTGCAATATTTTTTATAACTGTATGATATTAATGTGATTGAGAAATATTTGGTGGTGGTCACAACGCTTCGTTGGTTGTGTCGGCCCCCTGGCCCGGGTATCGTTCGCCAAATCTCATTTCTTCATTGACTCATTTCTGTCATTCATATTTCTGACATTCATAGGAGTAACACTAATGCGTTTGATCCTGTTGGGCGCCCCTGGTGCCGGCAAGGGTACCCAAGCCAAGTTCATCTGCGAACGTTACGGTATTCCCCAGATTTCTACGGGGGATATGCTGCGCGCCGCAGTCAAGGAAGGTTCTGAGCTGGGTCTGCAGGTCAAGGAAATCATGACCACTGGTGGGCTGGTGTCCGATGACATCATCATTGCCCTGGTCAAGGAGCGCATTGCTCAGCCGGATTGTGCCAAGGGCTTCCTGTTCGATGGTTTTCCGCGCACGATTCCCCAGGCCGACGCCATGAAGGATGGCGGAGTGAAGATAGACCATGTGCTGGAGATTGCCGTGGATGACGAGGAAATCGTCAGCCGTATGGCTGGGCGTCGTTGCCACCCGGCTTCAGGTCGCGTCTATCATGTCGAGCACAATCCGCCGAAGGAAGATGGCAAGGATGATGTCACTGGTGAGGCCCTGATCCAGCGCGAAGACGATCAGGAAAGTACTGTGCGTCATCGTCTGTCGGTATATCACGAGCAGACCGAACCGCTCGTCGGCTACTACAAGGACTGGGCGGCAAAGGATCAGGCCAATGCACCGAGCTACCATCGTGTGGAAGGTGTCGGTAGCGTTGAAGCTATCACGCAGCAGGTGCTGAACGCTCTGGAAGGCTAAGGCACAGACGAGTGCTCTTGCCTCAATTGTCTTCATCTGGCCCGCCCTGGCGGGCCAGAGTCATTTATAATGCGCCCACATTTGATTCTCTGGGGTTTCCGACATGTCCCTGATTCTGGCTATGGATGCTTCCTCCAGCGCCTGTTCCGCCGCATTGTTGCGTCGCCAGGATGGTGATGACGACATCATCTCGCGTTTCGAGCTGACACCACGAGAGCATACTCGCAGGCTGATGCCGATGATTGATGAAGTCCTGGCTGAGGCAGGGTTCAAGGCATCCGAGCTTGATGCTGTGTCCTATGGACGTGGGCCGGGCTCGTTCACCGGTTTGCGTATTGCGGCAGGCGTTGCCCAGGGACTGGCTTATGGTCTGGGATGCCCATTGATTGGTGTCTCTACCTTGCAGGCGCTTGCCCTGGGGGGGTTCCTGCGCCATCAGTATCGCTACCTGTTCACTGCGCTGGATGCACGCATGAATGAGGTTTATGCAGCGGCTTGGCATATTCGTGAAAACCGCCCCGTGGCGCTGATGGAAGAGGCTGTGTTGCCGCCAGAGCGGCTGCAATTTCCCAAGGGGCATGATGACCACGACTGGGTCGGGCTGGGCTCTGGGTGGTCACTGTGGGATGCTGTCCCAGCACAGGTGCAGGCCGGATTGGGGTTATGTCTAACGGATGTCGATCCTGCTGCTGCCGATATGGCAGTGCTGGCCGCGGATGCTTTCGATGCGGGTGACATTCAGCGTCCCCACGATGTCCAGCCGGTCTATCTGCGTGATCAGGTAGCCTGGAAAAAAGCACGATGAGCGTTGCTCTGGGTGAGGGGCTAGGAGAACTGGCCCAGCGTTTTTCCATTGACCCTGATCCTCAAGCCGGTCTGAGCCTGGTGCGTGATGCTGAAGGGCGCTTGGTGCTTGGAGGCGATAGCAAGGCCTATGGCAACCCGTTATGGGTCGACTTCGTTGCTGGACGTTCCGCCCACCGGCGTCGTTTCGGTGGCGGACGGGGACAATTGGTGGCGCGGGCCTGCGGCCTGGCCAAAGGGGTGACCCCTTCGGTTGTCGATGCCACTGCAGGGCTGGGACGTGATGCTTTCGTGCTGGCTACGCTAGGAGCGGAAGTGCTGATGATCGAACGCGTAGCCGCCATCGCTGCCCTGCTCGAAGACGGTTTGATGCGTGCCGCCGCTGACCCAGAGGTAGCCGAGATCGTTGCGCGCATGCAACTGAGGCACGGTGACAGCACACAACACCTGTCAGCCTTGGTTGAAGCCAGTGGCTTCGCGCCTCAGGTCATCCATCTGGATCCCATGTTCCCTCATCGCGACAAGTCAGCACTGGTGAAGAAGGAAATGCGCCTGTTTCGTGAGCTGGCCGGGGCGGATGATGATGCGCCCCGATTACTCGAAGCTGCATTGGATGTCGCGACGCATCGGGTCGTGGTCAAGCGTCCGCGCAAGGCGCCTCCCATCGATGGGCCTGAACCCCGTCACCAACTGGAAGAAAAGACCAGTCGATATGACATCTACGTGCATCAGTCATTGACGGGGGCTTGATCCGCCGAATTGCAGTATCTCCTCAGTGGTGAATCAGCGCCAGGCGCTGACGCAGGGCAGGGTCCAGCAGGTGAGCAACACGCTGTGTTGTTTCACGCAGGTGTTCGTCGAACATCAATCGCTCTTCTGTCATCCATACCCAGCCTTCCTTGATCAGGCTGTCCACCAACCCTTCGAACAGGCGTGCGTCAAAGAACTCCGGCGCTTCGCGTCCGGTCAGTACCGCCAGGCGTTCGGCGAGCCCCCGGGCACGTTCACATAACTCATCGCGTTTCAGGGTGCCGGGTGCTGCTTCCAGTAGTACCTCCAGCAGCAGGGTATTGCGTTCAAGGGATGGTTGGATCACGCCGCCAAGCAGGTGCAGGGACTCCTGTTCCTGCAAGCTATCCATCGGCATGTATCCCGCTACGCTCTCATCGACGAGTTCAAGCTCGACCAGCGTATTGAGAATGCTGGCAATCTGAGCGCGCAGATCATCGCCTGTCGACACCGACAATTCCCGGGCCAGGATCGGCCACAGCGGTGCCAGCAGGGTTTCCAGGTCATCAAGCCGGTACCAGCCACCATCGTGGGAAGTGTCGTTGGACAAGGCAAAGGCCACCAGGGCAGGCAAGGCAAACACGTGCAGCACATTGTTCCGGTACCATCCCAGCAGAGCCGCTTGTTGGGCATTGGCTGTGACAATATCACCCAGTGACTGACGTCGCTGTTCGATCATATCCAGCTGCATGACATGCTCGATCCACTCTGCTGCTGAGCCTTCAGGCAAGGTTGAGCCGGGGGTCAGAAGGGCCATGGCCTTCAGAATGTCGAGCTGGTTGCGTAGCGTCGAGACTTCCAAGGCACGATGCGGTGTGGCCAGTAGTGCCAGGCCGACCAGATTGACAGGGTTGAGTGCCGCTACGGCATTGATCCGCTTGATGATGGTGTCGCCAAGCGCCGGTATGGCTTGCTTGAACCAGTCGGCCCTGTCAGTGGAAGAAGCAGAGGGGGCGTCGCGCCAGCCAGAATGGCTGTCGTCGAGGAATGTGGCAATGTCCAGTGGCTCACCGATATTGACAGAGACACGTCCATAAGGCTCTCGCAGGCGCCCAAGCGTTCTGATCAGGGCCAGTGGCGTTTCCTTGCGCTTGCGGCCTCCACTCAGCTCACGCTGGTAGCTGGCATTCTCCAGAATACGCTCATAACCGATGTAGATGGGTACGAAGACCATCGGTTGGGCGTGCTCCTGCTGGCTACGCAGAAAGGAGCGCAGCGTCATGGCCAGCATGCCGGGGCGAGGAGGGAGCATGCGGCCACTGCGCGAGCGCCCGCCCTCGATGAAGTATTCCATAGGA
Organism: Halomonas sp.; assembly: GCF_029263665.1. Lineage (GTDB taxonomy): Bacteria > Pseudomonadota > Gammaproteobacteria > Pseudomonadales > Halomonadaceae > Halomonas. The sequence continues at coordinate 94,221 of NZ_JAJUFQ010000006.1, forward strand.
TAGCCACGCGCAAGGAGGCGGTGCAGGTACTCGGTGAACACTGCGCCGTACAGGCGGTTGTCACGAAAGCTGCGACGCAGGAAGAAGGCGCCGCCACGGCGCAGCAGCGGGCCCACCAATGGCATGTCGAGATTGCGTCCTGCCGCGATATGCGGTGGCATCAGGCCATCTCGGTAGAGCACGTAGGAAAGCAGCAGGTAATCGATATGACTACGGTGACAGGGCACATAGATCAAGGTGTGGTCTCCGGCCAGTGCCTTGACCTTGTCCAACCCGGTGACCTCGACGCCGTCGTACAGCCGATTCCACAGTCTACGCAATATGCCGGCAAGAAAGCGCAGTACGGGATAGGTCATGCTGGATGCGATTTCATTGCCATAGCGTGCGGCACGTCGCTTGAGCCGGGAGAGGTCGGTGCGACGCGAACCATTGCCTGCTGCATGAGTCTCGGTAATTGCCTGATGCACGGCAGGGCTGGATATCACACCTTGAATCAGGGTGCGGCGGTGAGACAGGTCGGGTCCCAGCACGCGGGTCTTGACGCGGCGAAAGTGGACCCTTAGCAAACGTGCCACCTTGCGATGGGTTCGAGCAGGGTCCAGCGTGCCAGTGTCATTCTTGCTCAGTTCCGTGAGCCTCAATGGCGCTCCCCACTGAATTTCCACATCACGACCATTGACCAGTACGGAAAGCGCACGGCGAAGGCGTCCGGTGAGTTGCCAGCTATCAGCCGCAAGTAGCTGCCAGAAACCGAAATTCTTGCCCGGAGCCCGGCCCCAGAACACACTGACAGGTATCAACTGGACATCGATGCCTCTTTCGATCAGTTCCGCGAAAGGGGTGTCTTCAACCTTGCTGCCGGGCCACCAGCGTGAACGCGGTGCAGGCAATGCCATGCAGCACGGTACACTGAGACCATCCAGGTCTAACCTACCCTTGGCTGATGGCAGATGATGCTGGTGGGTAAATGCCTCCAGCAGCAGCGCATCGCTCAGTGCAGGGCGTGGCAGCACATAGATCGTCGGCAGTGTGGTATCGAGGCCGAGGGCTTCCGGAGCGGGTTCGGAGAGACGCACGTCAGTCCATGCTGCTAACAGGTGGCGCAGTGGAGATCGGAGCGGATGGAAAAGTGAAGTGCGGATCAGGTCAAGCATAAGAGTCCATCCGTGGAAGCAGTCTGAACAAGCATCAAGTGTCGCCAGTATAGCGGTCGTAAGTGGCCTCGGCAGTATTAGGAACAAATGAGCGGCTGATCAGTAAAAGGAGCCGACAGCATGAGAACCCGGAAGGAGAGAGGGGTTTGGCAGGAAGGGAATGATGTCACGTTGCTGCCGGAGGCAAGGCGTTTCATGCCTGCGTTGCTGGAAGCCGTGGAGGGGGCTCGGGAAAGCCTGCTGATCGAACTGTATCTCATGGAGTCCGGTGTGCTGGCCAACCGTGTGATTGACGCTTTGGTCTCGGCCTCTCATCGTGGCGTCGATGTTTATCTGGTGCTGGATGGCTTCGGTTCCATGGGGCTGTCCGCGGCTGACCGGCAGCGTCTCACTGATAACGGCGTGTGGTTGCGTGACTTCAATCCTCTGGGTTGGAATCTCACGCGTAATATCAGCCGTGATCATCGTAAACTGGTGGTGGTGGATCAGCGTATTGCTTTTACCGGAGGGTTCGGTGCCGTGGATGCGTTTCTCAATTCCTGGTTCGAAGTCGCGATACGTATCGAAGGACCTGTGGTCGCGGATTGGGTGGGGTTGTTCTTGAAGGTCTGGGAGTCACCGCTGACGCGAGGAGGAGAGCAGGCGCCACGGATAACACCTCGGCCACACACTGCCGCACTGGTTGGCGGGATGCGCGGGAGAGTCATCTGGGGGCAGGGCTATCGCTTTCAGGCCATCCGCTATTCCTTGCTGGTGCGAAGTTCCTCTGCCAAGCGCCGTCTATGGCTATGCACACCATACTTTGTTCCGACCCGCAGCCTGCGCCGGCGCTTGCGTAATGCTGCCAGAAAGGGTGTCGATGTACGCCTGCTGCTGCCAGGGCAGAGTCATGACCACCCTGGCATTCGTTATGCCAGCCAGCGTTTCTTCATGCGCCTGCTGCGAGCGGGAGTACGAATCTATGAGTTCCAGCCATGCTTCATTCATGCCAAGTTCGTGCTGGCCGATGACTGGGTCAGCCTTGGCTCCTGCAATTTCGACCATTGGAGCCTGCACTGGAACCTGGAGGCCAATCAGGAGGTCGAGAATGCCCTTCTCGCTGCCGAGGTGCAGCAATTGTTCGAGCAGAAATTTCAGGTGAGCCAGGAAATCACCCTGGAGGAGTGGATGCGCAGGCCTTGGTGGATGCGCATCCGGACCATGGTGTTCGGGATATTGGATGGGTTGCTGACGAGACTTCGCTGACCGCTTCTCGAGGAAGGCCCGGAAACGGATGGAGCAGCACTTCAGGGAAGGCGTGGGAAAGCTGGATCAGTGCTTCTTGCCCTTAGGACCTTGTTTGCCCTTGTGCGAATTACCTCTCTTTCCTGACGGACGCTTGGGGCGTGGCTTGGGCTTGGGGGTATCCGGTGGGACACGAAAGTGCAGGTAGAGATCGAGTACCAGTTCAGGTAACTGGGCCACCAGGCTTTCCAGGCGTGCGGCATCGCTGGACAGATCCGCCATGTCTGGCTCATCGGCGAAGATGCCGGACAGCGCCATGAATGGCAGCAACAGGGTCGCGACGCTTTCTTCATCACCTTCGAACCAGGCGAGTTCATCGAGAAAGACCCCTTCCATGAAACCGGCACACCAATCGCCAATGGGAGTTTCTTCGGGGGCGATGCCATCCAGGGTTAGTTCGAAGGGCAGCTCTGGCAAGCCTCCGCTTTCCAGGACATCGATAGCGTTGGACTTGAGCTGTTCGAGGAGGCCGAGTACGGTCTCACGCTCTTGTTCGTCCTGGAATTCCGGTGTGCCATGGAACAGCTCAGCGACCCAGGCACTGGCAGGGACTTCCCGCGGCGCTACTGCCAGAGCGACGAGGAAACCGTGGGCGCCGATCAGGTCCAGGGCATCGGGGCCAGCGCTTTCTTCAAGAAAATCATCCAGTAAATCCAGGGCTTCGTCCTCCAGCAAGGGCTGGGGAAGCGGCGTTTCAGCGTCAGACATGGGGCGCTCGTTTAGCTATCACATAGAACACAAAGGCGAGGGCAGCTTGAGAGCCCTTTACCACCTGGCTATGAGGCGGCATTCTAGCACTCTCCAGAATGTCACGCTGTGTCCTGTTGTGACCATGTCGAAACTAGTCCCCGTGTTGCCTGGCGTCGATGCTGCTGCCCTGCAGGCATTGGACCGCGAAGGATTGAAGCAGGCCGTGCTGATGCGTGTCGATGAGGCCTTGGCACTGTGTCGTAGCGTTCACCCCGCACTGCCTGCGCCTGAGGTGTGGTTCGATCTGCGTGGCAAGAGTGCAGGGCAAGCCCATTTCGGACGCAAGGGGCTGCGCTTCAATGTCCCTTTGCTCGAAGACAACCGAGCAGCCTTCCTGACCGAAGTCGTGCCGCATGAGGTGGCCCACTGGATGGTCTGGCACCTGGAAGATGGGCCATTGTTTCGCCCTCATGGACGTGAATGGCAGACGGTCATGGTGCGGCTTTTTGGTCTGCCGCCCAATGTCACTCACTGTTTTGATACCGCTCGTTCCAGCCCTGCCCCTTATCGATACCGATGCGATTGTCGCGAACATCATTTCTCCGCGCAGCGCCATGCCAATGCCCGGGCCGGGCGTGAGTACTGCTGCAAAGTTTGCCGCTCAAGGTTACAGTTTTGTCCGGAATCAGGACTGGAAAAAGTAAAAAGACAATAACTAAAGTATTGTTATAAAAAAGAAAATCAGTCATACCAATGTCTAGGGGAATCCTGCTGGATGCAACGTTATGCTGGCAGGCAGCTTTATGGTGCCGGTCGGTGGGGGGAATGGCGGCTGGCTCGTTGATATTAAAGATATCCAAGGACAGTAACCATGAGTGAACAAGTGCACGTCCATCCGGTTCCTGAAGAGTTCGCCCAACATGCCTGGGCGAACAAGGAGGCCTATCACGAGCTCTATCGCCAGTCCGTGGAGAATCCCGAGGCCTTCTGGAAGGAGCAGGCCAAGCGCCTGGACTGGATCAAGGCGCCTACCAAGATCAAGAACACCTCCTTTGCCAGCGACAATGTCGACATTCGCTGGTTTGAAGATGGCACACTCAATGTCAGTGCCAATTGCCTGGATCGTCATCTGGCGCAGCGTGGCGACCAGACTGCGATCATCTGGGAAGGTGATGATCCGAATGAGTCCGTGCACATCACATACCGGCAGCTCTACGAGCGCACCTGCCAACTGGCCAATGCGCTGAAGGGCCTGGGCGTGAAGAAGGGAGACACGGTCACTCTCTACATGCCGATGATTCCCGAAGCCGCCGCGGCCATGCTCGCCTGTGCCCGCATTGGCGCTGTTCATTCAGTGGTATTCGGTGGCTTTTCCCCGGACGCTCTGGCTCAGCGCGTCAAGGATGCCGCCTCCCGGGTGGTCATCACGGCCGACGAATCCGTGCGCGGTGGCAAGCAGGTACCGTTGAAGGACAACGTCGATGCGGCCCTGACCCGCGAAGGTACCGATGTTGTCGAGAAGGTGCTGGTGGTCAAGCGTACCGGCGGCGATATCGCCTGGAAGGAAGGCCGTGATGTGTGGTACCACGATCTGGTCGATGGCCAGGACAAGGAGTGCCCGGCCGAGGAAATGGGCGCAGAGGACTCTCTGTTCATCCTCTACACGTCCGGTTCCACTGGTACTCCCAAGGGGCTGGAGCATACCACGGGGGGCTACCTGACCTATGCCAGCATGACCCATCAGTACGTATTCGACTATCACGATGGTGAAGTCTATTGGTGTACCGCTGATGTGGGCTGGGTAACGGGTCACAGCTATATCGTCTATGGTCCATTGGCCAATGGGGCGATCACGCTGATGTTCGAAGGGGTGCCAAGCTATCCCACCCATGGCCGGATGGGGGAAATCGTCGATAAGCACAAGGTCAACATCCTGTATACCGCCCCAACTGCCGTGCGTGCACTGATGGCCCATGGCGATGATGTCATGGCTTCCAGCAAGCGCGACAGTCTGCGCCTGCTGGGTTCTGTGGGGGAACCCATCAACCCTGAAGCCTGGGAGTGGTACTACCGTGTCATCGGCAACAGCAAGTGTCCGGTAGTGGATACCTGGTGGCAGACGGAGACCGGCGGCATCATGATCGCGCCTTTGCCTGGTGCCATTGACCTGAAGCCGGGATCGGCAACCCTGCCTGTATTCGGCGTACAGCCAGCCCTGGTCGACAATGAAGGCAAGGTGCTGGAGGGGGCTACCGAAGGCAATCTGGTGTTGCTCGATTCCTGGCCCGGCCAGGCCCGCTCGATCTGGCAAAACCATGAGCGCTTCGTGCAGACTTACTTCTCCACCTATGAAGGTACCTACTTCACCGGTGACGGCTGCCGTCGTGACGAAGATGGCTATTACTGGATCACTGGCCGCGTGGATGATGTGCTCAATGTTTCCGGCCATCGCATGGGAACTGCCGAGATCGAATCGTCCCTGGTGGCGCACGCAGCTGTTGCCGAAGCCGCAGTGGTGGGCTTCCCTCACGATATCAAAGGCCAGGGCATCTACATCTATGTCACCTTGAATGATGATGTAGAGCCTACGGAGGATCTGCGCAAGGAACTGATCCAATGGGTACGCAAGGACATTGGTCCTATTGCATCTCCGGACCATATCCAGTGGGCTCCGGGTCTGCCCAAGACGCGTTCTGGCAAGATCATGCGTCGTATTCTGCGCAAGATCGCTGCCAATGAGTGTGATGGACTGGGAGATACCAGCACGTTAGCGGACCCGGCAGTGGTGGATGATCTGATCGCACATCGTGCCAACAGTTAACCCCTGATTGCCTGACACGACAACGCCGGCCATTTGGCCGGCGTTGTCGTGTCCGTTGACCATTGCCGTTGATCATGTCGCCTGGTTGAGTGTGGAGACTCAGCAAAAGGTAGTGTAAAGATAGAGTATTGATCTCATACCGACCACATGGTCTTGGGCAACTACCCACCATGGGGTAACATGCTGTACAAACAAGCGTCTTGCGTGACAGCGTGCTGGCCTAATAGCGCTGTTTCGGAATCGGAGGAATATCCATGGCCTTTGCCCAGAAATTCATCGTTGCCGATGACCATCCGCTGTTCCGTGCAGCCTTGACTCAGGCGCTACGCCAGCTGGCGCCGCAAGCCGAGATTGTCGAGGCAGACACGATGGAAGCGACCACAGAGGTCGTGACTCGTCATCCGGATGCAGACCTGATTCTGCTTGATCTGCACATGCCGGGTGCTCATGGTTTTTCCGGCCTGATCCAACTGCGTGGCCAGACGCCGGATATTCCGGTTGCGGTAGTCTCCGGCAGTGATGAAGTCCATGTCGTACGCCGAGCCATCGATTATGGTGCTTCGGGCTTCATTCCCAAGTCCTCGTCTCTGGCGCTGATTGCTGAAGCCGTGGGTGAAATCCTCGAAGGGGAAGTCTGGCTCCCTGAAGAAATGGCTGAAGCGCTCGGCGAAGTCGATGAGGAAGAGGCCCGCTTTGCTGAGGCCATTGCCTCTCTCACTCCTCAGCAGTTTCGTGTGCTCAACATGCTGACGGAAGGACTGCTCAACAAGCAGATTGCCTATGAACTGAATGTTTCGGAGGCAACCATCAAGGCGCATGTAACGGCCATTCTGCGCAAGCTTGGCGTTCACTCTCGTACACAGGCGGTCATCGCAGCCCAACGTCTGGAAGTTGAGCCCCCCAAGGTGGAATCCTGAGCCACGGTTTGGCTTGGTGTCCCTGTCCCATTACCGCATCGCCCCGCCAACAGGCGGGGCGATGCGCTCATAAGTACTGAGTTCATAGGTACTGAGTTCATAGGTACTGAGCCTACACTGGAGGAATGATCAGCTGATCGTCCTCACCCATCAGGAAGGCCTGGTTGAGTTCCAGTGCTTCGCGCAGGAAATCCCACAGCAAGCGTACCCGGGTCAGCTGGCGCTGTTCCTGGCGCGCGGTAATCCAGAACTGGCGCACGATATCCACTTCCTGTTCCAGTAAAGCCGATAGTGACTTCCGTTCAGTTGCCATGAAACAAGGCAATATACCGAGTCCTGTCCCGCTCAGGGTCGCTGTGAACTGTGTCGTCACACTGGTGCTGCGCAGGGCGAAATGAGGCTGTGCATCACCCTGGATCTCCGTTGCCAATAAAGGGTCCAAGTAATTGAGCTGGTCACTGAACAGCAAGTCATCCACATAGCCGACCAGGCGGTGCCGGGCCAATTGATCCAGACGCTGAGGCAAGCCGTAGCGTCTGGCATAAGTGTCACTGGCATATAGCCTGAGTCGATACCGACACAAGCTGGCCACCACCATTCCCGGATTGCTGGGGCGCTCGATGGTAATGGCGAGATCGGCCTCGTGGCGACTCAGGTTGACGACGCGTGGCAGGGTCAGCAGGTCAAGGGTGACGCCTGGATGACGTTGACAGAATGCCGAGAGCAATGGGGCGATGACCCAGGTACCGAAACCCTCAGTGACACCGAGGCGAATCTGGCCATCCAGGCTCAGGTTCTGGTCACTCAGGCTCTCGACGGCATCGCTGGCATGGCGCGCCATCTGCTCAGCATGAGCACGCAATTGTGCACCCGCCTCTGTCAGGCGATAGCCATGTGTGCTGCGTTCGAACAACTGGGTATTGAGTTTTTGCTCGAAGCGCCGAGTGCGCCTGGACAGCGTGGAGTGGTCCAGTCCCAATCGTCGAGCCGCATCTGCAAGCCTGGGATGGCGTGTGACTTCGAGAAATATCTGCAGATCCTGCCAGTCGAGCAAGGGGCTGTCCTCCTGGGAGCAGGGAGAGGGAGCGGTTGTGCATTCATGCACAATCAATGTGCCTGCATGTTGATTGTTTGACTATCCGACCTGTGGCTATCTTTCTATCAAAGACATTGGTTGAGGCATCTCGGCAAACGACCCTCTACAGCTGCCTCTGCGCAACGTATTGCTATAACGACATGCCTCTATAAAGACATGTATCTATAAAGACAAATAGGAGTACGCTCATGTCCATTCGTGAAATTTCCATGCTGATCGACGGTGAACCTGTCGCATCCCAGAGCGGCAACTGGCGCGATGTGGTCAATCCTGCCACCCAGGAAGTGGTGGCCAGGGTGCCTTTCTGTACGCTGGAGGAAGTCGACCGAGCCGTGGCCAGTGCCAAGACCGCCTTTGCTTCCTGGCGCAAGACTCCCCTGAGCAAGCGCATGCGCATCATGCTCAAGTTTCAGGCGTTGATGCGCGAGCATACCGCCGAGCTGGCGGCATTGATCACCGAGGAACACGGCAAGACGCTACCTGATGCCGAAGGCGAGGTGGGGCGTGGCCTCGAGGTTGTCGAGCATGCCTGTTCCATTACCTCGCTGCAGTTGGGTGAAGTGGCGGAAAATGCGGCGAACGAAGTGGACGTCTATACCCTTAACCAGCCGTTGGGCGTGGGGGCGGGGATCACAGCGTTCAATTTCCCTGTCATGCTGCCTTGCTTCATGTTTCCGCTGGCCATTGCGACCGGCAATACCTTTGTGCTGAAACCTTCCGAGCAGGACCCGAGCTCATCCATGCGTCTGGCACAATTGGCACTGGAAGCCGGTGTCCCCGCTGGGGTGCTGAATGTGGTGCACGGAGGCCCGGAGGTTGCCAACCGGCTATGCGAGCATCCGGATATCAAGGCCATGTCCTTCATTGGTTCCACGACGGTGGGAACACAGCTGTATCGTCGTGCCAGTGATGCCGGCAAGCGTGCACAGGCGATGTTGGGGGCAAAGAACCATTGCGTCATCATGCCCGATGCCAACCGCAGCCAGGCCATCAATAATCTGCTGGGCTCAGCTTTTGGTGCCGCGGGCCAGCGTTGCATGGCGAATTCTGTTGTCGTCTTGGTGGGGGAAGCTCGTCAGTGGCTGGATGACATTGCCGAAGGGGCGCGCAAGATGAAGGTGGGGCCCGGCAGCGAGCGTTCAGCGGACCTGGGGCCATTGGTGTCTCCGGCAGCCAAGGCCCGAGTGGAAGAATTGATTGCCAGCGGTGAACAGGAGGGAGCGCGCTTGCTGGTCGATGGCCGAGGCGTGACGGTAGCGGGATATCCTGACGGCAATTTCATCGGACCGACGCTATTTGCCGGAGTAAAGGCTGAAATGCGCATCTATCATGAGGAGATCTTCGGCCCGGTACTGTGCGTGGTAGAGGTGGACACCCTGGATGATGCCATTGCCTTCATCAATGCCAACCCCAATGGCAATGGCACTTCCATCTTCACCAATTCCGGTTGGGTGGCACGCCGCTTTGAATGTGATGTTGATGTCGGGCAGGTGGGGATCAATGTCCCGATTCCAGTGCCAGTGGCTTACTTCAGCTTTACGGGGTCACGGGGCTCGAAGCTGGGCGACCTGGGGCCCAACGGCAAGCAGGCAATTTCCTTCTGGACCCAGACCAAGACGGTCACTTCGCGCTGGTTTGAGCCGGAAAATGTCTCCAGCGGCATCAATAGCACGATTTCGCTTGGCTAGAGTCTGTTGAAGGTATGCTGACATGCCAAAGGCCCGCCTCTGTTTGTCCCAGAAGGCGGGCCTTTGGTGCTGTTCTACGGATGTTCCATCGATCTACTGACACTCTATCGACATACAGACCCTCATGGATCTGTCGCAGTCATGGTGTTTATCGGCAGTCCGGCAGGGCGCGGTATCCATCACTGGATCATTGATTTCAGCAGGTCGTTGAGTCCGCCGCTCTTGGCCGGCATGGCGAACAGAGAGGTGTCAGGAGTAGTGGATGACAAGGATGCCACCTGGAACTTGTCGCCAAAGCGCAGGATCCCCAGGCCTCGTTCACGCAGCATGGCTGCCACAGGGTCGGCATGGCCTGTCAGGTTGGTCTGGTAGCGGTCGAACATGGTCAGTAGTTCCTGCGCTTCGGGCGCATCGCTCAATACCAGCTGATCCTGACGGTTTTCTCCTTCCTGGGTTACCCAGTCCAGGCGATAGACCTGGCCCTGGATACCCGCGACGACTTCGTTCGCACCAGTGGGGCTCAGCGCGGATACGCTTTGGGCCTGATAACTGCTCAGGCTGGCCGCCTTGTCGGCTCCGAGCTGTCCTGCAAGGGCCTGCGCATCGCGAATATCCAGGGCCAGGGGCTGGCCTGAAATGTTGGTGACCAGGTAACCATTATTGCCTTGCATCAGGAGGTAACCCTTTGATGCATGACGGGGAAAATCGACCCGCATCTGATCTCCGGCCCAGCGTACTTCGACAGCGCTGGAAGGATCACCCTTGCCATCAATCAGTGATGCCTGGCCATCGGCCAGAGCAGATAGGGGAATGCACATCAGCAGGGCGGATATGATGCGGCGCATAGAATACATACTCCTTTACAGGCATGGACTTATGGCTTCGATCGCATAAGTCATGCTTAGTTTCCTGGCCAATGTGCTTGTTGCCAGGAAAAGAATAAAAAGCGTGCACAACTCTCAGCGCTCCAGGCAAAGCCAGAACGCTGAGAAGGAAAACTGGGAAATGGATATCGTTGAGGAACGTGGATCAGGAAGTCGAAAGTTGTCCTTCGTCAATGATACGACGGATAGAGCGCAACTCGTCGTAGCTGAAGTGTTCCAGACGTCCTGACAGAAGGTCGCTCATCTTCTGCATGGGGAGACCTGCACGGCGGGCGATCTCACGGCTACCAAGATCCGATACTGCAATGAGCCGTGTCACGACGCGCATCAGGCGTGTGCGCTGCTCTAAGTCCCTTACATCTTCCTTTACATCGCTTCTAGTATCGATGTCAGGGCATCGTCGAGGAGGAGGTTCGTTGTTGTCAGCTTCTCTAGACGAGGAATGTGCGGTACTCATGATGCTCCATTGGGTAGGGGTGACACATACAGCATGCAACCTTTAATCGAGTTTCGCTAGTCCTCCGTAGTATCGATGGCGTAGATGGACAGGAATGTGCTACGCAGTTCCGTAAGATATGGCCTCGTGACTTAAAGGAATCCAAAGTATTGTTTTAAATGTCTTGTGTGATATTTTCGACGATAAGCCAATAAAAACAACGGTCGTGTCCTGCCTGCAGCGTGCGACCTTAAACGAGGAGATATTGCCATGAGCGACTCCACCACGGGAGCCGAGCTCCACCGGGTACTGGCCCGCAAGGATGTCCTGGCGCTGGCCTTCGGGGCAATGATCGGTTGGGGCTGGATTGTCATGACCGGTAGCTGGATCACCTCTGCTGGAAGCCTTGGCGCTATTGCTGCTTTTGTCCTGGGCGGCCTGGTGATTGTGCTGGTAGGGCTGACCTATGCTGAATTAGCGTCGGCCATGCCTCAGGTCGGCGGCGAACATGTCTACAGCTATCGGGCCATGGGGCATTTCGCTTCTTTCCTGTGTACATGGTCGATTGTACTGGGCTACATCAGCGTCGTGGCCTTTGAAGCCGTTGCCTTGCCCACCGTCGTCGAATATCTGTTTCCCTCCTATGCCGTTGGTCATCTCTGGACTGTGGCAGAGTGGGATGTCAAAGCCACATGGGTGGCTGTAGGTGTCGCGGGATCCCTGATCATGATGGTGATCAATTATGTCGGCGTGCGCACTGCGGCACTGGTACAGAAAGTCGTGACGCTGCTGATACTGGTGGTAGGGGTGATGTTCGTCACTGGAGCGCTGTTCGAAGGTGAGCTCGGCACCATGCAGCCGCTGTTCCACAGTGAAAATGGTGTGGCAGGTGGCATCATGCTGGTCATCATCATGGTACCGTTCATGTTTGTCGGCTTTGATGTCATTCCCCAGGCAGCCGAAGAGATCAACTTGCCATTTCGTGAAATCGGGCGAGTGTTGATGATCTCGGTGATCATGGCGGTGTTCTGGTATGCCCTGATCATTCTCGGTACCTCCTTGATGCTGAATCCATCCGAGCTGGCCAATAGCTCCCTGGCCGTACCGGATGCCATGCAAGCTGTGTTCCAGGCTCCCTGGGCGGGCAAGCTGATGGTGCTGGCGGGTATCGCCGGTATTCTGACCAGCTGGAATGCCTTCTATATCGGAGGTTCCCGGGCACTCTATGCGCTGGCGCACTGCGGCATGCTGCCCGCTTTCCTCGGTAAGCTGCATCCGCGGCACCGTACTCCGGTCAATGCCATCCTGCTGATTGGTGTCATTTCCAGTCTGGCGCCATTGTTGGGACGTTCGGCCATGGTCTGGTTGGTGGTGGCTGGAGGACTCGGCATTGTCATTGCCTATCTGTTTGTCTCGTTGTCCTTCCTCATCCTGCGCAGTAAGGAGCCACAAATGGAGCGGCCTTTCCGTGTCCGTCGTGCCCGTCTGGTTGGCTGGCTGGCAGTCTTGTTGTCTCTGGGGATGATCGGTCTGTATCTGCCTGGGAGCCCATCCGCTCTAAAACCGATCGAGTGGCTACTGTTTGCTGGATGGATGGCAGTGGGGCTGGGACTCTATGTATGGTCAAGGTTCACGTACGGTACCCACTATAGCGAGCGCCAGATGGCCCGGGATATGCGTGGCGACGCTTCCGCCTAGTCGCACTCTGCCAATTGATCCTGATCGTTGGACCCTGGTCGCTGAACACCAGAACGATCGTTGTCATCCGTTTCACTGAGGCTGCCTTTCGGCGGCCTCATGCTTTAGTCGAGAGCCTGGCAATGTCCGGGTTTTTTATTGATGGATGTTATAAATGTAGATATTTTATAAAAATATAGCCAATAAGTCCGGCGGGAGCACATCATGAATGCCCTGGCCCGAATCGTTATTGATGATGAATAGGATATGGCCACACGAGATACGCGCCTGAGTGGTGGCATGTGTGTTATTACTCGTGGCCAGAGCATGCTTCTCTTCCTGCTTGTCAGGTGGTATCTGCGCGCAAGACGATAGTTTCAGGGGCGATCTGGCTGGCGATGCCGGACTGGCCAACAATGACAATGAGATGTGCAATGTATGATTTCATCATCATAGGCGGTGGCATTCTGGGCATGTCCACCGCTATGCAGCTGCAGCAGGCCTATCCAGATCGGCGGATGCTGGTATTGGAAAAGGAATCAGGGCCTGCACGCCATCAAACGGGTCACAATAGCGGTGTGATTCATGCCGGGGTCTATTACACCCCGGGCAGTCTGAAAGCGCGTTTCTGTCTGGAAGGCAATCGTGCCACCAAGGCGTTCTGTGATGAACATGCCATTCCCTACGACTGCTGTGGCAAGTTGTTGGTGGCGACCAATGAGGTTGAAATGGAGCGCATGCGAGCCCTGTGGGCCCGCACGGAGGCTAATGGTCTCGAGCGCGAGTGGCTGGAAGCAGGGGCCCTGCGTGAGCGTGAACCCAATATCACGGGGTTGGGAGCGATCTTCGTACCATCCAGTGGCATCGTGGATTATGCTCGCGTTACCCAGGCCATGGCCGATGAGTTCCAGCGTCTAGGCGGTACGATTCGTTATGACCATCAGGTTCGTGCTCTGGAGGAGCGTCGCCAGGAAGTGGTGGTGACGACCTCCAAAGAGACATTCTCTACACGTTATCTGATCAGTTGCGCAGGCCTGATGGCTGACCGCATGATTCGCATGTTGGGAAAGAAGCCGGGCTTTACCATCTGTCCCTTCCGCGGCGAATACTTCCGCCTAGGCGAGCGCCATAACCAGATCGTCAATCATCTGATCTATCCGATACCCGACCCTTCCATGCCATTTCTTGGGGTGCACCTGACCCGCATGATCGATGGCAGTGTCACGGTAGGCCCCAATGCTGTACTGGCATTGGCGCGGGAGGGCTACCGCAAGACTCACGTTTCCGCACCAGATGTGGCCGGAATGCTGACGCACCCGGGAATTCTCAAGGTGTTATGGCGTCATCTCAAGCCTGGCATGCGGGAAATGAAAAACTCTCTGTCGCGGCGCGGCTATCTCGATGAGGTGCGCAAGTACTGTCCGAGCCTGAGTGTCGAGGATCTCGAGCCTTATCCTGCCGGTGTCAGGGCACAGGCCGTGTCTCGGGATGGCAAGCTGATCGATGACTTTCTCTTCGTCAATACGGCCCGCACGGTCAATGTGGGTAACGCGCCTTCTCCGGCTGCTACCTCGGCGTTGCCGATTGGCGTGCATATCGTGGAGAAGGTGAAGAGTCTGGTCGAAAAATGAGTCGTGTGATGTCAGCGTGATGTAAAGAAGCTTGTGTAGCATGCTCTGATCTGTCGCCTAAGACTTTGTGCGGATTGATAATGTGTTGAAAAGACTGCGCAATGAAACCCTTTGCAAGGTGCTCCCCCCGTTGCTAGTTTGCACAGGTGCGTCTATGCATAGGTGGTCATCTCTTACTAACAACAAATGCCCATGAGGCATGGAGGAATGTCATGCGAGCCATGAAGCTGGCCTTGGCTGCATCGCTGTTGATCGGAGCCCAGGCTGCGGTTGCTCAGCAACAGTTGTCTGTCGCCACCGGTGGAACCGGCGGTACCTATTACCCCATTGGGGGTGGCCTTGCCGAGATGATCAAGAAACACATCGACGGCTATGATGCAGTGGCAGAAGTCACAGGAGCCTCGGTCGAGAACATGGGGCTGGTATGGCGAGGAGACTCTGACCTGGCCCTGGCCCTGGCCGATACCGTCTACCAGGGTTATACCGGCACAGGTGCCTTCGAAGGGCGCGAGCTGGATAACATTCGTGCGATTGCCTCGGTCTACCCCAATGCGGTGCAGATCGTGACCATGGCCGACTCCGATATCGAGTCCCTGGAAGACCTCAAGGGCAAGGTGGTATCTGTGGGGGCGCCAGGCAGTGGTACTGAGCTCAATGCCAAGGCACTACTGGAGTCGAACGGTATCACCTATGATGATTTCGATGCCCGTCGCCTCAACTTCAACGAAACAGCCGATGCTCTGCGTAATGGAGATATCGATGCCGGTTTCTGGAGTGTAGGGCCACCCACCAGCTCGATTCTCAACCTGGCCACCACCAATGATGTGCGTCTGATTGGCTTGAGCGATGAAGAGATTGCCAATGCCCAGAAAGACGAGCCGGTGTTTGCTGCTTACGAACTCAAGGCGAATCTGTACGAGGGAATGGACGAGCCGGTACAGACAATCAGCATCCCCAATGTGCTGATTACCAGCAGCGAGATGGATGATGAGCTGGCCTATCAACTGACCAAGATGCTGTTCGAGAAAACCGATGAGTTGATTGCCATTCACCCGGCTGCCAATGACACCACAGTGGAATTCTCCACGGCTTCCACGCCAATTCCTTTCCATGATGGTGCACTGCGCTATTACGAAGAGGTCGGGGCTGACATCCAGGACAAGCAGCGTCCGTGATGAAAGACCGTGATGAGTTGAACAGGTGTCACAGGAGGCGGGCCAAGAGGCCCGCCTTGCTGTTGCTGGTTGGCTTCGCGCTCAGTTTATGGACATGTGCCGCTGTGGCGGATGCGCAACCAGGCAAGCTGGTCATCAAGGACAGTGAAGGGCAGGCATTGATCACTCTCCCTATGCCGTCTGGCAGCGGCTGGTGCATGGCCTGGAATCACTCGGTGAAGGGCTTCGAAATTCTCGATTGTTATCGCAATGTGGCTGGCCAGATGGTACTCGAACGCAGTCACCTTCCGGATTTTGCCGCCGGGCTTGATCATATCTTCGAGCGTGGGCGTCAGCTCTCCGATGGGCATGGTGGCTACTGGATCGAAGATATCGATGAGCCGGTACCTGGTAACCACTACCGTTTGAGAGCCGGGTCGATGAAGGTAGATCACCGCTTGGTCAATCGTGATAGAGGACGCCTGGAAACCTCGATTCGTCAGGCGCGTGAAGACTGTACGGATGCACTGCCGGAATCCGTGCCCGAGGCGGTGACCCCGATCAGCATCAGTGCTCTGGCAGCCAACCAACGCGTCAGTGTGAACCTGGAAGATTGTGAAGAGGAGACATCAACGCAATGTATCTGCCCACAACAATAAATAGACTTGTGCGGTCATGCCTGTTCCAGCGAGCGCATGTCCGGGAGGAATCCTAATGAGCGCTGATGCTTCCCACTCCCCGATTGTCCCTGGCAGTGAGGCCAATCATTCTCGTCTGGTGCTATGGCTGATCACCTTGGTGGCGGTGGGGTTGTCGCTGTTTCAACTTTATTCGGCAGGGATTCAGCCGCTGGGGTTGTTCTATCAGCGCAGTATCCATCTGTCTCTGGTCATGATGTTGGCATTCCTGATGTTCCCGCTATTCGGGCCCAAGCGCTCCCGTGGGGTCATCGGAGGAATCATCGACATGGCCTTCTTCTTCGGAGCGGTGTTTACCGGTGGATACCTGGCATGGAATCTGGATGCCATCTTCAACCGTGCAGGATTCTGGACGCAAACCGACATCATGGCGGGCATCGTGGCCACCGTTACTGTGCTGGAAGCCAGCCGGCGTGCAGTTGGCCTGGGCATGACGATAATCGGCATCATTGCCATCCTGTACGCTTTTGCTGGACCTCGCGGCGAGCTGCCCTGGTTGGGTGAGTGGCTTCCGGGCATCCTGCAACATCGTGGATATAACCTGGACCGTGTCGTCGGCCAGCTCTATCTGGGGCAGGAGGGGATCTTTGGCCTGCCGATGGGGGTGGCGGCCACCTATATCTTCATTTTCGTGCTGTTTGGTGCATTTCTCGAAATCACGGGGGCGGGCAAGTTCTTTATCGATCTGGCCTACGCCGCGACTGGCCGGCAGCGTGGCGGCCCAGCCAAGGCTGCCGTGATTGCTTCTGCTGGCATGGGGTCCATTTCCGGCAGCGCCATCGCTAATGTGGTGACAACGGGCGCCTTCACCATCCCGCTGATGAAGAAGCTGGGTTACAAGCCCCACCAGGCTGGTGGCATCGAAGCCGCTGCTTCCACTGGTGGGCAGATCATGCCACCTTTGATGGGGGCTGGGGCCTTCCTGATTGCTGAGTACACCCGGGTACCTTACCTGGAGATCGTCAAGGTCAGCATTCTGCCTGCCATCATGTATTTCGGTACTGTCTACCTGTTCGTGCATATCATTGCGCTCAAGGAAGGCATGCAGGGCATGGCCAAGGAAGAACTGCCGCAGATGAGCGATGTGCTGAAAAGTGGCTGGCACTTCCTGTTGCCGCTCGCCGTGCTGGTATGGCTACTGGTGATGAACATGTCACCAATGCGAGTGGGGTTCTATGCCATTGTCTGCATGCTGCTGGTGGCCATATTGCGCTTTGCCGTGTGGTTCTTCTTTGTCGCACCGAAGGAAGGCCAGCCAGTAAATGGAGAGCGTCTGGGCACTGCCTGCCGCAATGGCCTGTTGAAACTGGTAGAAGGACTGGAACTGGGGGCCCGCAATGCAGTGGCTGTGTCCATGGCTTGCGCCGTGGCCGGCATTATCGTCGGTATCGTTGGCCTTACGGGGTTGGGACTCAAGTTCTCTGCCATGATGATGGCGTTTTCCGGCGGTCACCTGTTGCTGGCCCTGGTCATGGTGCTGCTGGCCAGCCTGGTGCTGGGAATGGGCCTACCGGTGACGGCGGCGTATATCGTGCTGATCGTGCTGGTGGGGCCGGGATTGTCCAATGAGTTCGGTGTTCCGTTGATCATCGCGCACCTGGTGGTGTTCTGGTATTCCCAGGATTCCAACGTCACGCCTCCCATTGCCCTGGCGGGGTTCGCGGGGGCGGCAATTGCCGGTGCCAAGCCGATGGCGACCAGCTTCCAGGCCTGGAAGTTTGCCAAGGGGCTCTATCTGGTACCGTTGTTCATGGTCTATAACCCCGAGATCATCATCGGTGGCCCGGTCTATATCCTGGTCTGGAAAGCCATCACCGGGATCCTGGCGCTTGCCGCTTTTGCCGCTGTTCTGGAAGGCTATCTATTTGACCGCATACCCATCTGGCAGCGTGTACTGCTGTTGCCGGCCATCATCGGCGTCTTTACTCCCTCGTTGGTCTACGATGTCGCCGGTGCTGCGGTAATGCTGCTGATCATCGTGGCCAACTGGTGGCAGACGCGGGCCAAGGCTTCTACCGCATAGACAGGAGGGTAGCAGCACCATGAAAGCCTCCATGCCTGATGGCATGGGGGCTTTTTACATGAAGTCTTTGTTCGGGGCGATTAAAGGAGGGCGTCGGGATCACTGTGCGGGGGTGTCGTTGCTCCCATCCACGGCAGGTTGCTCTGGGTTCTGCGCATCCACGGATTGCTCGCTGATGGCATCCAGGTTTTCAGCAGCTTCCACTTCTTCCTGTGTGGGCTCATCACCACTGGACAGCAGTTGCTCCTGAGCCTGTTGCAGACTTGCTCCCTGAGCCTGTCCGTTGGCGCCTACCGGGTGCAGGACAATGGCAACCTCGCTTTGGTCGGCATCGCTGCCAACACTGACCAGATAGGCATCGGTGGTGGTCCATTTCAGCTCGCCATTGGCGTCGCGAATTTCAGCGCGGAGGATATGGCGATGGCTGGGGTCTACCTCATCACTTGCATAATCCAGATGAAAATCCGCGGAGCTCTGGTCCATGTCGACACGGGTTTCCGCGATGACCTTTGCGGGGGCATCAGCCAGTGTCACATCATTCAGGCTGACAACGACCTGGGCGTCATCCGCTAGAGACTGGTCGCTGTTAGCGAGGCTCAAGGTGCCGGTCAGAGTCTGCTCATGGTTCGCTTGACCGGCACTGGCAGTGTTGCTGTCCGAGGTCTTTTCGGCATTGCCGTCACCACAGCCGGCCAAGGCCAGGCTGGTTGACAGGGCGGCAATGAGCAACAGGGAGCGTTTCATGGGCTCTCTCCTTGAAAATCGGTAAATACTGTCTGTCGTCATATCGATTCATGCCGCAATGTGGATGCACCCTATCAGATGAATGGGGATAAAGGGCGAACATTACTGTCGTTCTGCGGCGACATGCATCGTGGGAGAGGTAGTCGTCCCTCGGCTCTGCTAGACTATGCCGCTTCTCATTCGTTCACTCGTTGCGGCAAAATTTTTTATCATTGCCGCTATCTGTCGTTTTCCGAGGAGCAGCAGATGCCATCAACAAGCCCGTCACCCCGTGTTGGTGTGATCATGGGATCCAAATCAGATTGGCCAATCATGGAACATGCAGTTTCCATGCTGGAGCGCCTTGGGGTGCCTTATGAGACCCGAGTGGTGTCTGCTCATCGAACGCCGGATCTCCTGTTCGAGTATGCCAAGACCGCGGCGGATCGAGGGTTGCAGGTGATTGTGGCCGGTGCTGGTGGTGCTGCTCATCTCCCAGGAATGGTGGCTTCCCAGACGGCTCTGCCTGTTCTTGGGGTGCCGGTAGAATCGAAGTCCCTGAAGGGGCTGGATTCCTTGCTCTCCATCGTTCAGATGCCTGGAGGCATTGCGGTCGGGACCTTGGCCATTGGCAAGGCCGGGGCAACCAATGCAGGGCTGTTGGCTGCTCAGATCGTCGGACTTGGTGATGCCGGGATACGCAGCGCGGTGGAAGCTTTCCGTGCCGAACAGACACAAACGGTACTCGACAATCCCGATCCTAGCCAGCCGTAAGCAAGTTGCGTGAGGATGTTGTGTGAGGATAAAGCAATGAAGATTGGCGTTCTCGGTGCAGGCCAGCTTGGCCGCATGTTGGCATTGGCGGGATACCCGTTGGCCAACCAGTTCACTTTTCTGGATACCACGGGGCACCCGAGCGCTGGTATCGGTGATGTGATGATTGATACCGACCACAAGCACCTGGAAGCATTTCTCTCCCAGGTTGATCTGGTGACCTACGAGTTTGAGCATCTTCCCGTGGCCCTGGTCCAGGACATCGAGTCCGAGAAGCCGGTTTATCCCTCCAGTGAAGCGATTCGAATTTGCCAGAACCGTGCTGAGGAAAAGGCATTGTTCGATCGCCTGTCGATTCCCACTCCGGACTACCGTCTGGTGGACAGTGCCGAGGCTCTGGAACAGGCCGCTCGAGAGCTAGGGACTCCAGTCGTTGCCAAGTCCATCACTGAAGGCTATGACGGCAAAGGGCAGGCGGTTCTACGCGATCCGTCCGAGGCGACAGAAGCCTGGCAGCGCATCAATCATCCGCGCCTGATCGTGGAATCATTCGTCGACTTTGTCCGTGAAGTTTCCATCATCGCTGTGCGTGGTCGTGACGGCCAGGTGGTGTTCTATCCCATGGCCGAAAATGTCCATGTAGATGGTATCCTGCGCTATTCACTGGCTCCCATGCCGGATCTGGATGATGCCGTTCAGCATACGGCTGATGGTTATATCCGGGCGTTGCTGGATGAACTCGATTATGTCGGTGTTCTGACGCTGGAACTCTTCCAATGCGCCGATGGCAGCCTGCTGGCCAATGAAATGGCTCCGCGAGTGCACAATTCGGGGCATTGGAGCATGGATGGTGCCGTGACCAGCCAGTTCGAGAATCATCTACGTGCGATTCAAGGGTTGCCGCTGGGCGATACCAGCGCGCGTATGCCGACCTGCATGATTAATGTGATCGGTCGCGAGGCAGACCCGGCTGCAGTATTGGCCATTGAAGATGCTCACCTGCATCGTTACGACAAGAGCGAGAGAGCAGGGCGCAAACTGGGCCATATCAATCTGGTTGCTCCGACGCATGAGGCGCTGCTGGAAAAGGTTCGCGCCTGTGCAACACTTGTGCCGGATGCTCCTGCGCCACGCTTCAGTTTCGAAGGAAAGGAGTAAGCTACGGGCTACGAGCCAAGAGCCAAGAGCAGTAAAGGAATCCGGCCCCAATCAGGGGCCGGATGTGTATCGGGCCACTGGGCAACGGCTCGGCATTGAGCTGCTCGTGGCTTGATACTGCTGTTTATCCCATCAAGACCCAACTGGCCGTTCCACCACCGATGATCAGCAGCATGAACAGGATCAGGGCCAGCAGGAAAGGCTTTACTCCCAGTGCCTTGAGCTTTTCCATGCGCGTATTGAGTCCCAGGGCGGCCATGGCCATGGTCAGGGACAGTTGCCCCACCAGCACGAGCCCATCATGTAGCCCGGCGGGAATCACCTCCAGGCTGTTGACGCCGACCATGACGATGAAGCCCAGGGCAAACCAGGGAATCACCAGTTTTCCCTTCTCGGCTACCTGACCGGCATCTGCAGACGCGCTTGCCGCAGCATGATGACGTAACCACCATTGACCTACGATCAACAGGAAGGGGACCAGCAGCATCACCCGGACCAGCTTGACGATGACGGCATTGGCCAGTGCGGTGGGGCCTACGGCATCACCTGCGGCGACGACCTGGGCAACTTCATGGATGGTGGCACCGATATAGACACCGAACAGGCCTTCATTCATGCCCAGCCACGGGTACATCATCGGGTACAGCAGCATGGCCAGTGAGCCGAACAGAACGACGGTAGCCACTGCCATGGAAGCGGCGGCAGGGCGGGAGCGAATGGTGGATTCTGTGGCCAGGACGGCTGCGGCACCGCAGATGGCGCTGCCGGCACAGGTCAAGAGTGTCGTTTCGCGATCCATGCCCAGCAGACGAGTGCCAATCATGTAACCGGCGATCAGGATGCTGGTGATCACCAGTGCATCGAGCAGCAAGACCTTGGGGCCAAGGTCCAGCACTTGAGTAAAGGTCAGTGACAGACCAAACAGCACGATGCCACCGCGCAATAGCCAGCGAGTGGCAAAGGCCAGTCCTGGCTGCGCGACCTCGAGTGTCTGCTTGAGAGGCAGGTTGCCGACGATGATCCCGAGCAGCAAGGCAAAGACCAGAGGGCTGACACCGCTGGCGGCAATGAACGGCACTTTGGCCAGCCCGAAGCCGAGCAAGGTGAGCAGTGCACAGAACAGCAGCCCTTTTGACATGTTGGTAGCCCCTCGATGATGGATGAGCTCAGTCTAGGGTTGCTTATGCCAAATTATTATCAGTAAATAACGAATCCACTCTTCGGTAAAACCGATATGCGATCTCACATCACTCTGCGTCAACTCGAGATCTTTGTTGCTGTCGCCCGGCTAGGAACCGTCAGCGCCGCGTCTCAACGTCTCAGCCTGTCCCAATCGGCCACCAGCCAGGGGTTATCCGACCTTGAGCATCAACTGGGAGTACCGCTGTTCGAACGTCCAGGGAGACGCTTGTCCCTGAATGACATGGGGCATCGCCTACTGCCTCGTGCCGAGCAACTACTGGATGGACTGGCGGACTTTGTTGCGGCTGCCGAGGAGCCAGGGGATAACCTGCACGGTACCTTGGTGATTTCGGCCAGTGCCACCATCGGCACTTATCTGTTGCCGCCACTGGCAGGTGAGTTCGGTTCTCTGCACCCGGGGGTGGATTTGCGCCTGCGCCTGCGCAATACCGGAGAAGTGATTTCCGATGTGCAGCGTTTCGATGCGGATCTGGGATTGATCGAAGGGCGCTGCCATGAGCCAGGACTGATCAGCGAGCCCTGGTGCGAGGATAGGATGGAAATCGTCTGTGCCCCGGGGCATCCTCTGGCCGGCAAGATGCTTGTCGAAGAGGATGACCTGGCCGCAGAGCAGTGGATTCTGCGTGAACCGGGATCGGGATCCCGCGAGGTACTGGAAGCGGCGGTCCTGCCCAGGCTGATACGTCTCAGGGTGCGTATGGAATTGGGACAGCATGAGGCAATAAAGCAAGCGGTGGCAGCGGGATTGGGGCTGGGGTGTCTGTCGCGCTTGAGTGTACGTGGCGAGCTGGAGAGAGGAGAGCTCAAGGCGCTGCCTCATGATCTGCCCCTGACACGTCATTTTTCCCTAGTGTGGCACTCGGATCGCTATCGCAGTCCGGCGTGGCAGGCGTTCAAGGTGTTTCTGGGAGAACGGCGACCAGGGGCATCTTGTCCAGACGAGGAGCAGGAAGGGAGCAAGAGAAAAGAGAAGGGGAGTGAGGCATGATCCTCACTCCCCTTGCTGGCGTCGTGTCTTGTCTTCTAGAGGCTAGACTCAGGGATACGCAGCGTTGCCGGTCCACAGCAGAATGGCGGCGATGACGGCAAAGTGCCCTGGATACCAGGCCAGCCATAGACGACGGGGCATCTTTATTGTTGCTTCTGGCACCATGCGATGAACGCCGGACGCCATCAGCAGTACACAGAAGGTGGTGGCAACGGTAATGGATTTGGCCATGTCAGAACTGTTCATCATTCCGGCAATGGCAAGTATCGGCAGGCAGGCAGCAACCGCTTCCAGACGTTCCAGCATGCTGTTTCCACCACGGTGAAGCTGGCGCACAGCAAGCATGAAGAATGGCACCAGCAGCAGCCCTTCATGTCCATACTCCACCCAGAAGCCTGCAATATACCAGGCGCAGGCCACGCCCAGGGTTTCCAGTGCCAGGCGTGGATAGCCCAACTGTTGGGCCTCCATGCGACGAGTCAACTGCATCAACCAGGCCCCGGCCAACAAGCCAAGGGTGAGGGTGAAGCAGATATTGAGCTGGAACAATGCTTCCCGTGGCATCAACTGATAGGGCAACTGAGCGATCAGGCCGATCACCAGGGTGCGACGTGCATAGCGAACCGGGTCCCGGGTGTTGAACAGGCCGTGCCAGGCGACCATGCCGGCAAACAGAGGGAAGGCAATGCGTCCGACGCTGCTGTCGACCCACCCCAGACCCCAGCTGTCGGTTGCCAGGTAGCGGGCCACATGGTCCAGGGTCATGGTGATCAATGCCAGCCACTGTCCCCAGCCTGTCCAGGCGGATGAAGGGCGAGCCAGAGAAGAGGCAGCAGCAGTATGGGGCATGAAGGATTCCCTGTAATGGAAGCGGTATTTCTGGAACAAGGTCTTGAGACTACTGTTCGATAGCCAAGTTCCGACTCGGTCAGGAGCCTGCCAGGCCAAGTTCCAATCCACCATTATACGGGAGCTTCTTGCTTTGCGGCGCGCTATGGCACAATACGCAGAATCCTTAGCCCGTTTGCGACCACCAGCAGGCTGGCGCCCATATCGGCGAAGACTGCCATCCACAGCGTAGCGTGGCCGGTGAGAGCGAGGGCCAGGAACACAACCTTGATGCCGATGGCCAGGCTGATGTTCTGTACCAACAGGCGCCGGGTCTCGCGTGACAGCTCCACCAGCCTTGCCAGCTTGCCGAGGTCATCGTCCATCAAGGCCACGTCGGCGGTCTCGATGGCGACATCGCTGCCAGCAACCCCCATGGCGATGCCGAGATCGGCGCGCGCCAGCGCCGGTGCGTCGTTGATGCCATCACCGACCATGGCGGTGGGAGCCTGGCGCGTCAGGTGCTCGAGATGCTGCAGCTTGTCCTCGGGCAGCAGCTCACCATAGGCCTCATCGATGCTCAGCTGTTCGGCGATGGCCTGCACTCGTGGCTTGCTGTCGCCACTCAAGATGCTGACCTTGAGCCCCAGTTCATGCAGACGGTCAATGGCTGCCTGACTGGTGGAACGCAGGCTATCGCTGACCTGGAAGGTGGCCAGTACTTGCTCGCCGCAGCCCAGCCAGAGCGGCGCCTGAGTGGTTTGTTCATCCACCTGTGCGCCATACTCGCGAGCCATACGGGCATTACCCAACCAGATTGTCTGTCCTTCATGGATGGCGGTCATGCCTCGCCCTCCGCGCTCCTCGATTCCTTCAAGGTCGCTCAGCGGTGTGCCCCGCAGATGTTCGGTGACGGCTTTCGATATGGGGTGGTTGGAGCTGCTGGCCAGCGATAGCGCCAGGCTGGCGCACTGCTCGGCGCTCAGGGAGCCGGTAACCTGCCAGTCACTGACCTTGGGCCGTCCGATGGTCAGAGTACCGGTCTTGTCGAGCACCACCTGTTTCAGACGCTGGGCCTGCTCCAGGTGGGCTCCGCCCTTGATCAGAATTCCCTGGCGCGCCGCCGCGGCCAGGCCGCTGACGATGGTGACTGGCGTTGAGATGACCAGTGCACAGGGGCAGGCGATCACCAGCAGCACTAGGGCGCGATAGACTCCATCCAACCAGGGGCCCAGTCCCAGCACGGGCCAGGCGATGGCGGTGGCGAGGGCAAGGATGAAAACACCGGGGGTATAGATGGCCGCGAAGCGGTCGATCATGCGCTGGGTTGGTGCACGGCTCGCCTGGGCCTGTTCCACGGCGTGGATGATGCGCGCCAGGGGGGTATCCGACGCCACACGGGTAGCTCTGTACTCCATATCGCCGTTGAGATTGATGCTGCCGGCATGGACCTGGTCGCCGGGTTGCTTGTCGCGGGGCAGACTTTCCCCGGTGATGGCCGATTCATCCAGAGAGGGATGGCCGCGGGTAATCTCGCCGTCCAGTGCCAGTCGTTCACCGGCGCGAGCGCGCAGTAGGTCGCCGGGCTGAACGAGTTCGGCCTCGACCTCTCGCCATTCACCATCCTGCTGTTGCACTCGGGCGCGCGGTGGCGCCAGGTCGAGTAGTCCGCGAATGGCCTGACGCGCGCGGTGTAGTGAGCGCGCTTCGACATGCTCGGAGATGGTAAACAGCACAATCACCATGGTGGCTTCGGCCCAATGACCGATCAGCAGCGCACCGGTGACGGCAACACTCATTAACGCATTGATATTGAGGCTTCCCTGACGCAGGGCGACGAAGCCCTTGCGCCAGGTGTCGAGCCCGACCAGCGCAATGGCGCAGAGGGCCAGCGCCGCCAGTACCCACTGCGGCACATTTCCACCCCAATTGAGCACTTCAGCGGCCACAGCCATGGCGCCGGCAATGGCTAGCTTGGTCCATGGGATGGAGGACTGTTGCGGTGCTGTCTGCTGGTCGCGTTGTGCGCGCGGGCTCATGCCAAGTTGACGAATACGTGCCATGGCGTCGGCGGTATCAATGCCGTCATGCAGGATATCGAGTCGGCGATCGATGAACTGGAAACGCAGTTCGATGAGGCCGGGCATGTCGTCGAGGGCCTTGCGCAACTGGCGTTCCTCGCTCGGGCAGCAGAGCTCGTCAATGATCAGGACCAGTCGCTGGCTGTTCACCTGGGGTGCCGACTCGGCCGCGGTGGGAGCCTGTGAAGAACAGCATCCACCGCAGGAGCTCACTGCCGAGTCGGTATGCGCCTCGGAATGTGAAGTCTGACTGGCCATGATTTCTCTCCGTTTGCATTGGCTGGGCTGATGAAACACCCTGTAGTAGCTATAGAGTCAAGCCCCGGTGCGAGATCGATGAATAGAGACGAGATGGATAAAAGAAAGACGAGATGGATAAAGCGAGGTGAGACAGATGAAGATTGGAGAGTTGGCCAGTCGTACTGGATGCGCGGTGGAGACCCTGCGCTACTACGAAAGGGAAGGGCTGTTGCCGGAGCCGGCGCGAAGCGCCGGGAATTATCGACTCTACAGTGGCGAGCACGCTGAGCGGGTAGCGTTCATCCGCCATTGCCGTGCCCTCGATATGACGCTGGATGAGGTGCGTACGCTGCTCGAACTGCACGATCGCCCCGATCAGCCCTGTGACGAGGCTAACACTTTGATTGATGCGCACCTCCAGCACGTCGCGTTGCGGATTGACCAGCTTCAGCGCCTCGAGCACCAGCTTATCGCTTTGCGCCAGCGCTGTACGGGAAGGGGAACGACGGCGGAATGCGGCATCCTGCAGGAGCTGGCGCAGCCGGTGAAGGAAGTGGCTGCGCCAGGAGGACATGTGTCGGGGGCTCATGACGTGCGGCGTTGATTTACCGCACCAAGTGGTTCACCACTCCAGGCCCCGACGATTTTCAGTCAGAGGACGGCAACACCCAGTCCTTGCGCGGGAAGTGACAGGTGTAGCCATTGGGCAGACGCTGCAGGTAGTCCTGATGCTCGGGTTCGGCTTCCCAGAAGTCACCTACCGGCTCGATCTCGGTGACGACCTTGCCTGGCCACAGGCCGGAGGCATCGACGTCCCTGATGGTGCGTAGTGCCTCTTCCTTCTGAGCCTCGTCGACATAGTAGATCGCCGAACGGTAGGACATTCCTCGATCATTGCCCTGGCGGTTGACCGTGGTCGGGTCGTGAATCTGGAAGAAGTATTCCAGCAGGCGACGGTAGCTGATGACCTCGGGGTCGAAAATGATCTCGATGCCCTCGGCGTGCGTACCATGATGGCGATAGGTGGCATTGGGCACGTCACCACCGGTATAGCCGACACGGGTTCCCACCACACCGGGCAATTGGCGAATCAGCTCTTGCATGCCCCAGAAGCATCCACCTGCCAGTACTGCTCGCTCGTGTGCCATGGTCAAACCTCCTCGACTTGGTTCAGATACTCGCCGTAGCCTTCAGCTTCCATTTCGTCACGATGGATAAAGCGCAGCGAGGCAGAGTTGATGCAGTAGCGTAAGCCACCCTGCTCACGTGGCCCATCGGGAAACACATGGCCCAGATGGCTGTCCCCATGGGTCGAGCGCACTTCAGTACGCACCATACCATGCGAGGTATCCGTCAATTCGTTGATATGAGCGGGTTCGATGGGCTTGGTGAAGCTTGGCCAGCCACAGCCCGATTCATACTTGTCCGAGGATGCAAACAACGGTTCACCGGAGACGATATCAACGTAGATACCGGGTTCCTTGTTGTCGAGATACTCGCCAGTGCCGGCACGTTCGGTGCCATTCTCCTGGGTGATGTGGTACTGCTCATCATTCAGGCGAGCAATGGCTTCAGGGGACTTGTCGTAGCGTTTCATCGGTTCTCCTCATCCCAATAGTAAGGAATGGCAGTGAGGAAGTATCCCACTGAACAGGTTGTTAGTGTCATATAAAGCGATTTCCTTACAAGCTGGGAGAATATCCTGCTCTGGCATCATGGTTCAGGTTTTTTGAAGGCATCGATAGTAGGTGCCGACGGTACTTTTCGGTGGTGCGAGAAGAAAGTAGAGAAA
The DNA here is from genome assembly GCF_029263665.1 of Halomonas sp. GTDB lineage: Bacteria > Pseudomonadota > Gammaproteobacteria > Pseudomonadales > Halomonadaceae > Halomonas. The sequence goes on from NZ_JAJUFQ010000006.1 coordinate 122,161, forward strand.
AAGAACAGAGAGCAAAAGAGAAAGAGCAAGACAAGATGGGCCGACAGCTGAGGATCGCGGGAAGTGAAAAGCGAGTAATCGTGCGTGCGTGGTAGTGGAAAGAGGCCCCTGGTGCACGCAGGCACCAGGGACCGAAAACGCTACTTCTCTTCGAAGTACTTGGCGACGATCTCATCATAGGTCCCGTTTTCCTTCAGCGTCGCGAGGGCGGCGTTAAAGGCATCGGCCAGAACTTGATCGCGCTTGCGGAAGGCGATACCAAAGCCGTCACCAAAATATTTCTTCGGTTCGGTGATCTGTTCACCCACGACCTTGTAGTCACCTTCTTCGCTGTCCAGCAGGGTGGACTTGCCTACCGGATAGTCGAGGAAACCGATATCGACGCGGTCGGCATCCATATCCAGCACCAGGTCGTCGGCAGTGCCGTAGCGCTTCACTTCCTTGGCCACGTCACCATACATATCGGTAACGTAGTTGTCCTGCAGAGTGCCGCGCTGGACACCAATGGTCAGGCCCTTGAGCGTTTCTTCATCGGCCGTATTCATCTCCAGGTCAGCCGGGGCAAACCAGGCAGAAGGAGGAGTGAAATACGGTTCGCTGAACAGAACATGCTCGCGGCGTTCGTCGTTGATGGTCATGGAAGACATGATGGCATCATACTTACGAGCCATCAGGCCCGGGATGATACCGTCCCAGGCTTGTACCACCCATTCACACTCGATGCCGATCTCGGCACACATTGCATTGCCCAGATCGATATCGAAACCAGTCAGTTCACCATCGGCGGTACGGAATTCCATTGGCTCGTAGGGTACGTCGACGGCAATACGGATATCACGCACTTCAGCCTGGGCAGAGGATGCGAAGAGTGCGGCACCGATCAGACCTGCAGTAAATACCTTGCGTAGTGTCATATGGGTAGACCCCTTGTTGTTTGGGAACGTCTTGGCGACGTCACAGATGCACCATAGCGAATGCTGTGGCATTCAGAAAGAGGGGAACTCGAGTAGTGAAACGAGAGTTCCCAACGTTTGTTTGACGTTCCATGTCGACCACGGAAGGCACGCGATAACGCGTGCCTTCTTTCAGCCCTCTACTGGCCTCAAGTGTGCCAGCAGGCGTTTTTCCAGATAACGGAACAGGTAGAGAATGGCGAAGGTCAGGCACAGATAGATCACCGCCACGAACAGATATGGCTGGAAGGCAGCATAGGTGCGGGTGACGATGAATCTGGCTGCGCCGGTCAAGTCCATGATGGTGACGACGCTGGCCACGGCACTGGCATGCAGCATGAAGATGACTTCATTGCCATAGGCGGGCAAGGCACGACGGAAGGCGCTGGGGAGGATAATCCGGCGCATGCGCAGTCCCCAGGACATGCCATAGGCCTTGGCTGCCTCGATCTCGCCACGCGGCGTGGTCTTGATCGCGCCATGGAAGATTTCGGTGGTATAAGCGGCGGTATTCAGGGTGAAGGCAATCAGTGCCCAGATATGTGCTTGATCGACATAATCCCAGTATTTCCAGTCCCTCAGCGCATCGATGCTGGGTAACCCGTAGTAGATCATATACAGCTGCACCAGCAGTGGCGTGCCGCGGAACACATAGGTGTAGGCATAGATCGGCAGCTTGATCCAGCGGCGTTTCGAGCCGCGACCGATGGCCAGCGGTACCGCCAGAATCAGGCCTGCAATCAGTGATAGAAACACCAGTTGTACTGTCGTGGTCAGACCTTCGCCATAACGGGCCAGGTTGGCGGGTGTCAGTACGGTATGGTCGCTCAGCAGCGTCTGTAGAGAAGTCAGCCATTCCATCACTCATCTCCTCCCGTGAAGCCCACGCTGTAACGCTTCTGCAACCTGGCGAAGCCCCATTCGGAAACGCTGGCAATGGCCAGGTAGATCACGGCCACAATCGTCAGAAAGACAAAAGGCTGATGAGTCGCCTTCGAAGCTTCCTCGGCGACTCGCACCATATCGCTCAGGCCAATGATCGAAACCAGAGCCGTGGTCTTGAGCAGCACCATCCAGTTATTGGACAGGCCCGGCAGGGCGTGGCGCATCATCTGCGGGAAGCGGATGCGGCGGAATACCTGGCCATGGGTCATGCCATAGGCACGCCCGGCTTCTATCTGGCCACGATCGACAGCCAGAAAGGCGCCGCGGAAGGTTTCGCCCATGTAAGCACCAAATATCAGGCCGATGGTGATGACGCCGGCGACAAAGGAATTGATCTCGACATATAGATCCCAGCCGAATTGCTCATACATCCAGTCGGTGATCATGTTGAGGCCGACCTGGGCGCCAAAAAACAGCAGAAACATCATCACCAGATCCGGCACACCACGAATGATGGTGGTGTAGAGGGTGCCAATGCGATGCAGAAACCAGTTGCGTGACATCTTGGCACTGGCCGTGAGCAGGCCGAGAATCACCGCCAGAAGCAGTGATAGCCCCGCAACCTCGATGGTCAGGAGCGCGCCTTGGAACAGTCTGGGGCCGTAGCCTTGCAGGTCAATCATCGGATTCTCCTGGGCTGGGCTCAGTGTTTGGGAGCAAGGAATTGCTTCAGGCGATCGGACTTCGGGTTGCCAAGGACGTCCTGCGGAGCGCCTGCTTCCTCGACCAGACCCTGGTGGAGATAGATGACCTGGGAAGAAACATCCCGTGCAAATGCCATTTCGTGTGTCACCACAATCATGGTGCGGCCTTCTTCGGCCAGGTCCCGCATGACCTTGAGTACATCGCCCACCAGTTCAGGGTCGAGTGCCGACGTGGGCTCATCGAACAGCATCACTTCCGGATCCATGGCCAGGGCTCGAGCGATGGCACCACGCTGTTGCTGACCGCCGGAAAGCTGCGATGGATAATAGTCGGCACGTTCTGCCAGCCCTACTCGTTCCAGCAGTTGGCGTGCGTATTCGATGGCCTCGTGCCTGGGTTGCTTGAGGACATGCACGGGTGCCTCGATGACGTTTTCCAGCAGGGTCATGTGTGACCACAGGTTGAAGCTCTGGAAGACCATCGACAGCTTGGCACGCATGCGCACCACCTGCTTCTGATTGGCTGGTTCACGGCCGTGCTTGGTGTCCTTGAACAGAACGGATTCGCCATGAACGATGAGTTCGCCATCGTCGGGTTGTTCGAGCAGGTTCATGCAGCGAAGAAAGGTGCTTTTACCGGAACCTGATGCGCCAATCAGCGTGATGACGTCACCCTTGTGGGCCTGCAGAGACAAGCCCTTGAGTACTTCGTTGTTGCCGAAGCGCTTGCGGATATTGCGCACTTCCAGCGGAATCGGGGTATCAGCCATGAATCGAGCTCCAGATAGGTCGGCACATTGTTATTACCTGGGGAGAGTGCCGAATAGCGCGGACTGGCGCGAAAAGGGGGGGATTCTAACAGGCTCAGGGAAGCTCGCTAGACGATCGCAGACTGAAAGAGATTATACCTTCGTCTATTGTTGGTGTATGTAAATGCATTGTTATGTCTCCAGATTGTTGTTTTTAGAAGTTTTTATGTGAGCGCTGGAAATGAGGCTGCCTGGTGTAAAAATAAATCGATCGTTTGACTTATCTTCGTGAAAGTTCGGTCGGCTTCACCAGTAATACTGCTCGGGCACCAAGCTCAACCTTGGCATTGGGAAACACGATTCGAAGGGGGATCTCGCCAACCTGGGTATCACCCGCCTTGGCATCTCTGGCGACGATTTCCCCAGGAGCGAAAGCAGTGAAATTGGGAGTATCGTCAGCAAAGCATAGTTCGAAGTCTTCACTCTCACGGAACACCTCAACGGCAACCTTGAAACCCGCCATGCGGGATACGTCGCCTTCAATCGGCTGCCGCCCGGCTATCAGAGATTCAAGCAATTGCCCCATGGGCGCCAGAGGAGCCAGATCGTTATTGCCGAAGGGCAAGGCCTTGCCCAGTTCCAGCGTAAATGCCTGGGCGCCATGGTAGTGCTTGCTGTAATGCGAAAAGGTCCAGCTGTGCTGGTGCTGCTGCAGAGCTGCCTGGATATCGGCCCCGGCGAGCCAGCGCCATTGTTCATCGTCGGTCTGGGTATCGGCAAATGGGTCGACCACGAAGCGAGGATACTGGCTGTCACGGATTGCGGTGTGCAAGTCGTAGTGAAGGCGAGGGAGCTGCGCGTAGCGCTGGTAAAAGGTATCCACCGCTGCCATCAGCTCCCGGGCACGGTTGGCCTCATTGCCTTCGAGCTCGAGTTCACGCTTGAACAAGCGATTCAGGTTGGTTTCGACAAAGCGCACACCCAAGCGAATAGCTTCAATATTACCCAGAATCACCAGTACCGGCGCACCCAGCGTGACCAGACCTGCTTCCAGGCGTGCCAGGCACTCACCCAGCAGCTCGATAGGGGCTGTTTCATTGCCATGGATACCTACCGAGATCACCACGGCCCTGGCATCGGCAGAGAGTTCGGCGGGTGTCAGTGTGATGACGCCAGGTGCATCGATATGGTAGCGGCCGTCACCGACGTTGCCTTCAGGAGAGAAGGAGGGGGTGTCATCGAGAGTGGCGGATAACCAATCAGCAAGCATGGTGACCTCTCGAGTGGGACGTCAGTGGCATATCCATCACTTTCATTAATTGTGTCTCCTGATCATGCAGGTGTTGTATAGCACCAACCCTGGATGTTGGAGGATCACCATCCAGCGAGAATAGGTTGGATGCAAGCGGTAGCGTCGGACTGTTGAAAACCACCGGTGAGAAAATGAAAGGCTCGACGGCAGGACCGTCGAGCGCAGTCGGAGGCGGGAGAGGAAGCGCCGTCAGGCGCCACGGGTGTTGGTGTAGAGGGTGTAGATGGACTGGCTGGCTGTCATCAGCAGACGATTGCGGTCCTCGCCGACGAAACACACATTGGCGCAGACTTCCGGCAACAGGATACGTCCGATCAAGGTACCGTCCGGCGAGAATATCGTCACGCCATCGTGACCCTCTCCTCCCGAGGTGCCTGCCCAGATGTTGCCATCCTGGTCGCAGGCGAGCCCGTCATAACCTTCTTCGTGGCTTTCCACGAGACGTGTCGGATCGGTCAGTGACTTACCGTCATCACCAAGGGTGAAGCGAGTAATGGTTGCAGGCTCATCGGGATAATGAGAAGGCGCGGTGTCAGCAATATAGACACTGCGCTTGTCTGGCCCGAGGGCAATGCCATTTGGCTTGAACAGTTCAGTGGTAAGTGGCTGAGGTTCGGCCATGCCATCTTCCCAGTAATAGACAGTGGTATCCAGTTCCAGCTCGCGAACCGCGCCCTCGTACTCGACATGGGCACCATAACCTGGATCAGTGAAGATGATACCGCCGCTCTCCAGACAGATCAGATCATTGGGCGCGTTGAGCGGCTTGCCGTCGTAGCTTTCGGCAAGCACGTTGAGGCTACCGTCCCACTCGTAACGCACGACTCGAGCGGGGGAGTGCTCACAGGCCACCAGGCGCCCCTGGCCATCAAAGGCATTGCCATTGGAATGCCCCACCTTGTGGCGCAGGATGCTGACTTCTCCGCTTGCCTCGTCCCAGCGCATCTGCAGTGCACGGGGGATATCGCTGAATACCGCATAGCGCCCCACGGCGTTCCAGGCGGGGCCTTCGAGCCACAGGCCGCCTGTCCATTGGCGCTCCAGAGGAGTGTTGAACAGCACATACTTCTGGAAACGCTCGTCGATTACCTGCCAGGCGTCATCCGGATAGCGTGATGGCGCACGGGTGTTAGCGAACAGGCTCGGGGCGGCCGCCGCGGCACCCAGGGCGGCAGAAGTGGCGAGGAACTGACGTCTTGCAAGGGACATGACATTATCCTTCTGCTGGTGGAATAACGGATATCGGAACCTCCTTCAAGATATGTGTTATCCACGGCATTGTATGTTGTACATTTTGCCGATGCTTGATCATGTCCCGAGTGACACGTCCTGATCCCGATCCGCCAGTACCGAGCAAGCTTCTCCCTGTTCCACTTTGAGCAGTTGCTGGATAGGGAAGTCGAGGTCACGTGCCATCGCGACCAATTGCCGGTAAGTGCCATCATCAAGTTGCGGGGTGCGGGAAAGAATCCACAGGTAGTCACGATCTGGTCCGCTGACGAGCGACCATTGGCCATGCTCGTCCAGCGCCAGAATGTTGTAACTGGCATAGAAAGGGCCGAAGAAACTCACCTTGAGTCTCCCCTCATTGGCATCGCCCAATGGATAGGCCTTGCCTTCGGCCACATCGATTTCACCGCTGTCCAGGTTGAGACCGCGGTTGATGACGCGAACGCCTCCATCATCGCGCAGGGAATAGTCAGCGGTGACGCAGTCCAGCTCCTCCTCGAAGGAATGGTCGAAGCGTGCGATCTCGTACCAGCGCCCGAGGTAGTCATCAAGCACAAAGTCATTGATCGGTTGAGTACCCTGGGGAATACCGGTGCAGGCTGTTACCAGCATGGCACACAGCAGCATGCCGCCTGAGCGACGGAAGAGATCGAGCCTAGTCATTGGAGGTCCTCGAGGGTGAGCGATTGGCGTGAAGGGAAGACAACCGCGCGGCAATCATGTCGGTTTGTCCATCAATCATGCAGGATACTGATGTACGTGAGTAGTCAGAACAACACAGCCATGGCGGAGAAAGGATGAGGGATCATACGGTGTCAGGCTTGAGCCAGCATTATGCCGGGTATGACCAGATGGCCTTGATCGATCGCCTGCGCGCGGCATTTGTGGAGGCCGGGATCAATCCAGATCAGTTGGCACCTGCGCAGATGGCGGGTCTTGATCAACTGCATCTCGGGGGACGCGGAGCGAGCCAGCGCCTGCTGGAGTTGGGTGAGTTGTCGGGTGTCACGAGGATGCTGGATGTGGGTTGCGGCACCGGTGGAGCCAGCCGCCTGCTGGCACAGGCACTGGGCTGCAAGGTGGTGGGTGTCGATATCACCCCGGCTTTCATTGATGTGGCACGTTGGCTGAGTCAGGCTTGCGGCCTCTCGTCACAAACGGATTTTCTGTGTGCCGACGCTGCCAAACTGCCGTTGGCATCTCACTCCATCCAGGCGCTGTGGTGTCAGCACGCCCTGCTCAACATGCCTGATCGGGATGCCGTACTGAAGGAGTGGCGGCGAGTGCTGGTACCCGGTGGGCTGGTATTGCTGCATGAAGTTGTAGCCGGGGCGAATCCGGAGCCCTTGAGCCTGCCGGTGCCCTGGGCTCGGCGGCCTGAACACAGTCATCTCGAGTCGCGACAGGCACTGGAACAACACCTGCAGCATGCCGGTTTTCGCCAGTTGAGGCTGATCGATGTCACTGAACCGGCCCTGTCCTGGCGACGTCATCATGGACGGCGAGAGCAGCAGGCTGCGGTTATCGAGAAAGTGGCACTGCCCGGCGCCCAGCTGCTGTTCGGAGATGACTTCACCACCATGGGACGCAACCTGCAGGCCAATCTGGCCAATGATCGCGTCCGGGTGATCCAAGGGGTATGGGAAATGAGCGGCGAGCCGCTCGAGCGGTAAGTGATAAGCTGGCGATGTTCGTTCCCGACGAACAAGCGCACTTCCCACGTCCCACGTCCATGTGGGTCGTAAGTAACCCCGAACCTGAATTTCCCCCGAGCCCCGAACTTTTACCTGTGAACCGAGGACTGCTCTGGACAGTTCGTCGTTCGTAGTTCGAGACTCGGCGCTTACGGCTTACGGCTTACGGCTTACGGCTTACGGCTTACGGCTTACGGCTTACGGCTTACGGCTTACGGCTCGCTCTTTTCAATCCGCTCGCTGATGGCCTGCCCGAGACTGGCGGTATTGCCGTGGCCACCGACGTCCGGTGTGAGAATGCTGCTGTCGGCTTCCTCGAGGACGGCTTCGATGGCAGCGAGAATGGCGTCTCCGGCGTTCTTGTGGCCCAGGTGTTCCAGCATCATGGCGCCGGACCAGATCTGGCCGATGGGGTTGGCGATGCCCTTGCCGGCGATATCCGGGGCGCTGCCATGCACCGGCTCGAACAGGCTGGGGAACTTGCCTTCCGGGTTGATGTTGGCCGAGGGCGCTACGCCAATGGTGCCAGTGCAGGCCGGGCCGAGGTCGGAGAGGATGTCGCCGAACAGGTTGCTGGCCACCACCACATCGAACCAGTCAGGGTGCATGACAAAGTTGGCGGTCAGGATGTCGATATGGAACTTGTCGACGCTCACCTCCGGGTACTGTTCGGCCATCTCGGCAACACGCTTGTCCCACCAGGGCATGGTGATGGCGATACCGTTGGATTTGGTTGCCGAGGTCAGCTTCCTGCGGGGACGAGTCTGCGCCAGTTCAAAGGCGTACTTGAGTACCCGGTCGACACCATGGCGGGTCATCACGGTTTCCTGAATCACCACTTCACGCTCGGTACCCTCGAACATGGCGCCGCCGACGCTGGAATATTCCCCTTCGGTGTTCTCGCGCACGACATAGAAATCGATATCGCCGGGAACTCGGCCCGCCAGAGGGCTCTTGATACCCGGCAGCAGGCGGCAGGGCCGCAGATTGACGTACTGGTCGAACTCACGACGGAACTTGAGCAGCGAACCCCACAGCGAGATATGGTCAGGGACCTTTTCCGGCCAGCCGATGGCGCCATAGAAGATGGCGTCGAAGTCGATCAGGATGTCGCGCCAGTCATCCGGCAGCATCTTGCCGTGCTCTAGATAGTAGTCACAGCAGGCGAAATCGAAGGAGGTGAGTTCGATGTCGATATTGAAGCGTTTTGCGGCGGCCTTGAGAGAACGGATTCCCTCCGGCATGACCTCCTTGCCAATACCATCTCCAGCGAGCACTGCGATACGCTTTGTCATCAGGATTCTCCAAGTGATTGGGTACGGGTCAGTGTAGAGGTGAACAGCAGGGAGATAATCAGGCTACAATTCAATCTATTGTTGAATATGGGTGGATGATCATGGCTTCCCTCGACGATCTTGCCTTTTTTCGTCAGCTGGCCCAGGCCGGTAACCTGACAGCAACCGCCCGGGAACTAGGGTTGTCATTGTCCGCCGTGAGCAAGCGCCTCAAGCAGCTCGAAGCACGCCTGGGCGTAGAGCTGGCATCGCGCACCACCAGGCGCCTGACGCTGACGGCAGAAGGTGAACATTACCTGGCCAAGGGGAGTGAGCTGCTTGATGAGCTAGGGGCTCTGGAAGAGAGCCTGGGCGATGGCCGTGAGGCATTGGTCGGTCCACTCAGAATCAACGCCACTTTCGGCTTCGGGCGACGTCACATCGCACCCCTGCTATCGGAGTTCTGCCTCCATCACCCTGGTATTGAAGCGTCGCTGGAACTGTCCAATTTCCCTGCACCATTGGGAGAAACCGTGGATCTTGGTATCCGTGTCGGTGAACCACCTGACTCACGCATGATTGCCCGCAGGCTGCTGGTCAATCGCCGCGTGCCTTGTGCAGCACCGGCATATCTGGAGAAGCATGCTGCTCCACAGGTTCCCCGAGACCTGATGCATCATCAATGCCTTGTATTGAGGGAAAATGATAGTGACTTTTCCCATTGGCGTTTCATGCCGATGGATGGGGGGCGCCCTCAGACGGTCAAGGTGACAGGGCGGTTGACCAGCAATGATGGTGAAGTCGTGAAACGCCTGGCCCTGGAAGGACATGGGATATTGTTGCGCTCGTGGTGGGATGTGCATGCACAACTGTCTGAAGGGCAACTGATACCGCTGTTACCTGGCTGGCAGGGAGTGCGTGCCGACTTCTATGCGATCTACCCTCAGCGCCGCCATGTGCCGGCCCGTTTGCGAGCTTTTGTCGAATTTCTGATCACTCGACTTGGAGAACGCGTACCTGCTCCACCTGCATGACAGCGAAGCCCATTGGCGTAATGCGCGATTTGGTATCTCCTTCTCAGGACAATCAGGCATACACTAGACAGTAATCTGAAAGCATCCTTGTCTTTTGGATAACAAATGTTTCTTGTGTCATGTGTTTCTTATGCCATGCAGTGGAACCGATATTCGAGGAGCCAGTCTGAGGCGATACCTAGATATCAGCCGCGGCGTGTCAGTCGTTACGAGGAGTGTTGACCGAACGTGAATATCCTGATGTTCACCAATACCTATGTACCGATTGTCGGTGGGGTGAGTGAGTCGGTTCAACGTCTCAAGGGACAGTTGCAACAGTTCGGTCACCGGGTGATGGTCGTGGCGCCGCGTTTTCATGGCCAGCCATATCATGAGGAAGGGGTGTTCAGGGTAGCAGCTGTACAGCAATTCAATGGCAGCGACTTTTCCCTGCCTGTGCCTATTCCCAGTCTGCTCTACGATGCCATAGAGGCTTTCGAACCGGACATCGTTCATTCTCATCATCCCTTCCTGTTAGGAGATACCGCCATACGGGTAGCGGAAATCTATGGTCTGCCACTGGTGTTCACTCATCACACGTTATATGAACACTACACCCACTATGTGCCAGGGGATTCACCGCGCATGCGGCGCTTCGTCGTTGCCCTGGCAACGCAGTACACACGCCTGTGTGATGAAGTCATTGCGCCGAGTGAGAGCATCCGGGATCTCTTGATCGAGCGTCAGGCGAATGCCGATATTACGGTGGTTCCTAGTGGCGTGGATATCCATCGATTCGGCAAAGGTGATGGCCAGCATTGGCGTACCATCTTTGGCATTCCTTCCCACAGTACTGTGCTGGGCCATGTGGGGCGCTTGGCCAAGGAAAAGAATCTCGATTTTCTGGCTGAGGGGGTATGTCTTGCGCTGGCCCAGGATAAAGACTGCTGGTGGCTGGTTGTAGGCGATGGAGAGTCACGGGAGACCATGCAGGCATGTGCCCGGCGCCATGGTGTCGAACAACGAGTATGTTTCACCGGCCGCCTGCAGGGGAAAGAACTGATCGATGCCTATCAGGCCATGAACGTGTTCGCTTTCGCTTCCCATAGCGAGACTCAAGGCATGGTCATCGCGGAGGCCATGGCGGCAGGACTGCCAGTGGTCGCGCTGGATGCTCCGGGGGTTCGGGAAGTTGTCGAGGATGGCCGCAACGGTCGTCTATTGCAGGAGGAGGATAGTGGCGCCTTTTCTCAGGCACTGCTGGAGTGTGCTGCACCTGCATGCAGAGAGCGCATGCACAGGGAAGCTCTGGTAACGGCAGAGAGCTATGACGAGTCGCGCTGCGCGCGGCGTTGCCTGGTGGTATACCGGTTGGCGATTGCGAGAGGTGGCGCCTTTACCCATGCCGACGACGGAGGGTGGGAGAAAGTGCGCAGTCGCCTGGGAGCGGAGTGGCAAATGTTACGCTACAGAGGTCGTCTATTGAGGCAACTGATGAAGGAAGAGTGGCGTGAAGAACGTCCTTCCTGGTGGCCAGGAGAAGAGGAAAATGAGACAGACCGGTTACTAAAGTAGCTGAAATATCCTCAATTCATAAGAATACACTTACAGACCCGATCGGCCTTCGAGGTACACTAGCCAAATGCCATTATGCGAATGGGGGACCCCGAGGAGCCAGCCAAGTGAGTGCGCATGAAGATACGAGAACAATAGATCCCAGAACACCGATTTCGAGAACTCAAGTTTCAAGAGCACAAGGGTCGAGAACGCAAGGGTCAAGAGAACTGAGATCGAGAGAACAAGGGCCAAGAGAACTGAGATCGAGAGAACAAGGGCCAAGAGACCAGAGCGTGAAACCCGCAGATGCGAGTGCTATGGAAGCGGGACTCTTGGACATGGATGTGAGCCCCATAGAGAGCAGCATGTCGTCATTCGAGCCAGAAACAAATGAAAACCAGGAGCTGTCGATCGAGCTACCGGTACGTTTCGTTCATGAACTGTCGGCAGCTGTCTCGTTGTTCGATCTCCTCAAGACCGTGGCGCGCTGGTCCCAGACCGTGTTCCTGGCTCATCGTGCCTCCATTACTCTGGTAGAGTCCGACACCCATCTCAAGCTGATTGCCATGGAAGGCAAGGAAGCCATACCCATGGATCAATTGCTGCCCATTGAAGGCACCATGGCGGGGCGGGTGTTTCTTACCCGTCAGGCAGAATATATGGCGGACTTCAGCATGACCAGGGATCTGGACTGCATGCAGCTTTATGAAATGGGACTCAAGTGCTGTCTGGACGTTCCGTTGATCAGCGGTAATCAGTGTTTCGGCACGATGAACGTGGCCCATGAAGACACGAATGCCTTTACTCTTCGTGACCGTCTGCGTATGCAAGCGATGGCGCATTGGTTGGCAGCCTGCATTCGTATCCATCACCAGGTCGAAGAAGTGATGGCGCTGTCGGAAACCGATCCTCTGACAGGGGTCTTCAATCGCCGTGCCTTTTCCAGCCGTTTTGCCTCCATCGCCAAACGATGGCAAAGCGAGGAGGTCTCCCTGGGGGTTGCCCTGATCGACCTTGATCACTTCAAGGTCGTTAATGATACCTATGGCCATGAAGCTGGCGACAAGGTACTGGTTCAGGTTGGCGAGTTACTGGCAAAAAGTTGTCGCAAGACGGACCTGATTGCACGCATGGGAGGCGAGGAGTTCTGTGTGATCATGGTGGACGTGAATGAAAATGGCATCATGGCCATGCTCAATCGCTTTCTTGATACGTTGAGCAAGATGTCCGTGTCCTTCGCAGATACCCACATCAGCGTGACCGCAAGTGTCGGTGCCTTGCTGATCGATGGTGCGCCAAGAGATCTCGACTTCCTGATTGGTCAGGCTGATCGTGCCATGTATCGAGCCAAGAATGCCGGACGCAATCGTATCGAGTTCACCCACATTTATTAAGTTCACCCACATCCATTAGCTGCGGCGCCTGGCTTTCTTGCGGTCGGCCCAGAGCTTCAATCCTACCAGCAGTCCTATTCCAATCAGCAGGCCACCGATAGCATAAAGTGCATCGTTGCGACTGTCGGCATTGACCAGTTGGCCGAGTTGGCTGCCGAGCAAGGTCACCCCGGCAAGACCTGGGATAATGCCCAGGATCGACCCCACCATATAGTCACGAAACTTCAAGTGGAAAGCACCTGCCATCATGTTGGTCAGGGTGAAGGGAGCCAGTGGCAAGAGATTGACGACTACCATGGTTCTGACGCCTCGACCGGCGAGATAGCGAGACAGCCCGTGAAGTCGCTGGCCGCCATGTCGCAGCAGGGCATCGCGACCAATCTTACGTCCTACCCACCAGGTCAGCATGGAGGCACACAAGGTGCCAGCAAGAGCATAACCGAAGCCCCACCATGGCCCAAAGATGAGGCCGGTGGCGGCGACCAGCAGGCTCAGTGGGAACATGATCAGTGACAGTCCGGCATAAAGCGCCAGAATGACAGGGATACCCCAGGGGGATTTCAGCCAGGCCATGCTCGAATGCACTGCGCTCATCAATGTGTCGACGCTCAGCAGTTCTTGCATGGAAAGCCATTGCCACATCAACGCCAGAAGCAACAACAGCATGAACAATATCAGTGGTAATAACCAACGGCGCGTCCTCAACCAGCCTCTCCTTTGCGAATGGCCCAACTATCCGGTGTCTGCTGAAAGTAGCGGGTCAGCAAAGAATACAGCCCCGGGTAAGCCTGGGACAGGCGAACGGGTGCGGTGAAGAAGGTTTCACAACACACGGCGAAGCACTCTCCGGGGTAGGTGGCGGCATACTCATCGATAGGGGTTTCTTGTCCCTTGCTGATGCGTGCATGCAGGTCGTTCCAGGTGGCCATGAACTCTCGGTACCAGTCCTGGGGGGTGATATCGCTGGGCAGCGGGGGAAAACCATCCGCATCGAATGAATTACCCATATCCAGCTTGTGGGCAAATTCATGGATGATGACATTGAAGCCATCCAGTCCCCCGCTCTCCATGACTTCGGGGTAGGCCAGAATCACGGGGCCTTGGTGGAAGGTCTCTCCGGCTCGCTCATCCTCCCACCTGTGGACCACGCCGGCTTCGTCGATTTCCTCCACCTCACGGCGGAAGGCATCGGGAAGAATCAGAACTTCATGAACGTTGGCGAATGCTTCGTGGTGCTCTCGGTCGCTCCAACCCAATGTCAACAGGCAAGCCTGGGCTGCCAGAGCCAACTGCTCGGTAGCATCGAAGGCTGCATTGTCCAGAGCCAGGTCAGGATGCAGGCTGACGCGCTTGTCATGGAGAAATTGCCAGGCCCTCTGGCCGAGACGTTCGGCATGCTCATCTGGCACCAGGCCAAGCAAGGGCAAGCGCTGGCGCGCATCATGCCATTGTTCAACGGGAAAGGGGTGTCGGGCGTTGAAGCGCTCGGCTCTCCATTGTTGCCAACGTTTCAGGATCATCTTGCCGTTGTCCTGGAGTCTTGAAGGGGCTGTACTCGTGAACGCTTGAGTGGGCGCGTGAGCAGTTGGGCCATCAGCACGCCACTCAATACCAGCAGGCCGCCACTGAGATGATACCAGGCAAGTCTCTCACCAAGCAGCAGCATGGCAATGAGAGCGCTGAACACTGGCATCAGGTTGATGAAGATGCTCGAGCGACTGGCTCCGAGGTGACGAATGGCCATCATCCACAGGTAAGTAGTGATGATCGATGCGGGAATGCCTGCGTAGAGGATAAGCCCGACGTTGGCTGAGCTGATCGGCGTCATGGGGCCCAGCAAGTAACCCGGCAGCAGCAGCAGGGTGGCGAAGACGGCCTGGACATAGAGCATGACCCAAGGAGAGATATCCAGCGGCCAGCGTTTGAGCATGACGCCATACAAGGCATAGCAGATTGCAGCGATGATCATGAGAAAATCGCCAGTGGCAATCTCAAGCTCGGCCAGGGCGCTGAAATGTCCGCGACTGAGCAACCACAAGACCCCGACCAACGCCAGGCATCCGCCGACGACACCACCCCAGGTAGGTGTTTCGCGCAGTACCAGTGCACTGAGCAACACGGTCAAAAGAGGTACCATGGCAGCCAGGATGCCCATATTGGTGGCACTGGTGGTTTCGGCTGCCATATAGGCCAACCCTTGCCACAGGGCCATGCCGAGAAGTCCAAGGATCGCCAGTTTAGGCCATGCTCGGCAAATGGCATCGCGCTCTTGCCAGGCCTTGGGAAGCACGAAGGGGGTCAGAACCAGCAGGGCCAATACCCAGCGCAGGAAGGCAATAGTGCTGGGAGCGATGGTACCGACGGTAAGCTGGTTGATGGTCATGTTGCCGGACCAGATCAACACGGCACCGAGGGGGGCCAGGCAGGCCAGGGCAGGGAATGTTGCAGAGCGAGGCATGAAGGGTCCTTGCACAAACTTGGATATCCCACCGAAGCGGGATATCCAAGGTTACTCAATCTTGCCGTGCATTGCAGGTCATGTCGGATAAGTCGTTGCTCGGGAGACAAGCGCTTCAAGTGCTGCCAGTGCAACCTGCCGATCCTGCTCGGGCTTGACGCCGGAAACCCCTACGCTGCCTGCGACCTGTCCATCGATGATCACGGGCACTCCACCAGTCATCAGGCCCTGGAATGGGGCAGAGAGCATGGCACTGCGCCCAGCGTTGATCATGTCCTCGAACACCTGGGTTTCCTTGCGACCGATGGCGGCAGTTCGGGCCTTGGCTGAGGCGACTTCGGCACTGAAGGGACCGGCACCATCGAGTCGGCGCAGGCCAAGCAAGTGTCCTCCATCATCCGCCACCGCAATGGTCACGGCAAAGCCGTTGGTTTCGGCCTCATGCTGAGCTTTATCCAGCAGGGCCTGAACGTGTGTCTGATCCAAGATTGGCTTGGTTGTCATGGTTGTCTCCAGAATCAAGAAGTGGGAATGGGTCGTTGATGTTGTTGTATGGCGACTGCGGTGTTGTCTGTTATTGGCTTGCAGGTTTTGGCAATCAGTCTTTGGCAATCAGGTTTGACGGGCAGAACTCAGCGCTTCATCGACGATTTCGATCCAGTGGCGCACCGGTGTCCGACCGGCAGAAGCCAAATGGGTCTGGCAGCCGATGTTGGCCGTAGCAATTACCTCGGGGTGGCCAGCCTCCAGCATTGCCATCTTGTTGTCGCGAAGCTGATGAGAGAGTTGTGGCTGGGTGATCGAATAGGTGCCTGCAGAACCACAGCACAAGTGTGCGTCCTGTACCGGGGTCAGCTCGAAGCCCAGGCGTTGCAATACCCCTTCTACCGCTCCTCCCAGTTTCTGTGCATGTTGCAGAGTGCAAGGGCAATGGAAGGCTAGTCGCTTGTCGGCACTGATGAGCAGGTCCTCGAGATTGCTGCTGTCGAGTATCTCGACAAGGTCCTTGGCAGCTGCGCTGACGCGCCGAGCCTTGGCAGCGTAGGCAGGATCATCAGCGAGAAT
Source organism: Halomonas sp. (assembly GCF_029263665.1). Taxonomy (GTDB): domain Bacteria; phylum Pseudomonadota; class Gammaproteobacteria; order Pseudomonadales; family Halomonadaceae; genus Halomonas. Next base: position 138,449 of record NZ_JAJUFQ010000006.1, read on the forward strand.
GTCGGCATATTCCTTGACGAATGCGCCACAGCCGCTGGCCGTCTGGACAATCGCTTCACAGCCCTGTTCGAGCAGTGGCAGCCAAGCGTCGATATTGCGCCTGGCACGTTCCCGCCCGGCATCCTGGGCATTGAGATGGAAGTCGATGGCACCGCAGCAGCCCGCTTCAGGCGCGGGGGTAAGGCCAATCCCGAGCTGGTCCAGGACACGCGCCGTTGCAGCATTGGTATTGGGCGAAAGCGCAGGCTGTACACAGCCTTCCAGAATCAGCATCTGGCGTGAATGCTTCTTGCCATCGGGGCGCACGCCGGCAGGAGTCGGTTGGACAGGAATCTTGTCCTTGAGTGTACCTGGAGCGAAGGGCCGAAAGGTCTGCCCCAGCGCCAGTAATGCCTTGAATCTGGCTGGTTCGACCATGGCCATGCGCAGGCCCAGGCGGAGCCCCTTGTCCTTGAACGAACGAGGTGCTCGGCGCTCGATTTCTGCTCGTCCAATATCCAGCAACTTGTGGTATTCGACGCCAGAGGGGCAGGTGGTTTCACAGTTGCGGCACGTCAGGCAGCGGTCCAGATGCAGACGGGTTTCTTCCCCTATTTCCTTGTCATCGGGCTTTTCAAGCAACTGCTTCATCAGGTAGATGCGGCCACGCGGACCATCGCGTTCATCACCAAGCAGCAGGTAGGTCGGGCAGGTGGCATTGCAGAAACCGCAATGCACACAGGTGCGCAGCACGCGGTCGGCTTCGCGAATATGCGGTTTCTGGAGGTCTTGTTCGTTGAAGTGGGTCTGCATGTCATCCTTCCTGCTCAGAATTCTGCATAGAGGCGGCCACGATTGAAGATACCCTGAGGATCCAGTTGCTCCTTGAGGCGGTGGTGATACTTGGCGACCATCGGCTCGAGTGGTGTGAATGGACCAGCGGATTCCGGGAGCCTGTCCGGGGTGAAGCAGGTGGCATGGCCTCCAGCCTGGGCACAGACGCTACGTAAGGTTTCGGTGTCGATATCGGCATGTAGCCAGCGTTGGCAGCCAGCCCAGTCATGGATCAGGCTTTCGGCATCGACACCAGGGATCTCCAATGGGGCAGTATTGGCTGGCAAGGACAGTCGCCACAGCGGCATGTTGCTTTGCTGGAAGAAGGGCAATTGCTGCTCACGCAGGTCCTCCCAGTAGGCGTTGTCCAGGCTATCTCCGCCGATCATTCTGCAGGTATCGGCCACAGAGCCAGGACCGCCTTCCAGGCGTAGGTGCAGGGCACCGTCGTGCCAGGCTGCAGCACTTAGCGGCAAGGGTTTCTGGCCCCACTTGGCCAGTTGGCTCAAGGCTTCGTTCAGGGAAATATTCAGGCGCAGGCTATGGCAGGCGCCGGGTCTTGGCAGCACCTTGAGTGAGACCTCGGTGATCAGCCCCAGCGTGCCTTGAGCGCCGACCATCAAGCGTGACAGATCGTAGCCAGCGACGTTCTTCATGACTTCGCCACCAAAGCGGTGCTCCTGGCCTTGGTAGTTGAGCAAGCGCACACCCAACACGAAGTCCCGAGCGGCACCCGACCAGGGGCGGCGAGGCCCAGACAGGCCGGTGGCGATGGTTCCGCCGATGGTGGCACCCGGGCCGTAATGAGGCGGCTCAAAGGGCAGCATCTGACCCTCACTGGCAAGGGCAGCTTCGAGCTCTGCCAGAGGAGTGCCTGCACGGACCGAGACGATCAGTTCCACCGGGTCATAGTGGGTGATACCACGATGTTCGATGGTGGAGATGGTCTCGCCTGCTACTGGGCGGCCATAGAAGGCCTTGGTGTTGCCCCCTTCGATGCGCAGAGACGTACCATTCTCGCTGGCATGCTGGATCTGTGCGCGCAGTGAGTCCAATGCATCCTGTGTGGGGAATCGTTGGTCTGACATGGTAAGCCTCAAAAGCGCGGAATTTCCGGGTGCGGTAGCTGGTTGTCGTGGACATGCATGGCACCGAACTCGGCGCAGCGGGCCAGGGTGGGAATGTTCTTGCCGGGATTGAGCAGGCCTTGCGGGTCGAAGGCTGCCTTCACGGCATGGAATGTCGTAATTTCGAGGCTGTTGAACTGAGCGCACATCTGGTTGATCTTTTCCCGTCCGACACCATGTTCGCCGGTGATGGAGCCGCCGGCTTCCACACACAGTTCGAGTATCTTGCCTCCCAGGGCCTCGGCTGTTTCCAGTTCGCCCTCGCGATTGGCATCGAACAGAATCAACGGGTGCATGTTGCCGTCTCCTGCATGGAACACATTGGCGACGCGCAATCCATAGTGTCTGGAGAGATCACTGATGCCCTTGAGGACGCGAGGCAGTTCGCGGCGGGGGATGGTGCCATCCATGCAGTAGTAATCGGGGGACATCCGGCCCACCGCGGGGAAGGCATTCTTGCGTCCTGCCCAGAAGCGCGCACGTTCGGCTTCGTCCTTGGCGAGCCGAATTTCTGTTGCCCCGGCGTTTTCCAGCACTTCTCGAACGGTAGCGATGTCGTCGTTGACATCGGCTTCGACACCATCCAGTTCACACAGCAGGATGGCCTCGGCCTCCACGGGATACCCCGCCTTGATGAAGTCCTCGGCGGCGCGGATAGCCAGGTTGTCCATCATCTCCAGGCCACCGGGAATGATGCCTGCGGAGATAATTGCGCCTACTGCGGCTCCCGCTTGCTCCACGTCATCAAAGCTGGCCATCAGGACTTTGGCGGTTTCCGGCTTGGGCAACAGTTTGACGGTGATCTCGGTGATCACGCCGAGCATGCCTTCCGATCCCATCATCAAGGCAAGCAGGTCGAAACCTGGAGAGTCCAGCGCCTGAGAGCCAATGGACATGTGCTCGCCTTCGATGGTGAGGATGTCCACGGCGAGAACGTTATGCACGGTCAAGCCATACTTGAGGCAGTGCACACCCCCTGCATTCTCGGCCACATTGCCTCCGATGGAGCAGGCAATCTGGGAAGAGGGGTCTGGCGCATAGTAGAGCCCGTAGTGAGAGGCTGCCTCCGAGATGGCCAGGTTGCGCACTCCGGGCTGGACGCGAGCGATGCGGGCTTCAGGGTCAATGTGCACGATACGATTGAAACGTGACATGACCAGCAGCACCCCCTGTTCCAAGGGTAGTGCGCCACCCGAAAGGCCTGTACCAGCGCCACGTGTCACTACGGGAACCTTGAGCCTGTTGCATTGCTTGAGCAGCGCCTCTACCTGAGACAGGGTCTCTGGCAGGGCCACCAGCATGGGCAGCACCCGGTAGGCAGATAGGCCATCGCATTCGAAAGGGCGCAGGTCTTCTTCGCGATGAAGAAGGGTCAGATCCGGTATGGAACGGGACAGCTCAGCCAATACCTCATCCTTGCTGCGCTGAGGCAACCTGCCGTCCAGGCGTTCATCATAGAGGATGTTCATGGCTCCTCCTGGTTATCGTTATTGGTCTGCTGGGCCCCTAATGTGAGGTGTCTCACTGGGCTTGTCCACTTTTGGTATATTGGTAATACCAATTATCGGATTTATTGTGGAAATTATTTCCAATGTATCAGCTTTGCTGACATTGTGAGGCCTGCAGGGAAAATTAATTTTCCACAGGCAAATGCCGGCCAGGAGCGAACCTGGCATGGCATGACCAAGGAAGGGGGACAGCGCCGAGCGGCGCTGCCGTACGGTGTTCTAAACGTGGCACTAGGCGTCGATGATGCCCGACACCTCCGCTACTTCCAGTTTATGACGCAGATGCTGGCGCAGGATGGCGCCAAGCCGGGGGCCGTCCCGAGCTTCCAGGGCCTCGAGCATTGCCTCGTGATCACTGACAGCCTGAGCCCAGTTGTCCTCGCCCATTTCCACACTGTAGCGAACGCGTTTAACGCGTTGGCTGAGGTTGTTGTACATCTCGATAAGCACATCATTGTGCGAGGCGGCGAGAATGGCTTCGTGGATCTGCTGGTTGACCTCAAAGTACGGTTTGATTTCCTTGCGCCGATAAAACTCGAGCATGCGCTGGTGGAGCTTGCGTACTCTGGCAAGCTCTGCGTCGGTGATATTGGGGCAGGCCAGTTCTCCGGATAGTCCTTCCAGAGCTCCCATGACGTCGTAGGTATTCTGTACGCCAGTGCGCGTCAGGCGCACAACCCGTGAGCCACGATTGGGCAGGTTTTCCACCAGCCCCTCGGAGGTCAGTACCTTGAGGGCTTCGCGTAGTGGAGTTCTCGATACGCCAAAGCTTTCGCAGAGCTGCTTTTCGGCGATTTTCTCGCCAGGAAGTAGCGTTCCCCGCTCGATCAGGTCACGGATCCTGTCGGCCACTTCCAGATACAGGCTGCGCGGCTGAATTTTTTCCATTTCATATTCCCTGAGTCATGGCAGTTCCACGCCGTCACGTTACCTTGCCGCATGTTGCCGTACCGGACAATACGGCCTTCGCAGAGATAACGCCGCGTCATCCTCGTCATGCATCGCTCGTCATGTACAGAAAAGCGTGTACTTCACAGCCGGCATATCAGGCATGCCTGCAGGGCAATGCACTGGCTGAAGCTTCCTGGCAGACAAGCTTGACGTCATCAGCCCTTGAGTATTATGAATTCAAAATGCATTCAGGCCAATCCGCTTTTTCTGCCACGGTCTGTATGCATGCCAGGTACAACGATTAAGCACAACAATCATGCACAGACTGCCAGGAGATCAGGTGATGGCCGGACAGGTTTATATGGCAAAAGTGATGTTGGAGCGCCGCCAGGTCAGGGCGTTGATTGATGCGGGGTTGTCCTTTGCTCGTGAGCAGGCCCTGCCGCCCTTGACGATGGTCGTTCTGGATGCAGGAGGAAACGTGGTGGTGGCCGAGCGAGAAGATGGCTGCAGCGCATTGCGCTATGCGGTGGCGCTTGGCAAGGCCAATGCGGCGCTGGGGATGGGCATTTCCAGTGGCACCATTGGAGCACGCAATGCGGAACGTCCAGCATTTCTTGCCAGCGTGGCCACTGCCGCAGAGGGATGCTTCGTGCCGGTTGCTGGAGGGGTACTGATTCTTGACAGTGATGACTGTGTGATCGGTGCGGTTGGTGTCAGTGGCGCCTCTTCAGAGGAGGACCAGCAAGTCGCATCACACGGCATTGAATCTCTGCGCTGGAAGGTGGGGTTGGCACCTGACTGAACAGCTGCAAGGAATTGATCATCAAAGGGCCTGAGGCCCTTTTTTTTGGCTCCATGGATATGTGTGTTGAGATTTCTTGAATGTAATAGATTGAAAATAGAAGAAAAAACGGCTTTCTGGATCAAGCGTTAAACGACAAAAGTATAATACCTAATTTTGAATTATGTATCCATATTCCAGAAGCCGGTCATCTGTGCGGTATCGACCACTCGTAACGATTCACCAACAACGATTCATAACAACAAGCTCCGGAGAACCGAGATGAAACGACTGCAGCGTGTTCTTGTTCTGGCAGCATCAGTACTGGTACTGGGTGGCGGTAGTGCCCAGGCCAATGAGATTGAAGTCAAGCTTGGCCATGTAGGTGGCCCGGGTTCGTTGTTCGAGATCACTACCAAGGAGTTTGCGCGGCTTGCCAACGAGCGCCTCGAGGGTGAGGCCAACGTCGTGATCTATGGCTCGAGTCAGTTGGGCAACGACTCTCAGATGCTCAGCAAACTGAAGCTAGGCACCATCGACCTGGCCTTGCCTTCATCGGTCATGTCCAGTGTGGCGCCAGAGTTTTCGGTGTTCGAGATGCCTTATTTGATCGAGAACCGCGACCATTTCCGCAAGGTGCGGGATGAGGTGCTTCGCGATGAACTTGGTCAGGCCGCAGAGGAAAAGCGTTATCACCTGATTGGTATCTGGGAAAACGGTTTCCGCCAGATCACCAACAATGTGCGTCCTATCGTGACACCTGAAGACCTGAAGGGCATCAAGCTGCGCACACCAAGCGGTATCTGGCGGGTCGAGATGTTCAAGAGTTATGGCGCCAGCCCTGCTCCGATGGCCTTGTCCGAAGCCTTCGTGGCCCTGCAGACCGGTGCCATGGACGGACAGGAGAATCCACTGGTCCAGACCTTTTCCCAGCGCTTCCAGGAGGTGCAGGACTACCTGTCGATGTCCAACCACGTCTACACCCCGGCCTATGTGATAGCCGGTGCAAGCTGGGATCGCTTGCCCGAGCATGTGCGGGAAGTGCTGGAGCAGACAGCCCGGGAAGTCGAAGACTATGCGCTTGAGCAGGGGCAGGCCCTGGATGACAGCCTGGTACCGGAGTTCGAAGCCGCGGGCATGGAGGTCAATGAGGTTGATACCCAGGCATTCATCGAAGGTTCAGCGCCCATCTACGAGAAGTTCTCGGCCGAAGTGGAAGGCGGCCAGCAGTTGCTCGATCAGATCGAAGCACTGCGCCCATAACAACCGTTGATTGTCCTCCTCAACCAGCCTCCGGTCGTCATTGCGCTTCAGGAGGCGAATATCCCTTCGGGAGGTTCACGCCGTGTCTCTCAAGTCATTATCCAGAGCATACCAACGTATGCTCGAAGTCATCGTCTTTCTCAATGTGTTGGCGCTGACACTGATTATTTCCGTGGGATTTCTGTCGCGCCTGCTGGGGTCGCCCTTTAGCTGGTACGACGAGCTGGCCTCCGTGTGTCTGGCCTGGCTGACCTACTACGGTGCAGCACTGGCTGCCATCAAGGGGGCGCATATTGCCTGTCCCAGCGTGATCAACATGGCCCCGCCATCCATTCGTCTGCCGGTCGCTCTGCTTGGAGAGCTGTTCACCATCGGCTTCTTTGTCCTGCTCGGCATTACGGGCTACCAGGTTGTACAGATTCTCGAGGGATCGACCATGGTCAGCCTGACCAGCGTCTCATTGCAGATTACCCAGTCGGTGATCCCGATCGGTTCGGCATTGTTCATCATCGCCCAGCTGCTGCGCTTGCCTGAGGTGATCAAAAGCGCCCGCGGCGCCGGGTTCATTGACCACGAACTGGAAGAGGCGGGTATCCCGGCGAATCCTGTGGCCGATAGCCGTCACCACGACACTTCCACCATGTCTCGCCAGCCCAGCTGAACAGGAGAACGAACCATGATGATAGCTTCCATGTTCGTCGGCCTGATCGGGCTGATATTGATGAATGTGCCGGTAGCGGTTGCGCTTGGTATCGTCGGGGCACTGGCCACAGTGGTCAGCTATGGCATCTATGCCTTGCCAAATATCGGTATGGTGATGTTTGACGGCGCCACCAACTTTCCTTTGATTGCCATCCCACTGTTCATTCTTGCCGGGGCGATCATGAACGCCTCAAGTATCTCGCGTCGGCTGATCGAACTGGCCTCTGCCATGGTGGGGTTCGTCAAGGGTGGCCTGGCCATGGTGACCATTGGCGCCTCGATCTTCTTCGCCGAGATTTCCGGTTCGGCCGTAGCAGGTGTGTCAGCCATCGGTAGTCTGTTGATTCCGGCCATGCGCAGCAAGGGCTACTCGAAGGAATTTGCGGCGTCCATCACCTCTTCGGCGGCAAGTCTGGCGATTATCCTGCCTCCCTCCATTCCGATGATCCTCTATGCCGTGATGTCGGGGGAGTCGGTGGTCAAGATGTTTGTCGCCGGTATCTTTCCGGGTCTGCTCGGTGCGATTGGTCTGGCAGTGATGTGCTACTTCCTGGCACGCCGCTATAACCTTCCTGCAGAAGAACGCTTTAATGCGGGGCGCCTGTGGAAGGCCTTCAAGGGGGCTGCCTGGGCATTATTGATTCCAGTGATCATTCTCGGCGGTATTTTCGGTGGCATCGTAACCGCCACTGAAGGTGCGGCCCTGGCGGTGATCGTGGCGATCTTCATCAGTGCCGTGGTGTATCGCGAGTTCTCTCTCAAGAACTTCTACAAGGCCTGTCTCGACGCCGGGGTGCAGACGGCAGTGGTGATGCTGCTGGTTGCCAGTTCGGCGGTCGTCGGCCATTACCTGACCGAGACTCAGCTACCCCAGGCATTGGCCAACTCGATTGCCGACATGACCAGCAACAAGTATGTCGTGCTGGCGCTGCTCAACATTGTCTTCCTGATCCTGGGCATCTTCCTGCATTCCGCGGCGGCCATCATTCTGGTGGTGCCGATTGTGCTGCCATTGGTCACTGCGGTGGGTATCGATCCGCTGCACTTTGGTCTGATCGTGACCCTGAACCTGGCCATTGGTCAGCAGACTCCGCCGGTGGCCAGTGTCTTGATTGCTGCATGCTCTATCGCCAAGGCCGATATCTGGGCCACGACACGAACCAATCTGTGGTTCCTCGCCGTGTTGTTCCTGATCTTGTTGATCAACACCTATGTACCTGCCGTGGCTCTGGCGCTGGTCAACCTGATTTACGGTGGCTGATCACTGTCGAGGTCAGATGAGAGAGGAGCATGAGGATGCGAGACATGAAAGCGAGAAGGAGAGAGCGTCGTGAGTGACAACGATCAAGGCCAGGTTCACTACCGTGTCGAGGAAGGCATTGCCTGGCTGACCTTCGACCGAGAGTCCAGCCGCAATGCCATGACCTGGCACATGTATGACCGGCTCGAGGCGCATTGCCAAGCGATCGAGCAGGATCCTGACATCGTGGCGGTAGTGATGCGAGGAGCCGGCGGGGAGGCCTTTGTCGCCGGTACCGACATCAAGCAGTTTGCCAACTTCTCCAGTGGTGACGACGCCATCGCCTATGAGCGACGCATCGATCAACTGGTGGGTCGGGTAGAGCGATTGCCGCTTCCAACACTGGCGCTTCTGGAAGGCTTCTGTGTTGGTGGTGGTGCTGCCATCGCGCTGGCCTGCGATTTCCGTTATGCCACACCTTCGCTGAAGTTCGGCATTCCCATCGCACGCACCCTCGGCAACTGCCTGTCGATCACCAATGTCGCGAGGTTGGTGGAACATGCCGGTGTAGCTCGTGCCAAGCAAGTGATGATGGCCGGTGAGTTGATCAGGGCGGATGAAGCCCTGTCTGCCGGACTGGTGGCTGAGGTCGTGCCGGCCGAGGAGATCGAGGCACTGGTGGCTGAGCGTGCTGCCGCATTCAAGCAACGAGCCCCCTTGACAGTGAAGGCTGCCAAGCAGGTCATCCAGCGCGTGCTGGACGAGAAGCGTGCACCGCACGATGGCAGCGATGACTGGATCACCGCCTGTTATACCAGCGAAGACTTCAGGGCTGCGGTGAACAAGTTTGTCAACAAGACGCCTTTCTCCTGGAAAGGGCGCTGACGCCGAACTTCGGCAAGGAGATTTACATGCTGCCACTTGAAGGCATCAAGGTCCTCGACGTATCCCAGATCATGGCGGGCCCTTACTGCACCATGGTCCTTGGCGACATGGGGGCGGAGGTGGTCAAGGTCGAGAAGGCCAATGGCGGTGATGACAGCCGCCAGATGGGCCCTTACGTGAATGATGAATCGACCTGTTTTGCACAGATCAACCGTAACAAGAAGAGTATTTCACTCAACCTCAAGAACGAGAGCGGGCGTGAGATCTTCTATCGCCTGGCGCGTGAGGCCGATGTGGTGGTGGAGAACTACCGTCCTGGTGTGACTCGCTCGCTGGGAATCGACTATGAAAGCCTGAAGAAGCTCAACCCCGGCATTATCTACTGCTCGATTTCAGGCTATGGGCAGACGGGGCCCTATCATCGCAAGGGTGGGTTTGATCTGGTGGCACAAGGCTTGAGTGGCCTGATGTCGATGACAGGCGAACCGGGCCGGCGTCCGCTGAAGACAGGGGTTGCGGTATATGACATCGGTGCTGGCATCACCGCCATCTACTCGATACTGGCGGCCTATATCCATCGTCAGAAGACGGGAGAGGGGCAGCATCTGGATGTATCCATCGCGGAATGTGGTCTGCCCTGGTTCACCTGGGAAGCCGCTGCCTATTTCGCTGAAGGGCGCGTGCCTTCCGCGACTGGCTGGCGTCATCGGGTTTCTGCACCTTATCAGGCGATGCGGGTACGCGATGGCTACATGGTACTGGGCTGTGCCAACCAGCGTACCTGGGAGCGCTTCTGTTCCGAGGTGATCGAGCGGCCGGATCTGCTGGAAGACCCTCGTTTTCTGACCAATCTGGATCGCGGTACCAATGTCGAGGCTCTCGAGGAAGTGCTGGAGGGGATTCTGGCCGATCACGATCGGGCGTTCTGGCTGCAGCGTTGCGACCAGGCCGGTGTCCCCGCCGGGCCGATTAATGATTTCGACCAGGCAATGCATGACGAGCACTACCTGGCTCGGGGCATGGTGCAGGAGATGGATCACCCTGTGATGGGACGCATGAAGACCATCGGCTTCCCGACCAAATTCTCGGCGACTCCATTGGAAATTCGCATGCCGGCTCCGCTGTTGGCCCAGCATACCGACGAAGTGCTGCAGGATCTTGGGATGTCCGACGCCGAGATTGATGAGCTGCGTCGACAGGGAGGGGTGTGTTGAAGAAGGCGGAAAATTTTTTCTGCTTAGGTGAATTCATAATTACAAGAAGGCTTTCATGATCCCAGCTCATTCATGATGGCAGCGCTTTCTGACAAGCGTTCTTTCATGACAGCCACTCTTTCATAACAACAGTGTTTCCACGACAGGTGCACCTCCACGATTGGAGTGCCTGCGTGGCACTGGCGAGGACAATGACATGCTTAAACTCGACTTCCATCCATCCGGCCGCCACTTCCTGCAGATTCCTGGTCCGTCTCCGGTCCCGGATCGTATCCTGCGTGCCATGAGCCTGCCGACCATTGATCACCGCGGGCCGGAATTCGGTGTGCTTGGCCTTGAACTGCTCGATAAGGTACGCCAAGTGTTCAAGACCCAGGGCCCGGTGATCATCTATCCATCCTCGGGGACCGGGGCCTGGGAAGCGGCACTGGCCAATACGCTGTCGGCGGGTGACACGGTATTGATGTATGAGACGGGGCACTTTGCCACCCTGTGGCAGAAGATGGCACGTCGCCTGGGACTGGAGCCTGAATTTCTCGGGCTACCCGGTAGTGAAGGCTGGCGGCGCGGTGTTCAGGCCGACATGATCGAAGCTCGGCTGCGTGAAGACAATGAGCATCGCATCAAGGCGGTGTGTGTCGTGCACAACGAGACATCCACTGGTGTTACCAGCGATATCGCGGCAGTGCGTCGTGCCATGGATGCTGCCGGGCACCCGGCACTGTTGATGGTCGACACCATCTCTGGACTGGCCAGTGCCGACTATCGTCATGACGAGTGGGGGGTCGATGTCACGATCTCCGGTTCGCAGAAAGGCCTGATGTTGCCTCCGGGTATCAGTTTCAATGCGCTGTCGGACAAGGCCATCGACACCAGCTTGAAGGCCGGGCTGCCGAAGAGCTTCTGGGCCTGGGATGAAATACTCGAGGCCAACCGCACGGGCTATTGGCCCTATACGCCCAGTACCAATCTGCTCTATGGCCTCAATGAGGCGCTCGACATGCTGCTCGAGGAGGGGCTCGACAATGTCTTTGCTCGCCATCAGCGCTGGGCTGCGGGAGTGCGTGCGGCCGTCAATGCCTGGGGGCTGGAGGTTCAGTGTCAGGATCCTGATGTGTACTCCCCGGTGTTGACAGGGGTGGTCATGCCGGAAGGAGTCGATGCCGATGAAGTGCGCAATCTGATCTATCGACGCTTCGATCTGTCGCTGGGCATGGGACTGGGAAAAGCGCGCGGGCGCATGTTCCGTATCGGCCATCTGGGAGATTGCAACGATCTGACGCTGATGGCGACGCTGGCAGGCTGCGAGATGGGCATGAAACTGTCCGGTGTCTCTCTGGCCGCTAGTGGCGTGGAGGCTGCCATGCGCTATTTCGCCGAGAACGCCCCCGCTCATGCCCGTGATTCCTGAGGAGGTGAACCATGACTGCCTTTACCTCCCCAGCCAAACCGGTCCCCCGAGATACCGCCGGTCGTGATGCCGGTGGCAGTCGCCATGCGAAAGTGCTCCCTGTCACCGAGCTGGCGGCACGTCTGCGCAAGGAGCTTGAAGGCGACGTGCTGTTCGACGAGGCGTCTCGTGGGCGCTACTCGACCGACGCGTCGATCTACCAGATTACGCCGGTTGGCGTGGTGATTCCCCGTCACCAGCGCGACCTGGAACTGGCTGTCGATATCGCTCGTGATGCTGGCGTGCCGATGCTGGCGCGCGGGGGAGGTACCAGCCAATGTGGCCAGACGGTAGGGGAGGCATTGGTCATCGATGCTAGCCGCTGGCTCAACCAGGTGGTCGAGTTCGACCCTGAAGCGCGAACGGTCGTGGTCGAGCCGGGCATTGTCCTTGATCACCTCAATGCCTGGCTCAAGCCATACGGTCTCTGGTATCCCGTGGATGTGTCGACTGCCGCCCAGTGCACTCTGGGTGGCATGGCGGGCAACAACTCCTGCGGTTCGCGCTCGATCCATTACGGCAACATGGTGCATAACGTGCTGGGGATCGATGCATTGCTGGCCGATGGTTATCACGCCAGCTTCAGCTTTGTCGATGAACTGGCTCCAGGTTCGCGTGAGAGGCAACTGGCCGACACCGTACGGCGGATCGCCGAGCGCGAGCAGCAGCGCATTCGCGAGCATTTCCCCAAGGTCATGCGCCGGGTGGCGGGCTATAACCTCGATATCTTCGATTGCCAGAATCCGTTGCCCTATGACCGGGATGGTCGGGCCAACCTGGCTCATCTGCTGGTGGGATCGGAAGGCAGCCTGGCGGTCACTCGTCGCCTCAAGCTGAAGCTTTCACCGTTGCCTGAGCACAAGGTTCTGGGGGTGGTGAATTTCCCGACCTTCTACCAGGCCATGGACATGACACAGCACATCGTCACCCTGACGCCTACCGCGGTGGAGCTGGTCGACCACACCATGATCGAACTGGCCCTGGAGAATCCCGCTTTCCGCCCGGTGATCGAGACGGCACTGATCGGGCAGCCCGCCGCTGTGTTGCTGGTGGAATTTTCCGGCACGGATCGTGAGTCGTTGCTTGAGCAACTGGGGCGACTCAGCGAGCTGATGGCAGATCTGGGGTTGCCTGGTTCGGTGGTGGACATGCCGGATGCCAAGGCCCAGAAGGCACTGTGGGATGTGCGCAAGGCTGGACTCAACATCATGATGAGCATGAAGGGCGATGGTAAACCGGTGTCCTTCATCGAAGACTGCGCAGTACCACTGGAGCATCTTGCTGGATATACCGAGCGCCTGACTGAGGTCTTCCATCGTCATGGTACGGAAGGCACCTGGTATGCCCATGCCAGTGTCGGTACCTTGCATGTACGTCCGATTCTCGATCTACGCCGCGGTGGTGCCGCGAAGATGCGTGCCATTGCCGAGGAAGCAGCAGCCCTGGTGCGTGACTACAAAGGTGCCTATTCCGGCGAGCATGGTGATGGCATCTGCCGTGGCGAATGGGTGGCCTGGCAATTCGGTGATGCCATCAATGAGGCCTTCCGTGAGATCAAGGGGCTGTTCGATCCCGACAATCTGATGAATCCCGGCAAGATCGTCGATACACCGAAAATGGACGACGAGCACCTGTTCCGTTTTCCGCCGACATACCAGACCATTCCGCTGACCCCGGTGCTGGACTGGTCACCCTGGAATGTGACGCGTGATCCGTTGACCGGCGAACAGAGTGACCCGGGTACTGGCAGGGATGTCACCGGCGGTCTCGCCAGTGCCGTGGAGATGTGCAACAACAATGGCCATTGTCGCAAGTTCGATGCGGGAACCATGTGTCCCAGCTATCGCATCACTGGCGATGAACAACACCTGACACGCGGGCGTGCCAATACCCTGCGCCTGGTACTGTCGGGGCAGTTGGGGCGTGAAGGACTGGCCAGTGACGAGGTCAAGGAAGCATTGGATCTCTGTGTATCCTGCAAGGGCTGCAAGCGTGATTGTCCGACCGGTGTGGATATGGCGCGGATCAAGATCGAGGCGCGTGCCGCCCGGGTGGCGCGCGATGGTGTGGCATTGCGTGAAAGGCTGATTGCCGATCTGCCGCGCCTGGCGCCAACGCTCAAGTATCTCGCTCCCGTAACGAAGGTGGTCGAACGTCTGCCGTGGCTGGCAGGCGCCATCAAGCGGGGAATCGGGTTGGCAGAGCAGCGGGCACTGCCACTGGTCACCGACAATTATCTGCAACGGGCCAGGTCATGTGCTTCCAGCACTGATACAGGCCAGCGGGAAGTGGTGCTGTTCGTCGATACCTTCAACAACTATATGGAAGGCAGTAACGCTGAAGCGGCGCATCGCGTTCTGGAGGCGGCAGGCTATCGCGTAGTGCTTTCCAAAGGGCCGGACAAGCGTCCACTGTGCTGTGGTCGCACCTACTTGGCTGCTGGTCAGGTGGCGCGTGCCCGTGCCGAGGCCAAGCGCACACTGGAAACCCTCATTCCCTATGTCGAGCGGGGAGTTGCCATTGTAGGCCTTGAGCCGTCCTGCCTGCTGACCATGCGCGATGAGTTCCTCAGCTATGGCATGGGGGAGGCTGCGCAGAAGCTTGCGGAGGCCTGCCTACTGTTCGAGGAGTTTCTGGTCCGTGAGCAGGACGCGGGGCATCTGACGCTGGCACTCAATCCATTGCCTCAGTCCAGAGTCTTGTTGCATGGACATTGCCATCAGAAGGCCTTCGATGCGGTTCGGCCGGTGGAAAAGGTGCTGAGCTGGATTCCAGGGCTCGAGGTGGAAACCATCCCTTCATCCTGTTGTGGCATGGCGGGCAGTTTCGGTTATGAGCGCGAGCATTATGATGCCTCGATAAAGATGGCTGAAGCTGCGCTGCTGCCTGCGGTACGCAAGGCAGGCGATGCCCTGATCGTGGCGGATGGCACCAGTTGCCGACACCAGATTCGCGACGGAACCGAGCGAGAAGCGCTGCATGTGGCAAGAGTCCTGGCCCAGGCCCTGGCATGAGATCGCCAGAGAAGCACATGAAGTGCCAGCACTGGAGGCTGGTGAATGCCAGCGTGCTTCGATGAATATGGAGTTGATGAATATGGAATTAATGCCGGGCTCTGAAATGGTATTCCTCGGGGGCTACATCATTGCGGATGGCCTGCAGGAGCTCGTCATCCAGCTCTGGGGAATCGGCAGATAACCACCCACACTGCGTCAGCGCCTGGCGCAGTGTGATCTGTTCATCGAGACGCTGATAAAGGACCCGAACGCAGCAGGGCATGCGTTCGCTGTTGTCCGCCACGCCAAGCCGGAGTCCCGTCAGCCGAGTCACCTGACTCTGGTAGCTGGGAAAAAGGATGGTCTGGGTGATTTCGTGGCCATTGAGGGTTTCGTGGTCGACCAGGAAGATACGCTCACCCAACTTGACGGCGACTCCCGTATAGCGGTTGTGGCATGGTCGGGACTGGGAGGAGAGCTGCGTGCGTTCAGTGCGTTGATAAACGATCCCGTTATCTCTCGATTCGAGGCAGACCAGGGTACGGATGATCTTGCCCGGACGGGACATGGAATAGTAATACTCGAAGTAATATCCTAGGTAGTGCGTCATTCCCTGCTTGCCGCGCAACACCAGCTCATCCGGCCAGCCAATGCTGCCCGCGAGTGACTCGCTGTCCGAGGACTGCTGGCTGACCGCGATCCTTCCCATCTGCACCAGGTTGCAGAAATCTGCCTGGGGCAGATACAGCTCATGTTCTTCCACACCAAAGAATGCACAGATTCTGCGCATGGCCATATGCCGTGGGCGGTAACGCCCGCTCAGGTAACGATTGAACTGTGTTCGGTTCATCGGCAAGCGGCGACATACTTCAGCAATAGATGGGTAATAGCTGCACAGTAGATGCAGATTAGCCACAAAGTCGTCGTGCATGGAGGTGTCCTGGAGGGTGATGCAGTCTGGTGCAGTTGCTTTAGCCGTTAGTGCGCAGAAGTGCAACGTTCCGCCAAGTTCGCTTTATTCCTGCGGCTGTTTCAATCGTCTCACACTCTCAATACTCCAAACATAAGAACAGTGGAGATTTTCAATGTTGGATTTTCTGAATGACCTCCTCTGGGGTAAGGTCCTCCTGGTGTTGCTGGTGGCCGTGGGGATCGGTTTCACCATTGCCTCACGTTTTGTCCAGTTTCGCTACTTCGGCCGCATGTTCCGCATTCTTGGTGCGGGAGAGGCCTTCAAGCGCGACAGGCACGGACATCTAAGTTCTTTCCAGGCACTGGTGCTGTCCGTTGCCGGACGTGTGGGCGGCGGTAACATCGCAGGCGTCGCTGTCGCCATTACCCTGGGTGGACCCGGTGCCATTTTCTGGATGTGGCTGGTTGGCCTGATGGGCATGGCGACCAGTTTCCTGGAGTGCACCCTGGCCCAGACCTTCAAGCAGGCCGAAGGCGATGGTTCCTATCGTGGCGGCCCGGCCTATTACATTGTCAAGGGACTGGGCAAGGGATGGGGGTGGCTGGCAGGCTTCTATTCCGTACTGCTGCTGATCACTTTCGGTTTTGCCTTTACCGCTCTGCAGTCCTATTCCGTGGCAACTTCCTTTGGCGATGCCTTCGGTGTTCCTGTGCTCTATAGCGGGATTGCCCTGGCCATCGTGGTTGGCTTGATCATCTTTGGCGGCATCAAGCGTATTGCGCGTATTTCTGAAGTCCTGGTGCCGATCATGGCAGTGGGGTATCTGCTGATCACCGTGATCATCGTGGGCATGAACATTGATCGCGTCCCCGACATGTTCGTGCTCATCGCCAAGAGTGCATTTGGCCTCGAGCCAGCCGTGGGCGGTGGTATTGGTGCCGCCATCATGATGGGGCTCAAGCGTGGCTTGTTCTCCAATGAAGCAGGATTGGGCAGCGCCCCGAATGTGGCCGCTGTGGCTTATGTGCCGCACCCCGCCAACCAGGGGATTGTTCAGGCGTTTTCAGTGTTCATCGATACCGTGATCATCTGCTCGGCGACCGCTTTCCTGATCCTGCTCAGCGATGCCTATGTTCCTGGTGCCAGCGGCAACGTCGAGGGCATCGCCCTGACACAGGCGGCGCTGGCGGATCATGTTGGAGAGTGGGGGCGGACCTTCGTCAGCCTGGCGTTACTGCTGTTTGCCTTCAGCACCATTCTCTACAACTACTACCTTGGCGAGAACAGCCTCCACTTCTTCTCGCGTGACAATCAGAAGTTGTTCAATGGCTTCCGTATCGCCATCGTGCTGCTGGTGTGCTGGGGAGCCACCACGGACCTGGGCACCGTGTTTGGCTTTGCCGATGTCACCATGGGCCTGCTGGCGGTGGTCAACCTGATTGCCCTGATCCTGCTGTTCAAGCCTGGCCTGCGTATCCTCAAGGATTTCGATGATCAGTTCCGCAAAGGTATCAAGCAGCCGGTTTTCGATGTCCGACAGCATACCGAGCTCGACCTGGATGCCAAGGCCTGGGAACTGGAGCCGGAAGACCAGGAACGCTTGCAGGACCTGACAGACAGCTCTCCCGCTCGCAGTAGCTGATCCTTTCCAGACGATAATCCCCGCTTTCACATTATGCCGTACCGTCCTTGATGGACAGGTACGGCTTTTTCGTTCGCACGATAAAAGGTCCATCGTCTAGCCTGACTCATAGGAGAACAAGAACCGGGCTCGGTGATTGTGTCAGCAGAGGAAAATGTTGTCGGGAGGACATCATGGCCATCTATCGTTTGGGAAATCATTCCCCTCAGATTCATCGCAGTGCTTATGTTGCCGAAAGTGCAGAAGTGATCGGCCAGGTGCGCATCTTCGAGGATGCCAGTATCTGGTACCAGGCTGTGCTACGTGGAGATACCGACTCGCTGGAAGTGGGACGAGGCAGCAACATCCAGGATGGTGCTGTACTGCATGCCGACCCCGGGACACCACTGGTCGTGGGCGAGGGCGTTACGGTGGGGCATCAGGCCATGTTGCACGGCTGTACCATCGGTGATGGTTCATTGATCGGCATCCAGGCCGTGATACTCAATGGTGCGGTGATTGGCAGGAACTGTCTGGTAGCAGCAGGTGCCGTGGTCAAGGAAAACGCCGAGTTTCCTGAGAATAGCCTGATCGTCGGTGCACCGGCCAAAGTCATTCGTCAGCTCGATGAAAAAGCCGTGGCAGAGCTCCAGGCCAACGCCGAGGGGTATGTGAAGAAGGCTCGGTTACATCGTACGCAACTAGCCCGCATAGGTTAGATGCTGTCTTGAAAGTGCACTGTCAGCGCCGAGACGACACCACCCCAGATGGCTGGGGTGGTGCTGCTTGAGTTCGCCGCAGTCTGCAATCAGCTGCCAAGCCCCATCAGAGGATCACTGATGCCGAGTACGTAGAAGGCTATCAGCCCAATGATACCAGTGAAGATAAGGTAGTAGAGCGTCGGCAGAATGGTCTTGCGGATGGTGATCCCCTCGCGACCCAGTAGACCGACGGTAGCGGACGCAGCCACTACGTTGTGGATCGCAATCATGTTGCCAGCGGCGGCGCCAACTGCCTGCAGGGACACCATGAAAGCGGTGGAGATACCGAGAGTTTGAGCCACATTGAACTGGAAGTCGGCCAGCATCAGGTTGGAAACCGTGTTGGAGCCAGCGATGAATGCTCCAAGGGCGCCGACGGCCGGGGCAAAGAAGGGATATATGTCGCCCACGCTGTTGGCGACGAGCTGGGCCATGGCCACCGGCATGGAGACAAGGTCAGCAGAGTTGACCCCAGAGTTGATCAGGATACGCACCATGGGGATGGTGAAGATCAATACGAAGCCTGCACCGAGCAATGTCTTCGAGGATTCGCTGAAGGCGGCCTTGAGTTCGCTGGCACGCATGCGGTGCAGTATGGCAGTGACCAGTACGACCATGAGCAGAATGCCGCCGGGCAGGTAGAGTAGCTCAATGCTGCCGGAAACACCGGCTTCACCCAGGATATTGCTCCAGCCGAAGCTGAGAGAGTTCAGCGCTGCCTTGAGCGGTTCGATGGTGCGTGAGGCAACCAGAAAGATCGCGAGCAGCACATAGGGTAGCCAGCCCATGAAGGTAGAAATAGGAGCCTTGCCCGCCACCTCATCCAGCTTGATCTCGAACTTTCCATGCCACTCGGCAGGCCAGGACTGGCTCTCGGCGAAATCCCAGGTGTCCTTGGGAATCAGAAAGCCTCGACGAGCGGCTGGCACGACAATGGCCAGGCCGACCATGGCGCCGATCATCGAGGGGAACTCGGGTCCCAGCAGCACGCCCGCCAGTGCATAGGGCACGACGAAGCAGATACCGGCAAAGATGGCGAAAGGAGTGATGGAAAGACCTTCTTTCCATGAGCGGTTGGCACCGAAGAAACGCACCATGATGATGACCATGATCAGAGGCATCAGCGTGCCGACAATAGCGTGGGTGATAGCGACCTCGCCGGCAATCAGGCGGAAATATTCCAGCCAGGAGGAGCCGCCGGCCTCCAGTTGAGCAGTGATGGCCTCCTGGTTGATGCCCCCGCTGACGCCCACCACGATTGGAGTACCTACTGCCCCGAAGGACACGGGAGTGGACTGGATCATCATGCCAACCACCACGGCTGCCAGAGCTGGGAAACCCAGGGCGACCATGAGCGGAGCCGCGACCGCAGCGGGAGTACCAAAACCTGAAGCACCCTCGATAAAGCAGCCGAACAGCCAGGCGACGATGATGGCCTGCACACGGCGATCGGGACTGATGCCGGAGAAGCCATTGCGAATGGCTGTGATACCCCCCGAGTGTTTCAGCGTATTGAGCAGCAGGATCGCGCCGAAGATGATCCACAGGATGGCAACGGTAAGAATCAACCCTTGCAGCGTGGAGGCCAGAACGCGGTTAAAGCTCATTTCCCAGGTAAATAGGGCGATAAGGGCAGTGACGACGAAAACGATCGGCATGGCTATCTTGGCTGCCATGCGTAGTCCAATCAGCAAGACACCGGCCAGTACCAAGGGCACGAAGGCGAGCAATGCAAGGGTGGTATCAATCATGAGACGGGAGTCTCCTCGGTTATTGTTGGTCGCCATGCGGAATCATGGTGTCGTCCTGCATGGGGAACTGCTTCTGCATGGGTATTGTTGCTGTGCAGATGTCGCCTATGCATAGCAGTAGGGGACGGTCGCAAGATAAGACGCCCTTGCGATGATGACTAGTTGTGGGGAATTGGTCTTACCAAAATGCATGATGCTGCCTTGACGCCAAAACTCTTGTGAAATTATTTAAAATCAAAAAGTTATTGTACAGCGATAAAGGTGGGTGCAAGAGTGCTCGATAAAGCAGCTTAGACTAAAGGGCAGTGTCCTGATCGTCAGCCACAGGAGAAATGAGGTATTGGCGGGCCATGGCAAAGCCTGCCACACTCGAGTGCATATCAAGCCGACCAATGAGGATTCGGGGATACACTATGAATCGAGTCTTGTATGAGCTTTGTGGTATCGATGAGAACCTGCGCTTTTCCCCCTATTGCTGGCGAGTCAAGCTGGCCCTGGCGCACAAGGGACTGGATGCTGAGTACCGTCCCTGGCATTTCACTGACAAGGACGCTCTGGAATTTGCCTACTACGACAAGGTTCCAGTGCTGGTGGATGGCGATGAAGTCGTGACCGACAGCTACCAGATCATGGCATACCTTGATCGCGCCTATCCCGACACGCCTGCGCTGCTCGGTTCCGGTGAGGCTGAGGCTCGTGCTCGGTTCTTCAAGTATTTTGGTGAACGGTCACTGGCTCCGGCCATATTGAAGACCGTGATCATGGACCTGATCAATGCCGTGCATCCCAAGGATCGCGAGTATTTCCGTGATAGCCGGGAAAAGCGCTTCGGTCGTACGCTCGAAGAGTTTCATTCGCCTGCCAAGGGATTGGCGCAGCTGGATACGGCTCTGGAACCCATGCGTGGGGCACTCACGGATAACGAGTATCTCGATGGCAAATCCGCCGGGGGAGCCGACTATCTGGTGTTTGGTTTCTTCATGTGGGCGCGCTGTGTTTCATCGGCTGACCTGGTGTCCAATGCCGACCCCGTCTATGACTGGATCGAGCGCATGCTGGACTTGCATGATGGCCTGGGGCGCAAGGCATTGCGCATCACGGACATCGAGGGAGCCTATCGCTGAGTCGCCAAAGACGCTCGGATGAAAAGCAGCAGGTAAAGTGGCTATCAAAAACAAGGATACCGCCAATCGGCGGTATCCTTGTGGATAATGGATGAAAAAAGCGTTTTAGTCGTCCTGCACCACTTTCAGAACTTCGAAGGTCTCACGGTTCATGCGCAGTTCCAGTTCCAGTTCCTGGAACTGGGCGTCGTAGCCTTCGATCTCGATCTGGCCCATGCGGTCGACATCGAGTGAGCCAATGTGCTCCAGGCCGGCTTCCTGAGCGCCGTCCAAGGCCTTGCTGACCTCATCACTGCTCAGGCTCCAGTCAGGTACTTCACTCTGGCGTTTCTGTTTGCGCAACACGCTGCCATCACTCATGGACATGTCGACATCCAGTCGCGAGCCATCTTCTCCCCAGCCCTCGACTTCGAACTGGTCGCCGTCATCGACACCAAATTCATCAAAGTGAGTGAAGCCATAGTCCTGGGCGCTTTTCAGCATGCGATCAATGTCTGCACGAGTAGCACCGTCATCTGCCAGAGCGGTGGTCGCCATGGCGCCGGTCAGGGTCAGAGTGGCAAGGCCGAGAGTCAGAGTCTTTTTCATGCTGTCGCTTCCTGTCTTTGATGATGTTAGTGCACCAATGTCCATACCTGTGCGGTGAGACTCATTGGCGAGTGGGTCCATCATGACAATAGCTGCCTGTCTGTAAGCTGACACAGGAATTCATTTTTTATTCATGTTAGGTATTGATTCACCCGGACAAGACTCAGGTGATATGTGCACGCATGCCATGCGTGCTTTATGTTGATTGAAGGCACGAAGCTATTTAGAAAGATGGTATTCCATCGAAAATATTTTCGTGATCTGCAGATGAATCAAAAAGGCCAGCCGCGATTGCGGCTGGCCTTTTCAGTTGTGCATCAATAAAAGGATCAACGGGCACGATCTTCCAGGCGGAAGCGGGCGATACGGTTGATCTGCAGAACGGCTTCATCACGTTCCTGGTCGATACTGTTGTTCAAGCGCTCTTCGAAGGCGGCGAGGATGGCGTGTCGGTTGCCACCTTTCACTGCCATGATGAAGGGGAAGCCGAAGCGAGCCTTGTAAGCATCATTCAAGCGGGTAAAGCGAGCCAGTTCATCCGCTGTGCACTGGTCAAGCCCTGCCCCTGCCTGCTCTCGGGTGGAGTCTTCTGTTAGCTCTCCGGCTGCTGCTGCCTTGCCGGCGAGGTCCGGGTGGGCGCGAATGACCTGCATCTGGCGTTCTATATCGGCGTCTTCGAGTACCTTGCCCATATGTTCTGCGAGCACGCCGGGCTCATCATGGGCTTCACTCAGACCACGGTCGTAGGCTTCTTCAGCTACCCATGGGGAATGCTCGAAGACGTCTCCATAAGTGGCCACAAAGCTGGCCTTGTCCATCTGGCTGGGGCGATCAGTGAGCAGTAACTTGGCCATGCAACCTCCTGAGAGTCTAGGTGTAGTGTGGTCTTGTACGAAGATATTGATGTCATATACGACAGATTGAGCGTTGTCCGAAGGATTGTACAGCAAAACTGTATACAAAAAATGTGTTGAACTGTACTATCATTTGAAGCAATGATGTTCATCATCAGTATCTGGAGGAGAGGAGAATCCTATGGGCCGCTTGACAACGCATGTGCTGGATACCTCACGGGGCTGTCCGGGCCAGGGCATTCGCATTGAAATCTTTCGTATTGAAGGCGACCAGCGCATCCGCCTTGGCGAGGCCGTGACCAATGACGACGGCCGTTGCGACAACCCGATTCTGGAGGGTGAAGCCTTTGTCAGCGGTGAATACGAATTGTTGTTCCACGCCGGTGACTATCTGCGTGCACAAGGTATCGAGGCCAGTGAACCGCGCTTCCTGGACCGTATTCCCCTGCGCTTCGGAGTAGCTGATGCCAGTGAGCATTATCACGTGCCGCTTCTGGTCTCGCCGTACAGCTATTCCACTTACCGTGGCAGTTGATCAGGGAAATTCTCTGTAGGCTGTAATTGTCATTATTAACAACAAGATAGCTGAGATATCACCATGTCATCGTATCTTCTTGATGTGATCAACTTCATGCTGCGCTGGCTGCATGTCATCGCCGCTATCGCCTGGATTGGCGAATCCATCTATTTCGTCATGCTGGACAATGGACTGAAGACGCCCAAGGCCGAGAGCGACCGCAAGAAGGGTGTCTTCGGGGAAATGTGGGCTGTGCATGGTGGTGGTTTCTACCACAACCAGAAATATGCCACGGCACCAGAGAAGCTGCCGGATGACCTGCATTGGTCTTTCTGGAAGTCCTATACCACCTGGTTGTCGGGCTTTGCCCTGTTCATCATCCTGTACATGGCCAATCCGGGCTTCTATCTGGTCAACCCTGGTAGCCCCTGGGAATGGGCAGCCAACATGAGTGGCTGGCAGGCCAATGTCGTCGCCTTGCTGTTCCTGCTCAGTGGCTGGCTGGTCTATAACGAGATGTGTAAACGGGTCAGCCCCAATATGGAGCGGGATGGCCTGTTGAGTGTGGGTGTCGCCATCATGATGGTGGTGGTGTGCTATCTCAGCGTGCACATTTTCTCGGGTCGAGCGGCTTTCCTGCTTACCGGGGCGGTGATGGCCACGGCAATGTCTGCCAACGTGTTCTTCTGGATCATCCCTGGGCAGCGTCGCATGGTGAAGGCGCTCAAGGCGGGAGAGACGCCGAATCCGCTGGACGGCAAGCGCGGTAAGCAGCGTTCCGTGCATAATACCTATTTCACCCTGCCTGTCGTGTTGTTGATGATCAGCAACCACTACTCCTTCGCATACTCCAATGAGTGGGCATGGGTAATCATGGCGCTGATGATCTTTGCGGGTGCCTTGATTCGTCAGTACTTTGTGCTGATGCATTCCGGCCAGCACAAGCCTGCTTATCCGGCTGCTGGGGTGGCGTTGATTCTGCTGGCCTTTGCCATTGGGTCGCCACTTCTGAAGAGTACTGCCAAACCGGCTCAGGCTTCAGCTCCAGCCCAGGTTCAAGAAAGCACGGCAGCGGATGCAGATAGTCAAGCGGCGTCTCAGGGTGGCTCGGGAGAAGGCGAGGGCGGTTCTGAACTGGCCAGCATCCACTCGGTTATCGAGGAGCGTTGCACGACCTGTCATTCAGCAACGCCGGATCATCCCAGCTTCAGCGCGGCGCCTGCAGGTATCGCTCTGGATACTGAAGCGGAGACCGAGCAGCAGAAAGCCATCATTCAGCAGGTTGTGGCCAGTGGTTACATGCCGCTAGGCAACCTGACCAAGATGACTGACGACGAGCGTGCGCTGATCGCAAACTGGAGCGAGTAGGTCGCCCATTGTCCAAGCGCAGCATGCCAGGGCCCGCTTCCATAGGAAGTGGGCCCTGGCTCGTCCTGCACCTGGATAGTCGTATACAATAGGTCAATGGAAAGCCGTCAGGCCTATTGAGATGAGAACATCAGGAGTGCATCAATGAATCAGCGCGTGAAGGCTTCCCCCGCCACGCCAGCTCTGCGTCAGGGCAAGAACGGTGATGGAGCTGAACGTCATGAAGCGATTCACCGTTCGATCAGTGATGCGATCATTGAACATCGTCTCAAGCCTGGAGCCCGGCTCCGGGAAGATGCCCTGGCTGAGGTCTTTGGTGTCAGCCGTACAGGGATCCGCAAGATCCTCCAGCGTTTGGCACTGGAGCAACTGGTCACGTTGACGCCGAGGCGTGGCGCCAGTGTCACGCGACCTACTGCTGAAGAGGCCAAGGATGTGTTTGATGCACGGCAGATGGTCGAATGTGGCCTGATGCCGGAAATTGCCCGCCGTATTACCAGCAATGACATTGCCAAGCTTCGGGACATGGCCCAGCGTGAGCGCGAGGCGCTGCAGTCCGGTGAGCAGAGTTCCGCCATTCGTCTGTCCGCTGACTTCCATTCTTACCTGGCCGGGATATCCGGCAACCGTACTCTGGCAGACTTCGTTGAGCGTCTATGTTCGCGTTCGTCGCTGATTCTTGCGGTCTATGGCAATACCGGCCATCTGGGATGCGAGTCTCATGATCATCAGGATCTGATCAACTATCTGGCCGAAGGCAAGGGAGAGCGTGCCCAGGCTTTCATGAGCCGGCATCTCAAGGCAATCGAAGCCTCGTTGTCGATCGTGGAAGAAGAGAACGAGGCGCCTGATCTGTTCGATATCTTCGCGAGTTAGGTGCCTGTCCCTGCTCAAAGGGAGATAGCCTAGTCTCCATGCCATCCCGTGGCTGTCATGACAAAGAGCTATCATGACAAAGAGCTGTCATGACAAGGAAAAGCCCCGGCCTGGTAGCCGGGGCTTGAGCATGTAACCTGCTGACAGGAGACGTTTGCTTGTCAGAACCAGTTTCCCTGTCAGAACCTCTTCATTGAGCGGTTGCCGTGACCGCTTGGCTACGCATCAAGGCCAGGTAGAGGATACCGCCCAGGGCTGCGCCCATCATCCAGCCGAAGCCGGCCAGGCTTGCCATTGCAGGCACCACCACCGTCGAAAGAGAAAACATGGCTGCGAAACCGAAGGCAACCAGGCCGCGAATGTTCCAGCCGTTGGTATAGGTATAGGCATCACCTTCACGTGCCGAAAACAGTGCCTGTACATCCAGTTTGCCGCCCTTGATGAGGTAATAGTCAACGACGATGATGCCGTAGAAGGGCGCGACAATGGCACCTACGGCGTTGACGAAACCGGGCACACCGATCTGGCTGATCACTGATACCCAAAGAGCACCGACCACCAGTGCCACCAGGGCGGTAATCAGTCCGCCGGTACGGAAACTGATGTGGCGCGGGAACAGGTTGGCCAGGTCGTAGGCCGGAGGAATGAAGTTGGCTACCAGATTGATGCCGACAGTAGCCGCGAAGAAAGTGACGGCGGCCAGCAGGGTCAAGGGCAGGGCATCGACCCGCTCGACAATGTCGGTCGGATTGGTCAAAGCCTCCCCGAACAGCACCACGGTGCCGGCGGTAATGATCAAGGCAATGAAGGAGAAGAACGCCACATT
Source organism: Halomonas sp. (assembly GCF_029263665.1). GTDB lineage: Bacteria > Pseudomonadota > Gammaproteobacteria > Pseudomonadales > Halomonadaceae > Halomonas. Next base: position 164,521 of record NZ_JAJUFQ010000006.1, read on the forward strand.
GAGTGGCAGACCAAGGAGGTTGCCGAGTTTCATCTGACGTTCGGTCCTGACAAAGCGGGTGAAATCACCAAAGTTGATCACCACCGCGGCGAAGTAGGCCACCATGGTACCGACGATGGCTGCAAAGGCTGCGATACCGCCCTGGCCTTCACCTTGCGCAGTGAATATTTCACCGACGGCAGGCAGCAACTGGTCGCCTGCCTCCCACCAGACAATACCCATCAGCACCACCATCACCACATAGACCAGGGGCCCAGCCCAGTTGAGGAAGTGCTTGATGCGCTCGATGCCAGCCCAGAAGATCGCCATCTGGAACAGCCATACCAGCAGGAAAGACAGCCAGGCCACCGGAGACAGCCCAAGCATGCCGCTACCGCCATCACTACCGATCAACGCGGTGATCATCAGGGTCACGGCAGTGGAAGCGAAGTAGGTCTGTACGCCATACCAGAAGATCCCCACGACGGCTCTCAGCAGTGCTGGCAGGTTGGAGCCCCGAACTCCCATGCTGGCACGTATCATCACCGGAAAGGGGATGCCGTAGCGCACACTGGGCGAGCCAGTGAGGTTGACCAGGAACATGACGATCACACCCGCCAGGATGATGGCCGCCATCACGGCCCAGCCGTTGAGGTTGTAGCTGAGGAACAGGGAAGCCGCGAGGGTGTAGCCGAACAGGCTCTGGATATCGTTGGACCACACGTTGAAGATTTCGAAGGCCCCCCAGTTGCGCTTGCTGTGGGGCAGCGGTGCAAGGTCTTCGTTGTACAGCGAAGGATCGGCACGCGATGTGTCGATGGTCAGATCATCTTGGGACATTGTCACCGTCCTTTTGTCATTATCGGTGGCAGCCAGGAAACTCTGAGAGGAGTTCCCTGGCATGTGGTGTCTGGATATGAGTGTTATTCAGTGAACCGGCGGCAGGTCGGCCAGTACTGCATCAGCAGCCAGTAAGTCAGCCCGGCAGGAATCAGGCTGGCATACCAGGACACGGTTGGCATGCTGAAGGCTGCGATCACCCCGACTGCAGTGGCGACCAGAGCGGCCAGATTGATACCACGATAAGGGCCGTTCTCATCGTAGAGCTTGGTCAGGTCCAGAGTCCGGCGACGAATCAGGTAGTAGTCCACGACCAGTACCGCAAAGATCGGGCCAAGGAAGGAAGAGTACGTCTGGACGAAGACCTGCAGGCCAGCCGCTGACTCGTCCTTGACCAGTTCCCAGGGGAAGGTGGCGAAGGCCAGTAGGCCTACAACGACGCTGGCTTTGCGATAGCTCAGCTTGAAGGTGTCCATCAACACATAGGTAGGAGGTACCACGTTGTTGAGTACGTTGGTGGTGACCTGGGCAAAGGCAATGAACAGCAGTGTGGTCATCAGCAGTGGCGTGTTGTCCACCGCGTTGGAGAACACTTTGATAGGATCGGCCACGCCGGTCGCTTCCGAGACCATGAAGCCAATCAGGCCCATGAACAGGGTGCAAGGCAGAATCGACATGGCATAAATCGTGGTCAGCAGGCCCGGGCCAGTGCCTTTCTTGTGCTCACGAGCATAGTCGCTGACATTGAGTATCATGGTCGAATAGATACCCAGGAACAGCATGGTGGCACCCCAGAATGGCAGGCCCCAGGAGCCTTCCATCGTAATCAGGTTGGCCGAGAGGGTGTCTCCGTAGCGCACGACAGTGCTATAGAACATGTAGACAAGGGAAGCGAGGATGAAGGCGCTGCCGATGTTCTCCAACCACTTGATGCCCTGAAAGCCGGTGACCGAGAGAGCAATCTGCAGGAACTGGAAGCCGATGAAGAACACAATCAGATTGTCATAGCCAAACAGCGTCGCCGATACCAGGTTAAGCGCCCCGGCACCGATCCAGCTCTGGAAGCCATACCAGACAATGGCAGGCACCGCACGGACCAGCCCCGGCAGGCGAGTTCCCTGGAAACCGAAGGCACTGCGAGCCTGCACCATGAAGGGGATGCCGTACTTGTAGCCAGCGGCACCATTCAGGGCCAGTGCAATCCCGATGACGAAGCAACCGATAGCAATGGCCAATGTCGCCTGAATCAGATTTAGCGTGCCGACGACACTGGAACCCATGGTAAAGGTACCAATGGATACGCAGCCTCCAAACCAGGCCAGCAGGTAGGAGGTACGCCCCATGATACGGGTTTTCTGGGGAGCCAGAGACTCATCGCCCACCCCCTTGGTACCTACCTCGGCGTTAGCCTCGGGCGATGTTGATGTGTTTGTAGAGGTCATGTTGGGAGCCTCATGTTGTGGTTGTTATGTTGTTGGGTGCCAGAGGGATGGAGAAGGCTCCATGCCCTCGGTGCCGATGTTGTCTAGCTATTCCTGCGATTGAGGTCGAGGTCGGACAAGTGGGCATAGTTGCCGGTAAAGGGCTTTGGGCGCGGGAAAGCCAAGTCTCCGACCTTGGAGGTAGCAAGTTTCAGGCCAACCAGTGCCTCAGCCAGCTTCACCGCTGCAGTGACGCCTTCCACCACCGGGAGGCCGACTTCACGGCTGATGGTGTCCGTCAGGTTGGCCATGCCGCCACAGCCCAGCACAATGGCGCCGATGCCATCTTCATCCCGGGCACGAATGCCTTCCTCGATGATCTTCTCAAGGGCGCTATCACTGTCATCTTCCAGGTCCAGTACGGGAATTTCCGCTGCACGCACGCGGCGGCAGTGGTGACGGAAGCCATACTGATCGAGCAGATGTTCAGCAATGATCACTGTGCGTCCCAACGTGGTGACCACAGAGAATCGTGTGCTGATCAATGTCGCCATATGGAAGGCGGCTTCGGCGATGCCAATGACGGGAGCCCGAGTGGCTTCACGGGCGGCCAGTAGCCCAGGGTCACCGAAGCAGGCCAGGACATAAGCGTCCGGTTGATCCGTCTCCTGGTCCAGGCGCAGGATCTCGTCCAGGACGCCGACGGCGCTGATGGCCTCGTCAAAATGGCCCTCAATGGATACCGGACCGCTGACGGGCTGAGAAGCGGTGATACGAGTGTCTGCCGCAGCGATGGTGATGCCTGCGTTGCGGATGGTCTCGGTCATGCCCGAGGTGGTATTGGGATTGATCAGATGGATGCGCATAGGTAAAAAATCTCGAGTACGGAATTTTTTGTCTTTGTACACAAAATAGACCGGCATCGAATACGGTTCAAGCATGTGAGAGAAAAATATCACAAGGTTTTAAAAAGCATTTAAAAACAGTTGATTATTGATTTTATTCGACTGCTATTGAAATGATTGTCGGGTATGGTCACTCTTATTGTTCATCAATTTTCACAATAATTGTGTCTAGTTTGTATTATATTTTGTATACAAAAATAATTGAAAAAATCACTAACTATTCGTCATTGCTGGATTTAATGTCACTCGATGGCTTCTGAGCCATGAAAAGCGCTTGATGTCACGTTGGATACAGTCTATCTTTTCTTTGTATACATAAGCTGGCGGTGAAAAGCTCAGCGACACCAACAATATATCGGCATGCCGAAGGATCGCGTCTTGACAGGACGCGGTGGCTGACAGGAGATGACCATGAGCACGCTTTCCCCTTCTTCCTACCCGCGCGACTTGATCGGTTATGGGCGCACGCCACCGGAAGCCAACTGGCCGGGCAAGGCCAGGATTGCCGTCCAGTTCGTACTCAACTACGAAGAAGGTGGGGAGAACTGCGTGCTGCATGGAGATGCAGGTTCTGAGCAGTTTCTTTCCGAAATCATCGGGGCAGATGCCTACCCAGACCGTCACCTGAGCATGGAGTCCATTTATGAATACGGCTCGCGTGCAGGTGTCTGGCGTATCTTGCGTGAGTTCGAACGCCGTGACCTGCCGCTGACCGTCTTCGGCGTGGCGATGGCTCTGGAACGTCATCCGGAAGTGGCCCATGCGTTCAAGGAACTTGGCCATGAGATTGCCTGCCATGGGTACCGCTGGATTCACTATCAGCAGGTACCGGAGTCAGTTGAGCGTGACCACATGCGCAAGGCCATCGAAATCTTCGAAAACCTGTACGGCGAGCGTCCGTTGGGCTGGTATACCGGGCGCGACAGCCCCAACACCCGTCGCCTGGTGCTGGATGAAGGCAGCTTCCTTTATGACAGCGATTATTACGGTGACGACCTGCCGTTCTGGACTCGCGAAGCCGACAGTCAGGGTCAGGAGCGCTCCCATCTGATCGTACCCTACACCCTGGACACCAATGACATGCGCTTTGCGGCTCCGCAGGGCTTCAATACGGCAGATCACTTCTTTACTTATCTGCGTGATGCCTTCGATGTGCTTTATGCGGAAGGCGAAGATACGCCGAAGATGTTGTCTATTGGCCTGCATTGCCGCCTGATCGGGCGTCCTGGTCGCTTCCGTGCCCTGCAGCGCTTCCTTGATCACATCGAGGCGCATGATCGTGTCTGGGTGACGCGTCGTGTGGATATCGCCCGGCATTGGGCTGAGCATCACCCGGCTCGCTGAGGCAAGTCACAGGTCGTGATAGAAGAACACCGCCAGCAGGCTCTGCTGGCGGTGTCAGGAAGATGCTCTGTCTCAAGAATCCTGTTTGCGTAGGATGATCAGCCAACCCAGTGGGTGGCCTGGGCCACGATCAGGAAGGCAAGTGAAATCAGGACCCAGACGCAGAACAGCGGAAAGAAGAACTTCACCCAACGTTGCCACGGCACACCGGCCAATGCCAGGGTCGCCATGAAGTAGCCAGAGGTGGGGTAAAGGATATTGCCGATGCCGTCACCGAGCTGATAGGCCAGTACTGCAGTCTGACGAGTGACGCCGATGAGATCGGATAGAGGAGCCATGATGGGCATGGTCACCAGCGCCTGGCCACTGCCGGAAGGTACGACGAAATTGAAGGCAAGCTGGGAGAAATACATGCCAGCGGCAGACAGCAGTGTTGGCAGCTCACCGACCAGGTTACCAAGCCCATATACCATGGTGTCCATGATCTGGCCGTCTTCAAGCACGACGGCGACCCCACGAGCGATACCAGCGATCATGGCACCGACCAGTACATCGCGAAAGCCCTGGTTGAAGCCTTCACAGATGTCTTCAGTGCCAAGTCCGGCAATCAGACCAACGACAATGCCCATGATGATGAACAGACCGGCCATTTCCATCATGAACCAGCCGTGGGCCAGTACGCCGTACACCAGCAGGGCCATGAAGGCGAATGTTGCGAGGCTGGCAAGCTTCTGGCGTTTTGTGGCGGTCAGCTCACCTTCGTCGGCGGCATGCAGGTAATGGTGACGCTTTTCGATTTCCTGGGGATCATCGTGCAGCAGGCTGGTTTCCGGGTTGCGGCTGACACGGTGTGCATAACGCATCACGAAGAAGATGCCAGCTGCCAGAATGGCGACGAAGGCCAAGGCACGAAGCATGAAGCCGGAGTACAGCGGCAGCCCCGAGAGCTGCTGTGCAAGACCGGTGTTGATGGGGTTGAGTACACCGGTAGTGAACCCCGCTGTTGTCGCACAAAGTGCGACGGCCGCCGCCGTGACAGAGTCAAAGCGCAACGCGATCATCAGCGGCAATATGACAGGAACGTAGACCAGCGCCAGTTCCTGGGTACCAATGATGGTGGCGACAAGAGCAAATACCGTCATCAGCACCGGTATCAGCAGCAGGCGTTGGTGGGTGAAACGACGACTGAGCTTGTCGACAGCGAGTTCGATGATACCTGTGCGGCGCAGTACCATGAACATGCCGCCGATCATGAACGTGAAGAACACCACCTCACCGGCGCTCATCAACCCATTGGGAATCGCCTTCATGAACTCGGTGATACCCACCGGCGTGCTATCGACGAACTGGAACGACTCGGCATCGATGGTGATGCGGCCATTGGGGCCAGGAACCCGCTCATACTGCCCGGCTGGCACGAAATAGGTCGCAATCGACGCCAGGGCAATGAAGATGAACAGAATGACATAGATGTGGGGGATGCGCAGCGAGCGTTTCTTGCTGGCTGTTGTACTGTTGGTCGGGGTCTGCATGGGGCCCTCGCATGTTATTGGACTTGATAGGGGCTCTTGTACAAGAGGAGATGCACGGCACCAACGAATGGTCATGGAATCGAGAGGAGCAGGGGGATCCTTCGATGACATTTTTTACCATCTGTCGATTGTGTCGTTTCGCTATTGGATATTAAGATGGAAAATATTTCCACAGTGGCTGGGAATTTTTTTCCATGGACTGGTGCAATACCCACCGCTGCTAGGCGCAGGCTGGGTGGTAGTGGATGCGCTGCAACGGAGAATCTCTATGCTGGAACTTGTCGCTGGGCCATTGACCCAGGAAGCTTTCGCGCCTTTCGGGGACATCATCGATGCCCGTACTTCCGAGCACTTCCCGATCAATGCCGGTCGTACTCAGCGCCATCATGACCTGGCCCAAGTCGAGACGCTGGGGGAAAATGCCAGGTCTTTGATCAGCATCTTTGTCAGCCAACCGATCACGCTGCCGTTGGAGCTGACTTTTCTCGAGCGTCATCCTCTAGGCAGTCAGGCGTTCATGCCCCTGCACGAGGAACGCTTCATCATCGTGGTGGCTCCGCCTGGCGACACTATCGACCCTGCTGATGTGCGGGCCTTTGTCACTGATGGTCGCCAAGGTGTCAATTATCGCGCAGGAACCTGGCATGCCATCCAGTCGGTACTCGAACGCGAAGGGGAATTCCTGGTTGTCGATCGTGGTGGCGATGGCAACAACTGTGACGAGTACCCGCTGGATATTCGTGTCACGCTGGCCTGATGACTCATCGGCAAGAGCCTGAGCCTGCCAGTGAATAGAATGATAATGGCATAAAAACCAATAAGATCAGCGCTAGTCATATAAACGCCAATAAGACATATCCGAGAAAGATTATGAGCACAGCCAAACCGAATCGTACCTATTATGCTCCCCATGGCGGTCATCCCGACCAGAAGGTCATGACCACTGATCGTGCCATGTTCACCGAAGCCTTTGCCGTGATCCCGAAAGGGGTTTACCGCGATATCGTCACCAGCAAGCTGCCGCATTGGGACAATACCCGTCTGTGGGTGCTGTCGCGGCCGTTGTCCGGTTTTGCCGAGACCTTCTCCCAATACATCATGGAAGTCTCTCCGGGTGGTGGTAGTGAACGCCCCGAAAGCGACCCGGGGGCGGAAGGTGTGCTGTTCGTGGTGGAAGGCGAAATGGTGCTGACCATTTCTGGCGAGAAACACCGTATGGCGCCGGGCGGCTACGCATTCATCCCGCCGGGCAGCGACTGGCAGTTGCGCAATGAATCAGATGCAACGGTGCGCTTCCACTGGATTCGCAAGGCGTATGAAAAGGTCGATGGCATTGATGTGCCGGAGGCTTTCGTGGTCAACGAGAATGACATCGAGCCTTCCGTGATGCCTGACTGCAATGAGGTCTGGGCAACCACTCGTTTTGTTGATCCGGAAGACATGCGTCACGACATGCATGTGACGATCGTCACATTCCAGCCGGGCGGGGTGATTCCTTTCGATGAGACTCATGTCATGGAACATGGTCTCTACGTGCTGGAAGGCAAGGCGGTCTACCATCTCAACCAGCAGTGGGTCGAGGTCGAGGCCGGTGATTACATGTGGCTGCGCGCTTTCTGCCCTCAGGCATGCTACGCCGGTGGCCCTGGCCCCTTCCGCTATCTGCTGTACAAGGACGTCAACCGTCATATGGCGCTGCCTTACAGCAAGAGAAGCTGAATTCAGCAAGTCTGGATAGCGAGCTGCCAGACATACAGAAAGCTTTCTGGTTTGGCAGATATCTTTTCATGGCGACCCCGCTCAGGCATCCGATGCCTGAGCGGGGTCGCCGTTTTGGTCATTGCTTTTTTAAAACAGCCTAAGGATCAGGCATTCTTCCGCTGTTGGTGACAGGCCACAACCTGCGCGTCCGCGAGGTATGGCCAAGGGGTTCTGATCATGATCCATGAAGACATCATCGAGCGTGGTGTGGAGCGTCTACTTGCTGCACATAGAGGCAAGGTGAAGACTCCTGTTTTCGATGATATTCCCCTGACCGCCTGACGTTATCCATTTCACTTGGCTTCTTCCTTCCTTCCTTCCTTTCTTCCTCTATCTTCCTGTCAGTCACGCTTTCGTGGCTGGCATTTCTTGATGCGCTGCAAAAGATGATTTGTATTTAAAAACAATCCACTAGACATGGCGTGTCTTTCTTTTTCAGCGTTTTCGGAAATTTTTTTCAAAAAGTTCTGGATAAGCTTTTGCGGGCCTGCTAAAAATATTGGAAAAGATTTTCATAAAATTAATGTGATGATCATTATCACGCTAAAAATGTATACAATCATATAAATCCATAGGAGACGCATCATGGCTCGCATGACCGCTGCCGACGCTGCCGTTCACGTGTTGCGCAAGGAAGGTATCGATGTTGCCTTTGGCTTGCCCGGCGCTGCCATTAACCCCTTCTACGCTGCCATGCGCCGCGTAGGCGGCGTCGATCACGTACTGGCGCGCCATGTGGAAGGCGCCTCTCACATGGCCGAGGGATATACCCGTACCAAGCCGGGCAACATTGGCGTGTGTATCGGGACTTCTGGACCTGCCGGCACTGACATGATTACCGGCCTGTACTCGGCCTCGGCGGACTCCATTCCGATTCTGTGCATCACTGGCCAGGCGCCGACCGGCAAGCTGCACAAGGAAGATTTTCAGGCGGTGGATATCAAGGCCATTGCTGGTCCGGTGACCAAGTGGGCGATTACCGTGATGGAGGCCGCTCAGGTGCCGCGTGCTTTCCAGCAGGCTTTTCATCTGATGCGTTCTGGTCGCCCAGGCCCGGTGCTGATCGACCTGCCGATTGATGTGCAGATGACGGAAATCGAGTTCGACCCGGACACCTATGAGCCGCTGCCGGTGTACAAGCCTGCTGCGACCCGTGTTCAGATCGAGAAGGCCCTGACCATGCTCAACGAGTCCGAGCGGCCGTTGCTGGTCGCCGGTGGCGGCATCATCAATGCTGATGCTGCGGCCGAGCTGCAGGAATTCGCTGAGCTGACTGGTGTGCCGGTCATTCCGACCCTGATGGGGTGGGGGACTGTGCCGGATGATCACCCGCTGATGGCGGGCATGGTGGGCTTGCAGACATCACATCGTTACGGCAACGCCACCATGCTGGAGTCCGATTTTGTGATTGGCATCGGCAACCGTTGGGCCAACCGTCACACGGGCAACCTGGAAACTTACACCGAAGGCCGTACCTTCGTGCATGTGGATATCGAGCCGACTCAGATCGGGCGTATCTTCGGTCCGGATTACGGCATCGTTTCCGACGCCAAGGCAGCACTTGCGTTGTTCATCGAAGTGGCCAAGGAGTGGAAGGCGGCTGGTCGTCTGAAGGACCGTAGTGCCTGGGCAGAATCCTGCCAGGAGCGCAAGCGCACCATGCTGCGCAAGACACATTTCGATGATGTGCCGGTCAAGCCGCAGCGGGTCTACGAAGAGATGAACAAGGTCTTCGGTCGTGACACTCGCTATGTCAGCACCATCGGTCTGTCGCAGATTGCCGGTGCCCAGTTCCTGCATGTCTATGGGGCGCGTCACTGGATCAACTGTGGCCAGGCCGGCCCCTTGGGCTGGACCATTCCTGCGGCGTTGGGCGTGTGTCGTGCCGATCCCGATGCCAACGTTGTGGCGTTGTCCGGTGACTATGACTTCCAGTTCATGATCGAGGAGCTGGCAGTGGGAGCTCAATTCAAGCTGCCCTATATCCATGTGCTGGTGAATAACGCCTACCTTGGCCTGATTCGCCAGGCCCAGCGTGGCTTCGACATGGACTACTGCGTGCAGTTGTCGTTCGAGAACATCAACTGCGAAGAGATCAATGGCTATGGCGTCGACCATGTGTCAGTGGTTGAAGGTCTGGGCTGCAAGGCACTGCGCGTCACCAAGCCCGATGACATCGCGCCGGCCCTGCGCAAGGCCCAGGAACTGGCCCAGGAGCATCGCGTACCGGTCGTTGTCGAGGTGATTCTCGAGCGCGTGACCAACATCGCCATGGGGACTGACCTGGGCGGCATCAACGAATTCGAAGCGTTGGCCGAGAATCTTGAGGACGCGCCCAGTTCCATCGCGGCACTGACCTGATCGCCACTGTAGTCAGTAAGTGCACTGTCGTCATAAGCACACTTTAGCCATTTGGCGAATGGAGGCATCACCTGATCCCGTGATGCCTCTATCAAGGAAACGCTGAATAAATCGACGAGCATGCTCAAGCACAAGGCGTCCGGAGCGCAACAACCGGAGCCTATGCGGTATAGGTGAGGATTGTGAGCACCGCGCAACGTAGTGATTGAGTAGCACAGACATTTATGCAGTGTTTCCCAAAAACAGGGGAGAAACAAAATGCCTAACTTTGCTGCCAACCTCAGCATGCTGTTTACCGAGGTCGATTTCCTCGACCGTTTTGAAGCGGCCGCCAAGGCCGGTTTCAAAGGGGTGGAGTACCTTTTTCCATATGACTACCCGGCTGCCGAGATCAAGGCGCGCCTGGACCAGTTTGGCTTGACCCAGGTGTTGCACAACCTGCCGGCTGGTGACTGGGGTGCGGGTGAGAGGGGTATCGCTTGCCATCCGGATCGCATTGAAGAGTTCCGCACGGGTGTCGATACCGCCATCGAATATGCCACTGCGCTAGGCTGCAGGCAGGTCAACTGTCTGGCCGGTATCGTACCGCAGGGTGTCAGCCAGGCAGATGCCCGTCGCACACTGGTCGAGAACCTGCGCTACGCCGCCGAGCGCTTGAAGCAAGCCGGCATCCTGTTGATCGCCGAACCGATCAACACGCGTGACATTCCTGGTTTCTTTCTCAACCGTACCGAACAGGCGCTGGACATCTTCGACGAGGTCGCTAGCGACAACCTCAAGCTGCAGTACGACATCTATCACATGCAGATCATGGAAGGGGACCTGGCGCCGACCATCGAGAAGCATTTCGCACGCATCGCGCATGTTCAACTGGCTGACAACCCTGGCCGTCATGAGCCAGGAACCGGGGAGATCAACTATCCCTTCCTGTTCGATCACCTCGATCGCCTCGGCTACCAGGGCTGGATTGGTTGTGAATACAAGCCGGCCACGACAACGGAAGCGGGTCTTGGTTGGGCAGAAGGCCGTCTTTAAGACGGCTGCCTTCAAGGCACCGAGCGTGTTGTTGTCACGAATTCATTTGTCAGGAGAATCATTATGAGCAAGATCGGTTTTATTGGTCTGGGCATCATGGGCCGTCCCATGGCAGGTCACCTGCTTGATGCTGGTCACGAGCTGTCGACGGTCAAGCGTGGTGCTCTGGATGCCACCTTAGCCTCCAAGGGGATGCGCGAACTCGCTGACCCCAAGGCTGTGGCCGAGGCCTCCGATATCGTCATCACCATCGTGCCCGATACCCCCGACGTGGAAGAAGTCCTGTTCGGTGAAGGTGGTGTGATCGAAGGGCTCAAGCCCGGCACTCTGGTCATCGACATGAGCTCCATCGCCCCGATTGCCACCCAGAAGTTCGCTGAGCGCATTCATGCTGCCGGTGGTGAGTATGTCGATGCACCGGTTTCCGGTGGTGAGGGCGGTGCCATCAATGCCGCCTTGACCATTATGGTCGGGGCGACACCAGAAGGTTTCGAGCGTGCCAAGCCGGTACTGGACGTGATGGGCAAGACCATCACCCATATCGGTGGGCATGGCGCTGGCCAGACCTGCAAAGTGGCCAACCAGATCGTGGTTGCCCTGACCATCGAAGCGGTTGCCGAAGGCCTGCTGTTTGCTTCAAAGGCGGGGGCAGATGTGGCCAAGGTGCGTGAGTCTCTGCTCGGTGGCCTGGCGCAGTCGAAAATTCTCGATGTACATGGCGAGCGCATGATCAAGCGTACTTTTGATCCTGGATTCCGTATTCGCCTGCACCAGAAAGACCTGAATCTGGCTCTGGAAGGGGCCCGCAGCCTGAATCTGGCACTGCCGGGTACCGCCAACGCGCAGCAGTTGTTCCAGGCTTGTGCAGCCCAGGGCGGAGGCGACTGGGATCACGCAGGTATCCTGCGTGCCCTGGAAAGCCTGGCCAGCCATGAGGTTGGCCAGAAGTAAGGAAACGCGGATTGACTCAGCGTTTCCAATAACGAGAGTCAGCCGTCGGTCATGGTGCGTATGGTCGACGGCGGACGGGGGAGGTGACTGCTCCCTGAAAGGCAGGCGTCGGGTCGTCGTCTGTCAGGATCGCTGTGCGATCCTTGCTCGCTGGCTGGCTTCCCCCTGTTCCTGCCTGTCGGCGAGCTTTTTTTATTTCCGCATCGTATGAAATGAAGCAGCGCTTGAATCCGGCAGTCGCTCAAGACGCTATGCTTTATATTGCCTAGCGTGCTTTGTTTCTCATCCTCTGAGAACTTTTTTGTAGTTAAATTACAGATGCATGATGCCTGAATGATGGGGTGTCGTATGGTCGTCATACTCGTCATGTACGTTGAAAGCTGGCTTGGCTTACCGAGAGTCATGTCAGTTAGAGTTTGAAAAACAATTGGTTAAAGTTATATGCCTGGGTTTTTTACAGTACTCCAGCAGCCTATTCTGGAGTCGCATAGACAATGTTTTTGTAGTAAAATTACAGGAAACGCTGCCCGCTGTGGCGGCACCTGCTTGCGTCATATTCGACATCTATCGAGGACAGCATGAGCCAACTTCCGCATCCCCCCGTTCGCCGTACCAAGATCGTTGCCACCCTCGGGCCCGCCAGTGATCGTGAAGGAGTCCTCGAGGAGATGCTCAAGGCTGGTGTCGATGTCGTGCGTCTCAACTTTTCTCACGGTAGCGCAGACGATCATCGACGCCGTTTGAGCGAAGTGCGCAAGATTGCTGAACAATTGGGACGCAGCGTCGCTGCACTGGGAGACCTGCAGGGCCCCAAGATTCGTATCGCGCGTTTTCAGGAAGGGGCCGTACATCTGGATGAAGGGGCTTCCTTCGTGATCGATATTGCCTTGGATAGCCAAGCCGGTGATACCTCTCGCGTGGGTTGCGACTACAAGGAACTCGCCGATGACGTGACGGCTGGTGATCGACTGTTGCTCGATGACGGTCGTGTCGTGCTGGATGTAGAGCGTGTCGCAGGAAGCGAGATTCATACCCGTGTCGTGGTTGGCGGCAAGCTGTCCAACAACAAGGGCATCAACAAGCAGGGCGGTGGCCTGTCTGCACCTGCATTGACGGACAAGGACAAGGAAGACCTCAAGACGGCCATCGACATCGGCGTCGACTACCTGGCGGTGTCTTTCCCACGTTCTGCAGAAGACATGCGTGAAGCTCGCCGACTGCTCGGAGAAAGCGGCAAGGAAATTGGCTTGGTCGCCAAGCTGGAGCGTGCGGAGGCCGTTGCCAACGATGAGACACTGGATGGCATCATTGAAGCTTCCGAAGCTGTGATGGTGGCCCGTGGTGACCTGGGCGTCGAAATCGGTGATGAGAAGCTGATCGGTACCCAGAAGCGCATCATCAAGCATGCTCGCCAGCATAACCGCGCGGTCATCACTGCCACTCAGATGATGGAGTCGATGATCGAATCACCGTTGCCGACGCGTGCGGAAGTCTTTGATGTAGCCAATGCCGTGCTTGATGCCACGGATGCGGTCATGCTGTCTGCCGAGACCGCTGCAGGCGACTTCCCGGTCGAGACCGTACAAGCGATGCACCGCGTATGTCTCGGCGCCGAGCGCGAGCGTGTGGCCCAGGAATCTGGCCATCGCATCCATGAAGGTTTTACTCGGATTGACGAGACCATCGCCTTGTCGGCCATGTATGCTGCCAATCATCTGTCTGGTGTTGCTGCGATTGCCTGCATGACATCCACGGGATATACCCCCCTCATTGCCTCTCGTATCCGCTCTGGCCTGCCGATCGTCGGCTTGGCTCACAACCCTATAGCGCAGCGTCGCATGGCTCTGTATCGGGGGGTGATCTCGCTACCTTTCGATACCAGCGAGATGAGCGCGACCGAACTCAACGACCGTGCCGTGGAACGTCTGGTCGCTCACGGGGTGGCCAGCCAGGGAGATCATGTCATCCTGACTCGAGGAGACCACATGAACGCCCATGGCGGCACGAACACGATGAAAATTCTCGATATCAGTGAGGAACATGTGAATGGCGCAGGCTGATCTGTGATCTGTTGCTTGGCTGCTGACATGTAAAAAGCCTTCGACCCTTTCATGATATCAACGCCCGAGCCACAAGCTTGGGCGTTTTTGTACACATATTCCGGCATTTATTGTATCCAATTTGACTGGTAGATATGGTGCTATCGCCACAAACATGAGAAGGTCATGATTCCTGTTGGTAAGGTGAACAAGACAATGAGCAATGTCTGGCAGCAAGAGGTTCTGGCTGAGATCAAGCCCGGTGGCCGAGTCAGTGATGGTGATATCGTGCGGCAGGTGCGCCGAGCCGTGTTGATGCAGCGCCTGCCGCCAGGCACTCGTTTGCCGGAAGTGACGCTTGGCGAAGTCTTTGGCGTGAGTCGTTCTGTGGTGCGCAAGGCTCTGACGCGCCTGGCCTCAGAGCATGTGGTGGATCAGCGCCCCAACCAGGTGGCCAGAGTCAGGGCTCCGGATGTGGACGAGACTCGTGAAACCTTTGCGGCACGGCGTCTGGTGGAAGGTGAGGTCGCTGCACTCACTGCCGGGACGCTGGACAAACGCATACTGCTTCAGATCGAAGACCGTTCCAACCGTGAGCGTGAAGCCTTCCTGGCCAATGATGAGGCCGCACGAATCGAGCACTCTCTGGCCATTCATCATCTGCTGGCGGAGCACTCTCCCAATCGGGTGCTCGGTGCCATGCTCACCGATCTGATTCTGCGCACTTCCATCGTCATTGCCCTGTACAAGCGCCAAGGGTTGGCCAGTTGCTACCTTGAAGGCGATCACCCCCGTTTGCTGGAGCATCTGACCAAGGGTGATGGGGCTGGCGCCCGGGGCGATATCGAGCGTCATCTGGACAGCCTCCAGGAATTGCTGGATCTGGGGCCAAGAGATAGCAGCATCGACCTCAAGGCAATCCTGGGTGGAAGTGCGTAATGCGGATAACGGCCGTTTCCCAGGTGCGTTGTTCACGTATTCCTTCCATCCTGGCCGGTATTCTGGCAATGGGGTTGTCCTTGTTGCCGGTGGCGAGCCATGCCCAGGACATCTCCGTTGCAGCGGCATCGTCATTGCGCTTTGCCATGCCAGAACTGATCCAGCGTTTTGAGAGTCAGCAGGGTGTCGAAGTCAGGACCACCTATGGTGCCTCGGGCAATTTTCAGCGCCAGATCGAGCAGGGCGCCCCTTTTGAGGTATTCCTCTCCGCTGATGAGGAGCGAGCCAGGGCGCTGGAGGACAAGGGTCTCACGGAGGGCGAGGGAAGGACCTATGCACTGGGACGGCTGGTCTGGTTACAGCGTGCTGGGCAGCCTTTACCACCTGCAGATACGCCGCTGGAGGCCGTGCACCAGGCCGTCGAACGCTACGAAGCTGATGGAACCAAGGCGCGTATTGCGTTGGCCAACCCCTTGCATGCGCCATATGGTGTAGCGGCTCAGCAGGCGCTTGAACATGCTGGCCTGTGGCAACGTAGCAGACCGTTGCAAGTGGTGGGTGAAAACGTTGCTCAGGCAGTGCAGTTTTCGCTATCGGCGGAAGCAGCGGGCGGCCTGGTGGCATATTCTCTGGTGGTGGCATCACCGGAGCAGGACAAGCAGGGCTATCGGCTGATTCCCAGTGATTGGCATTCGCCGCTGGTGCAACGCATGGTGCTGCTCCAGGGAGCAAGCGAAGATGCGCATGCTTTCTATGAATTCATGAGCAGCCCCGAAGCCGCGGAACTGCTGTCGCGTTATGGCTTTTCAACTCCGAATCCACCGGAGGAATAGGAGCTGAAACATGGATGGAGCAGCATTTGGCGTTTCGCTCAAGCTGGCGATCATGACCAGCTTGTTGCTGTTACCACTGGGGCTGTGGCTGGGTCGGCATCTGGCCCAGATGCGCTCTCGCTGGCGGGCCTTGCCCGAAGCATTGGTCGCGTTGCCCTTGGTGATGCCTCCCACTGTGCTCGGTTTCTATCTCATGCTCTCATTCAGTCGTGAAGCGCCATTTGGCGCTGCCTGGCAATCCTTGACGGGAGGCAGTCTCAATTTCACTTTCAGTGGCATCCTGCTGGCCTCCCTGGTCGTCAATCTGCCCTTTGCCGTTCAGCCGATTCAGCGTGCCTTTGAAGCGCTGCCCGCCCATCTTCGAGAGGCGGCGTGGTGCTCGGGGTTATCTACCTGGCAGACACTGTGGCGTATCGAACTGCCATTGGTCCGGCCTGGCCTGATTTCGGCCTTTGCCTTGACCTTCGCCCATACCCTGGGGGAGTTCGGCGTCATCCTGATGGTGGGCGGTGCCATCGATGGCGAGACGCGGACGCTGGCGATCTCCATCTATGACCATGTGCAGGCCTTTGACGAGACGGCCGCCAGCACCATGTCGGCCATGTTGTTGGCGGTATCCTTTGTCACCATCGGCATCGTCTATGGCCTTGCCGGTAGGCATCGCTGGCAAGGGAGAGGTTGAGCATGTCAGCGAGCCTGGAAGTCAGCCTTCATCAGGACTTGCCAATCCCCCTGGCGGCGGAATTTCAGTGCGCACCGGGAGAACTGCTTGCATTGGTCGGGCCATCCGGCAGTGGCAAGACGACATTGCTGCGCTCCATCGCTGGGTTGTATTTCCCTGCCCAGGGAAGCGTCCGTTGTGCGGGGGAGGTCTGGTATGACAGCGCCAGCGGTATCAGGTTGACGCCTCAGCGCCGTCGTGTCGGTCTGGTGTTCCAGGATTATGCGCTCTTCCCCCATCTGAATGCTCTGGGTAACATCGCAACCGCTCTGGGCCATGTGCCAAAGAGTGAACGTCGCGAGCGAGCACGTACCTGGTTGGCGCGAGTTCGCCTGGAAGGCCTGGAGCATCGTTACCCCAGGCAGCTCTCGGGAGGGCAGCGTCAGCGGGTGGCGCTGGCACGGGCGTTGGCACGCGACCCCCGCGTTCTCTTGCTCGACGAACCATTCTCCGCCGTGGACCAGGTAACGCGACGCCGTTTGCAGATGGAACTTGCCGTGTTGCGGGAACGCTTGAACATTCCCATTGTGCTGGTCACCCATGACCTGGATGAAGCCAGCGCTCTGGCTGATCGTATCTGTGTACTGCATGCCGGTCGCTCCCTTCAGCAAGGCGCGCCACACGATGTCTTTCGCCACCCTGCCAGCCCCGATGTGGCCAGGTTGCTTGATCGTACCAATGTCTTCACTGGTCGAGTCGTGCATGGACCTGAAGGTCCCCGGCTGGCCTGGGGAGATTGGCTTCTGGAAGTTCACCATGGTCTGGAGGGCGTGGCCGAAGGCAGTGAGGTGACCTGGTACTTGCCGGAGTCGGATATTGTCCTGCAGCGTTCAGGCAGTACTTCCCGCGGATTGCGGGAAAACCTGGTCGAAGCCCGGGTCGAGCAACAGATCGTTCTGGGGGGATTCAGTACGCTGACGTTGAGCTTCGCACATGAAACACAGACCATGCGTTTTGATATCACCACTCATGCTGCCCGGCGCAATGGTCTGGAGCCGGGTAGTCAGGTACGTATATCGTTGCTGGCAGCGGGTATCCATATCATGGATGTTTCGCCGCCTTCTTCATCTGCTGTTAACGAGGAACCACCATGCCCCTGAGTCGTCGGCATTTTCTCCAAGGTCTGTCATTGGCTCCGCTGGCCTTGTCCGTGAACTGGGCGAGTGTGGCCTTTGCTGAAGATTCACAGACAGTGTCCCTGGTCATCCATGGTGGGCAAGGGCCGACACGTTTCGATGTGGAAGTGGCCGATGATGACCCGGAACGTAACCGGGGGCTGATGGAGCGCACGGTTCTGGCGGCGGATGCCGGCATGCTGTTTCTTTACGATCGGCCTGTGTTCAATGGCTTCTGGATGTATCGCACGCTGTTGCCACTGGATATCGCCTTCATCGATGAGCAAGGGCATATTCTCGAGATTCAGCATATGCAGCCATGTCCCGGCGAAGCCTCCAGCTGTCCCGCCACACAGCCACGCGAAGCCTATCTGGCGGCTCTGGAAGTCAATGCCGGTACCTTCGACAGGCTTGGCATTCGCGTCGGCGATTGTGTGACCTGGCCTGGTAGCACCGGGACGTG
The DNA here is from genome assembly GCF_029263665.1 of Halomonas sp. GTDB lineage: Bacteria > Pseudomonadota > Gammaproteobacteria > Pseudomonadales > Halomonadaceae > Halomonas. The sequence goes on from NZ_JAJUFQ010000006.1 coordinate 182,760, forward strand.
TGAAGGGCCAGCGGGACACTCTTCCTGATGACAGGCGAATAGCTGATCAACTGAGCGGTCGACAAGTGGGCAACCGACAAGAGAGTTGCTCACAAGCAAGCTGCTGACAAGAAAGCTGCTGACAAGAAAGCTGTTCACAACAGTTCGCATACCAGAAAGAAGCGCCGCCGCGGGCGGCGCTTCTTTGTGTGGAATATCCGCTGTCAGAACGTCCAGCGCACCATGGCCTGGGGTAACGACTCGTCAGTGTCCTCAAGGCCGAATTTGTTCTGCCAGTATTGATACTCGATGCCGATGCCCAGGTGATCGTTGGCATGCCATACCAGCTGTGGCTGGGTCAGGATCTGCTTGGCCAGGTCACCTTCCTCGGTAATGTAATCGAGAAAGCCTTCGAAGGAGAAAGGTTGACCAGCAATGTCGAACTGCTTCGACCACACCAGGGTGTATTGCTGAGAGCTTCCTTTCGCAGCACTGCTTTCATCATTGCGGTACAGGGTGTGTACCTTGAAGAAGTCCAGACCTGGCACATCCACATCGAAACTCAGGCCGGCCAGGTGGGCTGTCTTGCGCACGGAGGCGTTACGGTCGAGGTCAAGCTCCCCCGCGACATAGACCGCCTTGATCGGGCCGAATGAAAGATCCGTATCCGTCATGGCGCCAATATTACCGCGCACGATCCACTCGGCGTGGGTGCTGCCGTAATCCTGCTCATCCTCGGCGTTCTGGTCATAGTTGGAAAAGTCGGCGAAGAAATAGCTGTCGCCATAGGTCCAGCCGCTGGCATTGGCGAACGTCAGGATACTGTGTTGCTTGTTGTCGATGCCAAAGCCGGCATCGGCCTGATCTTCATAATCCCAGCCATACAGCGCTTCGACCTTGGTGGTGCTGTAAGCCGCTGAGGCATTCTGGGCTGCCAATGCAGTGAATCCAGCAAGCAGGCAAAGTGAGGCCTTTTTCATTCCTCGTCCCTCTTCGGTTGTGGTTGTTATGAGGTAGTTGTCATTGATTGGCCTGTAGGCCGCTCATATGGGACCCAATCAAGCTAGTTTTTAGTATTCAATATGTCAATTGAATGTATACGCGATAGTGTTTTAATACGACACAGGAAATGTGTCCACCATGAAAGGGTGGGGTAGCCGCAACTGGGGGAGGCAGATAGGGACCTGAAGATGTGCCAAAACGAACTCCTGGCTTATTGGCAGTTGAAAGAGAGGCTTGCGTGGGCCCACTATTTCGGGCCTGAAACAGGAGAAACTGAGATGGGCGTTTTCGATTTCGTTAAGTCAGTAGGCAAGAAGTTGGGTGTAGTGGACGACGCAGCGCCAGATGTCGCCGAGCTGAAAAAGGAGCTCGACTCTCATCAGCTTGGTACTGACAACGTCGAACTGTCGGTAGACGGAGAACAGGTCACCCTGAAGGGAGAAGTGACGGATCAGTCGGCTTTCGAGAAAGTGGTGATCGCTGTCGGCAACACTCTTGGAGTATCCAAGGTACAGGCTGATGAGCTGAAGGTTGCCGGGGCAGGTGTCGCCAGCGAGGCGGTCTTCTATACCGTCAAGGAAGGCGATAATCTATGGAAGATTGCTGAAGAGAACTACGGTAAGGAAAATGGCGCCAAATACACTGTCATTTTCGAGGCTAACAAGCCGATGCTCTCGGATCCGGATAGCATCTACCCCGGCCAGGTCTTGCGTATTCCTGCTTTGGCGGAGAGCTGATTGCATTTTATTTAGGCTTTTGTACTAGATGCATCCCATGAAAAGCGGTGGCGAAAGGCCACCGTTTTTCATGGCTAAACCTTGTAGGGCATCGGGGTTTGCAGGCATATTGGTCCGCTGGTTAGACCAATAAAAACGCTGATTCGATTCACTCGCCCCGGGTGAGGAAATGACCGAACTTGCGGCCTGGATGCTGCGGCAAGTGGACGTTTCCTTCCACAGGTGCAATGCAAGGACACGCCATGTTTTCCTATCTCCCTTCCCGCTCCTTATCACGACTGTCATGCGCGCTGGTAGGCACTGCCTTTGCGGCGCTGTTTGCCACCAACCTTCAGGCCCGGGAACTGTCCGTTTCCACGGTGTTGTCCGATGCCTTCCCTTGGGGACAGGCGGCCCAGAAATGGGCGGATCTGGTGGATGAACGCTCTGGTGGTGAGCTGACGCTGCGAGTGTATCCCAACTCGCAACTGGTCAATGGCGACCAGACTCGGGAATTTTCGGCCATGCGCTCTGGACTGATCGACCTTGCCGTGGGGTCGACCATCAACTGGTCGCCCCAGGTACCAGAACTCAACCTGTTTTCCTTGCCATTCCTGATGCCTGACGAGACAGCAGTCGATGCCGTGACGGGAGGTGAAGCGGGCGACATGGTGTTTGACGCGATCGAGGCCCGTGGCGTTGTCCCTCTGGCCTGGGGGGAAAATGGTTTTCGCCAGCTGTCCAACTCTTCCGGCGTAATTGATGAACCTGCGGATCTCGAAGGGCTCAAGATCCGTGTCGTCGGGTCTCCGCTGTTCCAGGACACTTTCTCCGCGCTGGGCGCCAATCCGACACAGATGAGCTGGGCCGATGCCAAGCCTGCCTTGACCACTGGTGCTGTGGACGGGCAGGAGAATCCCTTGTCGGTTTTCGATGTGGCACGTATCGATCAGGTTGGCCAGAACCATGTGACCCTGTGGAACTACATGAATGATCCACTGATCTTTGCTGCCAACCAGCAAGTGTGGGCGTCGCTCTCTGACGATGAGAAGACGTTGCTAAAGGAAACGGCAGTCGAAGCAGGCGCCTGGGAAGTGGCGATGACCCGCGAACAGGAAGCCAGCAGGCTGGCTGATATCCAGGAGCGCGGCGTCACGGTCACGGAACTGAGCGATGAGCAATACCAGGCCTTCGTGGATGCCACGGCCAGTGTCTATGACAAATGGATACCGCGCATTGGTGAGGAGCTGGTCGAAGCTGCGCGCAATGCGATCGAGGCGCAGTGAGGCGTGAAAGGTCCTGACGCTAGACTCGAGCGCATCCTGGCGACCCTGGCACTGGTGATCATCGGTCTCATCAGCCTGGTCAATGTCGTGGTGCGTTATATCACCGGGGGCTCTTTTGCCTTCACGGAAGAGTTCTCAGTATTTCTGTTGGTGCTGCTGACCTTTGCAGGAGCTTCGGTCGCGTTGCGTTCTCACCGTCATATTCGCATTGGTCTGCTCGAGAGAGCCTTGCCCGAGCGAGGCCGCCGCGTGCTGATCCTGTTTCAAGGCGTGTGCGGGGTCGTGGTGCTGGGCCTGATTACCTGGTTTGGGGGAACCATGACTTGGCAGGAATATCAGTGGCAGACTCTGTCCCCCGGTCTTGGCTTGCCGCAATGGTGGTACTTGATATGGCTACCGTTGATGTCGGCATTGATGCTGCTGCGCCAATGTCAGGTAACCTTCGACCTGTGGCGTGGGAGGCTCTCTGATGACACCTGATCTGTGGATGCTGGTGACCTTCCTCGCTTTTCTGCTGGTCGGGGTACCCGTGGCCTTTTCCCTGGGGCTTTCCGGGGCGGTCGGTATCATTGCCGGACTGCCGCCAGCGATGCTGTCCACCTTGGGCACCAATACCTACAACAGCATCGCCAAGTACCCCTTGATTGCGATTCCACTGTTCATTCTCACGGGACTGATCTTCGAACGCTCCGGTGTGGCGGCACGTCTGGTGCGATTTGCCCAGGCACTGATTGGTCCTCGTCATGGTGGCCTTGCTGTGGTGGCGGTGCTGGTGTGCATGATCATGGGGGGCATGAGCGGTTCCGGTCCTGCCGATGCGGCAGCCGTGGCCATGGTGATGTTGCCCAGCATGGCCAAGGCCGGTTATCCCAAGCCGTTTTCGGCCACGTTGATCGCCGCTTCGGCCTCCACGGCCATCCTGATACCTCCCTCCGTGGCACTGATCCTGTATTCCATCGTGGTGCCCGGGGTGGACTTGCGTGCCCTGTTCGCTGCCGGGTTGTTCCCTGGAATACTGGCAGGCCTGTCGCTGTTGATACCCGCTCTGTGGTTGTCTCGTCGTCGTGGTTGGGAGAAACCGGATGGTGTCGAGCGCCCTCCCTTGGGTGAGAGCTTTCGCCAGGCCATACCGGCTCTCTTTGCTCCGGTGCTGATTCTGGGCGGCTTGCGCAGTGGCCTGTTCACCCCGACAGAAGCGGCGGTGGTGGCAGTGGCCTATGGCGTTGTCATCGGCTTGTGGTGGACCAGGGAGCTGTCGCTAAGGGATCTGTGGGCACTGCTTGGCGAAGCCGCCGTAATCTCCGGCATCGTGATGCTGATCATTGCCTTGGCAGGCATTTTTGCCTGGGCCGGTACTATGTTGGGTACCTTCCGTCATCTGGCGGAATGGGTGATTGGCCTGACGGATAACGGCGCACTGCTTCTGGTGCTGGTCATGCTCGCGGTACTGGCTGCCGGCATGCTGTTGGATGCCATTTCGATCTACTTGATCATGATGCCGATCCTGATTCCGGTGATGCAGCACTTCGACTGGAATCCGGTGTGGTTCGGCATTCTGCTGGCCATGAACATTGCCATCGGCCAGTTTACCCCGCCGGTAGCGGTGAACCTGATGGTGACCGCGGAAGTGGCCAGGATACGTCTGGAACAGACAGTGGGATGGGCGTTGTTGTTCGTCTTTGCCATGGGCTCGGCCCTGGCAGTCGTTGCGCTGTTTCCGGAAATTGCCCTGTGGTTGCCCAGAGTGCTGGGCTATAACGTCTGAATGTGGTGACTGACCGCCGTAGATGAAGCGTGAGGAAGGCCTCCTTCCTCACGCTTATTGCATGTTACTGATGTACCAGGTTCTCCAACCACTGCTGATACAATCTCCAACTGGCATCATCAAACAGGACAAAGCGTACCAGCTGAATGTTGGGGCATGAGGGGAGGGCAGTCAGCACGCTGCCCAGAGCGATTTCTGTCGCTTCCAGCAATGGATAGCCAAAAGCGCCGGTGGAAACAGCCGGGAAGGCGATGCTGGTGACAGCGTTGTCTTCGGCCAGCTTCAGTGCTTCGCGATAGCAACTTGCCAGGAGCTCGTCACTTGGCTCGTCGATACCGTAGACCGGCCCCAGACAGTGGATCACGTAGCGATTGGGAAGTCGAAATGCGGGAGTGATGACCGCCTGACCTGGATGGATAGGCGCCAACGAGCGACCGGCCTCGGCAAGCTCCGGCCCGGCTGCTCGATGCAAGGCGCCAGCAACGCCTCCGCCGCTCAACAATTGAGCGTTAGCGGCATTGACGACCGCATCGATATCCGCTTGTGCGGCGATATCTCCTTGAATGCATTCAATCAGAGGAGGCTGGGTATTCATCTCGATACTTGCTCATGCCGAAGTGCGCCAGCACTCATGGAAGAAATGTGTTCAGGGTAGTCCATTTGTCGGAAAGCCGTGATTGTGCCATCTATCAGGCTGGCGCGTTTCGGGCCAGCCGCTATGCTCTGATAACAGAGATGAGCAAAAGAAGGTGAGCAAAAGGTAATAACTACGAGCAAAAGGTAATAACAACAATAGTGAGCTGCTGTGTCCTTGAGATCACTCTGATTGACTTGGCACAAAAAGAAAAAAATTAACGCCCACTAAACGTTACCCACGGCTAGACTCTCCGCCTTGATGGAAAATCCGTGCGCCATTCCAGTACGTTTTCCGCTAAAGTAGCAGGCTGCGAGTGCCTTGCCGGCCCAGAGAGCGTTCGGTGAGACTCGCTTAATGTCAATGAATAATGTCAGAGAGGTGTGACCATGAAGCGCCATGCTTTCTTCACCGCTGCCGTATCCGGTGCCATTCTGGGAGCTGCGATGTTTGCATCCCCGGCCATGGCTCAGGACGACAATAAGTACATCACCATCGGCACTGGTGGCCAGACCGGCGTTTATTATGTCGTCGGCCAGTCCGTTTGTCGCTTCGTCAACCGCAACGCCGAAGAGACTGGTATTCGTTGTAACGCACCGTCCACCGGTGGCTCCGTTGCCAACGTCAACGGCATCCGTAGTGGCGAACTGACCCTCGGTGTTGCCCAGTCGGATGTGCAGTACCAAGCCTACAACGGCACAGGTGATTTCGAAGGCAAGGCCTACCCGGAACTTCGTTCCATCTTCAAGCTGCATGGTGAACCGCTGACTTTGCTGGCCCGCGCCGATTCAGGCATCGAGACACTGGATGACCTGGAAGGCAAGCGTGTCAACATTGGCAACCCGGGCTCTGGCCAGCGCAACACCATGGAAGTGGTGATGGACGCTAAGGGCTGGACGACCGACACCTTCTCCCTGGCTTCCGAGCTGGATGCTGCCGAGATGGCCTCTGCCCTGGCTGACAACAATATCGATGCCATGGCCTATGTGGTTGGTCACCCCAACGGTGCCATTCAGGAAGCCACGACCACGGTCGATTCCCGTCTCATTCCGCTGAATGATGACACCGTCAAAGGCATTGTCGAGGAGCACCCTTACTACACCATGTCCACGATTCCTGGTGGCCTGTACAAGGGCAACCCGGATGATGTCGAGACCTTTGGTGTAGCGGCGACCCTGGTGACCTCGGAAGATGCTGATGAGGAACTGGTCTATCAAACGGTCAAGGCGGTATTCGAGAACTTTGACCGCTTCAAGAAGCTGCATCCGGCCTTCGCCAATCTGGAACCTGAGGACATGATTTCCGAAGGTCTGTCTGCACCGCTGCATGCCGGTGCCGAGCGCTATTACCGTGAACAGGGCTGGATCGAGTAAGTTATCGAGCTGCCTTTATTCAATGGTTGCGTCATTACTGCGCGGCTTCCCTCTGGGCGGCCGCGCAGTCCGTTCATCCACCCTCACAAGAGCAAGGCACGCTTATGACTGAGGACAACAAACAGGCCGCGAGAGCTGATGTAGACCTCGACGAGATGGTCGCATCAAGTGATTCCGGAGCGCGCAAGCCGGTCGGCGCTCCAGGAAAACTGCTGGTAGGTGTAGCGGCAGTGTGGTCGCTCTTTCAGCTGTGGATTGCATCCCCGCTTCCCTTCATGGCGGGGTTTGGCGTGTTCAATGCCACTGAAGCACGTTCTATCCACCTGGCCTTTGCCCTGTTTCTGGCCTTCATGGCCTACCCGGCAACCAAACGTTCGCCGCGGGACCGCATTCCATTGCAAGACTGGATAATGGCGATCATCGCCGCCAGCGCTGGGGCCTATATGTTCATTTTCTATGAACAACTATCCCATCGCCCTGGTTCACCTATCTTGCAGGACGTCATCGTCGGTGTGATTGGCATCCTGCTGCTGCTCGAGGCGACTCGACGAGCTTTGGGGCCGCCTCTGACGATCATCGCTTCGATCTTTCTGATCTATTCCCTGGCCGGTCCCTGGATGCCGGGCATTCTTGCTCATCGTGGGGTCAGCCTTTATGGCCTGATCAACCACCAGTGGCTGACCACTCAGGGGGTCTTCGGTATTGCCCTTGGGGTGTCGACCAGTTTCGTGTTCCTGTTCGTCCTGTTTGGTGCCATGCTCGACAAGGCTGGCGCGGGCAACTATTTCATCAAAGTGGCCTTTTCGATGCTGGGCCACTATCGCGGCGGCCCTGCCAAGGCGGCTGTCGTGGCTTCCGGCATGACCGGCCTGATTTCCGGTTCTTCCATTGCCAATACGGTGACAACCGGAACCTTTACCATTCCGATGATGAAACGGGTAGGGTTCTCGGCTGAGAAGGCCGGAGCCGTGGAAGTGTCTTCATCGGTCAATGGCCAGATCATGCCTCCTGTCATGGGTGCTGCAGCCTTCCTGATGGTGGAGTATGTCGGCATCTCTTATGTGGAAGTGATCAAGCACGCTTTCATTCCAGCACTGATCTCTTATATCGCTCTGGTCTATATCGTTCACCTCGAGGCGTTGAAGGCCAATATGCAGGGCCTCAAGAGCACCAACCCGCCCAAGCCGCTGGTACGCAAGCTGATCGGCTTCCTTGGTGGCTTGTTGTTGATGATGGTGGCCGCCCTGGTGGTGTATTACGGACTTGGCTGGCTGAAGCCGGTATTGGGCGATGCAATGCCGTGGGTAGCTGCCGTGGTTCTGGCTGCGATTTATGTCGGTTTGCTCAAGCTGGCTTCGCACTATCCTGAGCTGGAGCTCGATGACCCCAACGAGCCAGTGTTCACGCTGCCCCAGACCCGGCCCACGGTACTGGTAGGGCTGCAGTACATTCTGCCGGTGCTGGTGTTGGTGTGGTGCCTGATGGTCGAACGGCTGTCGCCAGGACTCTCCGCTTTCTGGGCGACGGTCCTGATGATCCTCATCATGATCACCCAGCGCCCGATCACGGCATTTTTCCGTGGGCGCAGCAATTTCTCGGCAGATGTACGCGAAGGTTTTCTGGATCTGTGGGAAGGTCTGGTAGCGGGTGCCCGCAACATGATTGGCATCGGTATCGCGACAGCGACAGCGGGCATCATCGTTGGTGCTGTCTCCCAGACGGGGGTCGGCCTGGTATTGGCGGATGTCGTGGAAATCCTGTCCATGGGCAACCTGATGCTGATCCTGCTGTTGACGGCAGTCCTCAGTCTGATTCTTGGCATGGGCCTGCCCACCACCGCCAACTACATTGTCGTGTCGGCCTTGCTGGCACCGGTCATTGTCCAGCTCGGTGAACAGAATGGCCTCTTGGTACCGCTGATTGCCGTGCACCTGTTCGTGTTCTATTTCGGCATCATGGCGGATGTGACACCACCGGTGGGGCTGGCATCGTTCGCTGCGGCGGCGCTATCTGGCGGCGATCCTATTCGCACCGGTTTCCAGGCTTTCTACTACAGCCTGCGTACTGCTGCCTTACCGTTCCTGTTCATTTTCAACACAGACCTGCTGCTGATTGATGTCTCACCATTGCAAGGGGTGCTGATCTTTATTGTGGCGACCATTGCCATGCTGATCTTTGCTGCGGCCACTCAGGGCTTCATGATCACTCGTAACCGCTGGTACGAGAGTATTCTGCTGCTGCTGGTGGCGTTCTCTCTGTTCCGTCCTGGTTTCTGGATGGACATGATCCACGACCCTTACGAAAGCATTCCCCCGGCCCAGTTCGTCCAGGCTCTGGGAGAGGCTGACAGGGAGACACCGTTGCGCCTCAAGGTACGTGGAGAGGATGCCTACGGTGATGAAAAGGTCACCTACATGACGCTGCCGGTGCCAGAGGGCAATACGGGAGAAGAACGTCTGGAAAACCTGGGTCTCGAGCTATTGATCGAAGATGACAAGGCGATCGTGGACATGGTGACGTTCGGCAGTGAAGCGCAGGAAATGGGCTTCGACTTCGATCAGCAGATCGAGGAAGTCCTGGCGCCGGTATCGCGTTGGCCCAAAGAACTGATCTGGTTCCCGGCACTGGCTGTCTTCGGATTGGTGGTGTTGCTGCAACGTCGGCGTCGCAGCCACCAGCAAGCGACAGGCGCCGAGGCCTGAGGAGGGAATGCCATGTACGAGAAGATACTGCTTTCCGTGGATCTCAATGAAAAGGAGTCCTGGGAGAAGGCATTGCCGGTGGCAGTGGCGCTGTGTCGCACCTTTGGTGCGTCACTGCATATTGTCACGGTATTACCGGACTATCGCATGCCGATGGTAGGAGCTTACTTTCCACCGGACTTTGCTGCCAAGGCGCACGAAAGCGCCAAGGAAGCCCAGCAGGTGTTCGTCAAGGACAACGTGCCGGATGATATTGAAGTCAATACCGTGCTGGCGGATGGATCGCCCTGGGAGAGCATTCTCAAGGCCAGCAAGAAGCTGAAAGTTGACCTGATCGTCATGGCCTCCCATACCAAGCGCAAGTTTGTCGATCATGTGATTGGACCCAATGCGGAACACGTGGTCCATCACAGCAAGATCTCCGTAATGATCGTGCGCTGATCCTCCGGTGCTGCCACTGCCCCCAGACTGAGTCATGCCCTCGGCCTGGGGGCTTTCATTTTGTGTTATCACTGTCCTGGACACGATGTTGAGCTTATTGCAGTTCAACTGGGCTGATGACTGTGCGAGCATATTGGCTTTGCTCCCGCCTCGCTGAAACAGGTATTGGCTGGGGATATCAGCGGGTGAGAATCAATGGGACGAGTCACGTCATGTTAAAACGTATACTTCTTTGGAGTGTGGCCTCCGTGCTGATGACGGCAACGCTCCTTGCCTCGGCTCAAATGTCTTCAAAGAGGGAGAACGATCTACTGCCTGTTCCATCAGGGCAAGTGATCCTGAAGGTCACCGGTAATATCGATCATCCCAATGTGGGGGATGAACTATGGCTGGATCGAGCAATGTTGAACTCTCTGGAAGGCCGCACTCTGGTGACGGATACACCCTGGCATCGCAAGGCCAATGTCTTCAAGGGGCCCCTGTTACGCAGCGTGCTGAATGCTGCTGGCATTGAATCCGATTATGTCGTGATACATGCCCTCAATGGGTTTGCCGCCGAGATCCCAGTGACGGATATCGATCACTATGATGTGATTCTGGCCATGACCAGCAATGGTGAACCGATGGCGATCAGGGACTTTGGTCCCTTGTTCGTGCTTTATCCTTTCGATGAGTACCCCGAGTTGAACAACAATGAGGCGATCCGCTTTCGCTCCGTGTGGCAGGTGGACTCTATCGAAGTCCCTGCTCCTTGATAGGGCATGCTGAGAGCGTGGGAATGTCGCCCATGCTCTCAAGGAGCGAGGATAAGTCAGCCATTCCCGGCAGGAGAGAGCACTGGTGCAGAAATATCCGCTGCGATTGAAGATCAGTGCAGTTGCTGCTCTGGCTTTTTTTACCGCTGCCATGGTGCTGATCGGGCTTTCTCTGTGGCGCCACGATAACTTGAAACATGGCCTGGGTGAGAACGTTACCTGGCATGCTTACAAGCTCGATCGGGATACGGTAGTGCTGCGTCACCAGCTTCTCCGTGATGGGCTCGATGAGGCGGCCTTGAAGCGCTTCCGCCTTGGTTTCGAATTACTCTACAGCAAACTCAACCTGTTTCAGGGTGGTGAGAGTCGCAAGATGCTGCGAAGCTCTGCAACGGCAGCACGCTTGCTGGATGAAATCGAGTTTCGTCTCAACGCGATGGACGATGAGATCGAACGACTGGATCATCTGGACGCCAGGACGGTCTCGGTGATTGGGCAGCAATTGGCCGAACTGAGCCAGCCCACTGAACGTCTGATCATTGCCATCAATGAGCATCTGGCCAATACCGCCTATAAAGAGCGTCTGCACCTGCAGCGCATGTACATGTGGTTGATGGCCTTGATTCTTGGCATGAGCCTGGCCGGGGTTGTGATGTTGATGGCCCTGCTGCGCCAGGCGCGCGACAATGAAGCGTCACGCCAAGCATTGGAAATACTCAGTGCCGAACTGCAAGTCAGTGCCCGTCAGGCACAGTCGGCCAGCCAGGCCAAGTCGGACTTTCTGGCTACGGTCAGTCATGAGATACGCACACCGCTCAATGGCGTCATTGGCATGAGTGAATTGATGCGCGAGCAGCCACTGCCAGAGCGAGCTCGTCATTATTCCGACACCATCCACGACAGTGCCTACAAGTTGATGGGCCTGATTGACGACATCCTTGATTTCTCCAAGATCGAGGCCGGGCGCATGGACCTGGATATTCAGGCTGTGGAACTCAAGCCCCTGGTCGATGATGCCATTGCCCTGTTTCTTCCCAGGGCGGAAGCCAAGGGTATTTCCCTCAGTGCCGAGCTGACCCAGGATCTACCACGCTATGTCCGTTGTGACGCAGGGCGCTTGCGTCAGGTTCTTCTCAACCTTCTGACCAATGCCATCAAGTTCACTCAGGTGGGCAGCGTGAGGGTATTGGTCAGGAAAGGATATGATGATCAGGTGCTGTTCGAGGTCATCGATACCGGAAGAGGGATCGATGAAGCGTTGCTGAGTCAATTGTTCGAGCCTTTCCGTCAGGGAGGTCCCAGCATCGTTCGGCGCTACGGTGGCACAGGGCTTGGCCTGGCAATCTGCAAGCGTCTTGTCGAGGCCATGGATGGCAAGATCGGTGTCGAAAGCAGTGAAGGGCAAGGCAGTCGTTTCTGGTTCGAACTACCATTGCAATCATGGGAAGCTCCCTCTGCACAGGGGGAGGTGTATGCACCGGGAGAGCCCTCAGCCGGTGTGAACGAACCCTCAGCCGGTGTGAACGAGCCCTCAGCAGGTGTGAGCGAGCCATCAGCCAGTAGAGAAACACCGGTTAGCTTGGCCAATGCCAAGTCTTCCATGACCCGTGCGGGGAAACCTGTATCCAGCAAACCTGACATCGACAAGGATGATGCGCTACCTACTCATCCCGCCGATGGTGAAGTCACTCACTCCACCGATGGGGAAGCCTCTCTGGCCGCAGGTCTGCCCAGCGCCAGGGAAACGTCACAGCCAAAGGCGCTGGGTGAAGTCGAACTGCTGGTCGTGGAAGATAATATGGTCAATCAGGAAGTGGCTCAGGCCATGCTGGAAAGCCTGGGATGCCGGGTAAGTCTTGCTGCTTCTGGGCAGACAGCGCTATCGCTGTGTGAACAGCGACGCTTCGACCTGATCCTCATGGATATCCAGATGCCGGACCTTGATGGCCGCGAAGTAACGCGGCGGCTGAGAGCACGCGGGGACTGGTGCGCCAGCGTCCCCATCGTGGCCATGACGGCCGGTGGTGCCATGTACGATCAGGCAGAATGCCATGCCTCGGGAATGGACGACTATCTGACCAAGCCGATTCTGAGGCATGACCTGTCGGCGCTGCTTCAGCGTTATCTCTTCGACACGGTAATGGAAGTGCCCGCAACGCCAACCATGGGCTCGGTACTGGACACGGAGACCCTTGATTCCTTGCGTGGTAGCCTGGGGGATGAGCAATGCAAGAGCCTGGTGCAGTTGTTCCAGCAACAGGTGGAAGAGCGATTGCCGATGATTGTCCACGCCGCAGAGCGGCATGATGCTTCCGAACTCGGGCGTCTGGCGCATCAGCTCAAGGGCGAGTCCGCAGGCATTGGTGCCGACGCCATGGCGGCGACTGCAGAACTGCTGGAGCGCCGTGCCCGGGAAGGGCGTTGCGAGGATACGACCGACTGCCTGGAACGATTACCTCGCTTGCTCAAGGAAACCATGGCGGCCTATGAGCGGGCTTTCCAACAGTAAGTTGCGACAGAGCTACGGACCGCCTCTGGCGGTCATGTATTTCCCCAGCCTCATGCCTTCCTGCTCATGCATTCCTGGAGGTCACGCAGTGGCTACCGGTGGCAGGCGCCAACGTGGGTGGCGAGGTATGACCACGCGCTGTGGTCGGTACTCACCATTGATCGCTTCCATGGCCAATGCCAGTGCATGCCGGGCAATCGTTTCATGATCCTGTACGGCCGAGTTCACCGGCAAGGGCAGGAAATCCAGCAAGCGGTTGTCGCCGAAGCTGGCCATGGCCAGGCGAGAGGGCAGACCTCCCTGGGCCAGCAGTGTGTCCAGCACCCCTTCGAGCAGCGTATATGAGGCGGTGATCAGGGCATCGGGCAAGCCGTTATGCTCAAGGTAGTCACGGAAGAGACGGGCTCCTTCCTCGCGAGCATAATGCTCGGCGCTGAGCAGTGTGCACTCCACCTCGTGGCCAGCATTGGCCAGCGCGGCCTCGAAACCGGAACGGCGCTCGCTGGTGATGGACAGGTGTGGTACAGCATCCATCCACAGGACCTGCTTCACTTTCGGCCCGACGACCGAACGGGTCAGCCGTTGTGCAGCTTCTGCGTCGTTGCTGACGACACTGGCGAAGCGCTCTGCTGCCAGGCCTCGGTCCACGGCAATGATGGGTAGACCGCTGTCCATCAGCTCGGAGTAGAACGTATCGGTTTGCGGCAGGCAACTGGCGACGATCAGCGCTTCGCAGCGCTGGGCGCGCAACGACAAGGCCAGTTCTCGCTCACTGTCAGGCCTGTCATCCGAGCCGACGATCAGCAACTGATAGCCTTGCGCACGAGCGCCTCGTTCCAGGTGCTTGGCCAGGCGAGCATAACTGCTGTTTTCCAGATCCGGAACGATCAGACCGAGGATACGGCTGGAACCACGCCGCAAGGCGGCTGCCTGGGCATCCACGCGGTAACCGTGCTCCCTGACCACCGCCATGACCCGGTCGATGGTGTCCTGGCGAATACGTCGCTCCTTGGCCTTGCCATTGACGATATAGCTGGCCGTGGTACGTGAAACACCAGCCAGTCGCGCGATCTCGGCCAATGTCATGACATCTCCTTTATTCAGCGCTTCCTGAAGTTGCCCCTGCGGCGTTAGCGGCATTACTTGCTGCCTGGCAGGCAGTTGCGCCCACTGGCAACGCATTCTACCTGCTTATGGACATGCTGCACCCTGCGAAAGTTGTAGCAAGCTTGCCTTGCCATGATCGGAGAATCGTATCAGCATTTGAATAATAGTAAGTGACACGATTCAGCATTTTGCCAAATACCTTGATACTCAAGAGGCCACTGGGTGAGGAATATCATCTCGCACAGCAAGGTCCGCCGGAGAATCTCTTATGTTGACGCTCAGCTCCAACGATATTGTGCTCGGTTGTCAGGCCGAGACATGGCAGCACGCTCTGGATGCGGCTTTCGATACCCTCAGCGCTGCCGGCCTGGTCGATCAAGGCTATCGCCAGGGCCTGAGTGACCGTGAGGCTCAGTCCTCTACCTGGCTAGGCAATGGGATTGCTATCCCTCACGGTACTCCCGAAAGTCGTGACGCTGTTCTCAGCACCGGTGTCCGGGTGCTTCAGTTCCCCAAGGGGATTGAGTGGCATGACGGTAACCGAGTGCATGTGCTGGTGACCATTGCCGCCCAGAGCGATGAGCATCTGGATATCCTGCGCAGCCTCACTCATGTACTCGATCAGGAAGGCATTGCCGAACGCCTGGCCAGCGCAGAGAGCGCCGAAGCCGTTGCCGAACTGCTGTCCAAGCCTGTGGTTCAGGCTCGTCTGGATCGTGACACCCTGTGTCTGCGTCATGACGCCAAGGACTTGCTCGATCTGGGCCTGGCAGGCGCGCAGCGACTTCGTCGCCTGGGTCTGGTGGATACCTCCTTTGTATCTGCACTGCTCGAACAAAGGCCGACATCTCTGGGAAAGGGGCTGTGGCTCTATGCTGTCGAGCAAGGTGTCCAGGCACCCGGACTTGCCGTGGTGACGCCTTCTACGCCCATCCATGAAAGCGAGGCACCGGTGGAGATGGCGTTGTGCTTTGCGGCACAGGGAGAGGCCAGCCGTTCATTGCTGAATTCAGTGCTGTCGCTGCTGGATGCTGATTCGTCTCCGCGGGAATGGGACGCCGAGCAGGTATTGGCCTGCCTGGCCGGAGAAACCAGTGGCACGACCAGCCGCCGGGTAAGGGTTCTCAATGCCCATGGTCTGCATGCACGCCCGGCCAAGGTCCTGGTGCAGAAGGCTCGGGACACAGGAGTGCCGATACAGGTACGTCTGGCGGAAGGCAATGGCCAGCCGGTCTCGGCATCCTCTCTCACCAAGGTCATTGGCCTTGGTGCCCGTCGTGGTCAAGAACTGGTGTTCTCTGCCCGGGGAGAAGGGGCTGATGCGTCGCTGGATGTGCTGGTTGCCGCTGTCACTGATGGCCTGGGTGAGCAGGTCGTTCCATTCGAGGAAGGCCGTGCCCCCAGAATGCAATCGGACACGGCCCAGGCCGAGCGTCCGAGGGCTCCTGAGCCCAATACTCCCATCATGGCGGTGGCGGCTTCTCCGGGCCTGGCCGTTGCGTCGCTGTTCGTGCTGCGTACGCCTGATTTTTCCTATCCCGAAACGGCCAGTGATGCAGCAGAGCAGCGCCAGCGTCTGCGTTCGGCTGTGGAAGAAGGAATCGCCCAGTTGCAGGCTCTCGTTGCAGGTACCGCTGGCGGAGAAGTGGCAAACATCCTGTCGATGCATCAGGAGATGCTTTCGGATCCTGAGTTGATCCAGGCGGCGGAAGAGGGCATCAACGAAGGGCAGTCGGCAGAGGCGGCCTGGTGGCAGGCGATCGATACGGCAGCCAGGGCCCAGGAGCAACTGGCCGACAGACTGCTGGCGGAACGGGCAGCAGACCTGCGTGATGTGGGCCGACGCGTACTTGGCGTGCTATGCGCCGTAGAGCTACCGCAGCCACCGGATAGCCCATACATTCTGGTGACCGATGACATTGGCCCTTCTGATGTGGCGCGCCTGGACACTCAGCGTGTACGAGGGATTCTCACTGCTCGGGGCGGTGCCACCGCACACAGTGCGATTCTCGCCCGGGCCCTGGGGATTCCGGCTGTCGTAGGAGCGGGTGCCGGGATTCTGTCCCTGGAAGATGGTGGTGAGCTGCTGCTCGATGGTGAAGGTGGGCAGATCGTGATCGCACCATCGGCGCAGCGTCGTGAGCGCTTTCTCAAGCGTATGGCAGAGCGTGAGCAATTGGCGGCCAAGGCATGGGATGCCCGCTACGAGCCAGCTCAGACCCGCGATGGTGTCAGGGTCGAGGTGGCCGCTAACCTCGGCAACACCGCGCATGCTGGAGACGCTGTCTCTCGCGGGGCGGAAGGGGTTGGTCTGCTGCGCACGGAATTCCTGTTCATGTCGCATGCTGACATGCCGGATGTGGAAACCCAGGAGAAGGAATATCGTGTCGCCCTGGATGCCCTCGACGGGCGCCCACTGGTGGCTCGTACCCTCGATGTCGGCGGTGACAAGCCGTTGGCATACTGGCCTCTGCCCCAGGAGGACAACCCTTTCCTTGGCCTGCGTGGCATTCGCTTGGCTCTGACTCGCCCTCAGGTATTGCGTGACCAGTTCACCGCCCTGATCCGTGCTGCCAATGGCAGGCCACTGCGCATCATGCTGCCCATGGTCAAGGATGTCGCCGAATTTCGGGCTGCCAAGGTGATTTTTGACGAGGTGGTTGAAGAGCTAGGCGCCGTGCTCGACGGCGACACTTTGCAGCTGGGAGTGATGATCGAGATTCCTTCCAGTGCGCTCCTGGCCCAGACCCTGGCCCAGGACGTGGACTTCTTTTCCATCGGCACCAACGACCTGACCCAATACACCCTGGCCATCGACCGTGGGCACCCTGAGCTGTCTGCTCAGTCCGATGGCCTGCATCCTGCGGTACTGCGCCTGATCGAGCTGACCGTCAATGCCGCCCATGCCCATGGCAAGTGGGTGGGGGTATGCGGCGAACTGGCCAGCGACCGCCTGGCGCTTCCGGTGTTGCTGGGGCTTGGTGTCGATGAACTCTCTGTCAGTGCTCGTCAGGTCCCCATGGTCAAGGAGCGCATGCGTGGCTTCGACATGCAACAGGCCCGTGAACAGGCTCGTCAGGCACTGGAGCAGTCCACGGCAGAAGCGGTACGCGACATGCTGGAGAGCCTCTCATGAAAGTGATGACGATTTCTCCCAATCCTGCCCTGGATCTTTCGATATCCCTGGACCAGCTTCGTCCCACGGAACTGAACCGGGCGCAGTCCATCGAGCTCCAGGCTGCCGGCAAGGGCGTCAACGCGGCCAGGGTCCTGATAGCTCTGGGCCATCAGGTAACGGTCACTGGCTTTCTTGGTGCTGACAATGATGCCCCTTTTGTCAGGGCATTCGCGGACATGGGGGTAGCAGACAGCTTTCTGCGCATTCCGGGAGCCACTCGGATCAATACCAAGCTGAGCGAAGCGAATGGCAACGTCACCGATATCAATGCACCGGGGCTCAAGGTGGATGAGCATGGTTGGCGGCGCCTGATCGAGCATATCGAAGCCCGCCTGGCCTACGAGCGTCCAGATGTTCTGATGATCGGCGGTAGCTTGCCTCCGGGACTTCCTCCCGCGGCGATGGGCAGCATGGTGAAGCGCCTGCGGGCCTATGGCGTGCCGCTTTGGGTGGATACCAGTGGTGCGGCGCTGAACGCCGCCGTAAGTGCCGGGGCCAGTGCGGTCAAGCCCAACCGAGAAGAGCTGGCTGAATGGGCGGGGCAGCCGATCGATGATGAGGGCGCACTGCACCAGGCAGCGCTCTCATTATATGGTCAAGGCATTGAAGAGGCCGTGATATCCGATGGCGCAAGGGGGGTGACCTGGGTCAGTGCCCGGGGTGTATGGCAGGCCTTGCCGCCCAAGGTGGCTGTCGCCAACACCGTATGCGCTGGCGATACCCTGTTTGCTGCCATGCTGCATGCCGTGTTGTCAGGCATGAGTCCTGACGAGGGATTGCGTCTGGCCACGGCGCTATCTGCCGAAGCTGTTCGCCACGTAGGTGTTGGCGATATGACAGCCAGTGATTTTTCCGACCTTCTTGATGACACCAGGGTGCGTCGTCTCAATGACGTCGTGGCCGGGGGAGCACTCGCATGAATGTGATATTGATCAGCACCTGCCCCAATGGTACTGCCACGAGTTATCTGGCAGTGGAACGTCTCAAGCCGGCTGCCGAGGCGCTGAACTGGCACATTGATGTGGAGCTGCATTCGAGTCTGGCCAAGGTCGAGCCCCTGTCGGCCAGTGCCATCAAGGACGCGGAGCTGGTGATTGCCGTTGGGGAACAGATTCCTGATGCAGGCCGTTTTGCTGGCAAGCGGCTGTATCGAGCTAGCCTCCAGGAGGTGCTGCCCGAACCTGAGGCCTTTCTCCAGCGTGCCAGCCGCGAGGCGGAGGTTTTTACCGGGGATGCTTTTTCCGGGGACGCTTCCCCAGCGGTTGCCAAAGGCTCGCAAGACACTGACAGCAAACTCAACATTGTCGCCGTGACCGCTTGTCCCACCGGTGTTGCACATACCTTCATGGCAGCCGAGGCCCTGGCGGAAGCCGGGCGTAGTCTGGGCCACAAGGTACGAGTGGAAACCCAGGGCTCGGTAGGCGCTCAGGATCAGTTGAGTGACGCAGAGATCACGGCCGCGGATCTGGTCATCCTGGCCTGTGACATTGAAGTCAATGCAGACCGATTTGCTGGCAAGCGCATCTACCGCACGTCCACGGGCAATGCGTTGAAGAAGTCACGTCAGACCATAGAGGCTGCTGCTGCTGAAGCTCAGGTGGAAGATGCGGGCGCCACAGACCAGGCTGGCGGGCGGTCCGAGGCCGCCAAGAGCTTCAAGGAAAAGGGCGTCTACAAGCACTTGTTGACCGGGGTGTCCTTCATGCTGCCCATGGTGGTGGCTGGTGGCCTGCTGATCGCTCTGTCGTTTGTCTTCGGTATCAAGGCTTTCGAGGAAGAGGGCACCTTGGCTGCCGCCTTGATGCAGATCGGTGGAGGCACTGCCTTCAAGTTGATGGTCCCGGTACTGGCTGGTTATATCGCCTATTCCATCGCTGACCGTCCCGGTATTGCTCCCGGCATGATCGGTGGCCTGCTGGCGGCAGATCTCGGTGCGGGGTTCATCGGCGGCATTCTGGCTGGCTTTCTCGCCGGTTACACTGCCAAGGCCATCGTGCGCTATGTCAAACTGCCGCCAAGCGTGGAATCACTCAAGCCGATTCTGATCATTCCTCTATTGGCCAGCCTGGTGACGGGACTGGTGATGATCTACATCGTCGGTACGCCGGTGGCGGGTATCCTGAGCACATTGACCGCATTCCTCAAGAGCATGGGATCCACCAACGCCGTACTGCTGGGCGCATTGCTCGGTGCCATGATGTGCTTCGATCTTGGGGGGCCGGTCAACAAGGCAGCCTATACCTTCGGTGTGGGGCTGCTGGCTTCGGAAACCTATGCTCCCATGGCCGCGATCATGGCGGCGGGCATGGTGCCTGCCATTGGCATGGGCATCGCGACCTTTGTCGCGCGCAGCAAGTTCGCGGTTGCCGAGCGCGAAGCGGGCAAGGCCTCATTCGTCCTTGGTCTTTGCTTTATTACGGAAGGGGCTATTCCCTTTGCGGCCAAGGACCCGCTGCGGGTAATTCCTGCCAGTATGCTGGGTGGCGCTCTGACGGGTGCCTTGTCCATGCTGTTTGGCGCGCAACTGATGGCGCCGCATGGTGGCATATTCGTGCTGCTGATTCCCCATGCCATCACCCCGGTGGTGTGGTACCTGCTGGCTATCGTTGCGGGGTCTGTCGTGACCGGGCTGGGTTATGCCGCGCTCAAGCGCAGCGAAGCCGCACCCATGGCAGTGACCGTCAACAGCTGAGGCATGAGCCCTGGTAAATCAGCATGCCCATGAAAGAGGCATGGGCATGCATTGATGCTCCAGAAAGAAGATGACCCTTATGGCCTGACAGATTTGTCAGGCCTTTTTTTATGCGTAACAACACCGTTACGTAGATGATTTCTCTGCATTTGGCTTATATGTCAGAAAAATATTTGAATATCTTTGTTGCATGGCATAATGGCGCGCATATTGCAGTGCAGTAAATACACAGGGCCATATCTGGTCTACCGAGGCGGTTGGCAGGCGACTGTCAGTCATCTTGCTCCGACATGCCTTGGCAGCATTTCCTATCCGGAAGTGATGCCGGGCCTGGATGCGACGAGGAGATCCCTATGTCGACACAACCCGTTACCTTGATGGTGGCTCGCCGCGTAGCTCGTGGGCGCTACCAGGACTTCATGCACTGGCTGGACGAGGGCAGGGAACTGGCTGCCGATTTCCCCGGCTACCTGGGATCCGGAGTTCTGGCGCCGCCGCCTGGCGACGACCAGTATCAGATCATCTTCCGTTTCCAGGATGACCGGACCCTAGCCCGTTGGGAACACTCGGCATCCCGTCGGGCATGGCTGAACCGTGGAGCAGGGCTGTTCGAGTCGCCTCAGGAACAGCGAGCAACTGGCATCGATGGATGGTTTTCCGCGCCGGGCCCGCGAACGCCTCCGCGCTGGAAACAGGCGATTGCCATCTGGCTGGCATTCTTCCCCGTATCGCTGCTGTTCCAGTTCATATTCGGAGAAGCCCTGGCCAGCTTGCCACTGGTACCGCGAACCCTTGCCAATACCCTGATGCTGACCCCCGTGATGGTGTTCTTCTTCATTCCCTTGGTAACACGCCTGCTGGCTCCCTGGTTGCAGGCCCAGCCTGGACGCAAGTGGCGTCTGCGGGTCAGGAGAGGATGACACAGCAGCCGCAAGGGGGAGTACGCCTACTCAGATGGTCGCGTTGAGGGTCCTTCGCACTCCTGACAGGATGAGCATCATGATCCTTCAGGAGTCCTTGTATGGCGCAATCCCGAGCCAAGGCGCTTTCCCGGTTGCCATTGGAACAAGGTGTCCGTATCGCCGTCAGCCGCAGTCATGATCCACAGCAAGTCGCGCAGGAGCTGCGCCAAGCGCTGATGCATCCCGATCTAGGTTTCGTATTGTTCTTCGTCAGTGCGGAATACCCACTCGACTCCCTCGGTGAGGCCTTGAATGCCGCATTTGGCGAGACCCCGCTGGCGGGCTGTACCACAGCAGGAGAAATTACCCCGGCGGGCTATGAGCGTGGCTGCATCGTGGCCATGGGGTTTGATAGCCATCACTTTGGTGTGGCTGCCACGCTGATCGACGAACTCGATAGTGTGACGCTGGAAGCCGCCCAACGCCGGGTCGATGGCCTGGTGCAGGAAGCCCGCCGACGCTTTTCCGGTAGCGGTGGTGAAACCTTTGCCTTGACCCTGCTCGATGGGCTTTCGGCCAGCGAGGAGCAGGTATTGGCGATCCTGGATGCTGCCCTGGGAGGCATCCCGAGTTTTGGCGGTTCTGCTGGTGACGATAACCACCTGGCGCATACCCATGTCTTTGCCGGTGAACGCTTTCACAGTGATGCTGCCGTGGTCGTGCTGATCACGACCCATCACCCCTTTGAAGTGTTTTCCGCCCACCATCTGGTCTCACGGGGTGAAAAGCTGGTCGTGACCCAGGCAGACCCTTCGGCCCGCCGCGTTGTGGAGCTCAATGCCCTGCCAGCAGTGGAGGAATATGCACGCTTGGTCGGGTTGCCAGTTGAAGCCTTGAACGAAGGGGTGTTTGCCCGTCACCCACTGGCAGTGAAACTGGGCGATGCCTGGTTCGTGCGTTCGATCCAGAGTGTCAATGCCGATGGCAGCCTGAGCTTCTATTGCGCCGTGGAAAACGGCATTGTGCTCACGGCCATGCAGGCTGTCCCGCAGCTTGATGCCCTGGATGAGACCATGGCGGGGTTGGAAGCTCGCCTGGGGCGCCCAGGGCTGATCATTGGTTGCGACTGCTTCCTGCGCCGCCTGGAACTGGAGTCGCTGGGCTTGATCGAGGAAGGTTCTCAGCGTCTGGCCGCTGCCCGAGTGATAGGCTTCAACACCTATGGCGAACAGCATCACGGCATGCATGTGAATCAGACCTTTACCGGAGTGGCGATTGGACTTGCTCAGTGATGTCGCCGATGGCGAACCGAAGACCCCCCTGGAACAGCAACTGTTCGAAGAGAATCGGCGCCTGCGACGTATCTGCCAGGCACTGATGGAGAGAGTGGAGTCCGCAGGAACCGGCCGAGCCCCCTATGGCGCCTTCGAGCATGCGGTGCTGCTTGCCGAGCAGGTGCGTGAGAGAACGGATACCTTGCATCGCACTCTGGATGAGCTGGCCGAGACCAACACACGCCTGGAAGATGCGCGCCGCGAGGCGGAAGCGGCCAATCATTCCAAGACCCGCTTTCTTGCAGCGGTCAGCCACGATCTGCTGCAGCCGCTGAATGCAGCGCGGTTGTTTACCAGTGCACTGGAAGAGCTGTCACTGGACCGAAACGCGGGAACCTTGGTCACCAATATCGGGCGCTCCCTGCGGGATGTAGAGCAGTTACTGGGTACGCTGGTGGATATTTCACGTCTGGACGCTGGCGTCCTGACCCCTGATGTGGCGCCTTTTGCCGTGACTGAGCTGCTCGATGCATTGGCAGAGGAATCACGCCAGATGGCCCAGGCCAAGGGCCTGGCGTTCTCGTATGTGGCCAGCTCTGCGGTGGTGGAATCGGATCTGGCACTGCTGGCGCGAGTGATACGCAACCTGGTTTCCAATGCGGTGCGCTACACCAGCACAGGGCGGGTGTTGCTGGGCTGTCGGCGTCGTGCCGAGGGACTTGAGATAGTGGTTGCCGATACTGGCCCCGGCATTCCAGAGTCTCGCCGTGAGGAAGTCTTTCTCGAATTTCGCCGCGGGCGTGACCAGGTTTCTCGGCAGTCTCCTGGATTGGGGCTTGGTCTGGCCATTGTCGATCGCATTGCGCGTCTGCTCGATCATCCCTTGCGGCTGGCAAGCCAACCAGGACAAGGCACATTGTTTGCCCTGATGTTGCCCTATGCGCGTGTATCTCCGGCCATGGAGCCGACGCTCCCTAGTGCGGTGCCATGGCGGGGTAGTGAGTATCTGAGTGGTGCCCATCTATGGGTACTCGATAATGATGCCCGTATTCTCGATGGCATGAAGGCGTTGCTCGGTGGGTGGGGATGCCATGTCCATGTGTCCACATGTGTTGCCGAACTGGAAGAGCAATTGGCTGAAGCCGACAGAGCATGTCGGGGGATATTGCTGGTCGACTATCACCTGGATGCGGAAGATGGCGATGGCCTGTCGCTGGCGGAGCGGCTCATCCAGCACTATCCCTGGCTCATGCCCATGCTGATCACTGCCAACCGTGACGCTGCGATCAAACGACGCTGTCGTGAGCGTGGTTTTCCCTGTGTGCGCAAGCCGGTCAAGCCGCTACGCTTGCGTCAGGCTCTGGTGCATTTGCTGGAAGGGGCGAGGAACGAGTGCTCCTGAAACATGCGCTCGTGCCATGAGTGGCTAGGCCCCGATCATTCGGGGCTTCGTTCAATGGTCAGCGTGACCAGGCGCACCACGACCGGCCTGACAATCAGTACACAGACAAATGCCACAGGCATGGCAAGCTTGTAGGCGTTCCATGCACTGTCTATGTAGCCTGGGCCGATGCCACTGTTGGCGGCAGTGATGACCAGGCACATCAAGAAAGCCATGATGGCCGACATGTAAAAGGCAAAGACGACAGGGGTGAGGCGGTGAGGCAGCCCCCGTCTTGCCACGGCACGCTTGAAGACGTTCCGAGACATGTCGGAACGGACGGAGGCGACGCTTGAGCGTGAATCCATTGCTGACTCCCTGGTAGGTGATGACTGATCGATAAGTGATGGTTCATCGATAGCCACTGGTTCATCGATAGGTACTGGTTTATCGATAGTTGCTGGCATATGGATGACTACCCTATCCCAGGTGCATGTCCTGCAGTAGACAGCTGAAGCTAATCACTCTATAAACCTATTCTTAATAATAAGCAGTAGAATTCTTTGTAAAACCTATGGATGTACAGCCACCATGGATACCTTGCGTGCCATAGCGTGTTTTGTGCGCGTCGTCGAGGCGGGCAGTATTGCGGAAGGTGCCAGGCAACTCGGTATCAGCTCTGCCGCTGTCAGCCAGAGTATTGCCAGGCTGGAAACTCATCTTGGTGTCAGATTGTTGTCCCGCACCACTCGACGTATGGCGCTGACTGACAGCGGCACGGTGTATTACGAGCGAGTGAAGCACATCGATCGGGACATCGAGCAGGCGCATAATGCGATTGCCTCCCTGCAGGCAGCACCACGTGGGCGTTTGAGAATTGCCTCCACCTCGGCTTTCGGTCGCCACGTGCTGGCTCCCCTGATACCCGATTTCAATGCTGCCTATCCGCACCTTACCCTTGAGTTGCTGACCACGGACCGCAGCGTCAACCATATTCGTGAGACCGTGGATATCAGTATCCGTATTGCGCCCCAGCTGGAAGATGGCCTGGTGGCGCGACATATTGCCTCGATTCCCTTTCTGTTCTGTGCATCCCCTGCATACCTGAGCCGTGCAGGAACCCCGCATGCTCCTGAAGAACTCAAGGAGCATGACTGCCTGGCATTTCGTTTTCCTCTCGATGGACGTTTTCTGAGTTGGGGATTCATTCGTGACGGCATCCGCTTCGAGCCGGATATCAGGGTGGCCATGATCAGCGATGATATCGATGTGCTGGCGCGCATGGCCCTGGCGGATGGTGGCATTACTCGACTGGCAGCCTTCATCGCCCAGCCCTATCTGGAAAGTGGGGAGTTGGTCTCGCTGTTTGAGCCCGGCAGAGATGAACGTGTGCGTGCAGTGTCCGAACCCATGGATATCTACTTGTGTGTTGGCCACAGAAAGGATGTCACGCCCAAGGTTCGGGCATTCATGGACTTTCTGGATGGCCGGTTACCACCGGAGTGGCGCAGCAGGTAAGGGCTGTCTGACGACTGCGCGCCAGCTTATGAGACATACCCCGTCCAGTTCATCGTCTTCTTTGGCGATTAGCCAGCACATTGGCCAGGGTAGCTTCATCCGAGGCGACGATGGCCTGGACTCGACTGGTGACACCAAGTTTCTTGAGAATGGCTGACACATGTGTCTTGACCGTGGTTTCGGCGATATCGAGCTGCCGAGCGATGGCCTTGTTGGATCCACCACGTATCAGCAGCATCAGCACGTTAAGTTCCTTGGCGGTGAGCTGCTCGAGACGCTGCTCGAATTCAGAGCTGGGTGTTTCAGCTGCGGGCTGATGAAGACTTGGTGATGCTGGACGCCTCAGCAGTTCTGCGGGCAGGTAGACCTGGCCATCGAGAATCTGGCGTAGCGCCGCCATCAAGGCCGAGCGTGGTGTCGACTTGGGCACATAACCCACCGCACCAAGATCCAGGGCATCCAACACGATGCGGCGATCACTCTCAGCAGATACCACGGCCACAGGCACCTCGGGAAAGTGCTGGCGCAACCGGGCCAGGCCATCGAGACCTGCCACGTCCGGCAGGTTGAGGTCGAGCAATACCAGATCCACTTCATCGTTCTCACCGAGACGCACCAGCAGGTCAGAGAAGCAGTCCGCTTCGCAAAGTTCGCTTCCCGGCAGCGCGGAGTCCACGACGCCGCTGAGGGCATCGCGAAACAGTGGATGATCGTCGGCCACCAGTAGCCGGTACATGACGGTCGCTCCTTGTATTGGTTGGATGGTGGATGTAACGGGTGATGGATGGAATGGCTGGCATCTCCTACCGAAGGAGGAGGCCGACTCCTGCCTGGGCAGTATGTCGCAACTCGTCTCGCTGACCAAGACTGGGTAGGTACGGATTCGATCACAACCATAACGACGTCGCCATGACGACGAATCAGCTCAGGAGTCACGCCATGATTTATGCCAACCCCGGTCAACCCGGTGCCGTTGTCAGTTTTGAACAGCGCTACGGCAACTATATCGGTGGAGAATTCGTGCCGCCGGTCAAGGGGGAATATTTCGATAATCTTAGTCCGGTCAATGGTGAGGTGTTTTGTCAGATACCTCGCTCCACAGCGGAAGACATCGAGCTGGCACTGGATGCAGCACATAAGGCAGCACCGGCCTGGGGCAGGACCTCCGCGACGGAACGCAGCAACATTCTGCTCAAGATAGCGGATCGTATCGAGGCCAACCTCGAAAGACTTGCTGTTGCCGAAACCTGGGACAATGGCAAGGCGGTACGCGAGACCTTGGCCGCTGACATTCCATTGGCAGTGGACCATTTCCGTTACTTTGCCGGCTGTATTCGTGCCCAGGAAGGCACTGCCGCGGATATCGATGCCAATACCGTGGCTTACCACTTCCATGAGCCTCTGGGCGTGGTGGGGCAGATTATTCCTTGGAACTTCCCGCTATTGATGGCCACCTGGAAGCTGGCTCCTGCCCTGGCAGCCGGTAACTGTGTGGTACTGAAGCCCGCCGAGCAGACGCCGGCCTCAATCCTGGAACTGATCAAGGTCATCGGTGATCTGCTGCCGCCAGGCGTGGTCAACATCGTCAATGGTTATGGTGCTGAAGCTGGCCAGGCCCTGGCCACTAGCAAGCGCATCGCCAAGATTGCGTTCACCGGTTCCACCCCGGTGGGTGCGCATATCCTCAAGTGTGCTGCTGAAAACATCATCCCTTCTACGGTGGAGCTGGGCGGCAAGTCCCCGAACATCTACTTCGCTGACATCATGAACGCCGAACCGGAGTTCATCGAGAAAGCGGCAGAAGGGCTGGTGCTGGCCTTCTTCAACCAGGGCGAAGTGTGTACTTGCCCATCCCGCGCACTGATTCAGGAAAGCATCTATGAGCCTTTCATGGCCAAGGTGATGGAGCGAGTCGCCAAGATCAAGCGTGGCAACCCGCTGGATACCGATGTGCAGGTGGGAGCCCAGGCATCCCAGGAACAGTTCGACAAGATCATGTCGTACATGGAGGTGGCGCGTCAGGAAGGCGCCGAGTTCCTCACCGGTGGTGACAAGGAAAGTGTCGACCCCGCCTATTCCCATGGCTTCTATATCCAGCCAACCCTGCTCAAGGGTAACAACAAGATGCGCGTGTTCCAGGAAGAAATCTTCGGCCCTGTCGTGGCCGTGACCACCTTCAAGGATGAAGCCGAGGCACTGGCGATTGCCAATGATACTGAGTTCGGCCTCGGTGCCGGGGTGTGGAGCCGGGACATCAATGTGGCCTTCCGCATGGGGCGTGGCATACAGGCTGGACGTGTCTGGACCAACTGCTACCACCAGTATCCGGCACATGCTGCCTTCGGCGGCTACAAGAAGTCTGGTGTTGGCCGCGAAACTCACAAGATGATGCTTGAGCACTATCAGCAGACCAAGAACCTGCTGGTCAGCTATGACATCAATCCTCTCGGCTTCTTCTGAGGCTCTCTAAAAAATCTTGGCCTGGTTGTTTGTCCAAGCGGATATTCCCCTGACTTTCAGTGCAGTACTCGATACTCCCGCCACTCATGCGAGTGGCGGGTTCATGCCAACATCTGGTTCGAGGTAATGCTCATGGAAAATACGATGAAAGCAGCGGTAGTGCGTGCGTTCGGCCAACCGTTGAGTATCGAAGAGGCGCCTGTACCACGCCCCGGGCGTGGTGAAATTGTGGTCAAGATTGCGGCATCCGGTGTCTGTCATACCGACTTGCATGCTGCGCATGGTGATTGGCCGGTCAAGCCCAATCCGCCATTCATTCCAGGGCATGAAGGTGTCGGTCATGTGGCCGCCGTGGGTGAAGGAGTCAATCACGTGAAGGAAGGCGACCGGGTCGGGGTTCCCTGGTTGTATAGTGCCTGTGGCCATTGCGAACACTGTCTGGGTGGCTGGGAAACACTATGTGAATCACAGCAGAATACTGGCTATTCCGTGAATGGAGGATTTGCCGAGTACACCTTGGCCGATGCCGGTTATGTGGGGCACCTGCCTGACAATGTCGGCTTTGTCGATATTGCGCCGGTGCTGTGCGCTGGAGTAACGGTGTACAAGGGGCTCAAGGTGACGGATACCCGCCCCGGTCAATGGGTGGTGATCTCAGGCATCGGTGGCCTGGGCCATATGGCGGTCCAGTATGCGCGGGCCATGGGGCTGAACGTTGCCGCGGTTGATATCGACGATACGAAACTTGAGCTTGCCAAACGCCTTGGTGCCAGTGTGACAGTAAATGCCATGCGTGAGGATCCAGCGGCAGTGCTCAAGCGCGATATCGGTGGAGCGCATGGTGTGCTTGTTACTGCGGTGTCTCCCAAGGCGTTCGAGCAAGCGCAGGGGATGGTTCGGCGCGGTGGGACGATCTCCTTGAATGGTCTGCCACCAGGAGACTTTCCATTACCGATCTTTGATACGGTGCTCAATGGCATCACCATCCGCGGGTCCATTGTCGGTACACGCCAGGATCTGCAAGAAGCCCTGGACTTTGCTGGTGAAGGCAAGGTGCATGCCACGGTATCGACGGATCGTCTCGACAACATCAACGAGGTGTTCGGACGCATGCTGGAAGGTAAGATAGAAGGGCGTGTCGTACTCGACCTGAATGCTTGATGCATGGAATCCGACGTCTCTGCAAAAGCAGAGACGTCGGCTTTTCTCTCCTGCGCTACAAGGTGCTGTACAGGATGTGGCGCATCATTGACCGGCTGTCAGCGTGCTGTAGCTGGTGATCAGATTGCGATAGTCAGGAATGTGGTTGGAGAAGAGTTCTCCCAATCCTTCGATATCGTTGCGCCAATCGCGATGCAGTTCACATGCGATGCCAAACCAGGTCATCAACTGCGCGCCGGCCTGAGACATGCGATCCCATGCCGCGTGGCGGGTCATGTCATTGAAGGTGCCCGAGGCGTCGCTGACCACGAATACCTCGAAGCCTTCTTCCAGCGCGGACAGCGCGGGGAAGGCCACACACACTTCAGTGACCACGCCAGCGATGATCAGCTGCTTCTTGCCCGTGGCCTTGATGGCCTGAACGAAGTCCTCGTTATCCCAGGCATTGATCTGGCCAGGGCGGGCGATGTAGGGCGCATCGGGGAACATCTCCTTCAATTCGGGCACCAGAGGACCATTGGGGCCGGTCTCGAAGCTGGTGGTCAGAATGGTCGGCAGGTTGAAATACTTGGCCAGATCCGCGACGGCCAGCACATTGTTCTTGAACTTGTCCGGGTCAATGTCTCGCACCAGTGACAATAGCCCTGCCTGGTGATCCACCAGCAGCACGGCAGCATTGTTCTTGTCGAGGCGTACATATGGCTTGCTCATGACATTCTCCTTTCAGGGGGGCTGGTGCCTGGATGGCACCGGTTTGCCTGACTGCCCAATGGCATGTTTTCGGGCAGCCAGGTCGAGGTAGCTGGCCTGACCTTCATGCCGGCCACCTCGTCAGCGATTGCCGCTTACGAGTCAGACATCTGTCCGAACTGGCCGTTATTGAGGTCGGCAATCGCCTGCACGATTTCCTGCTGGCTGTTCATGACGAATGGCCCATGTCCGACGATGGGTTCATCGATAGGCTCTCCACTCAGCAGCAGGACCTTGGCGTCCGTGTTGGTTTCGATGCTGATGTCCTGGCCGGTGCGATCGAGCGCGATCATCTCTGCCTCGCGGACGACAGCATCTCCATTCACCTGTACGGTGCCGCGCAGCACGACCAGCAATGTGGTCCAGCCCTCAGGCTGTGTCAGAGCACTGAAACTGCCCTGGTTGAGGCTCAGATCCCATACATTCATGGGGGTAAAGGTGTGTGCTGGACCTGTTTGCTCACCAAACTGACCTGCAATGATGCGTATCTGGCCGGCATCGTTGGGCAGCTCCACTGTCGGGATGTCACGCTCGACAATGGCCTGATATCCCGGTGCGGCCATCTTGTCCTTGGCGGGGAGGTTCACCCACAGCTGAACCATTTCCAGCTTGCCACCTGACTGGCTGAAAGCAGGAGAGTGAAACTCTTCATGCAGGATGCCAGCTCCTGCGGTCATCCATTGCACGTCTCCTGGCCCGATGACGCCGCCCTGGCCCGTCGAGTCTCGATGCGCCACTTCGCCGCTGTAGACGATGGTGACGGTCTCAAAGCCACGATGGGGGTGCTGGCCGACACCGCGAGGCTTGTTGGTGGGGACAAAATCCGTCGGGCCTGCATAGTCGAGCAACAGGAAAGGACTGGTCTGCTTGCCGTGGCTGTTGTACGAGAACAGAGAGCGCACCGGAAAGCCGTCACCCACCCAGTGAGGACGAGGGGCGTTGTAGATGCCGAGAGTCTTCTTCATGCTCATGGCAATCTCCTTGAAAGTGTGATGCCAAGATGGTTGAAGAAAGCATAAACGTGGGACGCTGATCCATGTAGACTGCAAAAATTGAACTGATAGTTCTATTTGGTGAACGATGATGTTTGGTGAGCGATGATGCAGGACCTGAACGATCTTTATTATTTCGTCCAGGCGGTGGAGCACGGTGGCTTCGCACCCGCTGGGCGAGTTCTGGGCATGCCCAAGTCGAAGCTCAGCCGCCGTATCGCTCATCTGGAAGAGCGCCTGGGCGTGAGGCTTATCCAGCGTACGACACGTCAATTCGTGGTGACGGACATCGGCCGGACCTACTATGAACACTGCAAGGCCATGCTGGTGGAGGCTGAGGCCGCGCAGGAAGCCATTGACGGGATTCAGGCAGAACCGCGTGGTACCGTGCGTGTCACTTGTCCCATCACTATGCTGCATGTGCATATCGGCTCCATGCTGGCGAACTTCATGGCGCTGTACCCAAAGGTCACACTGCATCTGGAAGCGACCAATCGGCGTGTCGATGTGGTCAGCGAGGGTGTCGATGTAGCGATTCGGGTGCGACCGCCGCCGATCGAGGATAGTGATCTGGTCATGCGGGTGCTGGCGGATCGTGGCCAATGTCTGGTGGCCAGTCCTGCATGGGTTCGCAAGGAAGGCTTCCCCGTGTCGCCGGCTGACTTGAGCGGGTTGTCCAGCCTAGGCCTGGGCGCGCCGCAACAAGCGCATGCATGGGTGCTGTATGGGCCGGAAGATGCACAGGCCAGAGTGCCGCATTCACCACGTTTTGTGACAACGGACATGATCGCGCTGCGCAATGCAGCACTAGCGGGGATAGGTGTTGTCCAGTTGCCTTTGCTGATGGTACGAGAGCAACTGGAGGAAGGTTCTCTGGTCAAGGTCGTGCCGGAGTGGGCACCGCGCCGGGAAATCATCCATGCTGTCTTTCCAAGCCGGCGTGGCATGCTGCCATCCGTACGTGCATTGGTGGATTATCTGGCCGCTCAATTTGCTGTCATTCATGAGGAATGAGATGACAGAAAGGGTCACTGCCTGTCAGTGAACTGGGCAAGATTCAGCTCATGGCTCTTGCCTAGCCACATCACTCCTTGGGTATGGTCGAACAGGTCATCGTCGGTGCCGAGGTGAACGAAAATGTCGAGGTCGCCACGGTTCAGGGCGAGCCAGGGAATGATGTCGCCAAAGGTTTCTGGAGCGAAGGACAGTTGGCAGCTCCAGAGGGGATGTGGCCCTACTGGTTTCTGGTGAAAGCGACCGATCCGAATCGGAAAATGTTCGGCGCATTTTTCTGCCAAGGCCTGTGCCTTGGCCATGCCCGCCTCATCCGTGTAGTAGAGGTGGGCATGGTAGTAGCGGATGGCATCAGGGGAAAAAGGGGCGGTGACGGGCATGATGGCACTCTGCTCTGCAGTGGTGGAACGAAGCATGGTGGAACGAAGCTCCAGCATGCCTGTTGACCCCATTGTTTTCCAGCGCCCTGATGAAGCCCGAGTTCACCAGTTGCGCCGTCCGATACGGGTCAGTTCACCCTGCAGTTGAGCTACCGCGGTGGTGCCATCGATGTCGCCGGAAAGTACCTCATGGACACGGTTGAACAGCGCATTGGACACACGGGGGTAGGCTGCCTTGGTGATCGAGGATGGACGCGGTATGCCGCCGACCAGAGTGTCATAGAGTTCACCCATGGAAGGGTTGCTGGCGAGTACTTCCGGATCCTGGTAGAGCGCTTCGATGGTCGGGTTCATGCCAGCTTCGATGGCATGCTCACGCTGCTGTGGCACTGCCGTGATATAGGCGACCAGTTCGGCGGCCAGTTGCGGGTGTTTGGAGTAACGCGACACTGCCAGGTTCCAGCCCCCCAGGGTCGCTGCCGATGCACCATCGGGGCCGTGTGGAAGCGGGGCCATGCCGATCTTGTCCTGGACGGCACTACCGTCGCCATTGGCCAGGTTCCATACATAGGGCCAATTACGCAGGAAGAGGGCGTTGCCGGACTGGAACACGCCCCGGGTTTCTTCCTCGGTATGGTTGAGTGTACCTTCGGGGGATATCGTGCCGATCCATGCTGCCGCCATGTCCAGGGCAGCCGCCGCTTCAGGATTGTCGATGGTCACTTTGCCCTCGGCATCGACGAGAGTACCGCCGCCATGGCTGGCAATCCATTCCAGGGCATTGCAGCTCAGGCCTTCATAAGCGCGGCCCTGGAACACATAGCCCCAGAAGTCCTTGTTGCCTTCGGCACGTTCTGCGTCCTGAATCTCGTTGGCGGTGGCCGTCAATTCCTCCCAGGTCCGAGGCACCGGCTTGGCGTATTTTTCAAGCAGGTCCTTGCGGTAATAGAGCAACCCGGCATCGGTGTACCACGGCAAGGCGACCAGACGTCCATCGATGGTGTTGTTGTCGATCAGGGCGGGAAAGAAGCCATCGCTAGCCGTATCGGGCAGATATTCGGAGAGATCCGCCAGGTGCTCCGACAGTAGGCCTGGCCAGACGATATCGACAAACAGTACATCGACTTCGTCCGACTCGCTCCCCAACAGCTGCTGATACAGGGACATGCGTTCTGTCGGGTTGTTCGGGGTGGAGACGATATCGACCTGATGGCCGGTTTCCTTGGCCCAGCGCTTGGCCAGGATCGGGCAGTAGTCGTTGGCATCAGCGGAACCGCAGGCAACGGAGATGGTCTCGGCCATGGCCTGGGGAGCAGCCAGTGCGGCGCCTGCAACGGCAAGGCCCAACAGACTGCAGCGCTGAAGTTTGCGTAGTGATGGCATAGTGAACAGGGTCATCGAATCATCTCTTGTCGTTGTCGTTGTCGTTGTCGTTGTCGAGCGTTGATGTCGTGGCTGAAGGCGATTGGTGAACGGGCGTACTTGTCGAAGGCCTGGCGAGTCGTACTGTCAGGCCGCGGCACGTACCCCATGGGCCGACAATGCCTTGTCTTCGTGGTCGAACAGGTGGGCATGGGCAACATCCACGCTCAGGCCCACTCGCTGCCCGATCTGCCAGCGGCTGGGCGCGTCACCTCGATGGATCAGCAAGGTGTCACCAGCCTTGGGTTCCAGGTAGACATAGATCTCGTTACCCAGGTACTCGATATTGACGATCTTGAAGTCGTTGTCGCCGGCTGGTTCCGTCAGGCCCAGGTGTTCCGGGCGTATGCCGAACGTCAGCTTGTCGCCTTGTGTGGTGTTGCGCGCGTCGTGGGGCAGCATCAGGTCGCCGATACCGGGAACATGGACCTGACAGCCTTCTGTACCGTTTCCGGTGAGTTGGGCGGGCATGAAGTTCATGTTCGGCGAGCCAATGAAGCTGGCGACAAAGCGTGTGGCCGGGCGCTGATAAAGGTCCTCGGGACTACCGACCTGTTCCACGCGACCTGCGCGCAGCACCACGATCTTGTTGGCCAGCGTCATGGCTTCGACCTGGTCGTGGGTGACATACACCACGGTGGAACCGCGCTGGTGATGAAGGCGAGCGATTTCGTTGCGCATCTGTACTCGCAGGGAAGCGTCCAGGTTGGACAGAGGCTCGTCGAACAATAGAATGTCCGGGTTACGGGCCATGGCACGACCCATGGCCACACGCTGGCGCTGACCTCCGGACAGCGCCTTGGGCTTGCGCTCGAGCAGTTCCTCCAGCTGGAGCGTGCGTGCGGTTTCCATGACGCGCTGTTCGACCGTCTGGGCGTCCTCCTTGGCCAGCTTGAGGCCGAAGGCCATGTTGTCGTACACCGTCATGTGCGGGTAAAGCGCATAGGACTGGAACACCATGCCGACGCCGCGTTCCCGGGGAGGCAGGTCGTTGACCACACGATTGCCGATCTTGAGTTCGCCGGAGGTGATGGATTCCAGACCGGCGATCAGGCGTAGCAGGGTCGACTTGCCGCAGCCGGAAGGCCCGACGAAGACTACGAAGTCTCCATCGCCGATGGAAAGATCCACATCCTTGATGATGTGAGTACTACCGAAGACCTTGTTGAGTTTTTCCAGTGTCACGCTTGCCATGAGAGGGCTCCTGACGCTCTGTGAAAAGCGCTGGCCAGGCGGGTATTCATGATGGCCGACGCTCTTGTTGATCGAGATATCGCTATGGGGTGATGGAGGGCTATCGTTCGATGGCGATATAGGCCGCCTGGTAAGGCGGCAGGGTCAACTGATCCTGGGCCAGCTCGGCATGGAAGCCATGCCCTTCTCCGCCAGAACCTTCCGCTCCGTCGAGGAGCCTGCCGGATGCCGGCAACTGGCACTGCTGTTTGCGGCCCAGAAGATTGAAGACACACAGCAGGTGCTCGTTTTCAGTTCGGCGGGTGAAGCCGAGCAGGTCCTCTCCCAGGTCGAGCAATTCCAGTTCTCCTTCGATCAAGGCTGGATGAGCGCGGCGGAAGGCCAGTAGACGGCGCACGGCGTGCAGGGTCGAGTTGCTGTCCTTCTCCTGACAGGCGACCGCCAGTGGGCGCTGAGCGTCGGAGACAGGCAACCAGGGAATGATGCTGCTGTCTTTCCCGTTGCTGGAAAAGCCGGCATTTGCCGCAGAGGTCCAGGGCATTGGTGTACGGCAACCGTCGCGGCCCTTGAACTCCGGCCACAAGACCTTGCCATAGGGATCCTGAATCCTGTCGAAAGGTACGTCCGCCTCGGGCAGGCCAAGCTCTTCACCCTGATACAGACAGACACTGCCGCGCAGAGAGAACAGCAAGGCCAGGGCCACCCTGGGATAGGCGCGAGGGTCTTCACCGTCACCCCAGCGGCTGGCGCAGCGCTTGACGTCATGGTTGGACAATGCCCAGCACGGCCAGGCATCACCCGCTAATTGCTGAAAGCGCTCGATCACGCCATGCAGATAGGCAGGCGAATGCGGATCGTTGAGCAGGTCGAAGGTGTAGGCCATGTGCAGCTTGTCGCCGCCAGAGGTGTATTCCGCCATCCGCTCCAGTGGATTGTCGTCTCCGATCTCGCCGACTGTGGTCGTGCCCGGATATTCGTCCATCAGCTTGCGCAGGCGCTGCAGGAAGACCAGATTTTCCGGCTGGCTCAGGTCGTGGACATGACGCTGTCGGCTATAGGGGTTGGTAGCGGGCGCGCCCATGGTCTGCTCGCCGGATTCCACCGCAGGGTTGTCCTTGAGTGATTGGCTGTGGAAGTAGAAGTTGACGGTATCCAGGCGGAAACCATCGACACCAAGATCCAGCCAGAAACGCATGTTATCGAGCTGGGCCTGCTGTACCTCCGGGTGATGGAAGTTCAGGTCGGGCTGGCTGGTCAGGAAGTTATGCAGATAGTACTGGCTGCGCCGAGCATCGAAGGTCCAGGCAGAACCGCCGAAGATGGAGAGCCAGTTATTGGGCGGCGTGCCATCGGCCTTGGGGTCAGCCCACACATACCAGTCCGCGCGTGGGTTATTGCGGTTCTGGCGGCTTTCACTGAACCAGGGATGCTGGTCGGAGGTATGGCTGATGACCTGGTCGATAATGACTTTGAGCCCCAGGGCATGGGCGCGTTCTAGCAGCGCCTTGAAGTCCTCCAGTGTGCCGAACATGGGATCGACATCACGATAATCGGAGATGTCGTAACCAAAGTCGGCCATCGGTGAAGTGAAGAACGGCGATAGCCAGATACCATCGACACCGAGGCTGGCGACATAGTCCAGGCGCTCGATGATGCCACGCAGATCGCCGATGCCGTCTCCGTTGGCATCCATGAAGCTGCGAGGATAGATCTGGTAGATCACGCCGCCACGCCACCAGGTCAGATTGTCTTGCATGAGGTCATTCCTTGTCATTGTAGAGAAAAGAGGCTTAGCCCTTCACTGCACCAGCAGTGAGGCCAGAAACGATACGGCGCTGGAAAATCATCACCAGAATGACCAGGGGCACGGTAACGGTGACCGAGGCCGCCATGATCGGGCCCCAGGGCAGTTCGTGCTGACTGTTACCGGAGATCAGGGCAATGGCCACCGGCACAGTGCGCTGGCTGTCAGTGAGGGTGAAGGTCAGGGCGAACAGGAACTCGTTCCAGGCGGCAATGAACGCCAGCAGCCCGGTGGTCGCCATGGCGGGCCACATCAGGGGCAGGAATACCCGAGTGATGGTGACCCAGGGCGTCGCGCCATCCATGATCGCCGCCTCCTCAAGTTCCATGGGTAACTGGCGCATGAAGGTGGTCAGCACCCAGACCGTGAAGGGCAGGGTGAACACGGTATAGCTGAGGATCAGGCCACCTGGATTGTTGTACAGGCCCAGCGCGCGAATGACCTCGAACATGCCTGACAGCACGGCGACCTGGGGAAACATCGAGACGCCGAGGATGGTCAGCATCACGGTGGTGCGGCCACGGAAGCGCACTCGACCCAGTGCATAGGACGCGGTAATACCCAGCAGTAGCGCGATCAGGACCACAGAGATGGCGACCAGCACCGAGTTGCCGATGGCGCGCACGAAGCTGCTTTCGGAGAAGATGGTGGCGTAGTTGGCCAGGTCGGGAGCCGATGGCCACAGTTCCATGCGGAACAGGTCGCTGGAGGGTTTCAGCGAAGTGATCACGGCGTAGTAGAACGGAAAGACCGCGTAGACCAGCACGATGGCAGTGAGGGCATAGAAGCCAAGGCGCTTTGCGATCTTGAACAGAGTCCGAGAGTTCAGGACCTTGCTGTTCCGAGACTTGCTGTTGAGAACATGAGTATTCATTGCTCGACTCCCAGTTGACGGCGGCCGAGATAGAGGTAGATGACCACGGCGAAGGAGATGATCAGGAACAGCAGCGTCGAGGCCGCACTGCCGTAGCCCACGTCCTGGAATTCCACCAATTGCTGGCGGGCATAGATCGACATGGTCATGGTGCTGGTGGAGTTGGATGTCAGCACATAGATCACATCGAAGACACGCAATGCATCGAGCAGACGGAAGATCACTGCGACCATCAATGCGGGAGTGATCAACGGCAGAGTGACGCGAAAGAACACCTTGAGTGGATGGATGCCATCGACTTCAGCCGCTTCGTAGCAGTCGCTGGGCAGCATCTGCAGCGCTGCCAGCACCAGCAGGGCAACGAAGGGAATGGTCTTCCACACGTCGACCATGATCACTGCCCACATGGAAAGGTCTGCGTCGGCAGTCCAGGCCAGAGGAGCGTCGATGATGCCAAGCAGCATCAGCAGGTGGTTGATGATGCCGAACTGGTCATTGAGCATCCAGGCCCACATCTTGGCGGAGACAATGGTGGGGATGGCCCAGGGGATCAGTACCGCGGCACGCACCAGCATGCGCCCCTTGAACTCGGCATTGAGCAGCAAGGCGACGATGATGCCGAATACGACCTCCAGCGATACCGAAACCACCGCGAAGTAAACGGTATTCCATACCGATGTCCACCAGATCGGGTCGGCGAGAAGGCCGTACCATGCGCCGTCATCGTGGACCAGGTAGTTTTCAAAGCCGATGAACATGCCGCCGGTGGTGTCGGACAATGAGGCATCGGTAAAGCTCAGGTAGAAAGTACGCAGCAAAGGCCAGGCTGCCACGATGAGCAGAGACAGGAGCATCGGGGTAAGGAACAGCCAGGCGGCACGGACCCGCTGACGACGCACCTTGGTGCCGCGATACCCTGTGTGGCTAGTGGATAGTGAGCCAGCACTGTCGGATGCAGGGCGGTCAGATACGCTATTGTCGGACACAGTGGATGTCATGATGGGTTCCTCGCTCACCAACGACGACGCTTGAGGCGCTGGAGTTCGCTGTTGAGCTGGGCCATCGCATCGGCACCGCTCTGTTCA
Organism: Halomonas sp.; assembly: GCF_029263665.1. Lineage (GTDB taxonomy): Bacteria > Pseudomonadota > Gammaproteobacteria > Pseudomonadales > Halomonadaceae > Halomonas. Next base: position 221,110 of record NZ_JAJUFQ010000006.1, read on the forward strand.
CCGGACAGGACCTGGTGAACGCTATTGAAGAAGCCATTGGTCACTCGGCCGTACTTGTCCATCGTGACAGAGGAAGGGCGGGCAACAGCATTCAGGAAGGTGTCGTAAAGCGTACCGAAGAAGGGCACGGCGGCGAGGACTTCTTCATCTTTGTACAGGGCAGGTATGGTCGGATTGTAGGAAGCCTCTATTGCACGGCGCTTCTGCTCATCTTCCGATGTCAGGTAAGCCACCAGGTCAGCGGCAAGCTCAGGGTTCTCGGAATAGCGCGATACCGCCAGGTTCCAGCCGCCGAGCGCTGCGGCACTTGCGCCATCCGGGCCATGGGGCAACTGGCTGACACCGACCTTGTCCTTGACATCACTGCTATCACTCTGGGACAGGGCCCAGGCATAGGGCCAGTTGCGCATGAATACCGCATTGCCAGCCTGGAACATGCCGCGAGCTTCTTCTTCGGTGTAGTTGAGCACGCCATCCGGACTGATGCTGCCGATCCAACTGGCGGCCAGGTCCAGGGCGGCGGCGGCCTGGGGGTTGTCGATGGTGATGTCACCCTCGTCATCGACAATGGTGCCGCCACCGTAGCTGTCTACCCATTCCAGTGCGTTGCAGGTCAGGCCTTCATAGGCTCGCCCCTGGAAGACATAGCCCCACATCTTGCCATTGCCCGCTTCGCGTTCTGCGGCCTGAATCCTGGTTGCGATGTCAGTGAGCTCTTCCCAGGTCTGCGGCACATCGAAGCCATATTGCTCCAGCAGGTCCTTGCGGTAGTAGAGTACGCCAGCATCGGTGAACCAGGGCATTGCCACCAGCCGATCATCCACCGTGTTATTGGCGATGATGGTCTCGAAATGACCTGCTCCAGCATCTTCGCCAAGCAATTCATTGAGATCTGCGAGATGGTTGGCCAGAAGTCCTGGCCACACGACATCAACCTGCATCACGTCGATGTCACCGGACTGGGCAGAAAGGACCTGTTGATAGAGTGACAGGCGCTCAGTAGAGGAATTGGGGGTGGTGACCACATCGACGCGATGGCCGGTGTCTTTTTCCCAGGCGGCCACGGCCTGTTTGCATAAGGTCAACTCGGTACCCACGGCACCGCAGGAAATGGTCAGGTCGGCGTCTTCCTGGGCCTGGGCCAGACCGCAGAGACTGGCTAGTGCAAGAGTGGCGTAGAGTGGCGTTTTGCGCATGAGGGTACCTCGTTTGTTGTTGTACCTGGAGATTTGGCTAGCACCTGGGAATTTGATGAGTACCTGGCGATTTGCTGGCTAAAGTGTTGGAAACGAACTTAATCGTTTAAGATTGTCTAGTCGCTAGTTAAATGACAGATAGGTGCCACTGCAATATCGACTTTGGTGTTAAGAAACTTATTCTTGGCGAAGAAATCGCTGGGAGAGATGTGATTTAATTCTTTTAACAATATGATTTTATTGCATTTTATGGAATGTTGAATAGGTTTTGGAAGTGGTTTGAAAGCTAATTGCTAGTAAGTAAACATACGTAAAAATTTTCTTGGCAGGGGTTCTTCAGGGGAAATAGCGCTCCTTCCATTTAGACATTGGTTGTAATTTTACGACTTTCTTCTGCCTTGTTTGTCTAAATCGTTTAAGTTCTATCTCCGGTGTTCTAACGACAGTTCTAACGACAGTCCTGACAACAGTTCCGATAACCGTTTCGATAACAACAACCGGGATGGAAGCGATGACAGCAAACCCCATGATTCGGCTCAAGACTCCCTTGGCCCTGGCGATTGCCGCAACGGGATTGAGCCTGGCCGGAGTGGCCAATGCCCAGATGACGCCTGAATTGGAAGCACGCTTGGCTGAACTTGAGCAGCGCATCATCAGTGCTGAACAGCGCGCTGCGGCCGCAGAGCAACGCGCTGATGTGGCCGAAGCCAGGTTGGAGCAACGCCAGCAGAATGATGCCGCTCTGGAAGAGCGTTTGACGTCAGTCGAAGAGAAGGCCTCCAGCAGCAGCTTGAATGATGATGAAGGCATAGAATTCTCTGCCTATGCCCGTTCGGGCCTGCTGTTGGGTGATGACGGCAAGAGCCTGCCTGGCGGCCCCTACGTGACGCCTGCCGGGGCAACAGGAGGGGCAGTGGGGCGCCTGGGCAATGAGCCGGATACCTATGTCGAGACCCAGCTCGGTTATCGCCAGACATTCGACAATGGTGCCAAGGCCAATTATCAGGTGATGATCGCCGATGGCGTGACCACCAGTAATGACTGGACTTCCGATGAGTCCGACCTCAACGTGCGCCAGGTCTATGTCGAACTGTCCGATCTGCCCAGCTTCACTGGTGCTTTCGAAGGCACCACGCTGTGGGCGGGCAAGCGCTTCGACCGGGATAATTTCGATATTCACTGGCTCGACAGCGACATCATGTTCCTTGCCGGTACTGGTGCAGGTATCTATGACGTCAAACTGGCGGATAACTGGAAAGCCAACTTCTCCGTTTATGGACGTACCTATTCTGACTTTCCGGTGGATTCCAGCCTCCCCGAGGCCACCGGTGATACCGATAGCCTGATCTACACCATCAACAACCGTATCGGTAACTGGCAGTGGATGCTCAATGGGTTGTCCGCTGCGGACAACGATGAGCGCGTTCTCGACGACCAGAATGTTGAAGCGGCAGACAGCGGTTTCCATACCATGCTGGCTTACCACGGAGATAGCTTCTTTGGTCTGGGTGAAGGCAGCTTCAAGGCGGCACTGCTGTACGGTGAAGGCCTGGGGGCCGAGGTCAAGAGCCTGGGTACCGACGGCAACCTGACTGATGATGCCAAGACGACGCGTCTGGCGTTGTATGGCACCACCTATCTGGCGCCGAAGTGGCGAATTGCGCCGGCAGTGCTGGCGCAGGCCAGTGAGGACCGTTACACCAAGGGTGATGAGTACAACTGGGCGACCTTCAATGCGCGCCTGGCCCATGAAATCACTGACAACTTCGAAATGCAGTACGAAGGCACCTATCAGTGGATGGATCTCGATCAGGCTGCGCTGGGAGATGCGGCAGAAGGGGCTTATACCCGTTTCACCATCGCCCCGACCTTCAAGCCCCAGGTGGGAGGCTTCTGGAATCGTCCTGAAATTCGCCTCTTTGCCAGCTACAGCGACTGGGATGATGAGTTGAACGATTATATGACCAACGACGACTTCGGCAAGGAAGGGTTCGCCGGTGGGCAGTGGGCGTTTGGGGTGCAGGCAGAGACCTGGTTCTAGGCTCTGTATGAAAGAGGCCTATCTGCCTAAAGCGTTTCGCGTGTCATCAACCCTGCATGACAAACCGGCGACCCAAAAAGGTCGCCGGTTTGTCATGTGTTCTTGATATGGCCGCTCAGTCGCGTTGACCCGCCACCAGCATGCTGGCCTTCAGGTCGGCGATGCGTTCGACACCTAACAGGCCGATCGTGCGGTCGATCTCCCGGTGTAGGATATCCAGTGCATGCTCGACCCCTGGCTGGCCTCCAGCCGCCAAGCCATATAATGTGGTGCGTCCTAGCCACACGGCATCAGCCCCCAGCGCCAATGCCTTGACGACATCCGTGCCGCGCCGGAAGCCGCTGTCGACGAACAGCTGGCAACGTTGTCCGATGCGCTGCCTGGCTTCTGGCAGGACTTCGACAGGGGAGCAGGCATGGTCGAGCTGGCGCCCGCCATGGTTGGAAAGTACCAGCGCATCGACGCCCAGGCTGGCAGCCTGCTCGGCTTCATCGGGTGACAGGATGCCCTTGATGATGAGCTTGCCTGGCCAGCGGTCGCGCAGCCAGGCGATGTCATCCCAGTTGAGCGTCGAGTCCAGTTGCTGGCCAATCACTGCCGAGGCCCCCTGTACGCTTTGCTTTCCAGGGGGAAGCAGGTCGTCCAGGTTCTTGAAGGTCGGCATACCGTCGGGAATCAGGACATCGGCGATCCAGCGTGGGCGCATGAGCAGGTGCAGCAGATTGCGCAGGGTCGGTTGCATGGGCTTGCGGAAGTTGCGCAGGTCCCATTCACGGTTACCGTAGATGGCACTGTCGGTGGTGACCACAATGGTCTCGTACTGGGCCGCCTGGCAGCGATCCACCAGTTTTCTGACGTAATCCCGATCCCGATAGAAGTAGATCTGCATCCAGGCATTCAGCCCTTCGAGTGCGGCGATGTCCTCCAGTGAGGTGGTGGCGACATTGCTGAGCACGAAGGGAATGTTGGCCCTGGATGCTGCCGTGGCCAGCTTGATGTCCCCATCTCTGCTCAGCATGCCGTTGTAACCTGTCGGCCCGATCACCAGCGGCAGGGCATGTTGCCTGCCCAACAGTGTGGTCGACAGGTCTCGTGGGCCAACCCGGGTCAGCGTTCTTGGCATGAAGCGGTAATCATCGAATACGGCCCGGTTATGGTGCAGCGCCCGCTCATCATCGGCCCCTCCCTGCAGGTATTCGAAGACAAAGTTGGGCAAGCGGCGTTGGGCAATACGTTCCAGGTCCTGGATATTGAGTGCCTTGCGGTAATCGGTTCCTGCATAGCGGCGGCGCTTCACGTTGTTCTCCTGCTGAGTCCCAGGCGGCAGTCATAGCACCAAAGTCTAAGGCTTGGGTGCTTTTTGTTTTTTCACCATACTACCATACTAGCCATATCAGAAAGAGGCGGCCACGCCTTAAACCGATCGCATCGAGGGGATGGCATGAATACGACACTGCAATCGTTATGGCAGGAGACCCGCGCCAACGATCCGGTCCGTGCGCGGCTCTATCAGGTATTGCGTGAGTCGATCATCAAGATGGTGCTGGTACCGGGGCAGGCGCTGTCGGAGAAGGAACTGGCCGATATCTTCTCGGTGAGCCGTCAGCCGGTTCGTGAAGCCTTCATACGCCTGTCCGAAGCAGGGCTGGTGGAAGTCAGGCCACAGCGAGGCACCTTTGTGGTCAAGATCTCGCAGCAAGCGGTGCTCGAGGCCCGCTTCGTGCGGGAGGCCATCGAGGTGGCCATTGTCAGGCTGGCTGCCAGCAAGGGACTGAGTGCAGAGGTTCTCTTCGAACTCAACGATCTGCTGGCGCGTCAGCGCAGCTGTGTCGAGTTTCAGGATCATGATCGCTTCTACGGCCTGGATGAAGCGTTCCATCGCACTCTGACCCTGGGCGTCAACCAGCAAGCGGCCTGGAAAGTCGTTGAAGAAGTTCGCGCGCATTTCGACCGGGTGCGCTATCTGAGCGTTCCCGACAGTACACCGATCGACAAGCTGATCGAGCAGCACGCGCAGATCGTCGCAGCCATCGAGCAGCGCAATGTCGAGGCAGCAGAGGAGGCCATGTGCACTCACCTGCGTGAGGTGCTCATCTCTCTGCCCGATCTGGTCCAGCGCTTTCCCGAGATGTTCGAAGATCAGCAGACCCAATCACTTATCAAGGAAGCGAGCCAATGAAGATCGAGCAGGCTTATACCATCGTCACTTCGCCAGGGCGCAATTTCGTGACGCTCAAGATTGTCACTGACGAGGGTATCTACGGTATTGGTGATGCCACGCTCAATGGCCGTGAACAGGCGGTGGTCGCTTATCTTGACGAGCATGTGATTCCGGCCTTGATCGGCAAGGACGCCAGTGCCATCGAGGACATCTGGCAATATCTGTATCGCGGTGCCTACTGGCGGCGTGGCCCGGTCACGATGTCGGCCATCGGTGCCGTCGACATGGCGCTGTGGGATATCAAGGCCAAGGCCGCGAACATGCCGCTATACCAGTTGCTGGGTGGTAGAAGTCGCGAGCGGGTCATGACCTATGCCCACTGTACCGGCAAGGATATCGATAGCTGCTTGAGCGAAGTCGAGCGCCACGTTGCGCTGGGCTATCGTGCCGTGCGTGTACAGGCCGGTATCCCCGGTATTCCGACGATCTATGGGGTGGCCAAGCGTGAAGGTGAGCGCTATGAGCCGGCGGATGCTGACATTCCGGCAGAACATGTGTGGAGCAGCGAGAAATACCTCCATCATGTACCGCAGCTGTTTGCTGCCGTGCGTGAGCACTTTGGCCATGACCTGCACCTGCTGCACGATGTCCATCACCGCTTGACGCCCATTGAAGCAGCCCGCCTGGGCAAGGCTGTCGAGCCTTATCACCTGTTCTGGCTGGAAGACTGCGTACCCGCCGAAAACCAGGAAAGTCTGCGCCTGATTCGCGAGCACACCACCACGCCGCTGGCGATCGGTGAAGTGTTCAACTCGATTCACGATTATCGGGAGATGATCCAGAACCAGTGGATCGACTATATCCGTACGCCGCTGACGCACGGCGGTGGCATCACTCATGTGCGCCGTATTGCTGACTTTGCTGCGCTCTATCATATCCGCACTGGCTTCCATGGGCCTACCGACCTGTCGCCTGTATGTCTGGGCGCCGCGATTCATTTCGATACCTGGGTGCCCAATTTCGGCATTCAGGAACACATGCCGCATGACGACCTGACCGATCAGGTCTTCCCGCATGACTATCGCTTCGAAGATGGCCATTTCCTGGTCGGCGAAGCTCCCGGGCATGGTGTCGACATCGATGAAGAGGCGGCGGCCAAGTATCCCTATCGTCGAGCCAGCCTGCCGGTCAATCGGTTGGAGGATGGCACGCTCTGGCATTGGTAGGGGAAAGGAACATTTATTCAGCGCTTCCTTGAGTCATCAATACGGTCACTTCGGCGCACCGAACGATTTTCAGGAGTTGGTTTCATGCAAGCATTTCAAGTCAAGGCCCCGCACGATTACGACGTCAGTGAACAGCCAGAGCCGTCTCCCGGGGCAAGGGAAGTGCTGGTCAATGTCGCTTTCGCCGGTATCTGCGGTTCCGACATGCACATCATTCATGGCGATAACGCTTTTGTGCGTTTTCCGCGCATCACGGGGCATGAGTTTGCCGGTGTCATCAGTGCTGTCGGTGAAGGTGTCGACCCCGTCCGAATCGGGGAGCGGGTGTGCATCGATCCGGTGGTCAACTGTGGCGAGTGCTATCCATGCCGGATAGGGCGGCCCAACGTGTGTACTGCCATGCAGGTCATCGGCGTTCATCGCCATGGCGGTTTTGCCGAGCAGGTCAATGTGCCGGCCGCCAATGCCTACCGTCTGCCGGATACGCTGGACCTGGATGCCGCGGCCCTGGTCGAACCTTATTCCATCGCTGCCAATGTGCTGTCGCGCATGAACCCATATCCAGGGGACCGCCTGCTGATCATCGGTGCAGGCGTCATCGGCCTGACCATTTTGCAGATGGCCCATGCCATGGGGATAGAAGACGTCATTGTCAGTGACATCCTCGACACTCGCCTGGAAACCGCTCGTGCCATGGGTGCCAGCCATGTCATCAACGGCAGTGAGCAGGACCTGGAACAGGCCGTACAGGCCCTGACCTCCGGTGAAGGCATTCCGCTGATTGCCGATGCTGCCTGTGTTCCTGCCATGCTGCCTGCCATGTTGCGCATGGCCTGCCCAGCAGGGCGCATCGGTCTGCTGGGCTTCAACCCGACACCCAGCGACCTGAGCCAGCTGGAAGTCATCAAGAAGGAGCTGACACTTGTCGGTTCCCGCCTCAATAACCGCAAGTTCCCTGAAGTGATAGCGCATATCGAGGCGGGTCGACTGGATCCCAAGGCCTTGATCAGTCATCGGGTTGCGCTTGGCGACATGCCTGAAGCGATCCATATGCTCGACACCACTCCCGAGAAGGCCCGCAAGGTCCTCGTCGACATCGCCTCCTGAGGCGTTCGGCCAATTGCCAGACCTCAACTGTCAGACCCCTAACTGTCAGACCCGATAAGAAAGGAGCTACGCCATGTTAACAACAACGTTCAAGCGCTTCGTAGCAGGAGCATTGCTGGGCACTGCATTACTCGGTAGCCAGTCATTGCTGGCGGCGGATTTCACCCTCAAGTTCGGCCATCTGGCCAACGAGGAGAATATCTGGAACCAGGCAGCGCTCAAGTTCAAGGAACTGGTGGAAGCCAATTCCGATGGGCGCATCAAGGTGCAGGTCTTTCCGAATGAGCAATTGGGCAGCGAGATGGATGTCATCAACAGCATCCAGCTCGGTACGGCCGACATGACCATTACCGGAGAAAGCCTGCAGAACTGGGCGCCCAAGGCCGCCATGATGGCGGTGCCGTACCTGTTCCGTGACGAGGACCATCTGCGCAAGACCGTCGAAAGTGACATTGGCAGCGAGATCGAGGCGCAGATTACCGAACGTGCTGGCCTGGTGCCTCTGGCCTGGTTCGAACGGGGCCCGCGTGAGCTGACATCCAATCGCCCGATCAAGTCTCCGGATGATCTCGATGGCCTGCGCCTGCGGGTCCCCAATGTGCCGTTGTTTGTCGATACCTGGGAAGCCATGGGCGCGCGTCCCACCCCGATGGCGTTCTCTGAAGTGTTCACTTCTCTGCAGCAGAACACCATCGAAGCCCAGGAGAATCCGCTCAGCTTGATCGAGAGCGCCAGCTTCAATGAAGTACAGCAGTACGTGAACATGACCGACCACGTGCGTAGCTGGATCTATGTGGTGATCGGCAAGGACAAGCTGGATGCCATGCCGGAAGACCTGCAGCAGGTGGTGCGTGATGCCGCCAGCGAAATGCAGAGCTACGAAGAGCAGTTGTTCAGTGAAGACCAGCAGCGCCTGGAGGCGTCGTTGAAAGAGAAGGGCATGGAGTTTGTCGAGGTGGATCAGGCCGCCTTTGCTGAGAAGGCCCGTCCTGCGGTGCTTGATGCGCTTGATGATGAACAGCGTGAGATCTACGACGCCATCCAGGACCTGTAATCCCTTTACGGCAATCGTCACCGGGGTGGACCTCTGGATCTCACCCCGGTACTCGTCTCCTTTCATGCATGGAGAACCCCATGTCGGATCCCGCACAAGAGATACAGGAGTCTCTGGAGGTGCTGAACCGCGTCCCGAGACTCAAGGGGCCTCTCGGCAGGTTGGCCGATATACTGGACAAGACCTTGCTGTCGCTTGCGGTGATGGCTTTGCTCGGCCTGTCGCTCACGGTACTGCTGCAAGTGGCGTCTCGTTTGTTCCTGCCATTCACCATGGCATGGACAGAAGAGCTGACGCGTTATCTGTTCATTTACATGGTGTCGCTGGGGGCAGGTGTCGTGTTGCATCGCCACCGCAATGTCAACGTCGAACTGTTTCATGGTGCCCTGGGCTTTCGTGGGCGTGCTGCCTATCTGATGCTGATTTCGATACTGACCGCAGGCTTCACACTGATTGTGCTGCCAGAGGCATGGAAGTATGCCCAGATCGGTGCCTTCCAGACATCACCCACCCTGCGTATTCCGATGATCTACATCTTCCTGTCTTCCGTGGTGCTGTTTGCGTCACTGTTTTTCTACAGCGTCATCTGCACACTGGAAGGCTTCATCGCTCTGGTGCGCGGTGAACCACTTGATCATGAGGCGTGCTAATGGAAATCGCTGTTCTCTTCTCCACGTTTCTGGTCCTGTTGTTGATAGGTCTGCCCATCGCTTTCTGCCTGGGAATTTCGTCGCTGGCGTATCTGGTGCTGAGCGGGATTTCGCTGACCATTGTTCCGCAGCGCATGTTCTCTGGTATCGATTCCTTTGTCCTGTTGTGCATCCCCGGCTTTGTGATGGCGGGGAACCTGATGAATGTGGGCAACATCACCCAGCACATCGTGCGCTTTTCCAATGCCCTGGTAGGCCATATTCGCGGTGGTCTGGGGCTCGCCAATGTCGGCGGGTCGATGATCTTCAGCGGCATTTCCGGTACCGCCGTCGCCGATGCGGCCAGCATCGGCTCGGTGATGATTCCGGGCATGGCCAAGTCGGGCTATGACAAGCCCTTTGCCGCAGCAGTGACAGCGGCATCCTCTACCATTGGGCCGATCATTCCTCCCAGCGTGCCGATGATCATTGTCGGTTCGCTGTCCGGCATCTCCGTCGGACGCATGTTTCTGGCCGGCGCCATTCCTGGCTTGCTGCTCGGCATTGCCATGATGATCACCGTCTACTGGCTGGCCATGCGTCGAGGTTATCCCAAGGAAAAACGTGCCACGCTGCGTGAGCTGCTCAAGGAAGGACGCAGTGCCTTCTGGGCACTGTTGATGACGTTCATCATCCTTTACGGAATCATCGGGGGCCTGTTCACGCCCACGGAAGCCTCCATCGTTGCCAGCCTCTACGCGCTTCTGGTCGGCACCTTCGTCTACAAGGGCATCAACTGGAGCAACCTGCGCGGCATCCTCGTGGATACCGTGTTGACCTCTGCGTCTCTGATGTTGCTGGTCGGCCTGGCCAACCTGTTTGGCTGGATATTGACCAGCCAGCAGATTCCGCAACTGCTGGCCGATGGCATCCTGCAGATCAGTGATAACCCCCTTGTGGTCATTCTGATCCTCAACCTGATCCTGCTGTTCGTTGGTTCATTCATGGAAACCATTGCCGCCCTGATCATCCTGTTCCCGGCGCTGCTGGGCGTGGCGACAGGCATCGGCATGGACCCTGTGCACTTTGGCGTGATGGCGGTATTGAATCTGATGATCGGTCTGACGACTCCCCCTGTCGGTGTCTGTCTGTTTGTGGTGTCCGGTATCGGCAAGCTGCCCATGTTGCGAGTGGCGCGGGCCATCGTTCCCTTCCTGATCTGCAACCTTATCGTGTTGTTGCTGGTGTCCTATGTGCCAGCGATCTCGCTGTGGCTGCCCAACCTGCTGATGGGAGAATGATCGCCATGTCGCATACAGACGAACGACACCTTGAGCGAATCGATAGCCATTATTCCGCTGCGGATATCGGCATCGTTCACCTTGGGCTTGGTGCCTTCCACCGGGCCCATCAGGCGGTCTATGTCGAGCGTAATCTGGCTAGGCACAATGGCGGAAGTTGGGGGATATGCAGTGCCAATATCCGTTCGAACCAGACGCTGGTAACACAACTGCAGGATGTCGGAATGCGCTATCACGTCGTGGAACAGCGTGATAGCCGACACACTTCGGTGCGTGAAATCGCGTCCATTCGTGAGACCCTTTATGCCGGTCCCGACGGGCCGGACCTGGAAGCCCTGCTGGGTCGCATGAGCCAGCCCGAGGTACGCATCGTGACGCTTACGGTCACGGAGAAGGGCTATTACCTCAACCCCAGCAGTGGTGCATTGCTGCTTGATGCCCCTGCCATCGCCCATGACCTTGAGCATCCTCAACACCCGCAGACAGCACCGGGAATCCTGGTGGAAGCACTGTCCCGGCGTCATGCTGCTGGCCTTGCGCCGTTCACGGTACTGTGTTGTGACAACATGCCCGACAATGGGCAGCGTACGCGGCAGGCCGTGATTGAACTGGCGCGTCACCGTGATCTTCGACTGGCTGACTGGATTGAACAGCAAGTGGCATTTCCCTGCAGCATGGTCGACCGCATTGTTCCGGCAATGACGGAAAGCGACTTTACCCATCTTGCCGGGTTGGGGGTCGATGATCCTGCGGCGGTGGTCTGTGAATCCTTCAGCCAGTGGGTGGTCGAGGACCATTTTCCCCAAGGGCGTCCGGACTGGGAACTGGAAGGGGTGCAGATGGTAGCGGATGTGGCTCCGTTCGAGACCATGAAGCTGCGTATGCTCAATGGCAGCCACTCACTGCTGGCCTATCTGGGCGCACTGGAGAATATCAATACGGTCAGCGATGCCATTGCACAGCCTGTATTCGTGGCGTTGCTGCGCCGCTACATGCAACAGGAAGTCATGCCGACATTGTGCATGCCGGAAGGTAGCGATCTTGCCGCCTATGCCGATAGCCTGCTGGTGCGATTTGCCAATGACAGCCTGCGCCACCGCCTGCATCAGATCGCCATGGACGGTTCCCAGAAGCTGCCCCAACGCTGGTTGCAGGGCACACTCAGCAATCTACAGGCAGGCCGTGATGTGAGCTGTACTGCGCTCGGTGTTGCAGGCTGGATACGCTATACCGCAGGCAGTGACCTGTCGGGCAACCTGCATAAGGTGGACGATCCCATGGCGGATCGTTTTGCTGCGTTACATGCCACTCACGCTACTCCCGAGGCATTGGTGACAGCTTTCCTTTCCCTGGAGGAAGTGTTTCCTGCTGAACTCGCTGAGCATGCGCATTTCATCAACGCGGTGGTGGATGCCTATCACGCATTACAAACCCGTAGTGTTACTGCGACTCTCGAACATTATTGATACGAACATTATTGATAAGAGCTTTTTATGGAACATACATGGCGCTGGTTCGGTCCCGATGACCCGATCAAACTGGAAGAAGTTCGCCAGACAGGCGCAACCGGTATTGTCACGGCTCTGCATGATATTCCCAATGGGGCAGTCTGGCCGCTGGAGGCCATCCAGGCACGCAAGCAGATGATCGAAGCGGCTGGCCTCACCTGGTCGGTCGTGGAGAGCGTACCGGTTCATGAGGACATCAAGAAGGCCAGCCCGGGCCATGACGTGTATATCGCCAATTACCAGCAGACGTTGCGCAACCTTGCGGCCTGCGGTATCGACGTCGTCTGCTACAACTTCATGCCTGTCCTGGATTGGACACGTACGGACCTGGCCTGGCCATTACCCGAGGGTGGCGCGGCGTTGCGCTTTGACCAGACGGCCTTTGCTGCCTTCGACCTTTACCTGCTGGCCCGTCGTGGTGCCGAGCATGAATATGACGACGTCGAAAAGGCGCAGGCCAGGGCCTATCTCGATGCCCTGGACGAGCCTGGACGCGAGCGTTTGGTCAATACCATCATTGCTGGCCTGCCAGGGGCAGAGGAACACTACACGCTTGAGCAGTTTCGCGATGTGCTGGCGGAATATGCCGAGATCGATGCTGACAGGCTGCGCGAGAACCTGGGGAATTTCCTCAAGGCGATCATTCCGGTGGCCGAGGAAGTGGGTATTCGCATGGCCATCCATCCTGACGATCCCCCTCGCCCATTGTTGGGCTTGCCTCGGGTGGTCTCGACGCAGCAGGATGCCGACTGGATTCTGGCGGCGTCCACAAGTCCGGCGAACGGCATCACCTTGTGCACGGGGTCGTATGGCGTCAGCGCGGAAAACGACCTGGTGGCGATGGCCCGGCGTTTTGGTCCGAGGGTCTATTTTGCCCACTTGCGTTCGACACAGCGTGAACAGCCTGATCCTCGTTCCTTCCATGAAGCGCCTCATTTGACGGGCGACGTTGACATGGTGGCGGTGATTCAGGCCCTGGTCGACGAGGAACGTCGGCGTGAGCGAGAAGGTGGGCCACGGCTGCCGCTGCGTCCTGATCATGGTCACCATATTCTTGATGACCGGAGCCGCGCCACCGCACCGGGGTATCCCTTGTACGGTCGCCTCAAGGGGCTAGCGGAATTGCGTGGCGTGGAAATGGCGGTCAGGCGGCTGACGGGCTGATACGCCGTTGTCTCGGCTATCTGCGACCTGAACGCTGTATCTGTAACTCGAGCACGGCATCTACAAGCTGAATATGGAAAGACAAACCCCCAGTCCGGCATCGCCGGACTGGGGGGTTTGCATGTCAGGACTTCCTGACAGGTGGGGTGGCTCAGGCCTCCTGAGTGGCGCCTTCCGGCGGCTCGCCGACACTGCCAGGCATGGCCGGGGTGACGTTGCCATCCGCTCGGGAAATGGCCAGGAACTGCACGTGACGCTCATATTCGCCTAGCACGTCGTGAATGATCTGGCCGCGACTGTAGCCATTGAGGTTCTGGCCCAGGCTGCCTTCCGCCAGATGCACGTCCAGGCGCAGGTAATAGTCGTCATCCACTGGCAGGAAGCTGGGGGTGCGCATGCGATGCGGGCGCACATGATAGACGAAGCTCTGCATGCCCTCGAAGTCCACCTGCAGGGTCAGGCTGGGCAGGGGCGCGCCTTCTTCCTGGGCTTCGCTGAGATGGACGACCTGGCCCCGGTTTTGCAGCTCTTCGGCGAACTGCTTGAGAGCGGGACGCAGGGCATGCTCGATAGTGGCGGCGGCACCGGCCCGGTTGGAGGTATCCAGGGCATGATCCAGGCGCTCGCGCCAGTTGCCGTTGTCACCGCTCAGGGCCACCATCCGGCGGGCGTCAGCCTTGCCGGTCTCGGTGCGCAGGGCGCGGGTCAGGCCGATCATGATGGCAAACATCACCAGGGAGAAGGGCAGCGCGGTGATCACCACAGCGCTCTGCAGGGCGCTGAGCCCTCCGGCCATCAGCAGGGCAATGGTGATCAGGCCAATGACCGCAGCCCAGAAGATGCGCAGACGAATCGGTGCGTCATGGTTCACATCACTGAGAATCGAGGTGAAGTTGGCCAGTACCAGAGCGCCCGAGTCGGCAGAAGTGACGAAGAACACCACACCCAGAAGTGTCACCACAGAAGCCGTAGTGGTGATGTACGGATACTGGGACAGGAAGGTGTAAATGGTGGTCTGCGGAGTATTGAGCGCCTGTTCTCCGAGTTCGGCGAGCCCCTGGTTGGCGACCATGTCGATGGCAGAGTTACCAAAAATGGACATCCAGGCCATCATGAAGCCGAGAGGGATCAAGAGTCCGCCCACCGCAAACTGACGAATGGTGCGACCACGGGAAATACGTGCCAGGAACAGACCAACGAACGGAGTCCAGGCGATCCACCAGCCCCAGAAGAAGATGGTCCACCAGCCTTTCCATTCCTGGGCATCGGCGCCGGCATAGGCATAGGTGTCAAAACTCTTGGCAACGAAGCCAGACAGATAGTCACCAATGTTGAGTACCAGACCATTGAGCAGTGTCAGGGTATGCCCCTGGAACAGCACGAACAGCAGTAGAGCGGCGGCCAGCAGCATGTTGAATTCAGACAGGCGGCGAATGCCTTTTTCCACCCCAGTGACCACGGAGATGGTGGCCAGGATGACCACCAGTACGATCAGTACGATCTGGGTCGAGAGACTCTCGGGAACACCGAACAGGAAGGTCAGGCCGTAATTCAGTTGCATCACACCGATGCCGAGACTGGTGGCAATACCGAACACAGTGGAAATGACCGCGGTGATGTCCACGGCATTACCAATGGGCCCATAGATGCGTTTCCCGAGTAACGGATAGAGTGCGCTGCGAATGGCGAGTGGCAGGCGGTGACGATAACTGAAGTAGGCCAATGCCATGCCCATCAGCACGTACATGCCCCAGCCGGTGAGTCCCCAGTGGAGGAAGGTCTGAGGAATGGCCTGACGCAGGGCTTCCTGACTTTCCGCCGGCAGGTCAGGTGGCGCCAGGTAGTGTGACAATGGTTCGGCAACACAGAAGAACAGCAGGTCGATGCCGATGCCCGCGGCGAACAGCATGGAAGCCCAGGAGACCAGCGAGAACTCCGGGCGGGAATGGTCAGGACCGAGGCGGATATTTCCCACCTTGGACATGCTGATGACCACGACGAACACCAGGTAGGCCACGGCGGCCAGCATGTAGTACCAGCCAAAGGTGTCATTGACCCAGGCGAGACCTGCACTGAACAAGTTTCCGGCCTGCTCGGTGAAGGTCATGGTGTAGATCAGAAAGATCAGGATGCCTGCTACCGAACCGTGGAAAACGGCAGGGTTGAGGCGGTCGCGAGAAGATGAAGCATCATCGAGGATGGACATGCACGAGCCCTATTTGAGTAGGAAATGACTGATTTAGTTGTTGTTGTACCGCAATGAATCAGTGTCCCTATAAGTGAATGGTGGCCCGTGATCGCACACGGGCTTCGTGCTGTCTCGACGTCAGGGGAAGAAACAGCGTTTTATTAATTGGACGTTTAATAAAAATACAGGCGGTCATGTCGGCTTTCAACCCCAAGCGTGGATTAGCCGTTAACGATAGGTCCTGAAAGCCTTGTCACTGGGGCTGTCATCCAGAAATGCCAATGCCCGGCAGAAGCCGGGCATTGGTGAGTCGAGTAGGGGAGAAGGAATTAATGTAAGGTGCTCAAGGCAGGGTCAGGCCGTTGGCGCTTCCTGCATCGGCTTGTCTCCGTGTTTGCCGTGGTGCCCGGGACCTTTATGGTGGCGCGGAGGCATCATGGTGTTCTTGAGCTCATCGATCTGCTCGTCGCTGAGGACTTCTGCCAGTGCATCGTGATGGGTCTGGCGCAGTTCTTCCCAGGCGGCATGGCGTTCATCACGGTCTTCGTAGTCCTGGTCAGCCAGAGACTTGAAGTCGCCGCGGAAGGAAGCCAGGGTATCCTCGACCTTGCTGCGGTCATCATCGGACAGCTGCCATTCATCAAACAGCTTGTTCAGGCGCTCTTCGTGCATCTGACGGGCAGCATCCTTCAGGGCTGCGACGCCATCTTCACCCAGAATTTCCTCCCGCTGAGCACGATACTCGTCATTGAGTTCCTTCATGGCTTCACGGTGTTCATCACGGGCTGCCTTCAGGGCATCGAGGGTTTTTTCGTCGATACCAGCACGGTCGAACAGGTCAGCGCGGAACTCATGACCTGGGCCGCGGCCTTCGAAGCCTTCATGGGGCTTGTCGCCTGCCACTGCTCCCAGAGAGAAAGGCAGCAGGGCGGCAGCGATAGCGGCGGGCAGCAGGGCCTTGCGGGCAAAAGATCGGTTGGCAAAAGACCGATTGGCAAAAGATAGCTTCATGGTGTGTCTCCTTCAGCGTTGTGCGTCTTGTTTCTCGGGGCACCATGCCCCCTTGATGCTTTCCACTATCGACCCGTCTGGTGCAAATTGAATGCAGCTAATGTGTAGAAAAGAAGACAAGTTAGCTAGCTCATGAAAGTGTAATTTCCTTCAATACCTGCCATGCCATTGACGGCACTCTGTCAGTCATTTCTATAAATGACAGGGGGCTCGGGTCATGTCGTCCAGTGTGTTTCTTTCCATGTCTGCTTTTGCCATTGCGGCTTCGATCTCGCCAGGGCCGGTGAATCTGCTTGTGTTGTCCACTTCAGTGAAGTTTGGTTGGCGACAGGCTGTCCCGCTGGTATTGGGGGCGAGTCTGGGTTTCACCCTGCTCCTCTGGTTGATGGGTATCGGGCTGGTGGGTTTATGGGAACAGATACCTTGGCTGCGTCAGCTAGTGAAAGTGGCGGGTGTCTGCTTTCTCGGCTGGTTGGCCTGGCGTCTGATGTGCAGCAATGGACAACTGGCGATGGCGGGTAGCGAGCAGCCTGCCGGGGCCATGACCGGGGCTTTGATGCAGTGGTTGAACCCCAAGGCGTGGATGGCGTCTGTTGCAGGAATGGGGATGTTCGTCAGTGATGGCAATGTGACGGCTGTGACGGGGTTCGCCGTGTTGTGGGGGACGCTGTGTGCCCTGTCTATCGGTAGTTGGGCATGGCTGGGCGGGCGTCTATCGACATGGCTCGGAACACCGGGATACATGCGTTGGTTCAATCGGGCACTGGCCATCCTGCTGGCATCAAGCGCGGTGGCGATTGCACTGGGATAGAGATGTCATTGGCAAGGGAAGGTGATACAGAAGAGGGGTTAAGGAGGAGCAGGTACCTTGCTGCGGTAGTGTCCAGGGGTGGCCGCCAGAAGACGCTTGAAAGTGCGCTGGAAGTGGGCCTGGTCGGCGAACCCACAGTCCTGGGCCACGCTGGCAATGGCATCGCCCTGGCGCAGCCGTCGACGCGCCTGGCGGATGCGCAGGTCAATCAGCATGGCATGTGGTGTCATGCCATAGTGGCGGCGAAAGCCATTGATCAGGCTGGTGGCGCCGCACTCGGCCACCGTACACAGGGCTTCCAGGCTGAGGTCCTGTTGCCAGTGCTCTGCCAGGTATTCCCGTGCATGCTCCAGATGGCGTGGTGACACGGCTTGAATATGCTGAGGATGCAGCGTATCACGCAGGATGCCGGCAAGGACTTCACAATGACTTTCGAGCTCCAGGCGAGTACTGTGCATGTTCTCCAGCGCATTTCCCAGTGTCACGATGGCCTGGTGCAGCCGGGGCTCTCGGCTGGTCAGGGCACTGAACATGGGGATATCGCAGTAAGCGGCTCCTGGTGGTACCTGGCAGCGTTCAGTCAGCCAGGTGCTGTCCATGTAGAGCATGTCGTAGCCCCATGGATGTTCAGGCAGAGCGTTGCAGGCATGGCCATCGCCAGGGTTGACCACAACCACGTCACCGCTGCTGACATCGATGCGCTTGCTGCCGTTGGCATAGGACGAACGCCCCGAACGGATCGCCCCGAAAGAATGACAGTCGTGACTGTGCCGCGCATGGCTCAGGGCGTTGCCGCTGGACACCCTGCGTATCTCCACCTGCGGTAGCAGGGGGTGGCGCAGGAAGCGGGATACGGTCTGCATCGGGGCTGACATGCCGTGCCTCGTTACTCCTCGGGCTGGTACTTGTAGCCGACACCATATACCGAGCGGATGATTTCACGCTCCGGCCAGATATCGGATATCTTCTTGCGCAGTTTCTTGATATGGCTATCCACCGTGCGTTCGGAAACAATGCGGTGATCACGATACATGTGATCCATCAGCTGTTCCCGGGCGAAGATCCGGCCGGGTGACTGCATCATGACTTTCAACAGTTGAAACTCTACGGCAGTCAGCCCCAGGTCCTGGCCATCGGCCAGGGCTCGCCAGCCATTTTCATCCAGCACCAGGTCATGGTTGGCGACATCGTTGCTGACCGCCTGGCTGCGCCGCAGTACGGCCTTGACCCGGGCAACGACTTCACGTGGACTGAAAGGCTTGCAGATATAGTCATCGGCACCCAGTTCCAGCCCCAGCAGCCGATCGACTTCCTCGACCCGAGCCGTCAGCATGATGATGGCAACATCCGGCCAGCGCTGACTGATTTCACGGCACAGTGTCAGGCCGTCGGTACCAGGCAGCATCAGGTCCAGCAGCACCAGGCTTGGGAGCTTGTCGCTATCGCTGAGCCAAGGAATGACCTGGTCACCGTGATCGATATGATGAGTGCCATAACCGCTGCCATTCAGATAGTCGGTCACCAGGCGGGCGATCTTTGGTTCGTCTTCAACGACCAGAATCTGATCGATGGGAGCATTCTCTCCGCTCATTCGTCTTCCTCGAATTGTAGATGGCTGGACAGCGCTGGGAAGCGTAGTGTCCAGCATAACCCGCCAAGCGCAGAAATTGAGGGGGTCATTTCGGCATCATGAGCGCGTGCCAAGGCCGTGGCAATGGATAGCCCCAGTCCACTGCCACCACTGGCTCGATTGCGTGAGCCTTCAACTCGGTACAAGCGCTCGGTCAGGCGCGGCAGCTCGCTTTCCGGTACGCCGGGGGCACTGTCTTCCCAGCGTAGCACCCAGACATCATTCTCTCTCTCAAGGGTGACCTTGAGCTGGCCGGGGGATTGGGTATAGGCACTGGTGTTGTCGAGCAGGTTGTTCCATAGCTGGCGCAGGCGTTGCAGGTCTCCCCGAATCCATGCAGGTCCATCGATATGACGTTCCAGGGTCAGGCCGTGATCATCCATCCAGCCTCCTGCTTCTTCCAGGCGTGAATCCAGGTGTTCGGCCAGGTCAAGAGGAGCGAGCTGTACTTCCAGGGCGCCTGCATCACTTTGCGATAGAAGACGCAGGTCGCCGACCAGCCGTTCCAGTTGACCGACCTCCTGGGCCAGGGAGCGCAGGTTATCCTGATTCAGCGAGCGGATACCATCCAGCATGGCTTCAATCTCGCCACGCAGTACTGCCAGAGGAGTGCGCAACTCGTGGGCAATATCCGACACCCAACGGCTGCGGGCTTCACGACTGGTTTCCAGGGTCTCGGCCAGCACGTTGAAGTCATGGGACAGGTTGGATAGTTCGTCTCGGCCGCGTTCAGGAAGTCGCACGCTGTAGTCTCCCTCGGTCAGTCGCCGGGTGGCGGTGGCCATGCTGCGAGTCCGGCGGCCTACCCACCAGGACAAGGCGCCTGCCAGCAGCAGTGATGTCAGTGCCAGGGCAATGATGATGATCGTCAGGTTGCGTCGCTGCTGTTTCAGGAACAGGCGATCCATGCGTTCCATGAGCTGATCTGGCGGGCGATAGCCCAGAGTGCCAACCTGACGGTCATGGCTCATGACCGGAATCCAGCGTAGTTCGGCAGCGCCTTCGTCATCCTCGGGCGGCAGTCCGATGACGGGCAGGCCGTTTTCATCATGCAGCACGAAGTTGCGCGGGTTGCTCAGGTTGCCTTCGAGGCTCATCGGGCGGGGCTTGCTTCCTGGCCATAGCTGGCGGCGCACCAGCTCGTGCCAGGCGCGAGGGGATTCGCGCAGCCACTGCCAGCTCTGGCGCCCGGACCAGGCCTCGCCGAGGCTCGCAGCAAGTGTCTCGGCACGTTGCGTCTGGGAGCGACTGAGATAGTCGAGAAAGCCTTGGTCCAGGCTGCGGGAAATCGCAACGAATACCGCTCCCGCGATGGCCACATTGACCACCAGGATGATGGCAAAAAGTTTGATACCCAAGCGAGAGAACGCAGGGAGGCGCTTGGCGAACATGATAGACAGGCTCCGGGACAATACTTCCTTCAATAGGTCGCTAGCATGCCATTGCATCAAGTGAAAAAGCGGCGAGAACGAAGGAATATTTGTGCAGTTATGTGACGTCTGTCGCCATCACGGACAGCTTTCCCCGAGTATCAGCGTGGTATTGAGGCGTCGATGCTCTGGCGCGTCCAGGCCCAGGATCATACGTGCTGCTACCCGGCCTTTCTCGATACTGTCCTGGCGCACCGAGGTCAGGCGTGGAGAGCGATACTGGCCTTCTTCTATGCCATCGAAACCCGTCAGGAGCAGATCCTCGGGCACACGAATGCCACGTTGCTCGGCGAGTGTCAGGGCGGTCAGGGCAATGCGGTCAGACATGCACAGCAGCAGATCCGGTCGTTCATCTTCAGGAAGATCGAGAATCTCTTCAATCACCGGTGTGCAGACGCCATGGGTGTTTTCCTCGATATTCCATAGTGGCACCTGGTCACGTTCGATGCCGTGCTCTTTCAGGGCCCGGTAGAAGCCATCGAGGCGTGAACGGGTGATAGTCTGGGCACTATCCAGCCAGTTGTGCTGCGACTCGATACGACCGTTATGGGCCTCGGCCAGCAGGCGCAGGCAGAGGATCCCAACCCGCTTGGGCTTGTGGCGCAAGGCATGGCAGGCAATGGCATAGCAGGCCGGTTCATTATCGATATGCACGGTCGGGCGCTCACCGATATAGAAATCTACTGCTACAAGAGGGCTCTGGGGCGGGAGTTCTCCCATCAAGTGATCACCGGGCATCAGTCCGTAGACGATGAAGCCATCGGCCATGCTGGCCGAACCCGGAACATGCGAGGAGCCTGGCTGGCGTCCAGACAGCAGCAACAGCGTATGGCCATGTGCATCGAGCACTTCGGCAACACCGGTCAATAGCTCGCTGGAGACTGCATCATTGAGGCTGTATGTCAGGGTTTCTGCGAGCACCACCCCAATGATCCGCGAACGCCCTGTACGCAAGCTGCGTGCCCTGGCATCCGGTCCCCGATAGCCGAGGCGCTTGGCTTCATCGAGGATACGTCGACGCAGGGCAGTGGAGAGCTGGTCGGGGCGGTTGAAGGCATTGGACACAGTGGCTGTAGAGACACCCAGTTCACGGGCCAGGTCCTTGAGCGTGATGGGCTGCTTGGATTTGGTCACAGAGGCTTTCCGCATGATTCTGGCTCGGCCAGCATAAGCGCTGCTGGCGTGGCTGTCATTGCATAGGCTGTCATTGAATAGGCCAGGTGATGGCTGTTACACCGAAAGCGAGAGCAGAAACAGCGTCAGTGGCGGCGACAGCAAGGACAGCAGAAAACCGCTGACCACTGCAATGGGGACGCAGGCGACACCGCCGTGTTGCTGAATTACTGGCAGAGTGAAATCCATGGACGTCGCGCCTCCATAGCCAATGGCCAGAGGTGCGTGACGACGAATCACCAGCGGAATCAGAATGAAGGCCAGCAGCTCTCTTGTCAGGTCGTTGAAGAAGGCCACCCCCCCAAGCAAGGGGCCGAGATGGTCACCAATCAGAATGCCTGACAGTGAGTACCAGCCAAAGCCGGAAGCCATGGCCAATCCTTCATTCCAGTTCAGGTCGAGCAGGGGGGCTGCGAGTAATCCCCCGGCCAGTGAACTCAGTGCCAGGGTTACTGCAATCACCAGGCCGTGACGGTTGAGCAGGATCTGGCGCAATGGCATTCCAGAATTTCGCAGCTGGCAACCAATGAGCGCCAACAACAGATACAGCACCCACTCTGACAGGGATTCGGCCAGTTCGAACAGGGTGGCATCCCAGATGGTACCAAGGCCAATGCCCGCCACCATGCCGAGGAACACAACGCCGACCAGGGTCAGGGAGCCCGCCATGGCAGCCAGTTTACTGGTTGGTGCTCCGCGCACCACTCGCGGTTCGCCCAATGCCAGTTGCAGGCGCGATGACAGCCACCATAGAGCGGCAATGTTGCAGGCTGAAATGACCAGAAACAGCGTCAGGGCCTGAGTTCCCAGGCGCGACAGTTGGCTGGACAGGTCAGGCAATCCCGCAAGGCTTACTCCCATCAGTGCCAGAATGAGGTAGATGGAGGCACTGACCCCTCGGTTGATGGTGGCCATTACCATCTCGTTGCGTACTGGTACGAGATACCCCAGCAACAGAGGCAGCAGCACGATCAAAAGACCGCTGAGCATGGATTGAGCTTCCTTTCCCGAAAATAGAGAACGTGAAATTAGACAACAAGAAACCGCCCAGAAGGCGGTTAAAAGGAATTCACTCTATGCAATTTCTGCGCTTTGGGAAAGTTCTTCGCAGTGAGAAAGTTCCTCGCGGTGAGCAAGCTCTACACACTGGGAAAGTTCTGCGCGGTGAGAAAGTTCCGTGCGGTAAGAAAGTTGATTCTGAATATCGACCCTTTCGTCACTGGCTCAGCCTAGTGAGTTGCAGGCGGCTGACGCGATCGCCATCCTTGAAGAAATCCAGGCGCAGCAGCAGGCCTGGGATCTGTGGATGGAAGCTGATTCGCATGTAGCGGTCATCCTTGTCCTTGTCGCGCAGTTCCACGGTCGGAGCCTGAACCGGCTTGCCATCCACCTGGATAGAAACGTCAGCAACACGCCGCCAGATGCCATCCTCGTTTCTGCCTTTGTGGTCGACATAGTTCAGCTCACAACCGCTCTGGCAGTCATCTTCCAGAACCAGGCGAGACAGTTCCACCAGGGCGGTCTGACGGTCTGGACGCTCGGTCAGTTGCGAGCGGCTAAGGGAGTAGTCCTTACCCATGCGCAGAAAACGATAGTCACTGCGATAGCCAAGTGCACGAAGCTGGTTGCTGTTATCGCTGAATCGTGCGCTTTCCTGTCCTTTGGCGATGGCGAGCGAAGATTCCATTCTGCTGCGCCAATGGTCACCCTCACGCTTTAATGAGTGATGAATGGTTGCGTCCGGCCAGCCGTCGACGGATAGGTGATAGTTGGCATCGAAAGGGCGTAGAGCACTGGCCTGTGCCATCACCGGGAATGAGGCCAGCATGAAAACCAGCAAGGACATAGTCAGCGAGGCCCTTCTGAGCAGGCGTCCAGGCCAGGTGGACCGAGCGTTGTTCATGAGGCGAAAGAAGAAAGTGGGAAACATGTCAGTCATCTATTTCGCTGTCGAAGCGTTGTCATCTCAGAGGGCTAGCTTCGAGGAAGGTTCCATTGTGCATACCAGAGTGGCTGGCGGCAGGCTGCCTCAGTGGGTACGCTGAAGGACGGCAGGGAGATTCTTGAACCCGTGTATCGTCAAGTATTTCGGAGGAGTTGATCATGGCACGTCTGTTATTGATTGCAGGGGATTTTGTTGAAGATTACGAGGTCATGGTGCCGTTTCAGGCACTGCAGGCCATGGGACATCGCGTCGATGCGGTATGCCCCGATAAGCGCGAAGGCGATACGGTCAAGACAGCTATCCATGACTTCGAGGGAGATCAGACCTATAGCGAGAAGCCTGGGCACAATTTTGCCCTCAACGAGACCTTCGCCGATATCACCGTCGATGATTACGATGGCCTGGTGATTCCGGGTGGCAGAGCACCAGAATATCTGCGCTTGGATGAACGGGTGCTGGAGGTGGTGCGTTATTTCGTCGACCGTGAAAAACCCATTGCCGCCATTTGTCATGGTGCCCAATTGCTGGCTGCGGCAGCTCCCCTGGAGGGGCATCGTATCTCGGCCTATCCTGCCTGTGCTCCAGAAGTACGTCTGGCGGGTGGTGAGTTTGTCGACCTGGAAGTGACGGATGCCGTGACCTGTGGTCATTACGTCACGGCACCTGCATGGCCTGCGCATCCTGAATGGTTGCGGCAGTTCCACGCGCTGCTTTAAGGCATCAGGGTATTAACAGGAAAAAGACATGAGCCGTGAGTTTTCTCGCGGCTCTTTATGAAATGCTGCTTGTTATTGCATGCTGCTTGATCTTTATAGACCGACTGGTCTATTTTGGGTTTCATGACGACCAGAGCCCCAACCCGTGACCTCTTGATCGAGGTCGGCACCAACCTCATTGCCGAGCATGGCTATAACGCTACGGGCATCAATGCGGTACTCAAGGAAGCTGGAGTGCCAAAGGGCTGCTTTTATCACTATTTCTCCAGCAAGGAAGCATTCGGACTGGCGGTGATCGAGGCCGCTGCAGTGGACGATGAGGTGTCGGTTCAGGCACTGCTGGGGGATGTCCGTACGGTGCCACTGGAGAGGTTAAAGGCTTTTTTTGCGGCCAAGCGAGCCGACATGGTGGCATGCAAGCATCGTCGAGGTTGCCTGATCGGTAATCTGGGTCAGGAGATGTCAGCCCACAGTGATGTACTTCGCGATGCGCTGGATGCCATCTGGCAACGTCGGGAGCGACAGTTGGCGGCTTGCCTGCAGGATGGCCAGCATGATGGCAGCATTCGCCGTGATATGGATGCGGCGGCCCTGGCGAGCTTCATTCTGGCAGGATGGCAGGGAGCATTGCTGCGCTCCAAGATAGTTCGGGATTGCACGCCTCTGGTCGACTTTGAGTGCACATTATTGGCTTTTCTCAAACCTTGATGAGCGGAGAATACTTGTTACCCGGGTATTTGCTCTTATCAACCAGGAGAGGTAGATCATGAGTGAGCAAGCGTATCAGCCACCGAAAGTCTGGAAGTGGGAAACTCCCAATGGCGGAGAGTTTGCCAGTATCAATCGACCGATTGCCGGGCCGACCCATGACAAGGTCTTGCCGGTAGGCAAACATCCATTGCAGCTATATTCCTTGGCCACTCCCAATGGGGTGAAGGTCAATATCATGCTCGAGGAACTGTTGGCCCAGGGACACGAGGGAGCCGAATACGATGCCTGGCTGATTCGCATTGGTGATGGTGATCAGTTCGGCAGCGGTTTTGTCGAGGTCAATCCCAACTCAAAGATTCCGGCATTGATGGACCGCAGCGGCGAGACGCCAGTACGTGTGTTTGAATCTGGTTCCATTCTTTTGTACTTGGCTGAAAAGTTCGGTGCTTTCCTGCCCAAGGAGTTCAAGGCTCGCACAGAAGCCCTGAACTGGTTGTTCTGGCAGATGGGCTCTGCACCCTATGTCGGTGGAGGCTTTGGTCATTTCTATGCCTATGCGCCGGAGAAGTTCGAATACCCGATCAACCGTTTCACCATGGAAACCAAACGTCAGCTCGATGTTCTCAACCGTCACCTGGCTGAAAACACCTACATGGCGGGAGACGAATACAGCATCGCGGATATTGCCATCTATCCTTGGTATGGCGGGCTGGTGGAAGGGCGCAATTATGACGCCGGTGAGTTCCTTGCTGTGCATGAATACAAGAATGTACAGCGTTGGGCGGCCAATATTGCTGAACGCCCTGCCGTGAAACGCGGGCGCATGGTCAACCGCACCTTCGGTGAATTGTCCGAGCAGTTGCATGAGCGCCATGATGCCAGCGACTTTGAACTGCGCACTCAGGACAAGATCGGTACAGACGACTAGCCGACGGCTTGGGCAAGACCCCAAAGGGTGTATTGCATTGCGATACGCCCTTGCTTTTGTGTCGCGACTTTTATGCCGAGTGCCTCAACTGGTCAGCGCTTTTTCACCCAGTGGCTCACCACGTCCGAAGGCTTCCAGGCTGTCGAGGGTGGTCGTGGCAATTTCCTGCAGGGCTTCTTGGGTGAAAAAGCCCTGGTGTCCAGTGACGAGGACATTGGGGAAACTGATCAAGCGAGCAAATATGTCATCGAGTTGAATGGTGTCGCGCAGGTCGCGAAAGAACAACCCGGATTCCTGTTCGTAGACATCAAGACCTAGATAGCCGAGCTTGCCGCTCTTGAGCGCTTCGATGCAGGCGTGAGTATCGACCAGAGCACCGCGGCTGGTGTTGATGAGCATGACACCATCCTTCATCTGTGCGAACTGCTCATCGCTGATCAAATGATAGGTCGCCTTGTTCAGCGGGCAATGTAGGGAGATGATGTCGCTTTGCGCGAGCAGTTGCGGCAATTCCACCTGGGTGAAATCGCCTTGCTGTGGATATGGGTCATGGACCAGAACTTCACATCCAAACCCCTTCATGATGCTGGCCAATGAGCGGCCGATCTGCCCGCCGCCGATGATACCGACTGTCTTGCGAAAGAGGTTGAAACCCAGCAGACCATTGAGATCGAAATTATCCTCGCGTACCCGGTTATACGCCTTGTGTGTCTTGCGGTTGAGCGTCAGGATCATGGCGACGCAGTGCTCGGCAACCGCCTGGGGGCTGTAGGCTGGCACTCGGCAGACCTGAATGCCAAGCTGCCTGGCAGTATCGAGGTCGACATTGTTGAAACCAGCACAGCGCAAGGCAATCAGCTTCACGCCAGCATCGGATAACTGTTCCAGCACGGTTTGATCCAGCACATCGTTGACGAAGACACAGACTGCGTTCATCCCTTGGCACAAAGGCGTTGTCCGAGCATCGAGTGCCTGCTCGAAATGAATGATATTGATCCCCTCGCGAGGGTGTGCAGGAAAGAATGCCTGTTCGTATTTCTGTGAACTGAAAAAGCCTACCTTGATCATGGCCGTTGCCTTTTGCCAACCGCTATTTAATATCCTGCCCGCTGATCGATTACCTGCACAGGTTTGCCCCGTGCCAGCGCCACGATGCTTTCTGCCACTTGAGCGAGAGCGTCTCGCAGGGGCGTTGGGCCGGCCATATGAGGGGTGATCAAGACACGGGGGTGTGTCCACAGAGGATTGTCGTTGGACAGTGGCTCGACGACAAAGGCATCCAGCAGGGCGCCGCGCAACCTGCCCGGGGTATCGTGGGCACCAAGTGCTTCGATGAGAGCAGTATCATCGATCAGGCTGCCGCGTCCAGGGTTGATCAGGCTGGCGCCTGTTGAGAGCTTCGCCAGGGTGCTGGCGTTGATCAGGTGCTGGGTGTCGGGAGTATCGGGCAACAACAGCACCAGTGTTTTCACTTGTCCGAGAAGCTGGTTGAGTCCTTGCTCGCCATGATGACATTGAATGCCTTCAATACTCTTGGGGGAACGGCTCCAGCCAAGTACAGGGAAACCGTCTGCGGCGATGGCCTGTGCCACTTTGGCACCTATGGCGCCCAGGCCGAGCACACCTACCGGCCAATCCTGCTTGTCGACAAGGGCGTGAGGTTGCCAGCGACGTTCGGCCTGCTGCCGAGCATAACGATCGAAGTCGCGCTGAAAGTGCAATAGACCATAACGCACGTAATCGGCGATCAGTTCAGCCATGCCGGCATCACGCAGTTTGACGATAGGTACACCTGCTGGCAGTGCCGGGTTGGCCAATAGTGCATCGACACCCGCTCCGAGATTGATAATGCCCTTGAGGTTCGTGCAGTCACGCAGCAGGGCTTCATCAGGCTTCCATGCGGCCAGATAGTCGACACTTGTTCGCTCGGCGTAAGAGGCTTCCTGACTGGTCATCACCTCGGCATCTTCAATTCCCAGATCGTTCAGGCGCTGGCTGAGTGCATCACGCCATGCCGAGGCATCGTCGATATGAACAAGGACTTTCATCAGGGTTTCCTTCGTGTCGGTCTCAATGAATGTCAGTCTCAGTACACCATCTGCATCATCGGCGGCGGTGCGTCATTCAGCAGCTTGGCAAGGCGCTCGAGGCCTTCTTCCAGGCGGGCCAGTTCAGGCTCTGCGCCAAGGCTTATACGAATGCAGCTAGGGGCGACGGTCTGTTCGACCATGAAAGGTGTCGAGGTGGTGATGGCCAGTCCCTCCTGCTCGGCTACCTGCTGCAGTTCGTCGGCGCGCCACCCTCCGGGCAAGGGTAACCATAGATGAAGGCTGGATGGGCGTGCCATCCGGGGTAACGGGTGCAGGATCTGTGCGGCGAGGATCTGGCGTTCGGCGAGTAATTCACGTTGGGCACTGGCCATGTCCTCGACCGTTCCATCTTCGATCCATAGTGATGCGACTTCAAACATCAGCGGGGTGGCCATCCAACTGGTGGCACGCAAGCGAGGTAGTGTGTGATGGAGCTGGCTGCGCGGTACAGTCAGGTAGCCGGCTCGCAATCCAGGCACCGTGGATTTGGTCAGGCTGGTGATGTGGAAACTCTGCATCGGAATGCGTGCACTTAACGGCGTTAATCGCGTTGGTTCCAGCAGAGCATGGACATCATCCTCGATCAACCATACTCCATGGCGTTCGAGGACGCTGGCGACTTCGTTGCGACGCTGCTCATCCATGGTCGCCCCGGTCGGGTTGAGCTGAGTTGGCGTCAAGCACACGGCACGCGGCTTATAGCGAGTGCAGGCGGTATCCAATGCATCCGGCATGACCCCTCGCTCATCGATAGGCACGCCACGCAACTGGAAGCCCAGGGTACGGGAAAGCGCTATCAGGCCATGGTCGGTCAATGCCTCCGTGAGTACCAGGTCGCTGTGCTGGACAACGGTGGATACCGCCAGCATCAGGGCGTGGGCACCGCCGTTGCATAGCACGCGATCGTCAGCCTCTCCTGGCATGCCTAACCGTTCAGTCAGCCACAGGCTGGCCTGTTCACGCTGGTGGGAGAGCCCGGCAATCGGGCGGTTGGCGGTGACGACTTCCGGATGGAGGTTCTCGGAAAGTTGGCTAAGTGCCTGTCGAAAGCGCAGGTGATGGGAGGGCGGGCAGACGGGATGCGCGATGGACAGGTCGATGATCGCGGTTTCAGGATGGGGTTCTCTCGCACGTAAATATGCTGATTCGCGATTATCGTCGAGAGCATTGACCCAGGTTCCACTACCGATCCTGGCCTGGATCAGGCCCATCTTCTCGGCCTGGGCGTAAGCTCGTGACACGGTCTGCACGCTGACGCCGAGTTGGTCGGCCAACTGACGGTGAGTGGGCAAGCGAGTGCCCGGGATCAGTTCACCCGCGTGAATGGCACGTGACATGGCCCGGGCAATTGCCAGGTACTTGGGCTGTGTCGAGGGCGACGTTCCACCCTGAGGCCAGCCAGATTGAGGGTCATCGAGATAGGGTTTCAGATCAATTGTCATGATTCAATAAAGCCTTTGACTGCGGGCTTGGTAGCAATGCTAGTATCAAGCTAACGACATTGGCTCGATATTGTCATGATATGTTGGTTTGGTGGGTCATGACAATTCATAGCTGACCAGGCATCGCTACCCAGGTTCGACAAGGGACAGGCAAAGCACGGGAAGGCCTTCACGAGGCAACGTCGTTTCAATGGCGCGCCGGGCCTCCTTGTCGTGAGTGCCCGGGTTTTCGTGGTGATATTGTGGTGAGTGGTTTCATGATTCAGGTATCTCTGCCGTTCACTCGCGAGGAATACGCCGAGCGACTGCAAAAAGTGCGCACTGAGATGGCCATGCGTGGCATCGATGTGTTGATCGTCAGCGACCCTTCCAACATGGCCTGGCTGACCGGCTATGATGGATGGTCTTTCTATGTGCATCAGTGCGTACTGCTCGGGCTTGAAGGTGAGCCTGTGTGGTATGGCCGTCGTCAGGACAGCAACGGAGCCTTGCGCACCTGCTGGATGGACCCGGAAAACATTACCTATTACCCGGATTACTATGTCCAGAATCCGGACATGCATCCCATGGAGTACCTGGCCCAGTCGATCATGCCGGACCGCGGCTGGTGCGAAGGTGTCGTGGGCATGGAAATGGACAACTACTATTTCTCGGCCAAGGCGTATCAGAGCCTGTTGCAGGAGTTGCCTCATGCGCGTTTTGCAGATGCCAACTCCCTGGTCAACTGGTGTCGGGCAATCAAGTCTCCACAGGAAATTGCCTACATGCGCGTTGCTGCGCGCATCGTGGAGGGCATGCATTCACGCATTCTGGAGATGATCGAGCCAGGGCTGCCCAAGTCGAAGCTGGTCTCGGAAATCTATCGAGTTGGCATCGAGGGCTGGACCGATGCTGATGGCCATACCCATGGCGGTGATTACCCTGCCATTGTGCCGCTGCTGCCTACTGGCAGTGACGCTGCGGCCCCGCACCTGACCTGGGATGACACGCCATTTCGCAAGGGGGAGGGTACATTCTTCGAGATTGCGGGTTGCTTCAAGCGCTATCACTGCCCTCTGTCACGCACCGTCTTCCTCGGGACTCCTCCACAGGACTTCGTGCGTGGCGAGTCGGCACTGCTTGAGGGTATCGAGAATGGCCTGGCCATCGCCAAACCCGGCAACCGCACGGCGGACATTGCTCTGGCCCTGGGAGCAGCGATGGACAAATACGGCTTTGACCGTGGCGGTGCTCGCTGTGGTTATCCCATTGGTATCAGCTATCCACCAGACTGGGGCGAGCGGACCATGAGCCTGCGCCCTTCGGATGAAACCATCCTGCAACCCGGCATGACGTTCCATTTCATGCCGGGCATGTGGATGGACGACTGGGGGCTGGAAATCACCGAAAGCATTCTGATCACCGAAAATGGCGCGGAGCCTCTAGCCAATTTCCCGCGCCAGCTGTTTGTCAAATGATGGAGACACCATGAGCAAGCGCAAGAGCCCGATTTCGGCCACCGTTGACTTCGATGCCCAGGGCGTGCAGCACGGTTTTCTGAAGCTGCCGATTTCCAACGATGAATCAGCCTGGGGTGCTGTGATGATTCCCGTCACGGTGGTCAGCAATGGCGAGGGTCCCACGGCATTGATCACTGGTGGCAACCATGGTGATGAATATGAAGGCATTACTGCGCTGCAGAAGCTAGCCTGTTCACTGAAGGCCGAAGATGTACATGGCCGGGTGATCATCGTGCCGATGATGAATACGCCGGCAGCCCATGCGGGTCGACGTACTTCGCCAATGGATGGTGGCAACCTCAATCGCAGCTTCCCCGGAGACCCGGATGGCAGCGTGACCGAGAAGATCGCCGACTATTTCACTCGTGAGCTGGTGCCTATGGTGGATGTTGTGCTGGACCTGCATTCTGGTGGTCGTACCCTGGATATCATTCCTTTCGCGGCCTCTCATGTTCTGGAGGATAAGGACCAGCAGCACCAGGCATTGCAAGGAGCTAAGGCATTCGGTGCTCCTTATGCCATGATGATGTTCGAGCTGGATGCAGAAGCGCTGTTTGATACAGCGGTGGAGCGTCAGGGCAAGGTCTTCGTTGCCACCGAGCTGGGCGGCGGTGGTACCTCGACACCGGAGAGCATTGCTCTTACCGAGCGTGGTATCGACAACTTCCTGATCCATTTCGGCCTCAAGGAGGGTGAGCTCACGCTACCCGAGAAACAGGTCTACCTGGATATGCCGGACGCCAGCTGTTATGTACAGAGCGAGCATGCAGGCCTGCTGGAACTGACTCTGTCGCTGGGTGATGAAGTCAAGACAGGTGACGTGATTGCGCGGGTCTATGACATGAATCGCAGCGGAGCCGCTCCGGTGGAATACCGAGCCCAACGTGATGGCCTGCTGGCTGCCCGACGCTTTCCAGCCCAGGTCAATATGGGGGACACCATCGCGGTGATCGCCGAGGTGGTGGACTCCCTGGACTGAGCTTGTCATGAAACTCGACCGATACGACCTCAAGATACTTTCGATCCTGTCCCGGGATGGGCGCATCACCAAATCGCGCCTGGCCGAGTCCATCAATCTCTCGGTGAGCCCCTGCTGGGAGAGGGTTCGGCGCCTGGAACAGGCAGGCATCATCGAAGGCTACAGTGCCCGGATCAACCCTCGAGTCCTGGTGCACCGGACACCGGTGTGGATGCAGGTCGAGTTGAAACAGCATAATGCTGAAAGCTTTCAGCGTTTCGAAGCCCTGGTTCAGTCGACTGACGCCGTCACCGAGTGTGTGGCGGTGGGGGGAGGTGTCGATTACCTGATCAAGATCGAGACCGAGTCCATCGATGCTTATCAACGTCTGATAGACAACTGGCTGACTTCTGATGCCGATATCGAACGTTACTTCACTTACATCGTCACCAAGACAGTCAAGGCTCCGCGCCAGGGGTTTGATGTCGAAGACCTGGCGCCCAGGAGCGAGGTTCCTTGAGCCTGTGATGCTCCTTTAAGCCACTGTGCTCCAGCCTCTTGCCTGGCTGGAGCACAACCATCAGAAAAAAAACTAACTTCTTTGCAGGCAACAAAAAAAACACCCTCTACTTCCTGTTGGTTCAAAAAGTCCTGAGCTCGCATCTCCCTTAGCATGAAGGCATGGAAAGCATGAAAGTATCGAGTGGCTGTGGAGGGACCTCCCGGGCCATCGATCATTCTTTTTCGTGGGCCGGATGCCCAAGTGGTCAGGAGGTGTTGTGATGAAGCTCAATGATCCGCGGCTGTTTCGTCAGTACGCATACATCGATGGCAAATGGACCCACGCTGATGGCGGTCGGGAAGCGCCGGTCGTTAATCCGGCCAATGGCGAGGTCATTGGCCATATCCCTCTGCTTGAGGCCCATCAGATTCGAGCCTGCGTGGACGCCGCGGATACGGCCTTTGCTGCATGGCGTGCATTGCGTGCCGACGAGAGGTATGAGCAGCTGATGGCCTGGCATGATCTGATGCTGGCCCATCGTGAGGATCTGGCTCAGATCATGACCCATGAGCAGGGCAAGTCGTTGGCGGATGCCCGCGGCGAGGTGGACTATGGCGCCAGTTTTGTGCGCTGGTTTGCCGAGGAGGGCAAGCGTGCCCTTGGCGAGACCATGCCCAGCCACATTCCCAATGCGGCACTCGGTACCATCAAGGAGCCCGTGGGGATCGCTCTACTGATCACGCCCTGGAATTTCCCTCTGGCGATGATCACGCGCAAGGCGGCGGCAGCCCTGGCAGCAGGATGCCCGGTCATCGTCAAACCTGCCAACGAGACGCCATTCTCCGCCTTGGCCCTGGCAGAGCTTGCCGAGCGCGCAGGGATTCCTGCAGGCATTTTCAATGTCGTGCTGGGTGAAGCCGCGGAAGTTTCAAGCCTGCTGTGTGCTGAGGAAAGGATCAAGGCACTGTCCTTTACCGGCTCTACCCGGGTAGGACGACTGCTGCTCGAGCAATCTGCGGCCACCGTCAAGCGTGTGTCCATGGAGCTTGGCGGTAATGCGCCTTTCATCGTTGGCCCGGACATGGATCCGAAAGACGCTGCCGAGGCAGCGGTGGCAGCCAAGTTCCAGACATCCGGACAGGACTGCCTGGCGGCGAACCGCATTCTGGTGCACGACTCGATTCATGATGATTTCGTCGAGCACTTTGCGGCACGCATGCTGGAACTCAAGGTTGGTGACGGGCTGGAAGAAGGGACCGACCTGGGACCATTGATTCACCGTCGTGCAGTGGAGAATGCCCTCGGCATCATTGATGATGCGCTCTCCAAGGGAGCCAGCATGATCGGTGGTGATCAGGCGAAGGCTCCTGGCGAAAATTTCTGCATGCCAACGCTTCTTACTGGTGTCACCCCGAAAATGCGGGTGTGGCGTGAAGAATGTTTCTCTCCAGTTGCTGGCATCACGGCATATTCGGATGAAGATGAAGTCATCCGCCTGGCCAATGATACCGAGTATGGGTTGGCAGCCTACGTCTATACCCATGACATCCGTCGTATCTGGAAACTGCTGCGAGGTCTGGAGTTTGGCATGGTATCGGTGAATTCCGTGAAGATGACCGGGCCCCCCGTGCCTTTTGGTGGCGTCAAGCAGTCCGGCCTGGGCCGGGAAGGCGGTACGACTGGTATCGACGAGTACCTGGAAACCAAGTACTACTGTCTTGGTGGATTGGCATCAGTTTCTGGTAGCTGAACGGAGCTCCGTTGAATGATATTTCGGCGGAGCCAGGTATCCGTTGGGTCAGACACCAACTGAATCAGATAGCAGCTCAAATAGGTCGCAGTTGAAACAGATTACAGTTGAATCAGATTGCAGTTGAATCAGATTGCAGTTGAATCAAGAGATAGACAAGATCACAAACATGAACTCGTTGGCAGGCTGTCAGCGAGCCACGGAAAAAGGAAGAGTCGATATGAGCAACATCCATCAGGAACTGATCGAGCGCGACCGCAAGGTCACCTTTCATGCCTCTACCCACCTGCGTGACTTTGCCCATGGTGATGCACCGGGCCGCGTCATCACCGGTGGCAAGGGCATCAGCATCGTGGACAAAGATGGCCGCGAGTTCATTGATGGATTTGCCGGGTTGTACTGCGTGAACATCGGCTATGGCCGCACCGAGGTGGCCGAAGCGATCTATCAGCAGGCTCTGGAAATGTCCTACTACCACACCTATGTAGGCCACTCCAACGAGCCGCAGATCGCTCTGTCCGAGCAGATTCTCAAGCTGGCAGGCCCCGGCATGTCCAAGGTTTACTATGGCCTTGGCGGCAGTGACGCAAACGAGACCCAGCTCAAGCTGGTGCGTTACTACAACAACGTGCTTGGCCGCCCGCAGAAGAAGAAGGTCATTTCTCGTCAGCGTGGCTACCATGGTTCTGGTCTGGCGACGGGGTCCCTGACAGGGCTCAAGGCTTTCCATGACCAGTTTGATCTGCCCATGGCGGGTATCCTGCACACCGAGGCGCCTTATTATTACCATCGCGCCGCGGAGCAGCATGGCATGAGCGAGCAGGAATTCTCTGCCTACTGCGCCACCAAGCTGGAAGAAATGATCCTCGCCGAAGGGCCGGATACCGTTGCAGCCTTCATCGGTGAACCGGTGTTGGGTACCGGTGGTATCGTGCCGCCGCCCGAAGGCTATTGGAGTGCCATCCAGGCAGTACTGGACAAGTACGATGTCCTGCTGATTGCCGATGAGGTGGTATGTGGTTTCGGCCGTATCGGTGCTGACTTCGGCAGCCATCTGTACGGTATCAAGCCGGACCTGATCACCATTGCCAAGGGCCTGACCAGTGCCTACCAGCCGCTGTCCGGTGTCATTGTCGGCGATCGTGTGTGGAAGGTGCTGGAGCAGGGGACTAGTGAGCTCGGTCCCATCGGCCATGGCTGGACCTATTCTGGCCATGCCCTGGGCTGTGCCGCAGCACTGGCTAACCTGGCGATCATCGAGCGTGAAAAGCTGACTGAAAATGCTCGTGATACCGGTGCCTACCTGCAGCAGCGTATGCAGGATGTGTTCGGTGACCACCCCATTGTCGGTCAGGCTCGTGGTATCGGCATGCTGGCAGCGCTGGAATTCTCCCCAGAGCCAGAGGCGCGTCGTCACTTCGACGCCAGCCTCAAGGTTGGACCGCGTATCTCCGCAGCAGCCCTGGAAGAGAATCTGATTGTCCGCGCCATGCCTCAAGGCGACATCCTTGGCTTTGCTCCGCCGTTGATCACGACTCGTGGCGAAGTGGACGAGATTGTTGCCCGAGCCGAACGCGCGGTGAACAAGGTCACGGATGAACTGGTTCGTGAGGGTGCCTTGCAGACCGCTTGATGCCATCAAGTGACATTGACGAGGCCGCTCCTGTGGGGCGGCCTCTCTAGGTTTGTACTGAGTCAGGTGGCAGCAAGGAGAACATCATGCCTCATGCTTCTATTCATGATGCGGCTCACGGAGTGACGCTCGATGAGATATACCATGCTCGAGCACGTATAAAGGGCCAGGTATCACGGACACCCTTGTGGCACTCGCGCGCCTTGTCGGAGCGCTTTGCTGCCGAGGTGTACCTCAAGCTGGAGAACCTCCAGCCGACCGGGGCTTTCAAGTTGCGTGGCGTGACCAACATGATTGCAGCATTGATCGAGCGTCATGGTCACGACGCTCTGGCCAAGGGGGTGACCACCGCATCCACCGGTAATCATGGTCGGGCTGTAGCCTATGCTGCTTCGCGCCTTGGAGTTCCGGCAGTGATCTGTCTATCCACGCTGGTGCCTGCCAACAAGGTGGCTGCTATCGAGGCCCTGGGGGCGACAGTCACGAGAATTGGCCAGAGTCAGGATGATGCCTTCGAGGAAGCCAGGCGCCTGGTAAAAGAAGAAGGCATGACACTGATCCCTCCCTTCGACGATCCTCTGATTGCAGCAGGACAGGGCACTATCGGTCTGGAATTGCTGGAAGATCAGCCGGACCTGGACCGTGTCATTCTAGGGCTGTCCGGTGGTGGGTTGCTTGGTGGGACCGGTGCGGCGCTGAAGGCGATTCGCCCCCAGTTGAACGTTACCGGTGTCAGCCTGTCTGCCGGCGCCGCCATGTTCGAAAGCCTTACCGCAGGGCACCCGGTGGCAGTGGAAGAAGTCGAAAGCCTGGGAGATTCCCTGGGGGGCGGCATTGGCCTGGACAACCGTTGTACCTTTGCTCTGGTTCGCGATGTCATGGATGACCACTTCCAGGTGTCAGAAAACGCCATTGCCAACGCCATGGTCGACATGCTGGAACAAGAGAAAATGCTGGTCGAAGGTGCTGCAGTGGTCGGGCTGGCAGCCTTGGAAGAACATCAGATCGACATCAAGGGCCAGAAGGTTGCGCTGGTACTGTCCGGCAACGGAGTGTCATTGGAGACACTGGATCAGGCTCGACAACTCGTCAAACGCTAGCCGCCCGATAGCCCAATAGCCTGTATCTATGCAGGGAGACATCTATGCAGCTCTATCAACGTGAACAGATTGCCGCAGCGGTGAGCATCGACCAGGATGCCCTGAATGCGGTGGAACAGGGCTTTGCCGCCCTCGGCCGTGGCGACGTGGTACAGCCTCCGATCCTGTCCATGGCTATCGAAGAGTCCAATGGAGAGGTGGACGTCAAGACGGCTCATATCCGTGGCAACTCGCGCTTTGCCATCAAGGTCAGCCCCGGTTTTTTCGATAACCCCAAGCTTGGTCTGCCTAGCCTCAATGGGTTGATGATGGTGTTTTCGGCCAAGACTGGCCTGGTGGATGCCGTATTGTTTGATGAAGGTTACTTGACGATGGTGCGTACGGCGTTGGCGGGCGCCATTTCGGCAAAGCACTTGTCCCGGGAGAACAGTCGGCGGGTTGCGGTACTCGGCGCCGGAGAACAGGCCGTCAAACAGATTGAGGCGTTACGTCTGGTACGTGACATCGAGGAAGTGGATGTATGGGCTCGGCGTGACTCAGCCGCACAAGACTATGCCGAAACGATGCGTAATCAGGGGCTCGAGGTCCATGTGCACGGAAGTGTGGCAGAGGCCTGCCGCCATGCGGATATTATCGTTACCACCACGCCATCCCAGAGCCCGATTCTGACTGCCGATGATCTTCCGATGGGGGTTCACGTCACTGCCATGGGGTCCGACGCACCAGGCAAGCGCGAGCTGCACGAAAGTGTCATGCTCAGGGCCGATGCCTTCGTATGTGACACGCGCGCCCAGAGTGAACATAACGGTGAGCTCAAGGCCTTCGTGACAGCGACAGGAAAGAGTGACGTGCCATTCACGGTGCATGAGCTGGGTACGTTGATTGCCCGGGGTGAGCAGGTGCGAAGCTCGGAAACCGACATTACGGTCTGCGATCTGACAGGTACAGGGGTGCAGGATACCGCCATTGCAGGGTTTGCCCTGGAGAGACTCGCAGAACGGTGAGTCCTCGCCTTCCGATTATTGCTGCCTTCACCACCCTCGCCTCTGGTGAGGGCGGTGGATTCATCAACGTCGGGCTCCCTTGGCGGTCAAGGCGACGCCGATCACCGTGAGAGCCATGCCGGCGAGGGAGGCGAGTGGCAGACTTTCATCGAACAACCACCAGGCCTCCAGAGCGGTAACGGGAGGGACGAGATAGAAAAGGCTGGCCACCCGAGAGGCTTCGCCGCTCTTGATCAGCAGCATCAGCAGTACGATGGCAGCAATGGAAAGCACGAGGACCAACCAGGCCAGGGTCAGGATAAAGGTGGTTGACCAGGTGATCTCGCGGGACTCGAACAACAGGCTGCCGAGCCCGAATACGATCAATGCACCGAAATATTGTACGACGGTGCCTCCGAGCAGGGGCATGCCGGTACAGTAGCGCTTCTGATAGAGAGTACCCAGAGTAATGCCTGCCAGCGCAAGCATGATGCAGGTGAGGGCTGGCCAGCCAAAGTCATGGAAGGAGAGTGCGGTAAGATCCATCTTGCCACCCAGCACCAGGGCAACACCCAACAATCCCAATGCCAGTCCAAGCCACTGCAATGCTGACAGGCGCTCATTCAGCAGTGGTCCCGCCAGAGCAGCAGTGACCAAGGGCTGCAGGCCTACCAACAGAGAGGCCAGCCCTGCAGGCATACCCAGGTAGATGCCGTAGAACACTCCGCCTAGATAGGCACCATGCACCAGGCAGCCTGAGACGGCGATATGCCCCCACAGACCCGCGCCTTGGGGCCATTTCATGCGCATCATCAATACCATGGGCACCAGAATGGCGATGGTGGCCAGTACACGCAGAGCGAGGAAGGTGAAAGGTTCTGCATAAGGTAGGCCGAACTTTGCCCCGATGAATCCGGTACTCCACAGCAGAACGAAGAGTATGGGCATCGCGCCCAGCAGAAATGGGGGGTGGTGCTCCTGTGTCATGGGTGTTCCTGTTCCCTAGTCATAAACGTTCCCCGGTCATGAACGTTCCGTGGCCATGAACGTTCCTCGGTCATGAGTGTTCCTGGGTCATGCAAATAGTGCTGAACCGATGGGGGCAGGATGCCTATGATGGCGTGCACAGCCCGTGGCTGCCAAGAAAAAAGTCATACTTTCAATACGGCTTACCTGTCTGAGACCGGCAGGCTTTCGTCATCTCCATGCACACTGTGAAGCCTTCTCCATGGATGGGCAGTGAGTACAGACTTTTCCTGCATAGCATATATTGGGCTTTCTCATTGAGGGAAAAGAAGTGATCGAGGGAATGCTCATTCTTAGTGCGTCACGTATACATGTAATGGAATTGACAGGGAAAAATGACAATTGATGTGTCGCTATTTGGAGGCACCCCGCTTGCACTCGGTAACACGAAAGTCGGGAACCCTTGGTAAAAACCTGACGTCACACTATGCGAGCGATTGATGAACTCATTGCCGAGATAACGACTCCCTGGAGGTTGATATGCAACGATTGACGACAGTAATTTCTGCTACTCTGCTGTCCGCTGCTTTGGCAAGTACGACTGCTAATGCTCTGGAAATCGGCAGTGATACTTCTGCTGATGTCGGTGTCGGCACGAGTGCCGGTGGAGCGGATGTCTCTGCGCAAACCAGTGTGGGCGCATCCACTCAAAGTGGGGTGGGCAGTGCGCTGCAGTCTGGCGCTGATGCGGCCATGGATGCAGGTTCCAGTGCCGTCGACAGTGTAAGTTCCACAGTGGAGTCCGGTGCTGATGCTGCCATGGATGCGGGTTCCAGTGCTGTTGATGGTGTAAGTTCCGCGGTCGAGTCCGGCACTGATGCTGCCATGGGTACCAGCAGTACGACTGAAGCGGGTGCAAGCACATCCATGGAAGGCTCCATGGACAGCAGTGATATGGCTGCTGGTGCCAGCACTTCAGCAGGCGTTGATGCCGCAGCAACCCAGGATTTCAGCGATGAGGATCTGCAGAAGTTTGCCGATGCCTCCAGTGAAGTTGCTGGAATTACCCAGGACTACTCTCAGCAGCTGCAGGCTGAAACGGATGTCGAGGCCCAGCAGGCTCTGCAGGTCGAAGCCAATCAGAAAATTTCTGAAGCGGTACAGAGTAGTGGTCTGGATGTGAACACTTTCAACTCCATCGGCATGGCCGTGCAGCAGGACCCTGAGTTGCTGCAGCGTGTACAGTCAATGGTTCAGCGCTGATCATTACCGCCTTGTCCTGGAGACTCATGAGCTGTATCGCTTGAGGTTACCGCGAGCACTGTCTCCAGGACCATCTCCGGTGCCATCGGTACCATTTCAAGTGCCAGCTTCCAGTACTATTTGAAAATCTACCCGAAAGCTATCCTCAGGAAGCCTTTCAAGTTCCATTCCTGAGGCCATGCACCCGCCGGCGGTGCCAGCGGGTGTACATAGCTCGATTGCCATGCATCAACATCTTTGCCTATGGTCATGTGGCACACTCAATGAAAGTCGCAATTCAAGGCCACTTTTTGAGTTTATCGACATGACGTTTGGAACCTAGGGCAGAAGTCGTCGTCTCATAGGACGAGCGATTGATGAACCTGAAACGAATCCATTGGAGGATTTCATGCAACGACTGACTTCACTGATCACTGCTGCTCTGCTGTCTGCGGGCCTGATGAGTGCCACTGCTCATGCTCAGGATGCATCCGCACCAGCTGATGCCCCAGCGGCAGCGCAGGCCCAGAACTTTACGGACGAGGATCTGCAGAAGTTTGCCGATGCTTCTCAAGATATTTCTGCGATCTCGCAGGACTACACCCAGCGCCTGCAAGAAGCCGAAGGTCAGGAAGCTCAGCAGGATGTGCGTGTCGAAGCCAACCAGAAGATGGTTGAAGCAGTCCAGCAGAGTGGTCTGGAAGTGGATACCTTCAACTCCATCGGTCAGGCTATCCAGCAGGATCCTGAGATGATGAAGCGAGTTCAGGAAATGGCGGCTTCTACAGAGTAAGCGAGGCCCGGATCAGAGTGACCTCTTCTGGATAGATGTGGCGCTCTAATATGATATGGCCTTATGTAAGCTGCAAAGACCCCGTGGGCAGAGTGCTCACGGGGTTTTTTATGCCTGTTTGCCGGTAAGGGCGGCATAGAGGGAACTGCTTTACAGCCTGTCGATCGCCCCCCAGACTTTGGGGTAAAGCAGAGCAGGAAGGATGAGCATGCAGGCAGAATTGCTGGAAATCAGTCAGCATCTGGGGCGTTACCCTCCCTTCGAGGGCCTCCCGGAAGCGCTTCTTGACGAGGTAGCTGCCCAGGTTCAGGTCAGCTATTTCAAAGCGGGCACCCCGATCCTTGAACTCGATGCGGAGAACCATGAGTTCTGCTATATCCGCAGTGGCGCTGTGGAGGTCACCCGCCGCAACGGTGGATTGTATGATCGCCTGGGTGAGGGAGACATCTTTGGCCATTTCGGGCTGATGCGGAATCATCGGGTGCGCTTTCCTGCCCAGGCCATGGAAGACACCCTGATCTACTTCATTCCCGAAGCGATGTTTCATCGCCTGTGTGATCTGGATGAAGATTTCGCAGACTTTGTTGAAGTGGATCGCCCGCGGCTGGAGAGCGCCGTGGAAAGCCGCAAGCGCGAAAATGACATGCTGGCGACGCGAGTACGCAAGCTGGTGACTTTCACGCCACTGTTGGTGAAAGCCAATGCCTCGGTGCAGCAGGCCGCATGCCAGATACGTGACGCTCAAAGGTCGGCGGTACTGGTGCTTGATGAGCCAGGAGACAGGCCTCGCTATACCGTCGAAGATGAAGAGGGAAAGCTGTGGCAGGTGATCGGCATTCTCACCGACAGCGATTTTCGCACCCGCGTAGTCGCCGAAGGGCTATCGCCGGATACGGCAGTGAGCGAAATTGTCGAGCGCAAGCTTATCGCGATTCAGTCGGATGAGTCGGTGCAGGAAGCCATGTTGTGCATGCTGAGCAACAATATTCATCATTTGCCGGTGATGCAGCGCCGTTCTCCGGTAGGCATACTGCATCTCTCCGATGTCGTCCGTCACGAGACACAAAGCAGCCTGTATCTGGTCAACAGTATTTTCCATCAGACCAGCGTCGAGTCCCTTGCCCAACTGGCTCCGGATGTCCACACCGCGGTAATCCGCATGGTTCATGATGGTGCCGATTCTCATATGATCGGTATGGCGCTGTCGGCCATTGGCCGCAGTTTCATGCGCCGCCTGCTCGAACTGGCCGAAGAAGAGCTAGGGCCTCCCCCGGTGGCCTACTGCTTCATGGCCCTGGGATCCATTGCACGTAATGAGCAGACTGTCGTCACCGATCAGGACAATGCCCTGGTATTGTCCGACGACTTCGATCCAGCGCTCCATGATGACTATTTCAAGTTGATGGCCCAGCGTGTGAGCGATGGCCTGGCGGCCTGTGGCTATGCCTACTGCAAAGGCGACATCATGGCCACCAACCCACGCTGGCGGCAGCCCCTTTCCGTATGGCAGCGCTATTTCAGTGAATGGATAGAGCAGCCCTCGGCAGAGGGGTTGCTGCACAGTTCCATCTTCTTTGACCTGGACCCCGTGCAAGGTGAGGACTCACTGGTTGAAGCGCTGCAGGACCTGGTGTCCAGCAAGGCGCCACAGCACCCGCGCTTTCTTGCTGCCATGGCGCGCAATGCCTTGGGGCGCAAACCACCACTGGGCTTCTTCCGCACTTTTGTGATGGAGAAGGATGGCAAGCACAATAACTCGATCAATCTCAAGCGCCGAGGCACGGCGCCGATGGTAGATCTCATTCGTGTGCATGCCCTGGCTTGTGGTTCTCGTGCCCAGAACAGTTTTGAACGCCTTGATGATATTGATCGTACCCAGTTGCTGGCTTCGGGCGTCAGTGATCAACTGCGTTATGCCATGGAGTTTCTGTCCATGTCGCGGATCCGTCATCAGGTCATCGATCTCGAGAATGAGCAGGAACCGGACAACAACATCGAACCGGAGAATGTCACCAGTGAGGAACGCCATCATCTCAAGGACGCTTTCCAGACGTTGAGCAATGCGCAGAAATTCCTCAAGTTCCGTTACCCCATGACCAGGTAAGGTAGAACTGATGCGTTTGCAGCGTTCCCGGAAAGTACCCGACTGGCATGAATATCTCGCCTGTCGGCGCGAATCAACCGAACATGCCATTCTGGCGGATTTCTTTGCAGGTGCCGATCTTTCACCAGACCTGCCGATCAGCGAGGCACCGTTGATGGCGCTTGACCTGGAAACGACTGGGCTGGATCCCCGAAAGGCCGAGATTGTTTCCATTGGTCTGGTGCCGTTTTCATTGTCGCGCATTCACTTGCCAAAGCGGCGCTACTGGGTGGTGCGTCCTCATCGCGTGCTCGAACCTGCTTCGGTGACACTGCATCACATCACCCATGCGGATATCCAAGGTGCTCCACGCATAGAAGAGGTGCTGCCAGAGGTGCTCGAGATCATG
Source organism: Halomonas sp. (assembly GCF_029263665.1). Taxonomy (GTDB): domain Bacteria; phylum Pseudomonadota; class Gammaproteobacteria; order Pseudomonadales; family Halomonadaceae; genus Halomonas. The sequence goes on from NZ_JAJUFQ010000006.1 coordinate 264,490, forward strand.
ACCGGGCATCTTCCGGTGGTGCATTACCGCCGAATAGAACGGCCTTTCCTCGGCGTGGCGGCCCACTCTACCTGGGGTGAGGAACTGAGCTTCCCGGTGATCGATACCATGTCACTGGAAGCGCGCATTCATCGCCAGTCCCTGGTGGCCCGTTTCAATCGCTGGATTGGCCGACCGCCGGCTTCCATTCGACTGCATGACAGCAGGCTGCGTTACGGGCTTCCGCACTACCATGGTCATCACGCCGTAATAGATTCCCTGGCCACTGCCGAATTGCTGCAAGCCCAGATTGCCGGTCATTATTCTCCTGATACTCCGATCAGCCTGCTGTGGAGCTGAGCCATGCAGTAGGGGCTGGCTGAAAGAAAAACCTCCGCGGGGTGTCCGCGGAGGTTTTCTTGTCAGTGTAGTGCGCTCTTGTTGGCTGGCTTGCAGCCTTTGAGTGTCACACCGATTTTGGCTCGCTCATCAGCCCCTTGATGATGGTATAGCAGGCCACCATGAGAAGCAGGATGAAGGGGAAGCCAGTGGATACCGCAGCGGCTTGCAGGGCATCCAGGCCGCCGCCGAGAAGCAAGGCGATGGCGATAGCACCTTCGATGATGGCCCAGAAGACACGCTGTGGTTTCGGGGCGTCGACCTTGCCTCCTGCCGTGATGGAATCGATCACCAGCGAACCGGAATCCGATGAGGTGATGAAGAACACGATGACCAGCACGATACCGATGGAGGAAGTAATGGTGGTCAGCGGAAGCTGTCCCAGCATGGTGAACAACTGTAGCTCCAGCGCCGCGCTTTGTACGCCCTCGAAGCCATCGGCGACGACCTGATGGATGGCAGTGCCACCGAAGGCGGTCATCCACAGTACTGATACCAGCGTAGGAATCAGCAGTACGGCGATGAGGAATTCACGCACGGTGCGGCCCCGGCTGACCCGGGCGATGAACATACCGACGAAAGGTGACCAGGAGACCCACCAGGCCCAGTAGAAGGCGGTCCAGCCCTGACTGAAGTTGGCATCCTCACGGCCGAAGGGATTGGACAGGGCCGGGAGGTCCTTCACATAACTGAACAGGTTCTCGAAAAAGCCGGTAGCAATGGCCAGTGTCGGGCCTACGGCAATGACGAAGGCCAGCAGCAGGAAGGCCAGTACCATGTTGATCTCGGACAGACGTCTCACGCCCTTGTCCACCCCGGCAACCACGGAGAGCAGGGCGACGGCGGTAATACCGCAAATCAGCAGCACCATGGTGGTATTGGTAGCAGGGGTGTCGAACAGATAATTCAAGCCTGCCGTTGCCTGCGAGGCACCCAGGCCGAGGGATGTGGCCAGGCCAAACAGGGTGGCAAAAACGGCAAGGATATCGATGACATGACCCGGCCAGCCCCAGACGCGCTCACCGAGGATCGGGTAGAACACCGAGCGCATGGTCAGCGGCAAGCCCTTGTTGAAGGCAAAGATGGCCAAGGACAGGCCGACGATGGCATACGTTGCCCAAGGATGCAGGCCCCAGTGGAAGATGGTCGCCGCCATGCCCAGGGAAATGGCGGCCTGTTCATCTCCCGCAGCCCCCCCTAATGGTGCCCAGTCGGTGCGAACGCCCCCCTCTACGGTAGTACCGGCGAGAGAGGTGGAAAAGTGGGTGATCGGCTCTGATACACCGTAGAACATCAAGCCAATACCCATGCCTGCAGCGAAGAGCATGGCGAACCAGCCGCTATAGCTGAAATCAGGCTTCGAGTGGGCGCCACCGATACGGACCTTGCCCAGCGGTGAGACGATCAATCCCAGGCATACCAGCACGAAGACATTGCCTCCTAGCAGGAACACCCAGGTCAGGTGTGTCGTCAGCCAGTTACGCACATCGCCGAATAAGGAACCCACTTCCTGTTGCAGGGCGAGTGACAGGATGACGAAGACGAGAATTACCAGAGACGATATGGTGAAAACCTTGCCATGCAGGTCAACATTCACCCCGAAGGTTCGGGTGGTGATATTGTCCTGGCCAATGACGTAATCCGTGTCAATCAGATTGGCAGGTCCTTCCGGGGCTGGGACACCCTCGCTGGTGCCCGGCGCCGTGCCGGACTCATCGGGCGCGTGCTTTTCCATTGAGTTACTCCCTTGCATTGTTTGAGTCTTTGTTTCTTCCAGTGTGGCAAGACCCACAGGAAATGCCTCGTTGAATGGTCAACGAAGACAAGAGATTCGAGCAGTGAAAGCCAACCCACGGTTCTGCTTTCACTGCTCGATTCAGCTTTCTCTATTAAAGGGTAACATGGGTGACAAGCGGTCTGCGCGCCAGGGAAATATCAGCACAGATCAGGTAGTGCCATCAGGTCGTCACGAATAAAGTGATATTGCTGCTGCCTGACGAGTTTCTGCTCAATCGTCATATCCAGATTGAGGCAGTCCTGAACGGTAGGGTTGATATCATCATGCACGATTCGATTGCGCAGACCTATGGCCGCGTTCCAGGCATCAAAGTCTGATGTGTTGATCTGTTGATGCCTGGCCAGTGTTGCGAAGGCATCGTAGGCGGAAACGGGTACGGGTTGGCCGAGAGCCAGGTCTCTTATCACGCGTACCTAAGGTGATGTTTCGGGCCGCAGGCGCAACAGTCTTCCCGGGTCGGCATCGGTCAGCAGGTAAATCGAGCCATCTGGCCCCTGGCGCACGTCTCGGATGCGGCCGACCTCGGCATCAAGTATCACTTCGTGGTCAACGACTCGGCCTTGGCTCACCTGGAGGCGTATCAGACGTTCGCTGCGCAGGCCCCCCGCAAGCAGGTCTCCTTGCCACTGTGGAAACTGTTCGCTGGTCACGACGGCCAGTCCGGAAGGGGCGAAGCGACCTTCGAAGACATGTACAGGATCACGCATGCCGGGGGCGCTGTCGCGTCCAATGGGTTGGTTGGTGGCATAGTCCCGGCCCAGGGTCACTTCAGGCCAGCCATAATTCTCTCCGGCAACGATGTGGTTGAGTTCGTCCCCGGTACGTGGCCCATGTTCGGATGACCACAAGATACCATCGGGCGCCAAGGCCAGTCCCTGGGGATTGCGATGCCCCATGGAGTACACTCCCGGGGCTGCGTCGGGCAATGCAGAAGATGTCTGAGGCTTGCCCAGCTCATCCAGATGAATCAGGCTGCCGGCATGGTCGCCGGGATCCTGAGAGCGTGGAGGATCATCACGTTCACCGACGGATAATATCAGTGTGCCGTCCTGTAGCCACACCATGCGCCCCCCATAGTGTTTACCCGGAGTGGCTGGTTTGTTCTGCATGAACAGATGCTCCATGCGCCCAAGACGAGTGCCATCGAACCAGACTCTCGACAGGGTTGTCGCGTCGTATCGTCCATCGGCTGTGTCGGCAGGTTGCGCCCAGCTGAAGTACAGCCAGTCATGCTCACCATCCCCGAATCGGGGGTGAAGGGCGAGGTCGAACAAGCCCCCTTGAGCGACCGCAGATACCTCAGGTATGCCATCAAGCCTGCTCACCTTGCCCTGATCCACCAGAGCCAGAGCGCCGGCGCGTTCGCTGACCAACAGACGGCCGTCAGGAAGGAAAGCCATGGACCAGGGATAGGAAAGCTCATCGGTCACCACCTCCAGTTGCAGGGCCAGGTCTCGAGTCTGGACGCTACCAAGAGCCAGTTGGGCCTGGGCTGTCGGCGCAGTCAGGAACAGGGCCAGCATCAGCCACTTATGTGGTGCCAGTACCTTCTGCCGGAATTCATGCGGTAGCGACATGGTTGCCTCCCGGAGGTGGACAGGGGCTATATCTCCAGAACTACATCACTAGAACTACATCATCAGAGCTATATCACCAGAACCATCTTCAAAACGGGATGTTCGGGAAGGATGCCATCAAAGTTGCATCAAGAATGCGAGCAGTGCCGGTAGATACAGCAGTGATAGCAGCGTGGAGCAGAATACCAGGCTGGCGACATAGGCCGGTTCACGCTTGGCTTTCTGGGCGAACAGATAATTGAACACGGCGACTGGCATGCTCATCTGCAGTATCAATACTGACAGTGCCAGAGTTGGTAGTTCAAGCCAAGTGCCAATCCCCCAGGCGACAGCCACCACCAGAGGCAAGCGCACCAGACTGAAGCCTACGCCTGATCTCAGGCTCTTGACCTGGATACTGGCCAGAGAGACGCCCAGAGTGATCAGCATCAATGGCACAGTGAAGCCGGAAATCAGATCGACACTGTTGGCCAACCATAGCGGCAGGTCGGTGCCAGTGAGCAGTAGCACCAGGGCAATGACGATGGCATACATCGTGGGAGTCTTGGCCAGGGACTTCAGTGGATTGCCACTGCTGGCCAGGATGGTCCCTAACGTGAACTGAAACAGTGAGACCGTTACCATCACGGTGATGCCATAGGCAAAACCGGCCTGACCAAAGGCATACAGCACGACAGGAAGGCCCATGTTGCCCGTGTTGGGATACATGGTGGGGGCCAGCAGTACCCGCCAGTCCTTGCGCAATACCTTGGCCAACAGAAAGGCCACGGCTCCCATGCAGGTCAACACCAATGCAGTGGCCAGCATGGTTCGACCAAAGCTGGACGCATCGATCTCGGCAGAGGAAAGGGAAGCAATGACCAGAGACGGAGTACCAATGTTGAATACCAGCCGGGTAACGAAAGCCACCGGGTAGTCCATGCCCCGTCGAACCCATATGAAGCCCAGTCCGGCACCGGTGATGACGGGGGCCATGACGGCAAAGAGTTCCGCGAGCATTCAGTGGCTCTCCTGTGATGAGGGCGGGGTAACGGCTTCCGGCGTAGACGCCTGAGCCAGGCCGAGCGCATTGCGTGAACGCTCGGATTGCCATTCCAGGGACAGATGCAAGCGTGCGACCAGACCGTTGATCAGGTGACGCTGATCCACCGCGATATGGGGATCATGCTCCATCGTCGAGCCTAGCTGCTTGCCCTGTTCGAGAGAGGCACTGGGAGGCAGGCCTCTTACACTGGCCTGGTAGTCATCGGCCAATGCCTGAATCAAGGCGCGTGCCTCCTTGATGGTAGAAGCCGAGGCACTGTCCAGGCGTCGGCGAAGATTAAGGATTGCATAACCGAGGTCAAGTGCTGTCAGGCCGAGGCTGAACAGATAACGGCGGTTTTCCGGCATGAGGTCATCATGACGCGCCAGGCGCAGCATGCGGTCGGCCATAGCGCCACCGAAGCGTGATTCGGCTTCATGAGGACTCAGGTCCTTCAATGCACGCAGGTCATTCACCGTGGCCTTGACCAGCCTGTGCTTGCGGAAACCTGCGGGAAAGCCAGGCAGCAGGCGAAATGCCATCACTACCGTACCAATACCTATCAGTACGGCAATGGCACGGTTGGCAAAGGTATCGAAGGCCAGGTCCATGTCATTGCCAGGCATGGTCAACAGGATATTGCCGATGGTGAACGCCAGGCAATATCCTGCCAGTTGAGGGGTGCCCGAGCCCAACAACCCAAGGAATAGAGGTGGCATCAAGGCCAGAGCCAACATGGGAAATCCATGAGCGGAAGACAGCAGCACATGGCCAAAGACAAAGGCGCTGGGGACGGCCACCAGTATGCCCTTGAGGAACATGCTGGCAACCACTACGGAATTGTCCCGGGTGGCGAACATGGCAGAGAATAATGTGCCGAGCATCATGGCTGTCTGGCCATTGTCCCAATTGGTCTGAACCCAGAACGTGGCAATCAGGGCAAATATCAGTCCTGATCGGCAAGCGTTGAGCAATGCTTCGAGATGGTCTCGATGCCAGGCCAGGGCAGGAGCACGCAGCTTGCGGTCACCAGGGGTATGAATCGCTTCCCTGGCATCGAGGATCACGAGCGCATGCCCCAGTGCTTCACGAAGACCCAATGTCATGCGACGGGGAATGTCATTCTGAGGTGAGTCGCCGGCGGCCTCGGCTTCCCATTCAATGCATCTCAGTGCCCGGTGGCGCAAGTCCTGCAAGCGCTCGCGGGCTTGTTCGGTCCCTTCGTGTTCGGCACTTTGACGCAACCCGTCGGCAATATCATCGACCAATGCCCGTGTAGGAGCCGACAGGTGTTGGCCATAGGCGCGTAGCAACTGCTGGAGAACTCTCAGAATGGCCAGCAGGCGTACGGTGCGCTGGGTCAGCACGTGACTGGCACGAATGCGGCCGCTGCCTTCGGGGCCTTCGTAACGAGCCGATTGGCTGTCCGACTCCAGTTGGTTGAGAGGTGTCAGGCTGGCATTCAGGGTGCGCACGATCTCAGCGATATCATCGCTGTTTTCCAATCGCAGGCTGCCATGAAGAAAAGCATTGTTGACGACCTCATTGGCCAATCCGGTCAGGTGGTCGCGTACCTGTATGGGCCATAGCAATGAACTGACCAGTGTGGCGCACAATGCCCCCAGCGATAGTTCGGTCAGGCGTGCCACGGCGACATCGAACAGTTGGCCCGGGGCACCGGCTGTGATGATCACGATCAGCATGGCGGTTACCGCAGCAATGATGCAGCCATAAGAGGCATTGTTGCGCGTCAGGCTGGCAGCATAGGTACACAGCATGATCCAGAGAGTAAGGCTGGCCAGGGCAGGAAAAGGGGCCTGGACGAAGAATGCCATGATCACGATGCCTGCCAGACAGCCTACCGCGGTACCCACCAACTGGCTCAGGCCCTTTTCGAACACCATGCCGGTCATGGGCCGGGTTTGCAGGAAGGCCGCAGAGATCAATGCCCAATAGGGGCGCTCCAGGTCGCATGCCAGGGCAATGAACAGCGCCAGCAGCATGGCCAGGCTGGCCTTGATGGCGAACTGGACCGCGCTGGAAGAAGGCGTCAGATAAGCCTGCCACCATATGGACATACGGGCTTACTCTGTCTCTGCTTGTTCAATAGTGGGCTCGACGCGTACCGTCGCTGTCATGCCCGCGCTCAGATCAATGCTCTTGGGAAATTCGTCCAGAGCGATACGCACCGGAATACGTTGTGCCAATCGTACCCAGCTGAACGTCGGCTGAACCTGGGGCAACAATTGATTGTTGGGGGTGGTGTTATCGTTGGCGATACCATAACCGATGCTCTCGACATGACCATCGAGTTCGATGTTGCCGCTCATCAGGATCACCTTGGCGGGGTCGCCCTGTTTGAAGGCAGTACGTTTGGTCTCTTCGAAATAGGCGGTGACGTAAAAGGAATCCTTGCGCACCAGTGCCATGACCGGGGTGCCTCGGGTGACGTAATTACCCTGGACTAGTTGCAGGTTGAGCAGGTGGCCGTCCGCAGGAGCCTTGACCTCAACGCGTGACAGGTCGAGCTGGGCGCTGGCCAGATCACTCTGGGCTTCCTCCAGTGACGCCGCTGCAACATGACTGTCGATCGTGGCGGTTTCCCGGTCTTCCACGCTGATCGCTCGATTACTCAAGCGCTGGCGCCGGGAGGCTTCATGTTGCGCCAGTTCCAGTTGTGCCGAACGTTGGTTGACGATGGCCTTGGCTTTGTCCACTGCGGCTTCATAGCGTGCTGGATCAATACGGAACAGAAGATCTCCAGCCTGTACCTCCTGATTGTCCGTGATAGGGAGGTCCAGCACCCAGCCAGATACATCCGGGGCGATGGTGATGACATCGGCACCGACTCGAGCATCCCGCGTCCAGGGAGAATAGAGGTAGTAGCGCCATAACCACATGCCGGCAGCAACAGCTGCGGCGACAATCAGCAGGGTGATGATCAGGCGAAAGGCTTGGCGCATTCAAGCGGCTCCAGTAGCAGTGGCACCAAACCAGGCGGTAGCAGCGGTGCACAGGACAAACAAGGACGCATCCACCCAAGCCTGATACCACAGACGTCGGGAGCCGAGCAGGCGGTGGACGAGAAAACGGATGATGATGGTGGCGGTGAGTCCCACCAGTGCATAGAGCAACAAGGGGCTGTAATAGATGCCACCAAGCGCGTATTCCTTTAGCGCCATGCCACCTCCGCAGGTCCCTGGGCATTGGAAAGAATTCGAGGGATATACCTGATAGGGTAGCAAATTACGCTTTCCCATATCACTAGACACGATTCATCACTTTCGCTTTTGCATGACCGACATGCAGGTTCAAGCGGATGTAACCGGCTTTCCTACCCTTGACCAATCGTCAGGAATACTCGGTGCTCTAATGCTGCCTTGGTGTCGCTACTCAGGTGCTTTCTTCCAGTGCAGCGTTCTGCTTTGGGGTGTTGTTGTTGGCCGAAGCTGCCCAGGCGGCGGGACGGGCCTGGCGTAGATGCGAAAGCAGAGCGCTGATCTTGCGCGGTTGATGACCAAAACCGTAGATCAATGTCACAGGCAGGGCGTTTGGTGACCAGTCTGCCAGGCAACGTTCCAATTGCCCGGGGTGGGCGACATTGCGTGCAGCCACCTGCCAGCAGGGCAATAGCCCCAGTCCACGGCCTCTGGCGATGGCATCGATATGCAGTGCAGGTTGATCGACGCGAAATCGTGAGCTGGGCGGCTGGAAGTGCTCCTGACGGCCATCTACATGGTAGAGATTGATACCACCATGAGTGGCACCCATCAGGTCAACCCAGGAATGCCGGGCCAGGTCTGCTGGTTCCTGGGGGGCACCATATTGCGCCAGGTAGTCTGGATGGGCATAGATGCCAAGTTTCAGGCTGCCGATTTCTTCGTGTCGCAATCCTGACTCGGGAATCTTGCCCAGCCATACACAGACGCCCGGAAACTCGGGATCCTGGGCGGGTTTCTCTCCGGTGCGCAGGGTAATGCGGATACCGGGATGCTGTTCCAGGAAATCTTCCATGGCACGTCCCAACCAGGCGCGGGTGAGTGTCCTGTGGGCTTCGACGACAATGTCTCCGCTGACCTCTTCACGTAGCGAGTCCAGGTCACGTTGGCCGCGCTGGGCGAGGTCGAGAATCTGACGGCTGATGGCGTAGTAGCGTCTACCTGCCTCGGTCGGCAGAAGTTGATTGGCCTGGCGCTTGAGCAATGGCTGTCCAAGGCGGGCTTCGAGCTGGCTGATACGCCGGCTCAGCGTGGACTTGGCCAGGCCCAGTTCAGCAGCACTCTGCGTCAGACTGCCTGTTTCCATCACGCGATTGAAGGCATGCAGGGCATTGAGATCAGGCATGAGCCAAGGCCTCCTGTGGCATTGTCATGTGCTGGGAGCAATGAATGGGAGAGGGAAAGTATAACATTTGCGCATGTTAATGATTAGCGTTCTGATGAATTTGTCCCAATCTCATCGACTTATCCTCAATGTTATTTCTTTATCCTTGATTTCATCTGCCTATTTCCACTGTCATCCGCCACACGCCACGACGGTATTCCTTTCTGAACGGTATTCCTCTCTGTATATCGGCTGGACGTGTTGCGAGATACGCAACGCTCCGTGCAAGGACATGAGGGAACTTTTTAGCAACAATGCTAATGAGAAATATTAGTATTTGCTCCTCGTAAACTATTACAGCGACCGTCAGAAGTCGCCGGCGTGGAGCGCTATTCCCTCGCAAGGAGATCATTGCCTCATGTCGCGTTTATCGCCCCTCCCCTGGGCCAAGGGAGCATTGCTGTCGCTGGCAGGTGCTTCTGTCATGACACCTGCTCTGGCTCAGGATGCCCAGGAACTTGAAGACACTGTCGTGACTGCATCCGGTTTCGATCAGCAAATCATTGATGCACCAGCATCGATCAGTGTGATCACTCGGGAAGATATCGAGAAGCGCTTTTATACCGATATCACCGATGCTCTGCGTGATGTTCCTGGCGTCATCATCACCGGTGGGGGCGGTGGCGATGGCGGGGCGGATATCAGCATGCGTGGCATGCCGTCTCAATACACGCTGATCCTGGTCGATGGCCGTCCCATGAGTACCCGTGAATCCCGCCCCAACGGCAGTGCTGGCTTTGAACAGGATTGGTTGCCCCCGCTGCAGGCCATCGAGCGCATCGAGGTAGTGCGTGGCCCCATGTCGACGCTGTATGGCTCTGATGCCATAGGGGGGGTGATCAATGTCATCACCCGCAAGGTCGACAAGCAGTGGAGTGGCAATCTGCAGCTCGACACCGTAATGCAGGAAGACAGTGCCTCGGGCAATAGCCATCAAGCCAATTTCTACGCTTCCGGACCGGTGGTCGAGAACCTGCTGGGCCTGACGGTGTACGGGCGTGCTTTCCATCGTGATGAAGATGACATCATCAATGGCTACGAAGACAAGGACCTCGGCAGTCTGACAGCACGCCTGACCCTGACGCCGAATGCCAGGCACGATTTCTCCCTGGAAGCAGGCAAGACGTCCGAGGAGCGTGAGTCACTGATGGGCAAGTCGGCACCATCAGAAGGATGTCGTGGCGGCTGCTCCGACAGCTTCAATGAGTTTACCTATGAGCATGTGGCTCTGAGCCACACCGGGCACTGGGCGATCGGTACCAGCGAAACCTTCATCCAGAGGGAAGAGGCCGACAACAAGTCCCGGGACATGCAGATCAGCAATACCACCGCCAAGAGCAGCCTGGTCATGCCGCTGGGTGATCACATGGTCACGATAGGAGCCAGCTTCGAAGAAGAAGAGCTGAATGACAGCACGTCCAATCAGTTGTCGGACCAGGATCGTATTCGCAACAGCAGCCTGGCGCTGTTCGCCGAGGACGAGTGGTGGTTGACCGATGACTGGTCGGTCACTGGTGGTGTCCGGGTGGATGATGACGAGAACTATGGCAGTCAGGTCAGTCCGCGTCTCTACAGCATCTGGCATATGACGCCGACCTGGACACTGAAGGGAGGTGTATCCACGGGGTATCGGGCACCAAGCCTGCGCGAAATCACGCCAGGCTGGGGGCAGACCAGTCGGGGCGGCGATGTCTATGGCAACCCGGATCTCGAGCCGGAAACCTCGTTGAACAAGGAACTGGGGCTACTGTATAACGCTGCCAATGGCTTCTCTGCCAGTGCCACGCTGTTCCATAACGACTTCGAAGACAAGATCACCCGTGTTGCCTGTCCGGCGTCCATCTGCCCCGGTGGCCCCAACAGTTACGGTTCTGACCCGACCACACGCATCAATGTCGATGAAGCTGTGACTCAGGGCATCGAGTTGTCACTATCTTCTCCGATAGGAGAGTCTCTGGAGCTGGGTGCCAGCTACACCTATACCGACTCTGAGCAGAAAAGTGGTGAATACGAAGGCGAACCCTTGACGCAACTGCCCAAGCACCAGATTTCAGCGACGCTGGACTGGGACGTCAATGACAGGCTTTCCCAGTGGACACGGGTCACTTATCGCGGCAAGGAAAGCAACCCGACCACGGGACCGTCATCCAGCACTATTACGGCACCTTCCTACACCTTCGTCGATACCGGCATTGGCTACCAACTGACCAACAACGCCCAGGTCAAGGTCGGCATCTATAACCTGTTCGACGAAGACATCACCTATGACGAGTATGGCTATGTCGATGATGGGCGGCGTTATTGGCTGGGGTTGAATGTGGCTTTCTAGGGCAACCTGGAAGTACTCAGCCCATTCATGTTCTCCGGGCTGTTTTCACGCAGTGTCGAACGGCTTGTTCGACACTTCGAGACGAGAAGTTAAGGCTTTTGTTAGTACGACTCATTATTATCTTCTGTCGGTGTCCGGAACGGATGCTGGATGAAAAGGATGTTATTCATGTCGATTGCACGTCGTCTTTCCGTTGGGGACAGGGGCAAGCCCCTTGGCCTGTTGAGCGCCTCACTTGTGGCTCTGACTCTGTCTCTGAACGTTCAGGCCCGTACCCTCGATACCGCCTATGGCGAGGTCGAGGTCAACGATGACCCGGAACGTGTCGTGACCTTGTATGAAGGGGCACTGGATACAGCACTTGTCGCAGGTGTTACGCCTCTCGGTGCCGTGGCCACGCGTGGCGGGCAAAGTGTTGCCAACTACCTGCAAGATGAAGTGCCGGATATTCACATCGTGGGGTTGGTGTCTGAACTCAATATCGAGCAGATCGTTGCTTTGCAGCCGGACCTGATCCTGGCCTCTTCACGCTTGCCCAAGGAACAGTACGAATTGTTGTCCCAACTGGCACCTACTGTCGTGCCGAACACTCAGAATCTTTCTCCGGATGCCTGGAAAATGGAGGCACGTCTGTTTGGCGATGCCCTGGGACAGCGCGACAAGGTCGAAGAGGCCATCACTGCGGTGGAAGAGCGGGCCACGGAGCTGCAAGACAAGGTCGCGGAGGCTGGGCCGAAAGGTGCTCATCTGGTGCGCTGGATGCCGCGAGGCCCGTTGGTGATGTCGACTCAGCTGTTCTCGACCGGTCTGCTCAGTGCCGCTGGCTTTGATGTCAGCGACGAAGCGCTGGTCAAGCAAGGTCGCCCACATAGTGATCCACTGAGTCTCGAGGCCCTGTCCCAGATCGACGGCGATTGGCTGTTCCTTGCGACTCTCAATGAGGATGGTGAACAAGCGTTGGCAACGGCCAAGGACAGCGATGCCTTCAGGCGCCTGAGCGTGGTCGAGAATGATCGGGTGGTGCCCGTGGATGGTCAATTGTGGACCAGCGCTTCCGGGCCCATGGCGGCGCAGGCGGTGCTTGACAATATTGCCGCGGCTATCGAAGGTGCTTCCCAGCTGTGATGAGCCTGATCTTATGAACATGCTGGCCAGTGATATCCGCCGCCCAATGTGGGCGGCGGTCGCGTTGCTGCTTGGCGTGATCTTGCTGAGCCTGATCGTCGGTGCTGGTGATGTCGGCGTGCTGCGTTCCCTGTCGGTCCTGACGGGTAGTCAGGATGCTGATGGCCGTTTCATGGTCTGGGAGCTGCGTCTGCCGCGGACTCTGGTGGGTATCGTCGTAGGTGCAGCGCTGGGGGTATCGGGGGCATTGCTGCAAGTGGTTTCACGTAACCCTCTCGCTGAACCCGGTTTGCTTGGAGTGAGTGCAGGTAGTGCCCTGGCGGTGGCGATCGCATTATCGCTGGGGGTGAGCATGCTGGAGCTGCGCATCGGTGTCGCTCAACTCGGAGCCTTGCTGGGGTGTCTATGTGTGCTGGGTGTCGCGCGCGTACGAGGGTTGGGTAGTGATCCGGTGCGCTTGGTACTGGCGGGTGCTGCGTTTTCTACCTTGTTGTCAGCTGTGACATCGTTGCTGTTGATGATGGATCGGCGTACGGCCGACGAGATTCGTTTCTGGGTGGTTGGCAGCCTGTCCGGTCGCCGCCTGGATGATCTGGCGGCGGTATTGCCCAGCCTGTGCATTGCGGCCCTTGTCCTGCTCATGCTGGTACGGCCCATGGCCAGTCTGACTCTGGGAGAGCGGGCCAGTGCGGGGCTCGGTCATCATCCAGGAAGATTGCGCCTGCTGGCGATACTGATTGTCGCCTTGCTGGTTGGTGGTGCCACGGCGGTGGCTGGTCCCATCGTCTTCGTAGGACTGGTGGTGCCGTTCGTTGCACGGGCTCTGGGCGGGCCGGAACTGCGGCGTACGTTATGGTTATGCTTGCCACTGGGGCCGTTGCTGGTACTCAGTGCAGATGTTTTGTCGCGAGTGCTGGTGGCGCCTTCCGAGCTGCCTATTGGTGTACTTACCGCGATATGTGGAGCACCGGTATTGATTGCGGTCGTGCGGGCGCGGCGACTGCCGACCCTATGAACATTTCCCTGTGAACACCAGCATGCCCTTATTACCTGTTCAATCTTCATGTACCCAATCTTCAGGTGCTCGAGTCGTAGAGCCTGCCATGGCTTCTGATACGGAAGAAGAGAAAGTAAAAGCGGCGGCAAAGGAAGTAGAGAGGGGAACTGTCGCTTCCTCACCCGCCGTGAAAGCCCCTTCAGGTGCCTGGCTGATTCGCATCGGCGCGATGAGTGTCCTGATCGAGCGTCGCAGCATGGCCGCTACCTGTGGCTTAGGTATCGCACTGTTGCTGGCCTGTGTGGCTTATCTATGCGTCGGTAGCTTGCAGGTTACCCCTGGAGAGCTATGGCAGGTGATGAGTGGGGAAGGTACTGCCATGGCGGAGTTCGTGGTTGGCCAGTTGCGCTTGCCTCGCCTGGCAGCCGCTCTTGTCACCGGCGCTGCTTTCGCCCTGGCAGGGTGCCTGATGCAGACCCTGGCACGTAATCGTCTGGCAACGCCTGGCATCATTGGTATCGACAACGGTGCGACAGCGTTTGCAGTGGCATCCGTCGTGGCAACAGGCTTGAGCCTGGCGCCTTCCGCCATGGCCCTTGCCGGTGCGGCGACGGCAGCTGCGTTGACCTTTGGCCTGTCACTAGGAGGAGGCGCGAGAGGCTACCGTTTCATCGTGGCGGGTATTGGCGTTGGGGCGGTTTTTGCTGCCATTACCCAATTGATGCTGTCACGTACGGATGTCGACCTGGCCAATGCTGCCTACCCCTGGACGGTAGGGAGCCTCAACAGCCGACCGTCAGGCGCGACCCTGATACTGGTGTCAGGGCTGATCGTGGGTATTCCGCTGTCCCTGTGGCTGGCTCGTTCTCTCAGCCTGATGCGCTTTTCCGATGCGGTAGCCTCTGGCCTGGGCGTAGCGCTCAAGCAGCGGCGGATCCAGGTGCTTGGCGTATCCGTCATGCTGACAGCACTCGCTGTTGCCGTGGCAGGTCCGGTGGGAATGGTCGGATTGATTGGTCCGGAAGTCGCCCGCCATCTGAGTTCGCCGCGTCGAGTCCCTGTTGTGGCGACCTGCTTGGCTGGTGCTCTGGTCATGGTGCTGGCCGACCTGCTGGGGCGGGTCATGCTGGCCCCGCTGGAGCTGCCGGTAGGAATTGTCACGGCGGTGGTCGGTGGACCGTGGCTGATATGGATACTGGTGCGTCCATCGTCGCGCCCCGTTGCATGCTGACGACGATGACGCCTCAATACAGGAAGACAGAATGATGTCTGGTGACTCGATGATGCCCTATGAAACTCGTGACCTTGCCTTGAGTCATGGAGCGCGAACGGTCATCGATGCTCTCGATCTAAGGCTGCCGAGAGGGCAGTTGACGGCCATTGTTGGACCCAATGGCTGTGGTAAGTCGACACTGCTTGCAGGCCTGGCACGCCTGCATGCTCCGACAGCAGGACAGGTGCTTCTCGAAGGTCGTGAGATCCAGCACCTGCCGGCCCGGGAGTTGGCTCGACGAGTGGCATTGTTGCCTCAGGAGGCCCTGGCACCAGAGGGACTGAGTGTGGCGGACCTGATTCGCTTTGGTCGCCAGCCTCACCAAGCCTGGTATCGCCAATGGAGTGAAGAGGATCAGCGCGTAGTGAGTGGTGCCATTGCCGCTGCCGGGCTCGACGAACTGGCCGAACGTGCACTGGATACCTTGTCTGGCGGACAGCGTCAACGAGCCTGGATTGCCATGACCATTGCCCAGCAGACACCCATCATTCTGCTGGATGAGCCAACCTCAGCACTGGATCTTGGTCATCAACTGGAGGTCTTCGAGTTGCTGCGGGAACTGGTGGCACAAGGGCGGACCATTGTCATGGTGGTACACGACCTTTCCAGTGCCTGTCGTTATGCTGATCACCTGGTCGCCATGCGCGATGGCAGGGTCATTGCCGAGGGCTGTCCCAAGCACGTGGTGTCCACCGAGCTGGTGCGTGATCTTTATGATGTGGAGTGCACCCTGATACATGACCCTGTATGCGGTACCCCGTTGTTGGCAGGGCTGGGGCGTATCGCTGGTACGGCTTGAAGGACGACATGTCTGGTCCCGGATTGACATGATATCGCCCGACCAGTTGGCCGGGCGATGAATGTGGCAGGTCAAGACTCAGTTGGCTGCCTTGTCGGCTGCTTTCTGCAGAGCTTCACTTGCTGATTTCAGTGCATCCGCGGTGGCATCCCTGGTAGATTCCCACGCGCTCTTGGCGCCTTCCTCTGTCTTTTCCCAAGCCCCTTGGGCGTGTTCGCGTGACTGGTTCCACCAGGTGTTGGTGTATTCAGACTGAGCCTTGATCTCTTCCTCGGTCAGCTTCAGGTGGACCCGATATTCGAGACCGTCAAGGTTGTCGCCTTCCATGGTATCGACGCTGAACTCGCCTCGGTTGATCACATGCTGAGGTTGGCCCAAGCTCAGCAATCCGCCAGGCCCGACCACAATGGCCTGTAGCGTCAGATCGTTGTCGAGCAGAACATCCTGGACTTTGCCCACGGCCTTGTCGGCAGAGTCAGTGGAATAGACTTTGGCATCCATCAGTTGGTTGATGGAATACAGCCCTTGGTTACTTTCATCGGCCACTGCCGCTTCCGTGTTCTCGGCTGTTGCAGTGTCAGCTTCATCGGCCACCGCCGCTTCAGTGTCCTCGGCTGCTGTAGTATCAGCTTCATCGGTCACTGCCGCTTCAGTATCCTCGGTTGTTGCAGTGTCAGCTTTATCGGCCACCGCCGCTTCAGTGTCCTCGGCTGCTGTAGTATCAGCTTCATCGGCCACTGCCGCTTCAGTATCCTCGGCTGTTGCAGTGTCAGCTTCATCGGTCACCGCCGCTTCAGTGTCCTCGGCTGCTGTAGTATCAGCTTCATCGGCCACGGCCGCTTCAGTGTCCTCGGCTGTTGCAGTGTCAGCTTCTTCGGTCACTGCCGCTTCAGTATCCTCGGTTGTTGCAGTGTCAGCTTCTTCGGTCACTGCCGCTTCAGTGTCTTCGGCTATTGCAGTGTCAGCCTCTTCGGCCTGCGACTGAGCTTCACCGGTTAGTGCCTGGGTGACTTCATTGAGCTGTGCCTGAGCTTCCTCTTTCAGCATCCGAGCTTTATCGGCCAGGGTCTGAGTTACCTCATCGGCTTGTACCTCAGCCTTGTTGTCCAGGGGCTGGACAGTGTTGTCTTCAGCCTGTGCCTGGAAAGCGAGTCCTAGGCTACCGGCCATGGCCAATGCAGAAACAGCGTGAACCAGTGGTTTCTTGGAGATCATCATTCCTTGGTACCTCATGCAATCCATGTAAGTCGCGCGGGACGAATTGAATTGTGCGGGAGGAGAGAGCATGTGCCCATAATAGTTGCTCGTTATAGTCTAGTGTCTATTTGTTATATAAGTGTATGGAATTTCTCGTCTTTCCGTTTAATGCATGAGTACCTGAAGGACTTGTGAACGTACCGTGATGGACGACAGGTCCTTGGCATTTCCCGCGAATGGCATGGTCTGGAGAGGGACACTGCCCAGCTTGTCAGCTGGGCAGTGTGAATGAATCATGGAGGCTTAGTTGGCCGCCTTGTCGGCTGCATTCTGCAGGGCTTCACCTGCGGACTTCAGCACACTGGAGGTCGCGTCTCGCGTTGTTTCCCACGCGCTCTTGGCCCCCTCGGCGGTCTTGTCCCAGGCTTCTTGGGCGCGTTCCCGCGACTGGTTCCACCAAGTCTCGGTATATTCGGGCTGATTACTGATATCCGCCTTGTCCATGCCGAGATATACGACATATTCGATGTCCGAAAGGCTGTCACCTTCGAGAGTGTCGACGCTGAAGTTATCCTTGTTGATGACGTACTGCTTTTCGTCCAGGTGCAGCAACTCATCTGGAGCGATGACGATGGCCTGCAGCGTCATGGCATTATCGAGCAGAATATCCTCGACCTCAGCCACCGGCTCTTCCTGTGAATCACTGGTATAGACCTTTGCATCGATCAGTTCATTGGCAGAGTACAGTCCCTGGTTGCTGTCATCAGCCTGGATCTGAAATGCAATGCCAAGGCCTCCTGTCATGATCATGGCTGAAATAAGGCGGGTCAGTGGGGCCTTGTGGGTCATCATTCCTTGGTTCCTCTTGCGTTATTCGTATATTGCGTCTTGTGCGACTCACATGGATGTGGGAAGTGCGTTTGTTCGTCGGGAACGAACATAGCCCCCATCCCGCTCGTTTATGCAGCATGCCCATATTCATACACCTTCATGTCCATGAATCCATTGGTTTTGTGTAATCCCTTGTTCATATAGGAATTGCTGCGTAATGAATGAGAAACCTTTTCATGATCAGGCGGGTAAGGGAGAATGCTCACCATTCGCATAATACCGCCTGATGAGGAAATCCCTTGGAGCTGCTGCACGTTGTCTATCGCCATTATCGATGGCCGTTCATCACGGTGATGCTGCTGAGCCTGGCCAGTGCTGCGCTGGGGATCGGGACTATCGCTTTCATCAATGATCGATTGATTGAACATGTCGGTGCGCCGATGGGAGTATTGCCGGCATTTCTCGGGATCATCGCGGTGTTGCTGGCGATTACTCTGGCGTCCCAACTGGCCTTGACCACGCTGGGCCATTACTTTGTCTACGACTTGCGCGGGCGCCTGGTCAAGCAGATTCTGGATACCGATATCGAGCAGCTCGAACGGCTTGGTAGTGCGGATCTTCTCGCCAGTCTATCCAGCGATCTACGCGCAATCACCTTGGCTTTCGTGCGCTTGCCGGAACTGGTGCAGGGGGTGGTGCTGACGCTTGGCTGTGCCCTGTATCTTGGCTGGCTTTCCCCGGGGATGCTTGCAGTCACTTCGTTGTGGGTGGCTGTCACCATCGGTGGCGGCTCCTGGTTGGTCGCCAAGGTCTATCGGCACTTGGCCAAGGCCAGGGCGACCGAAGATCGTCTCTATCGTGATTACACCGCCGTCATTGATGGGCGCAAGGAACTGGCACTCAACCGTGGCCGTGCGCGGTGGATGTTCGAAGAGCAATACAAGCGTGACGCGCTGGATTTTCGCCATCATGTGATTCGTGCAGATACCTATCACCTGAGTGCCGTCAACTGGTCGAACATCATGATGCTGGGCGCCATCGGCGTGGTGTTCTTTCTGGCCAATGGGCTTGGCTGGGCGACCACCGGAGTGGCGGCGACGTTTTCGCTGACGTTGTTGTTTCTGCGTACCCCCCTGATTTCAGCGGTAGGAGCGCTGCCGACGCTGCTCAGCGCCCAGGTCGCGTTCCACAAGCTGCGCCAGTTGTCTCTGGCTGATCCGCGCGAGAGTTTTGCTGTGCAGGAGAGTGCTGGAGATCAATGGCAGCGCCTGACGCTCGATGGGGTAAGTTTCTGCTATCAAGGAAAAGAAGCATCGGAAGGGTTCGCGGTAGGCCCTATCGATCTCACGCTGCGTCGCGGAGAGCTGGTGTTCCTGATCGGTGGTAATGGCAGTGGCAAATCGACGTTGGCCAAGTTGCTTACCGGCCTCTATCGCCCCCAGGCTGGCACGATTCGTGTAGATGACCAAGAGGTGGGCACGCCAGAAGAATCCAGGGAAACCTATCGCCAGCGCTTCTCGGCGGTGTTCACCGATTTTCATCAATTCGATCGCTTGATGGGGCCTGATGGCGATAAGGCCGATCCGGCCCTGGTGGAAGATTGGCTGGAAGCGCTGGGGCTGCGTGAAAAGCTTCACTTCGATGGACAGCAAGTGACCAACCCGGAGCTTTCCCAAGGGCAACGCAAGCGCCTGGCGCTATTGATGGCGGTGGCCGAGGAGCGTGACATCCTGCTTCTCGATGAATGGGCGGCAGACCAGGACCCACAATTCCGGCGTTTCTTCTATCGCGATCTGCTGCCGCGCTTGAAGGACATGGGCAAGACAGTGTTCGCCATCAGCCACGATGACCACTATTTTCAGCATGCCGACCGCCTGTTCGAGATGCGGGCTGGACATCTCACAGAATTGACTGGCCACCATCGTGAATTGGCCTCAAGAGATGCCGTGGCACGCCTGGATGGTCAAGTGTCATCTGAGAGTTGAATTCAAAAATGTAAAAGGGATGGATTTGCGCCTTCAAATAAAAATGATTAGCATGCCGGAAAAATGTAACAAAACGTCAAGTTTTCGCTGTCGCATTTCCGGCTATCGAGGCGCTCCTCCAATGAACTTTCTTGCTCCTGGTCCAAAGCTGCATCCACTAAGTGTGGCCGTTCGTCGTGTTCTGGGGATGTCCCTGCTAAGCCTGACTGCACCGGTCCTGGCCCAGGATGCGGATGTCACTGACGTGGAAAGTGACACCATCGTAGTGACAGGAACGGCACTGAAAGTTGCCATGCCTGTTCTCGAGACCCCGCGTTCCACTTCTCAGGTGTCCCGGGAAGAGCTCGACGACCATGCCGTCAACAAGTATGACGAGGTCTTTCGCTATCGCAGTGGCGTGCTTTCTGCCCCCTACGGCCAGGACAACAAGGCGGACTGGTTCTTCATTCGCGGTTTCAATGCGGAAGACTCCACCTATCAGGATGGCCTGCGCCAGTTCCGCGAAGGGGGGTATTTCTGGTGGACCACGGAGCCCTTCGGCCTGGAGAGCGTCGAGCTGCTCAAGGGACCGGCCTCGATCCTCTATGGTGAAGCGCCTCCCGGCGGCATCATCAACGCCATCAGCAAACGGCCGACCGAAGAACAGCAGAACATGATCGAGCTGCAGTATGGCACCAATGATCATCAGCAGGTGGGCATCGACAGCTCCGGCCCCTTGGCCGACGATGGCAGCGTGCGTTATCGCGTGGTAGGGCTGTTCCGTTCAGAAGACGGTGAGATCGACGACACCGACAATGAGCGGGTCTATTGGGCACCGAGCCTGGCGTGGGATATCAATGAAGATACTTCGATCACCTTCCTGGCCAGCTATCTGAAGGACCATGGCACCCCGACCAATGGCTTCAAGCTGCCCTATGGCACAGTCAACGATACACCATTCGGGCGCCTCGACCCGGAAGACAACCTGGGCGAACCCGATTATGAGCGTCAGGAGCACGAACAGTGGTCGCTGGGCTATGAACTGACCCATCAGCTCGATGATACCTGGGAGCTGCAGCAGAACCTGCGCTACAGCGAGCTGAGCCTGCTTGAGCGCGACGTGTACGTCTCCTTTATAGACCGAAAATATGACCCTACTGGCCGTCATGCCCAGCGTGGTTTGACCTATCGTGATGGCGATTACGATGCCCTTACCGTCGACAACCGTGCCATCGGGCGCTGGTATACCGATCGCCTCGAGAACACCCTGCTGGTAGGGGTGGATTACCAGCACCTCGATATCAATTACGACAACCTCGACAATTTTGCCTTTGGCGATCCCTTCGATATCTTCGACCCACAGTACGGCAACTTCACGCCAGCGGATCGTGATTCGGCCGCCGAGCATGAGGAAGGCAAGCAGCAGATTGGGGTGTATCTGCAGAACCAGCTGCGTCTGGACGATCGCTGGATATTCCTCGCCGGCCTGCGCCATGACAGTGTCGATACCAAGAACCGCATCAAGAATGGGGCCAATCAGGATGCCTCAGACGATAATCTGTCGTTCTCCGGCGGTGTGATGTACCTGGGTGATTACGGTATTTCCCCTTACCTGAGCTATAGCGAGTCTTTCAGTCCCCAAATTGGCAGTGATCCAGATGGCAAGGCTTATAGCCCCAGTGAGGGCAAGCAGTGGGAGCTGGGGGTGAAGTATGCACCGGACTGGCTGGACGGTTATGTCACCGCCGCGGTGTTTGACCTGACCGAAAGCGATACGCTGTATACCAGTGGCGAATCCAGTAGCCGCCAGGGTGGGGAGCGTCAGTCACAGGGATTTGAAATCGAAGGTGTGGGTTACTTGACCGACGACCTCAAGCTTACTGCCGCCTATACCTATAACGACGTACGGGTCGACTTGGGCAGCGAAAGCGAAAACAAGGACCTGCGTGCCGGTCTGATTCCGCGTAATCAGGCTTCGGTGTGGCTGGATTACGCTTTCCCGGGCGCCCTGCATGGCCTCAATGTCGGCGGTGGTGTGCGTTACGTCGGGGAGAGCGTGGACAATCCGGCCTATTCGGACACCAAGGTGGACAGCTACACCCTGGTGGATGCCAAGCTGCGCTATGACATCACACCGAGCTGGACGGCTCAGGTCAATGTCAACAACCTGACCGATGAAGAGTATGTCAGCGGTTGTGACTACTGGTGCTACTACGGTGAAGGTCGCAGTGTGGTTGGTAGCCTGAGGTACAATTTTTAAAGGGGACAATTTCTTTTAAAGGAGACGACTTCGCACGGAGGATCGTTTCCCCAAGGAAGTACCCGATATCACCTGAATAAAAGACCGGCCCTGAAATTTCAGGGCCGGTCTTTTTTATTGTGTCGCTTTTCCCGGACATCATCATCTCTGTTGCCATGGATGGTGGTATGCCATGAATCTGCGGTAATGACTAGTGTACGGTAATGACGTGGCAATCAGCAGAGTGACTGACTTTATGGGCAATACTGCCGACCATCAATCCCTCGATATCACTGAGGCCGCGGCTACCCATCACGATGGCCTCGACGCCTTTTTCCTTGGCTGTGGATACAATGACCAAGCGAGGATCCCCTTGGGTCAGTATGGATGTGGTGTCGATGCCTTGAGTTCTGGCTGCATCGGTAGCTTTTTCCAGCAGCTCTCGTCCAACCTGGTCTCGTTGCTCTTGCGTGGCCCCCATAGGAACGGCAGCCAATCCCCATATCAGCAGGGGTTCGTTGGGCAGAGGTTCAGGGATATGCAAGAGAATGATCTGGCCACCCTCTGGCGAGACAAGTTTGCAGGCGACGCTGAGCGCCAGGCGTGAGTATTCAGAACCATCTAGAGGGACAAGAATGGATGTGAACATGACCCGGGTACCTCCCTTGTCGGTCAATGGTTCTTTGAGTCTAGTTGGCTTGTTTGGGCACAAAAGTGGGCTGAGCAAGTTCTCTGGGTAAATTCCCTGACGAAGCTCCTTGAAGACAGGATCAGTCCTTGTCGATATCAAGCCCGGCATTGGCTAGCCGCTGCTGGTCTACCTGCTGGCTGAACCTGTCCAGGAGAATACGCAGTTTGGGCGTGATCCAGCGTTCACAGAAAGGACGCTGGGGGTTGCTGTAAAAATAGTTCTGGCATCTCTCCTTGGAGGGGCGAAAGCTGGCAAACGGCAGTACCTGCGTAATGATGGGGGCACTGAAGTCTGCCTGTAATGCATCCAAGATGTGCTGGGCTTCAAGACCTTGCTGCTCATCAAAGACATACACGGCAGAGCGAAACTGCTGGCGCATGCTGTGCTGGGCAGTGCAGTGATGGGTATGCAGGTGGATCTCGATAAGGGTCGTGAGAGAAATCGCCGAGGGGTCGAAGTGGACGATGACCGCTTCGGAAAACGCTTCTGTTTCTCCGTCATGATCATTATCTACGTCATGATCACTCTCTCCGTCATGATCACTTTCTCCTCGTGCAGCCACGAAGCCTTGCTCGACGCTCTCCACGCCGAGCAATGACTGGAATATCGCTTCCGTGCACCAGTAGCAATTACCACCAAAGGCGACCCGGGATAGCGCTATGGCTGAGGTTTCAGCATGGTAAGCATCTGGGATCATGGCACGTCACCTTTCGGTTATCGGGGACAACTTGTATCGGGGGCAGGTTGTATCGGAGACAGGAAGGTCTGTCGTCATCGAGAGGAAAAACCTTACAGGGACCCTTTCGCCAGCAATGAATTTACCAACAATGAATTTGCCAACCATGAATTCACCGGCAATGAAAAAGCGGAGCCGTCTTCTATTGAAGGCAAGCTCCGCTGCTCAGCTGGATCCACAGTGACCTGGATGTGTCGAGCCCAGGTAAATGGCTAGAGCTTTCTCAGCCCCCACATGAAATAGCCACCGCCAATCAAGGATGCGATCAGACCCGCAGGGATCTCTTGAGGAAACAGCAACTGACGTCCGAGCCAATCGGCCAGCACCATCAGCACAGCACCGATCAGGCCGGCTCCGATCAGATGGAAGCGGGCTCGGGCCAGGCCCAGCATGCGTGCCATGTGTGGAGCCAGCAGGCCGACGAAGGAGAGCGGACCCACTACCAGTGTGGCGCAGGCGGTGAGTATGGCGACAAGGATCAATAGGCCCAGGCGTGCCTTTTCCACCTGAATGCCAAGCGCTCGAGACGTTGCCGCCCCCAGCGGCATGATATCGAGCCAGCGCGATAGTGGGATGACCGCCAGAGCAAAGAGGATGGCAGTGGTCACGACGATCAAGGCAGAGCCAGGTTCAACGTAGTAGGTGGAGCCTGACAGCCAGGCAATGACCTGTTGGCCGCGTGGGTCGCCTCCCGCCAGGATGATCGAGCGAACCGCATCGAACAACGCGGTGATCGCAACCCCGCACAGCAATAGGCGTTCTGGCTGAAACCCACTGCGTGCATTGAGTAGCACCAGCAGCAGCAGGGTGGCCAAGGCGCCCAGGGTGCCGGCTGCGATCAGTACAAGGTTGCTGGGGCCGGGCACCAGAAATACGGCGACGATCAGGCCAATGGCTGCGCCGCCACTGATGCCGAGCAGTTCGGGACTGGCCATGGGGTTGGCAGTGATTCGCTGGATCAGGGTTCCGGCGATGGCCAGCAGCACGCCTGCTCCGGCAGCAGCCAGCATGCGTGGCCAGCGCCATTCCAGCACTTCAGGAGATAGGGTCAGTTGCCAGTGATACTGGCCCATGGCATCGCTGCTGCGGCCGATCACCAGGCTGATCACCGCGATCACACAGAGCAATACGGCAAAACCACCAATCCGTCGCCAGGGCAACGGATAGCGATGCCCCAGGGACTGGGTTGCCATGGGAGGGCGCTGTGCCGCCAAGCGAATGCGTGGGATCAACCACAGCAGCAGGGGGGCGCCCAAGGCTGCCGTGGTGGCACCGGTGGGAATCAAGGTCGGTAATTGCCCCGACAGGCCTTGCAACAGCAGATCGGTGGTAGCCAGCAGCAAGGCACCAAGCAAGGTCGACCATAACAGGCGCTGGCCAAGTCGGCGGGCACCCGCCAGGCGCACGATATTAGGGGCAGCCAGGCCAATGAAACCAATGATACCGACACTGGCGACAGCACAGCCAGTGATGAAGATCGCCAGGCCCAGCCCGCCCAGACGTAGCCACTTGAGGGAAACACCCAGGCTTCTGGCGCTGGCGTCATCGAGTTCGAGCAATGCCAGTGGCCGCATCAGCCATACGGCCGCCAGGCCAGCGATGACGACGCGGGGCAACAGATACCAGACTCCTCCCCAGCCGTTCTGGGCCAGAGAGCCGGCACCCCATACCATCAAGCCGCTGAGGCTCTCTTGGTTGAATAGCAGCAGTACGACGCTCAAGGCACCGAAGTAGAGGTTGACGACCAGTCCACCGAGCACCACAACGCCGGGCGATAGGCCGCGTCGCCAGGCCAGGGCGAAGACCAGCGCCATGGCCGCAGCTCCTCCGGTCAGGGCTACCCACTCCCGACCCAGCACCAGTAGCCCCGGGGCGAACAGCGTCGCGACCATCAGCGCCAGGTTGGCGCCGCTGGCCACCCCCAACGTGGTGGGGGCTGCCAGTGGGTTGCGCAGTACTTGTTGCATCAGCACACCGGCGAGGGCCAGTGCGCCCCCGGCCA
The DNA here is from genome assembly GCF_029263665.1 of Halomonas sp. Taxonomy (GTDB): domain Bacteria; phylum Pseudomonadota; class Gammaproteobacteria; order Pseudomonadales; family Halomonadaceae; genus Halomonas. The sequence goes on from NZ_JAJUFQ010000006.1 coordinate 289,833, forward strand.
GCAATGACATGCTCAGGCGAGGCCACCAGCTGTAATGCAATACCAGGGCCTCTGGCTCACTGGAGTGCAATGTGAACAGCTCAGAGAATGCTGCACCGATACCACCTAGCGGAGCCAGGGACAGCAGAGCGCTGCCGAGGCACACGATCAGTAACAGCAGGGTGGCCCGGGAAGGAGAGACCAGACGAGGAGATGCGGAGGGAGCCAGTCGATCAGGCGTCGTCATGGGCCGCCTCCGTGGTGGTCGTCATGGCATCGACCAGTACATGGGCAAAACGCCTGGCAGAGGGCAGGCCACCGAAACTCCACACAGGAGGAAGTACCAGGGTGTCGCCACGCTGGACGCTACCCAACTGATGCCACAGGCCACTGCGCTCAAGTTCTTCCTCTACGCCGACCGGCCGGGGTTCCACGATCACCAGACGCGCGTCATTGAATTTGGCCAATTGTTCGATACCGACCAGGTTGAAACCCCAGGCGTTGGGTTTTTCCGGCCAGGCATTGGTTAGTCCCAAGCGTTGCATGGAGGCGTCATACAAGGAGCCCTTGCCGAAGATACGGACGTGACGTGCATCCATGAACTGCACCACAAGCAAGGGCCGCTGGTCATCGCTGAGCAGGTCCTTGAGTGCTTCGATGTCGGCTTCACTATTGCGGATCAGAGCCTCGGCCTGTTCCTGTTGTCCCGTCTGTTCGCCAAGCCGGCGAGTCATGCTTTCCAACTGGGGCCACAATGGCTTGTCAGGACGATAGAACTCATAGGTGACCACTGGCGCGATGGTCTGCAACTTGGGAACCAGATTGGTGAACATGGGGGTGAGGATGATCGTATCGGGGGCCAACTTCGCCAACAGCTCCATATTGGGCTGACTACGCAGTCCAATGTCGGTGACGCCAGCCGGTACATCCTCTCCGACCCAACTGGTGTAGTCGGCGACCTGCGCTAGAGCGATCGGGGGGGCCTCCAGGGCAATCAGGGTTTCGGCCAGTGTCCAATCGAGACTGGCAATGCGCGGTGCAGCGAAGATGCTGGTGCTGACGAGGCTGAGTGTCAGGCATATCAGTTTCATCAGGCGCCTGATACGCGGCGGCTGTTGATGCGATGTAGAGGGCACAGAATGTTCCAACCAATGCGCAAGGCGATGTCAAAAGGCTCGCTGAAAGCCGCTTTCAATGAACGAGGGCAACGCTATGCTCCCCGGAAGGGTGTGGCATGACCTGCATGGGAATGCCATAGATATCTTCCAGCAGGTCGCTGCGCATCAAGGTGGTCGGGCTGCCTTCGGCGATGACTCGCCCTGTGTGCAGCGCCACCAGGCGATCGCAGTAGCGCGAGGCCATGTTGATGTCGTGGAGCACGATGATGACGCCCAATCCGAGTTCTCGCGACAGTTTCCTGACCAGCGACATGACCTCGACCTGATGGGCGATATCCAGGGCGGCCAGGGGTTCGTCGAGCAACAACAGGCGGCTGCCCTGGGCCAGCAGCATGGCCAGCCAGACCCGAGTGCGTTCGCCACCGGAGAGCGTGTCGACCATGCGGTCGGCGAAGCCTTCGGTATGGGTCAGGGCCATGGCCCTGTCGACATGCTCGATATCATCCTTGCGCGAGCGACCGAGCAGGCCCTTCCACGGGTAACGGCCAAAGGCAATCAGCTCACGGCAGGTCAGGCTTTCGGCACTGGGGAGGTGTTGCGGCAAGTAGGCGACTTCTCGGGCGAAGGCACGGCGGCCCCAGGCATTCAGCGGCTTGCCCTCGAAGTGGATGTCTCCCGCGCTGGCTGGTTGTTGCTGGGCCAGCAGCTTGAGCAGTGTCGATTTACCGGAGCCATTATGTCCGATCAGGCCATGGACGCGCCCTGTCTCGAACTGCAAACTGGTAGGGTGCAGTAGGGTTCTACCCTGCACCTCGAAGGTGGCGGCCTGAAGGTCGAACATTGCACCTTCCTTGAAGAAAAGGGTGTTGGAATGTCGCGGAAAATAGATGGGAATGGTTATCAATTTTCTGCAGATTGTCAATTCCGTCACCGTTCGTTACTTGTGCTATGCCCGCCAAGCGACGGACCCTCAAGATTTTATGTAGAACCTGCGTAGCGAGAAGACTTCGTCTTCCCTATAGTATGAACCCCCAACCCAATAATTCTGACATGGAAGGAGGTATCACCATGGCACATACGCTGCCCGAACTGCCTTATGCTTACGATGCTCTGGAGCCATCCATTGACGCGCTGACCATGGAGATCCACTACAGTCGCCATCACCAGACCTACATCAACAACCTGAACGCCGCTCTTGAAGGCACTGGCCTGGAAGACGTGCCGGTTGATGAGCTGATCGCCAACCTGGATCGCGTGCCGGAAGGCAAGCGTCAGGCGGTCATCAACAATGGCGGTGGTCACTCCAACCACTCCCTGTTCTGGACCGTGATGTCCCCGAATGGTGGTGGTCTGCCCAAGGGCAAGGTGGCTGAAGCCATTGACAAGGACTTGGGCGGTTTCGAAGCCTTCAAGGAAGCCTTCACCCAGGCGGCCCTGACCCGCTTCGGTTCCGGCTGGGCCTGGCTGAGCGTCAAGTCCGATGGCAGCCTTGTCGTCGAGAACACCCTCAACCAGGATAGCCCGCTGATGAACGGCAACACGCCGGTTCTGGGTCTGGATGTGTGGGAGCACGCCTACTACCTGAAGTACCAGAACAAGCGTCCGGAATACATCGCTGCGTTCTTCAACGTGGTCGATTGGGACGAAGTCGAGCGTCGCTATCAGGCTGCTACTGCCTGAGCCTTGCTGACTGCTTGAGCTGACGCTCGCATTCGTGTGAACGTCGGTGCCCCGGAAGGGGCCTCCAGCGCTGGAGTCCTCATCCGCACCGCGGCCCCCAAAATTGGGGGCCGCGGTGTTTTTGACGCTATTTTTTGCACTACAGATTTGCACTATGGATTTGCACTACGGAAACGAGTGTTGGATGGCTCAGCCACTCATGGCCTGGGGGAGATAAGTGGCGATGCCGGGGAAGACGCTCATCAATATGATGGCGACGATCATCAGGGCGAAGAATGGCACTGTTGCCCGGGTGATGGCCATGATGTCCTTTCCTGTCAGCCCCTGGATCACGAACAGGTTGAAGCCCACCGGTGGGGTAATCTGCGACATCTCGACCACGATCACCAGGTAGATGCCGAACCAGATCAGGTCGAAGCCGGCTGTTTCAATCACGGGCATGATGATCGAGGTCACCAGCAGAATCAGAGAAATGCCATCGAGGAAGCAGCCCAGGACCAGCAGGAACAGTGTCAATACCACCAGCAGCATGGCAGGTGACAGTCCCAGATCGCCGATTTGCTGAGCCAGGTTCATCGGCAGATGGGTGAAGCTCATGGCCGAGGAAAGGAAGGACGCGCCGGCGATGATGAAAGCGATCATGCAGGAAGTGCGTACCGCAGCGAACAGGGCATCCTTGAAAATAACCGTGTTGAAGTGGCCATTGGCCCGGGCGATCAACATGGACAGCACCACACCACAAGCAGCGGCCTCGGTGGGAGAAGCAATGCCCCCGTAGATGCTGCCCAGGATGCCACCGATCAAAGCCAGCAAAGGCAGCAGTTGCAGGCTGATGCGCAGTTTTCGAGCCATTGGCATCGGTGCCACCGTTTCGCCAACCTTGCCTTGCTTGTTACCCACCAGCAGTGCCCAGCCAATGACGTAGGCCATGAACAGGCCAAGCAGCAGCAGGCCCGGGCCAATCCCCGCAATGAACAGGCGTGAGATGGACTGCTCGGTCACCACGCCGTAGACAATCATCATGATCGAAGGCGGAATCAACAGACCCAGGGTCGACGCACTGGCCAGGGTGCCGATGGCAAGCCTGTCGTCATAGCCGCGCTGTTGCAGTTCCGGCAATGTCATCTTGCCCACGGTGGCACAGGTCGCGGCAGAAGAACCGCACACGGCAGCAAACAAGCCACTGCCGATGATATTGGAATGCAGCAGGCGTCCGGGTATACGGCCCAGCCAAGGGGCCAGCGCCTGGAACATGTTGTTGCCCAGCCCAGAGCGGAACAGGATTTCCCCCATCCAGATGAACATCGGCAGGGCTGTCAGGTCCCAGCCGTAGCTGGCTCCCCAGAAGTCAGAGGCCAGAATGGGACCCGCAGGCAGAGGGAAGAACAGTGTCAGCACGATCCAGCCAGTGCCGAGCAGGGCGAAGGCGATCCAGACACCACTGCCAAGCAGGAGCGCCAGGGCCAGAAGGGTGACGAGGCTGATGGTCAGCATGTGTTCAGCGCTCCTTGTGACTGTGCTTGTTAGTGTTTTGTTCTTGTCAGCGTTTTGTTCTTGTCAGTGCTCTTTTCTGTCACTGCCTTCTGTCCTCATGTGCCGGATCCTCAATATCGACGGCATCGACGACATCGTGTTCATCCATGGGCTGGTAGCTGCCGGGAGCCGTGAAAGCTATCCGAGCCGTTGTCCAGAGAGCCTCCAGCAGTGCCAGGCTCATCAACGTCATGCCGATGAGCAATACCAGTTGGGGAATCCATAACGGGATAGCCAGCAGGCCGGAAGACACATCATTGAAGTCCAGGCTCTCCAGCATCAATTGCCACAGTGACCAACACAGCAGCAGGTTCAGCAATAGCGCCACGCTCAAGCAGAACAGTTCGCTCCATACGCGCATCACTCGAGGGAAACGCCGGATGATCAAGGACATGCGGATATGGGCGTGATGGGTGAAGGTGTAGGCCATGCCGAGGAACGTGGCACCCACCAGCAGGAAGGCCGCCAGCTCCGAGACCCCGCTGATTTCAAGCCCTATGCGGGCGCTACCCATCAGGACCAGAAGGGCATCGAGCAGGCGGAACAGCACCTGCAGGGTGATCAGGGCACAGATAGCGACCATCGATACGGCGGCCCCCAGGCCGCCCAGGCGGTAGAGAAACATCAAGCGAAAAGACATTGAGCTCTTCCTCAGGCGTTTTATCGCCACCTTGGCAACGCCGCACCGCACCGGTGCGGCGCAGCGTTTCAGACAGCTAGCGCGTTTGTTACAGGCGAGAGCGGTAGTCCTCTACCAATGCCTTGGCCTGATCGTTGGCCCGTTTCTCCCAGTCCTCGTACAGTTTGTCTCCCGCTGCCTGCAGGGCTTCTGCCACCGCTTCGTTGGGCGTAGTGATGGTGATGTCATGCTCTTTCAGTGCTTCTGCACCGATAGCCGCATCAGTCTTGCTGGCTTCCCAGCCGCGCTCCTCCGCCTGAGCGGCCGCGTCGAGAACGGCCTGCTGTGCCTCGTCATCCAGGCGCTCGAAGGCTTTCAGGTTGACGAAGATAATGTTCTTGGGAATCCACAGGTTGGCATCGCTGAAGTGAGAGACATAATCCCAGGCGGACATGGACTTGCCGGTGGATACGGAAGTGATCATGGCATCCACGCGTCCAGTGGAGAATGCGGTAGGAATATCGGACTCTTCGGTCTCGGTAGGTAGCCCACCGAGATTTTCTGTCAGGCGCTGCGTGTTGATGTTCGGTGCGCGTACCCGTAGCCCTTTGAATTGGGCCGGGTCGTTGAGTTCAATATCGGTATAGATCCCCTGGGAAGGCCAAGGCACGGCATAGAGCGGCTTGAGCCCCTGTTCAGCGAACAGCTCCTCGATGACGGGCTTGCTGGCTTGCCACAGGGCATAGGCCTGATCGTAGCTCCCCGCCAGACCGGGTAGGGTATCGAGTTCGAATACAGGCGATTCATTGGACAGAATCGAGAGAAAGACTTCACCCGCTTCGATGGTGCCTCGGCGTACGGAGGGCTTGATCTCGGCATGGCCGATCAGCGAACCTCCGGAATGCACGCTGATGTTGAGTTCACCATCGGTGGCGTCACGCACATCCTCGGCAAACTGTTTGGTATTGACCGTATGAAAGCTGGCATCGCCGTAAGGGGTGGCCAGGTTCCAGTCGGTAGCGTACACCGGTCCTCCCAGCAGGATGGTCGCCAGTCCCAGCACCGTTGTCTGCTTGATCATGAGTTCACCTTTCTTGTCGTTGGCAGTGATTTATCGTTGGGTGTGATCAATCATTGAAGCAGGTTAGTCGTCGAGCACGATCTTGTGACTTTTGCACATGACATTGCATGGATTCAAACACGAAGGGTGGACACTCGCGTTCTACGTTGAATGAACGCTCTTCCTCTGCCAAGCGCTTTTTCCATACGTGCAGGCATCGAGTGTCATGCACGATCCATGCCTTGAGTGGACGCGACAGGGAGAGAAGAATAGATTCAATGTTCCATCATCTTCATTGCTTGCTGTTGAAAGGTCGCTTTTGGCCTTGGCTGGCGGGTCTTTTGACAGGGTGTCTTTTTGACAGGATGGCTCTTTGACAGGATAGATACTCATGACGGTTCCACTGCTCAACTGTGATGTTGGCGAAAGCTTCGGTGCCTGGAAAATGGGACGTGATGCGGATGTCATGGCCTATATCGACTGCGCCAATATTGCCTGCGGCTTTCATGCCGGAGACCCGGATGTGATGCGGCGTACCATCGGCTATGCCGTTGCCAACGACGTACGTATCGGTGCTCATCCCGGCTATCCCGACCTGGTCGGCTTTGGCCGTCGCAGTCTGGCCGTTTCCGCCCAGGAAGCCGAGAACCTGCTGCTGTACCAGATTGGTGCACTCGATGGCGTATGCCGGGCCGAAGGGACAAGGGTCCGTTATGTGAAATCCCATGGTGCTCTGTACAACGACATGGCAGCCAACCATGAACTCCTGCGTGCCACCATGCGCGCAGTGAAAGCCTATGATTCGGCGTTGCCCTTGCTGGTGATGTCCACGGCTGACATCGCACCGGTGCGTGCCCTGGCTGAGGAAGAGGGCGTGACACTATGGTTCGAGGTATTTGCCGATCGTGCCTATGAGCCTACTGGGCAACTGGTGTCGCGGCGTGAGCCAGGAGCGGTACATCATGACGAAGCGACCATCGTGGCCCAGGCCGTGACCCTGGCCAAGGGGGAAGCACTGCGTGCCCGCGATGGCAGCGTGCTGCATCTGGCTGCCGATACGCTCTGCGTACACGGCGACAATGAAAGCTCCGTGGCGGCCGTGCGCGCCATTCGCCAGGCATTTGATGCTCTGTAACAAGATGATGCCCTGTAACAGACAGGGTGACGACCACAAGAAACCCAAGTCCTGACTCATGCAGAAACATCCTGTCGTTCATACCCAAACCGCTCGTATCGAAACCGTTGCCTTCGATAGTCTGATCCTGCGCCTGTTTGATGTCATCGACGAAGCCCACATGCCTTGGGTGCTGGCTGCGGTGAAGGCCGTGCACGACACCCTGCAGGAGCAGGCTCTGGAAGTGGTGCCTTCCTATACCACGGTGCTGGTGCAGATCGACATTGAGCGACTTTCCCTGGGCGAGGCTCGGCACCGTCTGCGGCAAGCACTGGCCAGGCTTGAGCCGCTGGCCTCCGGTACTGGTGCTGTGCATGAAATTCCCGTGTGGTACGACACCAGTGTCGGGCCAGAACTGCCGCGTATTGCCGAGCGCTTGAAGGTTTCCAGCGATGAGATCATCGCTCGTCACTGTGCCCATGAATACAGTGTCTTTGCCCTTGGCTTTGCGCCTGGATATGGCTTCATGGGGCTGGTCGAAGAGGCCCTGGCAACGCCACGGCTGAAGACGCCGCGGCAGAAGGTAGCGGCGGGCAGTGTCGGTATCGCCGATCGCCAGACCGCCATCTATCCCGCCACCTCTCCCGGAGGCTGGAATCTACTTGGACGCACGGCAGTCAAGCTGTTTGACCGTGACAGAGAGGGCTATACGCTTTTTCAGCCCGGTGATCGGGTACGTTTCGTTGCTATTGATCGAAGCACTTTCGTGGCTCATGGCGGCGACACCACTCCTCAACCTGAAGAGGCCCGCCCATGACACTACGCGTGGAACATGTTGGGCCCATGGCCCTGGTGGTGGATGGTGGGCGCAGTGGTGTGCGTCATCTCGGGGTGACCCAGGGTGGAGCCCTGGATTGGGTCGCGCTTGGGTGGGCCAACTGGTTACTGGGCAATGCCGTGGACGCCGCAGGCATCGAGATCATGGTGGGTGGACTGACGCTGGTTGCAGAAGCCGATACAACGCTGGCACTGGCAGGAGCAGACCTTCAAGCCAAGGTGGATGGCATGGTGATCCAGCCTGGGCAACACTTTGTGCTGAGGAAGGGCCAGAAGCTGGCTTTCGAGCGCCCCGCTAAGGGCCTGCGGACTTACCTGGCCTTGCCCGGTGGCATTCAGGCCGACGCCGTGATGGGCAGCGTATCTAGCACGCTGCGTGAAGGGCTGGGTGGGCTTGATGGACAAGGCAAGCCGCTGGTGGTGGGCGATGTATTGCGGCCCCGTGCGCAGATGGCTCAAGGCCAGAGAAAAACGCCTGAAGCAGCGATGACCTCATCGTTACCGGTGACAGGTGAGCCCCTGCGGCTTGGCCTGGTACCCGGCGCACAGATGGCGGCTTTTTCAGGAACTAGCCTGTTCAAGGTCTTCCACAGCACATGGCACCTGGACCAGCGAGCCGATCGCATGGGCATGCGCTTGGTCGGGCCCGAGCTGTCTTGCTCCTTGAAAGGCATCATTTCCGAAGGCATTCCGCTGGGCGCCGTACAAGTGCCACCAGACGGTCAGCCGATCATCCTGATGAATGATCGTCAGACCATCGGTGGCTACCCACGCCTGGGCGCTCTGACACCAGCGTCCTGCGCCAGGCTGGCGCAATGCATGCCGGGCCAACCGATACAGCTTCAGGTAATCACTCCAGAACGAGCACGGCGTGAGTATCTGGCACAGTTGGCCTTGTGGTCGCGTTAGGGTTTGGTGTTCTCCAATAATGGTTCTTGCGGGTGCGAGAGCACTTACCACTGGTAGCTGACAGTGGCTTCGACGGAGCGTTCGGCGCCGAAGTAGCAGAACTCCAGTGAGTTGCACGAGGCGACGTAGTCCTTGTCCAGCAGGTTGTTGACGTTAAGGCGTGCCGAGACGCCCTTGAGGCCCACATTGCTGAAATCGTAGCCGAGGGTAGCATCGACCAGTGTGTAGTCCGGGACCTTCTCTGTATTGGCACGATCCGCCTGGATATCGGCATTGTAGCGTACACCAAGGCCAGCGTTCAGACCGGCGAGAGGACCACCTTGCACATCATAGTAACCCCAGGCGCTGGCCATGTGGCGCGGTGAGTAGATGGCTTCATTGCCCTCCTCGGTGGGGTCATCGCTCTTGCTGTAGGTGGCGTCGGTGAAGGTATAGCCCGCCTGCAGGCTGAATGCGTCAGTGATCTGGGTGTGCGCCTCCAGTTCAATCCCTTGAGACTCTATCTCGCCGATGGCGCGATAGTCATCGGTCGGCTGTTCCTTGGTGGCCACGTTTTCCTGAGTGATATGGAACAGGGCGATGGAATAGCGGTCCTGGGTGTCGTTGGGCTGGTATTTCAATCCCGCTTCATATTGCTCGCCTTCCATCGGCTTCAACAGATCGCCATTGGCATCCACAAAGCTGGTTGGCGTAAAGGCGGTGTTGTAGCTGATGTAGGGCGATACACCGTTATCGAAGGCATACAGCAGGCCGACTCGGCCACTGAACTGAGTATCATCCAATGTACTGGCGGTATCAGTGTCGCGATTGGTGTTCTTGATATCGACCCAGTCGTAACGTCCGCCCAGGGTCAAATGCCAGCGATCCCATTGCATCTGGTCCTGCAGGTAGATACCGGTCTGGTCAATCTCATGACGTTCGCGGGTCGAGGCATACATGGCCGTCGGGTCAGCACCATAGCTCGGGTTGAAGGCGTCGATGTTGGGGAAGGCGCCTGAAGGCCAGTCCACATCATTGTCGCGGGTCTGGTAGTCAACGCCGACCAACAGCAGGTGGTCGAGATCTCCGGTCGATACATCCCACTCGAACTGGTTGTCGAGGGTCAGTGCGGTGAGATGTTCATCTGCACCGGAGTAGTAGCGGATCAACTCGTTGTCGTTTGCCCAGCCATAGGCATAGACCTGATCCATCTCGACGTCGGCTTCCAGGTAGCGCAGCTTCTGGCGTGCTGTCATGCCGCTGCCGAAGCGGTGCTCGAATTCATAGCCCAGCAGGGTTTGATCACGCTCGAACTTGTCGTAATCGTCTTCGCCTTCGAAAAAGGTGTTATCGATATGGCGGCCAGCATGAGACTTGACGGTGCCTTCATAGGGCAAACCGGCATGGTAGCCGCCCTCTGGCTGATGGGATAGGTAGGCATAGAGGTTCAGGCTGGTCGCGTCGGTGATATCCCAGGTCAGTTGCGGGGCGAAGAAGTAGCTTTCCTCCTCGACGTGATCGAACTGGGTATCCGCGGCGCTGCCACGGCCGGTCAGACGGTAGGCGACACGCTTTTCTTCACCCAGCGCGCCGGTGACATCGAAGGCAGCTTCACGCTGATTGTTGGTGCCGAAGCCGAGGCGAATTTCGCCGCTATCCTCGAACTCTGGACGCCGACTGGTCAGGGCGACCACACCACCGGGAGAAGCACGGCCGTAGAGGACCGAGGCCGGCCCCTTGACCACTTCAATCGATTCGAGGAACCAGGGATCAATGGTCAACGAGCTGTAAGCCGCACCATCTCCCATGACCTTGAGGCCATCGAGAAAGGTATTGTTGACGCTGCCATCGGAGAAGCCCCGCAACACGATGTAGTCGTAGCGATTGGAAGCACCGATCTGGTTGGTGTAAACCCCTGGCGTGTAATTCAGTGCGCGTTGCACAGTGCGCGCACCCCGCTGGTCGTATTCCTCGAAGGTGACTGTCGACGTCGCTTGGGGTGTCTCGAGAAAAGGGGTCTCTGTCTTGGTGGCTGCGTCGCCGACCACGGTTACGGTGGACAGCTCTTCGCTGTCGCTGGGGATCGTTTGGGCCATGACCATGGAAGGGCATGTAGCAGCGACGCTGGCGGCCAGTAATGCGGGTCTGAGTCTTACGAACGTAGTGGGTCTAAGCTTTACGAGCGTAGGCTTGAGCGGGAAAGGCAGTCGTTGTTCGAGCATCGGTATCGCTTACCAGTCAGTTACGGTACCAGAGCATGGCGTGACGGACTTCCTGTCAGCTTCAGACCAGGCCCAGGCCGTGGGAGTGTGATGTTGGAGGATATGTGTTTTGTTAATGCGAATTATTACACTTTGTGACTGGGTCTCGATTATGCGCAATGACAAGAGGGTTATGCGTGATGACAGGGTTGGGCTGTGGGCGGTGAGCTACGAACGACGTACCAGGGCGCTGGGTGTGATGCCGAAGCGGCGGCGGAATGCCGTGGAGAAGTTGCTGGTGTGGCCATAGCCGCAGGCAAAGGCAGCCTGTTGAACACTGGTACCCTGGGACAGCAGTTCATGCGCCAGCAACAGCCGGCGCTCGCGCAGATAATCGAACAGGGACATGGCAAAGCAGCGCTGGAACTTGGTGCGCAGGCTGGAAGAACTCATCGAGGCCAGGGTGGCCAGTTCCTCCAGGCTCCAGGCGTGTGCCGGATCTTCGTGAAGATGGCGGCGAACATCTTCAAGGCGTTTGCGTTCTGTGGGAGAGAGGCTGCTGTCCCTTTGGCGGGGAACGAAGGCGAGCCCATGGGACAACAATTGCAGACAGATAGCCTCGAGCATCAACTGGCGCTGTCCGGCAGAAGGCCGGGGTTGAGACTGAAGCTGAGGTTGGGATTGAGATTGAAGCTGGACAGCCTGCTCCAGCACTGGGGTCAGGAAGCCAGGCAGCGGCCAGATATGCAGGTCGGGCCGCTCGGCATGCAGCAACGTTGCCACTTCCGGCTGGTCGCCCAAGGTGGTAATCGCGGTCTGATCGAGTGACAGGTTGAGTGTGCGCAGGCGCTGGCCGGCAGCCTGATGCACGCATAGAGCAAGCTGTTCCGCCAGGCGGGCGCTGATTGCGCTTCCTGCGCTCAAGCGGTGCTGGCGTTGGTCAATAGCCACATCGATGACGCCTTCCAGCACGACACAGATAAACAGCGGTGCGGTGCGGGTCGAGCTGGAAGCATAGGGATGCAGGACGTCAACATCGGAAAAGGTCAACTGCCAGCCGGGCCGGACCTGTTGCTCAATCACCCGGCCCTGCAGGATGGCCAGGTCTCCGGCATCGGCAGAGGCATCCCCAAACACATAATCGATGCCATGACGCTGGCCAAAGCCAACAAAGTCTCTGACAGTAAAGGTTGTGGCAGAAAGGCTCATGCTTCCCCCGCCTTCAACCACTCACTGCCACGGCCGCAGGCCCGACCTTGCCCGCCTTGGCCTTGCCGCATTCATCCAGCGGGCAGTTGCCGCAGTAGCCAAACTCCGGAATACGATAGCGCAGGCAGCAGAGCCGGCGAGTCCGCTGGACTTCGCCACTGGCGTCTTCCATATAACGCACCGGCATGAACATCGGGTTGCGGCGACCATCCGGGTAAACCCGATGGTCGAGCAGGCGCTTGGCTTCGTCCGCCACATGGGGCAGAGCCATGGGGTGGTGGGCCATGTTGGCGACAAAATATTCGAAGTAGTTGCCGAAGTTGCTCCAGAACACCTTTGGCGCTGCACCACTGATGCAGGACAGTGTCTCGACCAGCGGTGATACATGCCCCTGCAACAGCCGTTCGAAACGCTGGAAGGCATCCAGCGAATCCAGGGGCTTGCCTTCATGGGCGATGGCAACGCTTGCGGTGCAACCTTCGTCGTTGATGAGCACCGCCATCTCGTCGAGCTCCACCGGCAGGTCGCGCTCGAGCAACAGATTGGCGGCCAGGTAGGGCACCACCAGGGTAGAGAAATGCCACTTCGACCAGATCGAGGTGATGGCCTTGATATCGTTGCTCTGATATTGCACGGAATAGCGCTCAAGCAGCTCATCCAGCACATGGGTATCGAGAAGACGCTCAGCAGGCAAGGCATCGGCGGGGATGCCGATGATCGGAGGCGTCAACTGCTCAAGCGGGCCGCAGTACAAGCGGGATAGCGCGGTGGTCATGGCACTTTCCGTCGTGGACTTTCTGTAGATTCAGCGCCCGGCCAGTATGGATTAAATGGGAATTGTTATCAAATGATTCCGGATTTCACTCAACGGGATCTTCAACCACGACTTCCACTCGCCCAGCCCGCCATACCTGGCTGGGTGTGGGGCCTTCGTCCAGGTCTGCGCAGGTATCGACGCGCATGATCGTCAGAGCCTGGCAGGTGATACGGATCTTTCCCTGAGCGGCTGACTCCTGGGCTGCTGGACCTTGAGTGGAAGGAATGTGCCAGTGCAGTGTCACCTGGCGTTGTTCGTCATCCCCTTGATCATCGTGGATGCTCAATTGCGGCTGGAGGCCGTCCGTCACCTGCCGGGACAGGTATTCGAGAGCGGCGAGATGGGCGCACTGCTGTACGGGGTTGAGCCGAGAATTGCCGCGATAGCAGGGCAGATAACGCTGCCCCCGAGCCTCATGTTCAAGCAGTGGGCGAGCCTGCTCGGGGGAGATGCGGCCATACTTGCGTACCGGCGACAGCAGGATGCAGCTGGCGGCCAGGCGGCAGCCGCCGAGATGGGTACATTCCCAGACATCAAAGGGTAACCCGCCTTCCTGGGCTGCCTGATGCAATGCGCGGTAGGCCGAGTAGCCGTACTTGGCGCAGCACTTGTCCTTCTTGCCGTGGGTGCAGCACAGCATCAGGTCCTGTTTCGCCGGGCCGTGATACCAGCTATCGAGAGGTTCTCCCGCCTGCCAGGCATCGAGGAATGTCTCCAGCGACTCCCGGGGCACATCGAAAGCCTGGCGCTCAGGCATCAAGAAGATGCGATGCAGATGGCTGGGCATCCCGCGGCGATGAATCAGGTTGATGCGACGGCCATTGCCGGCAATGGCGTTCAGGCGCTGGCTCAGCGTTTCCGGCATGTCGCTGGCGATGCGCAGGCTGCGTGCCCATTTGGCCCGCGGCCAGCTGATCAGCAGGTTGTCCTCGATATGGGCGGCACTGCCTGCCAGCGGGTCGTCCTGCTCAAGGCTGAGCTCAGCGCAGAAGGTATGACTCATGAAACGTGGAATACCTCTCTGTCATCGTGCTGATGGGGTGTTCTACCCCAGTGTTGGCGTGGCGGTTGGCTCGACCCGAGGCTGACGATGCTGCAGGCAGGGAACACATACCAGGCTGCCGCTGTGCGGGTCGCGAATGACGCTGGCATCAAGCTCGAACACCTTCTTCAGATTGTCTGAAGTGAAGACGTCCTCTGGCGAGCCGCATTCGAGGATACGTCCGTCACGCATCATTACCAGTTCATCGGCATAGGCTGCTGCCAGGTTGAGATCGTGAAGCACCAGCAACAGGGTGCGACCTCGTTCGTGAGCCAGGCGGGTCAGCAGTTCCAGCAGGTCCACCTGAACCTTCAGGTCGAGAAATGTCGTCGGCTCATCGAGCAGAATCAGGTCAGTATCCTGGGCCAGCACCATGGCGATCCAGCAGCGCTGGCGCTGTCCCCCGGATAGTGCATCGATACTGCGCTCGGCGAATTCCGTGACATGGGTAAAGGCCATGGCTTCTTCAACGGCTCGCTCATCCTCGTCGCGATTCTGGCGCCACAGGCGCTGATGCGGAAAACGCCCCATGGCCACCAGTTGGCGCACCGTCAGGCCCTCAGGAGCCGTGGGGCCTTGCGGCAAGATGCCCAGTCGTTGAGCGACCTCTCGGGTACTGCTGCGATGAATGTCTTCGCCATCGAGCAGTACCCGGCCCGTACTGGGCTTCAGCGTTCGAGCCAGTGTCTTGAGCAGGGTCGACTTGCCGCTGCCGTTGGGGCCGAGCAGCACCGTGAGCTTGCCCCCGGGAATCGCCAGATCGACACCATCCAGCACCCGCCGGGATTCATAGCCGGCGCTCAGGCGTTCACCTCGCAGGCGAGAATGAGAAGGCGGTGACACGGTCATGGTACGAGCTCGTCGGTGCAAAGGTTAGGGCTGCAAAGGTCAGGGCAAGGACGGGCACGTTATGACAAAAAGTTCTCATTTTCAATGCAGCTGCGGGGTGCTGGTGGTGACCGGGCAGTGAAGAGAGGATGAATCCCTCATTATTCAGGCGTTTCCGTGCGCTCTATTAGGAAGGCATGATCTGCATATTATGCATGGACACGCATTTCGCAAACATTTAGGATAATCGTTCGCATTTACGAAACACCCAAAAAGCACAAAGTGGAACACCCAAGGGATGAAAAATTCAAAGAACTGCTACGCGCTACTGCCGCTTGTGTCGGCTATCGGGCTAGTGGCCTCTACCTCTGCTTTCGCTGCAGAAGGCGACAGTACTGGCGGACAGAAGGCCAACAATGCCGATTCTGACGTCGTCGTCGTGACGGCTTCGCGTACAGGGGCGACGAAAGAAGACTCTCCGCAGACGGTCCGCATCATCAGCAAGGAAGAGATCAATCAGCAGCTCCAGATCACGACGGATTCCTCCCAGATCCTGAGTAATCTGCTGCCTTCCTATTCTCCCAGTCGCCAGAAAATGTCCGGCAGCGGTGAGACACTGCGCGGACGTACTCCGCTGGTGATGATCGATGGCATTCCGCAATCCAATCCGCTGCGCCCGACCGGCCGGGAGATGCATACCATCGACTATTCCATGGTTGACCATATCGAGGTCATCCAGGGGGCCAACGCGACCAATGGAGTGGGCGCGACCGGCGGTACCATCAACATCATCACCAAGCGTCCTGAGCCGGGTTCCTTCAATCAGCACGCCGAAGTGCAGATGACCACGCCGACCAGTCAGTTCAAGAACGAGACCAACAGCTACAAGACCAACTACGGTTTCAGTGGTAACAGCGGCAATTGGGACTACCTGTTCTCTGCCACCTATGAAGATCAGGGCATGTTCCTGGACGGTGATGGCGACTATGTCGGGGTCGACAATACCCAGGGCGATCTGATGGATTCCCGGGCCTACGATATCTTCGGCAAGCTGGCCTACTGGATCGATGACAACCAGCGTGTGCAGCTGAGCGTCAACCGCTACGAGATCGAGGGCAACAACGATTACGTCAGTGTCACCGGCGATCGTGAGAATGGGATTCCGACGACTTCTGAGCGCGGCACACCGGAAGGCGCCGCGCCATACAACGAGGTGTGGACCACTGGCCTGACCTACGACAATTATGACCTGGCGGGTTGGGAGATGAATTTCCTGGCCTTCTACCAGGATTATGAGTCGCTGTTCGGTGCGACTAACTCCAAGTCC
>NZ_JAJUFQ010000049.1 GCF_029263665.1 Halomonas sp.
TGCTGCTTTCCAAGACGGAGCGGACCTGATGCGCCATATCATCTCGATTCTGATGGAAAATGAACCGGGAGCACTGTCGCGTGTGGTCGGCCTGTTCTCCCAGCGTAACTTCAACATCGAAACCTTGAACGTCGCTCCGACCGATGACCCTACGTTATCGCGTCTGACGGTCACCACCATTGGTGAAGATCGGGTTATCGAGCAGATCACCAAGCATCTCAACAAGCTGATCGATGTGATCAAGCTGGTCGACTTGACGGAAGGCAATCACATCGAGCGTGAGTTGATGCTGGTCAAGGTCAAGGCTCTGGGGGCGGCGCGTGACGAAGTGAAGCGCACGGTGGATATCTTCCGTGCTCAAATCGTCGACGTGACGCCAAGCCTGTACACCGTACAGATCACCGGAGATGCAGAGAAGCTGGATGCGTTCCTCCAGGCCATGAGTCAGGTAGGGGTGCTGGAAGTGGCTCGTACCGGTGTTTCTGGTATTGCCCGCGGTGACAAGGTGCTGAGCCTTTAAGCTACGAGCTACGAGCTACGAGCTACGAGCTACGAGCTACGAGCTACGAGTTACGAGCTACGAGCTACGAGCTGTAAGCTTTAAGCCATGAGCTCAGGCGCCAAGTGAAAGCCCCTGCAGTGATTGAACTGCAGGGGCTTTTGTCTGTAATCCATGGGGCACTGAACGGTTCGCCGCTTGATACTCGCGGCTTACGGCTTACGGCTTACGGCTTACGGCTTGCCGCCCGCCTCAGTGTTCTTCCACCTCTTGCCACAATGCATCGATCAAGGGGTTCTTGAGTCGCCGGTTCAGTACGCACAGGCCGACATCGTAATAGGGCAGTTCGGGCTTCACTGGCAGGATTCTGACTCGTTCGGCCAAGGGACTGGCTTCCAGAACGATGCGTGGCACTACGCCTATGCCGAAGCCGAGACCCACCATACTGACGATGGCTTCGTGTCCTGCGACCTGGGCATAAATCTTGGGTAAGACGCCCAATGCCCTGAACCATGTGTCCGCCAGTTCCCGAGATAGCCCTGATTCAGAGAGGATCATGGGGACCCTTTTCCACTGATCCTGACTGGGAGACTGAGGCTCTCGGGGGATCCATGGTTGATCTTCATGAGGAGCGATGAAGACCAGTGCCGATCGCGTCAGCGACTTGAAGGCCAGCCCATCCGGAATCTGGCGGGGACGAAAAGTGATCGACATGTCCTCGTCTCCAGACAGAACCTGTTGAATGGCTCGAGCCGGGTCACCTGTATGCAGTTTGAGTTCTATGCCGGGATGGCGGCCGCGAAATTCACTCAGCAAGGTGTACAGGAAGCTGTAGCTGGCGGTGACTGAACAGTAGATGCTGATTTCGCCAGTGAGCTGCTTGGCATCGCTCTGCAGGGATAAGCGTACTTGCTCCCAATGTTCCAGAGCCTCGCGAGCATAGGACTGAAATCGCCTTCCTTGAGCGGTCAACACAACGTGGCGGTTGTCGCGCTGAAAAAGGGCTACACCCAGTTGTTCTTCTAAGCCTCGAATGGAACGGCTCAGAGTTGAAGGGCTGACATGACAGGCATCACTGGCCCGGCCGAAGTGGAGAGTGTCGGACAGAGTGAGAAAATGTCGGAGAGGGCGAAAGTCCATAGCGATTTTGCATGTGATCTTTATTTCATGATGTGAAACGTAGTATTGCAAATATAGCGTTTTACGCAATACCGATGTGCGCGTAAGGTGGGCTCATCGGCGGCAGATACCACTGACCGCCAACCCAGCGCCGCACAAGATGGCGCGGGTGGCCATCAACGCTGAATGTCATAAAAGAACATTAATACCGTCATCCCGATATAGGTTTCAGGAGCACATCATGCGAGTTTATTACGATAAAGACTGCGATCTTCAGCTCATCCAGAGCAAGAAAGTTGTCATCGTCGGTTACGGTTCCCAGGGCCATGCCCACGCCAACAACCTGAAAGAGTCGGGTGTCGACGTGACGGTTGCTCTGCGTGCTGGCTCTTCATCTGCCGCCAAGGCTGAAGCTGCTGGCCTGAAAGTGGCTCCTGTTGCCGAAGCATGCAAGAGCGCTGACGTAGTAATGGTGCTCGCTCCTGACGAGAACCAGAAGGCCATCTACGAGAATGATATCGAGCCGAACCTGAAGGAAGGCGCAACGCTGGCTTTCGCTCATGGTTTCAATATTCATTACAACCAGGTCGAACCGCGCAAGGACCTGGACGTCGTGATGATCGCTCCGAAAGCCCCGGGCCATACCGTACGCTCCGAGTTCACTCGTGGTGGTGGTATTCCTGACCTGATCGCCATCCATCAGGATGCTTCCGGTCAAGCGAAGGAGCTGTCTCTGTCCTATGCAGCTGCCATCGGTGGTGGTCGTAGCGGTATTATCGAAACGACGTTCAAGGACGAGACTGAAACCGATCTGTTTGGTGAGCAGGCAGTCCTGTGTGGCGGCGCTGTCGAGCTGGTCAAGGCTGGCTTCGAAACCCTGACCGAAGCAGGCTATGCACCCGAAATGGCTTACTTCGAGTGCCTCCACGAGCTCAAGCTGATTGTTGACCTGATGTACGAAGGCGGCATCGCCAACATGAACTACTCCATCTCCAACAATGCGGAGTATGGCGAGTATGTGACTGGCCTTGAAGTTATCAATGATGAATCTCGTGCTGCCATGCGTAATGCTCTGAAGCGCATTCAGACCGGCGAGTACGCCAAGATGTTCATCAACGAAGGCAACACCAACTATCCGTCCATGACGGCTCGTCGTCGCCTGAATGCGGAGCACCAGATCGAGCAGGTGGGTGCCAAGCTGCGTGCCATGATGCCTTGGATCGCTGCCAACCAACTGGTCGACAAGAGCAAGAACTGAGTCGATGAACTGCTCCGGCTGGATGGGCAGTTGATGCAAGTTGATAAAAAGCGCGGAGAGATCCGCGCTTTTTTTGTGTCTTTGCTCGCTAGTGTGGAGGTGGTTTTGCCATGGTTGTGTAGAATGAGGCCATCTTCGAAGGCTATGGATGCAAGTGATGAATCAGGATGCCAACAATCACGACGATCAGGATAAGGCGACCACCGAGGAAGATCTTGCCTCGGCCTTTGTACGTGATTCGGAAGTAGTCGAGGAGGCGGAAGAAGAGGGGCGAAAGATTCGTCGCCGAGGTATCTATCTACTGCCCAACCTGTTTACGACTTCAGCTCTGTTCTCGGGCTTTTTTGCGGTGGTGGCAGCACTCAATGGTAGTTTTGGTGCGGCATCCATTGCCATCTTCATCGCCATGGTGCTCGATGGACTGGATGGCCGTGTGGCTCGCATGACCAATACGCAGAGTGCTTTCGGTGCAGAGTACGATAGCCTGGCCGACATGATTTCCTTCGGGATGGCGCCTAGTCTCGTTGCCTTTACCTGGATATTGCAGGATGTGGGCAAGACAGGCTGGGTCGTGGCTTTTCTCTATGTGGCTTGTGCGGCCTTGCGCCTGGCGCGTTTCAATGTGCAGATCGGCAGTGTCGACAAGAAATGGTTTATCGGGCTGCCGAGTCCATCAGCGGCGGCGCTGGTAGCGGCAAGCGTCTGGACCTTTCATAACTTTGATGCTGAGGCCTTCGGCTTCAAGATACTGATGCTGCTCGTAGTGGGCGCAGCAGGAGTGCTGATGGTCAGTAATATCCGTTACTACAGCTTCAAGGACATTGATCTCAAGGGGCCAGTGCCCTTTGTTGTGCTGTTGGCTATCGTGCTTGGCTTTGTAGTCATTTCCATTGAGCCTTCCGTCATGCTGCTGCTGTTGTTTGGTACCTATGTGGCTTCAGGGCCTGTATTGGCTCTGATGCGCAAATTGAGGCGCAGTACGCATTAAGCCGCTATACTTGTTTTCGCAGCATGGACGCCCGCCTTGAGCGGGCGTCGTTGTCTCTACGTGAGGCCGTCAAACTATCCACAGACGGGTGGCGACGACGGTCTTGTGGATAAGGGTGACGGACATGAATGTCATACTAGGTTCATGGCCGCGTCATTGCCCTGAAACTTTTTTACAGAAAGTCCTTGCAGGGCTCCGGTGAAATCCGTAAAGTACGCATCCGCTGCCGGGGACGAGACAACGTCACCAGCGGTAAGAGGTGGTAAAAGCAATTGATTTGAA
>NZ_JAJUFQ010000030.1 GCF_029263665.1 Halomonas sp.
GCTTATAGCTTATAGCTTATAGCTCTACAGCTTATAGCTCGAGTCGCTATGCGACTCGCTTAGAAAGCCCGACGACGATAGTCGCGGTAGTCCGGTTCCCAGCATACCTGCTCGATGGCACGGCGCAGCTTGGTACCATTCGTCTTGAGCGCGACGCCTTCCCCTTGGGCCTGTGCCGCCACATCGAAGGCAATAGACTTGGAAAGCTCACGAATGGATGACAATGGCGGCAACATGGCGCCTTCACCATTCTTGACGATCGGAGCTTCACGAGCCAGCGCACGAGACGCCGCCATCAGCATGGAATCCGTGACCCGGCGAGCGCCAGCAGCCACGACACCCAATCCAATGCCAGGGAAGATATAGGCATTGTTGCACTGCGCGATGGGAATCGTGCGGCCATTGATCTCCACCGGAGCGAAGGGGCTACCCGTCGCAACGAGAGCCTCGCCATTGGTCCATTTGAGAATATCCTCTGGCTGCGCTTCAGCACGCGACGTGGGGTTGGACAGCGGCATGATCAGAGGCTTGTCGCAACCTGCATGCATCGTCTTGACCACATCTTCAGTAAAGATGCCCGGCTGGCCACACACACCCAGCAGAACGGTCGGCCTGACCTGCTTGACCACCTCAAGCAGATTCTGTCCATCCCAACCTTCTACACGGCTGGTGGGATGGGCCAGACGGACCTGGAAGTCACGCAACCAGCTCTGATCATCCGTCACCAGGCCTTCACGGTCGACCATGAACACTCGCTCACGCGCCTGCGTTTCGCTCAAGCCTTCTGCCATCATGGATTGAACGACCATCTCGGCAATACCACAGCCGGCAGAACCCGCTCCAACAAAGACCACGCGCTGATCGGCCATGCCTTCACCACGTGCCTGACAGGCGGCCATCAAGGTACCCACGCACACAGCGGCAGTACCTTGAACATCATCGTTGAAGCAGCACAGCTCATCACGATAACGCTCCAGCAACGGCATGGCATTGGCCTGGGCAAAATCTTCGAACTGCAGCAAGGCCTTGGGCCAACGACGCTTCACTGCCTGGATGAAGGTCTCGATGAAGGCATCGTACTCATCCTGACTGATACGCGAGTGGCGCCAGCCCATATAGCGCGGATCGTCGAGCAAAGTCTGGTTATTGGTGCCAACATCCAGCATGATCGGCAGCGTATTGGCCGGGCTGATGCCACCACAGGCGGTGTACAGCGACAGCTTGCCGATCGGAATTCCCATACCACCGATTCCCTGGTCGCCCAGCCCCAGAATACGTTCGCCATCCGTCACCACGATGACCTTGACGTTATCCTTGGTCGCACTGCGCAGAATGTCATCCATGTGCTCGCGATCAGGGTAGGAAATGAACAGGCCCCGGTGATTGCGATAGATGTTGGAAAACTCTTCACAGGCCTTGCCGACCGTAGGGGTATAGATGATCGGCAGCATCTCTTCGAGATGTCCTGAAACAAGGCGGAAGAACAACGTCTCGTTATCGTCCTGGATCGCACGCAGGTAGATATGACGATCCAGGTCCGTCTGGCACTGCTGGTACTGATGATAAGCGCGCTCTACCTGTTCATCGATGGTCTCGACATTCTGCGGCAACAGGCCAATCAGGTTGAACTGCAGGCGCTCTTTCTGGGTGAAGGCACTGCCCTTGTTCAACAGAGGCATTTCCAGCAGGGATGGGCCGGCGTAGGGAATATACAGAGGACGCTTGGGTTGTGTGCTCATTGCTTATCTCATTCTATGTCTAGGCGCACGACAGCAGGCTAATGTCGTACAGGCCCAAATCCATGTTGTCGGCGCTCTCAGCACCCATCGTCAGCAACTCTATCACGCTGTCGTGTGACAACAGCGCAAGTTGCCTGGGAGGGAATCAGATGAAACGCCCAAGACCTGCGGCGATGCGCAGCCTGTCCATCAATGGCGCCGCCTGTGCCCGAGCCTTCTCGGCACCTTTCTGCAATACGGCCTCGATATAGGCCGGATCCTCGAGCAACGCCAGGTAGCGCTCACGGGGTTCGCGAAGGTGCTCGTTGAGATATTCGAAGACACGGTTCTTGGCATCTCCCCAGCCAATGCCTGCCGCATACTCCTCGCGCATGGCCTGGGTGTCCTCGGCACTGGCGAAGGCAGAATATATCTGGAACAACGTACAGGTATCCGGATCCTTGGGTTCACCAGGCTCCAGGGAGTTGGTCTTGATCTTGCGCACCAGCTTGAGCAGCTTCTTCTCAGCCACGAACAACGGAATGGTGTTGTTGTAGCTCTTGGACATCTTGCGCCCATCAAGGCCATTGAGAACCTGGACCTTTTCGTCTACCACGGCTTCCGGCAGAGTGAAGAAGCTTCCCTTGTACAGATGGTTGAAGCGCCCCGCCATGTCCCGCGCCATCTCGATGTGCTGGATCTGGTCACGGCCCACCGGCACCTTGTTGGCATTAAACATGAGGATGTCAGCCGCCATCAGCACCGGATAGCCGAACAGCCCCATGGTCACGCCTTTGTCCGGATCCTGGTTGCCGGCTTCTTCGTTCTCGGCGACCGCTGCCTTGTAGGCATGGGCACGGTTCATCAATCCCTTGGCGCAGACACAGGACAGCATCCAGGTCAACTCGGGGATTTCCGGAATATCCGACTGACGATAAAACGTAGCGTTATCGGTATCCAGTCCCAGGGCCATCCAGGTGGCGGCAATCTCCAGACGCGACTCCTGCACACGCTTGGGATCCTGACACTTGATCAGGGCATGCAGGTCGGCGAGGAAATAGAAGGACTCGACATTGGGATCGAGGCTAGCCTCGATGGCAGGCTTGATGGCACCAACGTAGTTGCCGAGGTGCGGCGTACCCGTAGTGGTGATGCCAGTAAGCACACGTGTCACTTTCTGAGACTGGGGTTGCCCGGTCGAAGCCTGGGCGGAGAACGCTGACGTTGCGGACATTAGGTCGAACTCTGCTGACTCACGAATGCCCGCTATGGTAACGCGCTGCCCCGCCCATGGCTAAGGAAACACTCTCAAATTGGCGACACAGGTCATTCCAGCAGCTTTGCTGGTGCAACATGCTCCATGCCAAAGGCTTCTGCCACTGCGGCATACGTCAACTGACCGCCATGCACATTGAGGCCTGCGGCAAAGTGAACGTCGTCACTCAAGGCTCGGCGCCAGCCCTTGTCCGCCAGGGCCACGACAAAAGGCTGCGTGGCGTTGGTCAGCGCCTGGGTCGAAGTTCGCGCTACGGCGCCCGGCATGTTGGCAACACAATAATGCACGACACCATCCACCACATAAGTGGGGTCAGCATGCGTGGTGGGGTGGCTGGTCTCGAAACAGCCACCCTGGTCAATGGCCACATCCACCAGCACCGATCCTGGCTTCATGTCCGCCAGCATATTGCGGCTGATCAACTTGGGCGCGGCCGCTCCCGGCACCAGCACCGCACCGATGATCAGGTCAGACTCTCGCACAGCCTCCTCAACGCTATCCGCGGTGGAGAATACCGTCTTCATACGGCCTTGATAGCGATCGTCCAGCACTTCCAGACGCGGGATCGATCTGTCCAGCACACTGACTTCCGCCCCCAGTCCCAAGGCCATGCGTGCTGCATTCTCTCCGACAACACCACCACCGATCACCGTGACCCTGGCCGGCGGCACCCCCGGAACACCTGGCAGCAGGATACCCGCTCCCCCCTGAGCCTTTTCCAGGCTGTGCGCCCCGGCCTGTACCGCCATACGGCCAGCCACCGTACTCATTGGTGCCAGTAGCGGCAAACCGCCCTGTGGCGCGGTGATGGTTTCATAGGCAATGCAGGTGGCACCACTGGCCAGCAAGCCACGCGTCAGCTCTTCTGCAGCGGCCAGATGCAGATAGGTAAACAGCGTCTGGCCGGAGTGAAGACGCTCAACTTCCTCTGGTTGCGGCTCCTTGACCTTGAGGATCAGCTCAGCGCTCTCCCATAAGGCCGCCACATCGACTTCAATCTTTGCACCAGCGGCAATATAGGCGTCATCAGTGAAGCCCGCGCCTTCCCCGGCACTTTCCTGAACCACTACCTGATGGCCACGAGCACACAGCTCACGGGCACCACTGGGCGTCAAGGCAACGCGATATTCGTGATTCTTGATTTCCTTGGGTACGGCAATATGCATGTCTACAGCCCCCTGGTCTGGGCCCTGCCTGTCATGGCTAGGCATCTTGCCCACCGCCCAGGCCGCCTCATGGTTGAAGTTGAAAAACCGTCAACTTCATTACAGCACAAGAGTTTTTTGCTGTGGATCAACCATGATAAAAACGGAAAAACAGTCATTCGGCATTTTCTCAGCCGAAAATCACTCGACAGACAAAGGGATTGTCAGCAAGAACTGCGGTACTTACGCCCAAAGTACTACCCCATCAAGGAAGGCTCATCGAAGGGTAAAGCCCAATATCAGGGCAACGCACTGTCTAACGGGAGTCATCATAGCGATACCCTGTCCCGCGCACCGTGGTAATACGACAGGAATAGCGGCCAAGCTTCTTGCGCAGGCGAGCGATATAGACATCGACGGTATTGGTCATAGGGTCTTCATTGAGTCCCCAGACCGAACTGAGTATGCGCTCACGACTCAGGACTCGCCCCCGATTGGCCAGCAGCAACGCCATGAGATCCCGCTCACGAGTGGACAGCTCCACTACTTCACCAGCCACCATCAGGCACAAGGCATCACGATTGAACAGTACATCATCAGCGCCAGGCTCGGAGGGAGCAAAGGCCGCAGCACGCCGGTGCAGCGCTTCGATACGGGCAATCAATTCATCGAAACTGAAGGGCTTGGATAAATAATCATCCGCCCCTCGACGCAATCCCGCGACCTTTTCGTCAATAGCGTCCAGGGCCGTCAGCATCAACACAGGGACATGATTCCCCGTTGCTCGCAGTCGCGAACACACTTCATGCCCCGAGATCCCTGGTAACACAATGTCCAGGAGCACCACATCAAAGACATTGTCACGCAACATTGCCAGACCTGACTCACCATCTGCACAATGTGTCGCGCACCATCCTTCACCACGCAACCCTCGACAGATAAAGTCAGCAACTCGATCCTCATCCTCGATCACGAGAATATTCACGCACTCGCCTCGTCGAAAACACTCCAAGGCAGGTCAATATAGACCACTAAACCTCCTCCATGGCGATCATGCAGGCCTGCTTCACCACCGTGGGCTCTTGCTATGGCCCTCACGATAGGCAACCCCAGGCCACTCCCTTCGGTATGTTGGTATGCAGCATTGGCTCCGCGAAAGAAACGCTCGAATACCAGCTCCTTGTCAGAATCAGCCAACCCGGAGCCGTCATCCTCGACGGAAATACGGTAGCCGCCCTGCCGCACCTGGAGACTGACCGCCACATGCACTCCTCCATGCATGGAAGCATTATGCAAGAGTGCTAGAACCGACTGCCTCAAACGCAGCCGATCACCATGGATAATGGCCCGCGACAATGCCGTGTCCAGAGAAACCTGTCTTGGTGACAAGCTCAGCGCATCCTTGAGGAAGGCAACCAGATCCACTCTCTCATGCTGTATATTCAGCTCTCCACCTTCCTGGCGGGCAATGAACAACAGGTCGTCGATCAATGCTGAAGTGTGAGCCGCGGCTTCACGCGTACGACAAAGCGCTTCGCGATACTCCGCCTCTGATGTGCGGCGTCCGCGCAACGCCACATCACTTTCGCCATGGATGATGGTCAATGGAGTCTTGAGCTCGTGGCTGACCTCTGCCAAAAGCCGTCGCCGGTTGACTTCCGCCCTATGGGCTTCCTCCAGCAGCCTTTCAAGCTCCTCTGTACGCTCTGCCACAGCACTTTCCAGCATGGCATTCTGCCGCTCGAGGGCCTGGCGGTGCTTGCCGACATCCGCCGCCAACTGGTTGATCAGGTGGCTGATGTGCCCCACTTCATCACGCCCTGTCACCACGATCGGGCGATTGAATTCACCGGCGCGCATATGCTCCACACCTTGCATCAAACGTCTTAACGGCGCGGCAACCCGGGCCCGGTAATAAAATGTCACCGCGAGCGTCAGAGCACTGGCAATCAGAGCGAACACCATCGCAATGAGACGAATCCGCTGCGCGCCTTTCTCCAGCTCACGGCGCGCAGCATCCGCCTCCTCACTTTCTTCCCTGATCGCATCTTCCATGAGCGAACGAAACTCCTGATCAATCTTCTCGTCCAGCAAGTCGGAGAAACGCAGCCAGCGTGTCACAGGGTCAAGGCTGCGCCCAGTTCGAATCAAGTCTTCGAATTCATATATCAATACGTTGATCTTGTTGGCGATTTCATCCATCACCACCAGTTCTTCCCGCTCCTGTTCTCCGGCCAGACGAATTTCAGCAGCAATGATCAAGCGTATTTCGTTGATATCATCGAACACGCGACTGATCATTTCTCGCTCACCAACCCCACCATCCTGATCGCCGATGACGATGGCATCTCCAAACTGCTTGAACAACTGATAGCTATGTGCTGACAAGCGCAAGTGCGTGCTGTAGGAGCGATGGGCCAGATTCATGCGCTCTGTCAGCCTAGTGGTACGCTCGACATTCCAGTACGCCAGCAAAGCCCCGCCAAACGCCATGGTCAACAGGATCAGGGTATAACTTGCCACCACACCAACAATCTTCATGACTCATCCATGAGTGAGATCTTTACCTGTGACAACAATGGTGGTTTGCCCACCGAGCACCATCCGTTACCTGAAGCACAAGGATATGGCTATTCCAGCGTCGATACCGGCAGGCAGAAGCGAGCAAGTACCAGGCGCTATAAACCACTGTCATTCGGGCACCGAACAAGCCGAGTTTGAAACCCATCGGGCATTACCGGGAATACACTCAGGCTGGAAGGGGTTCATGCAAGTCATCGCGAGATCCTCTGTATTGCGCCAGCACACGGATGCTACGGATGACACAGGATCAAGTCCTGACAATAATGTGAGACAAGCATGAACATAAGATGAATAAATAGTGATGAGGCCGAGCCCAGGACACTACCTTCAGGCGCATGGCAATAAACGCCAATGTCGGCAGCGCTCAATCCCCCAGAACGCCTCAGCTGGACACGATGGCACGACCATAGCCGCGAATGAAAGATGCGGGCAAACGCTTCGGACGACCGCTGGATAGTGCAATGCAGGCATAACGGGTACACGCACGCAGTAACGTCACACCATCAGCCAGACGCTGCAGCTGAAAGCGACGTGTCAGGGTCAACCGGCCATCACATTCCACAATCCAGGTTGCCATGGCCAGCTTTTCCCCAAGGAAACACGGAGCCAGATAATCCAACTCATGACGATGCACGGCCATGGCCCGATCAAGCTCTCGATAATGCTCCAGGGTCAGCCCCAGATCATTGGAGTGCGCCCAGCTGGCCTGCTCCACCCAGCGCAGATACTGAGCATTGTTCGCATGTCCGTAGTGATCGATGGCCTCTTCGTCGACCTCTATCTCAGTGATGAAAGGGTCAGGCAGATCCCATTCGAGTTGGCAACTCATCGCTCCTCCCTCACTTTCCTTTACTCTTCCCTTAAGTGGCCGCACTTCCAGCAGGTATCGAAGGCGCCCTCCAGATGCTCTCCGCATCGCGAACAGCGCCAATCAGGGTTGGAACTTTCCTTTTCCAGCGCATCGCGCACCAGCGTTTCCGCCCGATAGCGATTATGTGCCGCCACCCATACTTCTGGCTCACACTCAAGCAGCGGCAGCTCGCCCGCGCCACCGCCCAAGGTCATGTTGCGCAGCTCACAGGGAATGCCGGCAGCACAGAGCAGATTATGCACATGGCCAACCAGAAGGGCATTGCTATGGGAAAAGACACGAACCCACTCGACACTCGCCATAGTTACCTCCCGGCTGGGCAACGCTATTGCACTGTGATGCTGGCATCAGTCACGAAAGACACGAACGCCCAAGGCCTTGAGATAGGACGTCTCGGGAATCGCCGGGTGCACCGGATGGTCCGGCCCCTGATGACCCTGGAACAGAATCTGGCCCTGTCGATCCTGGTGCCGGATGGCCCCACGCACGACTTCCGTGAGTCGCTCACTCGCCAGGTGCATGGAGCAGGACGCGGACAACAACAGGCCATCACGCCCCAGCAGACGCATGGCAGCACGGTTCAACTTGGCATAGGCTCGTTCGCCATTGGGGATATCCTTGCGCTTCTTGATGAACGCCGGGGGATCAAGAATCACTACATCGAACTGCTCACCTTCCGCCTTGAGCGCGGTAAGCACATCGAAAGCATCGCCCTGCCCCACAGCCACCTGTTCATGCAGACCATTGAGCGCAGCATTCTCGGCAACGCGATCCAGCGCCGTCGCACTGGCATCCACGCACAGGACTTCACTGGCACCGTGAGCTGCGGCCTGAATACCCCAACCTCCAACATAACTGAAGAGGTCCAGCACACGCTTGCCGGCTACCTGCTGATTGAGCCAGGCACGGTTGACGCGGTGATCATAGAACCAACCCGTCTTCTGGCCATCGATTACCGCCGCAGCAAAGTTGACCCCGTTCTCCCTGAGCAGAACCTGATCCGGCAGCTCGCCCTTGATCACCACCACATCCTGGTCGAGGCCTTCCTGGCGACGGCCGCTGGTATCATTACGCAGCACCACGCAGGATGGCTTGATAACCTTGTCCAGGGCATCCAGCAGCTCATCCTTCACCGCCTCCATACCAGCTGTATTGAGCTGCACGACCAGCACATCGCCAAAACGATCGATCACCAGACCAGGAAGCAGGTCACCTTCACCATGTACCAGGCGGTAATATGGCTCGGAAAACATGCGCTGACGCAGCGACAGGGCCTGATTGAGACGATGAACCAGCAAGGAGCGATCCAGGCGCATGCTCGGATCACGCGATACGATGCGCGCACAGATCAACGAGTTGGGATTGACGTAGGCCAGCCCCATTGGCTTGCCGTTGGCAGCCTCAACAATCGCCTGCTCACCAGTCTGAAAACCCTTGAGCGGCGTTTCGGCAATATCGATCTCGTTGGAGTACAGCCATAGATGGCCTGCCTTGAGGCGGCGGTCGGCATTCTTTTTCAAGCGCAGTGAGCGGGTCACGATAGGAATTCTCTCGTACAGGGAATGTGGTGAAGCAAATCAATGCTGACAATGGGGGCAGAACACACTGGCCCGCTGCCCAAGGGTGACGCGCTTGAGTTCAGCGCCACACTGCTGACAAGGTTGGCCGTCACGGCCGTACACCCGAAGTTTCTGGACAAAGTAACCAGGCTCGCCTTTACCGCTGACGAAATCCCGCAGCGTCGTTCCTCCCTGGGCAATGGCAGCAGCCAGCACTTCCTTGGCCGCGGCAGCCAGGGCGTCATAGCGCTCCTGCGAAATACGCCCCGCAGCACGACGGGGATCGATACCGGCCATGAACAGTGCTTCGCTGGCATAGATATTCCCTACCCCGACCACGATAGCGTTGTCCATCAGGAAAGGCTTGACCGCCATCTTGCGTCCACGAGACAGGTCGAACAGGCGAGAACCATCAAAAGCCTCCGACAATGGCTCAGGACCAAGGCGGTTCAAGCGCGGATCACCGCCTTGGTCCTGCCGCAACCAGTCGACGAAGCCGAAACGACGTGGGTCTCGGTAACGCAGGATCATCCCGTCTTCGAGTACCAGATCGACATGATCATGCTTTCCGGGCAACTCACCAAGAGGCACGATTCGCAGGCTGCCAGACATGCCCAGATGCCACAACAGGGTGCCTTTTTCGGTCGCGCCACACCCATCGATCACTGCCTCGGAAACTATTGGCAGCTTCAGGTACTTGGCACGCCGAGCGATAGTGCCAATACGACTCCCTACCAGACGTTCAGACAGATCATCAGGCACCGGCACGCGCAAGCGCGACTCGCGCACGATCACCTCACGAACCTCTCTCCCCTCCACATGCGGAGCGATACCGCGGCGCGTGGTTTCGACTTCAGGCAGTTCAGGCATGGCAGCGACTTTCCTTTAGGCCTTCACGCAAGAACCCGACGCAAAGGCCGGGTTCCAGGGTAGCACCAGAAGCGTTGGATCAAGAATTACTTGATCTTGGCTTCCTTGTACATCACGTGCTTGCGAACAACCGGGTCAAACTTCTTCATTTCAAGCTTGTCCGGAGTGTTACGCTTGTTCTTGTCGGTGGTGTAAAAATGGCCGGTACCGGCGCTGGACACCATACGAATCTTGTCACGCATCGGAGTTCTCCCGTCTTGGTATTAGCGAAACTTAAACGCGCTCACCGCGCTTACGGATATCGCTGAGCACCTCTTCGATGCCCTTCTTGTCGATGATGCGCATGCCCTTGGAGGAAACGCGCAGAGTCACGAAACGCTTTTCGGACTCCACCCAGAAACGGTGGGTGTGCAGGTTCGGCAAGAAACGACGACGAGTCTTGCGCTGGGAGTGTGAAACATTGTTACCAGTCACCGGGCGCTTGCCGGTAACCTGACATACTTTGGACATGAGAGCCTCCAACCGCGTGGCGAGTTGTTCAAAACCTGTCGGGCAAACCGGGAAGGGCGAGGAATGCTGAGCATCATGACGCTGCATGCACTGCTCATGGTGCCAGCCTCGGTCTACGAATCGCTCCATAAACGTCTGGCCTGCCAATCCTCTAGCCCACGAATAAGCCCCGTGCTTTTGACCCAAGGGAATTCAAAGGGTGCACTTTATAGCAGATATACGCACCCCTAGCAAGGAAAGCGGTAAACATACACCGCCATTCCCGCAGGTTGCCAGTTTTTGGAAACATGCTGCTTGGCAACGCAGCACAAGCCGACCGTAAGCGCTGGCACTCACAGTACGGTGATTCGCCCATCCAGGCAGGTGGGCGATGCTTCCGCTTGTCATCCCCGATGGGGGAAAGCGCGCATTATAACCAACCTCTTTCGGCAAAAGACACCACTTCGGCATCTCCCACCACGAAATGGTCCAGCACGCGAATGTCGAAAAGCCCCAGCGCTTCGCGCAGGCGCTCGGTAATACGACGGTCGGCGTCACTCGGCTCCGCCACGCCGGAAGGGTGGTTATGAGCCAGAATCAAGGCACCCGCGCCTATCGCCAGAGCACGCTTGACCACCTCCCTAGGATAGACGGACGCACTATCCAGAGTGCCATGAAATAGAATTTCGAAACGAATGATACGGTGCTGGCTATCAAGAAAGATGGCGGCGAAGGCTTCATGATCAAGGTGGCGCAACTGGGCTGCCAGATAGGTGCGCACCTTGGCAGGAGAGGTCAGGGCATCCCCTTTGTGCAATTGGCTTTCCAGGTGGCGACGGCACATCTCCATGGATGCCTGGAGCTGTACATAAGCGGCCGTTCCCAGCCCCCGCTGGGCACAGACCTCGTCCCTTCCTGCTTCCAGCAAGGAGCGCAACCCGCCAAAGGCCACCAGCACATCGCGGGCCAGATCCACTGCCGAACGCCCGCGAACACCGACCCTCAACAGAATCGCCAGCAGCTCCGCATCCGACAGTGCGCCAGCACCAAGGCTCATCAACTTTTCCCGAGGGCGCTCTCCCTCTGGCCAATGACGTATCGACATCCATGTCTCCTTTTCATCCTTCTCGCACTTATTTCCTGCCTGTATCAACATCTCCCTGTCTTGCACGAGTTAATTTACCTGCCAACAAAGCGTGTATCAGCTCGCGTGCGCGGCTACGCATGATCTTGTGTACGGTGGTAAGGTAGAGCCTGAATCATTGTGCGGAATCATCCATGTCATCATCCTCACCATTCTTCTCCCCGTCGCACCCGGGACAGCGCATTCTTCTCGGCATCAGCGCGGGTATTGCTGCCTACAAGAGCGCCTTACTGGCCCGCTTGCTGGTCCAGGCGGGGTGTGAAGTCCAGGTGGTCATGACGGAAGGGGCGCAAGCATTTATTACGCCGCTGACATTGCAGGCCCTGACAGGACGAGCAGTACGCACCTCCCTGCTTGACCCTGCCGCCGAGCTGGGCATGGGCCACATTGAGCTGGCCCGTTGGGCCGAACGTATTGTGATTGCACCGGCAACTGCCGATCTCATGGCTCGCCTGTCTCATGGTATGGCCGATGATCTGCTCACAACACTGTGCCTTGCCAGCGATGCAGACAAGATTCTGGCTCCCGCCATGAACCAGGCAATGTGGCGTAACCCGGCTACTCAGCGCAACGCTCGACAGTTGCATCAGGACGGCTGGACGTTGCTGGGTCCCGATCAGGGTGACCAGGCCTGTGGCGACATTGGGCCAGGACGCATGATGGAACCGGAGGCGATCGCGGCCTTCCTGCTGGGCCACACGCAAGCGGAGACGCCGGAGAAAATCAGCCCTCCCTTCTGCTCCACTGAAGGTCAGGGCATTCATATCGTGATTACCGCAGGCCCGACCCGCGAGCCACTGGACCCGGTGCGCTACCTGTCCAATCACAGCTCAGGCAAGATGGGCTTTGCTCTGGCCGAAGCGGCAGTGGCCAGTGGTGCGCGAGTTACCCTGATTGCAGGCCCGGTGAATTTGCCAACTCCAGCAGGCGTCACCCGCCTGGATGTGGAAAGCGCGGTACAGATGCTGGATACCGCTGAAGGCTTGATAGATACCTGTGACATCTTTATCGGCTGTGCTGCTGTGGCCGATTATCGCGCTGAATCTCCCGCCGAACACAAGATCAAGAAACAGGATCATCAACAAGAACTGACGCTGCGCCTGATCAAGAATCCCGATATCATCGCCACCCTGGCAGCCCGTCCCGACAGCCCGATCATGGTCGGTTTTGCCGCCGAAACCCGGGATGTCGTGGCCTATGCCCAGGACAAGCTCAAGCGCAAGGGGCTGGACATGATCGTGGCCAACGACGTGTCTGCCGAACAGATGCAACAGGGCCTGGGCTTTGGCGGTGACCGTAATGCCGCCACGCTGATCTGGCGTCAGGGCGAGGACATTCTTACCCAGGACGAACCAGCTCAGGACAAGACTCAACTCGCCAGCAAAGTGATTTCCCAGGCCCTCAAGTGCCTGGAGCTGTCTTCCTGATCCGCTTTCCAAGGATTTATCATGCACCCTTCTTCCTCTCGCCCTCAGTTGGCTGTCAAAGTGCTCGACCAGCGTATTCTCGATCGCATGCCCCGCTATGCCACCAATGGTTCTGCAGGCATGGACCTGCATGCCCTGCTCGATGAGCCTCTGACACTCTCTCCGGGTGACTGCCAACTGGTACGTACCGGGCTTGCCATTCACATCGCCGACCCTGGCCTCGCCGGCATGGTCTTGCCGCGCTCAGGGCTTGGCCACAAACACGGTATCGTACTCGGCAATCTGGTTGGCCTGATTGATTCCGACTACCAGGGAGAACTGATGGTGTCGGTGTGGAACCGCGGTCAGACCACTTTCACCCTGGAGCCTTTCGAGCGCCTGGCGCAATATGTTCTGGTTCCTGTGGTCCAGGCAGAACTGGAAGTGGTCGAGGATTTCGACCAGAGCCAGCGTGGCAGTGGTGGTTTTGGCAGCTCTGGAAGGCACTGACACCGACACCGGTGACTAGCCAGCATTATCAGGAAGGCTCTCGTTATGACTCAGGTCCCCGCCACCATCTTTCGTGCCTACGACATTCGAGGCATCGTCGATGACACCCTTAATGAAGCCAGTGTCGAACTCATCGGCCAAGCCATTGGCAGCGAAGCACAGGACCGCGGTGAGAATCGTATCGTTGTCGCCAGAGACGGGCGTCTTTCCGGCCCACGTCTGCTGCCAGCCCTGATCAGAGGACTCATCGCCAGTGGTTGTGATGTCATCGATATCGGCATGGTGCCGACACCAGTGCTGTACTTTGCCACCCACACACTTGATGGCACCACGTCAGGCGTGATGCTGACCGGCAGTCATAATCCGCCGGACTACAATGGTCTGAAGGTGGTACTTGGCGGCGAGGCACTTTGTGGCAATGCCATCAGTGCACTCCATGAGCGCATTCAGCGCGCCGACCTGCGCTCGGGGACAGGCAGCGTAAGTCAGCATGACATGCGCCAGGCCTATCTGGATCGCATCACCAGTGACATCGAGATAGGTCGCCACCTCAAGGCAGTGGTGGATTGCGGCAATGGTGTGGCAGGCGAGCTTGGCCCAACATTGATCAAGGCCCTGGGTATCGATACCGTTGCATTGTTCGATGACATCGACGGCGCCTTCCCCAACCATCACCCGGATCCTGGCAAGCCCGAGAATCTCGAGGATCTGGCCAGGGCAGTAGCTGAACATCAAGCGGATATTGGCCTGGCCTTCGATGGTGATGGCGATCGCCTCGGGGTGATCACCCCCAAGGGCCGCATGATCTATCCTGATCATCTGCTGATGGCCTTCGCTGAGGACATGCTTTCTCGCAACCCGGGAGCTCGCGTCATCTTCGATATCAAATGCACAGGCAAGCTGATCGAGTTCATCGAAAATGCTGGCGGTACTCCAGAGATGTGGCGCACAGGCCATTCTCTGATCAAGGCGCGCATGAAGGAGACCGGCGCTCTGCTAGGCGGGGAAATGAGCGGCCACATCTTCTTCAAGGAACGCTGGTATGGTTTTGACGATGGCCTATACAGTGCTGCCCGCTTGCTGGAGGCCCTGACCCAATTCAGTGGTGATGCCGATGCCTTCTTCGAACGCTACCCGCAAAACGTGAGCACGCCAGAGATCAATGTCAGTGTCACTGACGAGACCAAGTTCGATCTGGCCGAACGCCTGGCACGCGAAGGTGACTTCGGCAGTGATGGGGTCAAGACTACACTCGACGGCATTCGTGTGGACTACACCGATGGCTGGGGCCTGTGTCGAGCCTCAAATACAACACCCGCGCTCGTGTTACGTTTCGAAGGCAGGGACCAAGCAGCCCTCGATAGTATTCGCGCCCGTTTCACCCGCGCACTCAACAAGGTGGATCCTGGACTGGTACTGCCCAGTAACTGATCCCGAATGGGTGTGAAGAGACATCATGTCAGGCCTTTTCACACACCCTCAGTATCATCGACAAGGAGATATCACGCTCATGAGCGAACAGGCCCGCGATCCGCGCCTGGTAGTGGAAGTCCTCTCTGAGGCTCTCCCTTATATCCAGCGCTTTTCCGGCAAGACTGTCGTGGTCAAGTATGGCGGTAATGCCATGACCGAAGACGCTCTGATAGATTCCTTTGCCCGCGACATGGTGTTGATGAAAGAAGTTGGTATCAACCCTGTTGTGGTCCATGGCGGGGGGCCACAGATTGGCGAGCTGCTGGAAAAGCTCAATATCGAGTCGCGTTTCGTCGGCGGCATGCGCGTCACCGATGCCGAAACCATGGACGTGGTAGAGATGGTGCTGGGAGGACTGGTCAATAAGGATATCGTCAACCAGATCAACCAGTGTGGCGGCAAGGCCATCGGCCTGACCGGCAAGGATGGCAGCCAGATCCGCGCCCGCAAGCTCAAGGTCGAGCACCAGAGCCCGGAGATGACGGCTCCCGAGATCATCGACATCGGTCATGTGGGCGAAGTGGAACACGTCTCCACCGATCTGATCGAAATGCTGACTGCCCGCGACTTCATTCCAGTCATTGCTCCCATTGGCGTGGATGCCGATGGACGCAGCTATAACATCAACGCAGACCTGGTTGCCGGCAAGGTGGCCGAAGCACTGAATGCCGAAAAGCTGATGTTGCTGACCAATGTCGCCGGCCTGATGGATAAGCAAGGCGAAGTGATGACAGGGCTGACTACCGCACAGGTCGACGAGCTGATCGCCGATGGCACGATCTATGGCGGCATGTTGCCGAAGATTCGCTGCGCACTGGATGCCGTTAAAGGAGGCGTGATCAGCTCTCACATCGTTGATGGCCGAGTACCCCATGCCACCCTGCTCGAAATCTTCACTAATGCCGGGGTCGGCACACTGATAACCAACCATCAGGAAAGTATTGCCTGATACACTCCATCCGTAGCTGACATTCAGGCACGGATTGATGACCCACATTCATGTGGGTCATCACGACCAGGGAACTCGAGTAACTGGCTCAGACCAGTAACGTCACCACGATAAAAGAACTCAATATCATGACGCAGGCAAGCACCCCACCCAGCCGCAGGGACCAGATTCTCCAGGCGCTGGCATTGATGCTGGAGGAAGACAGCGGCAAGCGCATCACTATCGCGGCCCTGGCACGCCAGGTCGGCGTTTCTGAAGCGGCCTTGTATCGCCACTTCCCAAGCAAGGCTCGCATGTACGAGGGGCTGATAAGCTTTATCGAAGAGACGCTGTTCGAGCGCATCAACCGGATTCTCGACGACCACCAGGAGGCACTGACACGCTGCCAGTGCATCATGACACTGGTGCTGGCCTTTGCCGAGAAGAATCCCGGACTGTCACGATTGCTTGGGGGCGACGTACTGACCGGTGAGACGGCACGCTTGAGGCAACGCATTCACCAACTGTTCGAGCGCCTCGAAACGCAGTTCAAGCAAATTCTGCGTGAGGCGGAGCTACGTGAAGGACGGCGGCCAGCAATTCCCGCCAGTGCGGGCGCCAACCTGCTGACAGTACAGATCGAAGGCCGTATCGCCCAGTATGTGCGCAGTGACTATCGTCATCGCCCCACCGAGCACTGGGAAGACCAGTGGGCAGCCCTGTCGTCTCAATTGCTGCGTGATGCCCCGGTTACCGCCTGAGAATGTCCACTCGGCCCTACCCCTCCCCGCATGGCGATTTTGGCCATTGAGGGGTAGGCCGATCCAGACTCACTGAGCGAGCTCCTCCAGGTTTCCAAAGCATTTCCGATATCTCAGCTCAGCGACCTCTCGCCCTCCCAGCCTGAATATCTGCCTTGAACCAAACTCGTAAGCGAAGCCCAGGGACTCGTAGAATAATGCGGCTCGTTGATTGCCTTCCAATAGCCAGAGCGTCACTTCCTTGCACCGAAGGGCAGCCAGCCTGCCACGACATTCTCGCCACAGCGCATGACCAATTCCCTGCCCCCAGCACTTGGGACAGACATAGAAGGCGTGGATCTCCCCGGTGTCAGGTAATGCATCCGGGTCGCGAGCATGACCATATACCACCCAGCCTTGGATGCCATCCGGCGACTCGGCCACCAATATCTTCTCATGGCCCTGCTGAATCACCTGCTCCCAGTAGGCCGTCTTTTCCTTGACCGAGAGATTCACCAGATAATCATCTGCCAGGATTCCCGCATATGCCGCCTGCCAGGCATGGACATGAATGCTTGCCACCTCCAGGGCATCTGCGTAGCGGGCCAGCCTGATCCTCACTCTCTTCCCCCTCTTCTCTTCTCCTCGCCCTTCCCCATCATGGCATGCTTGCACGATGCACAGGCCAGATACAACAATGCCCGGAACTCGTGGCCCGGGCATTGCTTATCCATCAAGCAGCAACTATCAAGTGTATCTACCAGCAAGTAGTATCTATCAGGCAATGCCTATCAGCGGTTATCGCGATCAGGCGGCAATCAGAGAATCACCAATCTGTTCACGAATCTTCTTCATGGCGTTCTTTTCAAGTTGCCGGATGCGCTCGGCAGACACGCCGTAGACATCAGCCAATTCATGCAGGGTGGCCTTGTCTTCGGATAACCAGCGCTGGGTAAGAATGTCTCGTGACCGCTCATCCAAAGCAGCGAGGGCCCCTTGCAAGCGACGGCTGGAGTCCTCTTCCCAGTCACTGTCCTCGAGCCGAGCAGCCGGGTCCTGGCCAGTATCTTCGAGATAATGGGCCGGAGCCTGGTAGATGCTGTCTTCATCGTCATCCGGTGCTGCATCAAAGCCAGCGTCATGAGAAGCCAGACGGCCCTCCATCTCACGCACTACCTCGGGCTTGACATCCAGATCCTTGGCAATGGCATCGACTTCGTCGTTGTTCAGCCAGGCCAAGCGTTTCTTGGCGCTACGTAGATTGAAGAACAGCTTACGCTGTGCCTTGGTGGTCGCAATCTTGACGATACGCCAGTTGCGCAGCACGAACTCATGAATCTCAGCTTTGATCCAGTGCACGGCGAATGACACCAGACGCACGCCTTGCGTGGGATCGAAGCGCTTGACCGCTTTCATCAGGCCAACATTGCCTTCCTGAATCAAGTCAGCCTGAGGCAGCCCGTAGCCTGAATAGCTGCGAGCGATATGCACGACAAAACGTAAATGAGACAGAACCAACCGGCGTGCAGCCTCCAGATCGCCTTCGTCATACAGGCGCCAAGCCAGCTCACGCTCTTCATCGGCTGTCAGTACAGCAATACCATTGACAGCCTGAATATAACCATTGAGGTCGTGCCCCGGTGATAGATGACCCACCGGCAGAAGACTGTTGCTCATGTGCAGATTGTCTCCTCAAAGACCAACAGGACTTTAGATGTATATGCAAATATCTGTATATGCGAACGATGACCGATCATTAGAGGGAATAGAAAAAGATAAGTTCCCCTTTAGTCGCAAATATTCGACATATCTAATATCGAAATCATTGGCCAAACCTTTCAACGTGGGCGTATGCCTGCCAAATGGCGACTCACCGCGATCCAGGCCCCTAGCCAGCCAAGAAGTGTACTACAGACCAGCAGCGTAATCGAACCCCATACTCCCAGACTCGGCAGAGTGTAGTGGGCACCATAGCTTTTGGCCAGGGCAGCCACCGGTGCCGCCAGCCAGCCACTCCCCAACGTCAGCAGACCCCAGGCCAACAGCCCGCCTCCCAGGCCATACCAGACACCGCTATACAGGAAAGGGCGGCGCACAAAGGCGTGTGTCGCGCCAATCAGAGTCACGACTTCAATTTCCTTGCGCCGGTTCTCGACCGCCAGGCGAATGGTATTCCCCACCACGAGCAACACACCCAAGCCAAACAACACAGCCAGCGCCAGGGTGACTCGACGCCCCAACTCCGAAAGCTGGCGCAGGCGCTCTATCCAGGCCAGGTCAAGACGCACCTCCTCGATACCACTCATGTCGCGCAGGCGTTCGGCCAGAGCCTCCATCTCATCTGGGTCCGGCTGCTTGGGAGCAATCACTACTGCCGCTGGCAAAGGATTTCCATCGAGTCGATCCAGCACATCATCCAGGCCCAGCGCCTGCTGGAACTCTTCCATGCCCTTGTCCGCAGTGATGAGGTGCGTTGAGCTGACTTCCGGCTGGGCACTCAATGCTTCCTGAATGCGCCCGGCTTCCGCATCGCTGACGCTATGATCAAGATAGGCCGTCAGTGTCGCACTGGCATCCAGTTCGGCATCAACCAGTTTGGCGCTGTCCAGGGTCAGCCACAACGCGCTCGGCAACACTAACGCGATGGCAATCGCCAGCATGGTCAGCACACTTCCTACGGGCTGGTGCACCAGGCGTCGTGCACTATCGAGACACATGGCACGATGATGACGCAACCATGCACGCCATTGCCCCTGAGGTTTTGTCGTATGCTGCTGGGCCCCCTTGCGGCGAGGGACCTGTGCAGTTTTCGGCTGCTCCTTCTGTGCAGCCCGCTGTGGAGACTGGCGCTGTCCGGGATGACGACTCATACGCCCCCCTCATCGCCCACCAGGCGACCATCGCTCAAGCGCAGAATACGATGATGCATGCGTGCGATCAGCGCGAGATCGTGGCTGGCGATCATGACGGTAGTACCGATGTGATGGAAGTCCTCGAACAGCCGCATGATGTCCGCCGACAGCTGCGGATCCAGGTTACCGGTAGGCTCGTCGGCAAGCAGCAGCGCAGGCTTGTTGACGACGGCTCGAGCAATGCCAACACGTTGTTGTTCTCCACCGGAAAGCTCAATGGGCAATGCCTTTTCACGGTGCAACAGCCCGACCTTGTCCAGTGCCGCACGTACCCGGCGCGCAGTATCTCGTGGAGACAATCCGCGGATTTCCAAGGGTAGCGCGACATTATGAAAAATCGATCGATCGAACAGCAGCTGGTGATCCTGGAACACCACACCGATCTGGCGGCGATAGAACGGCAACTGACTGGAGTGCAACCGGTCGATATCGTGACCGGCCACCAGAACGCGGCCACGACTGGGGCGCTCGAGACGCATGATCAGGCGTAGCAACGAACTCTTGCCCGCTCCAGAATGGCCCGTAAGAAACACCATCTCGCCACGCCGGATATGGAAGTTCAGGTGCGCGAGTGCCTCAAAGCGCCCTCCATAGCGCTTACCGACATGCTCGAAGACGATCATTCGTCAACGTCACCCTGGCCACGGTCGAACAGTGCGTCGACGAACTCGCGGGATTCGAAGGGGCGCAGATCGTCCAGCCCTTCGCCTACCCCGATGAAGCGGATCGGTGTCTGCAGCTGCTTGGCCAGTGCGAAGATAATGCCTCCCTTGGCAGTACCATCCAGCTTGGTAAGAGTGATACCGCTGACCTTGACCGCCTCATTGAAGGTTGACGCCTGGGAAAGTGCGTTCTGACCGGTCCCCGCATCAAGTACCAGCATCACTTCATGTGGTGCTTCGGCATCAATCTTGCCCATCACCCGATGGACCTTCTTCAGTTCTTCCATCAAGTGGCTCTTGTTGTGCAGGCGACCAGCGGTATCTGCTATCAGCACATCCACACCACGAGCCTTGGCAGCGGAAAGCGCATCGAAAATTACCGAGGCACTGTCCGCCCCCGTGTGCTGAGCCACCACTGGCACATTGTTGCGCTGCCCCCAGACCTTGAGCTGCTCTACTGCGGCAGCGCGGAAGGTGTCACCCGCGGCCAGCATCACGCTCAGCCCTTCACGCTGGAAACGCTGAGTCAGCTTGCCGATGGTAGTAGTCTTCCCCACACCATTGACGCCCACCACCAGGATGACAAAAGGCCCTTCTCCTCGAGGGATGCTCAGCGGTGCCGATACTGGCTCGAGCAACTCGGCCAGTTCATCCTGCAGCGCCCGATACAGCGCCTGGGGATCATTGAGCTCCTTGCGTGATACCCGATCGGTAAGAGAGTCCATGATATCGCTGGTGGCTTCGATGCCGACATCAGCCATCAATAGTTGGGTTTCCAGTTCTTCGATAAGGTCGTCGTCGATCTGCTTGCGTCCGAGGAACAGGTCCGCCAGCCCATCCGTGAGGTTGGCCCGTGTCTTGCCAAGACCTGAACGGATACGTGCAAACCACCCTTTTTTCTCGGACTGGCCATCTTCTGCACGCGTTGATGTCCTGGGCTTCTCCTGCAAAGCAGGCCCGGTAGCCTCACCTGGCTCGATAATGCTGGAGCCTTGGGCTGGCGGTGGAGCAACAGCACTTGGCTCTGGCTCTGGCTCTGGCTCTGGCTCTGGCTCTGGCTCTGGCTCTGGCTCTGGCTCTGGCTCTGGCTCTGGCTCTGCAGGCTGCTCATTGCCCGAGGATTCGGCAAGCGAATCCGGAACGATCCGGGAGGCCTCCGAGGAAACCAAGTCCATCTCGCTCGACTCCTGCTCGACCTGCCTATCCTCGCCATGAGCCCCTTCTGCCTCAGACACAGCCGCCTCAGCGGCATGACCTTCGACTTCCGTAGACGCAGGAGCTTCAGGCTCGACTGGCATCTCATCATCGACCGCTTGTGGGAGCTCCTGGGGCAGCTCCTCTTCACGATCCGAGTGTTTCTTCTTGCGCTTAAAAAAACCGAACATGGATGACCAACGCCTCAGCCGGTGTGAACGAACCGACACATCCTACCATTGCGCCCCATGACTGTGGACAAGGAGACGGGTAGAATCACGTCTCATGACAAGACGACGCCCCTCTTCCCCCCGTTCGAGCAAGCCCAGCAGCCGGAATCGCCAGGGAAAACTGCGCATCATTGGTGGTGATCATCGCCGCCGAATCTTGCCGGTTCTCGACAAGCCCGGTCTGCGTCCTACCCCAGACCAGGTGCGCGAAACACTCTTCAACTGGCTGACTGGTGAACTCCATGGGGCGCACGTACTGGATCTGTTCGCCGGTACAGGAGCACTTGGTCTGGAAGCCTTGTCTCGAGGGGCCAGGAAAGCCACTTTCGTGGAACGAGACCCTGACGTAGCCCATGCCATTGAGGCCAACCTCACGACCTTGGACATTCAAGACAGTCGTGTGATCAACACCGATGCATCCTCACTGCTCCAGGGGCCGGCCCCCGCCGCCTCCTTTTCTATCGTTTTCCTCGACCCGCCCTTTCGTATGGACCTGGCAGCGCCATGTTGCACCGCCCTCGAAAATGCTGGCTGGCTGGCAGAGGAAGCCTGGATCTATATCGAGGTCGAGGCCAATCTGATACCAGACGTACCAGCCAATTGGTCATTGCACCGGGAAGTTCGGGCCGGCGACAGCCATGGGCGCCTCTACTACCGGAAGATGGTGCCATCTGCTTGAATCAAGCCGCATTGCAGCCAGGGTTCGCAGCACGACAACGTTACTCGACAAACGCGCACATTATCTCTATGAAATGGCCAACTGTGGCGGTATTCGAGCGGCAGCAGAGCATCTCAATGTCAGTCCTTCGGTAGTCAGCCGGCAAATCCGACGCCTGGAATCGAGCCTCGGCATGGCGTTAGTAGAGCGCCAAGGACGTCACTTGCACCTTACTGAAGCCGGCCGCCTGATTGCCGATGCCCACAGGGCCCAGCGACGCCTTCATGCAGACCTCAGCGATGCACTCTCCAGGATGCGCAACCTCCAGGCAGGCAAGGTGGTGGTATCTGTTGGAGATGGCTTCATTGATAGTTTCATCCACAACGTTCTAAAAAAGGTGGCACGTCACTACCCCGATGTCATGATCGAGATCAAGACCGGGATCTACTATCCTCGAGAGCCCCATGACATGGTGATTGAGGATGAGGTTGATATTGCCATCACTTATGGCCCAGTCTCGGATCCACGATTAACGATACATTCTTTCATTCGTGGCACCTTGTGTGCTCTGGTCTCGCCTCATCATCCACTGGCAATTCAGCACAGCGTCAGTGTTGAACAATTGGCGCGCCACAAATTGATTTTCCTGCCTGATGTTTCCGGCTCACAACAATGTGTCAATGCAGTATTTCGTGCAGCGGGCATCCCTGTTCCCCCGGCTTATCGCTGCAATCTGCACTCGGTTTCACGGCGCATGGCTAGCGCAGGTATCGGGGTCGCCTTCATGACGGCTGCCGCTGCACACGAAGAAATCAGGCGCGGGGACCTCATGGCAATCCCCATTGACCACCCTGTCGCCAGAGAAACCCAGGGCAACCTGGTGCGTCGCACAGGCCGGCGGCTGTCTCCTGCCGCCGGCTATCTGTGGAAACTCATGCTGACCATGCAATGATCACTCAACTTGCCATCATGTAGACCCCCGGACCAATGGGCAGTCCCAATGTCAGCCACAACATGAGAAACGCGGACCACGCCAACAGGAAGCAGACCGATAACGGCAACATGGTGGCCATCAAGGTCCCAAGCCCCATATCTGCTTTATAGCGCTGCATATAGACCAGAGCGACAGAGAAATAGGGGCTCATGGGGGAAATGATATTAGTGCTTGAATCCCCTATGCGGAACATCGCCAACACAAAGGCCGGATCGAAATCGATCATCATCAACATGGGCACGAATACGGGTGCCATCAGAGCCCATT
Organism: Halomonas sp.; assembly: GCF_029263665.1. GTDB lineage: Bacteria > Pseudomonadota > Gammaproteobacteria > Pseudomonadales > Halomonadaceae > Halomonas. The sequence continues at coordinate 23,630 of NZ_JAJUFQ010000030.1, forward strand.
GCGCTGATCCACTGGTCATGAAGACATTCAACACCGCACTCATGATGATGAAGGCCCCTACCAGCGGCAGTCCTGTGAAACCAGTATGCTGCAATATATTGGAGCCTTCGATGGCAATGAACTGGCCAAGCTCCGACCATTTGAAGTACGCAATAAATTGAGAAATGGCAAAAAACAGTACCAGGGTGGGGGCTAGTTCACGAGCGGCTTCCGCCATTCGATCAGGAACATCCTTGGCCTGTTTGATACGTCCTGTACTGAGGCCATATGTCATGCCAATGGCGGCAAAATAGCCAAACATCAAAGGCACCAGTGATTTGAGAAATGGAGAGGGAATCAGCCCTCCTTCTGGATTACGTAGAGGTGATGCCTCTGGCAGTACCGCCAGGATCACAGCACCTACATATACCAGGGTGACAAGCCCGACACGCTTGAGGCCACGCACCTCATCGACACTCAGCTCATGGTGCTCCACGCTGACATGTGCAAGCTGCTCCACCGGCAGAGTACGGTTCAACCTAGGCTCCACGACACGGTCAATGACCACAGTACCAACGACAGCCAGCACGAATACCGAACAGGCGACAAAATAGTAATTGTCCACTGGCGAGACATAGGCGTCCGGGTCAACAAGGCGGGCCGCCTCGGTGGTAATACCCGAGAACAACGCATCCCCGACTGTCACAAACAGGCTGGCATCAAACCCCGCCCCGGCTGCCGCATACGCAGCAGCAGCGCCAGCTATCGGGTGGCGCCCGACGGACTGATAGATCATTGCCACCAATGGGATCAGGATCAAATAATTGGCATCAGAAGCGATACTGCCGGAAATACCGGCCATGAACACAATGAATGTCAGTAGTGAAGCAGGAGCCTTGGCCACTGTCACCTGCATCAATGTCGATAACAGCCCCACCTTGTCTGCCAGACCAATGCCAAACATGACCACCAGAATCAGCCCTAGTGGAGGAAAGTTAATAAAATTACTGACCACGCTGGTCAGCATGAACTCTATGCCGGCACCAGATAGAAGACTTTTTACTGCCACTTCCGCCCCGGTCTCTGGACTCACTGCGGTCACCCCGAGCGCAGAGAGGACGGTGGATAAGACAATGACGACCATCGCCAGTATCACAAATAGTACAAAGGGGTGGGGCAGCTTGTTGCCAATACGCTCGATTGAGGAAAGAACAGCTTGCATGAGATTCCTCGCCTTGTTGTATGTGTTGTTGTAGGTTCAGGGGAAAAAGGGATCAGCTCGTTCCCATCAGCGCTTCAGCCAACGCCACAAAGGTCCCTGCGGCCACCGGTAAAATGGCGTCATTGAAGTCGTAATGCTCGTTATGCAGGTATGCCCCCTGCTCACCATTACCGACAAAGAAAAAGCAGCCTGGTACCTGCTGCAGGTAAAATGAAAAGTCTTCCGCGCCCATGGTCGGCATGTAATCGATCTGTTCGATTCTGGGGCTAACCTCATGTTTACGTGCTATTTCCAGCACTCGCTCAGACCATTCCGCATCATTGACCAAAGGCGGAACATGATGCTGATGTTCCATCTCGTAAGTAGCGCCATGTGCAGAGCAGACTCCGCTTACCAGCACCTCCAGCCCCCCCACTAGAGCATCTCGCGCTTCCGGGCTGTCGCTGCGGATGTTGATCAGCAATTCTGCCGAGCCTGGGATCACATTCGCTGCATCTCCTGCATGGAAGGCAGCCACAGTGATCACCCCAGCTCGCAAAGGAGATTTATGACGTCCCACCATGCCTTGCACCTGCTGCACGATGCTCGCTCCCACATAGATAGGATCCACTGCAAGATGTGGCATGGCAGCGTGGCCAGAGCGCCCGTGGACGATCACCCGATAGGTATCATTGCCGCCCATCGCCGACCCAGGTTTGACGAATACCAGTCCAGCCTCAAAACCAGGGCGATTGTGGTAGCCAAAGATGGCATCTACACGCGGAGAATCAAGCACTCCAGCCTGCACCATCTTCTCCGCACCATTACCGCCTTCCTCGGCGGGCTGAAACAATAGCTTGAGGTGGCCGCATAACGTTTCCCGGCGTTCCATGATGGCTTCAGCGGCAAGCATCAATGCCGCCGTATGCCCATCATGACCACAGGCATGCATCCGCCCCTCATGCACAGAGCAATATGCGGATTGATTGGCCTCGACAATCGGCAAGGCATCCATATCAGCACGAAACGCAAGTACCGGCCCCGGCTTCCTGGTATCCAGCTCGGCCACCACTCCGGTGCCCGCGATACCTCGACGAACGCTGTACCCCAGCGTTTCCAGGCGTTCAGCCAGCAATGCCGATGTGCGGTGCTCTTCGAACTTGAGCTCTGGGTGCTGATGCAGATCATGGCGCAACGCCACTGCACGCGTGAGTTGAGAGTCAGTGAACATGAAATGGTCTCCCACCAGTGATCGGAACACTGACCACTATGTGAGTCAGACACACAGTAAAGAAGGCCCGGAACTGCCATCTTTGTTGCCTTTCAGGCAACAATATGACGAAATTTCCGCGTCGCTCTCTTGAGACGCTTGTTCCCCGCTCCTTGCGGCGTTACGCTCAGTCTCACGACCCGCCGGATGGTTGCCCGACGACACATAGCCAGCATGCCAAGCAGGAGATAATGATGAGCATGGAACTCTTCAACCAGCTCGAACAGAAAGTCACCAGTGCCGTCGAGGCCCTGGAGTTGCTGAAGATGGAAGCCGAGGAGCTGCGCGAGGAAAACGCTCGCTTGAAGCAAGAACGCGAAGAATGGGAACGTCGCCTGACAACATTGCTGGGCAAGTTCGACGACGCTGCTGAAGAAGCTCCGGCACAAGACGCGCCTGCCACTCAGAGCTTCTGAGACACTATTTTCAGTCCGGCGCCTCTCGCGCCATGCGTTACTGAAAGGCCAGAGACATCAGGCAAGCGTCTTCCCTGATGCTCTGGCCTTTTTGCGGCGGATAATACCCCTTCCTTATACCATCCTGCTGAAAACCCAGGCTGCGATACAGTGCTATCGCGCTGTCATTGCTGACGCGCACTTCAAGCAACAAGTGCTCGACTTTCCATGCCTGCGTCGTCTCGATCACCGCTTTCATCAATCGAGTGCCCAACCCGTTCCGACGTAATGATGCCGCCACCATGATAGCTTCCAGTTCAGCATCAAAGGGTTGCCGAGCCACCACGGCATAAGCAAGCAGGTCATCGCCATCAGCCACGGCAAGTACGCGATGTTGCTCGCTGCTCAGTGCATCTGCCAGCAACTGCGGCGACATCAAGCGACTGGCTCCGGATGACTCCAGCTCCAGCAGGGCATCGATATGAGAAAAAGCCAGCTCGATGATCGGCCAGGATGGTTCAGACACGTTCCTCGGCTCCGTTCCCTGGTTCAGCATGGATCTGGTTCCAGAGAGCTTTCCAGTTTTCAAGCTGTGGCCAGAGGGTCCGCTTGGCTTCAGCACCAGCCAGCAGGGAGGCAAGGCTTGGGCCTTTCCACAATGGCAGTTCGAGAGTGCGGCTCTTCCCATCATCATCATCGACGACACGATCAAGAGTCTCATCCGTACCAAACATCAGAACCCTTTCTGGCTTCCAGCCACGGCGCCCACGCCCCGTGACAAAAGCCTTGAGCCCTTGGCGAGCTTCCTCCAACGGCTGGCGTACAGGCAGGCCTTCGGCCAAGGGCCAATGCAGTACCTCGAAAACTGGACGTTGCTCGCTATGAACGCCTGCCGCCCCCAGGATGTTGGCCAACAGGCGCTGCTGCTCGACATTCATGGGGTCTGTCTGTGCCACCAGCACCAGCCAGCGACCATCGATGCAACCCACCAGGCAGGCAAAAGGTAGAGCCTCCGCAGGCTCTGCCATTGGCATGTCAGTGTCTGGCACGACCACGGAAGTGCTATCACCGCTTTCAGGGACAATATCGCCTAACAGGGCGCGCGCCTTGCGCGGGCCCCTTGGACCTGATGGGGCGGCGTTTTCCGGTCTCTCGGCAGGTTCTGCCGCCTGTTCGGAAGCATCCGCGCACTCTTGGCCGGCAACGCTATCGTCCAGCAGGGCATGCAACCGGTCGGCACCTCGAGCAGGTGCCACTTCAGGTTCGGGCTCAGGCCAGTCACAGGATTCCGTTTCACGCGCATTGGGTAACTGGTAGCGGGCGACCCAAGCCGTCAGGCCCATGGCTTCTAGATAGGCAAGCCTCTGAGGCTCCGGAGTCATGCGAGCTTCGGAGGTCACGAGTGCCCGCCACCCATGCATCCTGGGGAGTCAGGACGAGTTGCACCGCGTGCTTCCCATTCATGGGGGGTATAGAGATGCAGCGCCAGAGCGTGGACCGGTCCGGAAAGCTCATCGGCCAACAGTGCGTAGATCTGCTGATGACGTTTGACAGGCATCAGCCCAGCAAAACGCTCAGACACCAGAGTCACCTTGAAGTGAGTCTCCGAGTTCGGTGGCACACTGTGCATGTGGCTCTCGTTCTCGACCACCAACTCGGTGGGCTCAAGGGCCTTGAGTTTGTCTTCGATGGTCGTCTGAATGCTCATCTTGGATTCTCGGCTGAAAGAAGTTGAGTGATGCTATTCGTAGAGTCGATATTCATTGTACGCCTTCAGGGCGTTTCGGACGATGCCCCAGCCTTGCGTGCCGCGCGTTGTACTTGTTGAGCCTCGCCGGCGCGGCGAATACGAGTCAGGCTGATCAGCAATGCCAGCGCGGTTGTCAAAGCGCCAACCCATAGTGCCAACTGCACGCCAGCACCTGCGGCCAGACACAACCCGACTATCGCCACCCCGAGAGACTGCCCTACAGTTCGCGTGGTACTCATCACGCCAGAAGCGCTGGCGCTTCGCTCTTTCGGTACGCTGCTCATCAGCTCACGGTTATTGGGTGGCTGGAACAGGCCAAAGCCAAGCCCGCACAACGCAGTCCGCCACATGCTGTCCAGCACACCGGCATCATTCGGCAACATTGCCAGGCTGAACAGCCCCATCATCAACAACGCCAACCCTGCACTGGCGACCAGGCTGGGATTGAAGCGATCGGCCAAGCGTCCCGACACGGGGCCAATGAGCATGATCGTCAATGGCCAAGGCGTAAACAACCAGGCGGTGTGCAAGGCAGAGAAGCCCATTTCCTGTTGATAGAAAAAGGAAAGCGCTACCACCGCCAGGCCCTGGCCAATGAAGGAGGCTCCTTGAGTCCCTACTGCCAGTGAAAATCGTGGCTCCCGGAACAAGGACAACGGCAGCAATGGATATGCAGCGCGCTGCTGGCGAACGACAAAGGCGGTACCAGATATCAGCGTCAGTGCCAGCCAGCCGAGTATTTCCAGGCCAGGAGCCCGTTGCCCAATGGCTTCCATGGCCATGAACACCCCACTCAGCATAGCAATGGAGGCCAATGCACCCAAGGCGTCGAAGCTACCTTCTCGACGCGGTTCGCTGGGTAGCGCTCTCCACGACATGATCAGCGAGATAATACCGAGAGGCAGGTAGAGAACAAACAACCAAGGCCAATCTGCTACCGACAGGATCACGCCACCGATGGAGGGGCCTACAGCATAGCCAATGGCCACTATCAGAGCAGAAAGGCCAAGGGCGCTGCCCAACAGTCGTGAGGGAAATATCGACCGATACAGCGATGGCCCGATGGACAGCGTCGCAGCCGCCCCAAGCCCCTGCAAGGCACGGCACACCAGCAATGTCTCGAAATTAGGGGCAAGGGCACTCCCCATGGCAGCCAGCGTGAAGATGGCAATGCCGAATACATAGACCTTGCGACGACTGAGTAATTCGCTCGCTGCCGCACATACCAGCAGCATGGCAGCACACACGATCTGGAACACATTGGTGATCCACACCGCGCGCGCGTCAGTAATCCCAAGATCCCTGGCCATCGTCGGCAGTGCAATATTGATCATGGTGACATCGATCACTGACATCAACGTGGAAAGCGTCAGCGCCACAACAGCCAGGCGGCGATCAGCACTGGGCAAACCATCGTCACCCTCACGATCAGAGAACAGACGGCTCATGCATAGCACCCATTGAACAGATTACAACGATGGACTTATTGGCCAAGGCTGAGAGCCTCGGCCACAACCACTTGTCAGCAGCTTTTCAGCCACCTGCACAAGAGAAGGACGACCCCTTGCTCGTGCAAGGAAGGAAGAACGAGCAAGGGCATCTTGCCAGCCGCCGTCAGAACGGGGTACAGAAGGCGCTACATGCTGCAGCTATGTGCCAGGAAGACCTGCAGACCGAGGGCGGCAATGCATCAGCGCGCCTCTTGATAGCCCCGGTTGCTTGGTCCCGGCCGCTTAGTCCTGGTCGAGATCCGCCAATAACTCATCATCCACTTCGGACACTTCCAGAGCAGCCTCATTATCCAGGTCTATGGCAAGATAGCTGTGCTCGACTTGGAGAAAACGCTGGAACAATGCCCAATCAAGTGTTTCTGGCCATTGGCGCTCATCTTCTTCCCAGGCGCGCAGTTCATTTTCCAGCACCTCGAGATAACGCTCACGAACGTACGCTTCCAGCGCCTCGGGCGTGTCCATCTCCGGGATCAGGTAGATGGTGCTTTCGCGATCGACGTCACTCAGGGTCAAGTCGTCATCACCCACAGTAGGCTCAAGCGCATTGATCCAATCGACGAAGTGCTGGGTCGGTCTAACGCTTAGAGCGGAACGGTTAAGCAGTTTCATCGTGGTCTCCTCGACGTCGAAACGCAGCCATTATGGGGTCTCTCTCGGCTTACGCCAAGGAATCCCTCGTTTTCAGGTGAAGAATTCCTGCATGCATGGCCACCCTTGCAAATCCCGGCCACTATACCAGCAGCCGAGACAATAGCTTACTCCTTCGCTTGCAGACGCATTTTTCCGCGCAGTTCGCTCAGTTGCCTTCCGAACCACTTTCCGGACGCATGGCCGGGAATAGCAGCACATCGCGGATCGACGGGCTATCGGTGAACAACATCACCAGGCGATCGATACCGATGCCCTCACCTGCAGTGGGTGGCAACCCCACTTCCAGGGCCCGTACATAGTCGGCGTCGTAATACATAGCCTCAAGGTCACCGGCATCCTTTTCTGCTACCTGAGCGCTGAAACGTTCGGCCTGGTCTTCGGCATCATTGAGCTCGGAGAAGCCATTGGCGATCTCGCGCCCACCGACGAAAAACTCAAAACGGTCGGTGACGAAAGGGTTGGCATCATTACGACGCGCCAGCGGACTAACTTCGGCTGGGTATTCCGTGATGAACGTTGGTTGATCGAGCCTGGATTCGGCGACTTCCTCGAAAATCTCGGTCTGGATCTTGCCCAAGCCCCAGCCTTCCTTGACCTGAATATCCAGACGGCTTGCCAATGCCCGGGCACTGTCGAGGTCATCAAGATCCGAGGCACTGATATCTTCGGCATGGGCCAGGATAGCTTCACGCAGGGTCATGCGTACGAAAGGCTTGGCCAGATCATAGGTCGAGCCCTGATAGTTCAGGGTCATCGTGCCCAGCACCTTTTGAGCAATCTCGCGCAACATTTCCTCGGTCAGGTCCATCAACGCCTTGTAGTCCACATAGGCCCAGTAGAACTCGACCATGGTGAACTCGGGATTGTGGCGAGTCGACAAGCCTTCGTTGCGGAAGTTGCGGTTGATCTCGAACACACGCTCGAACCCACCAACCACCAGGCGCTTGAGGTACAGCTCAGGGGCAATGCGCAGGTACATGTCGATATCCAGCGCATTATGATGGGTGACAAACGGACGCGCAGTAGCACCACCGGGAATCGGCTGCAGCATCGGCGTCTCGACTTCCATGAAGCCACGTTCTTCAAAGAAGCGGCGCATGGCACTGACGATCCCGGCCCGGGTCGCGAACACTCCACGCGACTCCGGGTTCATGATCAGATCCAGATAGCGCTGACGATAGCGCGCTTCCATGTCAGTGAGGCCATGGAACTTGTCCGGCAACGGACGCAGGCTCTTGGTCAGCAGGCGAGCCTCGCGCATCATCACGTAAAGATCGCCCTTGCCAGACTTGTGAACCGCGCCTTGCCCGGCAACGATATCGCCAATATCCCAGCCTTTGATATCTTCCAGTACAGCTTCCGGCAGCCCTTTCTTGTCAACATAGAGCTGGATCTGGCCACTGACATCCTGGATGACAATGAAGGGGCCGCGCTTGCGCATGATACGTCCGGCCACCGCAGCTTCACGGCCGAGGGTTTCCAGTGTGTCCTTGTCCTTCTCCCCCAACTCGTCCTGCAGCTCGGCAGCCAGGCTGTCGCGCCGGAAATCGTTGGGAAAGACGCTGCCGCCCTGCTCAGCAACCTGTTGACGGCGAGCGGCCAGCTTGGCACGGCGCTCAGCGATCAGTCGGTTTTCTTCCTGGGCGATATCGGCGTTGGTGGGAATGTCCTGATTGGCCATGGCTAACTGCTACCTGTCTCGTATCACTGATGACGATCAGCGACTCTGAAAGTGTGCGGATAATCACTGACACCACCAGACGAAAACCGCTGACCTGCTGCGACATGCATGCAACTCAGCGGCTTCCGAACGACAGCGTCGAAACGGTATTACAATCCCTGCTTGAGGCTGGCGACGATGAAGTCGTCAAGATCGCCGTCGAGCACCTTGTCACAGTTACTGGTCTGAACAGAGGTGCGCAGATCCTTGATGCGTTGGTCATCCAGTACGTAGGAGCGGATCTGACTGCCCCAGCCGATATCAGCCTTGGCATCTTCGGCTTCCTGCTTGGCAGCATTACGCTTCTGCATTTCCACTTCCCACAGCTTAGCCTTCAACTGCTTCATGGCGAAGTCGCGGTTGGCGTGCTGGCTGCGCTGGCTCTGGCACGATACCACGACGCCAGAAGGTTCGTGGGTAATACGTACCGCCGAGTCCGTGGTGTTGACGTGCTGACCACCGGCACCGCTGGAACGATAGGTGTCGACGCGCAAATCCGCCGGATTGATATCGACTTCGAAGCTGTCATCGATTTCAGGTGACAGAAACACCGAAGCAAAGGAGGTATGACGACGTCCGCCGGAATCAAATGGGCTCTTGCGAACCAGACGATGCACGCCCGTCTCAGTGCGCAACCAACCGAAAGCATAGTCGCCCTGCACATGCACCGTGGCCGATTTGATACCTGCCACTTCACCCGCAGACAGCTCGGTGATTTCGGCCTTGAAGCCGTGGCTTTCCGCCCAGCGCAAGTACATGCGCAACAGCATATTGGCCCAATCCTGAGCCTCGGTACCGCCGGAGCCTGCCTGGATATCCAGGTACGCGTTGTTCTCGTCCATCTCCCCCGAAAACATGCGCCGGAACTCAAGTTTCTCCAGGTCGGCCTTCAGGGAAGCAAGTTCGCCCTCTACCTCAGCAACCGTATCGGCGTCTTCTTCCATCTCAGCCAGCTCGAGCAGATCACGGCAATCCGCCAGCCCTTGATCGAGAGTATCGATGGTAGCGACGACAAGCTCCAGAGAAGAGCGTTCCTTACCCAATTTCTGGGCATTGTCTGGATCATTCCAGACAGCAGGATCTTCAAGCTCGCGAGAGACTTCTTCTAGCCGATCTTTCTTCTCGGCATAGTCAAAGATACCCCCTCAGGACATCTGTCCGCTCAGACAGGTCCTTGATGAGGTTATGAATCGGGTTGGTTTCCAACATAGCGATCGCCTTTCCGCGCGGGAAAATTGCAGCCAAGAGAGGCTGCGATAAAGGGCGAAGATTATAGCCAAAAGGCGTAGCTTCGTCATCCCGCAGCACGGATTCATCCCCTGACACCAGCCGTTCATCGACGAAACGTAATGCATTATGAGAATTTTCATTTGGACAAGGTTGTGCTGACAGCGCGATGGTCAAGAGGCATCGAGGAGCGGAGTAGAGAAATGAGCCTCCCCCTCCAACAAGAACAAAAGAAGCGCTAACCAACTGCCAGACAGGACGCCGCCAAGGACCCGCTTCCTTTTATTGCGAAGCGGGTATTACAGGGCTGGCAATACGGGTGCTGGCAATACGGATAGTGTTTCTCGCAACGCAAAGGAACCCATGACAATGACTGTCACCTCTTCCCGCTGGGCTCGCCGCCTGGCATTGGCCACCGGCCTGTCATTATCCGCCTTGACGCTGAACCCAGCCCTCGCCACGACCTTGAATATAGGGGTGGCCGGAGAACTGGCCTCCTTCGATACCTCCAAGGTGTCTGGCGGAGTGTGGGAATCTCAGGTGCTGATGGATGTCTATGAAGGCCTGGTGAAAGAGTCTCCCGATGGCGAAATTCTGCCAGGCATGGCAACCAGCTGGGATGTTTCCGAGGATGGAAAGACCTGGACATTCCACCTGCGTGAAGGTGCGAAATGGTCCGACGGCGAGCCTGTCACGGCTGAAGACTTCGTGTTTGGCTGGCAGCACCTGATTGATCCCGTCAGCGCTTCCAAGTATGCCTACATGCTGTATCCTGTGGTCAATGCCGAAGAGGTAAATGCCGGCAAGAAACCGGCGGACGCACTTGGCGTGGAAGCCCCCGATGAACGTACCTTCGTGGTTCATCTGAAGACACCGGTCCCCTACTTTCTTGAGCTGCTGACCCACTACACCGCCTACCCTGCCCCGAAGCATACCTGGGACGAATACGGCCAGGACTTTGTCGATCTCGACCATATCGTCACCAATGGCGCCTTCACCCCCACTCGCTGGGTATCGCAGTCCACCATCACCACGGTCAAGAACCCTGAATACTATGATGCTGACCAGATCCAGCTCGATGGTGTGCGCTATCACACCATCGAAGACCGCAATGCTGGTGTGTCACGTTTCCGGGCCGGGGAACTCGACATCATGCGCGAGTATTCCTCCAGCATGTATTCGCTGCTGAAAAAGGAACTGCCCGACGCGACCCACATGGCCCCTTATCTGGGCAGTTACTACTACATACCCAACCAGCGTGACGGCCATCCGACCACCGATCCACGAGTACGCGAGGCACTCAACCTGGCGGTCCGCCGCGAGGTCCTCTCCCAGCAGATTCTTGCAGGCACCTTCCTGCCTTCCTTATCTCTAGTGCCACAGGGTATCAGTCATTACGAGCCCCAGAACGTCATCTTCAAGGATGCCAACGGCAACGACATCACCAAGGATATGGACGCACGCATGGCCCGTGCCAAGGAGCTGCTTGAGGATGCCGGCTACGGCCCGGACCACCCTCTGAAATTACGCCTGAGATACAACACCACCGACGAGCACAAGAAGGTCGCCGTGGCAGTATCCGCCATGTGGCGCCCGCTGGGAGTCGAGGTCGAGCTGGTCAATGCAGAAGCCACAGTGCATTACCAGACCATCGCCCAAGGTGACTTCGATATCGCCCGTGCTGGCTGGATCGCCGACTACAACGATGCCGAGAATTACCTGGCGCTGTTACGCAGCGGTGTTGGCAACAACTATGGTGCTTACTCCAACGCGGAATTCGATGCGCTCTACGAGAAGGCCGCCAATACCATGGATGCCGATGAACGCCAGGCCATCATGCAACAGGCTGAGTCATTGGCTCTGCAGGACAATGCCGTTATCCCCCTGCTCTATTACGTTTCCCGCAACCTGGTGAACCCCAAGCTCAAAGGCTGGGAAGACAACGCTGACGACGACCACCCGTCACGCTGGATTTCCTTCGAAGAGTAATGCCGCAACGGCATGGCCCAGGGAAACCCCTGGGCTTCACAGATAGCCTTCGTGACGCGAAAGTGACATCTCACCGAGCAGTACTGTGATCTACGCTTGCATCACGTCGCGCCCCACTCGAGCTTTGAGGAGCCTTGTTGAGGAACTCGACATGCTGAGCTACACCTTGAAACGGCTGGCCCAGGCCATTCCGACAATGTTGATCGTGATCACCATTGCCTTCTTTCTGATGCGGATTGCACCTGGCGGCCCCTTCGATGGCGAACGCGCCCTCCCCCCCGAAATTGAAGCCAACCTGATGGCTGCCTACCACCTGGATCAGCCACTATGGCAGCAATACATCACCTACCTGGGCAACTTGCTCCAGGGCGATTTCGGCCCTTCCTTCAAGTACAAGGACTTCAGCGTCACTGAGCTGATCATGCAGGGCTTCCCGGTGAGTTTACAGATTGGCAGCCTGGCCATGCTGTTGGCCCTGGCCGTTGGCCTGCCACTCGGGATCATTGCCGCGCTGAAGCGCAACAGCAGCATCGATTACATGGTCATGGGCACAGCCCTGGCCGGAATCGCAGTCCCCAACTTCGTCGTCGCCCCACTACTGGCACTCACCTTCGGGGTACTGCTTGGCTGGTTGCCCGCTGGCGGCTGGGATGGTGGAGCCATACCCAACATGATCCTGCCGATAGTGGCCCTGTCGATTCAGCAGATCGCCTACATTGCCCGCATGATGCGCGCCAGCATGATCGAGGTGATGAGCAGCCACTACATTCGCACTGCTCGAGCCAAGGGACTGAGCGAGCGTGAAGTGGTCTGGCGCCACGCGCTTCGCCCCGCCCTGCTGCCCGTGACTTCCTATCTGGGTCCTGCCATTGCCGGGATCATCACAGGCTCCGTGGTCATCGAACAGATCTTTGGCATCCCTGGTATCGGCCGCTACTTCGTTCAGGGCGCCCTCAATCGCGACTATACCCTGGTGATGGGGACCGTCGTGTTCTACGGCGCACTGATCGTGCTGATGAATCTGATCGTCGACCTGATCTATTCCGCTCTGGATCCACAGATTCGCTACGACGACTGACGTCGAATAGCCAACGCAGGACAACAACATGACCACTCCATCCGTGACGAGCGATCACTCCGTATCGGTCAGTTCAAGCACACCTGCTGACAGTCTGGGCCGTGATGCCTGGCGTCGCTTGACCAGGAACAGGGCCGCCATGGTCAGCCTGGCATTGCTCTGTCTGATCACCGTGACCTGTATCGTCGGCCCTTGGCTACTTCCCTGGGGTCTGGCCGACGTCGACTGGAACGCCTTCGATGTCGGACCGACCCTGGAGGGCTTCCATCTACTCGGTACCGACGCCAACGGCCGTGATCTGCTGACACGCACACTCTACGGAGGCCGAGTCTCACTATCCGTGGCACTAGTGGCTACCTTCGTCAGCTTGATCATCGGGGTGCTTTACGGCGCCATTTCCGGTTATGTCGGCGGCCGCGTCGACAGTTTGATGATGCGCTTCGTCGACATCATGTACTCGCTGCCCTTCATGTTCCTGGTGATCCTGCTGATGGTGGTATTCGGGCGCAATATTTTCCTGATCTACGCGGCCATTGGCGCGGTGGAGTGGCTTGACATGGCCCGTATCGTACGCGGTCAGACGCTTTCCCTAAAGCAGCGAGAGTTTGTCGAGGCCGCCCATGCTCTGGGCGTCAAGGACGGTAAGGTTGTCACCCGCCACCTGATTCCCAACGCCATCGGTCCAGTCATCGTCTATGTCACCCTGACCGTGCCCAAAGTCATCCTGCTGGAAAGCTTCCTGTCGTTCCTCGGTCTCGGCGTACAGGAGCCACTGACCAGTTGGGGGGTGTTGATCTCAGAAGGTACTGACATGATGCAGACCTCCCCCTGGATGCTGCTGGTCCCTTCGGTATTCCTGGCACTGACCCTGTTCTGTCTCAACTTCCTCGGCGATGGGCTCAGGGATGCCCTCGACCCGAAGACCCGCTAAGCCGACAAGGAGTCCCGCACCATGACAGAGACACCCCAGATGACAGCGCCAACCCAGCAAACCACCAAACCATTACTCGAAGTCGATGGACTGTCAGTGGATTTCGACCTGCCGCACGGCCAGGTACCTGCGGTGAAAAACATCAGTTTCACCCTTTCCCCAGGGGAAACCCTGGCCCTGGTCGGCGAATCTGGCTCCGGAAAGTCGGTCACCTCCACCGCCACCATGCGCCTGCTGCCTGAGTTGGCCAATGCCCATGGCGCCATCCGCTTCAAGGGAGAAGACATACTCCAGGCTACGCCCAAGCGTATGCGCCGTATCCGTGGCGGCAACATTGCCATGATCTTTCAGGAGCCGATGACCTCATTGAACCCGCTACACCGCATCGGCTATCAGATTGGCGAAGTCCTCAATCGTCACAAGGCACTCAAGGGACGAGCCGCTCGTGCTCGAGCCGTGGAGTTGCTGACACAAGTCGGCATTCCAGAGCCCGAACGCCGCATCGACAGCTTTCCCCATGAGCTGTCCGGCGGACAACGCCAACGGGTGATGATTGCCATGGCCTTGGCAGGCGAGCCAGAACTGCTCATCGCCGACGAACCGACCACGGCCCTTGATGTCACTGTGCAGGCCCAGATTCTCGAATTGCTCAAGGAGCTGCAGCAACGCTATGGCATGGCCATCCTGTTCATCACCCATGACCTGACCATCGTGCGCCACTTCGCTGACAGGGTCTGTGTGATGCGTCGTGGCGAACTGGTTGAACAAGGCCGGACCCAAGCGTTGTTCGCCAATCCCCAGCACCCCTATACCCGCATGCTGATCGATGCCGAGCCCCGTGGCTGCAAGGATCCGGTAGATGAAACACAGCCGGTGTTATTGCAGGCCAAGGAGGTGCGTGTGCGCTTTACCACCAAAAAGCGCTGGCTGGGCAAGAGCGATGTCTTCGATGCGGTACGTGGCATCGATCTCAGTATTCGTCGCGGCCAGACCGTGGGAATTGTCGGTGAATCCGGCTCAGGAAAGTCCACGCTAGGGCGTGCGTTGTTGCGCTTGCTCGATAGCGAAGGCGAAATCCACTTTGCTGATACTCGTCTTGATGGCTTGGACAAAAGCGCCATGCGCCCCATTCGTTCACGCCTGCAAGTGGTATTCCAGGATCCCTTCGGCTCCCTCTCTCCACGCATGACAGTAGGCGAGATCATCGGCGAGGGGCTGAAGGTTCATGCGCCACATCTATCTAGGGCCGAGCGAGATGCCCAGGTCATCAGCGCTCTCCAGGAGGTCAGCCTGGATCCGGCCATGCGCAACCGCTATCCCCACGAATTCTCAGGAGGCCAGCGTCAGCGCATCGCTATCGCTCGAGCCTTGGTGCTGAAGCCAGAATTTCTCCTGCTGGATGAGCCAACTTCCGCCCTGGACCGCTCTGTGCAAGTCACCGTCATCGACTTGTTGCGCGATCTGCAGAAAAAGCACGGACTGACGTACCTGTTCATCAGCCATGACCTCGCCGTCGTGCGGGCACTTTCCGATACGGTACTGGTGATGAAGGACGGTGTTGTCGTGGAGCGAGGTGATGCCGAAGGGCTCTTTGCCAACCCTCAGACCGACTACACCAAGCGTCTGTTGGCCGCCGCTATGCTCGAAAACGTAGCCTGATGCCATAAACTGTTCGCCCACCAACTTCCTCGGCTAACCTGTGAACCATGCAGGCATTCAGGGCAAGGCAGGTGAACAATGGAAAAGTCGGACGTTCGGGCTCGGATAATCAAGTCCAGTTCAGGCAAGTTCGGGACTGGCAGGACCAAGCAGCATAAGCCCACACCTTGTGGCAACTGGCGCAAGACGCTTGCGATCATGACAGTGACCTTACCTGCCTCTGTTCTACTGCCGCCCGCATGGGCGGCAGATGCACTTGTCGATTCGCATATCGATAGCATCACGCTCTCCCGCGGCGGCCTGGCCGAAATACAGCGCAGTACTCGCGTAAATGCCGACAGCAAACTACATCTGGAAGTCCCTCTGGAACAGGTCGACGATATTCTCAAGAGTCTGGTGGTGCAGGATCCACAGGGGAGTGTCCAGGGCATGAGCCTGGACGGCCTGGCTGCCGTGGAAGAAACCTTTCGCCGCCTACCCTTCAACGCTGAACAGCTCAGCTCCTTGCCTGAACTGGTGGCCACGCTTCAAGGCGTACAGATTCGCGCCAGTTCCCAGGGGCGTACCCTGCAGGGGACGGTTCTGGGCGTGACCGAGCGGCCAATGGCCGTTCAGGATGGTCAGCTTGTCAGTGAACCTGTGCTGTCGCTGATGAATGAAGATGGGCAAATGGAAGTCATGCGGCTGGGCACCGATGCTACCATCGAGATCCTCGACGCTACCATGCGCGAACGAATCGCCGATGCCGCCCGGGCCAGTGGAAGAGGAAATACTGACCAGGTACGCGAAATTACCATCGCTCTTGCCGGCGACAGCGAGCGCGAGGTCACACTCTCTTATGTCGTATCAGCCCCGGTCTGGAAAAGCGCCTATCGCCTGGTCATGGATGAACAGGGCTCCCAGGCCAGACTGCAAGCCTGGGGGGTGATCGAAAACGCCAGTGGCGAAGATTGGGATGACATCTCACTGACGCTGTCTTCTGGCGCCCCTGTGACACTCACTCAGCGCTTACATCAACGCTACTGGCACCAGCGTGAAGAGATCCCGGTGATGATCGGCGCCTCAGCGGCCCCAGAACCGGACGACGCCAAGCAAGTCGCTATAGGTGCAGGCCACCCCCAGCTACAACGCTTTTCTCAAACAAGGATGGCAGCGGATATGGTGGTTGCCGAGGCTGCACCTTCGCCCCGCTCCATCGCAGGTTCGAGCCAAAAGGCCGACACCAGTGAAGGGGCAACCCAAGCCAATTACCGCCTTCCTCACCCTATCGATCTTGCCTCAGGCCAGACCCTGGCCGTGCCCTTTATCGACGGCGAAATACCCGCTCAACAGGTTTCCGTGTTCCAGCCAGAAGCGGGTGGTACCCACCCTATCGCGAGCCTGCAACTGGTCAACGATACCGGTACCAGCCTGCCCGCCGGCATCCTGACCGTCTATGATCGAGACAATGGTTATATTGGTGATGCCCAGCTCAGAGAGCTGCCCGATGGTGAGAGCCGCATGGTCAGTTTTGCTGCTGACTCCAAGGTTGAGATCAGCACCATGAACACCCCCGAAGAACAGACCCAGGTCTCCATCGTTGACGATACCTTGCATGCTATCCACACATCACGCAGAGTCACGACCTATACCATCAAAGGGGCTGAAGACGCGCCTCGTACCGTCATTATCGAGCATCCTCGCCAGGACGGTTGGGATTTCTCCTCACCAGAACTCGACATCACCACACCGACACATTATCGGTTACGCGTGAATGTCGAAGCAGGACGTGAGCGTGATGTTGTGGCCACCCAGGAACGACGTGACACGGAAGTCATTTCCTTGTCAGATACTGACGCTGGCAGCCTCTTTGCCTGGTCGGGCAATGCGGTGGATGCCGATACAGCCAAGCACCTGTCCGATCTTGCTGAGCTGAAACGGCAGGTCAGCCAAGCTCAGCGAGAGGCAGATGAAATCACTGCCCAGATCAAGCGTTCCGAAAGCAGCCAGGCTCGTGTTCGTGACAACCTCGCGGCAGTGCCACCTGACAGCGAATTAGGGCAACGCTATCTCAATATGCTGGAAAACCAGGAGAATCGCATTGCCCAGCTCGAAGATGAGCAGCAAAAAGCCCGGGCAACAGTACGTGAGCGAAAAGCAGCTATCGACGCCTTCATTCGCCAGTTGTCAGGAACTTCATGACCTGACGAGCGGCGGGCCACATCACACTGCCATGGTCTTCTCCTGCAAACACCACCTGTTCATGGGTCAGCAGTGAACATTGCGCGTCGAGCAACTGACCAAGCGCGATGGTGTTGTCGACCATCGCCCGTTGCTCGCGCAGCTTGGAGAGGATTTCATCCTCGTCAGGCCGGGGCTTCTGTTCATCACCTCCGACACCCAACAGCAGACGATGCCCACGCAGCGCTTCGCACCATGTTGCGTCCTGAGCAAGCTGGCCAAACTCCGTGAGCAGTTGGCCCTGATTCCACCATAAAGAAGGGCTGATGGCGATGTAATCACGGAAACACTCTGGACAAGTCTGCAGCACATGAAGGGCGAACAAGGCGCCATATGAGTGACCCAGCAAGGCCGTACGTTCATCGTTTACCGCATAACGCTCGGCAATTGCCGGTTGCAGGGTATCCATGATGAAGCGCAGGAAATCCTTGGCCCCACCTTGGCCGTCACCAATACCGTCCCCAGGAGGAGTGTAGTCGAGAGCTCGCTGCTCAAGGGCGAAGCGCTCCACTCCAGGATAACCAATGCCTACAATCAACAACGGTAGAGCATTGCCACTCGGTCCATCCCGAATCAGCGTCTCACGGGCTTCCCGCAGCAGAGGGAAACGTGCGTTCCCATCCAGTACATAAAGTACCGAATAACCTTCTTTTGGTGCCGGCGCGGAAGGCAACGCTACTTCAATGTGGTAGGTCCTGCCCGGCTTGCTACTGCTCTCCAAGTCGAAGGCTTCGCTGTGCGGAAGAACAACGGCTTCAGGCTCCGAGGAAGCCACGCCCTGTCCATTAGCTGGAGTCATCATAGTCATCAGCACGATCCCTAGCGCTGTAATAAAAAGTCCTGAGGGTAGTAAACGCTGATCCAGCGTATCTTCAGAAGTCATAACGCAATGTGGCAACGGCACTGGCGGGGGCCCCAGGGAAGTTGAAGGTGTTGGCAGCACCGACACGGGTGTAGTAGTCACGATCGAAAATGTTGTAGACGTTGAGCTGGCCACTCAACTGGCGAGTGAAGTCATAACCAAGCATGGCATCAAACACCGCATAACCTGGCGCTTCGATACCACTGCTGGTACTGAAGTCGCTGACCGCCGTCATGCCACCACCGACATGCAAACCATCCAGAGCACCGCCTTCGAAGGAATACTTGGTCCACAGATTGACCTGATTTTCCGGCATCAACGAGAAAGTGATGTCATCAGGCGTCTCTTTCTTCACTTCGATATCCATGTAGGTGTAACCGAAGATTAGATCCCACTGGGGCGTGATGCTGCCAATCACTTCCAGTTCGGCGCCAGTAACCTCGACCTCACCGCTATCGATGTAGTAGTCGGCACCAGGGTCCGAGGACGATGCAGCGCGATGACTGTCAGTCAGGCTAAAAGCACTGATACGAGCATTCAGGTCACCATCCAGGTAAACGCCCTTGATGCCCAGCTCGTATTGATCACCTTCGCGCGGATCAATGAGATTACCACTGGCATCGATCTGAGTCTGAGGTTTGAACACTTTGGAGTAACTGCCATACAGCGAGTGATTCCAGTCCAGATCATAGACCAGGCCCGCATAGGGAGTGACAGCCGTGTCATCCATGGATGCCTGGCTGTTCCCTGCCCTATCGTTGTAGTGCACATCGAAATGACTGACACGGGCACCGGCAATCAGAGCCAGCGACTCGAGAGGACGCAATATTACCTTGCCATAGGCGCCGGTTTCCTCAAGCTGTGACTGATAATCACTGAAACGGAAACCCGGTACCCCTGCTTCAGCAGAAGAGAGAATGTCCACATAGCTCAGGTCATTGAGCTCGCCCTTCATCACCGGACTGGAGGTCAATCCGCGCGCACGTCCTTGCTGGCTATCGGTGTCATAGTCCTTGTAATCGACCCCCACGACAAACTCGTTGGCGTTGCCGAAAGCATCAAAGGCCTGGGTATAACTGGCATCCAGTGACAACGCCTGTTCATCGACGACACTACCAAATCCGGCAACACCAAGCCGACCTTCCTCATCCAGGGCACTGCCACCGAAGGCATAGTTCATATCCGCATCACGATCACTGTAACGTGCTGCAAGGCGCCCATAACCACCATTGGTGAAGCGATGCGTCAGCTCGGCAATGACGTCATACGACTCGCTGTCGAAGTTGTTCCAGTCAGCACCATAGAAATCCTCACGGTGGCCATAGAGCAGATTGCCGTTACTGTCGAGCGGCTGCCCATTGTTGACGACAATATCCCGGGCATTATGGATGAACCCGAGCGACAGCTCGGTAGCGTCGGTGAGGTCGATGTCCAGTGCCGCATAGAGGTCGGTCTGCTCATTTTCGTTATCATCGACCCACTCCGGCTGCTGGGTCTGCTCGGCGACCAGTCGGCCACGTATACGTCCCTGGCTATCGAGAGGACCGGAAACATCGATCCCTGCGCGATAATCATGTTCAGTACCGACACTACCGGTCAACTCACCCTGAAAACTGTCCGTGGGACGCTTGCGGACTAAGTTGACGATACCCCCCATCTCACTGGTGCTGTTGAACAGCCCCGAAGGGCCACGCATGATCTCGACTCGATCAAAGGCCGCCAGCGAGGGCAAGGTGCCATTGATACTGGCCATCGGTGCTGGCAAGCCATCAATGCTGTAGGCATCGTACTCGTAGCCGCGAGCGAAAATCGATGAACGTCCACTGTCGTTGCTAAGCGTGCGCACACCTGGCGTATGACGAGCCAACTGATCAAGAGTGCTGAAATTCTGGTCCTTGATGGCCTCATGAGTCACCACACTGACCGACTGCGGAATATCCCGCAGCGCCGCCGGCACCTTGGTACCTACTGTAACCGCATCGACGGAATAGCCCCCCGTCGCCTCGCTAGGCAGCATGTCATAAAGCCGCACTCCGACGACGCGCTCGGTGCCAAGATCCACCTCGGCTGTCACCCCCTCCTGAGCCGACACTCCTGTCGACAGCGTCAGTACACTTCCAGCGCACAGCGATTGAAGTACCCACCCCTTGTTCTGCTTCATGATTCCCTTTGCCCGCCAATAAGCTTAATGATAACGAGTTGCATTTCTTATTTATGATGGGCATTGTTACATCCTGCAACCGGCATTACCTTTGCCCGGCTACCAGTCATATTTGCGGACACGGCAGAAATGCCGATCCGGCTCAATCAGGACATGCAAAGTGGGAGTCTTCAACAACTCGCCTCTGGTGGGCCTCAGTGACATTCGTTCACTGGCCAGTGTACTTACCCAGGATCATCGCTGCTCCACCACCATGCAGCCTCTCGGCCAGGCCCCGCTATTGGGTCACATGTACCAACACGAGGTACAACCGGGGCTTTTCCTGCGCATCAATCGAATACGCGATCGTGTCGGCCTTCATAGTGAAGCCCTGCTGTCACCAGGCTTGAAAGTAGCGATGGTATGGAAGGGAGAGGCTCGCATCAGCCTGGCGGGGCAGTCCTTGATGCTTGGCCAGAACAGCCGCTTCAAGGCCATGGTTGCAGCCCTGGATCATCCTGCAATCTTTCAGCGTCAGGGCATCAAGGGTGGCATCGAATACAGCGTGGTACTGACCGCAACTCCAGCCTGGCTATTGCGCCGCCTCGGCCACAGCTCGGCACTCGGGCTCTTCGGTGCTCCGCTAGGCCAGCAATTTCCTGAGCTGCCGATCAGGATAGAGTACTGGCAACCCTCCCAGAGCCTTGTCCACAAACTCGAGTCCCTGGATATCTCATCCACAGCCACTTCTCTGCGACTGCTTGATCTTGAGGCTGTGGCGCTCAACCTGATCAGTGAATCACTCGCCGCCATCGACTCCCCCGTCACCCACACTAGCTTCCCCTCACAGGACTGGACACAGAGACTGGAGTACTTGATCAACAGTGGAGAAGCCGGCCAGTTGAGCCAATCACAGCTCGCCCAGCGCCTCGGCATGAGCTTGCGTCAGCTACAGCGCCGATATCATCGGAAATGCGGTGCCCCACTAGGAGAGCACCTGCGACAGAGAAGGCTCCGACGTGCCCATGACGCCCTTACCCACGAGTCCATCAGTATCGAAAGCGCCGCCGCCATTGCCGGCTACAACAGCGCTGCAAACTTTGCCACCGCCTTTCGCAAGGCCTACGGCATGACCCCTAGCGCCTGTCGAAAGCAGGGGAAAAAGTGAGCTTCGAGCAGCATGGTGACACCGCTGAGGGCTGTGCCAACCTCCAGAAACGCAACAACCCCAGCCATCGCTGATGGCTGGGGTTGCTCTGAATATTGCGGGCCTTGAGCTGCCTGGTGCCACAGCACTGCTCGCGGCCCGAGCGCAGCGTGCTCGTCGCTCGACGAAAAAAAATCCCCCGGACGTATCCGGGGGATTTTTTCGAATAGATGCCTGACGATGACCTACTCTCACATGGGGAGACCCCACACTACCATCGGCGCTGAGCGGTTTCACTGCTGAGTTCGGCAAGGGATCAGGTGGTTCC
>NZ_JAJUFQ010000046.1 GCF_029263665.1 Halomonas sp.
GGGTATCCGGATTAAGTGGTTGATGGGCCTTCCAGCCCCATCCAACCCTTAGTCCTTCCAGAAGGTTGATAGATCGACACCGAAGTTCTTCTCAGGCTCGGGGAGTCCCATGTTGTAGGTCATGGTGGCTCTGCCCAGAAACGGGGATTCCTTGACTTGTGGCGCCTTCTTCTTGTGCTTGGTGGTATAGAGCATCCGGGCTCGCATTACCTCGAACGAATAGCCCCGGCCATCACGGTTTTTGTCCTTGGCTAGGCGGTTTATCGACTACGTGAAAGCGTTGGTGATCGGGATGTCGGTCTCAAAGTAGGTCAGCATCTCTTCACGCCAGCCACTGACGGCGCTGACGAGATCCTTCCAAACCTCCTTCTGCCCCTGAGGGATGTTGTCAATCCAGGTGGCGAGAGCCTGTTCGGCACCACGCCGATTGGTACAGTCCCAGATATGGTAGAAGCGCTCCTTGTGCTCGTAAGCCGCCAAGAGCTGGGGGGAATGCTCCTGTCCAGGTCTCCATGATGAGCCGTTCGCGGTCTGAAACGTCGTGAGCGCGCTTCAGCAGGATTTTCCGGTCACCTTTGAGGGTCCGGCGCTGATTGGGCTTCAACTCCTTCCTTAGGCCTTTGCGGATCTTCTCTAAGGCCTCGTTGGCCATGCGCACGACGTGGAACTTATCGACCACGATACGGGCCTGTGGCAGCACCGTCTGGAAGGCGCGGCGGTAGGGCTTCCACATGTCCATGCTGACGATCTCGACCTGGTGGCGGTTGGCCATGCTCATGAGGCGTCTTGTCACCCTCTCTTGCTGACGACCGGGTAGCAGGTCCAGCAGGGTGCGCTCTTCCAGATTGGTTAGGATGCAGCAGAGCCCTTGGCAGCAGTCGTGCATCAGGAACGTACAGCTGGCTCATGAAGGCGTGCCGCCTTATCAAGGCCCAGGACGCGCCTATTCCGGAAGTCAAGCATGCGATAGCGAAGACGCTAGGCGATTCAGCGGCGGCGGCTGCCTGGTTGATGTCGTATTTCCGCCCAAATAAAGAGGGCGACACCGAGGAAGATCCATACGTCCGCTAGGTTGAACGATGGCCAGTGCCACTGGGCATAGTGAAAATCGAGAAAATCCTCTACGTAGCCTAACCGCAAGCGATCTGCGACATTGCCCAACGCGCCGCCGAGGATCGCACTGAGGGCGAGCCGATAACTCAGTACGCGTGGTGAACGCCAAAGCCAGTACACCAGTAATATCGAGATAACCAGGGCCAGTCCGATGAAAAGCGGCTGCTGCCAACCGCCGACATCCGCGAGAAAGCTGAAGGCCGCCCCCGTATTGTGGCGGTGGACCCAATTGAAGAAGGGTGCGGCAGGCACGCTTTCACCATGCGCTAGCATGGTGCTGGCAAGGTACTTGCTCGCCTGATCGACAAACAGTAACAGGAGCGAGAGCCACAGCCAGCGCATCGCCTTTCCCGGCTCGTGGGCTTTCTCTGCGAGCCGACTGCCATAAGTAGACATATCCCCTTCCTCCTGACCCAATCTAGAATTTGCTCGCTGCTAAATAACAAGCGTCATGTACCCAACCGATGATGCCGACGAATTCGACGGAGCAGGAGCAGGCCGAGTCCGAGTGCGGTCAGGCCAAGGACAGGCCAATCCCGCCAGCGCACATAAGGGGGCGCGCCAGTTCGCGGTGTCACTTCGGCGCTGAGGGTGGCCACTTCGAACTGCGGAGCACGCTTGAGCACTTTGCCCTCATGATTGATGGCTGCTGTGATACCGGTGTTCGTGGCTCGAAGAAGGTCACGTCCGGTTTCGATGGCACGCATGCGTGCCATCTGGAAATGCTGGAGGGGGCCGAGCGAGCTGCCGAACCAGGCATCGTTGCTGACATTCACCAGTAACTGCGCTTCGGGCAGAAGCTCAGTGACTTCGGCACCAAAGACCGCCTCGTAGCAGATGAGTGCCCCTACGGGCACCCCTGCTGCATTCAGGACGTGCGCTTCCCGTCCCGGTGTGAAGTCGGACATGGGCGCCCCGAGCACGTCGAGGGCCGACCCCAAAAGATCCCGAAACGGAACATATTCACCGAAGGGCACCAGGTGGCGTTTGTAGTAGAAGCCTGAGGGATCGGAGAGGCTTACCACGGCGTTGTAGGTACGGCCCTCCGCCTCGCGTACCGGGACGCCAATCATTAACGATGTGCCTGCCTGATCGGCTAACGCCTCAAGCTCAGCAAGATATGCTTTGGCCTGGTCATGCCACATCGGGATTGCCGCTTCTGGCCAGATCACGATATCGGCTCCGAGATGCTGCGCGGTAAGCGCCTGATAGCGCTCAAGTGTGATGTCCCGGTATCTCGGGTCCCATTTCTTGTCTTGCGCGATGTTTCCTTGCAAGAGGACGACATCGATCGGGTCAGCGGCTGGCTGCGTCCATTCACGATCCAGCAGTTGCAAGCCGGCGAGGGTAGCGACTAACACGGCACCGACTACCGCAGCACGGCGCAGGCTTGGCCCCTGGACAACCCAGGCAAGCCCGCCAGCGAGAAGTGCCACCAGTAAACTCACGCCAAGCACGCCAAAGACGGGAGCGATAGTGGCAAGTGTGGTGTCGGTCTGGCTGTAGCCAATGAAGAGCCAGGGAAAGCCGGTCAAGAACCAGGTGCGCATCCATTCACTCAGCACCCATGCCGCAGGTAGCCCTAGCCAGAGTGCCATTGCATCCATCTCAGGGCGCAGGCAGCGCACGAGGTACGCGACGCCCCATGGAAAGAGGGCGAGCAGCGAGACAAAGGCCGCCGTGACTAACACCGCCACCACGGGGCCATTGCCGTACTGGCTAATGCTGATAAAGACCCAGGAGACACCCACGCCGAAGTAGCCAAGGCCAAAGAGGTAGGCCGACCACAGCGCCTGACGCCTTGAAGACTGCGCGGTCAGGACAAAAAATGTTGCCAGAGCGATCACCGCAAGCCATGCCCAGCCCACAGGGGCAAAGGCAAGCGGCATGGCGCCTCCAGCAAGTAGAGCCATCCCCCCTGTCAGAAGCGGCTTATAGCGCACGCCCGTGTATAGGCTAGAGGGTAGCGCGCACTTATCACCCAATGCTCTCTCGCCTCCGAATCCAGGATCAACCCTGTGGCTCATGCTTTCTTGCTCCGCTTAATCAAGCTGCGTCAATTCATTCGGCCGGCTGGCCAGGGTGGCAAAGTGAATGTTTCTGGACTCGACTAGGTGCGCCGTAAGCTGGGAGCTGCTTCGTATTCGGCCAGCACGACAGTGGCTGTGTTGGGGAGCAGTACGTTAGCTTTGCGATACCACCCCTTCCAAGCCCGCTGATACCAGAACGAACAGGACGAAGCCGCCTATGAAAGCCAGCGGTGAGATGTGCGTATCGTCACCGCTCTCGTGAGCCTCGGAGACCATATCTTCGATGGCAGCGACCGTGAGAAGGCCTGCCGTGAACGTCAGTGCCGCTAGCTTAAATGCCTCCGGCTGGTTCCTGAGTACGAAGTAAGCAAAGACGGCTGCCGAGAGCACAGGAATCGCGAAGGAAGCAGAGAGCAGTATCCGCTTGCTACGAGGGATTCCTTTATCTTTCATGGTGGCGATCGTCGCAAAGCCCTCAGGAACATCGGCGAGAACCTGACCCGCCGCCAGGATTATCGCGACCGACGGTGAGACCGCCGACCCCGCCCCGATCAGGAGGCCATCGCTGAACAGGTCGATGGATACGGCGATATAGATCATCCAGACACTCGTCTGACCGCCTTCTCCCTGCTGGCCTTGTCGCTTCTGGAGACTCTCAACGAGCTTCTCGATACCTACGTAAGCAATGCCGCCCAGCGCGAAAGCGAGGGCGATTACCCAGGCTGAGAGGTTCTCTAGCACGCGCGGCATGATTTCAACCGCCACCACCGCAATGACGAGGCCGGCAGCGCCGTGAAGGGCGTAATTGAGACGGCGCCCGGTAGTTCGGGAGGCCTCCGCAGCGAGCCCACCACTAAAATTGCCTAAGGCGGGCAACAGCGCCAGGCCGAGTACCAGCCAGATACTATCCATCATCTTCCTTCCTTGGTTGATTCCTAGATACGCTACCTTGCTGGCTCCGAGCCTTCGCGCTATATGCTGTCGTTCAGGCCTAGCGCGCTTGTACAGCCACTTCGATCAAGTGTCCCAGGCATCGATAGCTGCGTACCGTGCAGCCTCACCCCTTGAGCGCCAGGATGCGCCGAGCGCCGTTGAGGACGATCAGGCCCACGATGGTACCGATAATCAGGTCAGGGTAGCTGGACCCCGTCCAGGCGACCAAGGCACCGGCGGCGATGACGCCCATGTTGATCACCACATCATTGGCCGAGAATATCCAGCTTGCCTTCATATGCGCGCCGCCTTCGCGGTGCTTGGATATCAACAGCAGGCAACCGGTATTGGCGATCAACGCGACGAAGGCGATCGCCATCATCATCAGCGATTCAGGCTCACTACCGAAAACAAAGCGTCGCACCACCTCGACGAGTACGCCGATAGCCAAAATCAGTTGCAGTACCCCTGCCAGATGCGCGGCACGTACCTGCATTTTCGCACTGCGCCCTACGGCATAGAGAGCCAGGCCATAGACGGCTGCATCGGCAAACATATCCAGGGAATCAGCGATCAGGCCGGTAGACTGGGCGATCAGGCCAGCAGTCATTTCCACCACGAACATGATCGCATTGATACCGAGCAACACGCGCAGAGTGCCTGACTCCTGCGTAGCAGAGACTGCCGAGCTCTCAGCGGCCTTGATCGTCTCTGGGTCGGCAATGACGGTTTCCTGAAGAGAGGCGCCTAGCCCCAAGGTCGCCAGTTTCGCGGTAATGGGCTCAGCCTCGCCGTCATGCACGACCTCCAATCGGCGGTTCGACAAGTCGAAGGACAGCGTTCGAATCTCATCAAAGCCGTTCAGCGCCAAGCGGATCATCCGTTCTTCTGAGGGACAATCCATCTTCGGCACAGCATACACGCTGACCCATTCCCCTGACGCTTCGGAGGAGACCGGCATATCGGTATCCGCTGCAGGCGTTGCATCGCAGCTACATGGGCCACCACAGGCTTTACTCACGATACGGCTCCAGTTAACCAACATAGATTGCTAGTATTAAAAACTATATAGCTACTATAAGGTCAATGGGACAGATGATCCGTTGAGGAGTAAGCCTGATGCGCATTGGTCAGTTAGCCCAGATAGCGGGTATCGACACGCAGACGATCCGCTTCTATGAGCAGCAGGGCCTGTTGCCGCCGCCAGAACGGCAGGAGAATGGTTACCGTGTCTATACCGAGAAGCATGGCGAGTGGCTTGCCTTTATCCGCCGCTGCCGAATTCTGGACCTGTCACTGACAGAGATTCGCGAGCTACAGAGCTATCAGGACGACCCTCGCCAGCCTTGTACCGCCGTCAACGCCATGCTCGATGACCACATCTCTCATGTGCGGTCGCAGATAACTGCTCTGCAAGCGCTTGAGCAACAACTCGTTTCACTGAGGGCGAGTTGCAACGAGGGTCGGGAGATCAATGCCTGCGGCATCCTGACGGGGATCAGCGAGGAGAGCAAACAACAGCTGTATAGGGCTAGCTCAGGCCGTAAGGACTGAGCAGAGACATGCCGGACCTTGCAGTGACATTGTGAATGCATGGTGTGTTGATCGCGAAGCCTCACTGCGTATCTCGGCATGCGAACCTGGGCGTTGCTGCAAACTTGCAGGGGCCGTGAAGAAGAGTCGTCATCAACCAGGTAATCCGCTGAGCTGATGGTTGGTTCCGTCATCATGATATGAGCCAATCAACCAAAAAATCCGGATACCC
>NZ_JAJUFQ010000026.1 GCF_029263665.1 Halomonas sp.
GAGATCCTGTCATGAAAGAGCACCAGCGACTCGAAAAATTGATGGCGTTGCGCCAGCAGCGTCTGCGCCGAGCCGAGAATGCATTGGCTGAGCAACAACAACGCTGCCGCCATGATGCCGAGCAACTGGCGGCCATGACGGAACAGCTTGCCAGTCAGCGCCAGGACTTCGATCGCCACGAGCAGGCATGGTTCAAAGCCACTGCCAACGACCAGTTGTCTGCCACCCAGATCGATGATGTGCGCCAGGCCATGGATGACCATTATCGAGCACAGGCCGCCCTGCATGCACAACACGACCAGTTGAACCAGCAATACCAACTTCACTTGTCCGAACGTGACAAGCGCTCCATGGAATGGGCACGCTGTGTTCGCTCGCAACGCGCTTTGGAAATGCTGCAGGATCGCCATCGCGATACCCAGCAGCGTCGTCTTGAGCTGCATGCCGAGCTAGAGACTGAAGATGCCACCTCGCGAAGGGGGCGTTGATGGCAGAAAGGAATATATCTATCGACAGCATGGAGCAGCATCAACAGCATAGTGCCCAGGCCGGGCCGGAAGTTCCCGCCCTGCCCATTATCCCGCCAAGTGCCGTACCAGTGCTCAACACTATGAGCCGCCCTCGTGGCGCGTTCACGCTGCCCCTTGGCCAACTCTCGCTGACCTGTCATCTCGACCGCCGGCCCATCACACATGAGGCAGCGCTGTCGCTGGGGCTGACGCTGGGGGATATGCCCGCACGCTTGCGCCTCGACGCCAGCGCGGTGGAGATCCTGTCCTCGCCCTTGTCATTGCAGCGCCCTCTGACGGCCTGCCCGGCGGATGTCGCCGCACTGTGGCTGGAATATGCCCTGCTGGAGTGGCTGGAACCGCTGGAAAGTGCACTGGGAGACAGCATACGGCTGCAAGGTGATGGCGTGCAGCAAGGCAACGGCATAGAAGAGAGTGATGACACTCTCCCCATCCAGCTGTCCGTGAACCTGACAGACGGTCATCGGCAGGGAAAACTCTCGCTGTTACTGTCCCAGCCCTTCGCCGAAGCTCTTCAGCCCTGGTTCGATGAGAACTGCCCAGTGGCTCCCAGGCCCTGTTCGAACGTGGCCTGGCCAGTGCAAGGCATTGCGGGATACCAGACGCTGACCCTCGCTGAACTGCGTGACCTGGCCCCTGGTGACGTGGTGATGCTCGATAGTCCAGTCATCAATGGCTCTGGCCTCGACACTCCCAACCTTAACCCCGATAGCCTCAGACAAGCCTCGGCAGTCCTGGTCGGTGAGCGCCTGATGGCCAGCGCCCAGACTCACCGTGACGGAGTACGCCTGCTGTCCCGACTCCATCCCCTGACCCAAGGAGACCTTGCCATGGCCTCGCCTGCCAACGACAACGACAATAACAACAACAACGCTCAACCTCAGACCGGCAGCGCTGCAGTAGACCGGACTGCAGCAGACCGCATGACAGCAGGCAACATGGGGCTGGACCAGTTACCCCTTCGGCTGGTGTGTGAATTCGGCCGTCTCGAACTCTCGCTGGGTGAACTGCGTGAACTCGATCAAGGCAGCGTACTGCCCCTGTCACGCCCGGAGGATGAAGCCGTGGACCTGGTGGTCAATGGCCGTATTCTGGGCAAGGGCCGGGTGGTGAAGATCGGCGATGGCCTGGGAGTGCAGATTGTGAGGCTCGCCACCGATGAGTGAATACGAGCCCAATCTGATTGGGATTATCCTTGTCGTCACATCGCTTGGCCTGTTGCCACTGGCGGTGGTGACCATGACCTCGTTCCTCAAGATCTCCGTGGTGCTGTTCCTGATCCGCAACGCCCTTGGCGTGCAGCAGACGCCTCCCAATCTGGTGCTGTACGGCATTGCCCTGGTACTGACGGTGTACATCACCACCCCACTGGTGGGGGACATGCTCTATCGGCTCGAAAACAGCTCAACGGAGTTGAGCAGCGTGGAAGACATCAAGGCGACGGGGGAACTATTACGTGAGCCGCTCAAGGAATACCTGTCGACCTACGCCGATGAACGCGAGCGGGCCTTCTTCCTCGATGCCACCCGCAGCATCTGGTCACAGGAGGCCCGCGAGAATGTCCAGGGTGACGATCTTGTCACTCTGATTCCCGCCTTTGTCACCTCCGAGCTGACCCGGGCCTTCGAGATCGGTTTTCTGATCTACATTCCCTTCCTGGTCATCGACCTGATCGTTGCCAATGTGCTGATGGCGATGGGCATGGTCATGGTGGCACCGCCACTGATATCGGTACCGTTGAAGATATTCCTGTTCGTCGCCATCGATGGCTGGTCGCGCCTGATGCATGGGCTGATTCTCAGTTATGGAGGGTAACGGGAGATGAGCGAGGATATTTTCCTGACGATCATGAGCGATGCCCTGTGGACAGTACTGCTGCTGTCGGCACCGGCACTGCTGACGGCCATCGTGCTCGGGTTCGGCATTGGCCTGTTACAGGCCCTGACACAGATTCAGGACCAGTCGCTGCCACAGTCGGTCAAGGTGATCGTGATCATGCTGGTCCTGATCATTGGTGGTCCTCTGCTGGTTGGCCAGTTGGTCAACCTGGCCGACCAGGTGCTGGATAACTTCGCGACCTGGTCACGCTGAGGAAGACCATGGAGTTTGACAATCTCGCCAGCGCGCTGACCGACCAGGTCTATCCTGTCCTGGCTGCCCTCGCCATCTGCATGGCTCGGGCCACTGGCGTCATCCTGATCACCCCGGCATTCAACCGTCTCGGCTTGACCGGACTGATTCGCTCCGCCGTGGCCATGACCCTGTCACTGCCGATGCTGCTGCCGGTGCTCGATAGCCTATCAAGCATGGACATCACAGGTTTCACCGTCGCCGGTCTGTTGCTCAAGGAACTGCTGATCGGCGTGCTCATCGGCATGGTGTTCGGTATCCCGTTCTGGGCAGCAGAAGTCGCTGGGGAAGCCGTCGACCTGCAACGCGCCTCGACCATGGGTCAGTTGCTCGATCCCATGGGCAGCAGTGAATCCGGCGTTACCAGTACCCTTCTGGTGGTCACCCTGGTCGCACTGTTCTTCGCCACAGGCGGCTTCAATGTCCTGCTCGATGGCTTCTATCGCAGCTACACACTATGGCCCGTGGATGCGTTCATGCCTGCGCTGGACACCCGTACGGCGCTGGTGATGCTAGGCTTTCTGGATCAAGTGATGAAGATCGGCATCCTGATGGTGGCACCATTGATCATCGCCATGCTGGTCACTGACCTGATGCTGGCCTATCTGGCCCGCATGGCACCCAGCCTCAACGTGTTCATTCTGTCACTACCGATCAAGAACCTGCTGTTCACCTTCCTGATGCTGCTCTACATCGCCTTCCTGATACCGCGCATGTTCAACGAGCTAGGAGCACTTCAGGGGCACTACAAGTACTTCGAATCCTTGTTCGACGCCCCCTCCTCTTCGAGTAACAGGTAAAGGCACATGAGCCAACAGCCCAGCGAAGAAAAGTCCCTACCGCCATCGCAGAAAAAGCTGCGTGACATACGCAAGAAGGGGCAAGTGGAAAAGAGCAGTGACATGGTCACTGCTGTCGTCATGCTCGGCTGCACGCTTTACCTGGTCTTCTATGTCGATACCATCGAGTCGCGTGTGCATGGCCTGATCACTCTGACCACGCGACTGTATAGCGAGCCTTTCGACACACTCTGGCCACGCGTGATGGCTGCGGCCATGGAAGTGCTGATGTGGTCGGTGCTGCCCATCATCGTGATCACCGTAACCGCTGTCGTCCTGACCAATATTCTCATCATGCGTGGCATGGTGTTTTCGGTCGAACCCATCAAGCCAAAATTCGAACACATCAATCCCGCCGAAGGTTTCAAGCGCATCTTCTCCGTACGCGGGATCATCGAGTTCATCAAGTCATTGCTCAAGATCGTGATACTCAGTAGCGCCTTCGTGATTGTCTGCCGGATGAGCCTGCAGGCGTTGATGGAGTCCTCACGCTGCGGCTATGGCTGCCTCAATGAGATTTTCCTGGAGTTCCTGCAACCTCTGGTCATCACGGCCCTGGTCGTCTTCTTCATCGTGGGACTGCTTGATGTCAGGACACAGCGCTGGCTATTCCAGCGTGACCAGCGCATGACACGCACTGAGTTCAAGCGCGAACGCAAGGATATGGAGGGCGACCCGGAGATTCGCCGGGCCCGCCAACGGCAGCGCAGCGATATTCAGACGTATTCCACACGCGCCGGGGTGGAACGTGCTTCACTGATGATTGGCGCCAGCGGTGACTGGCTGGTAGGCATCCGTTATGTCAAAGGCGAGACCCCGGTGCCAGTAGTGGTATGCAAGGCCGACCCGCAAGGCTCGGCCAACCTGCAACGCCAGGCGACGGCATATGGCCTGGCAGTGATCGATGATCGCAAACTGGCAGAACGGATTGGCTCACGCAGCGGAAATGGCGAACCCGTCCCGGAAGATACCTTCCAGCCGGTGGCCGATATTCTGGTCGCCGCGGGCCTGCTTTAAATCACCCCGCTTAGGAAACGCTGCATTAAATTATCTCGCCTAACCCCTTCATTCACTGACACTTCGTATAAATCTAGACAAGCTATCAGCATAAAGTTGTAGATGAAAAATTTGCCCTTCTTGCATTCGTGTTCGATCATTTGATCGATCAATGATTCACATGATCATCCTTCCAGGCACCATCGCCATATTCAATGGGCCTTCTTTGCCACAGACAGGAGGTGGCAATTCAACCCGGCACTGCCCTTCCACGGCTGCCAGCCTGACGAACCCGGAATATTCATCCGTCACATGTGTTGAGACAGGAGCGAGACCATGTCTGTATCAGGAGTGAAGTCTTCCACCGAAAGCGCAATTTTGCTGCAACGTTCCTCTCAAGGCACTTCCCATAGCCAGGCCGTGAAGAACGACCAGAAGTCTGAAGGTGGAACAGAGGGCCCCACGGATGCCAAGGAGTTCCGGGATCTGGCGGAAGAAAACGATTGGAAGGTCCTCGAAGAAGGTGATGTGCTGCCACCAGTGTCACAGCTGGATCCAGAACGTCAGAACGCGACGACCATCACCTATGAGTACGATGGAACGACATATGCGGTCTCGTCCTATATCGCGCCATTCAAGTATTCCGTCCTGGGCAGCAAGATAGCGGGAACCGAAATCAGCCATGTGGATAACAACGTCAAGATCGACGTTGCCGATTCCGAAGCCACGGATTTCATGAATGCCGAAACGAGCGAGGATGGAAAGACCGTCGGCGAGCTGTTTCACGACAAGATGAAGGATGAATGGGGCGAATTGGATCTGGATGACCCTCGCCGCCAGTATTACGAGCTGCTGCAAGCCAAGACAGCATTGGTTGGTGGCTTCGATTATCTCCCCTACCAAACCGAAAAGGATGCGTTTTTCTGGGATGGCGATACCACCAGCTATCTAGATAACTCGACCATCATGGATCAAGCCAGTACGTATGGCTTGCTCAAGGAAAAGGAAATCAACGATAAGCTGGCCGAGCTGGCCGAGAATGAGAAAGTCGTCGATGGCATCGATGGCTTCATGCGAGACGCCGTCAGCAAGATAAAAGACAAGAAAGGCCTGACCAACAGCATTTATGAGGCCATGAGCAGCCCGGAATACATGGAAATGCTCGAAGGCATGAATAGTGATGCGGCCAAGGTTCGATTCTCCAACGATCTGAAATCACTGGATTACCTGGATAGCGAGAAAGCCAGCGAGATCAGAAACAACGCCCTGAATCAGGGCCTGGCCGAAGAAATATCCAACATCATCGAGAGTGGAGACTATGCTGGCGAGTCCCTGGAACTTGCCATCAGTGACCATGTGCAAACTGCGTTACAAGGCACATGGTCCGCGATCTTTGGCCTCTCCTTCTCGGACCGAGCGGTACAGAACTACCTGAAGGATGGCGGCGGCAACCTGCCGGATGATGTGAAAAAGGGCCTAGACAGCTACAAGGCTGCGGTCAAGGTTGCTACCGATGCCGTCACCGATTCCTTCAAGTCCAACGGCAAGTTCGATATCCGCGATGTGTCTTCGAAAATTGCGGCTGCATTGCAGGAAGGTCATGAAGGAGCACCAAAAAGTGCTCAAGTTCGTAATGGCGCAGCCGCGCTATTACAAGCCAGCATGACCAGCGGAGCCCTCCCGGCGATTGCCGGCACCCTGACCGCAACAGCCGCCATCTACACCCTGACCAAGAACCAGGGTGACACCGTTGAAGAGCGGATGGCGGCGGCCCGCCTGTTGTTGATCACCCTGGCGACATCACCGGCGATGGCAACCGTGGGTGCCAAGGTACTGGAAACGATATTCGACAAGCCCGGGATGGTCACCATGCTGGGGTTGGACGGGAGTTCCAATACACAGCTTCGAGAAGCCTACCTGAAACTATTTCCAAAGGCTGATGATGCTGTCAGTGTCCCGTCGCAATCCATAAGTCTTGAGACGCTGGATCAGTACCGTACGGCTATCGGCGGTGATTTGCCTCAGATAGATGGCATTGTTGAAGAAGACTGGGCCGATGACATCATACGCAGCTTTGATGACATTGGCTCAGGCACAAACGTAGATTTTGAACCGCTGTCCCGTGATGCCGAGATAAGTTTTCAGGAGGTCATGGAAGAGCCGAATGATCGCTTATCACAAGCCAGTTCGGACATCACCATCAACTGGGATATGTTGGAGGAAATGGACCCTGAGCGTCGAGCCGCCATTATGTCCACAGTGGATCAACGCATTGAAGGTATGGGTATTGATCCCAGCAGCATGGATACCCCCGATAAGCTCCGGCTGGTGGGAACCGTACTCAATACGGTAGGCGGTCTTGCCGATGTGGCTGGGGGTGTGCTGGACCTGGCACTGGGGGCCATGTCGATCGACAAGCTGATCGGTAATCCCGATGCCCTGGATAGCGAATTTGCCGCCGCCTCGCTGCAGCTGCTGGGCGGGATCAGCATTGCAGGGGCCGCAGGCACCAATCTGGCCAGCATGATCGCCGGTGGTTCCCTGGCCACCGGGCTCGGCATTGCCTCCGGGGCATTGGGTATTGCCGGGGTCGCCCTGGGGGGGATTTCGGCCATCGTGATGGGGATCGTCGCCAAGCAGAAGTCGGATCA
Organism: Halomonas sp.; assembly: GCF_029263665.1. Taxonomy (GTDB): domain Bacteria; phylum Pseudomonadota; class Gammaproteobacteria; order Pseudomonadales; family Halomonadaceae; genus Halomonas. Next base: position 7,147 of record NZ_JAJUFQ010000026.1, read on the forward strand.
AAAAGCAGAAGAAGTGCGCAATACTTTTCAGGACTGGAGTGCGCTCGGTATCACCGAGGATGATTGGGGCGACAAGCTCAACTACACCATCCACTCCCGCTATGAATACGATCGCGAATATGGCTCGGATGCTTATTACGACCTTTATCCGGAAGACAAGCCCGTCTGGGAGTCACGACCGGAGCAGTATGAAGACTTCACGGATTATGTAGCGGAGCATGGCAATATTTCGGATGGCTGGTTTTCCGACTGGGATGATGAACATGATTCCGGTATTGGTGAAAATGGACCGGATCCTTCCGGACGGCCACGCTTCGGTGATGAAGGCGATCCGGGAAGCTTCGGTGAATTCAAGGAAGATATCGACCGGGTCGATGTCGGTTCCATCGAGCTTGCTGATAATGGCCGGGTGTTCTTTACCAAGGACGGAGTAAAGCAGGTCATCGATCCCTTTATCGGAGACAAGGCCAGCGACTCGACCCGTCAGAACATCATCGATTATCTCACCCAGTTGTATGAAATCTCGCACCCTGATGGAAAGAAAGATCACGATATCATTGATGAAATAACGTCCCTCCATGATGAGTCTGATAAATATAACGAAATCGATGACCTGAAGCGTGCCCTGGATGATTCTCAACCACCGCTCTTCGGCGTTGACGACGACAAGCCAGGCACCTTCTATGACTTCAAGGAAGATATTGACCGAGTCGATGTCGGTTCCATTGAACTGGATCCCGGCGACAGCAGTGTCATCACATTCACCAAGGATGGCAAAAAATGGCAGCTGGACAAGGATAATCATGGAGACTTGAAAGACAGCCATGCGGAAGACATCTTCGACTACCTGAAGGATCTGTATATCCTGACCCACCCGGACGGCAAGCTTGACGAAGACCTGGTCGACAGGATCACCGAACTTCATGATGAGTCTGATGATTACAATGACCTTGAGGACCTGCGTGAAGAGCTTGAACTGGATATCGATCCGACAGGACTTCCGGTGTTTGGCGATGGCGGCAAGCCCGGAACCTTTGGAGATTTCAAGGAAGATATCGACCGCGTCGATGTTGAATCCATCAGGCTGCTGGACGATGGCCGAGTGATCTTTGTCAAGGATGGTGTCAAGCAGATCATCAACCCTTCCCAGGGAGATACTGCTAGCCGAGATGTCCGCGATGACATCGTCGAATATCTCGAAGGCCTGTACGACATCACTCATCCTGAAGGAAAGTTCAGTCAAGAGCGTGCGGACCTGATGAATGAGGTCTTTGGCAGAACCGACGATTACAACGACCTGGATGACATTCGTTCCTACGTCGAATCAGAAGAAGAGCTGTCCGGCTTTGGCAAGGAATACATTGAAAAGCACAGGGATCATATCGACACCATCGTCGAATCCTGGGATGACTGGAATGGCAGTGATTCCATTGTCAGCATGGACGACCTGGAGGGCATCAGCCAGGACGATGACAGAAGCAAGGCTGAGCAGGAAGCCGCGCAATTCCTGATAGACGAATGGAAATTCTTTGAAACCTTGGATACCGCAAAGCACAAGGATGATGCTGATGGAAAAATCAGTACCAATGACCTGGATAGCTGGCTGGCATCTGTTGGTGAAGGCGGGTTCGATGACTATGCAAAGTCCTAGCTAGCTCTTCATGACCTCATGTCATGAATCCATACAGGCACAGTGGATAATATTGTGCCTGTATGGATCAACCAGATATCGCGCTCGAATGCACCCTCCCTTTCGTCACAGTGCCGCTGGTCTCTCCAGATGCAAGGCAAAACCGTTTGCCTCAGGCTTCCCCAGTTCAGGACGCAAGCGCATGCTGGGAATCAGATAGTCGCCATCATTCTGCTTCCGATAAGGAATGGGTGGCGTGCTGCCCAGATCCCGCATCCGCTCGCGCAGGCGTTCCTCAAGGCGCTCGATACCCGCATCATCGAGACGATGAACGTTATAGGCCACGAACGGCGGTAATACGTCATACCCCGGATAGAACAGAATGCCGTGATGGATGGGAAACAACAGGTCGTCGATCGGCCCATTGATACCTCGCTCGGAATAATGTTCTTCCCAACCTCCAGCAGTCACGATCAGCATCGCCCGCTTGCCGGCCAATGAGCCTTCCCCATAACGATCTCCCCAACGAGTATCGCTATGCTCGCCAACGCCATAGGCAAATCCATAGGAATACACCCGATCCACCCAGCCCTTGAGAATCGCTGGCATAGTGAACCACCACAGCGGGAACTGGAGAATCAACACATCCGCCCATAGCAGCTTTTCTTGCTCCGCCTTGACATCATCTGTCAGCGCACCGCTGGCAAAGGCTTCTCCCGATGCCTTGCTCGGCTGCAGGGGCTTGGCAGGATCAAGTTCCGGAAAATCCGCCCGATCGATCTCGGACTTCCACCCATCGGCATAGAGATCGGACACACGCACCTCATGCCCTTGGGACACAAGCTCATCAATGGCGACATCGCGTAGCGCACCATTGAGCGACGCAGGTTCAGGGTGAGCAAAAACCAATAACACCTTCATGAGACAGAACCTCTCAATACCAAACAGGACAAGACAGAACAGGACAAGTGCCCCTAAGGTAGCGCTGACTTCATGAATGCGATATACAGAAACAATACATAACACTATGCCGAAAAATGGATAAATCTGATGTCACACTCGAGCGCATGCGCACCTTCGTGCGCGTCGTCGAACGCGGCAATCTCTCCGCCGTCGCACGGGAATTCGGCATCGGCCAATCGACCGTGACGCGCCACCTCCGGGAGCTAGAAGCGGCTCTCGGTGTTGCCTTGCTCAGCAGAACGACACGTCGTGCCACCATCACCGAAGAAGGTCGCCATTATTACGCTCGCAGTATCCAGATTCTGCGGCTCGTCGAACAAGCTGGAGCAGCCGCTCGTAGTGCCCGTGGCGCCCAGGCCGGTACCGTACGCATTTCCTGTACTGCAGCCATCGGTATCCTGCATGTCAGCCGCCTGCTCTTCCGGTTCCAGGATCGCTATCCGGATATTCATATTGATCTCAACCTCACCGACGAACGTATCGATCTGGTTCGAGAAGGCGTTGACCTGGCCATACGCCTTGGGCCACTTTCCGACAGTTCGATGAAGCTGCGTGCCCTTGGCCACTCTCGGCGCCTGCTGGTCGCAGCCCCCGACTATCTGAAGGCCCATGGAACACCCACAACACCTGATGAACTGATCGGCCATGAAAGCATTCGCATGTCCAATGTTGCAGGTAGCGAAGCGCTTGCCCTGCGTGGACCTGATGGTGAACACCACACGGTCCCCTTGACGGGACGCTTTGTCGTTGACCATGGCTTGGGTGCGCGTGAGGCCTTGCTCGCCGGGCGTGGCATCGCCCCCGCCCACCGCTGGCTCATCGATGATCTCTTGAACAATGGCCATGTTGAGCAGATCCTTCCTGACTATGCACTTCCATCAACACCATTGAATCTGCTGATCGTTCCCGGACGTACCGACATCGCACGAGTTCGCCTGCTGATCGACTTTCTTACTGAGCAGGCCGGCAACATTCCCGGCATCGAAAGAACGTGACGTTAAAGCGATGGCGCCTAAGCCTTGAGCGATGACGTAAAGAAGACAGTCGACCTTGATATGCCGCGTATGATGATCAGCCTAGGAAAACATTTACCGCCTCAAGGGGAATGAACGCCCTCTGAGCCGGAGTTCAGGAGCACAGGGATGCCACACTCTCTTCATGACCATCGCCAGGGGCTGATCATGGCCGCTGGTGGTGTTTTCGTCCTCAGCATCGACAGCCTGCTGGTGCGCCTGGCAGCCAGCGATGGCTGGGATATCATCTTCTGGCGAGGCGCCCTGATGGGGCTTTCTCTCAGCCTGCTGTGCCTTGGCGGAAAGCGGCTGGCATCACTGCGCGGCCACATGATGATGTCTCTCAGTTCTGCGCTCTTGCTGGGACTGTCATCCGGTCTTTTTGTGCTTGCCGTGATGAACACCAAGGTCGCCAATGTCGTGGTGATCCTGAGTGCTGCCCCTTTGTTTGCCGCCATCTTTACGCGCATGTTCCTGCATGAACCTGTGCCCTTGCGTACCTGGCTGGCCATCGTTCTGGCCATGCTTGGCCTGCTGGTGGTCTTTGCTGGAGGGCTGAGCGGAGATGGACTGGTGGGTGATCTCTATGCCCTGGCCGCCGCCGCCGCTGTCGGTGGCAACCTGACCCTGTTGCGTCATCACCCTACCGTCGACCGGGTACCACTGATTGCCATCGGCGGTTTCATATCGGCATTGATTGCCCTGCCAATGGCGGCGCCCTTGTCTCTGGCACCCAAGAGCTACGCCGTATTGGCGTTGATGGGGCTGTTGCAGATGCCGCTTGCCACCGTGTTAATCAACAGCGCCACCCGTTACCTGCCTTCGGCAGAGGTCGCCCTGTTCTATCTGCTGGAAGCCGTGCTGGGAACCCTCTGGGTCTGGTGGTGGCTGAATGAGCAGCCGCCCCACGCCACCCTGCTGGGCGGCACCCTGATCCTGCTGACCCTGGTCGTCAATGCGTGGCTTGGCCTGCGTCATTCAGGTAGCAGGAAAGTCCTGCCTTATGGCGAGTACAGCAAATGACGGCTTTTAGCACCGTCTCTCTTTTTTAAGCGGTATCTACATCTAGCAATATATGCATTAAGCAGCATATTTATTCACTAGGCGGCTAATAACTAGAAGGTCAACAACTAGAAAGTCAACAACTAGACGGATAACAAATAAGCGGCATGTTGATCATCAACATGCCCAAAATACGTTCTTCGATGAAGAATGCCTCGCTGAAACAGGTCTCGTTGAGAATATCTGTAGCTTTCTCAACAGGAGCAATCAACGAATGCCAGCAACACATATTTATGCATTTTTGAATGATAAAGAATCATGGATCGGACAAAAATAAGTCTCTGTGCGTACTGCTCATATCTCTATGCGACATCCTGGTCAAAAGATCATAAACAATGCTTCATGAGTTACAAAAACTCATGATTTCATGACGAAAAATATGTTGTTCTCTGCCTTCTATCCCCTCAGCCTCGCATAGGTCCGTGACCTCCCCCTGATTCCTCTAAACATAAGAAAATCTATGAGTAACACCATACGTTCCGAAAGAGGCCTATTAAAGGGCCTCAATCCGACGGTGACCATTGCCTCGAAAGTGCTGGTCATCGGCTTTGTCATCTTCTGTACCATGCTCGCCGACAAGGCTGGCACCATCTTCCAGAATGCCTCGACCGCTGTTCTCGACAATGCCAAATGGTTCTATCTGGGACTGGTCAGTGCCGTACTGGCTTTCCTGCTCTATCTGATGGTCAGCCGCTTTGGCCATATCCGCCTGGGCAAGGACAATGAACGCCCTGAATTCAGCTACCTGTCCTGGGTCAGCATGCTGTTTTCGGGCGGCATGGGCATCGGGCTGATCTTCTGGTCCGTGGCAGAGCCGATGCTGCACTACGCTGCCAATCCCTTCACCGAAGGCATGAGTGATGCATCCGCCAGCATGGCCATGCGCCTGACCTACTTCCACTGGGGCCTGCATCCCTGGGCTACCTTCATCATCATTGCCCTGGCCCTTTCTTATTTTTTCCTACCGTAAAGGACTCCCCCTGACGCTGCGCTCCATCCTTTACCCGTTCATCGGAGAGCGGATCTACGGCCCGATCGGCCACACAGTGGATATCCTCACCGTTGCCATCACCGCATTCGGGGTATCCACGTCCCTGGGCATGGGCGTAATTCAGATGAACAGCGGGCTGAACAATGTCTTCGGCATCGAGATCGGTACCGGCACCCAATTGGCACTGATTGTGCTGATCATGGCCTTTGCCATCATCTCCGTGGCCACAGGCGTTGGCCGTGGCATGAAGCGACTTTCCGAACTGAACATGTTGCTGTCACTGCTGATCGTGGCCATCGTGCTGGCCATCGGCCCTACCCGCTATATTCTCAACACCCTGCTGCAGAGCACCGGGGATTACACCAACAACCTGATCAGCATGAGCCTGTGGAGCGATGCCAACGCCGACAGTGGCTGGCAGAACTGGTGGACCGCCTTCTACTGGCCATGGTGGATGACCTGGGCTCCCTTCGTCGGCATGTTCATTGCCCGCATCTCCCGGGGACGCACCATCCGTGAACTGATCAGTGGTGCTCTTATCGTGCCGACCCTGGTGACCTTAGTGTGGATGGCAGTGTTCGGTGGCAGCGCACTATTCGAAGAACAGCAGGCACGTCATGCCCATGAATCCATCATGGCGGCCAGCGAAGTGAAGGTAGATGCGGACTTTGCCGGGGGAGCCGTGCTCCAGGCTACCCAGCAAGACACCACTCATGCGCTGTTCACTCTGTTCGACATACTGGACCCAGGCATGCTGGGCAACCTGCTGTCGGTACTGGCAGTGCTGTTGCTGGCCACCTATTTCATCACTTCCGCCGACTCGGGCACCCTGGTGCTGTGCATTCTGGATAGTGCCGGCAATCCCGAACCTCCGCAGTCCATCAGGATAATGTGGGGTATCGTGATTGCCTGCATTGCTGGCGCCCTGCTGTTCGCTGGTGGCCTGGAAACCATTCAGACCGCGTCGATCATCGCCGGCCTGCCGATTGCCATATTCATCATGGTGATGGCCCTGAGCCTCTATCGCATGTTACGCCGCGAACCGGCCGCGGCCTGGATGCTTCCCCCTGCGGTACGCCCCGACAATGCCGAGCTGGATTTCAGCAGTGGCCAGAATGAGGTGGAACGTACCCTGGCGCAGGATGCCTATCTATCCAGAAAATCTGCCTCCGAAAACGCATAGCCCCCTTTAGTGACAGCAAGAAGCCCAGCACATTGCTGGGCTTCTTGCTGTCGCAAGGATGCCATGGCCCTGGTGGTGGCCACTCTTTTATGTCCGTAACCTCCCATACACATAGCCTTTATGTACATAAATTGGACACTTCTGTACACTGCATCTTTCTTCGGCACTGCTTCGATACGGCATGCTGGCTCCAACCGATTTTCCTGCGAGGTTATCTCTCCATGCCATCTGCTGATGTCAGTGACAAGGGCTCTCGTGATGCCTGGCTCGATGCCGCCTTCAACCTGTTGCTCGAGTCCGGCGTAGATAGTGTGAAGATCCTGCCCTTGGCCAAGCGACTCAACCTCTCGCGTACCAGCTTCTACTGGTTCTTCAAGGATCGCGAAGCACTATTGAGTGCCTTGATCGAACGCTGGCGGGAAAAAAATACCCAGGGCCTGGTGCGCCAAAGCGAGGCCTATGCCGAGAACATCGTCGAAGCGATTCTCAATGTGTTTGATTGCTGGCTCGACCCCGAGCTATTCGACTCCCAGCTGGAATTCGCCATGCGCAGTTGGGCGTTGCAGTCGAATGAAGTATCTCGGGAAATCGATAACGCTGATGAAGCACGCATCGACGCACTGACACAGATGTTCATCCACCACGGCTTTGATCCATTGGCAGCCAATGTGCGCGGCCGCACCATCTACCTAACCCAGATCGGCTATATCTCGATGAATTCCCAGGAGTCCCTGACGATTCGCATGCAGCGCATTCCCGCCTATGTCGAGATATTCACCGGTCAGGCACCGCAACAGCGCGACCTGCAGCGTTTCCATGCCCGGCATGCCTACACACCGGACTAGGGAATCTTGAGACTAGCGCCCTATACCGAATCCGTGCTCGCCGCCCGATGAGCTGCATCAAGTCCACGCTGGATCACCTCATCGATATTCCCTTCGATCATCGCGCGCAGCCCCTTGGCCGTGGTGCCGTCATAGGCAATCAAGCGTTCCACCATCTCGCCTGGGTCACTGCCCAGGCTTTCCAGCAGCAGGCTGCCCCCCACCAGGGTCTGCATGACGGCTTCAAGGGCAATGTCATCCGCGATTCCCTTGTTCCTGGCATGCTCCAGCATCACCTTGGCCAGCAAGGCCGGATAGGCAGGGCCGGCGCCACTCAAGGCCGTCATGTAATCGAGAGCGCTCTCTGAAGGAAGCTCTCGCGCCATTCCACAACTCGCCAGCAACGCCTGCACCAGCTCCCGGTCTGGCCGAGTGACCTGCTCCGAGGCATACCAGGGAAAATAGCCACGACGAATTTCCGCTGCCGCGTTCGGCATGGCGCGCACCACACGACAACTCCCGAGCTGGCTGGAAATCGCCTGCACAGGAGCCATCGCCAGCAGCGAAATGATCAGCTTGTCGTGTGCCTCGATATGGATATGGCAAAGGTCCTCTGGACGCACCGACAACACGATGACATCCACCCTCTCAACCAATGCTTGATTGTCCTGAACGCAACGGACCTCGGGCCAGTCACGATAGGCATCACCAGCCCCCGAGCGGGCCGACACGATCAGTTGGTCAGCTGCTACAAGGTTCTGCTCCAGCCAGGCAAGCCCCAGAGAGCGCCCCATCCATCCCTGGCCGCCAATAATCCCGATCGTTGTGTTCTTCTTCATTGTGACTGGCTTCATGATTTTTTCGGCCTTTGCTGCCCGCAACTGTACACAGTTGAACATATAATTGACAACCATGTACAGTCGCAGCTAGTTTTGTCAAGCACACCAACAAGATCAAGCCCTGAAAGGCAAGCCCGAAAAACAAAACCCTGAAGGACAGAGATCCGGCCATGACTAACGATCCGCTGCTGACCCCCTTTCAACTCAAGCACTTGACCTTGAAGAACCGGCTGATGATGACCTCCCACGAGCCTGCCTATCCTGAAGATGGTATGCCCAAGGCGCTTTATCGTGCCTATCACGTCGAGCGTGCCAAGGCAGGCATCGGCCTGACCATGACCGCAGGGTCGGCAGCGGTTTCCAAGGACAGCCCACCTGTGTTCAACAACATCCTGGCCTACAAGGACGAGGTCGTACCCTGGATGCGTGAGTTGACCGATGCCTGTCATGAGTACGGCACCGCGGTCATGATTCAGTTGACCCACCTCGGTAGACGCACACGCTGGGACAAGGGCGACTGGCTGCCGACGGTGTCGTCTTCTCACCGTCGCGAAGCATCGCACCGTGCCTTTCCCAAGCAGGCCGAGGATTGGGATATCGAACGTCTGATCCGCGACTATGCCGATGCTGCCGAACGCATGCATGCCGCCGGCCTCGATGGCATCGAGCTGCAGGCCTATGGCCACCTGCTCGATCAATTCTGGTCGCCGCTGACCAACACCCTCGAAGGGCCTTACGGAGGAGACCTCGACAACCGCTTGCGTTTCACCTTCGAGGTATTGCGTGCCATTCGCCAACGCGTCGGCGAAGCGTTCATCGTCGGCATGCGCTACACCGGCGACGAAATGCTGCCAGGTGGTCTGACCGCCAGCGATGGCATGGAGATTTCCCGACGCCTGAAAGACAGTGGCCTGGTGGACTTCCTCAACGTGGTTCGCGGCCATATCGATACCGATGCAGGACTGACGGATGTCATCCCCATCCAAGGCATGCCTAGCGCCCCGCACCTGGAGTTCGCCGGTGAAATACGTCGCCAGGTCGACTTCCCTACCTTCCATGGCGCCAAAATTCAGGATGTCGCCACGGCTCGTTATGCCATTTCATCAGGCACCGTCGATATGATCGGCATGACCCGCGCGCACATGGCTGATCCGCATATCGTGCGCAAGATCAAGGAAGGACGCGAAGAAGAAATTCGCCCCTGTGTCGGAGCCAACTACTGCCTCGACCGCATCTATCAGGGCGGTGCCGCCTACTGCATCCACAATGCTGCCACCGGCCGCGAAACCACCATGCCGCACACCATTCCCAAGGCAACGTACAAGCGCCGGGTGGTCATCATCGGTGCAGGGCCTGCCGGCCTGGAAGCCGCTCGAGTAGCTGGTGAGCGCGGACATGACGTCGTCGTGCTGGAGGCCTCCAGTGATGCTGGCGGCCAGATACGCCTGACAGCACAGAGTGAGCGCCGGCGTGAAATGATGGGCATCATCGACTGGCGCCTCGCCCGTTGCGAAGCGCTCGGTGTCGAAATCCGCTACAACGTCTGGGCAGAAGTCGAGGATGTGCTCCAGGAACAGCCAGATGTGGTCATCGTGGCGACGGGCGGCTTTCCCCAGGAAGACCAGCCCACCATTGGTAGCGAGCTGGTGGTCACCACATGGGACATGATTTCCGGGCATGTGCCCCCAGGCCAGAACGTACTGCTGTTCGATGAAGCAGGAGACCATGCCGCCATGCAGGCAGCAGAGATCATTGCGGCGACAGGAGCCCAACTCGAGATCATGACACCAGACAGAACTTTCTCGGCAGAGATCATGGCCATGAACCTGGTGCCTTACATGCGCTCCCTGCAGCGTCCCAATGTCACCTTCACGCCGACCTACCGCTTAAGGTCCGTGCAACGGGACGACAATGCCCTGCTGGCCAGGATCACCAGTGACTATTTTCCTCAAGGTCCGGCCCCCCAGGACCGGCAGGACCTGGACCAGGAGCGACGCATCGATCAGGTGGTGGTCAATTACGGCATCACGCCAATGGCCGATATCTACTTCGAGCTGAAACCCCATTCCAGCAATGGTGGAGAAGTGAATTACGAAGATCTGATTGTGGGCAGTCCCCAGGCCGTCATCCGTCACCAGGACGGCAAGTTCCAGCTGTTTCGCATCGGCGATGCCGTCGAGCCGCGCAACACCCACGCCGCCATCTATGATGCACTCAGGCTGGTCAAGGACCTGTAATCTCATGCCCCAGCAGACGCTTTGCGCACATGATGCGCTCAAGCCGCTTTGTTGTATGTGTTGGCCACGTCCAGGTATCCACCTCCTCGGACAAAATTGACTTTTTCGTCCGAAGATTGATGATCTGGGGTTATGGGCAAGCAGGCTGATCAAGCGCTTGCCATGACCTTTCCGCTCCTTCATCCAGCTCCTTCACCCACCGCCGGTTGCCTCTGCCATGCGCTTACAGCCCCATGTTCCTGCGCCTGAATCCATCGGCTTTCTGCTACTGCCGCGCTTTGCCATGGTGGCCTTCTTCTCGGCCATCGAGCCGCTGCGCATCGCCAACCGCATCAGCGGTCAGACGTTGTTCCGGTGGGAAGTCATCAGCAAGGACGGTGCTCCGGTCACGGCTTCCAACGACATGACATTGACCGCCACCTGGTCACTGCATGATGCCCCGATGACCCCAAGCCTGGCCGTATGTGCAAGCTTTTCACCGGAAAATGCCATCGATGCGGAATTGGTGGAGTGGCTGAACGCACGAGCCAACGCTGGCTGCATACTGGGTGGGATGGATACTGGTTGTTTCGTGCTCGCCGCCGCGGGTCTATTGAATGAGCAGACCGTCACCCTGCACTGGGAAAGCCTGCCAGAATTTCGCGAGCGCTTTCCGGATATAGAAGCGGTCGAATCCCTTTATGAGGTCTCGGCAGAGGGCTTCTCCTGCGCGGGCGGCAGCTCCGCCATCGACATGAGCCTGGATCTGATCGCCCGTCGGCATGGCACCCGGCTGGCCAGCCTGGTACGAGAACAGCTTATTCACGATCAAGGGCGCCTACCCGCCAGCCGCCAGCGATACACACCGGTTTCAGCCTGCACCGATCCCATGCTTGACCGCGCCATCGCCTTGATGGACATGCATCTGGAAACACCACTGAGCATCCAGGCACTGGCCGATGAGCTGGATATGTCCTGGCGTGGTCTTGAGCGACTCTTCGAGCGTTACCTGGGGCTGTCTCCCCTGCATGTCTATCGCGAACGTCGACTCAGTCATGCTCATCAATTGCTGCTCGAGACCCACCACAACGTCATGGACATTGCCCTGGCCAGTGGCTTTGCTTCCGCCTCGAGCTTCACCCGAGCCTTCCGGCAACGCTATCAGTTGACGCCCAGGCAGTTGCGCCAGCATTACCGGCGACGCTAGGCGCTAGCCAGAAATACTAGGCATTCGTCAAAAAACGCTGCATCGAAAATGTGTCTGGCAACTGTCGAATTCTGCACAGTCATCGTCGAATCATGTGGTTTTCGTTCCTCCATCCGCTGGCATGCTGGCCTCACCCAACACTAGCCAGCCGCCAGGAGGTTCCATGACTACCGCCCTTCCCCTGACACCGGATTACGATGCCTGGCCGGTCGAGTCCCGCATCAACCGTGTGGAAAGCACGCCTCGCCTGGTCACTATTCACTGGAGCGACGGTGTCGTCAGCCGTTACCACAGCATCTGGCTGCGCGAGAATGCGGCTGACGACACTACGGTGAACCCGGCGACCCGTGAGCGCATTCTGGATCTTTCCACCCTGCCTGCCTGGCCGGAGATCGCCCATGCAGAAATCGATAACAGCGGAGCATTGTGTGTCGATTTCGTGCCCGAAGACCGCCGCCTGCGCTTTCATCCGGGCTGGCTGCGCGCTCACGATTACGACAATGCCTATGGCGACAATGCCTGTGAAGATGAAGCACCACTGGTTCCTGTGACCACCTGGCGGGGAGGTCCAGGCAGCGCCCCGGATAGCCTGGATGCCAGCGGCCTGCTCGACACTTCACCCGGCACTGAAGCCGAGGAAGCCATCCTGGCACCGGCGCTGGAAAGCCTGCTTGGCAAGGGGTTGGTACGCCTGCACAACCTGCCCACCGAGCCGGGTTCCCTGCAGACCATCGCCCGCAGGATTGGCCCGTTGCGGCCCACCAACTTCGGTGAATTGTTCGACGTCAGGGCCAAGCCTGACCCGGACTCCAATGCCTATACCGCGATTGCCCTGCCCCCCCATGTGGATCTGCCGACCCGTGAGTATCAACCTGGTCTGCAATGCCTGCATTGCCTGGAAAACAGTGTGGCGGGCGGCGAGGCCGTGATGCTGGATGGTTTCGCCGTGGCCGAGGCGCTACGCCAGTACCACCCCGAGGCATATACCACCCTGACTCGTGCGCGCTGGCGTTTCGCCAACACTTCTCGCAGCACGGATTACGTCTGGCACGCGCCGATGATTCGCCTGGATGCCTGCGGAGAGCTTCTTGAAGTCCGCATTGCCGATTTCCTGCGTGGTCCATTGCAGACCCCGTTCGAGGAGGTGGAACCCGCCTATGAGGCCCTGATGGCCCTGCAACGTCTGCTACGCGACCCCAGCTTCGCCATTCGCTTCAGCTACCAGCCCGGTGACCTGGTCATCTTTGACAACCGTCGCCTGCTCCACGCTCGGGACGCTTTCGAAGGCGACAGTGGTCATCGCTGGCTGCAAGGCTGCTATCTGGAACGCGACGAAGTTCGCTCGCGTTACCGTATGATCCAGCGAGTCCGACGACAGCGCCGTCTACCTGCCGGCGCCACAGGCTGATAGCGCTACAAGCTGACAGCACGACAAGCTGACAGTGCCACTAGCTGACGCCAGCTTATGCCTTCATCAGGTGCATACCATTGCCTGTTGCGCCAACCAGAAACAAGCATGCCCCCGGAACTGAGATCATGTTCAGAACCGGGGGCATGACGATAGGCTGCGTGCGGAAAATCAGGTCAATGATGTTTCATAACCCGATTATTTTTCGTAACCCAATTATTTTTCATAGCCTAATAGGGCAAAATCCTTGGCGAACAGGCGAGAGACGATCTCTCTTGATTCTGGAGTAATGTCCGAGACGGATGCCTTTTTCACCATGCTCTTGTTCACATGTGGCAAGGTGGTATTTTTCAACCTCAGCTTGTCGGCAATGGCAGCCCATTTCTCGGAAAGCTCTTCCAGCTTTATCACCTCATCAACCGCCAGCTTGCCATCTTTTGACACAAGAAAGTCAGCCTGGGGTTTCATGAACCAGTAACGTCCTTTCTTCTCTTCAAAGACGCTATCAAGCCGTGAAATGAAGGCATTTACTTCTTCCTTCACACCAAGGTAGTTGTATGTAGAAATCAACCGGGCATAGGGATCACGTACTACAGTGAACTTGTAGTAATCAGAGAACATCTCCGGTGTGATATAGCAGTTTTCCGTATATTCATCGGCTGTCAGGTGTGCCAGTCGGGGCGGAGCCTTTTCCCCTTCCACTCTCTCCCTCAACAGCAGCGGTGCTCTGTTGTCCCAATCAAGGCCCAAGTCCTCCATAAATGTCATTTCGACTGATTGTCCACCGCATTTTGGGATATGGACAAAAATGGCCTTGTGGTGATGTGAAATCATGTGGCAACACTCATAATCCTGGATTCATGAAATAACCGCAGCACTTTGGGCTCCCAGGTAAAGACAAGAGAATCAACTCTGCACCATACTGTTGCAGCATCCTATGCGAAGCAGCGTATGGAATACCTGTATCTGGCCCAGCCACCAACCATACCAGATTGATTGTTACGATGAAGGTATTAGTCGGTAGCAACTTGTGTCCCCCAGTGTCCGCTAATGGCGACAATATCCGGAACAAAAGGCTTCCTGTTTCCAGACCATGCCCCCACTAGCACGAACCACCAGGCGTTGTGCCATCTGTGGCACAGACAAGCCAACTTCAGTACTGCGGCATTACCTCGATGCCGCATCGTATTACGGTGGCAGTTACAGCACCACGCGGCGGCCGCCCTTGATCACTGCCTTCAGGGTCTTGTCGGGGTACTCCAGCACACCCAGGTCCTCGTCGGGACAGCCATCCCACAACGCCAGATCCGCCATGGCCCCGGCTTGCACCACGCCAAGCTCCCCCTCTCGCTCCAGCAGTCGTGCGTTGATGGAGGTCGCCTGCTTGAGTACTTCGACAGGCGTGAACGCTTCTCCGCGCAAGGCGAACTCACGCATCTGGTAGCGCTGCATTCCCCCCAGCAGGTCGCTGCCCAGCCCCACCTGAACGCCGGTCTCACGCAGCAGTTCAAGCGCATCGAGCCCTTGCTGGCGAACATTCTCCACCTTGGCACAGCTCACCGCGGGCAAGCCCATTTCCTCGCCATGCCTGGCCAGCGCTTCGTAGGTACTGACCGTCGGCACGATGAAGGCTTCCTTGCGCTTGGCCAGTTCGCAGCTTGCCCGGTCGATGAGGTTGGCATGCTCGATGGAACGTACGCCGTACTCGAGGCAGCGTGAAATCGCCTCCGGGATATAGGCATGCGCCAGGCAATACTTGCCCCAGGCATTGGCCTCCCAGACAATCGCGCGGATTTCCTCTTCGGTGTACTGCAATACATCAATTGGATCAGAAGGCGAGGCTACTCCGCCACCGGCCATGATCTTGATGTGGTGAGCGCCCTTGCGCAGCTCATCACGGGCGGCATGCTGGACATTCTCCACCCCGTCGGCAATGCGCGAGATACTGGTTGATGCACCACACCCGCACAGACAGCCCCCTTCAAAAGGCGTCCAGTCACCATGACCACCTGTCTGGCTCAACGCCTTGCCGCAGTAGAACAGCCGCGGCCCATCGATCAACCCTTCCTCGACCGCCTGGGCAAGTCCATAGTCAGCTCCCGCGGCATCACGCACGCTGGTGAAACCACGGCGCAACATGTCGCGCAACGACTGGTGCGCGAACTGCGCCACATAGGAAGGTGCCATCAGATCGACCTGGCGCAGGCTGGCATGAGCGGCCAGCACATGCACATGGGCATCGATAAGTCCTGGCGTCAGCGTCGCACCCCGTGCATCGATGACCTCGGCAACCGTCGAGCTTTCCCGCCCTGCGACGACATCGCGGATCAGGCCATCCTCGACAATGACACTCTGGTCATCCTTGACGACATCGTTGACACCATCGAAAACACGACAGTTGTTGATGATCAGCATGACAGACTCCTTATTGTTCCAATGTCTGAACTTGTTGCTTCAATATCTGAGCTTATTGCTTCAATGCCTGAGCTTATTGCTTCAATGCCTGAGCACGTTCATTGGCTGACTGGGTCAACAGGCTGACAATCACCAGCATCAGCGTGGCCAATGGCATTGCCACCAGCACACTGTTCCAGCCCAACGGCTTGCCCAGCCCGATTTCCCACACCAGGGTCACGATGCAGCCTGTCAGCATACCGGCCAGCCCACCCCAGGACGTGGCACGCTTCCACAGCAACGCCGCCAGCAAGGCCGGAGTAATGGCCGCTCCATACATGCCGTAGGAATACATCTGAATGGCCAGCACACTGGGAAAGAAGGAACCCAGGACATAGGCCGCAACGCCAAGCCCAGCGACGCTGATACGGTTGAACCCAAGCCGCTTGTGCTCAGGAATCGAGATCTTGAACAGACCGCTGGCAATGTCCTGGGTCAGATTGGCCGATGCCGACAGCAGATAGGAATTCCCGGTCGTCAGGATCAAGGCGAGTACCGACGACAGCAGGAAAGCACCCACGATGCCAGGCAAGCCCTGCTCTGCCATCACCAGCATGGCGGTATCCGGGTTGATGTCAGGGAACATCACACGGGTGCTGCATACCAGCACCACGATCAGGACGATGCTGACCATGCCGGTGATGCAGAAGCCCAGTGCCGAACGCTTGGCCGTTCCCCCATCCGTGGCAGCGGCAAAACGCTGGAACAGGTTCTGGTCCCCCAGCAGCAGCAGAAACAACGGCAGGAAGAAGCCGATCGCCTGCCACAGGCTGAGGCCACCGGTCCAGCTCTGCTGCTCCACCGGCAAAGCGGCGTACATGCCAGACAGTCCCCCGAGCTGACTCAGGATGATCGGTACACCGATCAACATGCTGACAAAGATGATCAGCGCACTGATGAAGTCGGTATAGGCCACCGAGACCAGACCACCAATGGTGGCCAGTATGGTGATGATGACAGCGGAAATCAGCGTGCCCTGCCAGGAGGGGATATCAAAGGCCAGATGCAATGCATATCCCGCACCGATGAACTGATAGGACACGATGCCGACATAGGCCAACAGGATGATGATCGACCCCACTGTGCGCGCATGTCGGCCATAGCGACGCTCGATCAGCTCAGGGATCGTCATCGCTTCGGATTCACGAATGCGCTTGGCCAGGAACAGGTACATCACCATTGCCCCGATAGGTGTTCCGGCAAAGAAGAACACCGCAGCTCCTGGTCCGTTCTGGAACACGAAACTGGCACCGCCGATGACCGACCCCGAGCCAACAAAGGTGGCCAGCAGGGTTCCCGTCAACACAAAGAACGAAAGTGATCGGCCTGCGACCAGAAAGTCCGTGTCGTCACGTACCTTGCGTTTTGCATAATAGATTCCAGCGCAGACCATCAGCACCAGATACAGCGAGAGCACGAATGCATACATCGTGAATACCTCCCTTGGGGATTGTTGTTATGTGGCATTGGCCAATTTTCGGGGTTATGCGTCGGTGGATTTCAGTTGCTGACGGAGAATGGTTTTCCAGGTATCGAGAAGCCCGTTGAAGTAGGCGGCATCCTCGCGGAAGACACTTTGCGTGCCCATGCCCCGCATCAGATTCATGGTCAGGTTCATCAAGGACTGCGCACGCTGTGAAGGCAGTTCTGGAAACAGCTGCTGCCAGGTGTCGTTCAAGCGACGATGGAAGCGACTTACCAAGGGAGTCAGCGCTGACTTGAACTCTGCTTCATGACGAGACTTGAGCGCGATTTCCAGTGTGACCATATAAAGCTGATCGCTCATGAGCTGCCAGATCACATCCAGGCAGTCTTCAAGGCTCAGCTTGCCCGAGTGAACATCATCGACCGCATCTCTCAGCTTCTCGACGAACTCGTCAAGCAACACTTCCATGGCTTGGGTGATCAGCTCATCCCTGCTGGAAAAGTGGTGGGTCAAGGCGCCTTTGGACACCTTGGCTTCGTTGGCCACGCGAATCAGGCTGAGGTGATGAAAGCCATCACGCTCCAGGCAGGTCAAGGCGGCACGCAGGATCTTCTCGCGCGTTGCCAGGCTCTTCTGCTGCTGCCATGTCATGCTCATGAGCCCTCCTTCTATCGGGCCAATTATTGTTCTTGAGCTGCTCTGATGAGATTGCTCTGAGGCATCAACATGAACATAGCCATCAAAAAACAAACCGTCCAGTCTGTTTTTTATAAAATGACAACAGAGCGCCTCAGGCAAGGCGCTCAGGACAGGCTGTACATGGGCCAGAGTTAGAACTCAGACCTTCTCGACCTTCACTGCGGTACCCGTGGCCACCAGAAACAGCATCGACTTGCCGCCGCCGGAGATCTCGCTGTAGTCCAGGTCTACACCAATCACGGCATTGGCACCTTTCTCCCTGGCTTCCTTGCGCAGTTCTTCCAGGCAAGAGGTTCGCGCATCGCGTAGCGCATTCTGGGATGACTTGTTGCGTCCGCCAAAGATGTCGCGAATACCGGCGAACATGTCCTTGAAGACATTCATACCGAACACACATTCGGCCGAAACAATGTCCAGGTGCTCGGTAACGCGGTAGCCCTCAAGGTGGGAGGAAGTGGTGAGAATGATCTGATCGCTCATCGCATGGACTCCTGAATGGATAGCTGACCCAGCATCTTCACTCCATGACGCTATATTTCCAAGGACCATGATTTCCAAGCGCGGTAATTTCCAAGAACATGCATTTCAAAGAACGTGTATTTCAAAGAGCGTGCATTGGCAATGGCTATGAGACCGATAAACCGTGCCAGTCTTTACCTGAAGTTAACTTGAGGTATTAGGCTGTGCTGCAAGTCGATCACCTCAACTTGCCAACACAGCCAGGAGTTCAGACATGCAAGCCCCCACCTCTCCACTCCCATTGCATGAATCGGTCCAATGGAATACCGGCCCGCTCGATCTTGATGCCTACCTGCAACGCATCGGCTACCGGGGGTCCCTGATACCCAGCGTGGAAACCCTGCGCGCGCTGCAACAAGCCCACCTCTCGTCCATCCCTTTCGAGAACCTGGATATCATCACGGGTGGAGAGATTCGCCTGAACCTGGCACACCTGCAGAACAAGCTGGTACACCATCGGCGCGGTGGCTACTGCCACGAACAGAACCTTCTGTTCGGTACACTGCTGAACCAGTTGGGCTTCCAGGTCGTCACCCGGGGAGCGCGCATGCTGATGGGGGAAGAAGCCAGCACGGCCACCGCCATCGCCCACACCATGCTTGTCGTCAGCGCTGAAGGACGGGATTGGCTGGTCGATGTCGGCGTCGGTAATATCGGCCCCCGCGAGCCGGTACCGCTGGAAGAGGGTATCGAGGTACGCCATGGTCACTGGGAATATCGCATGGAGCGCTCCCCGCTGGGCCTCTGGCTACTTCGCCACCGCCGCCACGATGGCTGGTTCAATGTCTACCAGTTCGGCGATGAGCTGTACGTTCGCGCCGATGCCGAGAATCACAACTTTCATGTTTCCCATCACCCGGAGTCTCCCTTCGTCCGCGGTATCATCGTCCAGCACAATGGCGAGGCGGTCCGTTACTCCCTCTCCAATCTGGAACTGAAGACCTTGTCCCCGGGGCAACCCCCTACCTCTCAGCAGGTCACGATCAAGGCATTGCCCCAAGTACTGCGTGAGCTTTTCGGCCTGGAACTTGCTCCGGAGCAGGAACATGCCCTGCAACAGCAGGCCGCCGAGCTTGTCGCTACACAGGGTGAAGACGAGTGACCGGCATGACAGCAATATGATGTCGTGAACAGCGGATAAGGCTTGAGTCGCAAGGAAGCGACTCAAGCCTCATGCTGTGTCATCAACAACCAGCGGCATGGATAACAACAGGAAGGATAGTGTCTTGCCGTGACCATCCAGATTGAGCGCACCATTGACGCCACCTTGCAGCACATTGTCGATGACCAGGTTCATGCCAGAGAGCTTCGGCAACAGGTAACGCCTGACTTGCGTCGCCCCCCGATGAGCGAACATTTCCAGTACACGCGATTCGTTGACGATAGTGACGAGCCTCGCGTAATCCCGCTCATCGTAGGCAAACACGGCAAGGTTGAGACGATCCCCCTTGTCGCCCGCCCGGGCATGGGCGATATCGTGCAGGCGGCGAGGCCCGGTGGTTGCGGTCATGCTGGTCATGTCTCACTTTCCTCCATATCACCTACATGTTTCCTGCCGCATGCACTGTCATGGCATCTGGCGCCGGCCATCACATCTTCACGCCGGACCAGCCACGATGCGCTCAACAGACGGCGCTGAAAGTAGCGCCTGACCCCACCTCCGCCTGCCGGGCCTGCACAATAGAGCGCCATCAGCTCTTGCGTGGCCCGCTCTACCCAACGCCGTTCGGCATGTTCCACCGCCAGCCTGAGACGGTAGTCCCCATCCAGGCTCTGCTCTCTCGCCAGCGCCAGCTTTCCGTCATCGTCATTGAACACACTGACATGACCGATGATGTCGAAGCGTGAACGCAGGTCGCCAGGAGCCCGAAAGCTCAGACGCTCGCGCAGGGTATCTGCCGCCAGCCGTGCACGAGCCAGAGCATTGGGCCCCGCATAGGAAATTTCCGCCTCACCTTGCCAACCCGCGTCATAACAGACCGTGGTCTTGAGCCTGGCCGGAGCAGGTTTACCCCGGATTCCCGTTACCTCGACACGATCCCTGCCAATGCAACGCACTTCGGCCTCGCTGAGATCCACCACCACATCCGGCGTCAGATAATGGGAAGGATCATGCACCTCATACAGCAGCTGCTCCTTGACCGTGCGTTCGTCGACCCGGCCACCGCTACCAGCAGGCTTGGTCACCACCAGGCGGCCATCGCCCTCGACTTCAATGATCGGATAGCCAAGCCGCGCCATGCCGGGCACGTCCTTGTATCCAGGATCGGCAAAGTAGCCGCCGCTCACCTGAGAGCCGCATTCAGCGAGATGCCCTGCCATCATGCCAGCCGCCAGGCGATCCCAGTCATCCCAGGCCCAGCCGAAATGCGCCACCAAAGGCGCCAGAAACAAGGCCGGGTCAGCCACTCTCCCCGCTACCACCACATCGGCCCCCAACCGCAGCGCCTCGACCAGCGGCGCCGCACCGAGATAGACATTGGCCGACACCAGCGCCCCATCTTCCGGCAGTTGCCCCAGCTCCGCTTCCCAGGGTTCCAGATCGAGCTGTCCGATGCGCTCGCGAATATCATCGCCAAATACCTCGGCCAGCTTCACCGACATCAAACCCTGCCGCTTCGCCAGCGCATCGACTCGCCGACACGCACCAGCAGGATCCGCCGCCCCGAAATTGCCCAGGATACGGATGCCATGCGACACGCACTTTTCCAGCACGGGCTCGAGCAGTTCTTCGATCAGAGGCTCATAGCCACCTTCCGGATCTTCACGCATGCGCCGCTGCGCTGCGGCCAAGGTACGCTCTCCCAGCGTCTCGAACACCAGTGCACAAGGCTCTCCCCGCAGGATCAATTCATCCACCACTGCGACCGCCGCATCGGTACGATCACCAGAAAAACCCGCGCCACTTCCGAGCAGGAAACTCATGAGGATGTCTCCTTAGCGTCATGTTCTGAAACTGCTTGGCAACCTGAAACGTTTGAATGGGGTTTCGTATCCACCGCCGATCGCGCCAGCAGACGTCGCCGCCAAAGGAACATCATGACAGTCGCAACAACTGCGCTCAGTGTTGTCCACCATCCAGGTGTCACCGCCAGCACGATGATCGCCAATAGCACCAGGACATCCAGCCAGCTGCGTCCCGAGAAGTGCGAACGAGCCATCAATGCCGAGAAGGCCGTGACAAAGACCGTCCCCTGGCACATCGCCAGCAGCATATCCACGCCGCTGCCGTCACCCGCCAGCGCCGGATAGATCAACAACAGGAAAGGAATCACATAGATGGCAGCAGCGAGCCTCACCGCCTCCAGGGCTGCCCGCAACCAAGTGGTCGCGGCAATGCCAGAAGCGACGAATACCGCCACGCAGACCGGCGGCGTGATCACCGACAAGGTCGCGAAATAGAACACGAACAGGTGAGCGATCAAGGGCTCCACGCCAATTCCGGTCAGTGCCGGTGCCAGCACCGAAGCCACCAGCACATAAGCAGCCGTGGTGGGAATGCCCATGCCCAGAATCAGACACACGGCAGCGACGATGAACGCCACCATCAGCATCGATTGCCCCACGCCGACGATCATGCTGGTCAGGGTGACGCCTATTCCGGTCATGCCGATCATCGCGACCAGAACCTGAGCTCCGGCCAGTAACACCCCGATGATCACCATGCCACGGCCAGCATCCTGAACACCGTCCAGCAGCGCACCTATCAGCTGGCGAAGTGGTGTTCCTGCACGCATGCCAAAGACCAGATAGCAGATCGCCGTCAGTGCAATGCCATAGAACGCTGCCGTCTGAATCGACTTGCCGCTGAGTACGCCAGCAAACAGGCCGCCCAGCGCTGCCATGATCGGTACCAGCCGTGAGGCCTTGATGATCTCGTGCCAGGGTGGCAGTTCCTCCACCGGCACGACTTGAAGCCCACGGCGGCGTGCCACCAGATGAATGGTAAGGAACACGCCAAGATAGAACAGGACGGCTGGCATCAGCGCAGCCAGGGCAATACGCACGTAACTCTCGCCCAGCATTTCGGCCATGATGAAGGCCGCTGCACCGAGAATCGGCGGTGCCACTTGCCCGCCAGTCGAGGCTACGGCTTCCACCCCCGCAGCAAAAGGCGCGGGATAACCCAGGCGCTTCATCATCGGAATGGTGAAGTTACCTGTGGTCGCCACATTGGCAACGGCACTGCCACTCACCATGCCGAACAGGCCCGAAGCAACGGTGGCCACTTTGGCAGCCCCCCCTGGTGAGCGCCCACTAATGCGCAAGGCCAGGTCCATGAAGGTATTGCCGCCACCGGTGTGCAACAACATACCGCCGAACATCACGAAGGCGGCAATGGTGGTCGCGGCGACACCGACCAGCATGCCCCAGATGCCCAGGTCACCGAGATACAGGGTCTCGGTGATGTAGTACACATCGAATCCACGGTGTCCCAGAGGCCCTGGAATCCAGCTGCCCAGCCAGGCATAGGCCAAGCCAGTGACGACCAGCAGAGGAAAGATCACGCCAATGGCACGGCGTGACAGTTCCAGAATCGTTACCACCAGCACACCGCATAACCACAGATCACGCGTCGTGGCCCAGGGCAGCTCCGTGAGTATCTGCTGATGGTGAGTCATCACATACCCACAAGCCAGCACCACGCTGATGGCCAGCACGATATCCATGGCAGCACCTAACGGACGCCACGACTTTCCTTGGCCTAACGGATAGAGCGTCAACCCCAGCAGGATCACCAGGCTCAGGAATAGGCTGCGCTGGACCAGGCTCTCGAAAGAGCCAAATGCCGAGGTGTAGAGAATCATGGCGCCCAGCAACAAGGCCAGACACCGGGAAAGTACGTTCAACATGATCATCCTCGCAGGAGGTCAGCCTTATTCATCCACCGGCTTCAGGGCCTTATTCTTCAGTCGGCTTCAGGGCCTTATTCTTCAGTCGGCTTCAGGGCTTTATTCTTCAGTCGGCTTCAGGGCTTCAGGAATCTCATAGCCCTGCTCTTCGAAGTAGCGCGCAGCACCGGGGTGCAAGGGGACGCTGCCCACGGACAGGGTCATCTCGGCCATGTCCTCGCCTTCCAGCGCGGCAAAGGCATTGATCTGTGGCTGAGGGTGCTCCATCACGGCCTTGACGATGCGATAGGCCGTGTCTTCATCCATGGAAGGCGTTGCATGAACGGCGACGCCAAACGCCCAGGTGGTGTAGGCAGGAATGCCCTCGGCAGCGCCCGCGGGAATATCGACCACGGCCAGGTCGGGCATTTCGCTGCGCAAGGTGGCCGCCTGCTGCTCATCCAGCGACAGCACGTTGACGTCCGTGAAGGTGGCGATGTCCATGGTCGAACCGTCCAGGCGCTTGCCGACACCAGACTTCACATAACCGGCAATGCGACCATCCTTGATCGAGTCCACCACATCAGAGGTCGAGCCACGCACGTAATCCGGGGTGATACCCAGCACGTCGAATACCGCTTCAGTGGTCGCTTCGGTGGAAGAGCCGGTAATACCGGGGTTGAGGCGTACATCATCAAGCTCGGCGAGCGAGGACACACCAGCATCCTGACGCACCACCACATTCTGGGGCGCCACGGTATAGACCCAGAGCAGACGAGTATCCACAGGGCGCGAGGCGTAATCGCCCTTTCCCGCCCAGGCCTGATAGCCGGTGTTGGTCGTGACCAGGCCCATGTCGATCTGATTACGGCTCATCCGACGCAGGTTGTCCACGGCGGCGCCTGTCTCTGCCACTGAGGCGCTGACACCCTCCACGTACTCATTGATCAATTGGTTGACGGCAACGAAGTAACCGTAGTGGCTCGACGAACTTGAGGTTGAACCGATCAGCAGGCGCTGGTCTTTACCTGAGGGCACTTTGTCATCTGCATTGGCTGTTGCAAGCGCACCGCACAGTGCAATGCCAGCGGCGAAGGCGAGGACTCGAGAATGCATGGCGTACTCCTGCCCGTGGGAAACACTGAATCAATGGCTGCGCTCGAAGCATGCATTCAGCGCCTTCCTGATAGGGCTTGTTGTTGTGGAACGTTCGTGTTGTGGAAGAAGCGTTATGTTGAAGCTGCTTTATGGTTATACGGGGCGACGGTGAGCTTCAAATGACCTCAGCATGGCGGCCTGTCGATGTTTTGACTATTGAATAGTTTTTAAAAAACGTTTTAATAAATTTATGAATCCGAGCATCAAGCAATTACAGGCATTTGTCGCAGTGGCTCAGGCGAGCAGCCTGGCACAGGCCAGCGAACGACTGCATCTATCGCAGCCAGCCATCTCCATTGCGCTGAAGAACCTCGAAGAACAGGTGGGCGGCAAACTGTTCAGCCGCGATGCTCGTCAGCTCAACCTGACACCGGAAGGCCGCGACTTCCTGCCTACCGCCATGCGCCTGCTGCAGGACTGGCAGGATGCCTTCGACGACCTTGGCGCCCTGTTCAGCAAGCAACGAGGCAAGGTCACCATCGCCGCCCTGCCTACCCTGGCCTCGGGGCTGGTGCCAGGTGTCATTGCCGACTTTCATCACCATTACCCGCGCATCAACCTGAGCCTGCATGACGTACTGGCAGACCAGGTCACGGCGATGGTGCGCGAGGAGCGTGCAGACTTTGGCCTTTCCGTAGCACCGAACCATGCCGAAGACCTGGAATTCACGCCGATTCTCGATGACCACAATGTGGTGGTGTGCCCGTTGGGACATCCCTTGCTGGCACTGGAACAAGTGCCATGGAGAAGACTGTCGGACTATCCCTTTATCGGCATTCATCGGCAATCTAGCTCTCGCCAGCAGATTGACCAGGTCATGGCGGAAATCGGCGGCAGCCTGGATATTCTGTGTGATGTCAGCCAGATCGCTACCGTCGGTCGCATGGTTGCCGCAGGGCTCGGCATCAGCGTGCTGCCCTCGCTGAGTTTCCGGCAGATCTCCCTGGAAGGGCTCGATCATCGTCCCTTGGTGGAACCCCTTATTCCCCGCCGGCTCGGCATCATCACCCGGCGCCGATCTCCTCTTTCCTCGGCGGCTCGAACGCTGCTGGAGATGCTACAAGGCTCTGTTCACCAAAGCTCTGTTCATCAAGGTTCGCTTCATCAAAGCTCTCTTTATCAAAGCCCTGTTCCGCGAAGTGAATGAAAAGACAGTTAAAACATAAATATAGCGACACAACATCCTCGAAGCATTTTCCATCGCCTCCACTTCCCTCTTCCTGACATCTCTTCCTTGACAGTCTTCCGCCTGGCTTCTATTGGTATATTTATTCGTATAAATACAACAAATCGAGCATTGCCAGCCAGATCCCCCGCTCACCTCCGTGATCGGGATACAACCCACCCCACGGCAAGGCGTTGGATAAAGGCGCTTCTCAAGTCAGACAGCGCTTCTCAAACCAAACGCTTCCCGAACCAAAACGTTCGTCAAATCAAAGCATTCCTCAAATCAAAACAACAGGGGGAAGACAACAATGCGCAAGACCTTCACGACCCGAAAACTCGCCATCTATGGCGGCATGCTGCTGGGTTTCATCATGCTGGAAAGCCCGCTCGTCATGGTCGCCAATCAGGTGGAACCCATGGTCATGGGTGTCCCGTTCCTCTTCGTCTGGAACCTCGGCTGGTGGGCCTTTCTCACCGTTCTGTTCCTGGTCGCCTACCTCACCAACTGGGGCAGTACGACCAGAGGTGAGATGACCGCATCTGGCCCAAAGCGTGATGATTGAGGAGACTCACCATGACTGGAAGCATTCTGATCATTGCCGCCTTCATGATCATCCCGCTGATCGTCGGGCTGGTATCCGCCCGGCAATCTCAAGACACCAGTGAAGATTTCTTCGTCCAGGGCAGGGCCATGGGCAGCGTTGCTGTATTCTTCACTGTCGCCGCGACCTGGTGGAGTGCCTTTGCCTTCCTCGGCTCCAATGCCACCTTCTATACCAGTGGCCCGGTATACCTGACGGCATTGGCCTGGAACCTGCTGTTCGGGTTCATGTACTACTGGATCGGCAAGCGCGTGTGGTTCCTGGGCAAGCGTTTCAACTACCTGACCCCATCCGACCTGATGGGCGACTTCTACAATAGTGAAGCGCTGCGCATCCTGGTCGCCGTCATCACCTTGGTATTCACCGTTCCCTATCTGCAGATCCAGTTGACCGGCGGCGCCTACCTGATCGAAGTGGCTTCAGGCGGTGTCATTCCCTTCTGGCTGGCTGCCCTGCTGTTCTATTTCATCATCATCGTCTATGTCTGGGTCGGAGGCATTCGTGCCATTGCCTGGACCGATGTCATCTACGGTGCACTGCTGTTCTTCGGCATGATGTATGCGGGTTACTACATCTCCAGTCAGGTGGGAGGCCCAACGGCACTGTTTGCCCAGCTCGCATCGTCATACCCTGCTCACCTGACCATGCCCGGGCCGAACGGCAACATGGGCTACAGCATGTGGTTCTCGCTGTTCATGATCGTGGCCATTGGCGCCTTCATGGGGCCACAGATCTGGCTACGCATGTATTCGGTCAAGAGCGGTCGACTGTTCAACCTGATGCCTTTCCTGCTTGGCCTGGCCGCCTTCGCCTACGTGGGTTCTGTGCTGACAGGCTACTCCGGCGTGCTGCTTGAACCTGGACTCGAAAACCCCGACCAGGTGCTTCCGGTCATGTTGATGAACTACGCGCCGTATCTGCTGGCTTCGCTGATCATGGCTGCCGGTGCCGCGGCCGCCATGTCCACGGCCAACTCCCAGATTCATGCGGTCTCCACCGTGGTGACGATGGATATCTACCAGCGCTACGTGAACCGGCATGCCAGTCAGTCGCGTATCGTCTTCATCGGCCGCCTGTCACTGGTCGGTTTCTCGCTGGCGGCCTACATCATGGCACTTACGGTGCCTGGGCTGCTGGTCACCATCGGTATTGCCGCCCTGGCAGGTACTGCGCAGCTCATCGTGCCTACCATCGGCGCCATCACCTGGCGGCGCGCGCATCCCATGGCCGCCTTCTGGGGGCTGATCGGTGGTATCGCCTGCGTGCTGTGGCTGACCTATGGTGCCAGCGTCAGCAATCCGCTGGGCCTGCACGCCGGCATCTGGGGGCTGATCGTCAACTCTGGCCTGTTTGTGGTCCTGAGCCTGGTGCTGGAACGTCGCGACAGCGATGTGGTGGAACGCTTTTCCAAGGCTCGTCAGGACTATGTAGCGGAGTATCATCCCGAACAGTGCGATGACGAGCAGATCGCTCCACCTCAAACCGCTCAGGCACGTTGATGCCAGCATGATGCAATCTTCGGGGTCCCGCCGAACGGGGCCTCTTTCTCAACCTCTTTCAAGCCCACTCAAGCTATCTCAAACCCACTCAAGGAACGGAACATGGCCCAGGCACCCTCCCCCCAGCGCCGCCAGAAACTCGCTGAATTGATCAGCGATGACATCAAGCGCTGGATCGCCACTGAAGGCATGGTGGAAGGAGATCGTCTGCCCAACGAGCGTGCACTGATGGAGCTGTACGGCTGTGCCAAGGGCACTGTCCGCGAGGCCCTCAAGATTCTTGAGGTCGAAGGGCTGATCACCTTGAAGACTGGCCCTGGCGGCGGCGCCATCCTGCACACTCCAAGCATGGAACCGGCCAGCCGCATGCTGCGCAATTTCCTCCACTTTCGCTCACTCGATGGATATCAGGTGTATCAGCTGCGCCGCCTGCTCGAAGTCGAGATGGCGGTTTCTGTCGTCGGCCTTCTCACAGAGAAAGACTTTGCCACGCTGGAAGCCAACATGAGCGACTGCGAGTGCGCACCATCCGACGCAGAAGACCATCGTCGACAGCGCTTCCTGGAGCTTGAGTTTCATAACTGTCTGGCGCGAGCCTGTCCCAACCCCTTGCTGGCCTTCATGTGCCGTTTCCTCAACGACATGCTGCGCGACCTGGTGGTGGTGAAGAAGGCCTATGTGCCGGAACGCAAGCAGTTCGACAAGGCCAACCATCGCTATCACCGCGAATTGGTGGACGCTTATCGCGCCGAGGATGTCGAGCGGGTACGAACGCTGATGGAAGAGCACATGCGTGACGCCGAAGGACACATGTCCGCGCTCGAGGCGGAGATGGCCAAACAGATGCTGATCGTGCCGGAAACCTTGGCCCAGGGTTCAGAGCACTCACCGCTGCTGCAGATGTTCCAGCAACAGCAGCAATGACCCTGAAGCGATGACACTGAAGCAATCACAGGAACCATAACGACCGTCATGACGGCGGTGAGACGGCGGCAGGAATTCAAGCATCGCCACTACCGTCAGCGCCGCTGGTATACGCCCCCTATCGCTGGCTTACAACATCAATGACTACCCGCGAGGACCTACGATGACCACTGAACTCTCCTCTTCAAGCTCTTCTTCTGCACACCCCTCTCTTGCGCTGGATATTGCCACGGACAGCGAACGTCTCTGGCAGTCGCTGATGGAGATGGCGCGCCTTGGTGCCACGCCAAAAGGTGGGGTCAACCGCCAGGCACTGACCGATCTTGACCGCCAGGCACGCGACCTGTTCATCGAGTGGTGTCGCGCCGAAGGATGCAGCATTCGGGTGGACAGCATCGGCAACATCTTTGCCCGCCGCCCCGGCACCGACCCGGACGCCGCCGTGGTCATGACTGGCAGCCATCTCGACACACAGCCCACTGGCGGCAAGTTCGATGGCTGCTATGGCGTCATGGCGGGGCTTGAGGTCATCCGTACACTGAACCGTCACGATATCCACACTCGCTCTCCTATCGAAGTGGTTGCCTGGACCAACGAGGAAGGCTGCCGAATTGCTCCCTGCATGATGGGTTCCGGCGTGTTCACCGGCCAGTTGTCCGAGCATGAAATGCTGCACCAGACCGATGCCGAGGGCGTATCCGTGGCCGATGCACTGGAGGCCATCGGCTATCGTGGCAGCGACCAGGTCGAGCGCGAAGGTATCAAGGCCTATTTCGAATGCCATATCGAACAAGGGCCCATTCTTGAAGACCGTGAGACCACGATTGGCGTTGTCATTGGTGCCCTGGGCCAGAAATGGTTCGACCTGACCCTGACCGGCCAGGAAGCCCATGCCGGCCCAACCCCGATGTCATTGCGCAAGGACGCGCTGCTCGGTGCCGCAGAGATCACCCAGGCCATCAATGCCATTGCCATGCGTCATCCCCCACACGGTCGCGGCACCGTGGGTGTTCTGCAGTTGCATCCAGGATCCCGTAACGTCATCCCCGGGCAGGTGAAGATGACCATCGACATGCGCCATTTCGACGCCGAGACGCTGGCCCAGATGGCAGAAGAACTGCAGCAGGCCGTGAATGACAGCTGCCAGCGCCATGGATTGACCGCAGAGCTCACACCAGCGGCGGACTTTGCCCCTGAGCATTTTGCCGAAAGCTGTGTCACCGCAGTGCGCCATGGCGCCGAGCGACTGGGTGTCTCGCATCTCGATATCGTTAGTGGTGCCGGCCATGACGCCATTTTCATGGGACGTATTGCACCTGCTGGCATGATCTTCGTACCGTGTGAGAACGGCATCAGCCACAATGAAATAGAGAATGCGGCTGCCACAGATCTTCATGCAGGCTGCAACGTGCTGCTCCATGCGATGTTGGAGCAAGCAGGGTTGAAACAAGCCGGATTGGAACAAGCTGGGCTTGTCGACGGAGGAGAGAAATAAGCATGCCGACTTCTGTCACCACTGATGCTTTCTCCACTGGGTTGAAGGATCTCACCGCCTGCGAAGCGCTGGACCTGTTTCAGCGCGGCGAGCTATCGCCAGTCGAACTGACCCGGGATTGTCTCCTGCGTATCGAACGCGACAATCCCCACGTCAATGCCTTCTCCTGCCTGGCGGCGGAAACAGCGATGGAAGCCGCCAAGGCTTCCGAAGGCCGCTGGCAGGCAGGACGCCCCTGCGGTCCTCTCGATGGCATCCCCGCCACCATCAAGGATCTCACCCTGACCGCCGACATGCCGACCTACATGGGCTCCAGGACCACAGGTTCAAAGACCACAGGCTCGAAGACCATGTCGACTACTGGCCCATGCCAGGTGGATGCGCCGGTCAGCCAACACCTCAAGAATGCGGGAGCCGTCATTCTCGGCAAGACCACCTCCCCGGAATTCGGCTGGAAAGGGGTCACCGACAACCCGCTGCATGGCATCACCCGCAACCCGTGGGATACGCGCCTGACCCCCGGGGGATCATCCGGTGGCGCCGGTGCCGCTACGGCATTGAACCTGGGCCTGCTGCACCAGGGTAGCGATGCAGGAGGATCGATACGCATCCCCTGCAGCTTCACCGGCACTTTCGGCATCAAACCCACCTTTGGCTGGGTACCGCAATGGCCGGCCAGTGCCATGTCCACACTGTCCCACATCGGCCCGATGACACGCACGGCAGCAGACAGTGCCCTCATGTTGAGCGTGCTGGCCCAACCTGATCCGCGCGATGGTTATCTGGGCAACCCACGCAGCGTCGACTGGCTGGCACCGCCTCCCGCTTCCCTCAAGGGGTGGCGTATCGCCTACAGTCCGGCCCTGGGTTACGTGGATGTCGCACCGGATATTGCCGCACGCGTTGAGGATGCCATCGCCCTGGTGAAGGAACTGGGGGCTACCGTCGAGCAGGTGGATCCGGGATTCGACAGTCCCCTCGACACCTTCAACACCCTATGGTTCGCGGGCGCCACCCAAGTACTGGAACGCCTGGATGATCATCAGAGGGAACAACTGGACCCGGGATTTCTCGATATCGCCCAGCGCGGCCAGAACATCTCGCTGTCCCAATACCTGGCAGCTCGCCGTGAACGCGAACGCCTGGTGGCTCATATGCAAGCCTTCCACGAGCGCTATGACCTGCTGATCACCCCAACCATGCCGCTGGCCCCCTTCACCGCCGGGCACAACGTACCACCGGGTGGCCCCTACCGTGACTGGATGGACTGGACCCCGTTCAGCTACCCCTTCAATCTCACCCAGCAGCCCGCCGCATCACTGCCCTGCGGACTCGACGACCAAGACCTTCCGGTTGGCCTGCACCTGGTTGGCCCGCGCTACCAGGACATGCGCGTCCTGCATGCCGCCATGCTGCTGGAACAGCACCTGCCCCGGCTTGTGCCACCGGCATTAGGCTAGACCACTACTCAGCGGGGCTGCAGAGGGGAGTTTCACCTTCCACATACAGCCCCGTTATTGCTCCCAAAAGCCATGGGAGTCATGTTCCAGCATACCGACTGGCTTGTCTTGATATCGCTCAGGCTCTATGTTGTTAACAGTTAACAATATGGGTTTTTGTGATGAAAAAGGAATCTGGATCTGTCAGTGCTCTCGAGCGCATCGGTCAGCGACGCTCCAATACGCTGACCTCCATTGCCAAGGAAGCCATCGAGGAAATGATTGTCACCGGGGAGCTCAGTGCCGGAGACCGGATCAACGAAAGTGCACTCGCGACGCGTTTCAATATCAGTCGTGGCCCAATTCGTGAAGCATGCCGTAGTCTCGAGCACGCTGGATTGGTGCGCAATGTAGCAAACCAGGGGGCCTATGTCCGCGAGATGCAGTTGGACGAAGCACGCGACCTCTATGAAGTTCGCCAGGCATTGACTGCACTGGTTGGACAATTGCTGGTGGAAAAGGCTTCGGACGCCCTGATTGAGGAACTGGATCGCCTTGTCGAGCAGATGGAAAAGGCAGCCGATGAAGATGACCTGGATAGCTACTACAGCCTCAATCTGCAATTTCACGACACCATGATGGCGGGAGCCGGTAATGCTTCTCTCGCCCGTTACTACGACGATATCGTCAAGCAATTGCATCTGTTTCGACGCCGCGGACTGGTGCAACGCGGCAACCTGCATGCCTCCAATGCCGAACATCGTCATATCATGGAAGCCCTGCGCCAGCGCGATGCAACAGCGGCCGCAGAGCGTTTGAGTGATCATGTCATGGCCGGCTGGCAACGCATGATAGAAGCTACCTGACCAATGCATATCCCAGTCTGGACGTTACACACGCTGTAGCGTCCTGCCCTCTGCCGTCGATGGACAGAAGTTTTCTTCACGACAGAGTCCGCCCCACTGACAGATACCGGCCCTTTTATTCCTCATCACGCTCTGTCACCACAGCTATTACAACTATCGTCTAGTAGGAATTTACCGGCAATATCTTCTACCTTGCATACCGTCAACTGTTAACAGTTTACAAATTACATATATCGCCTCTACCTACAATTCCAGCAAGAGAGGTCTCCCATGCGTCTCCTGATGAAACGCGGCCATGCCCTGGCTTGTGTGACGACAGCCATCCTGAGTGCATCCACTGCACTGGCCGCTGACTTTCCCTCCGACCCTATCGAGATAGCCGTACACACCTCCCCTGGAGGAGGCACCGACACCACAGCCAGGATGGTGGCACTGGTCACTCAGGAGCAGCTCGACAGCAATGTTTTCGTTCAGAACCGCAAGGGTGGCGGCGGCTCCGTCGCCATGAGCTACCTGAGTGAGCAACCTGCCGATGGCTATACCGTCATGGCGGTGACGCCAACCCACCTGTTCACCATGATGCGTGGCAACGCACCTCTGAGTATCGACGACATCCAAGGAGTAGCACGCGCCACCGACGACCCGATCATTGTGATGGTACGAGGGGACAGCGATTACCAGACACTCGACCAACTGATCGAGGCGGGACAGCAAGGCACCATCAAATGGGGTGGGACTCAAATCGGCGGTGTCGATCACATTGCTGCCATGAGCTTTGCCAATGCCGCCGACATGACGGTTTCCTATGTACCCTTCGACAGCGGTGCCGAATTCGCCGCAGCACTATCCAGAGGCGACATCGATGCAGCAGGGCTGAATATCTCGGAGACCCGAGATCAGATTGAAGCCGGTGAGTTTCGCCCCCTGGCCGTGATGGCGGATGAGCGCATGAGTGCCTTGCCCGATGTCCCGACCCTCGCCGAAAACGGCATGGACGTATCGTTCTCCACGGTGCGGGGTTATGTGGTGCTGAAAGACACACCGCAGGACCGCCTTAAAGTGTTGGAGGACGCCATGCTGAGCGGCCTGGCCAGTGATCGCTATCAGGAATACCTGCAAGGCATTGGCCTGGATGAGTCAAGCATTGCTGACGCTGAAGCATGGGACCAGCAGCTCCACCGAATGTATGAAGCCGGTGAGAAGACCATGACCGAACTGGGCCTGATGCAATAACGCTTCCGTGGGTCAGCCCTTTCCGGGCTGGCCCACTTTTCTCGTACCTCTATCTGTCCTGGAGACTATGGAATGCCGAGTCGTTGGAAAGATCTCCTGCCCGGACTGTTGCTGCTGACCATGGTCGCGGTGCTGTTCGCAGTCACCCTGCAATTCGACACTGTTCCTGCGGCCTTTGCTCAGGGCATGCAGTCTGCCGCCATGCCTCAGCTGATTCTCGTGCTGATCACCATTCTGACCATCGTGATGATCTACCAGGGTCACGGTCATGAAGAAGACAAGAAAGCTCCTATGACATGGCGCTTCTGGGCCACCGCGGCAGTACTGCTAAGTGCGGCATTCCTGTTCAAGTGGTTGGGCATCACGCTGACAACCGCATTGACCTGTTTTGCTCTCCCGTTGTTGTGGGGGGAACGACGAATCACTAGGGTCGCCATCTACTCGATCGCTACCCCGTTATGCATTTACCTGCTGTTTACCCATGCCCTGCAGTTGCGATTGCCACAGGGTGTCCTGTCCCCCTGGCTGACCTGAGGAAGAAAAGGCATATGGAACCTATTCTCACTGGCCTCGGCATTCTGACCGATCCCGTCGCCATCGCCGTCATTCTGCTGGGCACCGTTGTCGGGGTGCTGGTCGGTGCACTGCCAGGGCTCAGCTCCTCAATGGCCGTGGCACTGTTACTCCCGTTCACGATCTACCTTGACCCGATCCCTGCCATCTCCATGCTCGCAGCGCTGTATTGTGCCGGTACTTTTGGCGGGTCCATCACCGCGATATTGATCAATGCACCGGGTGCACCGCCCGCCGCCGCCACAGCTTTCGACGGTTTCCCGATGGCCCAGAAGGGCGAGGCGGGACGAGCCCTGGGCATGGCAGCCGTTTCCAGTGTCATCGGCGGTATTCTGTCGTTGGTCGTCATGGTCCTGGCGGCACCGGCTCTGGCACGCATTGCTCACTCCTTCGGTCCACCGGAATACTTTGCTCTCGCCATCTTCGGTCTCTCCATGCTGGCATCGATCAGCGGCAAGTCTCCGGTGAAGAATCTCATCGGTGGCGCGCTGGGCTTGTTGATTGCCACCGTCGGTGTCGACCTGACCACCGGCGTCGAGCGTTTCACCTTCGGCGTCCCCCAGCTCTACGAAGGCATCAGCTTCATTCCGATTCTCATCGGTCTGTTTGCTGTCGCCGAGCTGCTCTCCCAGGCCGATGTCGTCGACCGAGCCATGGACCGTATTGCACTGAAGGCCATCAAGCTGCCCTCCAGAGACGATTTCAAGCGAGTATGGAAGACCATTCTGCGCTCTTCCGGTATCGGTACCTTCATCGGCATTCTGCCTGCTGAAGGCAGCACCATGGCCGCCATGATCGGCTACAACGAGGCACGACGCTGGTCCAAGCATGGTGACAAGTTCGGCACTGGCGAGATCGAAGGTATCGCCGGCCCAGAAGCCGCCAACAATGCAGCAACAGGCGGCTCCATGGTGCCGACCTTGGCCCTTGGCATTCCTGGCTCAGCCACCGCTGCTGTCATTCTGGGCGGTCTGCAGATTCATGGCATACGTCCGGGCAGCTACCTGTTCGAGAACCAACCCGAACTGCTGTATTCCATCTTTGCCGCCATGCTGGTCGCCAACCTGGTGTTTCTGGTTTTCGGCCTGGTCGGCGCCAGACTGTTCTCTCGCATCTCGCTGATCCCAAGAACGTTCCTGTGGCCAACCGTCTTCGCTCTTTGCGTCGTCGGTGCCTACGGCGTCAATCAGAGCCTGGTCGATGTCACTATCATGCTGATCACAGGATTCATCGGGTTCTGGCTGAAGCGCTACGGGTTCGGTGCCGCCCCCATCATCATGGGCGTTGTCCTTGGTTCACTGGTAGAAAACTCCCTCGCGCAATCGCTGATCATCTTCGACCAGGACGCTTCTCGCTTCCTGGAGCGACCTATCGCGCTCGGCTTCTTCCTGCTCGCCTTCCTGAGCATCTTTGCCAAGCCGATATCCAACGGATTGAAAGGCCTGAAGAGACGCAGAGCCGTCAACGGAGGGCATAGCTGATGACATCCTCGCTCCCCCTTCGTGGCCGCGTCGCCCTGGTAACCGGAGGGACACGCAACATCGGACGTTGCATTTGCCTGGAACTGGCACGGCAAGGCGCCGATGTGGCCGTCCTCGCCAGCCGCGACGGTGAAGACATGGTCCGCACTCTTCAGGACATCGAGTCCCTTGGCCGCCAGGCCATTGGCCTGTGCGCCGATGTATCGTCTGCCGAGGCGATGGAGCAGGCGTTGCAGCAGCTCGAACGCCGCTTCTCGCAGCTCGATATTCTCGTCTGCTGTGCAGCCATCCGACCTCATCAGCCAGTGGATGACCTGACGCCAGATGCCTGGCGGCAGGTCATGGCCGTCAATCTGGATGGCCCCTTTCTGGCGACGAGGGCGGCATTACCACTACTGTCAGCCTCGGATCAGGGCGCCATCATCACCTTCGGTGGTGTCAGCGCTCACCTCGGTGCTGCGGAACGCGCCAGTGTGATCGCCTCGAAGATGGGGGTCGTCGGACTGACCCGCGCTCTGGCCGTGGAGCTGGCAGAGCGTGGCATCACCGCCAACTGTGTTGTCCCCGGGCAGATCGATACGCAACGCCCCATCAACTCGCCCGCACCACAACTCGCGTCCGGGTCCAAGGCGGCTGCCCAACGCCTTGGCAGACCACAGGAAGTGGCCTCCATGGTTGCTTACCTGGCAGGCCCCGATGCCCGTTACATCACAGGTCAGACGCTGCATATCAACGGTGGTCGTTACCTTGGGTAATCCAATGGACAACCGCCCTCCTCTCCACGCCAGCGAGAAGCGATCAGAGGCTCCTGCACCGCTTGTCAGGACACTCATTCTCCCTGCCATCGCGGCAACACTGGGCGGCTACCTGTGGCAGACCCTGGGATTGCCTCTGGGCTGGCTGATGGGCTCGGCGCTCATGGTCGGCGGGCTGGCATTGAGCGGCTTATCCATCCAGATGCCCAAGCCGCTGCATCGTGGCGGGCTTCTGATCGTGGGTTCCAGCGTAGGGTTGTGGGTGACTCCCGAAGTGGCCTCGCAGATGCTCGCGTGGTTGCCTGTCATGCTGCTTTCCGCCGCACTGGGAATTGTCCTGGCCATCGGCCTGACACCTCTTTTCGCTCGTGTATCGGGCCTCGACACGGCGACAGCCTACTTCTGCCTGCTGCCAGGCGGCGTGATCGAGATGGCAGAAATCGGCGAACGTTATTCTGCCAACCGTGCCGCCATCGCCGCTCTACATGCCACACGCGTCGGCCTCATCGTCACGCTGATCCCGGCCATTGCCCAGCACTATGGACATCAGATGCCGGGGCTTTCCGACAGTGGCCACCCTTTGCCAGCTCCCCTGCTGCTCGCTGTTCTCGGGCTGTCCATGCTGGCCAGTATCGTCACCTCACGTCGCGGTATGCCATCCGCCTGGCTGCTGACGCCCTTGATCATCAGTGGCGTCATGTCAGGGGCAGAATTCACCAACAGCGGGCAGATGCCGGGGTGGCTGCTGATCATCGCTCAATTGATCGTCGGCTTCAGCCTGGGCGCCAAATTCAAGCGTGAATCCCTGCTCGCACTGCCTCGCGCGCTGGTTACCGGCATTGTCATCCTGCTGGTGATCGGCTCACTGGTGTCCGGTGCGGCGCTGATCTTCGCGCTGTTCAGCGAAGGCGAGACCGCCATGACCCTCGTGCTGAGCTTTGCCGTAGGCGGCATGGCGGAAATGACCCTTACCGCCAAGGTACTGGGCCAGAACGCCGCCCTGGTGGCGGCCTTTCATGCTGTCCGTGCTGTCACCGTCAATCTCTTCGCAGGGCCTCTCTGGGCGAGGCTCACCCGCAACTCCACCACTGATGAATGATCCCGGAGGACCATGTGTCTGTTACCCGTAATATCTTTGCTGAAATGCCAGAAAATACCGAAATCACCGCTCGGGCAGCCGCTTTCATAGAGCAGGTAAAGTTCGCGGATATTCCCGACGAGGCACTGAAGATCGGCAAGCGCTGTCTGTTGGATGGGTTGGGCCTGTTCGTCGCGGGCTCAGAAGAACACTCGGTACGTATGCTGGCCGAAGATGCAGCCGAGGCCGGCGGCCGCGAGGACGCTCTATTGCTGGGGTTGGCAAACCAGCGCGGCCCCGTCGCGCTTGCCGCTCGGGTGCTGGGCACCGCAGGTCACGCTCATGACTGGGATGACAGCCAGGTCAGCCTGGATCCCGCACATATCTATGGTCTTCTCACTCACCCGACAATCCCGCCGCTGACAGCCAGTCTGGTGATGAGCCAACGATTGGGCGCGGTCAGCGGAGAACGCTTCATGGAGGCTTTCCTGACGGGATTCGAGGTGGAATGCAAGATTTCGGAATGGATGCTGCCCCAACACTATATGCAGGGAATGCACTCCAGCGGCACCGTCGGCACCTTTGGCGCCTTCGCCAGCGCTGCCAAGCTTTTGGGCCTCGAAGGCGAGCGTCTGCGTCATGGCTTCGGTATCGCCGCCAGCCTGGCCGCAGGCATTCGCTGCAACTTCGGCACCATGACCAAGCCCCTGCATGTTGGCCGAGCATCGGAAAATGGCGTCACTGCTGCGCTTCTTGCCCAGCGAGGCTTCACCGCTGACCCCGAAGCACTGGATGGTCCCTGGGGGTTCATGGCTGTCCATGGCGGCGGCGCCAGCGCAGACAAACTGAAACAGGGGTTCGGCAAGACCTGGTCCATCCTTGATCCCGGTGTCTCCATCAAACCCTATCCGTGTGGTGTACTGACCCATCCGACCATCGACCTCATGCTGCGACTGGTCACCGAGGCCGACATTCAACCGGAGGACATCGATACTGTCGTGGTACATGCCGGTTCCAACATCCTCAATCCGATTCGCTACCCGATTGCGGCCAATCATCTGCAGGCAAAGTTCTCCCTGCCCGCCGCCCTGGCGATGATTGCCTTGAACCGACAGGCCGGCAAGGTCGAGTTCTCTGACGAGTTTGTCGCCTCGGATGCCATGCAGGCCATGCAGCACCGAGTACGCACACAGCTGGATCCCGACATCGAGGCTCAGGGCTTCGACAAGATGCGCTCGCGTATCACGATAGAACTGAACAACGGCGAAAGCGTCAGTGGCTGGGCAGACGAGCGTTATCGTGGTGGGCCGGAAAACCCATTGAGCGATGCCGAACTCGAAGCCAAGGTTCGCTCGTGCTGCGCGGGTGTTCTTGCTGATGATGCGCAGGATGCGCTGATCACTGCAGCCTGGTCCATTACCGATCTCAGCGACGTCGCCAGCATTGCACGCCAGCTTCAGGGCTAGCTCCCCTATCGAGCAGCATTTGTGCATCCAAGCATTCGTTCATTGACAAGCATGCATGACAGAGGGCACCAGACTGGTGCCCTAGCTCATTCCCGCTCCCCAATCGAACGCTTTCACTCACCAGAAGACATAAACCCCACCAGTCGTTCACTGTCCTGCGCCGTCCATCCGCGCGGGTCAGTCACCATTGCCCAGGCATGGGTATATTCCTGCACCGAGTAGTTATGCCCATGCCCTGGCGGTGTGTCACCGGCAGACAGCATGTCCATCGCGACCTCGAAGAAAGACACCACCGGTACCCACTCGAACAGTGGCGAGACATCCGGCCCCCTTGGCGGCTTCATCCAGTTGGGTTCGCGGTACCACATGCGTTCATTGAAGAAGGAAATCGCATCGGAGGGATTGACGACATAGGCAATGCGTACCGGCCCCCACTCCTGGCCTTCCGCATGTCGCTGCCCTTGCGGGCCGAACACACGGACCAGCGAACCATCTTCAAACTCCGGCTGCCAGGCAGGCGAATCACCATGAGGACGACGCTGGATACGTCGCCACATGGTGTTGCGAAAGGTCGGCCCGGCCCACACAGCGCCTTGGATGGGATGATTGATGAAGGCATTCAGCGGTGCAGAGTTTTCCGAACCCAGCGATCCCAGGCTCAAGCCGAACAGGTAGAGTCGGGGACGTTCCGCTTCCGGCAGGGTCTTCCAGTATTCATAGATCACATTGAAGACGATGGAAGCCGACTCCTGAGCCCGGCCAGGCTCGAGAATCAGCGAGAACGGGCTGGGCAGATAGGAATACTGCACGCCAACGATGGCGGTATCGCCACCATACATGTACTCCAGCGGCGCCAGGGCCCCATTCTGCAACCAGCCGGTCCCCGTCGGGGTCGCAATGACCAGCAGCTCCCGCGAAAATGCCCCTGTGCGTTGCAGCTCCCGCAGCGCCAGTTCGGCCTGCTGCTCTGTCTCATCAGCCGACCGCAGGCCGACATAGGCGCGTATCGGCTCCATGGCAGGCTGGCCGGAAAAGGCAGAGATATCTGCTGCACGTGGCCCCTGACCCACATAGAGCTTCCCGGCCTTGCCCAGCAGATCCCAGGAAATCAGAGATTCAGTGCTGCCAGATCGAGTCGCTTGAACAGGCGGCTCGACCCCCGGAGGATCACTGATATCCACTGCAGCCTGCACTTGGTCGATTGCGGTAATTGCATAACTGACCAGGGTGCCATTGACGGCATTGACCAACAGCGCAAGGAAGACCACCACCCCGACCAGCGATGCCACACGCCGGCGAATATAGCGCCTTGGAAAGGCTGCCGCTGCACGTATTCCCCACACCAGCCCGGCTCCCAGAAGCAGCAGCAGGGCCACCACGCCAACGGCAACCAGCACAATCCGTACGTAATACTCACTCTCCACGGGAGGCATGCCCATCAGTTGCCGGGTGGAATTCTGCCAGTCCGAGGCATGCCAGAGATGGAATGCCAGATACACCACAATGAAGATGACCAGAACCCAGAACAGGCCAGGCCGCCAGCGGTCACGAATGGTGGGCAGCTCCATGAAGCGCCACAGCCAGCTCATGACCAGCCCGAGCCCATAGCCCAAGGCAAACGAAAAGCCGGTCAATATGGCCTGGAACAACCACGGGCGAGGGACAAGCGAAGGCATGAACGTCAAGGCACACAGCAGGCCGCCGAGAAAGAGCCCCGCCAACGATGGGTGATACCAACGCCGGCCTGCCGGGCGTACCGATACATGTTGTTTTACTGAAGGCTTCAACATTCCTTTGCCTATCCTTTTATCTCGTCCTGCCGTTTATCTTGCCCTGACATTCAGACGGGTCGCTGTCGGCAAAAATGCCATGGATAAAGAAAGAGCGGTCTGGCAACACCAATAGATGAGCACCGTTGAATTCACCTGAAAGTCGCTGTCATTTCAGCTCTTTCATCAGTAACCTGGCTTTTCAATGATGACTTTTTTCTTTCATATTTGATCAAAGAGGAATATCGCTTCGCCCTTATCCGTCTTACATTGTTGTAGTTCATCACCATGGACTGAAACAAGGAAGGATAAGGTCATGAAAACCCCTGCCACACTACTGGCCTCAGCGCTCTTTACCCTGAGCCTGACGGGACCGGTATACGCCTCTAGTGAGTCCGATGCCGCCACTACCGGCACGCTCAAGCATGATGAAATCCTCACTATCCTGGAGACTCATGCCAAGGAGGTTCCCCCGAGCTTCAATGATTTTCTGCAGCAAGTGAGCGGTGAAAGCGACAATACCGCCCTGCAGTCGGCCATCGAAGGCTATCTGAACGGAGAAACCCTTGAGGGCGACGATTTCACCAACCTTTATCGCCTGCTGGGCATCTATACCCGCCTGCATTACGGCGACGATGTCGTCGACCTGCTCGGTGAAATGGTCGCCATTCCCACCGACAAGAAAGGTGATGCTCCACAATACGAAAACCCCGGCATCATTCAATTCGGTGAGTTGATCAAGGCCAAGGCCGAGGAATTCGGCCTGCAGTTCCGCAACGTGGACAACCGCATCTTCGAGGTCGAGCTGCCCGGCAGCACGGATGAAGCCTTCGGCATCCTGACCCATGGCGATACCGTACCCGCCGAAGACAGCTGGACCCTGGACGATGGCACCGAGCTCAATCCTCGTGAGATGACGCTCAAGGACGGCAAGCTCTATGGTCGTGGCACTGAAGACGACAAGGCCTCCATCGCTGCGGCCCTGTATGCCATGAAGACCATCAAGGAAAATGATGTGCCGCTCAAGCGCACCATGCGCCTGATGATCGAGACCACCGAAGAAACCGGCGGCGAAGGCTTCACCTATTACAAGGAAGTCAACGCCAAGGAAAACCAGGAACTGCCAGCCTATAACATCGTGCTCGACAGCGGCTATCCGGCAGTGATCGCAGAAAATGGGTTTGGCACCATCACTACCGATTTCCCACTCGTGGAAGGTAGTGGAGAAAGCGCTGGAGAAAGTTCCGGAGAAAGTTCTGGAGAAAGTTCAGGCGAAGGCCCCGAGATCGTCGAAGTCACGGGTGGCCTGGCCAGCAACCAGATTCCCGAAACCGCGGTAGCGACCATCCAAGCCGATGACCCGGAAGCCGTGA
Source organism: Halomonas sp. (assembly GCF_029263665.1). Taxonomy (GTDB): domain Bacteria; phylum Pseudomonadota; class Gammaproteobacteria; order Pseudomonadales; family Halomonadaceae; genus Halomonas. Next base: position 49,291 of record NZ_JAJUFQ010000026.1, read on the forward strand.
GCGAGACCCTGCGTGCCGAAGGCGAAGCTTATGTCGAAGCCAACGGTGGTGACTTCCAGGTGATGTCCGACGTCGAGGGCGACCAGGTCACGCTGACCGTCAAGGGCAAGTCCGCTCACTCCTCGAAGCCGGACTCCGGCCTCAACCCCGTGCCGCGCCTGGCCGGGCTGCTGGCAGAATCCGAGGTTCCCTTCCAGGACAACCACTACACCGCGGCCATGCATTACCTGAACGACAACTATGGGCTGGATTACCACGGCGAAAAGCTGGGTGTGGCCTATGAGCATGAGTTCATGGGACCGCTGCTGGTGTCACCGACTTTCCTGCAATTGACTGACGATCATCTGAACGTTGCCGTCAACGTGAGGGCTCCTGCGGGAGACCGCTCCCCCGAAGAACTGGCCAATGCGATCAGCGAGAAGCTGAATGCCTATGCCGAGGAACAAGGCTCCGACATGCAGGTCGCCGTGGAAATCGACGACTGGATGCTGCGCGATCCTCAAGGCGCCTGGTTGCAGACCCTGCTGAACATCTTCGGTGACACCACCGGCCTGCCCGCCGACCCGGTGTCTTCTGCCGGCAGCACCACCGCCAAGCTGTTGCCCAATGCCATCAACTTTGGCCCCTCCATGCCCGGCGAAGCCTACACCGGACATACCTCCGAGGAGTTCAAGAAAGTGGATAACCTGATGCTGGATATTCAGATGTTCACCGAGATGTTTGCGCGGATCGGCAATCAACCGCAACTGGACTAGGGCTGGACTAATCCCTGGCTTTTCTACCCTCCTGCTGGGCGCCCATAAGGCGCCCAGCTTCTTGTTACGACGGATGCCGTGAAGCCAGCGCAAAGCCCAGTAACCCGATGACCGGGCCTGGCACCAGCAGCCATGCGGCATCCAGACCGATATGCTCGAACAGGGCCGAAGTCGCGGCAATGGAAATAACCGTGATGGCAAAACCGATGGAGTTCTGAATGGCCAACGCGGCGCCAACCAGCTCCCTTGGGCAGGCCTGCGCCGACAGCGCGGAGAACTGAGGCGAGTCTGCCACCACGGTCACTCCCCATACCAGCAGGAGCATACCTAGTGCCGCAGCGGGAAGATCACGCCAGAACAGGGCAAACACCACGGCACATGCACACGAAGATGCCAACGCTCCCAGTGCGACCTTCGCACTGCCGATACGTCGAGACAGCAGGCCACCGATCACACAGCCCAGCGCCCCGATGCCAATGATGGCAAATGCCATGCCCGATACCCCCAGCCAGGGATACTCGCTGGGCAACACCGAGCGTGCCACCCACAGCGGCACCAGCGCCCAGAAAGCATAAAGCTCCCACATGTGCCCGAAGTATCCCCACGCCGCCGCCCGATAGCGGCTGATCTTGAATACCTGCAGGACACCTGAGCGCGACCCCGCCATGGCCGATGCCAGCGCTTTTCTCTGGCGTGCATCCGGCAGGTGGGGACCGTCTCCCAGCAGATGGATCAACAAGGCGCCCAGCAACGCCAATCCCGACGAAGCGAGGATGACGTACTGCCAAGGCAGCGTCGCGCCCACTTCCCGCAAGGCATGTGGCAATGCCGTACCCAGCGTCAGCATGGCAACTAACTGCGCCAACGCCTGGCCGGTGCCTTCAGGAACCCAACTGACGATCAGCTTCATGCCCATGGGATAGATACCGGCCAGTGACACACCGACCAGAAAGCGGAACACCATCGCACTGGCCAGCCCTTCAGAAAACCAGGCAAACCCCGCATTGAACAGTGCACCCGCCACTGCACTGCAGACAAAGACGCGGCTGGCGCGATAGCGGTCCGCCAGCCCGCCCAATGCCAGGACCAGCGTGCCGAAAATGAAGCCTCCTTGCACCGAGCTGGTCAACCAGCCGATATCCGCGGCACTGATGTGCCAGATTTCCATGAGATCATCTGCAGCACTGTTGGCACTGAACCACAGTGAAGTCCCCAACAACTGGGCAATGGCAATGGTTGCGACAGGCCAACGCAACTGCCACGAGTGTCCGGCGCTATCTTTCCTGATGCCTTCCGAGGCCATCGAATTCTCCTGTTCGCATAGCCAGAGATGGTCGAACAGGCCATATGGCCCATTGGTCCCTTTTTATCCCACTTGTTTTTATCTCGCTTGTTTTTAACCCACTTACTTTTGATCCCACTTACACCTTGAGCGCGCCACGGAATCCTCTGGCAGCGTAATAGGACTGTACGCCGTTGTGGTACACGAACACCGTGCCATAGCGGTAGTCCCCGAAGATCGCGCCGCCATGCTGGCGAATCTCATTCGGTGTGGCCAGCCAACTGGATGTCTTGGTATCGAACGGACCGAACTTCTGCAGTTCTCGGTATTGCGCTTCCGTCAGCACGTCAATGCCCATGTCAGCCGCCATATCCAGGGCATTGTTCTCCGGTTTATGGGTCTTTCGTGCATCAAGGGCTTCCCGGTCGTAGCAGACACTTCGGCGACCCTTGGGGCTTTCCGCGGAACAGTCGTAGAAGATGAATTCCCCCGTCGCCGCATCCTGCCCGATGACATCCGGCTCTCCGCCCGTTCTTTCCATTTCGCTGAGCGACCGGAGCTTGTCGGCATTGGCTGCCAGCCTGGCCTGAACATCTGCCCATGCCAGTCCTTCATGGCGAGCCATGTTGGCTTCGAAACGGGCCTTCAATGTGTCGAGTAGTGCTTCACGCTGTGCTGCCTGCATAACGGCTCCTGGTGAGTTCTCGGTGCTTATCTCATCGTGCTGTTGTTCAGTCCGAATATTCGTCATGCATACGCCACCATTCATATGGCGGAGTCTGCGGCCGGCCTTCGGGAGAGTCTTCCCAATTTTCCTGGCGCCCGTACGGCGTAAGGTCCAGCAGCCTGAAATGGGTGTCGAACAACTCCCCGCCGCGATCAGTGGTGAAATAAGTGCGATATATCCGCTGTTCATCATCGTGAATGAACACATTGAGAGCAAACCCCTTTCCTGCGCCAAAATCATCGGCAAAGCGACGGCCGTGATCGGTGTACCAGGGAGCGCTCCAGCTCATACGCTGCTGCAGTGTCTTGATGTCTTCCTGTGGGGCCGGTGAGGTAAAGACAAAAGTAGTGTCCCGGGCATTTACATGGGCCAGGTTGTGACCGATGTTATCCATCACCATCGAGCAACCCGAGCAAGGCGCCGCGCCCGGTTCCAGCATGGCGCAATAGACGATCAGCTGCCGACGACCATGAAACAGATCGATCAAGGAGAGCTCTCCCTCCGGCCCGGTGAAGGTGTAGTGCCTTTCCACCGGTACCATGGGCAAGCGACGTCGCTCTGCCGCCAAGGCATCCATCGCCCGGGTTGCTGCTTTCTCCTTGGCAAGCAGTGCAGTGCGGGCCGCATCCCACTCGGCATGTGACGCCACTTTCGGCAGTGCCTTCTTGTTAGCCATCACAGTGCTGGTTTTCATGGCGTGAACTCCTGTTGATCCGATGGACTCAGAGTGCACTCCATCGTCGAATGAGCGTAGTCGGTTTCGACACTCAGCGACGCTCAGCGCAGGCCTGAACCAAAACGCCGCCGCGCCTTGTTCAGGCAGCGGCGGCGGTATCAACAGAACGGTTGTTGGTATTCAGCTATCAGTATTCAGCGCGGCAGGTAACCGTCGACCTTGAGCGATTCGGTGGCGGCTTCGATGCTTTCGCGCAGTGTCTCGACCACGAAGTCGACATCCTGCCGGCTGAGAATCAGCGTCGGCGAAAGGATATTCATATGCGCCAGGGGGCGAACGATCAGGCCGCGCTGCTGACATTCGTCGGCGATGCGGTTGCCGATCTTGGCTTCGGGGGCGATCAGTTCCTTGGTTTCCTTGTCGGCGACATTCTCGAGACACATCATGAATTTGCGCCCGCGAACATCACCGACGATCGGCAGGTCCTTGAGCTCATGCAGGCGCTGTTCGAAATAAGCCCCTACGTCCTGAACGTGATCGCAGATGCCTTCTCGCTCCATGATCTCGATATTCTTCAGGCCGGCCGCACAGCTCACCGGGTGGCCGGAATAGGTGAAGCCGTGGGTAAACAGGGCACCATCGGCCTGGGGCTTGCTGATCACGTCGTAGATGCGATCAGAGAAGATGGTTGCTCCCAGCGGCAGGTAGCCAGAGGTCAGGCCCTTGGCACAGGTGATGATGTCCGGAACGATGCCGAACTCGTCCTCGGAGGCGAACATGTGGCCAAGGCGCCCGAAGGCCGTGACCACCTCGTCGGAGACATACAACACATCGTACTTGCGGCACACCGCCAGGGTCTTCTGGTGGTAGCCTGGCGGCGGCACGATGACACCGCCCGCGCCCATGATCGGCTCGGCAAAGAAGGCCGCCACATTATCCGGGCCCAGTTCGAGGATCTTGTCTTCCAGTTCCTGAACCTTCTCGTCGCAGAACGCTTCCAGGCTCTGTTCTTCAGGGCGGCGATAAGGATTCGGACAGGAGATGTGATGCACCAGTTGCCGCTCGACATCGAAACCGATGTGGTCGAACTGCACTCCGGTAATCGACATCGCCATGTAGGTGCTGCCGTGATAGCCATCGATGCGCGAGATGATCTGCTTCTTGCTGGTCTTGCCGAGCTGGTTGAAATAGAAGTGGATCAGGCGCACGGCCGTGTCGTTGGCCACTGATCCGCCACAGCCATAGAACACATGGTTGAGATCGCCCGGCGCCAGCTCCGCGAGCTTGGCCGCCAGACGCGCCGCCGGTGCCGTCGTGTGGTGCCCGAAGGTGGAGAAATACGGGATAGCGCGAATCTGCTCGGCGACCGCCTCGGCAATCTCATCGCGGCCATAGCCAATGTTGACGCACCACAGCCCACCGATGCCATCCAGGTAACGCTTGCCATCCGCATCCTGCACCGAGACACCATCGGCCTGCTGGAAGACCATGGAACCGCTTTCCTTGAAGGTCGAGAAATCCGTCCAGGGATGAACGAAGTGATCGCGGTCCTTCTCCCAGACTTCCTGTTTGACGAAGTTCGCAGCGGGATTCTGGCTGGTCATGTTATGACTCCTCGTTGTCTTGACTCGTTGTCTTGACTCGTTGTGTTGTTCTGTATTTGTAGCTTGTGACTAAAGATTGAGTAGCGCAGACATTTATGCAGGGTTTTCTAAAGGTTCAGGGCGAAACAGCGGCTTGCGCATCACCAGCTTGATCCACAGCACCGCAATGACACTGACCACGCCCAGCACAACACCAGCATTGGTGAATACTGCTGCGGTCAGCTCCGGCGCGGGAGAGGCATGCACGATGGCATAGACCATCCCGGCGATACCGACCAATTGCGGCAATGGGTAGAAGGGAGAGCGATACGGACGTTCCGCCTCGGGATAGCGAATACGCAGGGCAATGACGTTGACGTGCGCAATGATGTAGGCGATCAGCCAGGCAATGGCCGCAGACACCAGCAGCAGGCCGACAGTGCTTGGATCATTGCCCCAGATCAGCAGTGGCAGGCCGGTCACCCCGGCAACGAACAGCACCGCCACCCAGGGCACCCTGGTCGTGCGGGTCAACCAGCCCAGCACCGGGAAGGCCTGGCCCTGCTCCGCCATGCCCTGCAGCATGCGCGGCACCGCGGCCAGAGACGTATTGACCGTACTGCAGGTCGCCGTGATCGCTGCCACCGCCAGCAGCAAGGTACCGGAGCCACCAAAGGCGGCAGTGGCATATTCCAGGTGCGGTAGCGAGGCAGAGGTCAGCACGTCCCGAGGCACATAGAACAGTGCTCCCAGGCAATACAAGGCAAAGACCACAAAGATCAGCGTCAGCCCCAGGTACATCGAGCGGGGAATATGACGCTCTGGACACCGTGATTCGCCCACCAATGGGCAGACGAACTCGGCCCCTACATAGCCCCAGATGGCCAGCGCAATCAGCGTGAGAGCACCATCGCCCAGGTTGAAATCGGCCGCCAGTTGCGAAGCACCGAACTGGTGCGGAGCAAAACCGCCGCTCAACGCACTGACACCGAGCAGAGTCAGCGCCACCACCATGGCAAAGGCCAGCACGTTCTGCAGCTTGGCAAAGACATCAATGCCCAACAGGTTGAGCAGCGTGAAGACGGCAAGAATGGCGAAGGCAATGTATTGTGTGCCTTCAATCGCCGGGTACAGCACGCCAAGCAGATAGTTGACCAGCAGCAGTTCGGCCGATAGCGCAAACATGGCCACTACCACGTAGCCGGAAAACACCGAAATGATCGCCAGGAAGTGCCCCAGAGCAACTTCCGTGTAGGAACTGAGGCTGCCCGCCCGGGGAATCATCAACGACAACTCGCCAAACGACGCGGCGTAACACAGCGCCAGCACCCAGGCGATGGCCAAGGGGACAATGAAGGCCGCACCGGCAATACCGACCCCCTGCAACATCAACACCATGCCCCCTTGCGAGACCACCAGACCAACGGCAACCGCCATCAGGGATTTGAGACCCAGCCCTGCACCGCGAGCGGCATGCCGGGGAGGATGGGCGGCAGCGGACACCGCTGCCGGCTTGGATACGGCATCTTGCATTGTCTTAACCCTCTTGTTGTTGTGGGGTTATCGATTGCTTCAGAGAGACATCTGCTTCAGCGAGACATTTGCCTCAACCAAACATCGTCAGGAGAGACTCAGCCAAGCTGAACCCAGGTCGTCTTCAACTGCGTGAACTTATCCAGCGCATGCAGGGATAAATCACGGCCGAAACCGGATTGCTTGTAGCCGCCGAAGGGAGTGGTGAAGTCGATGGCATCCACGGTATTCACCGACACCGTGCCTGCACGCAGGCGCTTCGATACACGATGTGCGCGGGACAGGTCCCGGGTCCAGACCGACGCGGCCAGGCCATAGATAGAGTCGTTGGCAATGGCGACCGCCTCGTCCTCATCGGCAAATTCGATCAGCGCCGCCACCGGACCGAAGATCTCTTCCCGGGCAATGGTCATCTGTGGAGTGACGCCTTCGAACAAGGTCGGCGAGACGAAAGCGCTCGACTTTTCATCGCTCGTTCTTTCACCACGTGCCCCTCCACTGTCCGGCACCTCACCCAATGCCAGACGCGCGCCCTCTTCCACTCCCAGAGAGATGTAGCCGCGCACCTTGTCGGCATGCTGGGCATCGATCAGCGAACCGACATCAGTCGCCGGATCCAGCGGATCACCAACGACCAGTTGAGAGGCAGCCGCGACGAAGCGCTCCACGAAGGCATCCTTGATCTCGCGCTGCACCAGGATGCGGGAATTGGCCGAGCACACTTCGCCCTGGTTGAAGTAGATGCCTTGAACCGCAGCCTTGGCGGCAGCATCAAGATCACAGTCGGCAAAGATCAGGTTGGGGCTCTTGCCCCCGCACTCCAGCCACACCTGCTTCATGTTCGAGCGCGCGGCATAGTCCAGGAAGCGCTTGCCGGTCATCGTGGAGCCCGTGAACGTCAGGCAATCCACATCCGGATGCAACCCCAGCGCCTGGCCAGCCGTATGGCCAAACCCCGGCAGCACATTGAACACGCCATCGGGAATGCCGGCCTCCTTGGCCAGTTCCGCAAGACGTAGTGCCGTCAGTGGCGACTGTTCCGCCGGCTTCAGGACCACGCTATTGCCTGCCGCCAGTGCCGGCGCCAGCTTCCAGGCGGTGATATCGAGCGGGAAGTTCCAGGGAATCACCGCCGCCACGACACCCACCGGTTCGCGGGTGATGGTCGCCAGGCTATCGCCAGCGGTGGGTGCCACCTCGCCATACAGCTTGTCGGTCGCCTCGGCATACCAGTTGAAGCACCCCGCCGCGCCGGGAACATCGAGTTCAAAGGCATCACGAATCGGCTTGCCGGTATCCAGCGTCTCCAGCAGGGCCAGTTCCTCGCAATGTTCCATCATCAATGCCGACAGGCGCTGCAGTATGACCTTGCGCGTCACCGGCGCCGCCTGGGACCAGTCACCCGCTTCAAAACTGCGTCGAGCAGCAGATACAGCGCGGTCCACATCTTCCGCATCGCACGCCGCCACTTCGGCCAAGGCTTCGCCTGTGGCAGGGTCTGAGGTCGTCAGCGTACTGCCATCCGCCGCGCTGACAGGTTGGCCATCAATAAAGGCAGCCGTAGGAATACGCAGGTTGGCACGCAGCTCTCGCCAGTAGGCCAGGTCAAGTAGGGACATCGGGGCAACTCCATTACTGAGCAATTGGAAAGCACTGCATAAATACCTACGCGTGCGAACCACTTCGTTGCGCGGTGCTCACCATCCTCACCTATACCCCATAGGCTCCGGTGGTTGCGCTCCGTGCGCCTTGTGCTTCATCCCGCTCGGCTGATTTATTCAGCGCTTCCTTTGTTGTGATTGAAGCTCTGGGGTGTGCTATGCCGTTTCCGTCACACCGTTTCAGACACAATAGGCAGACGCATTGAATCGTTAAAATATAATTATGTGAGATGCTGAATAGGTTTTGTTGATACAACGAAGACGACTGCGGGCCGTAAGCGATAGGAGCTGTAAGCCGTAAGCCGTAAGCCGTAAGCCGTAA
>NZ_JAJUFQ010000002.1 GCF_029263665.1 Halomonas sp.
ATCTCCAGAGGGATCGGTGGTTCGTACCACTCATCCGGAGTGAGCAGCAGCCCTTCATAGAAGATGTCACGCATAGAGGTCACCGGCTCGGCATCGCCGAAGGTGAAGGCTTCGGCCTTTGGCGTACTCGGTGCCGGCTGGTGGCGGTACCCAGAGGGTACGCGGATACGGGGTTTGGCGGCTGTCTCGATCATTCGGAAAACTCCACTACGGATTGGCCGGTGCCCTGAGCGGGACCGTCGATAGGTTCGTGACTGAGGGCATGCATGGTGGCCCAGGCAAGGTCGGCGTGGCCGGTCGCCTTACTGCGGCCCGAGGTGTAGGTATACTGGCGACCGCTGGCGGTGAGCTCTTTCTTGATGGACATGAAGCTCTGGAGGAGATCCCTCCAGCCGGCATCGAACTCGAGGCGGCCCTTACGCATGATCTGCTGTGCCTGCATGACCAGTCGGCCCTTGACTGCGGGGTCATAGCGGAACCGAGTAAGCGTCGGGAACCACTTCTCAACGTGCTCGGCGACCGCTTCGCCCAGTCCGGTGACATCAATGCCGATATGCTCGATGCGGTACCGGTCGAGGAACCCTTTGATGAAGTCAGCTTGCGCCTCGTAGTCCTCGCCCTTGAGGCGGTGGCGTTCGAGAATCCGGTGCTTATCGTCAGCAGTACGCGCCGGCAGCACCACGACAAGCCCGGCACCATCGCCATCCTCTCCGGTGCCTGTGGGGTCGTAACCGATCCAGACACCAGCATCGCCAGCAGGGCGTGGTGCAAACGGCCGGTAGTCGCTCCACACTTCCCAACTGTCGACCATGCAGGGATGCACCATTGTCAAGGGGAAAGCTGACTGGCTGTCGTCGACAAACTGGCACATGAGCAGATTGGCGAATTCCTCGTCGCTGTACTCAAGCCGTAGCTGCTCAAGGTCGAACAGGTCACAGCCACCGGCAATGGCGTCCTCGACGGTGACGATCTGTCGCCACTGGCCATCCGGACATACCAGGCCTCTCGCCAGTGCTGTGTGGGAGACGTCAAACTCGGCCCGGTCCTTCTTCGCCCGGCGCTTGTTGAACATCTCGCCCGACCAGAACGGATAGGCTTCATGCCCCAAGCTGGATGGCGTGCTGAAGTACGTCTGGCGCCACTTCTTGTGCATCGCCATGCCGGAAGTGACCTTGCGGAACTCGGCAAAGCGATGGATCCAGAAGTACTCGTCAAGGTAGACGTCACCGTGATAGCCCTGGGCCGTCTTGCTGTTGGTGCCGAGGAAATGCAGCTCGGCGCCGTTGTCGAGGACCAGAGGATCGCCCTTGAGCTCAATGTCTGTGACTTCCTTCACGAACTGGATGATGTAGTTCTTGAAGATGTGAGCCTGAGCCTTACTGGCCGATAAGAAGATCTTGTTTCGCCCGGACTCGAAAGCATCGACGATAGCTTCGCGGGCAAAATACCAGGTCGCGCCGATCTGTCGGCTCTTGAGGATATTGCGAATCCGGTGCTTCTGACCCGCTTCATGCCACTCGACCTGGTAATCGAAAAGCGAATCCAGAAACGCTGCCTTCAGCGCCTCTACCTGCTCTTCGTCGAGGAAATTACGCCGTGCTTTTCGCTTCCGAGGAGCTTCGTTCCGGGCACCAATGTTCGGATTGAGATCCGACTCGCGTCCGGTCTCGCTGTACTTCCGCACCCGAGCCAATCGCTCGAGCTGTCGGCCGAGCAGGTCGATTTCCTTGTAGTCCTTACCCTCCTTGTCAGGCTTGGCGATCAGCTGAACCATCCGCGCCTCGAGCGTTTGCTCGACACGCTCGATGGGCGCGGCGGCTTCCCAAGCGTCACGGGCTTTCCAACTATGCACCGTAGCGGGCTTTTCGCCGATGAACTCGGCAATACGCGCCACTCGCCAGCCCTGCCAGTACAGGTGGCGAGCCGTCAGGCGCGGCGATTCGGTGAGGTCTGGGGGCATCGTAGTCATGCCGCCAGCCTACCCTCGACTCCCTTCCAACCAATCAGGCTGTTGTTGTAGATCGCGGATTTACAACGCCAGTTTGTTGAGTCATTCGACGGGCACGCGGAACCTGACGGCAACGTTTGCCCCGTACCCAGTCGAGGAAATCACATGCCCTGGTTCCGAGTCGCCACCGAAGGCGCAACAACAGACGGCCGAGAGATCTCACGCGAGTGGATCGAACAGATGGCGGCCAACTACGACCCGAAGAAGTACGGCGCTCGTGTATGGATGGAGCACATGCGCAGCCTGTTTGCCGACGGCGCTTTCCCTGCCCTGGGTGATGTCACCGCCGTCAAGGCCGAAGAGGTTGAGGACGGTAAGCTTGGCCTGTTTGCTGATATTGATCCCACCGATCAATTGAAAGAGATCAATGGCAAACGCCAGAAGGTCTACACCTCCATTGAAGTCAATCCCAGTTTCGCTGATACCGGCGAGGCCTACCTCGAAGGCCTGGCAGTCACCGACTCTCCGGCCAGTCTCGGTACCGAGATGCTGAAGTTCTCTCGCGAGGCTGGAAATGCCTCTCCACTCGCCGCACGTAAACAACACCCAGGCAACGTCTTCTCTGAGGCGGTCGAGGTTGAGTTCGACTTTACCGAGGAGCCGGAAGAGCAAGGCCCCACATTGGCTGAACGCGTCAAGGCGCTGTTCCGCAAGCAAGATGCCAAGACCAAGGAAGGATTCTCTGCCTTCCGTACCGAACTTGAACAGACCCTCGAGATGTTCGTGCAAAAGCACGGAGAGCTGACGGATGAGCTGAGCAAGCGCCCGACCACCAAAGCTTTCGCCGACCTGAAGGCCGCCCACGACGAACTGAAAGGGCGCTTCGAAGAGCTCTATACCCAGCTCGACAACACTCCTGACACCCCGAATCGCGGAACCGCCACTGGCGGCGATGCCGCTGTAACCACTGACTGCTGAGGACCGCCGCCAATGCGCAACGATACACGTCAAGCCTTCAACCAGTTCCGCACGCAACTCGCCAAGTTGTCTAAAGTGGAAAGCGCTGCCGAGCAGTTCAATGTAGACCCCTCGGTACAGCAGACACTGGAATCCCGCATTCAGGAATCCAGCGAATTCTTGAGCCGCATCAATATCATTGGTGTTGACGAGCTCAAGGGGCAGAAAGTTGGACTGGGTGTTACTGGCCCCATCGCTGGCCGAACCGACACCAGCCAGAATGACCGCATCCCTCGCGATGTCACCGACCTGACTGATCAGAGTTACGAGTGTGTCTCCACCGAGTACGACACCTACATCAGTTGGGCGAAACTCGATGCCTGGGCGCGCTTCCGTGATTTCCAGACCCGAGTCCGTAATGCCATCGTTCGCCAGCAGGCACTCGACCGCATCATGATTGGCTTCAATGGCACCTCGGCTGCCGTGGAAACCGACCGGGTGGCTAACCCGCTGTTGCAGGATGTGAATATTGGATGGCTACAGAAGTACCGCAGCCACGCTCCGGCCCGAGTGATGTCCGAAGTGGTGGCGTCTTCTGGCCAGGTCACCGTCGGTGACGGTGCTGATTACGAGAGCCTCGATGCCCTTGTTTATGACGCTGTCAACGAAATGGTCGACCCATGGCATCGTGAGTCTACTGACCTAGTCGCGATCATGGGCCGACAGCTGCTCGCGGATAAGTATTTCCCGCTGATCCAACAGCACTCGCAGACTCCCACCGAGGCCCTTGCCCTTGACATGCTGGTCAGCCAAAAGCGTGTTGGTGGCCTCCAGGCGGTTCGAGCGCCCTTCGTGCCCGATGGCGCCATGCTGATCACCAGTCTGGAGAATCTCTCCATCTACTGGCAGCGCAGTAGCCGTCGCCGCTACATGATCGACAACCCGAAACGCAACCGGATCGAGAACTACGAGTCCAGCAACGACGCCTACGTCGTCGAGGACTACGGATTCGGCTGTCTGGTCGAGAACATCACTCAGGTCTGAGGTCGAGAGAATGACTGACAAGAAAGCTCGCATCAGCCCCGCTCGTCGTCACTTCCAGCGCATCACCGCCGCACAGGCGGCGAGTGATGCGCAACCGGGGAAACCCCAAACCGGCCAGCAGTACGAGCTGTTTGCGGCCGCCCTCTGGGAAGCCCGCCAGGCACTCAAGGGCATCAAGTCCGTCGAGGCCAAGATTGCCCGCAAACGTGAATTGCTGCCTCAGTTCGCCCCCTATGTTGATGGTGTGCTGTCGGCTGGTACTGGTGCCCAGGACGACGTGCTGGTCACGGTCATGCTCTGGCGTCTGGATGTTGGGGATATCGCCGGTGCTCTGGCCATCGCCGAATATGCCATCAAACATGACCTCGACACTCCTGACCGCTTCGAGCGCGATACCGCCTCTCTGGTGGCAGAACAGGTCGCCGAGGAAGCGCTCAAGCAATTGCAAGCCACCAGGGGAGAAGGTGGCGACAGCGATAACAGTGAAGCTGCTGCCCACCTCGTCATGCACCTGGTAACTGCCGAAGCACTGACACGCGACGCCGATATGCACGACCAGGTGCGCGCCAAGCTGCATAAGGCCCTCGGCTATGCCTATCGCGACAAGGGCAACAGCATCGATGAAGCCCTCAAGCATCTCCGTCGTGCTCTTGAGCTCAACGACAAGGTCGGTGTGAAGAAGGACATTGAGCAGCTGGAGCGCCAGGCCAAGCAACAAAACGCCGGTGGTCAGGCTAACACCTGATCATCCAACCGAGTCGCACGCCGACGCCAAGGGGGCGCCGGGAAAGATCGGACCACGGTCCCACATCTTAGATCCCGGCCCACCCCCTTCCTATCGAGGCCGCCATGTCTCTCATCGACGCGGGATACAACCCAGAACCAGCTCCGTCAGCGCCGCTCGATAACAACGGCTTCTGGCCCCAGGTCGAGCCGGACGACTTTCGAAAGGCGGAACGCCTGATCGATACGGTACCCAACGAGCGCATCGAGTATGCCTTGCGCGTGGCCATGGCGGACATCAACCGCCAGCTCCGGACATGGCAAGCCGAGCAACAAGGACAGGGTGCCGCCACCATTAATGATGTCACGCCCCCCAACTGGCAGTCGCCAGGTATCTATCCATTGCTGTATCGCCGCGCGGTCTACGCCACGGCACATGCTTCTCTGCTCGAGCGCTACCGTGAGATATCAGCAACCCGTGAGGGTGACGAACGTGGCGAGGCCAAGGACCTGGCCGCCGATGATTACCGGCGAGACGCTCGCTGGGCCGTTGCTGAAATCCAGGACCGCAACCATACCGTTGTGGAGTTGATCTAGTGCGTACCGTACGTGCCCACCAGGGCGAGACCCTCGACCAGATTTGCTATCGCACCTTTGGTGTGACGGCAGGGATCACCGAGCAGGTGCTCGACCTCAACCCGGGTATTGCGGAATTAGGACCATCACTGCCCCAAGGCACCCCCGTGCAGTTACCCGATACCTCACCCCAGCCGCAGCGCACAAGCACCGTGCAGCTGTGGGATTGATATCGCCTCGAAGAGGCGAGAAGACGCAGAGGACTCCATGGCCGAACCCAGCTCCACTACCTTCGCCGGCATTGCCACCGTTGGCGCCACGCTGTTCGGGATGATGCCCGGTGTCGACGCCAATGCCGTGATTGGCGCTTTGTGTGGTGCCGTCCTGTTCTTCATCAGTTCGAAGCAGGAGTTCGCCCTGTGGGTCCGGATCACCTATCTGCCGATCTCGTTCGTCATCGGCTACCTGGGCGGACCTTCCGTACTCGGGGACTATCTGGAGGCGTCTGCGGTGTCGGCTTTCATCGGTGCCGCCGTCACGGTCACTGCTGGGCAAAGGTTCATTGATGTGGTGCGTACCGTTGACCTGAAAGCCTGGTTGGGAGGGAAAAAGTGAATGTCTTCCTGATCGACATCGCCGTGATGGCCGCCCTCGTCATCGTGGGGCGCATCCTCACCTTTCAGCGCCGCGGCAGTCGCTATCGTCGAGGGATCTCCTTCGTCGCGTGGCTGGTGACCTGCGCGAACTTCACCCTGATCGTCAAATTGCCCGGCATGCCGCCACCTGAACCAGTGACCGCGTTGCTGGCCATCTGGCAGGTGGCCTTCGCCATCCTGCTGCTGCGCCATGACGGCAATCTTGCCCACCTGCTGCGTTCCTTACACCTGACCCGGAGACACTGATGCTGCTGAAACATGGAGATACCGGTTACCGCGTCGAATCGTTGCAGCGCGATCTGCTGCGTGCTGGCCATGACATTGCCGTGGATGGCTGGTTTGGGGAAGCTACCGAGGCTGCCGTGCGGGCAGAACAACGTGAATATGGTCTCGTCATGGACGGGATAGTCGGCCCCAAGACACGCCAAGCCCTGCAGCGACACGCTGACCCCAAGGCGCTGAAACAGATCGACCTGGTCAATGCCGCCGACCAACTGGATGTCGAACTGGCCGCGATCATGGCCGTCAACGAGGTCGAGTCGCGTGGGCGCGGCTTCTACGTGGGTGGGCCTCGTCATGGTCAGCCGATCATTTTGTTCGAGCGTCATATCATGCGCCGCAGATTGATTCATCACGAGGTCAATCCGGTACCGCTGCAGCAGAAGCATCCTGACTTGGTCAACGACAAGCCTGGGGGCTATGTCGGCGGATATCGAGAGCACGACCGCCTTGAGCGTGCTGCCAACCTGCATGTGACATCCGCGCTCGAATCTGCCTCCTGGGGTGCATTCCAGATCATGGGCTTCCACTGGTCGGTACTGGAATACGCCAACGTGGGCGAGTTCGTCGGGGCTATGGAAGAGAGCGAAGCCACCCAGCTCGAGGCCTTCGTGCGTTTCATTGAGGTGGATGCGGGCTTGCACCGTGCGCTGAAGCGTCAGGACTGGCGAGATTTCGCCCGCCGTTACAACGGCCCCGCCTTCGAGCGCAACGACTACGACACTCGCCTTGCTGCCGCCTACCGACGACATGATCGACAACTCGAGGTGGCAGCGTGACTCGTCTGCAGCTGGTGATAGGAGCTGGCCTGCTGGCCGCCAGTGTCGCGGCAGGCTGGTATTCACGGGGCTGGCTCGAGGACAGCCAACGCCTCACGGCCATGCAAGCCGTGGATGCCGCCATAGAAGCGACCATGGTGCGAGAGTCAGATATCGCCCGTCGTGTGGAAGAACGGCTGGCCCAACTGCAGACCAGCGAACGTGTCATCGATCGAGGAATCATCCGTGAGGTCGAGAAACCTGTTTACCGCCGCGTGTGTCTTGAGCCTGACGCTATCCGCCTGCTCAACCACGCCGCCGCCGGCACCGTCCCCGATTCAGCAGACTCTGCTGACGCCTTGCCCTTCAGCACTGCCACCTCTGACTGACGGCACCGGTGGGGATGTGGCGCTGACCATGACTGCCTGGGCCAGCCAATATCACCGCTGTGCCACACGACATAATGGCCTCATCGAGGCGCTGGAGGACCGCCAGTGATCAAACTGCAGTCTCTACGAAAGCACCTACTCGCCAGCATTCCGGCCTTACGAAAGGACCCCGACCGTCTGCTGACGTTCATCGAGCGCGGCGCCATCCAGTTTGCTCGTGGTCAGCACCTGTCTCACCAGTACCGTGTGCCAGCACGCATCGTGATCACAGAACTGGGCGGATCAATCGACGTGGTGATGATTCCGTTACTGCAATGGCTCTCTCACTATCAGCCAGACCTCGATGCTAATGAGGCCGTGCGCTTTGATGCGGAGCTACTGGCCAATGATCGATGGGATCTCGCCATCGAGGTCACGCTCACCGAGCGTGTGGTGGCCAAGGTCAACTGTGACGAAGGCAAAATCGAAAGCGAGCACCGCATGCCGGAATTCCCTATCGATGCTTGCCCGGCCAAACATTGGACGCTCTATGTAAAGGCACCAGGTGAAACCCAACATCAGCTGATCAGTGAATGGGATTCCCCGAATGGATGACCTGCAGCAGTTGGAGGAATGGGTAGCGCCACTGCTGGCGAAGTTGGCACCCAAAGAGCGCCGAAAGCTGGCCCGCACCATCGCCACGGCATTGCGCCGCCGCCAACGTGAGCGAATCGCACACCAACGGAATCCTGATGGCAGCGAGTTTGAACCACGCAAGCCGAAAAAGGACCAGACCGGTTTCGTTCGTCGTCAACCGATGTTCATGAAGATCCGTCAAGCCAAATACATGAAAACCCAGTCAGACCCGCATAGCGCTGAGGTCAACTTCATGGGTCGGGTGGCACGCATCGCACGCATACACCAGATGGGGCTGAGGGCTCGTGTTCAACCTGGTGGGCCATCCTACGACTACCCCCAGCGCGAACTACTCGGTTATAGCGAGGAAGACCAGCGCTTCATCCGGGACATGGTCATCGACCACCTCACGTTGTAGATCGGCCATTTACAACATCCATCGCTGGAGTGCTCAGCGAATGGCGGGGGAACATCCTTGCATGAACAACACCGCCGAACTTCTCCGCCTGATCAACAACCTGATCCGCTTTGGCACCATCGCCGAGGTGGACCATGGTGAGCCCGGCAAACGCTTGCCTTGTGTGCGAGTAAAGATCGGCGAACTGCTCACAACCTGGCTGGTATGGCAGGAAGCCCGAGCAGGGACAACACGAACCTGGTGCCCGCCTACGGTGGGGGAGCAGGTCCTCGTATTGGCTCCAGGTGGAGACCTCGCCGGCGCGGCAGTGTTGCCCGGATTTTTCAGAACACAGCACCCAGCACCCAGCAACAGTCCCGACCTTTTCCATGCCGTCATGCCGGATGGTGCCAGCTTCGAATACAACCACGCGGCACATCGACTGCATGCCGTCACCGGGCCGAGCAGCATCACCATGGACCGCTCCAGAATTCTGCTTTCTACCAACGGCAGCACCCTGGAGATGGACGCCGCCGGCATTCGACTGAATGGCTCACGCATCGACCTGAACTGAGGACACCCATGCCAGCAATCACACGCAAGGGCGACACATGTACTGGACATGGCAGTTTCCCGCCACGCAACAGCACTGGTGGCAGTGGCAATGTCTACGTCAACGGCATTGCCGCTCACCGGCAGGGTGATGGCTGGGCCACTCATTGCAACAACCAACCAACCTGCCACGGCGGTGCTCTGGCATCCGGATCAGGCAGTGTTTTCGTCAACGGCAAACAGCTCGGTCGAATCGGAGATCCCGTCGATTGCGGATCTTCCGTCGCAACCGGCAGCAGCAATGTCCATGCAGGGGGCTGATACATGGCCGGAATGAACGCCACCACCGGGACGTCACTGGATGGGGTCGAGCACATTCGGCAAAGTGTGGGGGACATTCTCATGACACCCATTGGCTCGCGTGTCATGCGTCGCGACTACGGCTCACTCCTGCCTGAGTTGATTGATGCGCCTCTCAATGACACCACCCTGCTGCAGGCCTACTCAGCCACCATCATGGCCTTGATTCGTTGGGAGCCGCGGATTCGCGTCACTGCCGTGCGCCGCCATGTCAGTACTGACCTACATGGTGCCGCCACGCTGGAGATTGAAGGGCAGACCGTGGACGGTGATCCGGTGACGCTGGAGGTTCCGCTATGACCACCGCCATCGACCTTTCCCTGCTGCCCGTTCCCGCGGTCGTCGAGAATATCGACTACGAAGTCATCTTGGCGGAAATGCTGGATGATCTAACCCATCGCTATCCGGTCTTCGACGTGCCAGCAGAATCGGATCCGGCCTACAAGATCCTCGAAGTCGCCGCCTATCGAGAAATGCTGGTACGTCAGCGCGTCAACGAGGCGGCGCGGGCTGTCATGTTGGCGTACTCGCTCGATGAGGATCTCGATAACCTCGGGGCTCTCTTCAACGTGAAGCGTTTGCAGATCGACCCAGGCGATCCGAATGCGATTCCACCGATTTCCCCTACCTATGAAGAGAACAGCGATTTTCGCCGCCGCATCTTGTTGTCGTTGCAAGGGCTAAGCACAGCAGGTCCCGAAGGTGCTTATATCTTCCATGCCCTGTCAGCGGATGGTGGCGTGTTGGATGCCAGTGTCGATGCCCCACGCTTCACCCTCGTTGAGCAGACGGCAACGACGATCACGTTACAGGTGGACTACGATGCCGGACTGGCAGCGCCTCGCCCAGGGGATGTGGTGATCAGCGTGCTGGCTCGTGAGGGGGACGGTACACCTGACCAGCCCCTTCTGGATGCTGTAGACAGCCGTCTCAGTGCTGAAGACGTCCGCCCTCTGACAGATCGGGTGAATGTGCAGGGACCCGAGATCCTGCCCTATACCATCGAGGCCACGCTCTATTTCTACCCTGGCCCGGATAGCCAGGTGGTCCTGGCCGAAGCCCAGGAAATGGCCCAGGCCTACGCCGATAGCCAGCACCGCTTGGGCATGGATGTCACCCTCTCCGGTGTCTATGCCGCTTTGCACCGTCCTGGTGTGCAGCGTGTTGAACTAGCTAGCCCTATCGCCACGATCCCGGCCAACCGTCAGCAGGCCACCTACTGCACGGGCATTCATCTCATTGATGGGGGTGTCGATGAGTGATGCGAGCCTGCTGCCCCCCAATGCCACACGCTATGAGCGGGCACTCACGGGTGTAACCTCTCGGGTATCCAAGGTGCCGACACCACTGCGCGACCTCTGGAACCCCGATACCTGCCCTGCCGAGTTGCTGCCGTGGCTGGCCTGGACCTTGGGAGTATCGGCCTGGAAGCCGTATTGGTCGGATGCCGTCAAGCGGGAACAGATCCGTCAGGCGGTGGAGATTCATCGTCATCGCGGCACCGTGCAAGCTGTCAGGCGCGTGGTGAATTCCTTTGGCGCCGCGTTGTCGTTACGTGAATGGTGGGAGAGCTCTCCGGTCGGTGCCCCCCATAGCTTTGCCATCACCCTGAACGTCAACGATAGCTCAGATCGCAGTGCAGACCTGCAGCAAGACATCATCAACGAGATCACGAGGGTCAAACCAGCACGCAGTTATTTCACCCTGACGCTGGGCATTAATGCCGATGGCGGCATGGGCCTGCAGGGCGTGTCTCGCTTTGCTGTTTACCGTCGCCTCGATATGTTCGAAGGGCCTTTCGCTTGGCGTGGGGATATGGGGCTTCAAGGGGCATCTCGTTCTGCCAACTATCTGCGCCTGAGCTCGGTAGAACACTCGAGCCCTATCGATAACGTTATTGCGGCCTTTGCCAATGGTGAGGACGGTGCCTGTTATATCCCGCGCCCTGTCATGTTGGGCAAACAAGTGTTGTTCCAGGATCAGTGGGGGCGCGAGCCCGTGACCAGCGATGGAGATCCAGTGGGGCTGATGATGGATTTCTCCCGCCGTCAGAAACGCGGTCCAGAACTGGTGTCTGATCCTGGCTTCGACAACGCATCGGTCTGGGTCTACTCCGCCGGCTGGAACGTGTCGAACGGGATTGCCTCAGCCGATGGGAGCCAGGCCTCCAGTTCCAGTATGCCCAAGGTCACCTATGACCTAGTGCAAGGCCGGATGTACGAGGTACAGCTCGAGGTGTTGTCCATCTCTGCAGGCGTGGCCCAGGTCGTGGTCGGCAACCATGGGACCATCATCAACGCGGCTGAACCAGGGATCTACAAGGCGCTCTTTGTGGCCAACTCCACTGCGACACGTACGCTGTTCTTTGGAGGCCGAACCGACTTCGTCGGTAGCGTGGACAATGCTTCCCTGAAGGAAGTCTATGGTGCTCATGCCATCCAGAGTGTCAGTGCCGCACGACCCACCTATCGCACAGATGGTGTGATGCACTGGTTGGAGTTCGATGGCGTCGACGATCACCTCACAATTCCAGGTACCGCATCTACGTGGGCGTTTCTCCATGACGGTAGCGATGCTTATGCCTCGCTCGGCATGGAACTGGCCACCGAAAATCCTTATCAGCAGTTGGCTGGCACGGCAGACAGATCTGTCACTACGTCCATTGGCATGACGATCGGACGCTATGCCTCGGGCGAGCGCTACCGGACCACTATCCATAACGGCCCCCCTTTGGGCTCCATTGCTGCTGACCTGGATGTGTCCGGCTACCCGATTGCCCCCTTGGTAAGCAGCACATTGGTCGACAGCAACGATGCCCAGTTCCGCCTGAATGGAGAGATCGTGGCGGCAGATGCGATCACCTCGCCATCTACCGAGGTAGCGACCTATGACTTCACGATCGGCGGGGATGGTGGTGGAGCCTCTTATGCTGCGCTGACCTTCTTTGGTGCGGTGATTCATGAGGGAGCCACGGGTGTTGCCGATACCGAGTCTTACCTGCAGAGCTTACTGGAGCCAGGAGGAGCACCATGACGGACTATGTACATCGCGTGACGATCGCGGTACCAGAAGCCTGGATGGCCGAGGCCAACCAACTAGCCCTGTGCCTAGGGGAATCCGGCGCCGATAGCACGACATTCACCCTGCCCAGCTACCAGGATGCCGATGGCCATCGTTATGCCGTCTGCTCCACGGTAGTGAAGACCGTCTTTATTGATCTGGCCACCCAAGAATTGATCGCGCCAGAGTTTGCTCCTGATGTTGACCTGGCAGCAGCTGGCCGGGCGCAAGACCTGTTGGTCATTGGGTCGCTGGCCACTCCTGAGATCGCAACTCCAGATCATATTGCTTGCCTCCTGGGGACCAGGACAGAGCGTCCCCAGGACCATATCACCGCCTTGGGGATCTCCCCGATCGGCGAGCTTCCGCTTTCCCAATAGAAGGTGAATGACCACATGGCATCTCTACAGATCACTATCACCGACGCCGGGCGTGCTGAAGTCATCAACGCCGCCAATAATGGTACAGCTCCCATCACGATCACTCAGGTTGGTGTGGGGACGGGGCAATACTCTCCAGACCCAGCCGCTACAGCTCTGCAAGCCGAGCTCAAGCGACTGGATACCATGTCTGGCACCGTGGTGGCGGACGATACCATCAGCGTGACGATCACCGATGAATCGAACGACGCCTACACGGTGAATGAGTTTGGTCTCTACACCGATAACGGCACGTTGTTTGCCGTCTACTCCCATCCGACAGATTCCGTGGTTCAGAAATCGACTTCCGGCAACCTGCTGATGACGGTCGATGTGGTGCTGAGCACTCTGGACGCCACGAATCTCACCTTTGGGGATACCTCATTCAGTAATCCCCCGGCCAGTGAGATAGTCAAAGGCGTTATTGAAATTGCCGATGAGGATGAAGCACTCGCCGGCACCGATGATCTACGGGCCATGACCCCCGCGAAAGTCTTCCAGGCTTTCCAGCAGTTTGGCCTAGGGACGACAAGGCAAGCATTTGTTGAAGACTTCCATGACGCAAGTATTCCATCAGGCTTTTATAACTGGAATGAAACATCCTTGAATCCGCCGCCATTTACCGGGACAGGTGGCACAGGTGGTGGTGCTGTGAAATTCAGTCGCACTCTGGCCAATGATGACCCGAACCAAGCAGCTGGTTGGATCGCATGTTTTGCCTCTGGAAACGGTGCCGATAGCACAGAGGCCGCCTGGTATATCTGTAACTCCAACGCTGCTGGTGAATGGGGGCCGTGGAGAAGGGTTGTTCATGAAGGGGACTTCGACAGTTCCTTTGGTGCCAATGGCTCTTACCAGAAGCTCCCAGGAGGCTGGATCATCCAGCGTGGAAAGCGTGGTGGTATAGCTGATGGAGACACGGTGACATTTACTATTCCATTCCCGGCTGCATGCGAAGGCGTCCTGCTGACAGACGTAGCAAATTCCAACGCCGAGTCGGATGTTGAAATCATGTCTGTCAGGTCAGGCTCTCCGACAAGGAATGGGTTTGTCGTTCACGGACGTCGTTCCGATGGAGTGGTTGTGTCGTATAGCAGTTTGGAATATCTGGCCATTGGGAGATAACGCAGTGTTTTATTTTAGCGCAAGAGAAAATGCTTTCTTCCCGTTTGCACTGAAAGGGGATTATGACCAAGCAGGCACGTGGCCAGATGACGCTATCGAGTTGAGAGAAGATGAGCTTTTGGCGTATGTCATGGGCGAAGCTCCAACAGGTTATCGGCTTGGCAGTGATGGTAATGGCCGGCCAACTTGGACTCCTATTCCTCCGATTCCTATAGAAAAACTCGCCACTCTTAAGCGATCTGAAATCGATTCGGCGCTCATCATGGACCTGGAAAAGGGTATGCCCTGGACGATGCCAGACGGTACCAAAGAAGTCGTGCAAACCCGGCCACAAGATGAACCCAACCTGATTCGCCTGGCCATCGAAGCACGGGATCTACGCGACCAGGACATCACAGTGCCAGCACAATACATTCGTGTTCTGTCCAACAGGATGTATCAGCTGACACCTGGACAGATGATCGAGCTGACAGACTCCGCCACGGCATTCAAGAAACAGTTGCAGGACAAGTCTTGGCAATTGAAAGGCGCTATCGAGCAAGCTCTAACGACCAATGACCGAGAAAGTATCGAAGCTATTACCTGGTAGTCCATCCTAGTCCCTTCCCCGCCCGCTACCCGGCGGGCTTTCTAATGCTTACCTCGCTGACCCGGACTATAGAAGACGGCGCAAAACTGCCTCTTCTAACTCTACACAAAGCGAGGAGGTACCATGCGCAAAGCGGAAGCACTGAGCCTAATACTTGAGTTAGCTTCGTTTCTATGTGAACACACACTAGGCCATGACTGCGGGATAGCCATTTACCTGCCATGGCTACTGATATGGATTATCAATTCGATACTGGACCAGCCCGCCACCCGGCGGGCTGGTCCGTTATTGCGCCTGCTACCCGTTGTAAATCGCCGATCTACAACCGCCAACGCTCGCTCCCCTGGAGGCGAATGGGCAAGCATGTTCGCACATATGCCAACTGCCCGATCCACGCCTGCAGGAGCTGATCATGGCCCAGGACTATCATCACGGCGTCCGCGTCGTTGAAATCAATGAAGGCACTCGACCGATTCGCACCGTATCAACGTCGGTGATCGGTATGGTGGCCACAGCACCGAATGCCGCAGCCGGTACTGCCGCAACCTTGACCATCGACTTTGCCGCGACAGGATCCGGCGTGACCTTTACTGCCGTTGCCGCTGGCACCGATGCCAACGGTATTCGCATCCGCTATACAGACCCCGGTACCGAGTCTGCTGCACTCGCAGTCTCAGTATCCGGCAGCGATATCACCGTCAGTCTGGCCACAGATGTAGCAGGCGATGTCATCAGCACCGCTGCCGAGGTCGCCGCCGCCGTCAATGGCGAACAGGCTGCAGCTGATCTGGTCAGCGCCACCGAGGCAGGCTCTGGCGCGGCTACTGTCTCCGCAGTAGGGTTCCAGAATCTCACGGGTGGACAGGACGAGCCATTCCCGCTGGATACTCCGGTGCTCATCACCGATCCGCGTGGCGCTGCTGGCAAGGCCGGTACCGAGGGAACACTTGCCCGTGCACTGGATACCATTGCCGACCAGACAAAGGCCATGGTAGTCGTGGTCCGTGTCGCGGAAGGTGCTACTGAAGCGGACACCAAGACGGCCGTTATCGGTGGCACAGATGCTAACGGCAAGAAAACTGGCATGCAGGCATTGCTCGCGGCTGAGCAGCGATTCGGGGTCAAGCCTCGCGTCCTCGGCGTTCCTGAGCTGGATGATGCCGATGTGGTCAGCGAACTGATCGGTATTGCTCAGAAGCTGCGTGCTTTTGTCTATGCCAGCGCTGGTGGCAGTGCAACTAAGGAAGAAGCGGCGATGTACCGCGAGAACTTCGGAGCTCGCGAAGTGATGGTGATCTGGCCGGACTTCACCGGCTGGGACACGGCCACCAGCACCACGCGCAACCTGTCTGCCGTGGCTCGCGCACTCGGCATGCGTGCGAAGCTCGACAACGAGATTGGCTGGCACAAGACCTTATCCAACCAACCAGTCAATGGCGTCACCGGCATCTCTGCCGATGTGTTCTGGGATCTGCAGGATCCAGCCACCGACGCGGGTTACCTGAACAGCCACGAAGTTACCACCTTGATCAATCGCGGCGGCTTCCGGTTCTGGGGCTCCCGCACCTGCACTATCGATCCGCTGTTTGCTTTTGAGAACTACACCCGCACAGCGCAGGTGCTGGCCGACACCATTGCCGAAGCGCACCTCTGGGCAGTCGATCTGCCGATGCATCCGTCCCTGGTCAAAGACATTGTCGAGGGTATCAACGCCAAGTTCCGCGAGCTCACCCGTCAAGGTTACATCCTCGGCGGTGTCGCCTGGTTCGATCCCGAGCTCAACAGCCCCGAGGTGTTGAAGGCTGGCAAATTATACATCGATTACGACTACACCCCGGTGCCACCTCTCGAAAACCTGATGCTCCAGCAGCGCATCACCGATCGTTACCTGCTGGACTTCGCCGACCGCGTTGCCGCCGCCTGATCCCTAGGAGACTGAACTATGGCACTTCCGCGCATCCTCAAGGATTACAACCTGTTCGGTGACGGCCACAACTGGCAGGGCCTGATCCCGACACTCACCTTGCCCGAGCTCACTCGCCGTATGGTCGAGTACGAAGGCGGCGGCATGGATGGCCCTGTCGAGATTGATCTCGGCCAGGAAAACATCGAGTTCGAATGGTCACCAGGCGGCCTGCTTCCCGAGATCTTCGACAGCTACGGTAGCCCTATCCACGATGCCGCCATGTTGCGCTTTGTCGGTAGCTACGAGAGCGACGAGGACGGCGAGGTGGTGCCTGTCGAGATCGTCGTGCGAGGTCGTCACAAGACCATTGGCATGGGTGAAGCCTCGAAGGGTGATGCCAATACCCAATCCGTCACGACCACCTGCAGCTACTACAAGCTGACGATCAATGGCCAGGTAAAGATCGAGATCGACAAACCCGGCTATGTGTTCATCGTCGACGGTACCGACCGCCTCGCCGAGCGCCGCCAGGCACTGGGCCTCTGATTCACCACCCCGATTAGTCCCCACCAGGGGAAAGCTGAACCATCAGGAGAATGACTGTGGAAGACAACACCACAACCGAACAGAAGCCCAAAGCTACCTTCGAGACCGTCGAGTTGGACGAACCGATTGCCCGTGGCAAAACCACCATCCGCGAAGTCCAGGTGCGTAAACCGAAGTCTGGTGCGCTGCGTGGTGTAGCTCTGACGGACATCCTTCAGATGGATGTCAGCGCGTTGACCAAGGTATTGCCACGTATCACCGAGCCCGCCCTGACCGAAGCCGATATCCGAGGGCTTGACCCTGCTGACCTCGTGCAACTGGGAGGCACCGTCGCTGGTTTTTTGCTACCGAAGAAGATGATCGAGGGCAACGAGTAGCATTGCCCGAAAGCGTGGATGACGCCATGGCCGACCTGGCCATGGTGTTCCACTGGGGTCCCATGGAAATGGACGACATGGAACTTGCCGAGCTCATGGCGTGGAGAGAGCGAGCCCGCCTTCGCTACGAACCCAAGCCCTCTCCCAAACCCCGCAAGTGAACCCGACCTGATCCACTCCGCCACGGTAAGGAATCCAGATGGCCAACAAGCTCAGTCTACAAGTCATCCTGGATACGGTGGATCGGGCCACCCGCCCCCTGAAGAAAATCACCCAGGGCAGTGGCAAAACTGCTGAAGCCCTCAAGGCTAGTCGCGACCAGTTGCGCCACCTTGAACGTGCCCAGAAAGATCTGCGTGGATTCCGTGACCTCAAGCGACAGGCCGATACCTCAAGCCGCGCCCTCAAGGACCAGCAGCAAGAGATCCGAGACCTATCCCGGCAGATCAAGAATGCCGAGGGAGATACCACGGCCCTGACGCGCAAGCGAGATGAAGCCATTCGTCAGGCGCGCCGACTCAGCCAACAGTACGGGAATGAACAGCGGCAGCTCCAGCAGCTACGTAGCAGCATGACTCGGGTCGACGGTGTGACGGGTAAGCTCGGTGACCAACAACGTGAGTTGCAACGCCGGATCCAACAAGCCAACCAGGAGATGCAGAAGCAACAGCGCCACTTGGGAGAAATTGCCCGCAAACAGCGCTTGGCGGCAGAGGCATCTCGACGGTATCAACGGGGCATCTCACATGCCGGCCGCGTTTCGGGGGCCGGTGCTGCTGGACTTGCCACTGGCGGCGCGACGCTCTACGGGGGCGCTCGAATGTTGGCTCCGGGCGTCGACTATGGTGCGGCCATGTCGCGTGTTCAAGCACTCACCCGCCTGAACAAAGATGATCCGTTGATGGAAGGCTTGCGCAGTCAGGCGCGTGAGCTGGGATCGAGCACATCATTCAGTGCCACCCAAGCTGCCGATGCCCAAGGCTTCCTGGCCATGGCGGGTTTCGATCCCAAGGCGATCATGGCAGCCATGCCCGACATGCTGAACTTGGCCAAGGCCAATGGCACCGACCTGGGGCGCACCGCAGATATCTCCTCGAACATCTTGTCTGGCTTCGGGCTGGATCCCGCGCAAATGGGGCGTGTCGGTGATGTGTTGACCGCGACGACCACTCGAGCCAACGTGAATCTCGAGATGCTGGGTGAGTCGATGAAGTACGTTGCACCACAGGCTCGAGCGATGGGGGTCTCGATAGAAGAAGCCGCCGCCATGACAGGCCTATTGGGGAATGTGGGTATTCAGGGCAGTCAGGCCGGTACGACTTTGCGCGCGATGATGACACGCCTTGCCGCACCGACGAGCAGTGCCGCTGGTGCCCTCAGGGAACTGGGCGTTGATGCCAAGGATGCCGATGGCAATCTACGCCAGGTGCCTAAGATCCTTGCTGATGTGGCCAGAGCAACTGAGAACATGGGTAATGCCGACCGAGCCGCTTATCTGAAAGATATTTTTGGCGAGGAGCCCGGTGCCGGTATGGCGGAGCTCATCGCCCAGCAGGGGTCTGCAGGTATCGAGAAGTTTGTGGAGATACTCGAGAATGCCGCTGGCGAGAACGCCCGGGTAGCCAAGACCATGGCAGACAACATCCAAGGCGATCTGCAAGGGCTGGGTAGTGCCTGGGAAGAAATCGGCATCACCATCACTGATACCAACGAAGGTCCATTGCGTGACCTGATCCAGAACGTCACCGCAATTACTCGCGCCGTTGGCAACTGGATGAAAGAAAACCCTCGACTCACCGGTCAGCTGGCAGTGGCAGCAGCAGGTCTCGCCACCCTGGTGGCGGCGGGTGGCAGCCTGATGGTCATGCTCGGCTCCATTTTGGGCCCCATCGCCATGGTGCGTTATGCCCTTACCTTGCTCTCATTGAATCCTGTCAGCCTGACCATCATGGGCATCGTCGCGGCTGCCACTGCCCTGGCGGGGGTGGCTTACCTGGTGTATCGCAACTGGGATTCCATCGCCGGATGGTTCGGCGATCGGTGGGAACAGATCAAGACCGCCTTTCATGATGGCATTGGGGGAGTTTCGCGCCTGATTATGGACTGGTCGCCACTTGGCCTGCTGTGGCGAGGTATCAGCGCAGGGTTGGAAATGCTGGGGGTGAAAGTCCCCGAGAACATGCGCACGCTGGGCGGTGCCATCATCGATGGGCTGATCGGCGGAATCACCGCCAAGTTGGCACCTCTCGGGGAGTCGATCAGCGAGATGGGCCAGAATGTCATTACCTGGTTCAAAGAGAAGCTCGGTATCAATAGCCCCAGCCGTGTATTCGCCGAGTTTGGTACCAACCTCATCGAAGGTCTGGTCAACGGCATCAAGGAACGCTGGCAGTCTCTGAAAGAATCCATCGGCAATACGGCTGATGCTGTAGCTGACTGGTTCAAGAGCGCCTTGGGCATCCATTCGCCCTCGCGTGTGTTCGCTGAACTGGGTGGCCACACCATGGATGGCTACCAGCAAGGCATCCAACGCAGTGAACGCGGACCACTCGATGAGATTGCCGCCTTTGCCAAGCGCATGACTCAGGCAGGTGCCGGCATTGCCCTTGGGGCATTGGGGCTCACGACGGCCACGGCCGGTGTGCTGGATACCGCCACGATAGCAGACGTGCCTATCGACCACCGGCCACCACTGTCTGCCGGCATCAATGGCGACGTGGCCATCAGTATTGGCGACATCAATGTCTATGCCGCGCCAGGCATGGACGAACAAGCCCTCGCCCGCTATGTCGCCGCCGAAGTTCAGCGCGCCCTGGACCGAGCTGCCCGAGAGCAATCTGCACGTCGACGCAGTGCCTTTCACGATATCGACTGATCAGGAGCTTCACTGATGATGATGGCCTATGGCTTGTTCGTGTTCGGGCTGAGTACCGCCAGTTATCGAGAGCTTCAACGCCGAACGTCCTGGCGACATGCACCGCAGAGCCGAATTGGCAGGCGGCCTGCTCGGCAATTCCTCGGACCTGCAGATGACACCATCACGCTCACAGGAACCTTGCTGCCCCATTTCACCGGTGGTCAGCAGAACCTGGACTATTTACGCGAGATGGCCAGCCAGGGAGCAGCTTGGCCATTGATCGAGGGCAATGGCAGCTACTACGGCCTGTTCATCATCGAAAGTATGAACGAAAGCAAGAGCCACCATATGCGAGATGGTAGCGCTCAGAAGATTGAGTTCGACCTGACTCTACAGCGCATTGATGAGGATAGCGGTGATGCTATCAGCCGCCTCGGCAACGTAACGGCCCGCGCACTGACTGGAGTCCTGGCATGACGGCATGGTTTCTCCAGCAGCAAGGCCGCCCAGCCAGAGTGCCCAGTTACGATATATCCCTGGCTGGCCAGCGCATCAGTCCGGAATTCGGTGCCCGCCTGCAGTCTCTTCGTCTGACCGACCGCCGTGGCCTTGAGGCCGACCAGTTGGACATTGAGCTCGAGGACCATGATGGACGTCTCGACCTTCCCTCGCGAGGTGCAGAACTGCAACTTTCCCTTGGCTGGAAAGGAGATGGCCTGGTGGATCGAGGCACTTATATCGTCGATGAAATCGAGCACTTTGGGGCTCCAGACACCCTCACTATCCGTGCACGTTCTGCTGACATGCGTCAGGATCTCCCCGGCAAGCGTACGCAAAGCTGGGACGACATCACTGTGCGCGACATCATCGCCACAATTGCAGAACGCCATGACCTCGAACCCAAAGTATCGATGGACCTGGCCGGAATCCGGGTGGGCCACATCGACCAGACCGACGAGAGTGATCTGCATTTTCTGACGCGCCTGGCCGAGCGCTACGATGCTGTGGCTACCATCAAAGCTGGCAACTTGCTGTTTATCCCTGCTGGACAGGCCACTACGGCAGGCGGAACAGAGATCCCACCGATTCGGCTCTATCGCCAGGTGGGTGACACGCATCGCTATACCGTCTCCGATCGTGATGCGTATACCGGAGTGAAGGCATTCTGGAATGACACTGCAGGTGCTGAACGCAAGATAGTGATCGCCGGAGAGACCGAGAACCTGAAAAGCCTGCGTCCGACCTATGCCAGCGAGGAGGATGCGCTTGCGGCTGCCCGCGCAGAGTGGCAACGGCTCCAACGTGGCGGAGCTGAGTTCACCCTGGATCTAGCCGAGGGACGACCAGACCTCTATCCCGAAACACCAGTGCAGTTGCAGGGGTGGAAACCGCAGATCGACGAGACCAACTGGCTGATCACCGAAGTAGTGCACACACTGAATGACAGTGCCTACACCACAGCGCTGACAATGGAGGTGAAGGGTTGACCTTGTCAGAACTGACTGGGAATGAGAAATGCCTCTCCGGTCGGTACTTTGCTGTAGGTCCGGTCTATCGGTGTTGCCATCAGGTCGCCACGCAAGGCCGGTTCAAGCAGGTAATCCAGCCGCGATGTATCGATGATCGCGGGTGACAGCCAGTCCTTGTAAGCATCTTCGGGCAGCCATAGCGGCACCGACTTGCGGTGAATGTCTCTCAGGGGCTCAATGCCTGCCAAAGTGATGATTGACGCGGAATAGACCAGTTCACCGGTGACCTGGTCGACCCATTCCTTGTACAGCCCACCAAAAGCGATGGCGCTGCCGTCCGCCGGCTTGAGCAAGTGGGGGTTTTTGCCGTCCTGGCTCTCCACAAAGGCTGTGGCTGGAATGATGCAGCGGCTTTGGCGGTATTCCGGTTTCTTGGGCACTTTCCGATAGTTGGTATTGACCGAGAAGTAATCCTTGTGGGGCTTCAAGCCCTCTGCTGTCTGCTGCAAATACAGCCACCAGATAGCAGGCCGCACGACGTGGCCACCATCGGACCCAGTAACGATGCTGATCAAACTTCCGGGTTTGAAGTTTGTTCCGTAGATCAAATCGTTATGACTCACACCTAGCCTTTCAGCTAGCTGCGTAGCGCCACTTGTCTTGACCAGGACGTAATTGGTACACATACTTTTACCTGTATATATGTCCAGGTTTAGAGAATGTCCGTTACCTTCGTATCACGTAGCGAGGTTGAAAGCGCCTTCGCTGCCCCATGCTTTCTGGCCCGCGTCCGTGCTGGTTTCCCCAGCCCGGCAGACGACTACATGGACCGCCGTCTTGACCTCAATGAGTACCTGATCCACCACAGGGAAGCGACGTTCTATTGCTGGGTACAAGGCGAATCCATGGAAGGTGTCGGCATCTTCGACGGAGATTTACTTATCGTAGACCGCGCGGAAGATGCGCGGGATGGAGATGTGGTGTTGGCTAGCCTGAACGGTGAGCTGACATGCAAGATTCTGGATATTCCGCGCCGGCGGCTGATCGCAGCCCACCAGGATTACCCGCCCATCGTCATTTCTGAGGGTGCCTGTTTCGAAGTTGAAGGGACGGTCATCAGTTCTATTAGGCTATTCCGTGCTCGCCCTCGTTGACTGCAACTCGTTTTATGCGAGCTGCGAGCAGATCTTTCGGCCCGATCTGCGCGGCCGGCCAGTAGTGGTGCTTTCGAACAATGACGGCTTCGTCGTTGCCAGATCGAAGGAGGCCAAGGCGCTGGGCATTCCAGACCTGGAACCTTTCTTCAAGATCGAACGCCTGTTACGTCAGCACCATGTGGCAATCTTCTCGTCCAACTATCCGCTGTATGGCGATATTTCCGACCGTGTGATGACCACGTTGCAGACATTCAGCCCAAGAATTGAGGTCTACAGCATCGACGAGATGTTCCTGGACCTGGCCGGCCTGCAAGTGGACTTCCCGACATTGGGCAGGGAGATCAAGGACCGCGTATGGAAGCACGTCAGAATGCCGGTGGGGGTAGGTATTGCACCCAGCAAGACTTTGGCCAAGCTGGCCAACCGTGCTGCGAAGAAGATTCCCAAGTGCAATGGTGTGTGCGTGCTCGATGAGCCATACAAATGGGAATGGCTGTTGAAACGCACCCCGGTGACAGGGATCTGGGGAATAGCGAAACGCCTGGCCAAACGCCTTGAGGAACTGAGTATCTACACGGCATGGGACCTGGCCACGGCAAATGCCAAGGTGGTTAGGCGGGCGAGCAGCATCAACCTGGAGCGCACGATCGAGGAACTGAACGGGCGCCCGTGCCTCGCCCTGGAGGACGTACCGCCGGCAAAAAAGCAGATCTATTGCACCCGGGGATTCGGTAAGCGCCTGGATACTCTGGAACCAATTCAAGAGGCAGTAACGCTTTATGCTTCCCGCGCTGTGGACAAGCTACGCGCACAGAATGGCCTGGTTACTACCTTGCATGTGTTCTTGCATACTTCGCCATTTGAACCCGGTTTCTACAGTGCCAGCACGGTTGCACAACTGCCTTACCCCACAGATGACGTGCGGCTCGTCGCAAGTACCGCGCGGAAGGCCGTAGCAGAGCTGTATCGGTCTGGCCATCAGTTCATGAAAGCCGGGGTAGGGATGATCGAAGTGCTGGACCGGCGATACCATCAGTTCGATATGCTCGAACCCGGCCAGTCATTGAAATCTGACAAGTTGATGGCTGCCCTTGATGCGATCAAAAAACGACATGGCAAGCAGGCGGTGTATCTCGCCGCCCAGGGCGTCACACAGCCATGGTATATGCGACAGAAATTTAGATCTCCAGAGTACACAACACGTTGGGGAGAACTGCCGACTGTTGTGTAGTGTGTACTGCCTCAGGCCCTATCAAAAGAGATAATCAGAGATCTTTCCTGATTTTCCAATAAAATTGGAGAACAGAAGTAGATGGCTAATAAGACCGCCTGTATGGTACATGATATGAACGCATTCATCGTTGGTGGATAGTATCCAGGACTTCCATAATTTCTCGAACGTCCCTTAACTCGACGAAATGTGCAGAGACTTTACTTCCATGGCTTCTTAATACAGAAGACCCTATAGGTTTAAGTTTGGACCCAGAGACGGAAAACGAAAAAATAAACCCTAATGCAACCCAATGAAATGATGCTTCTTCGTCACTTATCCTATGAAATGGAAGCATAACTAGATCTTTCACCAGCTCTTCACCTGTGATATCTCCAAAATCGTGATTACATACTAGTCTTGAGATTTTAAGTACATAAGGACTATTATGATTAGCTTTCCCATTAAGAATACAATATCGGAACTCATCCATAAGATATTCAGGAAAAAACACTTTATGGGAGAATATGCTTTGAGAAGATAAAGCCGAACGCCAAAATACACTAAGAACAAAAAGATAGATCTTTCTAAGATTAGCTCCTGATGCTCTAACTTTATCTTTATATCTTATGAATTTGACACCTTTTTCCTGTCCTTTAAGAAAGCGAATCGCATAACTTTCATACTCCCTCGACAAGAATTGCTCACAGTCACCGCAAAACATTTTTTCGTGAAAGCTTTCAATGGATTCCCGGACTGGCTCATCAAGATCAGAACTAACATGGGTGGCTAGGCCATTTTGCTTAATTCTCCTAATGAAAGCATTGGGAATAATATGAGAGTTCCTTAACTCAGATTCTTTTAAGCATAGTTTACAGTTCATACATGAGCACCATAATTAATTAACATTATTCAATTAAAAATATATTTATTATATTGCGTGAGGAGATCGATGCTGCGCTACCACTACACCTCTCACATCACAGGGCCTGGCGAATATACCTTGACCACCGCCAGCAGGTATCATGCGAAAAGATCCACCGATACGATGGCAATGGAAGAGGCGAAGCTGGCCTTCAACGTCCATCAAAGCCAGATCGCCATGCTGTAATGCTCGTGCTTCGTCTACTACCAGCACGTCGCTTTCCTGAATTTTTCCTTCAACTCCAGCTTCATCTGAGACTTCCACCAGATAGCAACTGAGGGGAATATCTCGTACCCCAAGCGACAAAACACATGGATCGGTAAGGCCCGGTACTACCGGGCCAAGATATGTAACTAACATAAGCCTTCTCAATACAGAATCTTTGACTACTCAAGACTTCGATTCATTGGGATTTCTGGGTTTTGCAGTGAAATAGTTTCCATTTTCACTCCAGAATTGAAGGCTCCCAGTTTTGTCTATGACGAAATACTCACCGAACTCATCATCGTGTTTTTGGAGGCGAAGAGTTCCATCATCGAGTTCTGATGCACCATAAGAGGTGGTATTTACTCCTTCACCGGGAAAAACATCATCGATGTAATAGTTTCCATCTTTCTTATAAGCTACCGCCAGATAATTGAAGCCTCTCTCAATGACCCATGATCCTAAAATATTTTCGTATTTATCAGATATATCATAGCGCTGAAGAGCATCAAACTCATCTGGATTCAAGCCTGAGATGCTTACATTTAAGTCAGGGTTATAGTGTGTTGTTCCCCAATAAGAAGATCCCGGATTTTGGCCATCAAGCCGATAACCAATGAAAGTGCGATCAACTCCCTGATCACCATTTGATTTAATGGCCTTTCCGATCAACTCAAGAGTTGGTTCATCTACTCTTTGATGAAGTTTAACTTCGACAGTTCTTTTATATGGCCGCTGAACCTTATCGCTCACAATAGTATAAAGTGAAGCTATATTTGGTTGATCAGCTTCCTGTACTTCAACATCATTCGTAGATGCAGTTTTCACTTCACTAGAGTCAGGTTCGGGGCCAAAAATAGCAAAGGCAATAATAAATATAAAAAAGCCGAAAATGGTGCCTGCTATGGACCCAGAAAAGTGGCGTACCAGGAAGCCTCTCCCCTTGTGCTTGAGCTTGTTGTTGACGAACCGCCAAGCAATGACGAGTCCCACAAAGAAAAGCGAAACCAACATTAGTTCTTTCATAGTGTTCCCTACGACTCTGGCCCTCTAGCGGGGCCTGTTTTTGAACATAATCACATCACCAGTTATGCAGGTTCGTGATTATGCTGTTATGCGATCCTGCCAATTTTTACTACACAGCGACCAAGAAGCTCCACAGAAGGCATTTTCTCAGGTGGAATCATTTCTGGCTGATAGTGGCTGTTGTCGCTTAGAAGCATCCAGGCACCACCTGCGACCCGCTGTACTCGCTTGATACGTCGCTCGCCTTCTACGAGCAATAGAAAAACACCCTCTGGACGATCTGGCCGGTCACTGCGATCAACCAACACCCAGTCACCATCGGAAAGTGTCGATTCCATACTGTCGCCACGCACTTTCACGCCAACAACATGGGTAGGGTCCAGCCCCTGGGCAGATAGCTGTTCACCTTCGAAATACAAAGTGGTCTCGATGTTCTCCTGCTCGAGTGAGCGGCCATCACCAGCAGCAGCCTCAATGTCGTACATAGGGATAGAGCAAAAGCCGGGGCTAGGCTTCATGGCCACTGATAGTGGAGCTCCGTCGTCTGCGGAAAAAGCCGCCGAAGGCACCTGTTTCAGTCCCTCTGGTGCATCGCCTTTCCCCAGTATCAGCCAGTCAAGGCTGATTCCTTGAGTAACCGATACTTGGACAGCCTCGTCATACGGAACACTTCCTCGCTGCCGCTTATTCGTCATAGCGGTTTTGCTCCAGCCGAAGAAGGCTGAAAGCTCACTATCGCTTTTTGTGTTCGTAGCCATCTTGAGACGAGTTATCACCTCGTCAGACAGACGTTTCGTGTCCATATAACAACTCGATATAAGAGCTGATCTCGATTCGTGTTGCAAAGATGACGAAATGTGATCAAACTCAAAATGTGTAAAGCGTTACTCAAAGTGGAGCATACATCATGAGTCGCCCTGTCGTCCCGAACGCAACCTATTCCCCACGAGGTGTTGGCAATCGTCCAGTGGGTCTTCGTCTCGCTCCAAATGAACGTGCGTGCCTCATCGAGCTAGCGACACAAGAAGGATCCAGCCTATCTGCGGAAGCACGTCTTCTTGTCATTGAAGGGCTCGAGAGACGGGGCTTCGTCATTAACCCTATCCACCGAGCCTGATTCGTTACCTGCATTGTCGCAAAGGAAAGCTGTCATGTACCCGGACCCCAAACGTGTTCGTCAGAAAGTCACTGTGTATCTCGACCAGTACGAGGCCGACATCGTTGCAGCTCATGCCAACTACCTGGGCGTATCCAGGGCAGAAGTCATGCGAACCATGATCATCAAGGAAGCCATGGAAGTGCTGGGCATCGACCTTGATGACGTAAAGCCGACTATGGCGGCTCGTGCTTCCTGAATGAAGGGGCGAATCCACCGTGCAAAAGAGGTACGCATGCCTGAGCAACCCATACCAGTCGACGACAGGATGGCAGCCATTCTCGACGAGGTTTGCCAGCGCTGTGGCCTGGAAACCCGAGAACAAGCAGCGGAATTCCTGATTCGACGTCGTATTCGCCGAGGAAGTAGCAGCCTCACTGGACGAGGGAGAGCGCTATACCCCGTCAACAACCAAGGAGATAGCCGGTGAGGATCACCTGCCCACATTGCCAGTCACGCACCATCACCCGCTCCAGCCGTCGGCCGGTCCCGGTGTTTATCGAAGCGTATGCACAGTGCATCAACCCGGATTGTGGGTGGGCCGGCAAATTGCAGGTCGAGATGGTACTCACCACCAGTCCCAGCCGACGCCCCAATCCCGAGGTAGCTATCGCCCTCGAGCCTAGCAGCCGCCAAGTTCTGCTCGATCAGCTCCAGTCCAGCTGAATCCCCGTTACAGGAGACATTCCATGAGCACAGTCGTGCCTTTTTCTGCTACCCGAGCCCCACAACTCGACCCGCACAACCTCGCTACTGCTGAACTATTCCGTCAGCGCGGGACGAACCGTGTATCAGCCTTGGCCAACTGCATCGAGCACCTGGTGGTCAACCATGACATGCCAGAGCACGTTGCCGAAATTACGGCGCTTCAGGCGTATGCCGATATCGAGAGCATGAACCAGGTAGCTCGAGTCGACATCAATTCCTCGACCTCCCACCTAGTAGTGCTTCGCACAGAAGGCGGACGTCCTGTGGCATTCACAGTGACTGAGCTACTGCGGTTGCTGGACCGTGCTCGTGATGAAGGTGAAGCGAAAGTGGTGGACCGCGAGTCCCGACGCCCGGTCGTCATAGAGCACTGACCACTGCCTATTCCCGTATCAGATCGATCGAGTACCGGAGGTCATCACCATGGCTGCAACCGTCCATCCATTGCCCACATCTCACCAGAGTTCCGCCGTAAAAGCTGACCGCGGGGATTGGGGAAAGCTGTGTGCAGAGTTGAGAGATCGCCAGGCTGACAAGGACTTGGCAGAGCTGTGGAATGACCTCTCCCATCCAGAGCGTCGCACCTTGATGGCCAGTGCCAATTTTCACCATCTTCAACGTGACCCTCGTCGGGCCATTGAAGACATGAGCAAGGCTGATCGAGATGCCATCCGTGCGTCCATTCATCGCATGAGCCGTTACGCCTCACAGCTTCGTGATCGACTTCATGGGGAACATCAACATCCCAGCCGTGAACTTGCCAGCCATGCCCGTGAGGCTCTTGCTGCAGGTAATACAGAAGCTGCCATGCACTGGCTCTCTATCATCGAGAGAGGCATAGCATGACAGCGCTGGAAAAGTCCCTTCAGTTCGGAAACCACGAGTGTCACAAGTGGCGTGAGGCCAATTTCTGGAGCCCGCTACCCAGCCTGGCAGAGGACCTTGCGGCAGGCTTTGTGCACGTTGCCAGTCGCCACGGTAATGCGGCAGGCAACCGTTGGCTGCGTCGCCATGCCAGTGACTTGATTGAGCCTGGCCATATCTATCAGCGTTTTGCTCCCATCGCTGATGACCTCATGAAAGGTGCTGCAGCGATCCGAGCTCGTGAGAGCAGCTCTATCGAGGGCATTCGGGCAGCCAACGACTGGCTGATCGAAATTGAGAAGCGCCTAAAGGTGGGTGCTTTCACAGCTACTCATGATGATGATGCGCTTGTTTCCTATGCGGAAGCTCAAACCAGGGCAATTGAGCAAGAGCGCGACAGCATCATTGGCAACATCGCTGACTACAACCGGCGGCGGCGCAATGGTCTGCTGCCAGTGCCAGTGCCGCCTTGTGAACTGTCAGGACCGTTATCTGAGAGAGCACGTCAGTATCGCGAACACGTTGCCGATTCACGTAACCCTCTGACACCACCACCCTTGTGCGCACCGTTGATGGCGGTATTCCACTTCAATTATCTGCCACCTATGAGCCTGAGCGTGGCCACAGAGATGGCTCTCAGCCAGGCCCGCAAACGTGCTCGTTTGCATAGCATCGTGCCGCCCCCTTTGAGCTGGAGTAGTGAACGGCAGCTGGCCCGTTTGTCATGTTCATTGTGGTGGCGTCGCCAGTTGCGCCGAATCTGTGGTCGTCGCCTTGAGCAGGTACAGCGCGATGCTCACCGCGTGCATAAGCGTGCGGGTATCTATTGCAGCAACATGACCCTGGCTCGCCGCAGCCAGCAGAAGATCCGTAACCGTGCTTTGCTCGAGACCCTGGAAGCCATCAACCAGGATGGCCAGACATACACTTTGGCCGAGCTCGCCGAGCTGGGCCTGGCCAACGCTGATCATCGTCGTGCCGAGTTGATGCTCCGCATTCGGGATACCGAAGCCGAGGCGCAGCGACTTGGCCACCTTGGCATGTTCTTCACTATCACGGTTCCATCGCGCTTCCATCCGGTGCATGCCAAGAACTGCCACCGCAACAGTAAGTATGACGGCAGTACCCCGCGGGAAGCCCAACAGCACTTGCAGAAAGTATGGGCCAAGGCTCGCGCCAAGCTGGCCCGTGAAGGCTTGGCAGTCTATGGCATTCGAGTCGTAGAGCCTCATCACGATGGAACACCACATTGGCACCTGTTGCTGTGGATGAAACCAGAGGACGAGCCTCGGGTGGTCGAGGTCCTGCGAGAGTATGCCGAGTCCGAGTCACCCGAAGAGCTGTATGACCGTTGGGGCAACAAGTCTTCTGCCCGTTTCAAGGCCGTCAAGATCGATTACAGCCGAGGAACAGCAGCTGGCTATGTGGCCAAGTACATCAGCAAGAACATCAACGGCCAGCAGTTCATGGAGGCCGACAACTACGGCCAGGAGATGGCCTCCAGTGCGCCACGTATCGAAGCCTGGGCGGCTGTATGGGGGATTCGCCAGTTCCAATTTGTAGGGCTGCCATCCGTCACAGTGTGGCGGGAAATCCGCCGTCTGACGGAACAGCAGTCCGAGCAACTGCGTTTGTGGGAAGAAGCTACCCGTCCAATCCCCCGGGCAGCCAGGTGCCTCCATGAAATCCGCAAGGCTGCCAATGCCGGTCAGTGGGATCTCTTTCTACGCCTAATGGGCGGCCCCAACACACCAAGGAAAGACCAACCGATCAAGCCTTGGGTCGTCACTCGGATGGACCCCAATCGAGATCCATTCAGTCACGCCACTGGCGAGGTCATCACAGGTATCGAAAAACGTGGCCGCTATGGCGAAGCCATCAAGTCCACCGTTGGTCTGGTGGTGAAGGATGGTAGAGGCGATGCCTCTGAGTACCTCACACGCCTGTTTCGCTGGGAGATTCGTTCACGCAAGCAGAATGCAGTGGGGCGTTTCGGAGTCGGCGAAGCCGGCGACGCTTGGACTTGTGTCAATAACTGTACGGGGGTCGATATTACCCCCCGAACCCCGCCTCCCGAGATCCTCGCCGACCAGCTCAAGCGGTTCCAGGAGTGGCGAGAAAGCGAAGTTACCCGCGCAGAGATAGAGAGCGCCGATATCGAAGCGCGATATGTCCGAGCTGCAACGCTGCGGCTCATTCAAAACGACCCGACGGCACGGCGTGTTCTCGCCGAGCGTGGGCGATTCATACCGGCACCAATACCTGAGCAGGAAGAGTACTTCCCGCCAGAGCTGTGCTGAGCCAATACGACAGGGAGAAGAGCATGCACACACAACATCACGTTACCCCATCGGCTCCTCTCGGCATCCTGCAGGATGCTGGAGAGCTCGCGGTCCTGTCCGAGGATAACGGCCAGGTACGTCATCGCTACGCCATGGTTATTGCCTTCGACAGTGAAGAAGCGCTGCGCACTGCCCTCGAGGAACACCGCTGCGCGTATCGGGATAGCCAGGCTATCCAGGAGCGCATCCATGAGTGATCGCCTCTACATGGTGTTCGACCCGCAAGGTCGGGTCGATCCCTACAGCACGGCAACCAGCCAGAGTATCGCCATGCAGCGTTTTGCCTCACGCCGCGCAGGTCGCCCCGTGCGCTCTGCCGTTGCCTGGCTGCTGTGGTTCCCCCTGTGGAGCCGTGGCTATCGAATTACTTACCACCCCGCTATCCCTGAGAAGGAACTCGCCAATGGCTGATATCGCCGACATTGCCAGCGAACTGATGGAACGTCGCATGGAAAGTGCCATGGCCACATGCCGCCTGCC
The DNA here is from genome assembly GCF_029263665.1 of Halomonas sp. GTDB lineage: Bacteria > Pseudomonadota > Gammaproteobacteria > Pseudomonadales > Halomonadaceae > Halomonas. The sequence goes on from NZ_JAJUFQ010000002.1 coordinate 31,675, forward strand.
GGACACCATGGCTGCAAATGATGAATGTGAAGAGTGCGGGAGTGAGATCCCTGCCGCTCGTCGCCAGGCCGCTCCCTGGGCGACCACTTGCATTGAGTGCCAGGGTATCCGCGAGAAGAAAGCCGGGAGGTATCGCCATGCATGATGCCAAGCGTGAGCGCATCAGCAGCCTGATTCATACCAGTGCCCAGGACGCCTGTGTCAGCCTGATGCTGATGCTCCAGCGTGAAGGCCCAGCTTACACCCTCGAGATCTGTGCAGGTGCCCTGGTCCGCCTCGATGCCACTCGGGTCGAGAAGACCAGCCACCGCAAGGCCTTCGCTACGGCTGCACGCAAGGCACTCAAGCAACTGGAGAAGGGGCCACTGACATGATCAGCCAGCAGACTGTGCTGTCTTGTGAAGACCTAAAGCAGATTACCGGCTACCAGCGTCCCGGCGACGTCGCCCGCTGCCTGCGAGAGCAGGGCGTGAGAGTGTTCAATGGGCGCTCCGGCCCCTGGACCACCATCGACCTGATCAACCAGGCTGGAGGGCTTATCCAGAACGCCAATGATGATGACCTGGACGCAAGGCAGATCATATGACCGGCAAGAAACTGAGCGGATCTCGACGCCGCTATAATCCTGCGATCCCGCGACACATCGACCAAGCCAAGCTGCCCAAAGGGGTCTACTACGACCCCAGAGGCAGGGGACGCTGGTTCACTCAGTACCGGAACGAAGCAGGAACGCTCAAGGGCGTCACTATCGCGGATTCAAAGGCTACCTTGTCGGAGCTCCACCGCATCATGGAGCAACGCCAGGGAATTGACCGGGATACACTGCGCTATCTGGCGGACCAGTTTCACCAGTCGGCCCAATACAAGAACCTCGAGCCCAAGACCCGCAAGGATTATGACTACTGCCGCGATCTGGCTTTGACCATGCCGACCAAGTTGGGTAAGCCGCTGGGCGACCTGGCCACCCGTCATTTCAAACCGGCCCTGGTCCAGCGCATCGTCGACAAGATTGCCGCCGAGGGCACACCTGCCAAGGCAAACCACTTACTGCGCTACCTGCGCCGACTGTTTCGGTGGGGCATCAATCGTGGCTATTGCGACAGCAACCCCGCCCAGGGTGTGGAGTCAGCCAAAGAGCGTCGCCTGCGCCGCCTGCCGGAGCTCGACACTATTGAACGGCTGACAGCCTTTGCCCGAGAGCGTGGCCAACGCAGCCGTGGCGAAAAAGGTGCCTGCGCGCCCTATTTGTGGATCGTCATGGAGCTGGCATACATCTGCCGACTGCGCGGTATCGAGATTGTCACCCTGACCGATGCCAACGCAATCACCGAAGGGGTGATGACTAATCGTCGCAAGGGAAGCCGGGACAATATCGTGCGCTGGTACCCCAGGTTACGCACAGCGTGGCAGGAGGCGACAGAGCTCCGTACCAGGATCTGGCGTGCTCGCATGACCGCCGTGCCAGCCGATCCAGCTCGCAGGAGCTTAATCGTAGCCGCCGATGGTGGCGAGTTGCGGAAGTCGAGCCTGGACACCGCCTGGCAGCGGCTGATCAAGATGGCCATCGAGGAAGAGGTGATTACCAAGGAAGAGAGATTCGGCCTACACGACCTGAAGCGTCGCGGGATCACCGACACCCAAGGCACCCGCCACGATAAACAAGAAGCGAGCGGCCATCGCTCCGCCGCAATGTTGGACGTCTACGATCTCAGCACACCTATCGTACCCTGGCCTGGGGCTGAAAAAGACTCGTAAACTATGTAGTCTGTCTATGTAGATACAAAAAAACCGCCCTCGAAGGCGGTTTTTCATGCTTAGCAAGTGCTTGATTTTAGTGTGTTTTCAGTATGGTGCCGACACCAGGAGTCGAACCCGGGACCTACTGATTACAAGTCAGTTGCTCTACCAACTGAGCTATGTCGGCTCTTGAACGCACTTAACACTTGCTGATGGTACTGCTTCCCAGCACCCTAAAATAGGGTTGGCGTGGCTGGGGTAGGAGGATTCGAACCTCCGAATGCCGATACCAAAAACCGGTGCCTTACCACTTGGCGATACCCCAGCAAAGTTGGTGGCCAGAGACGGAATCGAACCGCCGACACGGGGATTTTCAATCCCCTGCTCTACCGACTGAGCTATCTGGCCCCTTGCCAACGCCGCGTATTAAACCCTAAGAGGTTCTTTCCGTCAACCCCTTTCCTTTCAAAAAGATGGCGATGAGGTGAAAGAGATCCTTCATGGCTGATCGCGAGGTACATAGCCCTCGGCCTGATCAGTTTCCTGGTTGTCGAGGAAGCGTTCCATCTGCTCCATCAGATATTCCCGGGCGGCAGGATCGAGCATATTGAGATGCTTCTCGTTGATCAGGCGAGTCTGCAGTGCCTGCCATTCCTGCCAGGCCTTCTGGGACACCGTCGCTTGTATCTCCTGGCCTTTCTTTCCGGGCAGCGGTGGAAACGGCAGGGCGTCAAGCTCCTGTTGGTACTTGCGGCAGAAAACCGTTTGGCTCATGGATGTCTCCTCATATATGGACAGGGCAATGCAAAATGCGTGATCGGAAGATACAAGTTTGGCGAGCAGCATATCAGTGAGCGGCGCTCTCTTCCTCCGGCTCATGTCCCTCAATCCTGTCCCTCAACTCATTCCGAAGGCGGCTGGCTCAAGGCGAAAGGCGCCAGCGAGCCAAGCAGTTTCTTCACCGGCGCAGCCAGGCCGATAGCAGCCGGGGCTTCGGGGTCGTACCACATACGGGTCTCGGCCACGCTGTTCAGTTGCTCCACCTGCGCGGGCACTGGGGTGATTTCCAGGCGAAAGTGACTGAACACATGCGTAAAGGACTCCCACGCGGCTGAGCGTAGGGCTCCCGGGGCATGCTCGGCCAGCCACGCATCAATCTCGGCATCCGAGTCGAATTGCGGAAGGATCCACAGACCTCCCCACAGCCCCTCTGCCGGGCGCTGCTCAAGCAGAATGCGCCCCTGGGAGTCACTCAGCACCAGCATCCGAGTCGTACGAACCGGGATGCTTTTTTTCGGTTTGGACTCAGGAAAGCGTTTCTCTTCCCCTTGGGCATGGGCAACGCACACATCAGCAAAAGGACAACGCTCGCAGTCCGGCTTGCCTCGGCGACACAGGGTTGCCCCCAGGTCCATCATCGCCTGGGTGAAGTCCACCACTCGTTCGGCTGGCGTATAGTGTTCGGCCAACTGCCAGAGTCCACGCTCCACTGCCGGCCGACCAGGCCAGCCTTGCTGGGCATGCAGACGAGTCAGCACGCGCTTGACGTTACCATCCAGGATTACGGCACGCTGCCCGGTGCTCTGAGCAATGATGGCCCCCGCCGTAGAACGTCCGATGCCTGGCAGTGCCGCCATAGCGTCGAGGCTATCCACGGGAAACTCTCCCGCATGCTCGGCCACCACGACCTGAGCAGCCTTGTGCAGATTTCGCCCCCGCGCGTAGTACCCAAGCCCGGTCCACAGGTGCAGCACTTCGTCCTGGCTGGCTCGGGCCAGAGATGACACATCGGGGAAGCGCTCCATGAAGCGCTCGAAATAGGGAATCACAGTGGCCACCTGAGTCTGCTGCAGCATGATTTCCGATACCCAGACCCGATAGGGAGTACGTTGCTGCTGCCAGGGCAGGTCATGGCGACCATGCACATCGAACCAGTCCAGCAGACGCTTGGCAAAGGTGTCGCGGTCGAGCACCGGCAGAGAAGCGCCGGTACCATCATTCACGGAAGAAATATTTGTCATAGGGGACCTGCACTTATCCTCGCGCAGTGTTCAGCACGCACGAAAAAAAGCGCCGACATGGCTGTCGGCGCAGGGACTGGCTTGCTTGGTGCTCAATTGAATAGACCACGTACTGCGTCACGAAGTTCCTTGCTGGCATCGTCGCCAATACGTTCATCGAGCTTTTCCAGCTCTTTATCAAGGCGCTCTTCAAGCTTCTCCTGAGCTTGGCCCTTGACCTCGTCTCCGGCCAGGCGACCAAGATTATGGCGGAAAGCATCAGTATCGAAGGAACACCATTCTTTGCTGTCCGTACCCAGAGTACCCTCGCAGCGCACCGGGAACTCCAGCTTGGTCAGACGAGGATTGACACTGCAGGCCGCATCGGCGGTATCCACAAAGTGCCCTGCACCTGTGGCCTCAAACACTCTGGAACCAAGATCCAGCTGCCCTTGGCCACGCATTTCAATGCCAGGCAGTGTGATCAACAGATCTTCGTTGTGCGCGACGCCGTCACGAATATCGAAGGTGGCACTGATGTCCTCGAAGCGAGTGTTCTCGCTCCAATCTCGAGTGGTGGACTCGCCTTCCAGGCTGGCCACTGCTGTGCACAGCTGGCGGGAAATATTGGCCCGCGGAATGCTGCCTTCCTTGATCTGCGTTTTCAGGGTGCCATTCAAATGGCGCACCAGCTCATGCGAAGCATTGCCACGCGAAGTGAATTCACCCTCGGCATCAAGCCGACCTTCCAAGGGAGCAGGATCTTCCCCCAGCGAGACCAGCAATGGCGCCAGGCGGACGTCCTGAACCTTGGGTGTCAGCGTCCACTTCAGTGGTTTTTCCGTGGCGTCCAGCTCCCCCGTCGCCTGTAACTTGCCTTCATGAAAGTCCGCATCGAATTGGGTAAGGCGATGCTTTCCATCCTTGCCCTGGGTCTTGAGGATGACATCCTCGTAGGTCTGGCCACCGAGAATCAGCTTCCCGAGTGCGAGGTCCACGTCTTCTTCAACTCTCGCCAGCCATTCAGCCGGAAGAATCGCGGTCGCCTCATCCTGGGCAATGGCCGCAGAAATACCTGGAATACTTGCCGTCGCCTCGCCCTGGGGTTCCTCCGTCGGAGGCAAGTAACTATCGAGGTCCAGGCCCTCTCCTTCAAGGTCGACACTCAGGCTGCCACCATCGAAGCGCGCTGCCAGGTTACCGCTGAACGTCTGATCATCCAGAACCAGCGTCAGGCCCTTGAGGGTCATCTCATCCATGCTGCCTTTCACAGGGCTAGTCAGGGCCACTTCCGACAAGGCGTCGGAGCTTGCCATGCCAGGTAACGCATTCATCCGCGTCAACCAGGGACGCAACGACATCGGCGCCAGACGCAGCTGACCATCGTAGCTCGGTTCACCCGTCAGGTCGGCAACGTTGAGATTACCTCGCAGGGATAGGCCATCCGGACCGGTCAACGCCATATCACGCAGCTGCGCCGTGTCCTCGGCAAGATCGGACTCCAGCTGGAAGGCCAGGGAGAGATCGACCGGCTTTTCACCCAGGCGCGGATCGAGCAGGGAGCCATCAAGCACACCACCGCGCAGCAGCAAGCGCTGCTGGTCCAGATCCAGCACCAGCTTGTTGCCGACCAGGGTCGCCTTCTGGCTGGCACTTTCCCCCTCCAGAAGGGTATCGGTCTGCAAGGAGAAGTCCGTCAGTGCGTAACGCTTGTCCACCAGGCCAAGGGCAACCTGGCCAGTCAGCTTGACACTGCTTTCCAGTTGGGGGCTGCCATTCTCTTGCTCCCCCTGGATTTGCTCTTCCTGCTGTCCTTCTTGCTGCTGCCCTTCCTGCGGTTGGCCTTTCGCCACCTGATCAAATGACTTGAGCACAAAAGATGATGTGACAGGGAAAGCCGACGTCGGATTGACGTTGGTACCATTCACCTTGAGATCCTCGGCCAGCCAGTCACGTCCGGCCTTGGCGTCAACCAGCCGCAGGGTCCCGTTCAACACATCCACACTGGCAATGTTGAGTGCCACCGAGAATCTGCCACTGGAAAGGCTGGGACCGGCACTGGCGGGGGCCAGTGCCTTTTCGGCGCCCTCGCCCTTTCCTTCCAGGCGCTCAAGCAGCGTTTCCCAGTTGCCATTGCCCTGTTCATCACGCTTGAGATTGAGGCTCAGGCCGTCCAGCGTCAGTCCATCGACTGCGACCACACCTTTCAGCAGCGGAGCAAATGCCAGACTGACAGATGCATGGTCGATAGCCGCAAAGGGGGCAGCCTGATCAGGTTGCTGCGGCAACCGGGCTTCAGCCTGGGAAACACTGACGCCCAAGCGGGGATAAAATGACCAGTTCAGCGGCCCATCCAGTTCCAGCTCCAGGCCGGAGTGCTCTTCCACCAGTTCGACCAGCCGTGGCTTGAGATCATTGAGGTCGAAGAAAGTGGAGACATAGACCACCGCCCCAACCGCCACCAGAGCGAGTACGCCGACGACAGCCAGCAAGGTTCTTAACAAACGTTTCATCGACCACTGTCTCCTGTGGGCAGATCGAGCTCAAAATAGTCACCCGTGCGCGTAAGGTGGTATCCCATGCGCTGCAGCAGCACCTGATCGGCCACCTCCAGCTGCGCTGAATCCACTCTCAGACGCATTCCCTTGCCGCCAGCTTCAGCGCTGATCAATGCCATCAGTCGAGAGCCCACGCCGCGGCGACGTGTGGTCTTGCGTACGCAAAGGTCGGATAGACGCCAGGCGTCGCCATCCTCATACACGGCAACGGCGCCCAGCAGGCGATCGTTGAAGCGGGCACCCCAGAAGAAGCCCCTGGCCAGGTGCTGGGTGACATAGGCCCCAGGAGGCAACTGGATACGATTTTCAGGAGCATCGGCATAAATGCGCGTCAGGTCGATGCGCACTTGCTCTTCAGCGTCCCAGACGGTCTGATCGACGCGATAAAGAGTCACCGGCATAAGCAGTCTCCATTGGCCGGGAAGCGACATGAACTGCCGCAAGAGTGGGCGTATTGTAGCGGATGGGGTAAGCGATTCACTATAATGTCTGCCTTGTGTTGCGTTGCACAGCAACCCCATTCTCGATATGCGCCCTGGCGCAGGAGACGACATGTCCGAGCGTATCGCCACGGTCAGCCGTGACACCAAGGAAACCCAGATCACTGTTACCATCAACCTCGACGGCAAAGGCCAGTTGAGTGGTGAAAGCGGGGTTCCCTTTCTCGACCACATGCTGGACCAGGTTGCCCGACACGGTATGATCGACCTGGATATGCAGGTCAATGGCGACCTGCATATCGATGACCACCATACTGTCGAGGATCTCGGTATCACCCTTGGCCAGGCCTTCGACAAGGCCATTGGCGACAAGCGTGGTATCTATCGTTATGGCCACGCCTATGTGCCGCTGGATGACGCCCTGTCACGCGTCGTGATCGATTTCTCCGGGCGCGCAGGCCTGTTCATGGATGTCGAATTCACTCGCGCCAACATCGGCCGCATGGATACGCAGCTGTTCTGGGAGTTCTTCCAGGGCTTCGTCAACCATGCGCGGGTTACACTGCATATCGACAACCTAAAAGGCTTTAATGCTCACCACCAGGCCGAAACTATCTTCAAGGCCTTCGGTCGGGCTCTGCGCATGGCCGCCGCCCAGGATCCGCGCATGGCGGGTCAGATGCCCTCTACCAAGGGTAGTTTGTAAAATAAGGAGCATCCCATGACCATTGCCGTTATCGACTACGGAATGGGCAATTTGCACTCCGTTGCCAAGGCGCTGGAACATGTCACCCATGAAAATGTTCTGGTGACTCGCGATGCCCGTTCGATTCATGGCGCTACCCGCCTGGTGCTGCCGGGCCAGGGTGCCATCCGCGACTGCATGGGTGAACTGGAGCGCACAGAACTACAAGGCCTGGTGCAGGAACTGCTCGCCGAACAATCCAAGCCTCTGCTTGGCATCTGCGTCGGCCAGCAGATGTTGATGGATCGTAGCGACGAGAATGGCGGGGTTGATTGCCTGGGCTTTCTGCCCGGACAGGTCAAGCGCTTCCCCACCGACATGAGCGACGTCGATGGCAACCGCCTCAAGGTGCCGCACATGGGCTGGAATCAGGTCCATCAGCCGCTGGATCACCCACTGTGGGCTGGCATCGAGCAGGGCGAGAACTTCTATTTCGTGCATAGCTACTATGTTGTCGCCGAACATGCCGCCCAGGTATTCGGCACCTGCGACTATGGCGATGTCAGTGCCCACGTCGCCATTGGCCGCGACGCCACCTTTGCCGTGCAGTTCCATCCAGAAAAAAGCGCCCGTGCGGGCCTGCGCCTGCTCGAGAATTTCGTGCAGTGGCAACCTTGACAACACGTTCGCTGCATCACGACCAATACATATAATGACACGTCAATAGCACCGACGAACGGTGCTCCGAGGACACGACATGCTGGTAATCCCCGCCATCGATCTCAAGGACGGCAAATGTGTGCGTCTCAAGCAAGGCCGCATGGATGATGCCACTACCTACGGCGATGACCCTGTGGCCATGGCCGCACGCTGGGTCGACGCTGGTGCTCGCCGCCTCCACCTGGTCGATCTCAATGGCGCTTTTGAAGGCCGTCCGGTCAATGGCGAGGCCGTCACGGCCATTGCCCGCCGCTATCCGGATCTACCCATCCAGATCGGAGGCGGCATCCGTAGCGCCGAGACCATCGAGTATTACCTGAATGCCGGGGTGAGCCAGGTCATCATCGGCACCAAGGCCGTCAAGGAACCGGAATTTGTCGGCGAGATGTGCCGCCTGTTCCCCGGTCATGTGATTGTTGGCCTGGATGCCAAAGACGGCCGCGTCGCCACCGACGGCTGGGCCGAGGTCTCCGAGATTCTGGCGGTGGATCTGGCCAAGCGCTTTGCAGATATCGGCGTATCCAGCATCGTATACACCGACATTTCCCGTGACGGAATGATGAATGGCGTCAACGTGGAAGCCACGGCTCACCTGGCACGAGAAGGTGGCCTGCCCGTCATCGCCTCTGGCGGAGTGACGAATCTGGACGATTTGCGGGCATTGATCACTGCTGGCGAACCGGGCATCCTCGGCGCCATCACCGGCCGCGCCATCTACGAAGGCAGCCTGGACGTGGCCGAAGGCCAGCGTCTGTGCGACGAGCTGACTGCCGGCTGAGGGTATAACCGGCTGTAAGGTATAAAAAGGGCAACGACTATGGCTCTCTCCAAACGCATCATCCCTTGCCTGGACGTGGACGCTGGGCGCGTCGTCAAGGGCGTCAACTTCGTCGGCATCCGTGACGCCGGCGATCCGGTGGAGATCGCCCAGCGCTACAACCAGCAGGGCGCCGACGAGATCACTTTCCTCGACATCACGGCAAGCCACGAGGACCGTGCCACGACAGTGGAAATGGTCGAGCGCATTGCAGGTGAGGTCTTCATCCCTTTGACCGTGGGTGGCGGGATTCGCACCTGCGATGATATCCGTACCATGCTCAACGCTGGCGCCGACAAGGTATCCATCAATACCGCTGCCGTGACCAACCCCGAGTTCGTACGTGAAGCTGCCGAGCGCTTTGGCAGCCAGTGCATTGTCGTCGCCATCGATGCCAAGAAAGTCAGTGCCGAAGGCGAGACACCACGCTGGGAAATCTTCACCCATGGCGGTCGCCGCCCTACCGGCCTGGATGCCGTAGAATGGGCTCGCAAGATGGTGGACTATGGTGCTGGTGAACTGCTGCTGACCAGCATGGATCGTGACGGCACCAAGGCCGGCTTCGACCTTGGCGTCACTCGCGCCATCAGCGACGCGGTTCCGGTGCCGGTGATCGCCTCGGGTGGTGTCGGCAACCTCGACCATCTGGTGGAAGGCGTTATCGAAGGGCATGCCGACGCAGTGCTGGCCGCGAGCATCTTCCATTTCGCCGAACACACGATTCCTGAAGCCAAGCGCTATATGGCCGATAAAGGCATTATCATGCGCCTGTAAGCTCGAGATATCTCTCGCACTTTTACTGGCATGTACCCCCAAGCCGGAGGGCAGCAACCCTCCGGCACCTGATATATGGAACCTTCATGCCAACACCGACAAGGATCGTCGCTATCCTGCTATCGGCATTGCTGCTTGCCCCAACCGGGGCAATGGCTCAAAAGCAAGACAAGCCAATACACATGGAACTGGATCATGTGCTGGTACAGACTAGCCTCTATACCCAACATTATGATCCGGATCCAGATCACAACAATCACCAGAGCCTGATCAGCATCGAGCTCCACAATTCTCAGCGCTGGCTGGCAGGGACCGGATGGTTCAAGAACTCCTATGATCAGCCCACCTGGTACTGGTATGCCGGTCGCGAGTTTCCCTTCTGGCAGCCCAGCAAGAACACTCTGGTTCGAGGCAAGCTGACTGGCGGCCTGTTACGCGGCTACAAGGATGAATATCGCGACAAGATCCCTTTCAACCACTCCGGCATCGCTCCAGCGATACTGCCCAGCATCGGTGTACAGTGGGGCCGTGTAGAGTCGGACTTGATCCTGTTCGGCTCAGCTGGATTGATGATCACCGGCGGCATGAGCTTTTAACCATGGGATTTCAGCCAGAATCAATCGAGGGATAACCCAAGATTGCTGACACCACCGTTACGCCCCAGCTTACGCAGCGACTTGAGCGCCTCTTTGTCGATCACCCCTTCAGCCTCTTCCAGGATGGCATCCTGGAAGTCGTTTTCGTCTTCCATTAGTGGATGCTCCTTAAGTAACTGCGAAAGCGCCTGGGCATCTTCTTCACCTTCGGTCAGCTCGATGAACGCTCGTACTCCAGCCTTGGAGACTCGGCTGACCTCCAGAACCGCCTCTGGGGAAATGCCACGTAGCGTGTCAAGGATGGCCGATAAGGCGACAACGGCATCGGAGGCACGACGCGCACCAAAGCTGTCATCCTGTACTGGAGGCTCCAGCTCGGCGAGCTTCTCCGCCTGCTTGTCGAAATCGATCTTGGCGTTCTTCACCGCCAGCTGTTCCCACACCAGATCGAGAACCGCGCGCATGCCGGAGAGATCCCCATGCCCTGTAGTCTCGGCATAGAGCGCATAGTTGGGTAACAGACGCTCAGTCAAAGCGGCCATGAAAGCCTGCTGCTGGGGTAGAGAAAGCCCCACTAGACGCTGATGAAAGCCAAGCTTAGCCATGCAGTTTCAGTTCCTTTTTTACCTGTCCGTTTCCGGTGCTCATGGCCAGAAACGCTCCACGGGAATTCGCCCGCGCACATCGAAGGCAATGCCTTCATCAATCAAGCGACGACGCTGTTCATCAGCACCACTATGGTCAGCCAGCTTGCGTGAGGAGGTCACTACGCGAAACCATGGCAACTCGTGCCCCGAAGGCAGGTCACGCAACGCCCTGGCCACCATACGCGCAGTGGCGCCATCGGTCATCTTGGCAATGCGCCCATAGCTGGTAACTCGCCCTTCAGGAATCGAAGCGATGATAGTGAGAATCTGTTCTCGAACCAAAGGATTCATGTGACCATTAACACTGATGTCTGATTTGCTTATTCACGCGAGGCCAATATGCATTTTCATCTGCTGCAGCATCAACCACACCAGGGCCCCGCACGTATTGCCGACTGGCTGACAAGCATGGGCCACAGTTTCACTATCTTCCACCTTTACGATGGCGAGCTGCCACCAAGGCCGGCCGACTGCGATGCGCTGATCATTCTTGACGACCATGAAAGCAGCCAGGATCAGTCATGGTCACGCGCCGAAAACAAGCTGATCGACCAGATGCTCGACGGTCAAAAGCCATTGTTGGGACTTGGCACCGGTGCTCTGCGGATCGCTGCGGCACTGGGGGCGCCTGTAGGCAACGGCAGTCGAGCCGAAGCGGGCTGGCACAAGATTCACCTGGCCGATGACAGTCCCTTCGACCTGCCTGATGACTTCACCACCCTGCTCTGGCACCGTCAGGTCTTTGGCCTGCCCGATGATGCACTGCCACTAGGGGGTAGCGAATCCAGCCCAGTGCTGGGCTACTCCTGGGATGCGGGACGGGTGATTGGCCTGAGTTGCCTGTTGCACCTGCATGGTAGCAGTCTCAACGAATACCTGAATGACACGCCCTTGCCCGAAGGGCATGACACCAGTAGCGCCGCACAATCACGCGACGCGATACTCGCCGAAACCAGTCACCTGAACGATCAGGCTTCTCTTCTCGACCGGGTACTGATCCAGTGGCTGGAGAATGCCAGCTGACCAAACACAGCATGCCCCGGGCTCAACCTGCTCCGGGGCAGCCTGGCAAAGATCCAACCCAGACCTTGAAGCGAACCTAGCGGTTCTCCTCACACCACTGCCGAGCGGCGTCAAGACAGCTGTCCCAGTCACCTACATGAAGGAAATGCTGCTCAGCATGCTTTTCCAGCTGGTAACGGTACATGGGGTCGTAATATTCCGTCAGCAATGGCGCCAGCCAGGCCTCATGGGCCTGGCGATTGCCCCGTTCATGTTCACGAAAGGCCAACTGCTGCAATCGCTGGAATCGCGCCAGCCGAGCACTACCAAGACGTTTCTTCAAGCGCCCCAGGGCGGATGACAGCTGCTTGCGCATCAGCGCCCAGCCCAGCCACTCGCCAAACTGCTGCCGATAGATAGCCCACAGGTCATCGATATAGTCCTTGTGGATCTGGCGCAAGCGCCAGTCCAGCGGCATTTCCACCCGCACCCGCGGTGCAGCTTCCATGCTATGCCAGAACTCCAGCGGAATATTGGCCGTCCCTATATGGCGTGATTCATCCTCCACGACCAGCGGACCAGACAGCGACAATAGCCGCAGCCCCATGGCATGCTCGAAGTCGATCTGAGATGGGGCAACCAACGGATGGCGACCAAAAGCAGAGCCCTTGTGACGGGCACAGCCTTCCAGGTCCAGACCTTCGTCAAGCGCCTGTACCAAGGCAGTCTTGGCACAGCCGGTCAAACCGCCCACCACCAGCAATGGCTGTGCGGCCGCCGTATCGACCCGCTCGAGCAGGCCCTGGCGCATGGCCTTCCAACCCCCTTCAATACGCGGACGCAGGATACCGGCCTCATGCAGCCACTGTTGAGAAATCTGAGAGCGCAGACCGCCACGGAAACAGTAGATGATGGCGTCCGGGGTCTTCTCCAGCTGGCTTCGCCAAGCCTCGACACGCGCTTCCTTGATGGCCCCGGCGACCAGCTGATTCCCCAGGGCAATAGCAGCATCCTGACCATGTTCCTTGTAGGCAATACCGACGAGACGCCTTTCCTCATTGTCCATCAGCGGCAGATTGACTGCACCAGGCAGGCTGCCCTGGGCAAACTCCACCGGCGCACGCACATCAATCAGAGTGCGCCCTTCACGCAGCAGGTTCAGATCAGCCGGAACCAGCGGCAGCTTCATCCGAGCACCTCGATCAGCGCCTCACCCTTGGCCTTGATGATCTCACCGAAGGGCACCAGTTCAATGCCATGATCGCGGCCAACACGCTCGACATCGTCCTGCCAGGAAGGATGCACCGTGATAAGCAGACCACCGGAAGTCTGCGGATCACACAGCCATTGCCAATGGGCCTCATCCATATCAGGCAAGGCCGCACCAAGGGCCGTGCGGTTGCGCCCTGTACCGCCAGGTACCGCGCCCTGGCGACGATAGCTCTCCGCTTCGGCCAGGCGCGGCAGACGCCGGAAATCGATCCTCGCCGCGACACCGCTGGCAGCACACACCTCGGAAAGATGCCCAGCCAGACCGAATCCCGTGACATCGGTCATCGCATTCACGCCCTTGATCCGGGCCAGCTCAGCCCCTATGCGGTTGGACTTCAGCATGGTTTCTCGCGCCAGGTTCTGATGACCACTCTCCAGCAGACCGCGCTTCTCTGCCGTCGTCAGCAGCCCGACGCCCAGCGGCTTGGTCAGATACAGCAGGTCGCCAACCTGAGCGCCCTTGTTGAGCTTGAGATGCTGAAGATCGACCAGGCCATTCACTGACAGGCCAAAGATCGGTTCTGGAGAATCAATGGAGTGCCCTCCTGCCAGAGCCAGGCCCAGTTCACGGCACACCGCCTGAGCGCCCGCCATCACATCGCCGGCAATCTCTGCACTCAGCTTGTCCAGCGGCCAGCCAAGAATGCCCAATGCCATGACGGGTGTCCCACCCATTGCGTAGACATCACTGATGGCATTGGTAGCGGCGATACGCCCAAAATCGAAGGGATCATCAACGATGGGCATGAAGAAGTCGGTGGTAGCAATCATTCCGCGCCCATCACCAAGATCGAACACCGCGGCGTCCTCACGTCCCTGGTTACCCACGATCATCTGCGCATGGCCCGCGCCGGGGCCAGCCTGGGCCAGGATACCGTCAAGCACGTCGGGGGCGATCTTGCAGCCACAGCCGGCGCCGTGACTGTACTGGGTCAAGCGGATGGCGCTCATTGCAATCTCCTGAAAACTGAAAGCACTAGACAAGCAAATATTGCCGCCATTCTACACCAGAGCGGGCATCGCACGGTCACTCCCCCAGGAACCTTCTTCTTAGCAGGTACTGCCTATCTGGCATTACCTACTGGCACACCGATCAGGTGCTACAGGACTTCCAGGGCCTCGGACAACTTGTCCACCGCCACAACCTCCATGCCGGGCGGAATGGTCTTGGGCACATTGCCACGCGGCACGATGGCCTTGGTGAAACCGTGCTTGGCGGCCTCAACGATTCTCTCCTGGCCGCTGGGTACCGGGCGGATTTCCCCAGACAGCCCCACTTCGCCAAATACCACCAGTTCACGCGGCAGGGCTCGGGTCTGCAAACTGGAAACCACCGCCACCAGCACCGCCAGATCAGCACTGGTTTCGAGTACCTTGACCCCGCCGACAACATTGAGGAAGACATCCTGGTCGCCGGTAAACAGGCCACCATGACGATGGAGCACTGCCAACAGCATGGACAGACGGTTACCATCCAGGCCGACCGCCACTCGGCGTGGATTACCCATGGACGACTCATCCAATAGCGCCTGAACCTCGACCAGGATCGGGCGCGTACCTTCCCAGACCACCATTACCACGCTGCCAGGTGCCTGCTCCTGCTGACGGGAAAGGAAGATGGCGCTGGGGTTCTTCACTTCCTTCATGCCATGTTCCAGCATGGCGAATACACCCAGCTCATTGACAGCACCAAAGCGATTCTTCTGCCCACGCAGGGTCCGAAAACGGGAGTCTGCCCCACCTTCCAGCAATAATGACGCATCAATCATGTGCTCAAGCACCTTGGGCCCCGCCAGAGTGCCATCCTTGGTCACATGTCCCACCAGCAGCAACACCGTATTGCTCTGTTTGGCGAAGCGAGTCAGGACCGCAGCCGATTCGCGCACCTGGGCCACGCCTCCCGGTGCAGAGGAAATATCTTCCAGATGCATCGTCTGGATCGAGTCAATGACCAGAATTTCCGGGCGCTCTCTCTCTGCTACAGCCAGAATCGTCTCGACACTGGTTTCTGCCAGCATCTTGAGTCCCTGTGTCGGCAGCTGCAGTCGATGGGCGCGCATGGCCACCTGGGACAACGATTCCTCCCCGGTCACATACAACACATTGCATTGCTGGGCCAGCTTGCATGCCGTCTGCAACAACAAGGTCGACTTGCCAGCGCCAGGGTGGCCACCGAGCAGTACTGCCGATCCAGGTACCAGGCCGCCACCCAGCACGCGATCGAACTCGGCGAAAGTGGATGACAGACGAGGTACCTCGGAGAGATCCACATTGGCCAGATCCACGACTTCACGGGACAGGTTGCCGCTATAGCCACTACGCGCAGCTGAGGCACTAGAGCCACCGCGCCCAGGAGACGACAGGCGCACCTCACTGAGGGTATTCCACTCCATGCAGCTGGAGCATTGCCCCTGCCACTTTCGATATTCAGCACCGCACTCAGTGCAAACAAAGGCGCTCTTGGACTTGGCCATGATCCCTGTGCTCACTCGGCATCACAAAAGAAATATGCAGTTGCAGAACATCTGCCAGAAACAGCAAGGGGCGGCCTTGTAGGCCGCCCCCATGACAACAGGACTCGCGATCACTTGCGGGTCAGTTGCAACATGCTGTTGTTCTGGAAGCGACGACGATCGGGATCGATCAGTTCCAGCGTCTGCGGATCTACACGCATGAAATAGTAGGTCTGACCTTCGCCATTCGGGGTCAGTTCATAGACGGTCGCGCTGGGGTCGTCGGCTGTCCCACTCAGCACTTCCCAGTTACCGTTGTATGTCTCGTCCGCCGGATTCTGGGGATGGTTGCGATAGGAGGCAGTCAGGTCAAAGGTACGCTCTGTCGGAGCGCTCGCCTCTGTACCTTTCAGGTCGACGGTCAGGTCGATGCCATCGCAGTTACGGCACGGCAGAGTACCTTGATAAGTCGCTGTTTGCGCCTGCATGGCGTCCTTGGATTCCGTGTCATCGGAACCGCTGCTGGCACAACCGGCCAAAAGGGCAAGCATGGCCGATCCAACCAGCAATGTCCTGAGTCGCATATGAGTCCTCCTAACCTTTGAGCATATGGAACCGTGCCTTGATGACGGTCTCCTGGTCGACAGCATAACCTCCCAAGACGTCCTCGCCCACCCCCTTTGCTTATCCTGCCGGTGGCATGACATGGGTAAAGACCAGCCCCAGCACGATAGGCATTACCACTAGGCTGCCTAGATTACCAATCAACACCAGAGATGCCACCTTATGTGGCTCCTGGCGATACTGCTCCGATACCAGGTAGTTGAGAACGGCGGGCGGTAATGCGGAGAATACCCATAACGATGCAGCCTGCAAGCCGCTGAGGTCGAACAGCACAATCAATGGCCAGGCCAGCACCAAGCCCGATAGCGGGCATAACACCGCACCCAGCAGCCCGCTGCGCCAGTCACTGAAATCGATCTCCAGCATGCGTACCCCCAGAGCAAACAACAGCAACGGCACACATACTCCACCCAGCATGTGCAGAGCCTCGAGTAGCCAGCTGGGCAGCTCAACGCCACTCAAGTTGCACACCAATCCCGCGATACTGGCCAGCACAATGGGCATACGCAGCAAGCGCCACAACGGAGTATGCGGGCTAAGCATGTACAAGCCCACGGAAAAATGCAGCAGCATCTCGACAATGAACAGCACCACCGCGGCCGGTAATGCCTTATCACCAAACGCCAGGACCAGCAGTGGAATTCCCATGTTGCCGGAGTTGTTGAACATCATCGGCGGAATGAAGGTCTTGGGTTCCAGCTTGAGCAGCTTGACCACTGGCCATACCACCAGCCCTGACCCCAGCACCACGATCACCCCAGAAATCGCCAGGCCGGTGTACTCCGCCAAGGGGGCCTGTCGATCGGCCAGCACCACGAAAGCCAGCATCGGAACGAACAGTTCCATGTTCAGCGTATTCAGTACTCGAATATCAGGCGAACGGAAGTGTCCATACAGAGTTCCCGCTCCGGAAATCAGGAATACCGGAAGCAGGGTCGCGAGAATGCTGGCAGTCATGTCGTCCCTTGGATATTAGTCTGCGAACAAAACAGTGCCGCTCAGCGTATCATGCATACCTCTTGCGTGGTGCGGGCTCTCGGGTCACCATGACCAAAGTGTTAGGGAAGCACTGCATATTACTCAGCATTTCCTTAGGCCCGTGTTTCCTCCTCTTTAACTTCCTGCCAAGCGAGTACCCATGAGCCAGTTGTGGAGCCCCGCCGTGCGGGAGCTGACGCCTTACATACCCGGCGAGCAGCCCCGGGAGCGGTTGATCAAGCTGAATACCAACGAAAACCCTTACCCTCCTGCCCCTGGCGTGGAGAAGGTGCTGCGTGAATTTTCTGCCGACCATCTGCGCCGCTACCCGGACCCGACGTCCAATGCTCTTCGTGAAGCACTGGCCAAGGCACTCGGTACAAATGTCGCTCACGTCTTCGTCGGAAATGGTTCGGATGAAGTGCTGGCCCTCGCGTTCCAGGCCTTTTTCCGCCAGGCCAAGCCATTGGCCATGCCGGATATTTCGTACAGCTTTTATCCGGTTTACTGCCGCATGTACGCGATCGAAAGTCAGTCCTTCCCGCTGGATGACGAATGGCGCGTCGACCTGGATGCCCTGGCAGCCTCCGACAATGGAGGCGTCATCTTCGCCAACCCGAATGCACCGACCGGCCACGGGCATGGCCGGGCCGCCATCGAGGCTCTGTTGAAGAAAGTGCAGGACCGAGTCGTGCTGGTTGATGAGGCGTATGTGGATTTTGGTGGCGAAAGCGCAGTGCCCCTGGTGAACAAGTACCCCAACCTGCTGGTCACCGGTACCTTCTCCAAGTCGCGCAGCCTGGCCGGCACGCGCCTGGGTTATGCCGTGGGATCACCAGAGCTGATCGAAGGCCTGACCCGAGTGAAGGATTCCTTCAACTCCTACCCGGTAGATGCCCTGGCCAGTGCCATCGGCATTGCAGCCCTGGAAGATGTCGATCACTTCGAAGCCACTCGTGAAGCCGTCATCACCACTCGCGAGCGCACTTCCCAGCAATTGAGCCAGCTCGGCTTCAAGGTCCTGCCTTCCCAGACCAATTTCGTGCTTGTTTCGCATCCTGAACAGGATGCTGCCCAGCTCTTCCTTGGTCTACGAGAGCGTGGTGTCCTGGTGCGCCACTTCAACACGGCGACGCTACGCGACTGGCTACGCATTACCATCGGAACCGACGATGAAATGGACAGCTTGATCGAAGTGCTGTCGGAACTGTGCCGCTGATAGCAACCCGTCGAGCATAAAACAGGCGTAAAAAAGAGCCGCCAAAGCGACTCTATGGTGATGCTGATGCATGCCCTGGATAACATGTCCTGGGCATGCGCGGCTATAAGCTAGGTTCCTGACGTGGGCCACGCTTAGCACCTGGTCCCCCCTTGACGCCAGGGCCACCTTTGGCACCTGGACCACCATTGGCATTGGGGCCTTTGGCTCCTGGACCACCGTTGCCATTGGGGCCGCCTTTAGCGCCCGGGCCGCCGCTGGCATTGGGGCCTCCTTTAGCACCTGGACCACTGTTGGCATTAGGACCACCTTTAGCACCTGGGCCGCCGCTGGCATTGGAGCCACTTTTGGCACCTGGACCACGTGGCGTGCCTGGCCCATCTTCGGCGATAGTTTCCGCTGCCTTGTCCAGATTGAGCTCGGGCTCTTTATCGCGTCGGCTGGCCAGCGGCTCGGCCGGGCGAGTGACACGGGCATCGCTGACACAGGCACCATCGTCTTCGATGATGCGCGATGGCGCGGTCCAACTCTGCTCGGTGTTGTGTACCGCTGGGCGACGCTCATAGGAACGGGTCACAACGGAGGCAGGCGAGAAGCCCTGGCGGGAGTCAGCCAGGTAGTACGGCAACATCCACAACTCGGCCACCAGGCGGATGCCCACCATGGCGAGAAACATCACCGCCGCACCTATCGCCAACGGAGGCCAGGCATCAGCCCAGCTGATCTCGCTCATCCAGGGAGTGCGCGGCAGCAGCCAGTACAGGCCAGCAGCCATTGTGCCGAGTTGCAGCAAAAAATGGCAAAACAGCAAAACCCTACGGGGCAAGGGTGCGCGCGGAAAGAAAAACTGGCGCATGACTAAGATCCTCGGTTACGGAAGGGGTATGCTACCGCAAAGGAGGTAGGTGTCGTCACTGTGCCACGACAGCGACGCCGGTGTCGCCAATTACTATCAATGCTCAATAAAACTTCTTGTTATCAAACAATTGCTGTCACTCCCAGGCCTTCAAACACTGTCCAGTCAACGACATGTTCTCATGGCATGCTTTCATGTACATGGTCTATGGCATCTGAGGTAGGTCGATTTCATCACTCCGGCGTACACCTTCCGTCATCTGCCGACATTGGCGCAGAAACTCACGCATACCGGCAGTGAGGTATTTATGACGATGCCAGATAAAGGTGAACTGCCGGCACAGATCCAGCTCCGGGGTGGGGATCGGCACCAGACTGCCGCGCCGAAAGGCATCGCGCAGCGCCAGGCGTGAAACACAGCCAATACCCAATCCGGATTCCACTGCTCGCTTGATGCCCTCTGTATGCTCCAGCTCCAGCAAGGTATTGAAGCGACCACGACGATGGCGTGCCGCTTGCTCGAGGGTCATGCGTGTGCCAGACCCTTCTTCGCGCATGATCCATGCCTCTCGCAACAGTCGATCCAGCTCTATGGGACCTTTGCCGGCCAGCGGATGGTTAGGTGCGCAGAACACCACCAGGTCATCCTCCACCCAAGGCTGCGCAATCACGTCATCTTCTTCGCACTGGCCTTCGATCAGGCCCAGGTCCAACTGGTGATGGCGGACGCGATCGATGATCGCTCTAGTGTTACGCACTTCCAGGCGTACTCGACTACCAGGGTGCTGCTGCATGAAATCACTGATCAGCAACGTCGCCAGGTAGTTGCCTATGGTCAATGTTGCACCAACCTCAAGATTCCCGATGCCCTGCTGGCCTCTTAGCAATTCTTCCACTTCCTCGGCTCGATCAAGCAGGGCCACTGCCTTCGGTAGCAGTTGGAACCCCAGGGCATTGAGCTTGAGTCGCTTGCCGATGCGATCAAGCAACTGGCAATCGAACTGACGTTCCAGTTCAGCCAGGGCAGTACTGGCAGCAGACTGCGACAGGGACAACGCCCGTGCTGCCTGTGACACGCTTTCGTGCTGGGCAACGGCAACGAAGACCTCGAGCTGACGCAGGGTATAGCGCATAAGAGCACCTTGTGAAATCGCTCATGAAGTCGAGACAGAAAACTCGTTATTCATATTATAGATAAGCGATATCCATACAATCCATTTAACAGATAACGCCCTACGCCTTAGAATCACCGACAAGCCTATAGACAATCTTATATTCCCAATAGGAATATATAGAGCATCATTCTCAAGGAGTCGGCATGAGCAAGTTTGCCCTGGAAGAAGTTCTCAGTGTGCACCACTGGAACGATAGTCTATTTACCTTCCGTACCACTCGTGATCGCAGCCTGCGATTCAAGAATGGCCAGTTCGTCATGATCGGCCTTGAGGTGGCAGGCAAGCCGCTGATGCGCGCTTATTCCATCGCCAGCCCGAACTACGAAGATCACCTTGAATTCTTCAGCATCAAGGTTCCGGACGGCCCCCTGACGTCTCGCCTGCAGCACCTCAAGGTAGGCGACCAGATCATGGTCAGCCGCAAGCCTACCGGCACCCTGGTATGTGACGATCTGCTGCCAGGTCGTAACCTGTACATGTTGTCCACTGGCACCGGCCTCGCTCCCTTCATGAGCCTGATTCAGGATCCGGAAGTCTACGAACGCTTCGAGAAAGTGGTACTGGTACACGGTGTGCGTACCGTTAGTGAGCTGGCCTACGCCGACTTCATTACCAAGGAACTGCCCGCCCACGAGTATCTGGGTGAGGAAATCGCCGAGAAGCTGGTCTATTACCCCACGGTGACCCGCGAAGACTTCCACACCATGGGACGCCTGACAGATCATATCCGCAGCGGCAAGCTGACCGCTGACGCCGGCCTCCCGGCCATCGACCCCAAGCAGGACCGTGCCATGATCTGCGGCAGCCCGGCCATGCTCGATGAGACCAGTGCCCTGCTCGACGAACTCGGCTTCAACATCTCTCCGCGCATGGGTGAGCCCGGCGATTATGTGATCGAGCGCGCTTTCGTCGAGAAATAAGTCGACACGACCGCCATCGCACTCAGCGATTCATCACGAAAACCCCGAGCGTCAGCTCAGGGTTTTTGTGTTTTTGGCAAGCGTCAAACCAGCCGTTGTCCCGATACACTCGGATGAAACAACGGCTGAACACTGTTGCCATCAGGATCCAGGCAATAAAAGCTGCGCCCGCCGTCCGCATGATCATGTGGACCACGGGTGATATGAACGCCCGCAGCAGCCAGGTAGTCATGCCAGGCATCGACATCCTCGCGCTGGTCGACGACAAAGCCAAAGTGGTCGAGACGCTGCGGATCTCCTCCGGTCGGCTCCTTTGCACGACTGAGGGAAAAATTGTCATTGCCCAGCGTCAGATAGACCAGGTCCGCATGAGCACGACGCAGGATGCGCATGCCCAGCAGGTCGACATAAAAGCGCTCACAAGCCTCGAGATCCTGGACCTGTAGCGCAATGTGGCGAATGCCGTTCAAGGGGGCGGGACGAGACATGTTGCGAGCTCCTGATAGGTTGGATACTGTTTATATGGAAATATTTTCCAAATATCACAGTCTGCGCGGAATGATGCCACCACGCAACCCGCCCCATCAGGAGCCAAGATGTACAGTATTATTGTCAGAACACAATTGAAGCCCGGCAACCGGGAACGCTTCCTTGCTGCCATGCTGGAAAATGCCCAGGCGTCGGTACGCGAAGAATCCGGTTGTCTGGTGTTTGATGTCATTGAGGATCGCGAGACCCCTGACTGCTTTCACCTGTATGAAGTCTATCGGGATGAGCAGGCACTGGCGGCCCACAAGGAAACACCACACTATCAGGCATCACGCCAGATAGTGACACCCTTGATCGAGTCCCAGAGCGTGACACGCGCGGATGTCCTGGGCTTGAACCCAGAGCGGTGAGGGAACTCTGCATCAGCGCTGATGACAAATGGCTGCTCGCCAACTCATCGCAGCGTGATGGAATACTGGCGTCTTGCGTACAGATCTTGCCCTGGAGGTGGAATGAAACCCGAGGACCTGGAACGGCTGGTGACACTGCGCATGCCTTTCGGAAAATACGAAGGCACGTTGATCGCAGACCTGCCTGGCCCCTATCTCAACTGGTTTGCCCGCGAGGGATTTCCTCAAGGTGAAATTGGCCGCCTGCTTGCCATCATGCACGAAATTGACCACAACGGCCTGAGCTACCTGCTGGAGCCATTGCGCCGGACTGACAGCACAACGCACTCTTGATGGAGACTTCTGGTCTTCTGTCCACGCGCCAGCGCTATAGAAGATGTGTATATCCGCCCTGGTCGCGTTCATGGTACCTGAGCGTATCGTGAACGCGGCCAACAGCACTGCATGATGGTGTCGGATCAGCGTGATGCTTACACGGCGTCCTTGTCGACCTCACCGGTACGAATACGAATCACTTTCTCCAGTGCAGTGACGAAGATCTTGCCGTCGCCAATCTTGCCTGTATTCGCTACAGAGGTAATCGCATCGATGACCTGGTCGACCATACCATCGTCCACCGCGACCTCGAGCTTCACCTTGGGCAGGAAATCCACCACATACTCAGCACCACGATACAGCTCGGTGTGGCCTTTCTGGCGGCCGAAGCCTTTGACTTCCGTCACGGTGATACCCTGGACGCCGATTTCCGAGAGCGACTCGCGCACGTCGTCGAGCTTGAATGGCTTGATAATCGCGGTCACCAGCTTCATGGTGTCTTCCTCTTTCTGTTCTCTGGGGAAAGCCTGTCACTGCTTCATGCGGTCCAAGGCTTTCCGTAATGAAGGTGGCCTGCAATATACAGCAACACACCTGACGGATTCTGAGACCAAGCATACCCCTGCCGGGCAGAAATAAAAAAGGCCCCCGAAGGGGCCAGGTGGAGCACGCCAGCTCACTGGTGTCGCTGGTAACCTCGAGGTTACTTCTTGGCGACGTTAAACTCGGGATAGGCTTCGAGGCCACACTCAGCCAGATCGACGCCTTCATATTCTTCTTCTTCGCTGACACGGACGCCCATGACAGCCTTGATGATCAACCACACGATCGCACTGGCCACGAATACCCAGACAAAGATTCCTGCGATACCGGTCAACTGAGCACCAAAGGTAGCATCAGCATTGTTCAGAGGTACCGCCAGGACGCCCCAGATCCCCGCCACACCATGGGCAGAAATCGCACCAACCGGGTCATCAAGGCGCAGCTTGTCGAGAGAGATGATGGAAAGCACTACCAGCAGGCCGCCAAGTCCACCAATCAGAGTGGCACTCAGGGCACTCGGTGAAAGAGGGTCGGCAGTGATGGAAACCAGGCCAGCAATGGCACCATTCAACGCCATGGTCAGGTCAGCCTTGCGGAACAGCACCTTGGCCAGCACGAGGGCAGCAAGCACACCACCAGCCGCTGCAGCGTTGGTATTCACCAGCACCTGGGCCATGTGGTTGGCTGAAGTCACATCAGACACCTTCAGCTCCGAGCCACCATTGAAGCCGAACCAACCCAGCCACAGGATGAAGGTACCTAGCGTGGCCAGCGGTAGATTGGCACCAGGAATCGCATAGATGGCGCCGTCCTTGCCGTACTTGCCGCGACGCGGACCAAGGATCAGCACACCGGACAGAGCCGCGGCAGCGCCCGCCAGGTGCACGATGCCAGAGCCTGCGTAGTCCGAGAAGCCCAGCTCGGACAGCCAGCCACCACCCCAGGTCCAGTAACCGGAAACCGGGTAGATGAAAGCGGTCATGACCACGGCGAAGGCCAGGAAAGCCCACAGTTTCATGCGTTCGGCCACGGCACCTGAGACGATCGACATGGCCGTTGCGACAAACACGACCTGGAAGAAGAAGTCTGCACGAGCAGAGTAGTAGGGGGCATCTTCACCGCCTGCCAGCACTGCATCTACGGTATTCTCATCCCCCAGCAGGAAACCCAGGCTGGGCAGGAAGCCGCCCGCATCGGATGAATACATGATGTAGTACCCAATCAGCAGGTACATGGTGCAGGCAATGGCGAACAGCACAATGTTCTTGGTCAGAATCTCGGCGGTGTTCTTGGCTCGGACAAGGCCGGCCTCGAGCATGGCGAAGCCTGCGGCCATCCACATGACAAGAGCGCCACAGACAAGGAAATAGAACGTATCGAGCGCGTAGCTCAGTTCACTGATGTCGACCATTGATGTTCTCTCTGTAATGTCGGGTCGGTACGGAGCAAAAAGAGCCGCCAATCAAACAGCGTCAGAACCGCGTTCACCGGTTCGTATGCGAATGACATCTTCAAGAGCGGTGACAAAGACCTTCCCGTCACCGATCTTTCCACTGTTGGCGGCATTGCAGATAGCTTCCAGGACCGTGTCCAGACGCGACTCGTCGATGGCGACTTCCACCTTCACCTTGGGTAAAAAATCGACCACATACTCGGCACCACGATACAACTCGGTGTGGCCCTTCTGGCGGCCGAAACCCTTGACCTCAGTAACGGTGATCCCCTGGACGCCGTTGTCTGCAAGTGCTTCGCGCACGTCGTCCAGCTTGAAGGGTTTGATGATGGCAGTGATCAACTTCATGATGGCGATGCTCCCTCTTACAGGGGTTAGCGGCATGATGCCGTACAGTGCATGTTATGCATTGGTTAAGCGCAAAGCGTGCCAACAACACAATAACTCCACCATTTTCAGTTAATTACCACTCAGCATCGCCATGGCTTCAGATGCAGAAGTGGAAAGTCTCAAATGGCGCGCACCAAGATAGTGCTTTGCATAAACGAACATGCTCCACGAAGGGGCAATTCTTTCGGCAGCGCAGCATACCCGTCATCCAATGAGCCCTTTCGGTGAAGAGCACGCCAGGTGCGTAGGCATGTCGGAGCACGGCATTACGCAATGCAGCACTCGAGTTAATACGAAAACATGCGTGGGGGTCTGGGGTTGCGTATCCTGTACGACAACAGCTGTTTACATTGAGGAGAAGTATCATGGTCACCCACGAGCGCATCAGCCGCTTGGCACAACAAATTGGAGAGCGTCTGCAGGGTGCGTCTCAGGCCCCGGAAGACATCCAGAAGGGTGTACAACAGGTGGTCAAAGGCGCCTTCGACCGCCTTGAACTGGTCTCTCGCGAAGACTTCGATATTCTGATGGATGTGCTGCAACGCACGCGCAGTCGAGTGGAGGCACTGGAGAAGCAGGTCGCCGCGCTTGAGACCTTGATCGAGCAGGGCGCCAACTCAGCATCCACCGATGGCACCAAGGAAAAAAGCACGGCACAAATCGGCGAACAATCATCCTGATATATTAGGAAACGCCTGACATACAGCGCACCAAAATCGCGTCATTATCATCCGGACAGTGATCTGGCGAGGGAACGCCCATGACACTAGCCGTTATCTCGACCCGGGCGGGCCTGGGGCTGGATGCCCCTGAAGTCCAGGTGGAAGTTCACCTGGCCAACGGGCTACCCGGCATGACCTTGGTTGGACTGCCCGAAACAGCAGTGAAGGAAAGCCGGGAAAGAGTACGCAGTGCTCTGACCACCTGCGGCTTCGACTTCCCATTGCGCCGAATCACCCTTAACCTGGCACCCGCGGATCTACCCAAGGAAGGGGGACGTTTTGATTTACCCATCGCCTTGGGTCTACTGGTAGCTTCCGGCCAACTCCCCAATGAAGCGCTAAATGGCCTGGAATGTGTTGGCGAGTTGGCCCTGGATGGTCACCTGCGTCCTGTTACGGGCATTCTTCCTTTTGCACTTGCCACCCGCCGAGCAGGCAAACGCTTGATCGTTCCAGCGGATAACGCAGACGAAGCCGCCCTGGTCGATGGATTGGAGATACTGCCAGCCCGGCACCTGCTGGAGGTCGTGGCACATCTCAATGGCCAGTCCCTCATTCCTTCGCATGTTTTTCACGGTGCAGAAACGCCCCAAGCGGATACACTGGACCTGGCTGATGTCCGCGGCCAGCATCAGGCCCGCCGGGCACTGGAAATAGCTGCAGCAGGAGGCCATAACCTGTTGTTTGCCGGTCCTCCCGGCACTGGCAAGACCCTGCTGGCAAGCCGTTTGCCGGGTATTCTTCCTCCACTGAGCAAGGACGAGGCCCTGGAAGTGGCTGCCGTTCGCTCTGTGACAGGATTGCCCCTGGAACAAGACTGGGGACGACGCCCCTTTCGTGCTCCGCACCATACGGCCAGCGCTGTGGCACTGGTAGGGGGTGGCGGGAAGCCGCGTCCGGGAGAGATTTCCCTGGCGCATTTGGGCGTGCTGTTTCTGGATGAGCTACCGGAATTCAGCCGTCATGTGCTGGAAGTCATGCGCGAGCCGATGGAGTCCGGCGAAATCCATATTGCCCGGGCCAGCCATGAACGTCGCTATCCCGCGCGCTTCCAGCTGGTAGCCGCGATGAATCCCTGTCCTTGTGGGCATCTTGGCGATCCGCGCCAGTCATGTGTCTGCACTGCCGCACAAATCCAGCGTTACCAGTCACGCCTTTCGGCTCCCCTGCTGGACCGTATCGACCTGCAGGTAGAAGTACCCGCCATTCCTGCAGCACAACTGACATCGACACAGCAGGGAGAGTCATCGCACACAGTGCGCCAGCGTGTGCAAGCGGCCCGAGTACGACAACAGGAACGCGGGGGACTCAACGCTCAACTCTCCGGCCGAGCCCTTGATGATGCCTGTGGCCTGAAAGCCGAAGATCGTGCATGGCTGGCTGAAAGCCTGGAACGCCTGAAGCTCTCGGCCCGTGCCTACCATCGGATATTGCGTGTTGCCCTGACCCTGGCCGACCTTTCCGAGCTCAAGTATCCCGGCCGAGAACAACTGATCGAAGCCATCGGTTATCGCCAGCTGGATCGGATGTTGAAGCGCGGATGAGGCTGCTGAAAAAGTCAGGAAGATGCTACTTCATACAGTTCGATGGGCGTACCATCCGGGTCACAGAAGAAGGTGAAGCGTGCGCCCGTATATTCGTCAATGCGGATGGGCTCAAGCGTGGCACCACGCTGTTCGAGCTGCGCCACACAGGTATCAATATCCGTGGTAGCCAGGGCCAGATGGCGCAGGCCACAAGCCTCCGGATAGCTGGGCCTGGGCGGAGGCGAAGGAAAAGAGAACAACTCCAGCTGAATGCCACCAGGCAGCATGAGATCAAGCTTGTAGCTATCGCGCTCTTGGCGATAGACCTCGTTCAATACCTGGGCACCGAGCACATCGATATAAAAGCGCCTGGATTTGTCGTAATCGGCAGTGATCAGGGCGACGTGGTGGACACAGCTCAGCGGTAACGTCATGAAATCAGCTATTCCTTGGCAAAAAGACTTTTCGCATACTCGCGAGAGCCAGAGCCAGCATGACACCCGCCCCCGCTCCTAGCGCATTGGCCAGAATATCTCCAGGGTCACCTCCCAGGCGACCAGGCACAAGCATCTGAGCCAGCTCGATCAATACGCCATAGCCACAGGCAAGCCACCAGGCATGCCAATAGCGACGTATAGCGCACCAGACCAGAAATGCCAGAGCCGCATAGCCAATGAAGTGATTGGCCTTGTCCCAGGGCATTTGTTCCGGCAGGTCATCGCCTGGCATCAGGCTACCCCAACCGATCAGCACTGCCGCAAGCAGTGCCAGCAGCACCCAGGCAACCCGATTACGACGCAATATCTCCATATCACACATCGCCTGCGCTTCAGCCGACGGCTATCTGCCGATGATAGTTCGGGCTCAGCTCATGTAATGCGTCCATGAAAGCCTGGACATTGTCTGGATCGGTGAACTGGTTGATACCATGCCCCAGGTTGAATACATGACCAGGGCCGTGTCCGAAGCTGTCGAGAATACGTCCGACTTCGGCACGAATAGCGGCTGGGCTGGCAAACAGCACATTAGGATCCATGTTGCCCTGCAACGCGACCTTGTGACCGACCCTCGCGCGAGCGCTGGACAGTTCTGTGCTCCAGTCCAGACCAAGGCAGGTGGCACCGGTCCGCGCCATATCCTCCAGCCATTGCCCACCATTCTTGGTGAACATGATCACGGGCACCTGGCGCCCATCGTGTTCCTTGATCAAACCGGCGATGATCTGCTCCATGTAGCTCAAGGAAAACTCGTGATAGGCCGGAGTGGAGAGCGCGCCACCCCAGGTATCAAATATCTGAACTGCCTGGGCCCCTGCACGAATCTGGGCATTGAGATATTCGGTGACCGCCTGGGCAAGAACATTAAGCAGTTGGTGCATGGCATCCGGGGTGCTGTAGAGCATGGACTTGACGTGCCTGAAATCCTTGCTTGAACCACCCTCGACCATATAAGTCGCCAGTGTCCAGGGGCTGCCAGAAAAGCCAATCAGTGGGACTCGTCCATTCAGCTCACGACGGATGGTGGCAACCGCGCGCATGACATAATCGAGATCGCGTGCCATATCCGGTATTGCCAGAGTCGCCACATCTTCGGGGGTACGTACCGGTTTATGGAACTTTGGCCCTTCCCCCGCTTCGAAGTACAGTCCGAGCCCCATGGCATCGGGAATGGTCAGAATGTCCGAGAACAGGATCGCGGCATCCAGTGGATAACGTTCCAGTGGCTGCAGGGTGACTTCACAGGCTCGCGCCGTATCACGACACAGATCCATGAAGCTGCCGGCTTGACCGCGTACTTCACGGTACTCAGGCAGATAACGGCCGGCCTGGCGCATCATCCACACCGGAGTACGGTCTACCGGCTGGCGCGCCAGAGCGCGCAGAAAGCGATCGTTCTTGAGTTCCATGCTGACGTCATCCGCGGACAAGAATGTTGCTCGATTGTACCTTATGAACAACCATCATGATGACGATTCGTGAGGGTTACGTCTTATCCTGATAGAATGATCGCCCACCCGCCGGCTTAGCCGTGGTCTAGATTTCGAGGTACCCCGTGACGATTCGCTTCATCGCCGCCTCTCGCCTGCCCACTCCCTGGGCCACTTTCACCATGCATGGTTTCGAAGACGAAGCCACAGGCAAGGATCACGTTGCCCTGACCCTCGGCAAGCTGGATGACGGCCAGCCGGTGCTTGGTCGGGTGCATTCCGAGTGTCTGACGGGAGATGCGTTGTTCTCCATGCGCTGTGACTGTGGCTATCAACTCCAGGAAGCCATGAAACGTATTGCGGACGAGGGACGTGGCGTCATTCTCTATCTGCGCCAGGAAGGTCGTGGTATTGGCTTGCTGAACAAGATCCGGGCCTATCATCTGCAGGATCAGGGTGCAGATACCGTTGAAGCCAACGAGCGCCTTGGCTTCGCTGCCGACTTGCGTCGTTACGACCTGTGTATACCGATGCTTGAGCATCTTGGCATCAGTGGGCTACGCCTGATGACCAATAATCCGCGTAAGGTAGATGCCCTGACCCAAGCCGGCGTGGACGTGGTTGAACGTGTTGCACTGACAACTGGCCTCAATCCACACAACGAACATTACCTTTCCACCAAGGCAGGTAAGCTTGGCCATATGATGGCTCTGGATGATTTCCAGCTGGCGGATGATGTGGATATCGAACGCAAGCCCTGATAGCGACTCTCAAGACCCCGATAGCTATCTTCTCCCCTGATAGCTATCCCTTAATCCTTGATAAAATCATGCTCGGCAGGTGGCCAGTCTTATTCCTTTGCACTGGCCCCTTTCTTTGCACGACCTCTTCGTAAAGAGTTATCACAGAAAGTAGCCAATCAGTAAAAAACGCCGCCAGGAGCCAATCCTGGCGGCGTTTTTACTGGTGAAATTTGAATAGACATATTTAATCGACTTGATTAAAATAGATAGTTAGTTAACTAATAAAAAGAGCCGCATAATGGCCTCCATCAGCCCACTCCTCTGATTGGAGAATCAAACATGAAAACCAAGATTGCACTTTCCGCCCTGCTTATCGCTGCTCTGCCCCTGGTGGCCCAAGCCGATCCAGCCACAGAACGTGCTCTGTCCCTGAGCCAGAGCCAGCCCAGCGCGGTACAGTCCACTGTTCAAGGCAATGTCGAGCCAACTCATCTTTCCGGCAGTGCCGCCATGATCAAGGCTCGTCAGAAACTGATCGAAGAGCAGAACTACGCCACCGAGTTCACTGTCGGTGAACTGAGCCTGGCACGCGAAGCCACAAACAGCTGATTGGTTACTTCTGTCTAAGAAGTCCTTTCCGTACGGGGAGTTCCCATGTTTATGGGACTCCCCGATATGTCAGGACTTGTGTCTCAGACGTAAATCAAACAGATCCTTGCGACGATCCTTGAGATTGGTCACAGACCCTTCATTACGAACCACCATCAAGCGTGACAGATCAAGATCCGAGAACATGATCATCTCGGTATTCGGCGTTGTCTCGGCCATCACCGCATCATGCGGGAAGGCGAAATCCGACGGTGAGAAAACCGATGACTGGGCATACTGAATATCCAGGTTCTCGATGGACGGTACATTGCCCACACTGCCACACAAGACCACATAGCATTCGTTTTCAATCGCCCGTGCCTGGGCACAATGACGCACACGCAAATAGCCATTCTTGGTGTCCGTCCAGAACGGCACGAACAGAATGTCCATGTCCTGATCAGCCAGAAGTCGCCCCAGCTCGGGAAATTCCACGTCATAGCAGATCAGAATGCCAACCCTACCGGCATCTGTGTTGAATACCTGCAGGTTGCTTCCCCCTTCAATAACCCAGTCTCGGCGCTCCTGAGGTGTGACATGCAGCTTGCTCTGGCGCTCCAGCGTGCCATCACGGTGACACAGGTAGGCAACATTATAGAGACGTCCGTCCTCTCCTTCCTCGATCATCGACCCGGCAACGATATTGATATTGTACGCCACCGCCATGCGGGACATTTCCGTCTTGAAATGCTCGGTAAACCCGGCCAGAAAGCGGATTGCTGCCATTTGATCCTGCTGGGCCGCGCGGTCCTGCAGGCCCATCAACGGAGCATTGAACAGTTCCGGGAATACAGCAAAGTCACTTTGATAACCGGACAGTGCATCAACGAAATACTCCACTTGCTGCAGGACGGCATCGACCGAGGCGAACTCGCGCATCTGCCATTGCACCGCACCTACA
The DNA here is from genome assembly GCF_029263665.1 of Halomonas sp. Taxonomy (GTDB): domain Bacteria; phylum Pseudomonadota; class Gammaproteobacteria; order Pseudomonadales; family Halomonadaceae; genus Halomonas. Next base: position 63,214 of record NZ_JAJUFQ010000002.1, read on the forward strand.
CGCACTTGTGTGGGACGGCTCTCGAGCATCAGTTCAGCCGGCTCATAAAGAATGTTGTTCCACTCCAGCAGAGTGGCGTACCCCTGTGACTTCTGATCTTCAGGCAAATACTTGCGCATCAGGCGCTTGACCTGGAAATCATTGGCCAGCTGGAAGGATAGAATGGGATCATGCAGTTCTCTGCGTGCCACCTTGTCAATGTACTCACGCGGAGACATTTCATCGGCAACGTTGTGATACTCGGGGATACGACCGCCCGCTAGCACCGCCCTGAGATTGAGCTGCCGGCATACCTCCTTGCGTGCCTCATACAGCCGCCGGCCAAGACGATAACCACGGTAAGCGGGGTCAATCAACACATCCATACCGTACATGGCATCGCCATCGGCATCATTCTGAATGGTGTCACGCTGTCCGATGAGGTCATCATAGCGATGCGGGTTGGAAAACTTGTCGTAATTCACCAGTGCCGTCAGGGCAACGCCCACCAGCTTTTCGTCATCCTCTATGACGATCTGTCCATCCGGGAATTCACTGATCAGCTTTTCTATGGTGCGCTGTGGCCATGCGCCACCAATGTCGTGGTAGACCTGATCCATGAGCCGTTTGAGCTGCGGGTAATCTTCTGGTGTCAGGTTACGCAGGTTGAGCTGAAGATTATCAAGGGACATGGCACATATTCCTCCAAAGAATTACCGCAAGACTACCATGCTCATGAATCAGCCCCTTTTCACCCCACCCTGTACTAGCGCAACGGCATAAGCTTCGAGCCATGCCGCGCAGAAAGAGCAAATGGCGGCGACAACCTGTCTGCGGTAAATAAACAAACATCCGGTACCCGCATGACAGGTACCGGATGTTTGTGGCGTAGTTATCGGTCTTCGGCTGCTCAGCTGAGCCGCGCCTTTCCTGCCATACCAGGCTGCCAGAAGGCCCTCAGCAACAACGCGATACTCACCAGAGCTGCCACACCGGCAAAGGCTCCGATCAAGGTGCCGAAAAGGCCTGCCACAAAGAAGGCCAGCATTCCCGATATTCCTGCCGTCGCCGCATAAGGCAACTGGGTGCGCACATGATCGATATGGTCACAGCTGGACCCTGCCGAGGACAGGATGGTGGTGTCGGAGATCGGTGAACAATGGTCGCCGAAGATGCCACCACTGAGCACGGCAGCAATCGCCAGGGCCATCGGCAGATCCATGGCAGCGGCTACTGGCATCGCGATGGGAATCATGATCGCGAAGGTGCCATACGAAGTCCCCGTGGTGAATGCCACCACTGCACCAATCGCGAACAGCAGGACCGGCACCAGACTTGGCGAAATGTTGGCTTGTGCCAGCGTCACCAGGTAATCCGCGGTTCCCAGCTCAGAGGTCACGCTGCCGATGGACCATGCCAGCGCAAGGATAATGTAAACCAGCGTCATGCTCTTGATGCCATCGACAAGGATGTCCATGGCCTCGCGAAATCCAAAGAGACGCTGTTGCATCCCCATACCCAGCCCAACCATCACGGCAAGCATGGTAGCAATCAGGATCGACTGGCCCCCATCGGCATTACCTACAGCAGTGACCAGGTCATTGTTGCCATAGTCGCCCGTCCACAGAAACAGGGGTGGAATCATCACCAGCAATACCGCTATCGGCACCAGCATGTTGCGCTTCTTGGCCGTCTCCTTGGGTGCATCCAGCGCCATGGCTTCAGTATCGGACGGAGGCTTGGCACCATCTTCCATCAGTTTGCCGGTTTCCCGGGCACGGCGTTCCGCATGCGCCATAGGGCCAAAATCCCACTGTGTGACAACAATCAACACAATCATGCCCAGCGCCAGCCAGGCGTAGAAATTCAGCGGAATCGTCGACAGGTAGAGCAGATATTCGGAACCACTGATATCCATCTGCGTCATCTGGGTTCCGATCAACCCCATGACGAACACTACCCAGGTGGATACCGGCCCCAGCAAGCACATGGGAGCTGATGTTGAATCGACGATATAGGCCAGCTTCTCGCGAGACACTTTCATGCGGTCAGAAATCGGCCGCATGACACTGCCTACTGTCAGTGCATTGAAGTAATCCTCGAAGAAGATCAGCATGCCCAACCCCAACGAGGCGCCCTGGGCACCACGGGCGGTGTTGACCTTGCGCGAGATGGCCTGGGCAATGGCATGCGCGCCACCTGTACGCTGCAGGACACTGATCAACACCCCGAACAAGCCACAGTAGATCAATACCGTGGCATTCCATTCGTCACCGATGCTCGGCACGATGAAGTCGGCAAAACTGTTATAGAAGCCAGCAGCAGGATTGTAATCCGCCAGCATGGTGGCACCGAGCCAGACCCCGCAAAACAATGCGGGAATCACATTACGCGTCGCCAATGCCAGCACAATGGCCAGCAACGGTGGCAGCAGGGAAAAGAGTCCGAAGGACATCGGAAGTCTCCAGGGTTCTTGTCGATATTCGCGAATAAAGCAGCCTGAATGCCTGCATTTCGTGACACCTGGCACAGGCCAAGGTGGGGAACAGCGGGGCATCCTAGGTGTTACCGACACAAACGGCAACCTCGATGTCACATCCTTGGAAGCAGGTGTCCAGGAAGAGACTTCCCGGACATGCTTCCTTTATTATCAATCAGGCAGCCGGGTATCGACCTCTATCCCCTTCATGCCTTCTGTGGTGTAGCGCTCTCCACGGACAGCCCCTGGCTGGAACCACTGTGATAATTGAGCGACCTCCTCGCTGCTGAGCACTATCGAAGCCGCTGCGATATTCTCGTTCAGCCGCGCTACACGACGCGTCCCGGGAATCGGCACGATGTCGTCTCCCTGAGCCAGCAGCCAGGCAAGGGCGATCTGGGCCGGAGTGGCATCGCGTTGATGGGCAAACACCTCAAGACGGGCAAGCAGGCGCCGGTTGTCAGCCAGATTGTCTTCGGAAAAGCGAGGGGCATGGCGACGGAAATCATCTTCGGCCAGTTGCTCGCGTGAATGGATAGCACCACTGAGAAAACCTCTTCCCAGTGGAGAGTAGGCCACCAGGGAGACCCCCAGGCGACGGCAGGCCGGCAGAATCTCGGCTTCCACATCCCGCGTCCATAACGAATATTCACTCTGCAGCGCGGCAATCGGATGTACCGTACAGGCTCGTTCCAGAGTCGCTACCGAGACCTCGCACAGCCCCAGGGCTCGTACCTTGCCTTCCTTGACCAGGTCTGCCATGGCACCGACGGTTTCTTCCACCGGCACCAGGGGGTTCAGACGATGCGCGTAATAGAGGTCAATGGTCTCGGTACCGAGACGTTTGAGCGATGCTTCGCAGGCACTGCGCACGTAGGCCGGATCCGACCTGAGCGAACGTTCGTAATGCCCGGGCTTGCGCGCAATCCCGAACTTGGTCGCCACGACGGCCCCTGCTCGACGTGTCCCCAATGCCTTGCCTAGCAGACTTTCGTTGTGGCCGAGACCATAAGTATCCGCGCTGTCGAACAAGCTGATTCCCGCATCCAGAGCCGCATGGATCAACGTAGTGGAAACGTCATCATCGCTCGGCCCATAGAACTCCGACATCCCCATGCAGCCCAGTCCCATGGGAGAAACACGTAGAGAACTGCCCAAGGGGCGAACAGCATCGAGTGGAGAAGAGTGCGTCATGAGTCACCTCTGGTGAGACATTGTTCAAGCTGTGTTTCATAAAGCTGTGTTTCATAAAGCGATGCTCCATAAAACCGAGCTTCATAAAACCGAGTTCCATAAAGCAGGCTTCATCAAACATGGCTCATTGAAGCCATCGATGGATGAAGGAGGTTCCGGCCGGGAACGTCACTCATCCTGCCTGCTGGAGATGGCAAAGAGAATTGCCGATACTTTGATACCCACAGAGCATCAGTCACCCTCATGACTTATCGAATCCATTGCGAACGATTACTCAGTTTCCTTGCGGTCGCAGACACGGGGCATTTCCGTCAGGCGGCAGCCAAGCTGAACCTTTCCCAGCCTCCCTTGACCCGCCGGATTCAGGCACTGGAAGCAGAGCTCGGCATCAAGCTGCTCGAGCGCACCACCCGACGGGTCGCATTGACGCCGGCCGGCGAGCGCCTGGCGGCACGTCTACGTCCCTGCTTCAGTGAAATCGAGGCCGCCTGCAATGAGGCTCGCCAGCAGAGCCATCACGATACGCCTGTCGTCGCACTTGGCATGACATCCGCACTGGACCCCTTGGCTTTCCCTTCTCAGCAGACACTGACCACGATGCTGGACTCTCAGGTGACTGTCATTCGGGAGTCGTCTCGGGAATTACTCGCCAGACTGCTGGACTGGGAAATGGAGCGCCGCCTGCAACTGGCCTTCATTGGGCTGCCGAATGAAGTACCGGAGGGCGTGGTGGTAAGGGTGATAAAGCGAGAACCTCAGTGGGTGGCACTACCCACATCTCACCCACTGGCAAAGGTAGAAAAAGTCGATCTCAAGCTACTGAACGAGACGCCATTGCTCTGGTTTGCACGGCGGGGGAATCCAGCCTACTTCGATCATTGTGACCGGGTATTCCGGCTGGCGGGCTATCATCCGCCTCGCCGGGAAGAGCCCACGGATCATCACCACCTGCTGGCCGCCGTTGCCGCTGGCGAGGGGGCCGCATTGATCCCAGAAAGTTTTCTAGCCACGCGGCGAGAAGGCGTGGTGATGCGGCCCCTTACCGAAGACTGGGCCGCCCTCGACCTGAATGTCGCCCTGGCCTGGCGCAGGGACGACACCAAGGCGCAACACCTGGCCCGACGCCTGCTGGCTCAGTTCGATGGCACAGCAGCCACGTGAAGAGAAGGAACGGTATGGGCGCTGAAGAGGGGTTTCTCAGGCTTGACCACGAGCCTGGCGAATCCGCTGGTAAGCGTTGCCGATCTCCACTGTGCGGGCCTCGGCGACCTCTCGCATGCTCTCCGGTAGACCCCGGCTGGCCAGCTTGTCGGGATGATTCTCGCTCATCAGCTTGCGATAAGCGCGCTTGAGCTCACTATCACTGGCGTCAGGCTCAAGGCCCAGCACTTTGTAGGCGTCATCCAGGGAGCTCTGGCTCTCGGCAGTACCCGCTCCTTGCTGCGTGGCACCTCGCAGCATGGCCTCGATCTGGGCAATCTCTGCCGCAGAACAGCCGAGGCCACGAGCCACACGCATGATCATCTGCTCTTCAGCAGGATGCAGCACTCCATCAGCAGCAATGGCGGACAGCTGAACCTGGAGGAAAACCTGTCGCAGAGCGGTCTGGCTACGAGTCAGGCGCGCCACCCTGGCCAGTTCGCCATCCAGATCAAAATCCGCGGATGTGCCTCGCTCGAATGCCGCACGTGCATCCGCCTTGGCGGCTTCAGGCAAGCGCAGGCGCAAAAACAGCTGCTCTAGCACCTGGCGCTCATTACCGCTGATCTGGCCATCGGCCTGACACAAGGCTCCCATAACGGCAAAAGTGGAATCCAGGAACTGGCGCTGCATCTCCAGCAGCCCTCGGCCCATTTTCAAACCACCGCTGAGTCTTCCACTCAGCCACCAGCCCAGGCCACCACCAATGAGCAGGCCAAAGGGACCGCCCACAAAGAAACCGAGAAGCGCACCTATCAGTATCAGGGTCAAAATGAAATCCTCTTGCGAATCGATGCCTCGATGCCCTCAACATCAAGGCCGCAGTCACGCAGCAGTTCCGCTGGAGAGCCATGCTCGACGAAGGCATCCGGCAAGCCCAGGTTGAGTACCGCCACTTGGACACCCTCAGCAAGCAGCAGTTCGTTGACACCGCTTCCTGCACCGCCAGCGACCACATTTTCTTCCAACGTGACGAGCAACTCATGCTCCCGTGCTGCATCCAGCACAGCCTGGCGGTCCAGCGGTTTCACACTACGCATATTGATGTGCGTGGCACCCAAACGCTCGGCCACCTCGGCAGCCGGGGTGTTGAGGCTACCAAAGGCCAACAGCGCTACCTTGCTGCCCTGACGCCTCTGCTCGGCGACTCCGATCGGCATGGGTTCAAGCCCTTCGGGAATTTCCACTCCAGGGCCGGTGCCTCTCGGATAGCGTACAGCCGCAGGCCCGGGATGCTGATAAGCAGCACTCAGCATGGCACGACACTCGGCTTCATCTGCCGGGGCCAGTACGATCATGTCGGGAACGCAGCGCAGGTAGCTCAGGTCCAGCGAACCGTGGTGGGTGGGGCCGTCTTCGCCCACCAACCCCGCACGGTCGATGGCGAAGGTCACGTCCAGATTCTGCACCGCCACATCGTGAATCAGCTGGTCATAACCACGCTGGAGAAAAGTGGAATAAATCGCCACCACAGGCTTCATGCCTTCACAGGCCATGCCTGCCGCCAAGGTCACAGCATGCTGCTCGGCGATAGCGACATCGTAGTAACGATCGGCATATTCCTTGGAAAAGCGCACCAGATCAGAGCCTTCGCGCATGGCAGGTGTGACGCCAATCAGGCGCGGATCGCCCGCTGCCATGTCACAGATCCAATCACCGAAGACACTGCAATACTTCTTTTTCTTGGGTTTGCCCTGATCAGCCCGCTTGGCGTCATCACCTTTGCCCGCCTCGTCGGGACGTTCCAGTTTGGTGATGGCGTGATAACCGATGGGATCGGACTCTGCGGGCAGAAAACCGCGCCCTTTACGCGTCTTCACGTGCAAGAACTGCGGGCCTTCCAGGTCGCGCATACTACGCAGTGCCAGAGTCAGGGCCTCAAGATCATGGCCGTCGATGGGACCGACATAATTGAAGCCCATCTCCTCGAACAGGGTCGCGGGGCTGACCATGCCCTTCATGTGCCCTTCGGTGCGCCGAGCCAGTTCCAGCGCACCCGGCAAGTGCGACAACACCTTCTTGCTGTTCTCGCGCATGCTCAAATACGGCTTGCTGACCAGGATACGCGCCAGATAGCTGGCCATGCCGCCAACATTCTCCGAGATCGACATCTCATTGTCATTGAGCACCACCAGTAGATTGGCATCCAGATGCCCTGCATGGGCCAAGGCTTCGAAGGCCATCCCTGCGGTCAGCGCACCATCACCGATGATCGCGCAGACACGTCGCTTTTCGCCGCTGGCACGCGATGCCAGGGCCATGCCCAGTGCCGCCGAGATCGATGTGCTGGAATGGCCGACACCAAAGGTGTCATATTCGGATTCCGCGCGGCGCGGGAAAGCTGCCAGGCCACCATAGCGGCGAATACCGGTCATGGCCTCGCGCCGGCCGGTAAGAATCTTGTGCGGATACGCTTGATGTCCGACATCCCACACCAGGCGATCATGAGGAGTGGCGAAGGCATGGTGCAGTGCCACGGTCAATTCGACCACGCCTAGTCCGGCCCCGAAGTGGCCTCCAGACACACCCACACTGTAGAGAAGATAGGCACGCAGCTCATCGGCAACAGCACGCAACTGTTCCTGGGACATGGCCCGTAGCGCATCTGGAGTATCCAGAGTGTCGAGCAACGGGGTGGTCGGCCGTTTGGTCGGAATAGTGTCAAACAACTTCATGGTAGCCCTGTGATCCTTAATGGTCGCGCTCGATCATGTAACGAGCAAGCCCGGCCAGTGTCTGGGCGCTATCCCCCAAAGGGGCGAGCGCTTGCAGCGCTTCATCGATCAACGCATTGGCCTTGGCCTTGGCGCCATCGAGCCCGAGCAGGGCGGGATAGGTGGGTTTATCACGTGCTGCGTCAGCCCCAGACATCTTGCCCAGGGTCTGGGTATCGCCAGTCACATCAAGGACATCATCGTGAACCTGGAAGGCCAAGCCTATCGCCGCCGCATAGGCATCCAAGGCAGCAAGACGCGGGTCATTTTCATCCACCGCGACCAACCCGCCCAGACGCACTGCAGCACGAATCAATGCCCCTGTCTTGTGACGGTGCATGGTTTCCAGGGATTGCAGGTCCGGAAAACTCCCCACTGCCGCCAGGTCCAGTGCCTGACCGGCAGCCATGCCATCACGGCCAGTGGCTTGAGCCAACGTGCCAACCAGCGATGCCAGTCGTGTCGAAGACGATGTCGCCAGCACTTCGAAGGCCAGCGTCTGCAAGGCGTCGCCCGCCAGAATAGCGGTTGCTTCATCGAAGGCACGATGCACCGTCGGCTGACCTCGTCGGAGGTCGTCGTCATCCATCGCCGGCAGGTCATCATGGACCAGAGAGTAGGCATGGATCAGCTCTATGGCAGCTGCCGGGGCATCAAGCTCTGACTCTTTTGCGCCCAGGGCACGGCCAGCGGTGTATACCAATATCGGGCGCAGGCGCTTGCCACCGACCAGCAGCCCATGGCGCATGGCATCATCCAGGCGCACATCAACTGGCTGCCGTTGAGAGAACAGAGCCTCAAGGTAACGATCTACCCGGGCACGGTCCTCCGCCAGCCGGGTAGTCAGTACATCAGCCTTCACCATCGTTCTCCACCGGGTTTTCCTCACCGGTGCTGAAAGGCGTCAACTGCATGCCGCCATCCTGGCTTTCGGTCAGGCTGCGAACCTTGAGTTCTGCTGCGCTCAGGCGCCGCTGAGCATCGCGAGCCAGAACCACACCTCGCTCAAAGGCCTCGAGAGAAGCTTCCAAGGACAGCTCTCCAGATTCCAGTTGCTCGACCAGCGTCTCGAGTCGCTCCATGGAAGCAGCGAAATCTTGAGGCTCTTCATCGTGAGGCCGAGGCTCCGCACCGGCATCCTGTTGTCGAGTGTCCTGCTTGGCCATATTCAGGGTTCACGGGTTGTCTAAAAGGGTGTGCACAAAAGCGCGCTATCAAAGAGCAATAGTATACACGTCCACCTTATGGATGCCTCTGCCCAGTTGTATTGGCAATGCAAGTTCAGCCAGCACAGACTTGCAGCGCTTTCATATTGTGCTGCATGCATTTTCAACGTCAAAAGACGTGCATGTGGTAATCTGTGTGCCCTGATTTCGAGCCCCGCCAGCCGGGACTCTCACACCTAGCCACCATCGGCTACCGCAACCAAGGGGTTGATTCAACCATGGCCAAAACGTCCCTGGACAAGAGCAAGATCAAGATCCTGCTGCTCGAGGGCGTCCACCAGAGTGCAGTGGACAATTTTCTCAACGCCGGTTACACCAATATCGAACACATGCCGACGTCACTGGACGAAGAATCACTGATCGAGAAGATCCGTGATGTCCATTTTATCGGCATCCGCTCTCGTACCCAACTCAACGAGCGAGTGTTCGCGGCAGCAGAAAAATTGGTTGCGGTAGGCTGTTTCTGCATCGGCACCAACCAGGTCGACCTGACCGCCGCCCTGGTGCGTGGTATTCCGGTCTTCAATGCGCCTTACTCCAACACCCGTTCGGTAGCCGAGCTGGTATTGGCTGAATCCATCATGCTGCTGCGTGGCATCCCCGAGAAGAACATCGTTGCCCATCAGGGCGGCTGGATGAAGAGTGCAAAGAACAGCCACGAGGCACGAGGCAAGACGCTGGGCATCGTCGGCTATGGCAGCATTGGCTCACAGCTCTCCGTGCTGGCTGAAGCCCTTGGCTTCGACGTTATCTATTACGATGTTGTCACCAAGCTGGGCATGGGCAACGCCCGCCAGGTCGCCAGCATGGAAGAGTTGCTGGCTCGCTCCGACGTTGTCAGCCTGCATGTACCGGACCTGCCGTCTACCCGCTGGTTGATTGGCGAAGCGCAAATCGCGCTGATGAAACCCGGCGCTATCCTGATCAATGCCGCCCGCGGCAGCGTGGTAGTGATCGAAGCACTGGCCGAAGCCATCAAGGAAGGCCGCTTGAATGGCGCTGCCATTGATGTCTTCCCCGTTGAACCCAAGGGCAACAACGAAGAATTCGTCAGCCCGCTGCGCGGCCTGAACAATGTCATTCTGACCCCGCACATTGGTGGCTCCACTCTGGAAGCCCAGGAAAACATCGGCGTCGAAGTCTCCGAAAAACTGGTCACTTTCTCCGACAATGGAACGACCATCACTTCGGTCAACTTCCCTGAGGTCGCACTACCGGCGCACCCGGACAAGCATCGCCTGCTGCACATTCACGACAACGTTCCAGGCGTGATGTCCGAAATCAACAGGGTACTGTCCGAGAACGACATCAACATCTCCGGCCAATACCTGCAGACCAACGAAAAGGTCGGTTACGTGGTCATCGACGTGGACAAGGCCTATGGCCCGAAGGCCCTGGAAGCTCTGCGTGAGGTCAAGCACACCCTGCGCGTACGCGTGCTGTATTCCGAGGCCAACTATGCAGGTTAAGACCTCGCAGGTTAAGACCGTGCAGGCTGACAAGCAGGCAGGTTAACAGCCTGCTTGCCTAAAACGGGTTTCCTCCCGAGGTATCCCGCGCTAGTCTCTAGTTGTGCAGAATCGCCATCCTCCGGGGTGGCGATTTACGTTCTTCCAGCCTTGTGATTCTCAGCCTTGAGAAAGGATACCTCGAATGCCAACCGGACTGGCTTATCTTGTCGTGGTACTGGTATGGGCCTCGACACCGCTCGCCATCAAATGGAGTGCTGAAGCGGGTGCCCCCGTCGGCAGCGTCATGCTGCGCATGGGTCTGGCATTGGCAGCCGGGGCCTTGATTCTTCTGCTATTACGTCGTGCTCCTCGCCTCGATCGCAAGGCGCTGACCAGCTATGCGGCAGCCGTCCCGGGGGTATTCGGCGCCATGGCGCTGAGCTATCACGCCTCTCAGTTCCTGCCTTCCGGCATGCTCTCGGTGATGTTCGGCATGGCACCACTGATTTCGGGCCTGATTCTTCAGGCACTTCCTGGCGCCACCCGACTCAAGCGTTGGCACTGGATCGGCTGTGCCCTGGGGGTCGCCGGCCTTGCCGTGGTCTTTGCCGATAGCCTGACACTGGGAGGACACCAGCAGTTGACGGCACTGATCATGATGCTGGCAGCCGTGACCCTGTTCAGCGCCAGTGGCATTGCCGTGCAACGTGTCGCCGCGGGTCTGCAACCGCTTACCCAGACAGTGGGAGCGCTAGCCATGTCGATGCCCTGCTTTCTGGTGATATGGCTGGCCAGTGGAGAGCCATTGTGGATACCTCTGACGCATCGAGGCCTGTGGGCCGTCCTGTACCTGGCCCTATTTGGTTCGCTGATTGGCTTCCTCTGCTATTACCTGATTCTGTCACGCCTGCACGCCGCCACCGTGGCGCTGGTCACACTGATCACACCGATACTGGCCATGACGCTCGGCATGCTGCTGAACCAGGAGTCGCCATCACTTTCCATGCTGCTGGGTGCTGCCTTGATCCTTGTCGCTCTGGGCGCCTATCTGTTTGGTGATCGGCTAGCCAAGCGCTCGGCTCAAAAGCTCAACAGTCAGCATGAGGATGCTCCACCAGCTCGATGAACGGATAGAAGCACTGAGGCATTCAGTGCTTCCCTTCCAGTCATCATACTCCTTGCTCCAACAGCACCTTAATATTCGCATAAGCCGAAATAAGCCGGTCTTTCCAGGGATGCTTGACATCCCTGCTCCGGCCTTTCATTTTGTACACAATAACAGCACAACATTGCGCACCAAACTGGTACACACTCGGCATTCATGCACCACAAGGAAGAGAATCCTTCTCTTCTGCCTTGCCGAGCAGGTTCCAGCGAAGGCACCTGAACCAGGTATCCCACCGAGAGCGAGCCTCGTGGCGGGCCAAGATGCTTGGGTAACCCTTCGCCTAGCGAAGTCACCCAGGAGGACAACATGATCCAGACCACCGCATCTTCCCTTGATACCGCCCAGAACACCCTATGGGTCCGCCACCCTCTTGCCGTCAGCGACCCGGAGGCAGCCGGTGGCGTAGTGATTCAAGGCCAACGTATCGTCGAAGCCGTGCCTCAAGGCGCGACGCCAGCCACTCCTGTCGATCAGGTCTTTGACGCTTCCTCTCATGTACTGCTGCCAGGCCTGGTCAATACCCATCATCATTTTTACCAGACGCTGACCCGGGCCTATTCGCCGGCGCTCAACAAGGAGCTGTTTCCTTGGCTGACAACGCTATATGACGTCTGGGCCAATCTCACCGAGGATCAATTGGCCCTGGCCAGTGAGCTGGCCATGGTCGAGCTGTTGATGAGTGGCTGCACGACAGTGGCAGACCATCACTATGTCTTCTCCGGGGCACTGCAGAGTGCTATCGACATTCAGGTCGAGACAGCCAGAAGACTCAAGGTGCGTGCCGCCCTGACCCGAGGCTCCATGAGCGTGGGCAAGGAAGACGGCGGCCTTCCACCGCAGTCGGTGGTGCAGGATGAAGCCACCATCCTTGCCGAAAGCACTCGCCTGATCGATGCCTACCATGAACGTGGTGAAGGCGCCATGATCACCCTGGCCCTGGCTCCCTGCTCACCCTTCTCGGTCAGCCGTGAATTGATGCAGGAAAGTGCTCGCCTGGCCGAAGAGAAGGACGTTCGGCTGCATACCCACCTGGCCGAGACTGAAGACGAGACAAATTACTGTCAGAAACTGTTTGGCATGCGCCCACTGGATTACCTGGACGCGACTGGCTGGCTATCCAGCCGTACCTGGCTGGCACATGGCATTCATTTCAATGACGAGGAAGTACAGCGCCTGGGCCAGGCTGGTACCGGCATTGCCCACTGCCCATCTTCCAACATGGTGCTCGGCTCCGGCATGTGTCGAACACTGGAGCTGGAGGCAGCAGGTTGCCCCGTTGGCCTGGCCGTGGATGGTTCAGCCTCCGCCGACCATTCCAACCTGGCCGAGGAAATGCGTCAGGCCCTGTTGATCGGGCGCCTGCGCTACTCACCAAGTCAGGTCCGCCATCAGGATGTGATTCGCTGGGCCACGCAGGGCTCCGCCGGCTGCCTGGGACGCACCGACATTGGTGGTCTCAAGCCCGGACAGCAGGCTGATCTGGCCATGTTCAAGCTCGACGAAGCGCGTTTTTCCGGAGCAGAAAATCCACTGGCGGCTCTGCTGCTATGCGGTGCCCATCGTGCCGACCGGGTGATGGTCGCTGGCCAGTGGCGCGTGGCAGGTGGCATGCCCCTGGATGTCGATCTGGAAATGTTGCTGGCTCGTCACGATGCCGCAGCCCGGGAGCTACGCAAGGCGGTGTGAGACACCAGGCTAAGGTGCTGATCTGAAACGCCGATATAAGCCGATATATAACAACATGATCAGGCAAGACAGTAGAGCGGCACCTCATTATTTCATACGGTCACCGTGACCACTGGAGTTCGCACCGGAAGGACCGGACGAGCACAGCACACGGTCTCCGGGGTTTCTATAACGACAACAGGAGAACCCTGCCATGCCAACCAACGAGTCGACCACTGAGAGCGCAGAAGAACGCCGAGTACGCAGTACCCATGACGTCAATGCCATGCCGCCGCTCACCCGAGCCATTCCTCTCGGTCTGCAGCACGTGCTGGCGATGTTCGTGGGTAACGTCACTGTTCCCATCATCATCGCTGGCGCAGCTGACCTTCCTCCAGACCAAACCGCCTTCATGATTCAAGCGGCCATGTTCGTGGCGGGTGTCGCGACCTTGGTACAGTCCCTCGGACTTGGCCCCATTGGTGCGCGCCTGCCTATCGTCATGGGTACCAGCTTCGGCTTTGTGCCGGTATTGATTCCCATCGCTGTTGGCATGGGCTTGCCCGCTGCACTTGGTGCAGCACTATGCGGCGGCATTGCCATGGCCCTGGTTGGCTTGTTCTTGCCTATCTTCCGCTTCCTGTTCCCCCCGGTGGTCACCGGCACCTTCGTCGTCATGCTCGGTGTTCTGTTGATGCCAGTAGGTCTGGCCTACTGGGGAGGAGGCTTCGGTGCAGCAGACTTCGGAGCGACACATAACCTCCTGCTTGGTGCACTGGTCCTGGTCGTCACCCTTGGCCTGCACCAGTTCGGACGTGGCATCTGGTCGGAAACCGCACCATTGATTGGTCTGGTTGCTGGCTATGCAGCTGCAAGCGCCTTCGGTTACATCAGCTTCGATCGCATCGGCGATGCCAGCTGGTTATCGCTGCCAGTACCGATGTACATTGGCCTGGAGTTTCATCTTGCCGCCATCATCCCTGTCGTTCTGCTGGCGATCGTTACCTGTGCCGAATCTATCGGTGATATCGTCGGCACCACGGCCGGCGGCCTTGATAGAGAGCCCACTGCCAAGGAACTGTCCGGCGGGGTCATGGCCGATGGCCTGGCCAGCGTGTTCGCCGCCATCTTCAACGCCTTTCCCCAGATCAGCTTCAGCCAGAATGTCGGTATGGTGGCCCTGACCGGAGTGGTCAGTCGTTATGTCGTCGCCATTGGCGGCCTCTTCCTGCTGCTGGCTGGCCTGGTGCCCAAACTCGGCGCCATTATCTCCAGTATTCCCAATGCTGTGCTTGGCGGCGCAGTGGTCATCATGTTCGGCATGATCGCCAGTGCCGGCATCAAGATGCTGTCTCATATCGAATTCAACAAGCGCAACATGGTGATCATCGGTGTCGCCTTGTCCATGGCAATCGGCCTGCCAGCGCAAGAAGGGCTTTATGCCGGATTCAGTGACAATGTCAAAGCTATCATCGAGTCTGGCCTGATCCCTGGCGCCATCGCCGCTATCGTCCTCAACCTGATACTGCCCCAGCGCGACCGAGAATTCCGCGATAGTATCTAAGCCGTACACTATCACGCGTGACACAAACGGCCTGCTCCATGAACAGGCCGTTTTACTGCCACTATCAACTTTCGTGGAATAGTTTTCCGAAAACGCGACAGCAGCACCCTCAGCAGGTATGCTTAAACGCTGATATATCCAGCCGTATTACGGAGAGCATGAGGTGACGGAAGGCAAACGCAGAACGGCCGGACGCCCGGCATCAGGCAAGTCCAATGCAGGGCACAGCCAATCTCTGGTACGCGGACTCAACCTGCTTGAACTTCTCGCTGCACATCCCGGAGGCCTGGCACTGTCGGATGTCGCTGAACAGGCGGACCTGGCTCCTTCAACGACTCACCGGCTGCTGCAAGCCCTGCAAAGCCAAGGTTTCATCACCCAGGACGAAGCCCTTGGCCTGTGGCGCATCGACGTGAAGACCTTCCGCATAGGCAATAGCTTCCTGGAAGCGCGGGACTTTGTCGGTGCCAGCCGTCCCTTCCTGCGTCGGCTCACTCACCTCACGGGAGAAACCGCCAACCTCGGCGTGCGCGATGGGGCAACAGCGGTCTTTCTGGCTCAAAGCGAATCCCCCCAGATGATGCGCATGATCACACGCCTGGGTTCACGCGCTCCATTGCATGCCTCTGGCGTCGGCAAGGCATTGATGGCCTGGCTGCCTGACGACGAACTGGAGAGAGTGCTGGCCGAGCGCGGCCTGGACCAGGTAACCCCCAATACGCTGAGCACCCCTGCCGCCTTGCGCCAGGCCATGGCGGAAATCCGCCAACATGGTTACGCCTGCGACCGCGAAGAACATGCTATTGGCCTGCACTGTGTTGCTGCCTGTATTCATGATGAGCACGGCATTCCGCTGGCAGCCATTTCTGTCTCTGGCCCGGTGGCCCGTATCCCCGATACTCGCCTGGCCGGGCTCGGAGAACTGATCCGTGAAACAGCCGCCGAGATCACCGCTCTGCTGGGTGGTCGCATCCCTGACGCCAGCAACTTCCGGCCGTGAGGGCTACGTCATGAATCAGGTGGCGAATCATGCCTGGCGCAGCTATCGCAGTGCGCCGCCCTCTGGCACCAGGATTTTGAAGGCATGTGAGATCACCCCAGGTAAAAGCCGTTGCGTCAGTGTCGAAAGCGTAAACGGTCGTTTCCCGTTACTCATGGTACGCAGCCACGAAGGCAGGCTATACAGCTACGTGAACGCTTGCCCCCATCAATATCTGCCACTGGATGGCCGCGGCGACAAGGTGCTGAGCCAGGATGCCTCCCTGTTGATCTGTACCGCCCATCAGGCAACCTTTCAGGTACATAGCGGCGCATGTATCTCCGGACCCTCAACAGGTGAAGCTCTAGATCCTGTGCCAGTCGTCGAGGATGATGAAGGCTGGTTGTTGATCGGGGAATGAGGCGCCATGCTCCAGCGATGGCACATTCACAAGCGCAAGAACCGGTTCACATGATGAATCGGTTTTTTGTGAAACGGTGTCTCTTGAAAAGAGCACTGGCCAGAAACTTCCCAGGCTCCCCGAGCGACTACTCCGCTGGACTATCGCTCCCAGACATTTCTACCCGGTCATCGGAACGATCCTGTGGCCGAGACCCATCTGCCTGCTCCAGACGGTCGAGCTGTCGCTCCAGCTTGTCCATCAAATTGAGCAAGTCGCGATATTCACCAACGCTGAGGGTGGCCACCAGATCGGATTCCCACTGGCGAGCCTCCGGTATCAATCTGGTCAACAGCATCTTACCTTCTTCTGTCAAACATAGGTCATGGACCCGCTGATCTCGTGCCGACGGCGTACGCTGGATCAATCCTCGATCCTCCAGAGACTGCACTGCCCGGGAAATTCGCGCCTTGTCCATGCGCGTAGCCTGACAGATCTGCTTGGCCGTCAACTCATCGAGATAGGATAACCAGGCCAGCACTCGCCATTGGGCGACACTGAGCTGATGACGCTCGGCGTACTCACGAGCCAACGCCTGGCTGGCACGGTCGGCCAGGCTGTTGAGCCGATAAGGCAGAAACTGCTCCAGGTTCAGTTCCGGCTTGGCATTCGATGACGGCTCTTTCCTGGCCATGGGCAACTCCGAGTCATGCTCTGACAGCAATAGAGCAAATGCGGCAAAAACAGCACGATACCGGGGAACATCAACACCAGCAACGTTCAGTGCCCCTCTATAAGTAAGAGGGGAAACAACAGGATTGACGACAAGATGATCTCTGATATTGCGACAGGCCGTAGCTACCAGCCACTATAGAATCAGCCTGGACCCACCAGCACATTAGTCTCTATTGAAACTTTCATCATGGCAAGAAAGGTGAAGATATCAACCTGATTTCTTGTTTTCCTCTGCTGCTTTCCTATCACTCTTCCACATAAGCCACTCTATCCATCATCACAACAAAGTCTTTTTTATCAAAACCTTAATAACACACTACAAATAACGTCTCTGCCTTGCTAGACCTATGTCTAACCGTGCTCTAACTGTTTGATAAATATATATAATCATCACCTTTTATCAGCACGCCACTGTTCTTTGCCATGGCCCGACTAGACAATTAGTTTCATCAACAACTATTCTGATGACAGTGACATGGCCTCGCTCTGCTTCTGGAGGCCTCTTGATCAAACAATCTGCATCACATGCCGATCAGCTTCCTGCTGAGGAATCCATCATGTCTGAACTCGAGTACCAATCCGGCTTCCGCAATCACTTCGCCAGCGAAGCATTACCCGGTGCTTTGCCTGAGGGGCAGAATTCTCCTCAGCGTTGTGCCTACGGCCTTTATGCAGAGCAGCTAACAGGATCGGCCTTCACAGCACCACGTCACCATAACCTGCGCAGCTGGCTGTATCGCATTCGTCCGTCCGTAGCCCAAAGCGCCTATCGTCCACTCAACAACGGCGGACTGGCCACCTCGCCATTGGTAAAGCCTGCTGCCGACCCCAACCAGATGCGCTGGGACCCTGTGCCGCTGCCGCAAGCACCTGCCGATTTCATCGACGGCCTCACTACCATTGCTGTCAATGGCGATGCCGCAAACCAGACCGGCTGCGGCGTGCATGTCTATGCCTGCAACAAGAGCATGACCGAGCGCTTCTTCTACAATGCCGACGGGGAATTACTGATCGTGCCGCAACTGGGTACGCTGCTCGTCCGGACTGAGTTAGGCACCCTGGAGGCCAGCAATGGCGAGATCGTTGTCATCCCGCGCGGCATCAAATTCCAGGTGCGTCTGGCTGACGGTCACGACAGCGCCCGAGGCTATATCTGCGAAAACTATGGCAATCCTTTGGAACTCCCCGGCCTAGGCCCCATTGGTGCCAATGGTCTGGCCAACCCACGCGATTTCCTGAGCCCGGTCGCCGCCTATGAAGACCTTCAGGGTAACTTCGAACTGGTCGCCAAGTTCTCTGGTCGTCTGTGGACGACCAGTCTCGACCACTCGCCCCTGGATGTCGTCGCCTGGCACGGAAATTACGCGCCTTATAAATACGACCTGGCCAACTTCAATACCATCAACACGGTGAGCTTCGATCACCCGGATCCATCGATCTTCACCGTGCTGACTTCCGCCTCCGACACGCCAGGCATGGCCAACGTCGACTTCGTCATCTTCCCGCCGCGGTGGATGGTGGCCGAAAAGACCTTCCGCCCGCCTTACTTTCATCGCAATCTGATGAGCGAGTTCATGGGGCTGATCCATGGCGAATATGATGCCAAGGCCGAAGGTTTCACCCCCGGTGGCGCCAGCCTGCACAACTGCATGTCACCTCATGGCCCCGATGCCAGCACCTTCGAGAAGGCCAGCGAAGCGAAACTGGCACCACAATATCAAGAGGCTACCCTGGCCTTCATGTTCGAGAGTCGTTATGTCTTCCATCCTACTGAACAGGCACTGGAAGCCGATTTCCGTCAGCGCAATTACGTCGATGTATGGCAGGGCCTGAAGTCCCACTTCAATCCTGGCCAACGTTAACCACTACATAACAACTTCTCTGAACAAACTTCCCTGAACAAGGATTTCCGTATGAAGCTCGCATCTCTGAAGAGTGGCCGTGATGGCGAACTCATCGTCGTATCTCGCGACCTGAGCCAGGCGGTACGCGTGCCGCAGATCGCGACCACCCTGCAACAGGCCATCGAGAACTGGGACAAGCTGGCGCCGCGCCTGGACGACGTCTATCAAGCGCTGAACAACGGTAGTGCCGAAGGGGCCTTTGCCCTCGACCAGAGCACTCTGCATTCGCCGCTGCCGCGCACTCATCACTGGGCCGATGGATCGGCTTACCTCAACCATGTACAGCTGGTACGCCAGGCACGTAATGCTCAGATGCCGGAGACGTTCTGGACCGACCCTTTGATGTATCAGGGTGGAGGCGATCGCTTTCTAGCTCCCCAGGACGATATCGAAGCTGTCAGCGAGGAACATGGCATCGACTTCGAAGGCGAAATCGCCGTGATCACCGATGACGTGCCCATGGCGGTGACTCCCGAACAGGCCGCCAGCCATATCAAGCTGGTCATGCTGGTCAATGATGTCAGTCTACGTGGGCTGATCCCTGGCGAGTTGGCCAAGGGTTTCGGTTTCTTTCAGGCCAAGCCTGCCTCCAGCTTTTCACCGATCTGCGTGACACCGGACGAGCTAGGAGATGCCTGGAAGGATGGTCGTGTGCACCTTCCGCTGACCGTACACCTGAACGGCGAAAAATTCGGTGAGCCGGAAGCCGGCCCGGACATGGTCTTCAACTTCCCGCAGTTGGTGGCCCATGCCGCAAGGACTCGCTACCTGGGAGCCGGAGCCATTATTGGCTCGGGCACGGTATCCAACCCTGATGCCGATGGCGGCCCCGGCAAGCCGGTGGTTGATGGTGGTGTCGGCTACAGCTGTCTGGCAGAAGTGCGCATGGTCGAACAGATCCTGCATGGCCAGGTGAAAACACCCTTCATGCACTTTGGCGACAAAGTTCGCATCGAGATGTTCGACCGTGATGGCAACAGCATCTTTGGTGCGATCGACCAGAAAGTGGTCGAGTACAAGGCCTGACGCATATGGCCGCCCCTTCATCTTGTCCAGGGCGGTATGCTTCATTCAGAGGGAGCCACATTGCATGCAACTGTACGGCTACTTCCGCTCATCAGCGGCTTATCGCGTACGCATCGTCGCCAACCTCAAGGGGCTGGAGCTTGACCAGCTTCCCGTCAACCTGGTCAAAGGGGAGCAGCGCACGAATGCCAATCTGGCGCGCAACCCCCAAGGCCTGGTGCCAACACTGGTGACAGATGAAGGGCATGCCCTGAACCAGTCGCTGGCGATTTGCGAATATCTGGAAGAGCGCTATCCGACTCCAGCCATCCTGCCGAGCGATCTGGAAGGGCGCGCCCGAGTGCGGGCCCTGGCCCAGGTCATTGCCTGCGAGATTCACCCACTCAACAACCTGCGGGTGCTCAAGCACCTGACCGGTGAGCTGGGTGTGTCCGAAGAGGAGAAACTGGCTTGGTATCGCCACTGGGTCGCTACCGGCTTCGACGCCCTGGAAGCCATGCTGAACGATGGCCATAGTGGGGATTTCTGTCATGGGAGTAGCCCGACGCTGGCCGATGCCTGCCTGGTGCCTCAGGTGTTCAACGCCGAGCGTTTCAAGTGCGACCTAGTTCCTTACCCTAGAATTCAAGCCATTGCCGCACGTGCCCGAGCACTGCCCGCCTTTGCCAAGGCAGCGCCGGAAGCTCAAGTTGATGCCAACTGAATATCTTTCAGTCGCTGGCATCAGTCCTGGGGTACGGGCTATTCCGTACCCTGCACTTTCAACCCAGGCCGAACATCAGCCTTACTCCGTGATGACTTGCACCAACGCCCGCCCAATATCGGCGATAGCGGCATTGCTCTCTTCCATGCTGGCTTCGGTCTCAGTGAGATAGATGGCCGCGATAACAGGCTGGCGCTGCGGCGGCCATATCACCGCAATGATGTTGCGGGAGCCATATCCTCCCGCGCCGGTCTTGTCGGCAATGCGCCAGTCCTGAGGGATCGCAGCGCGCAGCAGGTCATCCGCCACCTTGTCGCCCAGCATCCAGTCTTCCAGTTGCTGACGGGACTCTGCTGATAGTGCATCACCAAGCAATATCTTCTGCAGGCTCTGGCACATGGCCTCTGGTGTCGACGTATCTCGAGGATCGCCCGGCGTGCCCTCGTTGAGCTCGGTTTCCCAGCGATCGAGACGCGTCACGTCATCACCAAGAGTACGCATGTATTCGGTCAAGCCTTGAGGGCCACCGATGGCATCCAGCACCAGGTTTGCCGCGCTGTTGTCACTCCATTGCAACGCCGCCTGACATAGCTCCCCAAGGGTCATGCCCTCGTCACCGACATGCTTTTCTGTCACTGGAGACCAGTCCACAAGGTCACTCTCGGCAAAGGTGATCCGCCGCTCCAGGTCCTCTTCACCTGCATCGACTCGCGCCAACACCGCCGCACTGGCCAGCGTCTTGAAAGTGCTGTTCAACGGAAAACGTTCACCATTGCGGTGCTGCCAGAGGTTTCCTGTTTCCGTATCAAGGATCGAAGCGCCCAACCGAGCACCAAGCCGCGCTTCGGTGTCCTCCAGAGCCCGAGACAGCTCATCATCTTCAGCCCACGCCAAAGGTACACCCGTTGCCATTAGCGCACCGGCCGCCACCAGCGCACCCGATATCTGCATGAATTCCCGCCGCGTGAATGAACGCTGCACAACAACCTCCTTTTGCTGCAAAAAGCTAGATCCTGTACGAAAAGCGTCAGTGGTCATCCGCCGACCTTTCTCACACGATCAGATTCCATGGAAAAGACACTACCCCGACCACCCGAACCCTCTGTGCAGGCTTGTCGCGACAGCATCACATAAAACGATATTCTGAAATACATTACTTCCCGGCAGGTTGCCAAGCACGCAGCAATACCCAGGTTCCCAGCCCCCAGGCACCATTGACCAGGAAACCGATGGGGAAGATGGCCAGGTTGATCCCACGCCCCTTGAGCGGAAATACCACCAGCATGGCCACCAGCGTCAGGGCAATGCCACCAAACAGTCCGGACTGCCACCAACTGAGAATATTCACCTTCCGTGCAGAACAGATGGCAATCATGACCAGCCCCCAGACTCCTCCCCAGAAGCTAGCCGAGAACCAGGCAGGCACTCCCAACGGCGCCACGGCTTGTGTCGAATATGGCGCGAAAGGGACCACCCCATAGGCATGCAATAGCCCCACCACCGGCTGGTGGAAACACAGCACCGCGAGAAAACCTGCACTAAAGCCCAATAGATAACGATTCATAGTGCTCCCTGCTTCACGACAAGCGTTACGTTCGATGGCTGATACTAGCGATTGATATACCCGGCTGCAGATATGGCTGTAGATAAAGTAGACAACAATCCCGCTCGTTGTGGTGCTTATTGTTTATATGCAGACTTGATAAGGCCTTTGCTCTTCAGGTTCGACATCCCATCATCCAAGCAGCGCCAGATGTCGACGCATGGTCTGAACAATATGCTCGGCCGTCTCATCGTTCAGGCGGTAGCGCGGCACACTGACGCTGATCGCGCCAGCAGCACGGCCATCGACGCCATATACCGCATGGCCGAAGCAGATGATGCCCAGCTCATTTTCTTCATCATCCAGCGAGTGCCCCCGCTGGCGGGTGAGCGCCAGCTCCCGGCGCAGACCATCGAGATCGGTAATCGTCTTTGCCGTGACCGACTCCAGCTTCAGTTGCTTCAGGTACTGCTCTCGCGCCTCGTCGTCCAGAGCCGCGAGATAGGCCTTGCCCACTGAGGTGGAGTGCATCGGCACCGGCATGCCGACGTAGGAGGCCATACGTACGGCCTCCACCGACTCGACCTTGTCGATAAAGGTCATGTGGCAGCCATAGGGCACGCCAAAGTGCACGGTCTCGCCAGTCTCGCTGCTCACCCGTTGCATGACACCTCGCACTCGCTCACGCAGGCTGCTACGTGACAACGACTGTTGCGCCAGATGAATCAACTGACGACCCAGCACATACTCGCCACCGAGCGGGTTGCGTTCTATGAAGCCTTCCTGCTCGAGCGTATTGAGAAGGCGGTACACCGTTGGCCTCGGCAATCCAAGACGGTTTTGAATGTTCCTCGGTGACGCTTCCGCGCCAAGCTCGGGAATGACCTGCAGTAGGCGAAGCCCCTTGATAACGGCGGCAGCCCCCTGCACGCCAGAGGCTCTGGAGGTGGAATCGGTATCTTCGCTCATGGCCGCTCCCGACGAATGTCTAATAAAGCAATCCACTGCCCTGGTTTGACGCCCTTGCGGGAGTGGCATAGTTTTTTATTGTCCATATTATGAATCTAATGTCCACATTATGGACAGAGGAAAAGATGCCACATACTCAAGAACAACATCAGCGCATGCCCTACCAATATGCACAGCCCGCCGAGGCAGCGGCCGAGATCGTCGTGCCTCATGCCATTCCCGAAGACGAGCGAATCTGGGTACCACAGGCAGAGAACGTCGACTTCCGCCCGCTGTGTCTCAACACTTCTCAGGGCTACTGGGTCAATCTGCTGCGCGTGCGCAAATCCGGAGTACTCAGCCGTCATCGGCACCCCAACCCTGTGCACGGCGTGGTGCTCAAGGGTCGCTGGCGCTATCTGGAACACGACTGGGTTGCCAGCGAAGGCAGCTATGTCTACGAACCGCCAGGCGAGACTCACACACTGGTGGTGGATGATGATGTCGAGGAAATGATCACGCTCTTCCAGGTCAATGGCGTGATGTATTACGTCGATCCCTGGGGCAAGCATCTGGGGTTCGAGGACGTCTTCACCAAAATCGACATGTGCCGCAAGCATTACGAGAGCTGTGGCCTGGGCCGGGACTATGTCGATCAGTTCATCCGCTGAGTCGCTCTCCCTTCCCTGACACCAAGCACGACAAGCGAAAACAACAAACGACAACAATGACAAGGAGCACGCTCATGCGCCCGGACCCACTCCGCCTGACACTCAGCGGCAGTCTGCTGGCTCTCACGCTATCGACGATGGCGGCTCACGCTGCCTACCCGGAAAAGCCCATCCAATTGATCGTGCCCTGGTCCGCCGGTGGCGGTACTGATGCTGTCGCACGTCAGCTTGCCAGTGGCCTGGAAAAGGAGCTGGGACAGCAGGTCAACGTCGTCAACCGCACCGGTGGTGCAGGCGTGGTTGGGCACACGGCCATGACCCTGGCCAAACCGGATGGCTATACCCTGGGCCTGCCTACCGCCGAAATCACGACCTACCGACATATTGGAACTGCCCCCATCTCCTGGGAGGATCTGACGCCTATCGCCTTGGTCAACTTCGATTCGGCGGCCTTCAATGTCAGCAGTGAGTCCGGTTGGGATTCTCTCGATGCGGCACTGCAGGCCATCAAGGAAAACCCTGAGAAATACACCGTGTCGGGCTCGGCGCCAGGCGCAGCTTACCACCTGGCCTTCGCTGGTTTTCTCGACCAGCAGGGCATTGACCCCAACAGCGTAGCCCTCGTTCCTAGTGAAGGCGCTGCGCCAGGACTTCAGGAATTGGCTGCCGGCGGCGTCGATTTCGTGTTCTCCTCGCTACCGGAATCAGAATCCATGCGTCAGGCAGGACGCGTCGACACTCTGGCGGTATTCTCTGATGAACGCATCGATGCCTTTCCCGACATTCCCACTGCCGAAGAGGTCACCGGCCAGTCCTGGGCAGCGGGCACCTGGCGTGGCCTGGCAGGACCTGCGGGGATGCCCGACGATGTCGTCAAGACGCTTGCCGAGGCGGCCCAGAAGGTCTACGAATCCGAAGAGTATCAGTCCTTCATGCAACAAAGCGGCTTCGGAACGCAGTGGATGGGCCCCGAGGACTTCGCCAACTTCATGAGTGAAGCCGACGCCACCAATGGAGAGATCATTGACAAGCTGGGGCTGGCACAGTAGCCGGAGGCCACCATGCGCATCAACGATCTGGTGTTCGGCGTATTGATGGTGCTGCTCGGCACCGTCACCGTCTGGGCCTCACGTGATTTCCCTTCCATGCCACGTCAGGAATATGGCGCAGGCACCTTTCCCACACTGATCGGCCTGCTGCTGGTCCTGTTCGGTGTGGTGCTTGCTCTGCGCGGCTGGCAACGGCGTGAAGCCCTGTTTCACTGGCAATCGGCCATACCGGTTTCACACGTGCTGTTATGCATCGCTGCGTTGGTTGCCGCCACTCTCGGCTACATATTGCTGACGCCAGTGCTCGGTTTTCCGCTGATGTCAGTGGCCATGCTCACGGCAATGATCGGCTGGCTTTCCGGTGGACGCTGGCGACTCGCCACCAGCACGGCACTTATCGCCACCCTGCTGATCTGGCTGACCTTTGTCGAGCTGCTGCGAGTGCCATTGTCACTGGGCTTCCTCGAAGAGGTGATCTACGGATGATGGAACTACAATCCGCCCTGGGCATGGTGTTCGACTGGCAAGTGCTTCTCGTGGTGTTAGCAGCGTCAGTGTTTGGACTGTTCATCGGAGCCATTCCAGGCCTGACCGCCACCACCGCTACCGCTCTGCTGGTACCGCTGACCTTCTTCATGGACCCTCTTCCCGCCATTGGCGCCATCGTATCGGCTACGGCCATGGCGATCGTCGCCGGCGATATTCCTGGCGCTCTACTCCGCATCCCAGGAACCCCAGCTTCTGCCGCTTATACCGACGAAGCCTATCTGATGGGGCGTCAGGGACACATTGGGCAGGCCCTGGGGATCAATCTACTGTGCTCAGTGCTGGGGGGAGTGATCGGCGTGGCCATTCTGGCCTTCTTTGCCCCTCTGGTGGCCGACTTTGCCATCCAGTTCACCAGTGACGAGTATTTCTGGCTGGCACTACTGGGCCTGTCCTGTGCAGTACTCGTGTCGGGAGCCGACCCGCTGAAGGGCGCCATCTCCATGCTGCTGGGATTACTCATTTCCATGGTCGGCCTCAGTTCGGCTTCAGGCCAGATGCGCTTTACCTTCGGCATTCCAGAATTGCTCAATGGTATTTCGATCCTGCCGGTCTTGATCGGCCTGTTCGCCATCGCCGAGCTACTGCGGCGCCTGCCGGAAGTCGGCAAGCTGAGCATGCCAACGCCACCTCCGGTGCAAAAGCCGTTCGCAGGAGTTGCCGGCATCACATGGCGATACAAGGGAGGCGTTGCACGCAGTGGTGTACTGGGCACCTTGATCGGTGCATTGCCCGGTGCAGGAGCCGATATTGCGTCCTGGATCAGCTATGCACTGGCACGCAAGGTCTCGAAAACACCAGAAAAATTCGGTACCGGCCACCCTGAAGGTCTGGTGTCGGCCAGCTCAGCCAACAACGCGGCGCTGTCTGGCGCCTACATCCCGGCACTGGTCTTTGGCATTCCCGGCGATACCATCACCGCCATCATCATTGGCGTGCTGATGATGAAGGGCATCACACCTGGCCCAGATGTGTTCACCACTGATACCGTACTGGTCTATGCCATCTTCATCATCTTCCTGCTCGCCAACCTATTGCTGCTGCCCCTTGGCTTGCTGGCTGTACGCAGTGCTCGCCATATCCTGGCGGTGCCATCCGCGGTGCTCTATCCACTGATCCTGCTGTTCTGCATCGTAGGGGCCTACGCCAACAACAACAGCATGCTGGATGTCGCCATCATGCTCATCCTCGGTCTGGTGGCCTATGTGCTGGCCGAGAACAGGTTCCCCATTGGGCCGATGATTCTGGCGGTCATTCTTGGTCCGATCATAGAAAGCAATTTCCTGCGCTCGATGATCAAGGCCAATGGCGATCTGACCATGCTGCTGGACCGTCCCATTGCCATCGGCCTGGGCACATTGGCGCTGCTGGCCTGGCTGAGCATCCTGCTTTCCTCCTGCTGGTCCATTCGCCGCGCATCACATGTCGCTCGCTCCAGCTCACCATGATGTTCCCCCGAAACGCACTCACCGAACCACTCTCTTGACCGTCACTTCCCCCAAGACAACAGCTGACAGAGACACTCGATGAACACTGTTATCGTAATAGGCGGCAGTACCGGCATCGGCCGAGCCATTGCCAAAGCATTTGCGGTCGAAAATACCGATGTACAAGTCACCGGTATCGAACCAGTAGAAGACATGAAGCTGGATTTCCCAGCGACCCGACACCAGTTGGATGTGCGCAACGAACAGGCCGTCAGTACGTTCTTTGCTCGCTTTACCAGGATCGATGTTCTGGTCAACTGCGCAGGCATCATTCGCCGGGGCGGAGCGGAGTTCACACCGCAGGGGTTTGCCGAGGTCATCGATATCAACCTCAATGGCACACAACGCTGCTGCCAGGCCGCTCATCTCGCCTTGAAGGCAGCCAAGGGCTGCATCATCAATACTGCCTCGATGCTGTCGTACTTCGGCAGTGGCTTTGTTCCTGCCTATTCAGCATCCAAGGGAGGGGTCACCCAACTGACCCGCTCACTGGCCATTGCCTGGGCCGATGATGGCATTCGCGTCAATGCCTTGGCCCCCGGCTGGATCGCGACAGAGCTGACCGCAGCCTTGAACCAGGACCCTGAACGTTCCCGCGAGCTGATTGAGCGCACGCCAATGGGCCGCTGGGGAACCCCCGAAGACCTGGCAGGACCGGCGCTGTTCCTCGCCTCCGCTGGCGCACAGTTCGTGACCGGCGCCATACTACCGGTCGACGGTGGCTATGCTGCTCGCTGATGATAAGGAGTCATCATCATGGATCTTCATATTTCCGGACGTTGGGCGGTTGTCTGTGCCGCCAGCAAGGGACTTGGCAAGGGTTGTGCTCGGGCTCTGGCCAGCGAAGGGGTCAACCTGGTCATCAATGCGCGTAGTGCTGATGCTCTGGAAGCAACGGCCCAGGAACTGAAAGCACTCAATGACCAGATAAGCGTGGTCGCCGTGGCCGGTGACATTGGTCGCGAGAAAGTGCGTGCCGAAGTGCTCGACGCCTGTCCACAGGTCGATATCCTGGTCAACAACAATGGCGGCCCTCCGCCTGGAGACTTTCGAGACTGGACACGTGAAGACTGGATCAAGGCGGTGGATGCCAACATGTTGACGCCAATCGAGCTGATCAAGGCCACGGTTGATGCCATGGCCAAGCGTGGTTTTGGTCGAGTGGTCAACATCACCTCTGGCGCCGTCAAGGCGCCCATTGAAGTACTTGGTCTATCCAACGGCGCTCGTAGCGGCCTGACAGGATTCGTTGCCGGACTCGCGCGCCAACCGCAACTGGCAAGCAGCAATGTCACCATCAACAACCTGCTGCCAGGTCCGTTCGACACGGAACGGCTGAGTCATGCGTTAAATGCTGAAGCCACTGTGTCAGGTTCCACCCTGGAGAAAGTTACCCAAGCCCGGCTTCAAGGTATTCCTGCCCGCCGCTTTGGCACTGCCGATGAGTTTGGAGCCTTCTGTGCGTTCCTGTGCAGCCAGCATGCCGGGTTCATGACCGGCCAGAACATCCTGCTCGATGGTGGCGGCTACCCTGGCACCTATTGAACAACCCCTCGGACCTATTAACCCAGCCCTTGAACCTACCAAGTGCAGACAGGCTTGCAGTGCGCACCACAGGGATGCAGGCCTGGTGGTGCTCACTGGTTTACGGTATGACTGACGCCAGAGACCACAAGGGACGCTACATCACAGTGCTCTGACCGAACTCAGCTATATCGAGGATATAGCCCGCCCTCACCCATCAGTACCGCTTCACCGGCAATCTCCACCACGACACTGTCAGCATCATCAAGGCTGGCTCGGGCACGAATTTCGCTGATGCGCCCCATGACTTCGCCTTGGGTGATGCGCCACTCGTTGCGGTCTGCTCGAGAGTGCTTGTAGCGCTTACCCTTGGCAGAAGGCTCCTTCAGGGTATTGCCCAGATATCCCGCCAAGGCCGCGGCAGCACTCCCTGTGGCGGGATCTTCAATGAAGTTGCCGCTATCGAAGCAAAACATGCGCGCTTCAATGGTATGGCCCTGATCGACAAAGAAATACGCCTGATCCACACCACTGGGAGTGATGTGAGCCGCCCAGGCTTCAGAGTCGAGGTTGAGGCGCTCGAGCGCATGCACTGAAGCCAGGGGGACAAGGTGGAATGGCAACCCGCAGGAGGCCAATACCGGATCGGACTGGATATCGCTTAGCTCGAGACCGGCAACTTCTGCGGCACTGGCCTGCCCAAGGGAACTGGCTGCAATCTCCGCCGGCCGGGTCACCTTGAACCTGGCCAGTTCACCTTCGAAGGTGATTTCCACTGGGCCGGCTCCCATGTCCAACACCAGCGGAGTTTCTGCCGTAATGTCGTTCTTGTTGACCAGGCCCTGGGCGGCCAGCAGGTGTGCCGTGCCTACCGTGGGATGTCCAGCAAACGGAAGCTCACGATAAGGGGTAAAGATGCGCACAGGAAAATGCCGCTCGCTGCTGGCTTTACCGACAAATACGGTTTCTGCCAGGTTCAGCTCGTTCGCGATAGCCTGCATCTGTTCTGCCTCGATACCGTCAGCATCAAGGAATACCGCCAGCTGGTTGCCGGTAAAAGGTTTGGCGGTAAACACATCAAGCAGGTAGTAACGCGTGAGTGACAACGGCATGGTCTGGCTCCTGTTGAGAGATAAAATTCGTGTTGCTATTGCTTTACTTCGCTTTGTTGAAAAACAAGACACAATGCTGATCAGCATAGAGAGGAACAGTAACTTTATGCCATATCGTGACAGTGGGACTTTCTGTTCGGCAAAGTCTCTTCACCTTGGGGGAGCTCGAGCGCTCTCCATCCTCGCTGTATCTGTTGCCTGTCCAAGCCAATGTCTCTCAGCAGGTGGTCATCCAACTGGCTGAGATGATGCCAGTGCCTCCGATAGCGCTGGCGCCTGCAGGCGCACCGTGACAGCCGTTCGTACCACCTTTTCAGAAAGCGCATGACTGACCTCCATCCTCGGCAATAGGTATCTTGTCTTTCCTCTAATGGCGCCGTTGGCAATGCCATTTGGCGCTTTGCATAGCATCACGCCAAAGAAGAAAT
This sequence comes from Halomonas sp., assembly GCF_029263665.1. Taxonomy (GTDB): domain Bacteria; phylum Pseudomonadota; class Gammaproteobacteria; order Pseudomonadales; family Halomonadaceae; genus Halomonas. The sequence goes on from NZ_JAJUFQ010000002.1 coordinate 92,909, forward strand.
CGATACAGATTCAGGAAATGGAAAAAAATGCGGTACAGTCATGTAGAGCAGCGCCTCTGTATCGCTTGTCGGGCGCCAACTGTTCCACTTGCCTTCAGGAGTTGCCATCGTGTCACGCGCCAAGCGCTACGAGCAGCTACGCGATCTACTCGCCGAGCGTATCCACCAAGGGGTTTACCGCTGTGGTGACAGGCTCCCCTCGGTACGTCAATGGTGCCAGGAACAGGGCGTAAGCATGACCACCGCTCAGGCCTGCTTTGCCGCCCTCGAAGCCGAGGGCATGATCGAAGCGCGCCCCCGGTCCGGCTATTTCGTCGCCACTCCGACGAACAACACGCCGCTGCCACAGCGCTCTCGGCCAGAGCAGCGGCCGGTCCTCGTTTCGCGTTGGAAACAAGTACAGCCTCTGGTAGTGGGGTCTGCACCACATCAACCTCGCCATGCGCTGGCCAACGGCCTGCCGGACCTGCGGGCGAAAACCCTGCTGCCTCTTCAGCGCCTGCTCACCCAGTCTCAGCGCCAGGCCTCGCTGACCCAGTTTGCCTACGATAGCCTGGCTGGGGACGCAGAGCTCAGGCGCCAGATCACCCACTTGATGAGCCACTCGGGTTGCATGCGTCATATCGACGATGTGATCGTCACCACCGGGTGCCAGGAAGCTCTGGCCATTGCGCTGCGCCTGTTGACCCAACCCGGTGATGTGGTGGCGGTTGACTCGCCGGCCTTCTACGGCGCCATGCAGATGCTCGAGGCGCGTGGTCTCAAGGCCCTGGAAATTCCCACCGACGCCGAACATGGTATCAGCCTCGGCGCTCTGGAACTGGCATTGGAGCAGTGGCCAGTCAAGGCCATCATGGTCACGCCGACCTGCAACAACCCGCTCGGCTATTCGATGGATGACGAGCGCAAGCGTGCTCTCGTCGATCTGGCCCGCCGTCATGACGTGGCGATCATTGAGGACGATGTATACGGCGACCTCACCTACGCTGCGCCACGGCCACATAGCCTGGCAGCTTTCGATGAAGATGGGCGCGTGCTGCTATGCAGTAGTGTCTCCAAGACACTGTTGCCAGGGCTGCGCCTGGGCTGGTTGGCCCCCGGCCGCTACCGCGACAGAGCGCTGCATGAGAAGTACGTCTCTACCGGTTCCAGCGCTACCCTGGCCCAAAGTGCAGTCGCCGAGTTCATGGCCAGAGGGCATCACGCCCGGCACCTCTCTGCCATGCGCAACCAATACCGTCTGCAGCGGGATCAGATGCGCACCTGGGTCCACCAGTACTTCCCGGAAGGCACCCGGGTCAGCGCACCATCAGGGGGATTCATGCTATGGCTGGAGTTGCCTGAGGGCTTCGATAGCATCGCACTCAATCAGCATCTCGCCGAACACCGCCTGGAAATCGCGCCAGGCCCGCTGTTTTCTGCCAGCGGCAAGTATCAGCACTGCCTGCGGCTGAATTTCGCCAGCCCGCTGAATGATGATACACATGCCGCGGTCCGCCTGATCGGCGACTGTGCTCGTGCTCAACTGGTCGGCAGAGCAACCGTAGGCGCCATCATGGACTCATGATGAATGAATATGACCAAGATTGGGGTATCGCGCACACCAGGGCTGATCTGAGACGGCCACAGCGTTACACTAGCGCCCGTTCCCATTGTCGAGGCCGCCGTGATGTCCCACCTGCTTTCTATCGACTCCCTGTCCCGAGATGACATCGACCACCTGATGCGTGTCGCTGCGAAGATGGAGCCCGTCGCCCAACGTCGCAAGGTCACTCGGGTACTGGAGGGGGCTGTGCTCGGCAACCTGTTCTTCGAAGCCAGTACTCGCACCCGGGTCAGCTTCCATACCGCATTCTCACGCCTTGGCGGCAGCGTATGCGACACCACGGGCTTTACCTTCTCATCCATGGCCAAGGGAGAGTCGCTCTACGACACCAGCCGGGTCATGGCCGGCTATTGCGATGCCATCGTCATGCGTCACCCGGACCAAGGATCTGTGGCGGAGTTTGCCAGTGCCACCCATGTGCCGGTGATCAACGCCGGAGACGGCCCGGGTGAACACCCCAGCCAGGCATTGCTCGATTTCTATACCATCGAAAAGGAATTCGCCCGTCAGGGAAAGGCCCTCAAGGGCGCCCATGTGCTAATGACCGGCGACCTCAAGTACGGGCGTACCGTCCACTCCCTGATCAAGCTGCTGTCTCTATACGCTCCCATGCGCATAACTCTGGTGGCTCCCCCTGGATTGGAAATGCCCCAGCACCTGATTGACAGGGTCAGCAAGCAAGGCCTCGATGTGGAGGTTCGCGCCAATCTCAATAACGATTTCTCTGATGTGGATGTGGTCTATACCACCCGCATCCAGAAGGAGCGTTTCACCGCTGAAATGAGTGAAGGCTTCAATCTGTCGCGCGACTTCACCGTGCACAAGGCCTTTCTCGACCAGCACTGCAATCAGTCCACCATCGTCATGCACCCACTGCCCCGCGACAGCCGCCCGGATGCCAATGATCTCGATGTCGATCTCAACGGTGACCCACGCCTGGCGATCTTCCGCCAGACCGACAATGGTATTCCCGTGCGCATGGCGATCTTCGCCACCCTGCTCAAGGTCGAGGATCAGATCGAAAAGGACCTGCGTGACGTGAAGTGGTTCGTCCCCGAAACCGTTGGGGTCGACGACGCCAAGTACTGAGTCACACTCCGTCGATAACGACAGCGCCCGAACCTGGGTTCGGGCGCTGTCGTTGAGCAGAAGCATTGTGTAGGAACGTTGTACAGGGGGAAAAAGCTCAGCGTGCAGGCAGCCCTTCCTGCTGTGCGAACCAACCTTCAAGAATCAACACAGCGGCGATACCATCAACACTTTCCTTACGGTAGTTGCCGCCATGTCCCTGCTCCCGGGCAATGGCCTTGGCTTCACGCGTGGTGCCGCGTTCGTCGAACATCTCGCAGGGCTTTCCATAGCGGCCATACAGGCGCTTGCCGAACTTGCGCGCGCGGGTGCTCATCGTGCTTTCGCTACCGTCCATGTTGAGCGGTAGACCCACCACGAACAGGTCCGGCTGCCATTCATCGACCAATGCCGAAATGGTCTCCCAGTTGGGAATTCCATCGCGTGCCGGCAAGGGGGCAAGTTCCCGGGCGCTGCGCAGCAGTTCATTGCCCACCGAGACACCAATGCGCCGAGTACCAAAATCGAAGGCCAGGATCAGCCTGCTTCCACACTCGGCCATTAACCGTGCCCGGCCTCGCGGGTCATCAGGTTCAGGTCCACCCCCAGCAGACCGGCCCCCGTGTGCAGGCGCTGCTCAGGCGGCACATCGAAAAGCACCTCTGGGCGACCTTCCACGGTCAGCCAGGCGTTATCCATCAGCTCCTGCTCAAGCTGACCGGATTCCCAGCCAGCACAGCCCAGGCAGACGAGAAAGTGGCTTGGGCCTTCGCCTTTGGCCAGCGCCTGCAACATATCCATGGAAGTGGTCAGGGCAATATCGCCGGTCACCTGTATGCTGGAGTCCCACTCTTCGGCATCACCCTTGTGCAGGATAAAGCCTCGATCCTTATGTACCGGCCCACCGAAATACACCGGTGCATGCCGGTTCGGACCGTCGACGGACTCAAGCTCAAGTTGCTCGAACAGTGCTTCAAGCGTCAGGTCGGTCGGTTTGTTGACGATAACGCCCATGGTGCCCTTGGCATCATGGTCACACAGGTAACTGAGGGTCCCGGCAAAATTCGGGTCCTCGAGATGAGGCATCGCCATCAGGAAATGGTTTTTTAAACTATCCATAAGACTCCTGGGCGGCCAAGCATGCCTGATGTCACTCTCCATCAGCACCCTCGGACGCCGTCTTGTTACGTATCCGGGCCGTGGGTTCACCCCTAGCGCGGTAATAGTACTATTGTACCACCGCAGTAAGGTTGCCTCAGAATTGCCTGAATAGGCTCAGGCCAGACGGCGCTCTATGGCGTCCATCAATTCCCCGGCAATGTCGGTACCACGCTGGTCATCAATTTCGCGCACACAGGTCGGGCTAGTGACATTGATCTCGGTGATGTAGTCACCAATGACATCAAGGCCAACGAACATCAGGCCTTTCTCGCGAATCATCGGCTGCACCTGCTCGATCAACCAGTAATCACGATCTGTGAGTTCGCGGCTGACACCTGTGCCACCGGCAGCCAGGTTGCCACGCGTTTCACCAGCGGAGGGGATGCGTGCCAGACCAAAGGGTACCGGTTCGCCATCTACCAGCAGGATACGTGTATCACCGTGCTTGATCTCCGGAAGATAACGCTGCGCCATGATCTGACGCTTGCCACGCTCGGTCAGTGTTTCGATGACAGCCCCCAGGTTGCGACCATCGGAGCCGATATGGAAGATGCCACTGCCACCCATACCATCCAGAGGCTTGAGAATGACATCGCCATGTTCGGCCTGGAAGGCTCGAATCTCGGCATCACGACAGGACACCAACGTCGGCGCACAGCACTGCGGGAACTGCTGGGCAAACAGCTTCTCGTTACATTCGAACAATGCACGGGTCGGGTTGAGTACCAGCACACCCTCACGCTCGGCAAAGGCCAATAGATGCACGCAGTTGAGGAAATGACCATCCACCGGGGGATCCTTGCGCATCAGAATCACATCCAGATCCGCCAGGGGCCGGCTTTCCTCTTCTCCCAGATCAAACCAATGCTGCGGGTCACGATATACCGTCAGTGAGCGCTGGCGAGCATAGGCTCGGCCATCCTTCAGGAACAGGTCTTCCTGTTCCATGTAAGTCAGTTGCCAGCCGCGATCCTGGGCAGCCCAGAGCATGGCGAGGCTGGTGTCCTTCTTGTAGGTCAGCTTGGCGATGGGGTCCATCACCACGCCGACACGCAGGGGACGATTGGTCATCGGGTAAATTCCGCAGTCAGAAGGTCAATAAGATAGATGACAGCAGTATGCCCGAGGCAGGCGGCACCACCAAGGCAGCCATGAATACTGCCATCACATGAACATACCGTCGCTTACTCCGCCGCTTTAGGCGCAAGGCGAATACCGTGGTCTTCGATCACGATCAGACGCCGCTTGTACAAGCGGCCAATGGCTTGCTTGTAGGCATTCTTGCTGATACCCAGGCGGGCCTTGATCTCCGGGGCAGGGCTCTTGTCGGACAAGCCCAGATAACCGCCGCTTTCCCGTAGGGCTTTCATGACCTGATCCCCCACCACATCAAGGCGTGCCTCCCCGGGGGGCAGCAGGGAAAGATCCAGGCGCCCGTCTTCACGCACTCGCTTCACGTAGCCCTTGAGTTTCTGGCCACGGCGTACCGGGCGGGTCAGGTCATCGTGATAGAGCAGCCCCCAGCAACAATGATCCACGACCGCCTTGATACCAAGATCCGTCGCTTCACCAATCACCAGCACCACTTCATCACCCACACGGTGGTCGTCACTGAAGTCACTGAGATAGCGTTCCAGCCGCTGGGACGCTACCGGTCGTCCTTCGTGATCCTTGTTGATCATCACCAGCACCCGGCGCCCCACGGCAGGCTTGAGGCGTTGTTCGCTCAACGGCAACAGCAGGTCTCGGGGGTGCCCCCAATCGAGAAACGCCCCAAAGTCTGTGATCTGAACCACACGCAGATCGGCAACCTCACCGACATGGGCCTTTGGTGAAGCATGGGTCGAAGAGCGTGGACCAGAAGACGCCGGGCGACCAGTCGACCTGTCGCGGCGAGAAGAATCAGACATAAAGGAGCATCCCGAAGGAGAAAACCTTCATTATGGCGCTGTATGGCATATGTGGAAACAACCAGAGCCAGAAAGCAAAAAGGCGACTCAAAGAGCCGCCTTTCCTTGCTACACCATAACTATGTCATAGCTATAGTCATAACGACGCCATACCCATCCCCCAAAGACTACTTGCCTGGCGCAGGTACTTGGCGTGGCTGTGTCGGGAACCATTGACCCGTCTTGGCTATCCGGCATTGCACTTGGTCACCTGGTTTCATATCGACCGGCCGGGAGAATCCGATGTATCCACCTCTCGGTACCTGTAACCGGCACAGCCCCGGGCGGTGTTCCACGGCGACAACAACCGCCACATGGTGGTTATTGATCCAGACCTCCACCTCGACAGGACTGTCATCCTCGCCCTCCCACCATGCCCATCCTGCCACTTGCCTTGAGCTGACCTCGATAAGGCATGCATGGCAATAAGGCAGGCCTTTCTGAAACAGCGACAAACGCTGGTCGAGCAGGTAACGAGCATTGTGGTAAAGCGCGATGTCACGACGATTCAAACGTATCAACTCGGCCCTGTCTTCTTCACTGATATCGTGAATATCCCCCAGATGGACCTTTCCGCGGTTGTCTTCACGCTGGGGAATATCGATGCCATAACGAGCGTTGATCAGCCTCAGGCTTTCCGCATAGCACTCTGTTACCCCCGCCACACCCACGGCTTCCAGGTTCACACCTTCGAGGAAGCTGCTCTGTCGGTTATGCATGACGGGAAGAGAATAAAACTCCCGAAAAGTGCCCTGATAGCCATAGTGGCGAACGAAGTGAGCGTAGTCTGAGGCGATGCGCTGCAGAGGATCACGCAGAAAGGTGACGGTATTGCCTACTCCGGCCAACGAGACGAAGCGAATGATAGGAACATGCCCTCCCATCATGGCGACAGAATGCTGATGACAGGCCTTGGCAAACCCCCACGCATCGGCGGTCTCGCCATACAAAAAATCTCTTGTCACCGGGCTAGTGGCATCAGAATCCTTGCCGTAGTCATAAACGACCTTCTCCTTGCCCAAAAGCCTCTCAGCGCCAAGGCGAAAACTGGTACCTGCCGTTTTAGGAATATGAACAAAAAACAGAGGGGACATTAACAATTACTCGGATAACAATAGAAGGAAATCCTCATTTAACATGCCCGAGAATATAAAATATAGTAACAGAATTTACCATGCTCGCTAGCTATCTAAAAATCATTAGATACATCTTTTAAGAAACAATTATTATTCTTTATCTCTGCCTGAAATGAAAAAAGCAATCTCAACATATCTTTTTCATTATCAGACAGATATCGTCCATCAGCGTAATTTTTATAGTCGATATCGAAAAGAACATCTCTGCCAAACCATTCAACAGCTACTTCATGGTTGATTAGATCAAATTTACTCTGAACTTTCCTTGCATCAGATGATGACAATGACATTCCTTTTCCTTGATGAAGGCCAACAACATTTTTCTTTACAAGATGGTAGAAATCAATGTCTTTATCAACTTTAAAGTTATAAGAAAACTCGTTGTTCAACCTAAGTATCTCTTGCCCAAACGGAGTTACTGATTCATTTTTATTTAAAACCTCATTCAAACCACTTCTGTCAGTTCCAAGTAACTTTAAGTAATCATCAATGAGGTTACCGTTCAAAAACCTATCAGAATCAAAAACTCTTGGTATGATATATCTCTTGCCAAATACAGTTTTCCAATTATCTAGTATCTTTTTATAATTATAATAGTATTTTTCAGGAACACAATCACTAAATACAAAATCCTTAAATTCCAGAGAGCACTTTCCTCGAAGACGAGTGGTATATTTAGATGTTGCCATATCAACTTGAGGACGTAAATATACAATTACATATATATCGTCAAAAAACCTATCTAGAAAATATTTTATTTTTTCAATTTCATCTATAAACATACATCTCGAATGGAAGTGTTCACTGCTAATAACAACAGAATCACACCCGCCGAATGAATCTATCTCACAACTTACATCATCCTCTATTTTCTGATCAAACGATTTCCTCTGAAGGGAGGTTGATATTCCATGCATTGAGTGAAAATTATCAAATCTAATATGGCGCATAGCGTAGGAGGGAAGCGCCCTACCATTTCCTCTACCCGCAGCAGTCAAAACATGTATTCCTTTTTTCCCCAATTTATTACGATTATTAAAAAGAAAACTCTGAATAGTCGTTGTTCCGGTTTTTTCAGTCCCTATATGTAGGAAAGCCTTCATTCAAACCTCACACCTAAGCATGCATAAACAACATATAGTTATTCATGTATTGATTTTTTTAAATCCATAAAATCTTTTCTTAACTTTTGAAGCTGAACAGCCTGTCGCTCAATTAATTGAAACAAAATAGAGTAAGCGATATCATGATTTATAGTAAACTCTCTATTATATTTCTTAATATCAAAAGAAAGTTTTTCCTGTCCTCTTTTCTCCAAAATATAATTAATCTCACGTAGATCATATTCTGATCTCTTTTCTACTTCTTCAAGATCATCATCAGAGGGAAGGAGGCTTTTCATCCATTCAACTGGGTCTCGTTTGAAATCGACCTTAATAGTATGGAATAGCCTATCAAAGGCAACGGGCATGACATCGTTTGCTCTGACATTATTAAATATAGCTCTAACCAACATCTCTTCTGGTCCTAATGACTCATTAACTCTTTTTTTAACTATTCCTTCTTTATCAATACCAACAGCATCTAGAAAATCATCCACAACATCATTTGCTGAATCAAAATTCCTAATGATAAAATTTTCCCCAAACTGTTCTAGCCACTGTTTAACAACACCATAAAACTTAACAGGCCTATTTTCCACATATTCATTAAATGGAATTAGCCCACCTTTATATGTCTTATGCTTAATCCCCCACTGGCTATATGCTGACTTCGCCCATGCATCATGCCTTCGAACATATGCAACAACACTTACTTTATGACCAGATTTTTCCAATATTTTTAGTGGGTTTGTAACTACATCATAACGCCCCCAAAACCATTCATTACTCCATACCAATGTATGAATTCCTGTTTTATCAAAATGAAGTATAGACTGAGTAATAACTTCATAAACTTGCTCTTGGGCCTCATCCATAGAAAGAGACTGAAAAATATGATTCGCTGAAGGAACTTGCCATTCGTATAACTTCACCGGGGCATGTTCCAACATTAATCCAAGATACTTTATTCCTTTGGAAACAAGAATATTATCTGAATTTCTTAACGACCCTTGTATAGATGAAGTTCCAGTTTTTCCTGCGCCAATGTGGAAAATTATATTCATTTCAAACCACCGCCATTAAAAATAAAAATTCATAAATACACAAACTTTAAACATCAGCGTATATGCCAACATGCCTTTGGGTTATATCTGATGACCGAGGATACTCAGGTAAAGAATCATATAGCTTATCAAATAATCCTGGATCTTCAATTATCCTATTAATTACACCTGACAGAGACACACTGTCGCGGGCTCGATAATTTAGCCCCCCTTTACCAGGTTGTACTTTCTCTGCCATACCACCTATATCTGGTGTAATAATTGGGCGTCCAAACTTAAAGGCTTCCTGGATGACTAGAGGAGAGTTTTCCCACCATACGGAGCCCATCACAACCCAATCTACATCTCCCATAAGTCGCCCCATTTCATGAGGTTCATAGGGTCCATGCAAATGGACGCTGCCCTTTAATTTTTTCAATAATTTTTTTATTCTCTCTTGAAAATCAAGAGTCTGTTGCTCCAAGGCTGAACCAAATATGTCCAATGTTACTTTTTTTCTCAGATCCTTAGGCAGTCGCGCAAATGCTTCCAGTATTACATCAACACCCTTATACGGATTTATTTGCCCAAAATAAGCAAATCTAGTTCTATTTTCACCATCACCTAATATACGTAGTGGTGTTGGATTTCCTTCTGGAAGACCATTTTCTATTACCGTGATTCTCTCTGGCTCAATCCCCCATGCAACATATCGGTCGCGTAGAAAATTACTAGGTGAAATAAATATGTCTACTAGTTTAAAAAAGCTCTTTATATACTGCTCTCTCAAAAAAAAGTCTTCTTGCGAGTAATTCGGGAAGCATAAGTGACATTCACGAGGGCTATAATGGTGGCATAACCGACTATCCGTCTTCACCATTTGCCCATTATTCATGCAAATGGCAATGTACTCGTGAAGGGTAACAACAATACGAGAGTCAGGGCATATTCTCTTGACTAACCGGATTATCTCAATACCAACGTGGACATAATGATGAAAGTGAACTACGTCAGGCTGAATTTTTTTCAATAACTGCGCAAGATCACTATTATTACTAAAATCTATCGTACTGATAAGGTCAGGTATGCCGGCATTTCCTGCCATCAGATAATCACGTTCGCCTATTGCTGCTAGGCTTGAGAATTTGTGCATTACTCTCTGATCAGCGCGCCCAATAAACCATGCCTCATGATCAGGATAGCTATTAATACCTTGCCAAAGGTAATATGCAGCCAACTCTCCCCCACCCTTGCTAAAGGTAGGATGTGCATGACAAAAAATTACAATTTTCATGTCTGACCGTCCATGTCTAGTTCAAGCTCCATAGGGTTAACTAATTCACCACGTTTTATCTTTTCCAGATATCGCCATCCATTAAACAGCGTAATTAGCTGACGAATCCCGAGAGAGTTATTTATTGTCTGAGACTGTCGTTCCAAGTGCCATAACCTTGCCTCAGGTACAACAAATAATCTTAACCCCTTAGTACGCAGCCCAAGACAAAGATCTGAATCCTCGAAATCCCCGATCACATATCCTTCATCAAATCCACCTAATGCATCATAATTAGATTTTTTTAATAACAAACATGCCGCAGTTAACATGGGCTGTTCATATGATTTGCTACCACCTTGCCAGTACTGTCCCATGCCTGGGTGAGTATTCAACATAAAACCAGGCAGTTGTGGTTCCCATCTTGAATGCATCCCCGCATGCTGAATGCTGTCGTCGCCAAAGAGAAGAAGAGGGCCAACAGCACCTGCATCAGGTAATGTGTCAAGCTCTCTCTCCATTATTGACAGCCAACCAGGCTTCTGAGGGATGACATCGGAATTAAGTAGCAAGAGCCGTGGCGATTTTGCAAAGCCCGCAGCCACATTATTTGCCCCAGCGAATCCTAGATTGCGGTCATACCATACGACTCGGAAAGGAATATCAAATAGCCAATGATAACGTGCAGCTAAGCTTAATGCCGCCTCGATCAGTGAAGGGTCATCTACCACATAGATTAAATCTACTTTTCTGAAATCAGGATCATCAGCAAAACGTGCTAGCTGATGTCTCATGAAATCAATTCGTCCATATAATGGAACGATTATTGAAGTTGTTGTTTCTTCTGGAACAACTCCAAACTGACGTACTTCTATGCTATTGTTAGATGATATATTACTGGCTAGACGCTGCTGATTGATCTCTTCCAGAGCCTTACCGAGTCCATTATCAAACATTTTATAGAGACTGTGACTTAGCTGATCAGGACTAGGGATCATCCCCAGAACTTCCTTGATTAAAGCAATGCCTTGGCGGTCACTATCATTCAATGAAAGCCTGACCCAGATATCTCCTTGTTCTGCATAGTGAAAACAGATAGCTCGAAGAGTTCCTGGCTCAGACGCTAAAGATGCATGAAGAAGAAAACCACATTGGCGAGGTACCCCAGGGAACCTTTCTTGATATGAATTGGAAACATCCTCTCGAACTAAAGGCATAAAACTATCTTTAACAGAGACAGCATTACCCATCTCATCATGGATAGTAATGTCCTGAGGCTTATTGTTTGGAATAATCATCCATCCATATGCCAACAACCCCGCACTATGTAGCGCAAATGCTTTATCTATCGCAATAATAGATCGCTCAGGATGCTCAACCATGGTCGGCAACGACTGCACCATGTTTGGAAATAATATTTCAAACATTTTTTCCAAACGTACAGAAAATATTGCATCATGATTAGGGTATTTGCATGCAATTTTCAATTGATGCATAATCGAGGGAAAGAGGTTATAATGTTGTTGTAAGAAATTATGCAATCCCGCCCATCCCATTCTCTCAACTTCTTTATCTCTTATATCTTTTTCTCCATTTCTCCAACTTATCTGGACCTCAATGTTCCTGGGATTTAGCCCTCTCATAGGAACAGCTGAAATATATCCAATTGCCTCATAAGCCGCTTTTGGAAAAACAGATTTAAGATCTGGTCTTTGATAACGACTCAACTTATTAGTAATGTCAAATCTTTCCCCTTCCGCTATTAAAGTTATCTTGCGTATGTCACGATAACGAGAACCAACCCAACCATTTAATAATAGTAACTTACCCTCAACAAGAATAGCCTGATCGCAACTGGAAAGTTGCTGCACATGTTGTACATTATGCACAATCAAGCTCTCAACTATGTTTGTTAATATGTTATCTTCTCCTAAACCAGCCTGAAGACCCATATATATTTGAGACCCGGAGCTTGGCATACACCGATATAATACTTCTTCTGCTTCACTTCTATCAGTGATCATAGAGTAATTGAGCAGCACATAGCGGCCATCTTCAAGTATCAAGGCCAGCTTGTATTCAGAAGAGAACTTAGGTACTACAAGGACGAACCCATGTTGATGATATGTTTCACATCCTTTCATTGCTGCAGTTACATCGGGGCGCTCTATTCGATGAACTTGAACCCCATCAAGATCTTCTTCCAAATGAAGCACTGAGTAATTTTTTTTCCTCAGTGCCTTACTCTGTTTCTTTAATGCAGAAAAACCTTGAACAATTTTTCCTGTGTCATATATCCATCCAACCACAACCAGTGCGCCATCTTCTGTCATCACCGCAGCATCAATGCTGGATTTCAAAGGAGCAGCATCTTTTAAGTATAGTACATCAGATGCAGTAACTGTGTCGTATGGTACACCCGAGAGTAATTGAAAATCTTCTTCGTTAGAGTTCACTTCAATTATCCATTATTAATTAAAAATCATATTAATTTTCTTCATTCATTATTATTCATATTCGAATAACATTATTAATACTTTATAGGGATGAGATGAGTTTAGGGGAGATTTTATTATGTTCATGCAATATTCTTGCTTAAATAAAATACCTAAAAAACATATTATATTCATTTTAATTATTAAGAACTATATTAAGCCAGTTCAGTAAACCGCATGCTTATAACCCACCAGACGCTTTAGATATCTTCCATAGCTGGTTTTCTTCATGGCACAGGCCTGCTCAAGCAACATATCGTCACTAATCCATTTTTGTCCCCAGGCAATCTCTTCCAGGCAAGCAATTTTCATTCCCTGACGATGCTCGATGGTCTGTACGTACTGAGCAGCTTCCAGCAGACTTTCATGGGTACCGGTATCCAACCAGGCGAAACCACGCCCGAGGCGCTCGACTCTCAAGTCTCCACGTTCCAGATAGGCATTATTGACACAGGTGATTTCCAGTTCGCCTCGCTCGGAAGGCTTCACGGATTTGGCAATTGCCACGACATCATTGTCATAGAAATACAGTCCGGTAACTGCGTAGGATGATCTTGGTGTTGCCGGCTTTTCTTCGATGGATATGGCTGTTCCATTTGAATCGAATTCTACGACGCCAAAGCGCTCAGGATCCTGCACTTGATAGCCAAATACCGTGGCTCCTGTTTTCTGCTGTGCGGCACGCTTGAGTTGTTCGGAAAAGTGCTGGCCGTGAAAGATGTTATCCCCAAGCACCAGGCAAACGGGGTCACTCCCTATGAAGCTCTCGCCAATCAGGAACGCTTGAGCCAAACCATCAGGGCTGGCTTGAATGGCATATTTCAGGTGTATCCCGAACTGGCTTCCATCACCCAGTAGATTTTGATACTGAGGTAGATCTTCTGGAGTTGAGATGATCAATATCTCTCGAATTCCTGACAGCATTAATACGGAAAGCGGATAGTAGATCATCGGCTTGTCATAAACCGGAAGCAGCTGCTTGGATACACCACGAGTGATAGGATGTAGGCGTGTGCCGGAACCACCCGCCAGGATAATGCCTTTGCGGTTCATATCTTTTATCTCTTTTTAATAGTTTTATTGCCCGTTAACCAGGCTTATGAAGCATTATGGGTAGGAATAAAAACAAGTCTATATAGCTGTGTAACCATAAAATGGTTGAGAAAGCGTATTCCCAACTACGAACAAATAATTACAAATGTCAGTTTTATCTGAGTTTCATCCAGGCTATTTTACATATCTCTTATTGGTATCGAATATTCTTAGTGCCCAGTCTTTCTCCTTGATAACTTCCATCAAGGACACGGCGCCACCAACCTTCATTATCAAGATACCACTTCACCGTCTTGCGAAGACCTGTCTCAAAGGTCTCTTCTGGTTTCCATCCTAGTTCGTACTGCATCTTGCTAGCATCAATGGCATAGCGCACATCATGACCAGGACGATCCTGTACAAAAGTAATCAGGTCTACATACTTTTCTAGTCCTTGGGGCCTGTCAGGAGCCAGTTCTTCAAGCAATGCACATACAGTACGCACTACTTCAATATTCTTCTTTTCGTTATGACCACCAATGTTGTAGGTCTCCCCTACTCTTCCTTCCATGGCAACCTTGATCAGTGCACGGGCATGATCTTCTACATAGAGCCAATCCCGAATTTGATTTCCATCGCCATATACTGGCAAGGGCTTGCCAGCCAGAGCATTCAGAATCATCAACGGAATCAGCTTCTCCGGAAAATGATACGGGCCGTAATTGTTGGAGCAGTTCGTCACCAGAACAGGTAGGCCATAGGTACGCCCCCAAGCACGAACCAAGTGGTCCGAACTGGCCTTTGATGCTGAATAGGGTGAGCTGGGTGCATATGGGGTCGCTTCGGTGAACAGGTCTTCTGGTCCTTCCAGGTCACCATAGACTTCATCGGTAGAGATATGGTGAAAGCGAAACCCTGTGGCCTTGTCCTGATCGGATAGTGTTAACTGACTCCAATAATGGCGTGCGGCCTCAAGAATCTGATAGGTACCGACGATGTTGGTGGCAATGAAATCAGAAGGGCCGTCAATGGAGCGATCTACATGGCTCTCTGCTGCCAGGTGCATCACAATATCTGGCTGGAACTCGGCAAATATCTGTGCCATGCGTGCACCATCGCCGATATCTGCATGGATAAAATGGTAATTGGGATTCCTATCAATTTCCGCAAGCGATTCAAGATTGCCTGCATAGGTCAGTTTATCAATATTGACGACTTGTATTTCTGTACGGCGCACAAGTTCTCGTACAACAGCAGAACCTATGAAACCGGCACCGCCCGTCACGAAGATAGTCAAAGCATTCATTTCTATCCCTGAAGGTCATGATAACTGCCACTCAATCTCGGTGATCACGAACGATCAGGATGAGCATATTGGCAATGAAGGTAAGGAAGATCACCACAATGGCGAATACGGTTGCGTTGTATAGTCGCTCAGGACTGGTCGAATATTCCGGCATCAGCGGACTCTGCAGCACGCTGACTTGTTTGAGCTTGCGAGCCGCCTCAATACGGGTGCTTTCCAGCGCGCCCAAGGCATTGGAATAGGTGTCCTGGGCGAATTGAGCCTTCAGTTCCAGCGTCTGGTATTCCGAGGCAGTACGGTTCAGTGAATTGCCAGCGGCTTGTGCCAAGCGGTTGCGTTCTTTTTCGATCTGGTTACGCAAAGCCGCGATTTCGCTATCAACACGAA
This sequence comes from Halomonas sp., assembly GCF_029263665.1. Classification (GTDB taxonomy): domain Bacteria; phylum Pseudomonadota; class Gammaproteobacteria; order Pseudomonadales; family Halomonadaceae; genus Halomonas. The sequence goes on from NZ_JAJUFQ010000002.1 coordinate 108,468, forward strand.
TGACATCCGTCGAGCGCTGGCTTGAAAAACTGCCCAATGCACTGCGTCGAGCCTGGAGACTGGCCAGCTCTGCTTCCAGGCTGGCGACGACCTGGTTCAGGCTTTCCACCGTTGCGGTAGGAGACACCAGGCCATGTTCATTCTGGTAGGCAAGGAGATCTGCCCTGGCGTCATCCAGGCGTTCGCTCAAGCGATCGACCTGTACTTCGAGAAAGGCTACTTGCTCCTGTGCCAGGCGTTGCCCCATCTCATTCATATGCTGTTCGCCTGCTTCCAGCAGCAATTGGGTCATGGCATGTGCGAACTCCGGGGTATATGCCTGCACTTCGATATCCAGTACCCCAGAGTATTCATCCAGCTCTACGCTGACGCGCTTGAGATAGTAGTCGTGCAGTTCCTCGATGGGTGCATCGGCATTCCAGAGAGAAGAAAAAAGATCACCGTACTGACTGTAGTGCTTGCGAAAATCCAGCGTTTCCTGAGCTTGCTTCAACATGTCCACCGATAACAGATACTCACGCAATAGCAGGAGATCACTGTCACTTTGCGTTCCAGTCAGCAAGGAGGAAAACGTCAGCTCAGGAGGAGCGATCTGCGGACTTTCGATGACCACGACAGCACGAGAGACATAACGGTCATCGGCCCATGCGAGCCAATAGAAACTCACCAGTACAATTGCCACACAGGCCACCGCCCAATGGGGGTAGCGTTTTACCATCGGCATCATATGAAGCTCTTCCATGACAGACGACAGACTTGGTCGCCAAATCTCAATAAGAGGAGTCGTTGTTATCAGCGCGACGCTGCTCAATGGCTCGAACCACGTCGTGCCACTGTTGTCGGGCTTGATGAAGCGCTGTGTTATGCGACTTGCGTTCTTCATCAGACAGCACTTCTTGCGGCACTGCCTCTACTTCGCTTTGCAGGCGCTCGAATACTTTCTTGCGCTGACGACGCAGTGCATCAAGCTCTTCCAGTGTCAGGTCAGCCAGGTCTTGCATCGATTCACCGCCGGTTTCGGCGTGGTAGGTCCGGATGGCATCGTTGATGTCATCGAACCACTGGGCATGCCCATCCTTGAGATAAATACCCGCCTGACACAATTCGCGCAGGATACCTTCTCCATGGGAAACCATGATCAGGCTGGATTGCCCTACTTTGTCCTTGAATGCCTTGATGGCCTTGCTGCGGAAGATCCGATCACCAACGGATGTGGCTTCATCAGATAGATACACATCAAAGTCGAAGGCTAATGACAGTCCGAAATTCAGGCGCGCACGCATACCGGAAGAATATGTCTTGATCGGTTCATCAAAGGCAGGCCCCAACTCAGCGAATGCCTCGACGCTCTCAATGATCTGCTGCACATTCCTGCGCCCACCATGTACTCGAGCAACGAATTTGACGTTCTGGCGTCCTGTCATCGAACCCTGGAAGCCCCCACTCAAGCCAATCGGCCAGGACACGGCGGAGTGGCGCCGAATCTCGCCTCGCTCGGGGCTGTCCATCCCCGCAATCAAACGTAGCAGGGTGGACTTGCCGGCCCCATTTCGGCCAATCAGACCCACACTGACGCCCGCAGGAATGGTCAGGTCGATGTCCCGCAACACCCAATCGCTACCGTGGTGATTGTGATAGCGCTTGTAGAGATGGCGAATCTCGATCATTGGGCTTTCAACCGGTCACGAAAACGCACATGGAGAATCAGCCCCAGTGCCATGCAGGCCAGAGCCCATAACCAGAAGTAAGTCATACTGGTGCCATGCACGACCCGGTAGGTGTCAAAGAAGGCATGACGCAACATCTCAATCCCATGAACAATGGGATTGAGCATCAAGTATTCCAGCATCCAGTGCGGCAGATGATTCAAGGGAAAGACCACGCCGGAGAGAATCAGCAATGGCAGATTGATCATTCTTATGAGAATGGCCACCTCGGATACAAGAGTACCGAGCACCGACACCACCAATCCCAACCCCAGGCCCAGGGTCCACAACGATAGCCAGCCGAATATGGCCCACAGCACATGGTCAGGAAACAGCTCTACATCCAGCATCATGGCGCCGACAATGAACAGCATGAAAACAAGGGTACGCAGCATACCTTCCAGAAAGTTGCGCACCAGTACCGGGTCTATGGGCTGCACCTGCCGATAGGCGAACAGGGCTTGATTGGCGTTGATCGCTCCCAGGCTTCGCATCATGCCTTCTCTTACGAGAAAGAAACCCATCAGACCAACGATCATCCAAGGGATAAAAGGTGCACCAGGAACCAAGCGACCGCTGGCGATGAAGCTGCGTATTTCCACCATGATCAAGGTGAAGGCCATAGGTTCGGCAAGCATCCAGAACCAGCCCATGCGGTCCGACATGGTGCGGGAGATAGCCTCCCGCATGAACATGGCGTACCACACACTGCACGTGACAGCGAAGGAGGGGCGTGCGCCCCTCATCATGGCTCCCTTGCCATCGTGCATCACGCCGGATCGAGCCTGTTGCTGAGACATCAGAGATCGATCGCAACTTTGGTCGCAACAGCGATTTGATACAGGATCTGGCTGATGCTGGTGGCTAGCTGAATGTTCTTGGTGGGAACTTTCGGCATCACCAGAATTTCATCACCCGGACGCAGAACAACATCATCGGCATTACGCACCTCACCACTCTGGCGTACTACCAGAATATTGTCATCGTCAGCACGCTGGGTCAGGCCTCCTGCACCGTCGATGTAGTCACGCACACGTGAGCCGGGGCGGAATACTGCCGCCTGAGGAACGGTCACCTCTCCACTGACCAGTATGGAGTCGGTCACTTCTGGCAGGGTGACGACATCTCCATCCTGCAACCGGATATCTCTTATTTCCTGATCCGAGGCCACCACCAGGCGTCCACTGGGTTCCAGTACACGAGCACGCTCGACAAATTTCTGAATAAGCTCCGCCTCGCGCACACGAATCTCGGCCTCTTCCGGTGTCGAAGAAGATGCCCCAAGGTATGTAGTTTCCAGGCGCCTCAGACTTTCCTTCAGCGCTTCTCCCTGCTGTTTGGCCACGCTTTCACGTTTGATGGAGACGCTTTCCACCGCCGTCATATTGGCTGGGGTGGCAATGGCATCCAGGAATTCTCCCAAGCGCGCATCTCGAGGTAACGCATAGCGAGAAGGCCCAAAGTAGCTGCCCTCGAGGCTGACAACGATGGTCCCTGCACGAGCATCAGCACTGAAGGACACCTCATCGCCGCTATACACGTTCATCGCAGAAAACTGGCTAACCGGCACGTATGTTGCGAACGGGCCAGTGCTACGTGTTCCTCTCACTAGAACGTGAGACACACCACTTTTCAAACGCGCAAGCCTGACAATCTCGGAGCCTATCAGGTGGCTGCCCAACAGCTCGTAACGGTATTCACGATCGACATCCCCGGTGACCGCAATGGCTGGCCCACGTTCACCAACAACGATCGTATCTCCATCCCTGAATTGCTGTTGAGGGAGTTGGCCATGCAGTAGAAAGTCATAGAGATCGACATTGGCAACAAGGCTGCCACCACGCATCACGCGTACATTGCGATAACTGCCGAGTGAGTTATCGATCCCCCCCGCCTGATCAAGAAAATAGAGTACCGAGTCCGAGGGAGTACCGGCATAACGACCGGGATTAGTGACATAGCCAGTGACGAAGACACCGACCGGCTGCACACCCTGCAGGTTGGTATAGACATTCACTTGATCCGGGTAGACCCCCTGAATGGCCTGACGAACCTGGCCATCCAGCTCTGAATTACTCAAGCCCTGCACATGGAGCGGACCCACCGAAGGGATGAAGATATTGCCCTGGGCATCCACAGGCATCACACCATCAAACTCTACCGCTCCCCACGCTCGCACAGTGATCTGGTCGCCAGGCTTGATGCGATAGCTGGAATTCAGACCATCGGCCATGGTGCCGCGAAAGCCCCCTTCAAAGAGGTTGGCACCGAAAGGCGGCAGTGAGTCGATATTGACCTGGGGAGAAGAAGGTACCGGGCCATAACGATCATTGCTCCAGTCGGCTCGAGGCGACGTATCAATGGCGGTGGTTGGCGCTATTTGCTGTTGTTGCGGCAAAACTTCACCTGGCAGCGATAGGCTTTGTGCCATGACTGATTCGGACAAAAGCATGGCGGCAACAAAAATAATAAGACAGGCCGCTTTGCCGGCAATATGCGTACCGTACTGGTGTTGTCTTCCCTTCACCGGATGCCCTCCGCACCATTCATCAATGCAGTCACTCGACGGCGATAAACCCAACCGGTAGAGGCTTCACACACAACAATGGCTTGGCTTGTAGGGCTGCCCTGTCGCCAGACATCGGCATGACGACAAGTACGACCACTACCTGCATGATAAGGAGCACCAACGAGCAACCTGACATTGGGTCCCCATGGGCTGGACACCAGATTGAGTGCCTCACCAGCAGTCGCTCGTGCGATTGCGTCACTGAGCTCGACATCCAGAGGATATCCCTGTTGCCCTCCAACGATGATGACTGAGCCTTCCTGGTTCCCATTGTGAGGGCCGGGCACCACACAGCCACTTAACAGCAGTGCCAGTGCACTGGCCCAAGAGAGCTGGTGACGTGCAAGTGATCGGATGTAAGACATGTGGCTCCCTGAATGCACTGTCTGAACAAGGTATCTAGGCGTTATGTGGACACGACAGGAGCAGTGACATGGCGACTCCTTCCAGCCTTTGGAGTCGGCCTACCAGTACTGCAGTTGTTACCAGCGATTCTGCCAACGGCATCATGCCGTTGATGGTGATTACATCACGCTACCGCCCCAGGATTATGTCCGGGCGATTCCCTTACCCTGCACTTCGCCAAGATCAAATGTTGCCGAAGTTACCTGGAAACCTTTCTTCTGGTTATAGAGTCAATCCACAGAGGGATTTTTAGAGAGTCTCTAGTTTTATCTTCGGCTTAAAGCGCTTATACCAAGAAATTACAGCATAAAAAAATCACCCACATCCGAGTGACATTTATCGAAATTGATATACATAAAAAACAAAAAATTTCTTTAATTGCTCACCTTCTCCATACGATATACTAAGTATATTTAGTAACATGGATCTCCATTACTAGCAAAGAAATATATTAAATATCAGTCACTTATGATTTTTTCGCTTATGATTTTAGTTAATTCGATACTTTTTTTTCAGATAATTCTCACAGAATGTTAAAAATTCACCATGACTTGGAATTGGCTTTGGTTATTAATAATATATTAAAGATACCTCTTATCTTTTTGCTGAAAAACGCAAAAAGGAGGAAATTTATTTTTTGGTCATTAAATGTGAAAAATACATTAACATCAGCAATATATTACAGAAATATTTTCCGTATATGCGAGGAAAAATCAAAAGAAACATGATTTAAAGTATAATAAATACTATTTTGTGTTCTCCACGACATAAATTACGGCTTCTCATTAATGTATTTGTATTGCATATGTTCTATCACCAAAGGTCTATGGGTTTTCAAGAATAAAAAAACAAAATATCGAATCTAGAACACGACCATCCATGCCTTTTAATATTTATTAAAAATCAATCACATATGGAAAATTTCTGTGGTATCGGTTGTCTGCATGGCACTCGAAAAATGGCTATCGCCATGATGGTGCACCGACGTCGCTACTAAATTTGCATCATATTTGAGGCCACATGACGCACATGCATGATCATGAAGGCGGGGTGTCTGATCTAGCAAAATTTCCAATCAAATAAGGAGAATGAGCTGCAATAAATATGAGAAATGAGATAGCTATAATTGAAAGGCCGCATTTCAGTGAGACTTCTTTTTTACTGATGATCAGCCCATCGATTTCGGATGCCAGAAAAAGCATATTTTGCTCAAAAAAGAAAAAAATACATGGGAACCAACTCGTAACTTCGTCTAATCATGACGTATGGAATGCATGATATTTCCTGACGAAGCAAAGAAAAAAGCCCCTAAAAAGAATGAAAATTTTCTCATCCTGTAACCGAGATATGCCCCATAGCAGCTCGAATTCGCACAATTTATTCTTGACTTACCTCTCTTGTCAGAATTTTTCCTGGCGCCTCATACCAGGAAACAGGATTCGGCATGCTAATGGCAGAGATCGTGGCGATAGAGTCTAATTATCACAGCCATCATGTCACTCAATTTAGACTATCAGTACCAGAGCGATAAAGTGTCTTCCGTCTACGACACAAACTTACTGGTCTAAGGAGATGGGCATGTCCCTGATCAACACTCAAGTCAAGCCATTCAAGGCAACTGCTTTCCACAATGGCGAGTTCATCGATGTCAGCGAAGAAAGCCTGAAAGGCAAGTGGAGCATCTTCTTCTTCTACCCAGCCGACTTCACTTTTGTCTGCCCGACCGAGCTGGGTGACCTGGCTGACAACTATGCCGAGTTCCAGAAGCTGGGTGTTGAAATCTACAGTGTCTCCACTGACACCCACTTCACGCACAAGGCCTGGCACGACAGTTCAGAGACCATCTCCAAGCTGCAGTTCCCCATGCTGGCCGACCCAACGCTGCAGATTTCTCGTAACTTCGAAGTTCTGATCGAAGAAGATGGCCTGGCCGAGCGCGGTACCTTCGTCATCGATCCGGAAGGCACTATCCAGATTGTCGAGATCAACGCAGGCAACATCGGCCGCAACGCTGAAGAGCTGCTGCGCAAGGTGAAAGCCGCACAGTATGTGGCTGCTCACCCGAATGAAGTCTGCCCGGCCAAGTGGAAAGAAGGCGAAGAAACGCTGGCACCGTCTCTGGACCTGGTTGGCAAGATCTAAGCACCACCGTTATTTCCCATCTGAGTGTACTTGCCGTTCGACCTACCAGTCGTTCACGCGGGAACGGTATTCCTTTCACTCAGATGGGGATTCTCATCACCCCATACGATATTGAATGCAGACGCCGGCTGTCCGCACGGATGGCGTTCGTCTGTTCTCATTCCCCGAACATGAAGGATTGTCGCTGTCATGTTGGACGACTCTCTGAAGCAACAGCTGAAAGCCTATCTGGACAAGGTCACGCAACCGTTTGAGCTGGTCGCCACACTGGATGACGGCGCCAAGTCCAAGGAACTCCACGGTCTGTTGAGTGATATCGCCTCACTCTCAGACAAGATTGCCTTTTCCACGGAAGGTAACGACAAGCGCGTACCGTCCTTTGCCATACATCGTGATGGCAAACCCAGCGGAGTAGTGTTTGCCGGCATTCCCATGGGCCATGAGTTCACCTCTCTGGTACTCGCTCTACTGCAGGCTGGAGGCCATCCTCCCAAGACAAGCCCAGAGGTTCTCGAACAGATCCAGGCACTCGATGCGGATCTGCATTTCGAGACATATTTCTCGCTGTCCTGTCAGAACTGCCCGGATGTGGTTCAGGCTCTCAACCTGATGGCGATTTTCAACCCACGGATCTCTCACGACGCTATCGATGGTGCTCTGTTCCAGGACGAAGTCGAAGCTCGAGAGATCATGTCTGTTCCCAGTGTCTACCTCAACGGTCAGCTGTTCGACCAGGGCCGCATGAGCCTCGAGCAGATTCTGGCCAAGGTGGACACCGGCGCCGAAAAACGCGAAGCCGAGAAGCTCAGTGCCAAGGAAGCCTTCGACGTTTTGACTATCGGCGGAGGCCCTGCTGGCGCCGCTGCCGCTATCTATGCTGCCCGCAAAGGCATTCGCACTGGTGTTGCTGCGGAACGCTTCGGTGGCCAGGTCCTCGATACCATGGCAATAGAGAATTTCATCTCTATACCCGCAACCGAAGGCCCGAAACTGGCGACGGCACTTGAGGAGCACGTCAAGGAATACGACGTGGATATCATGAACCTCCAGCGAGCTGTCGAGCTGATTCCAGCTTCCCGCCCGGGTAGCGAGCACGAAGTACGCTTCGCATCCGGCGCCAGCCTCAAGACCAAGACGCTGATACTCGCCACTGGTGCACGCTGGCGCGAGATGAACGTTCCCGGTGAAGCCGAGTATCGCAACCGAGGTGTCGCCTACTGCCCTCACTGCGATGGCCCTCTGTTCAAGGGCAAGCGTGTTGCTGTCATTGGTGGTGGCAACTCTGGTGTCGAGGCCGCCATCGACCTGGCGGGTATCGTGGCACATGTAACACTGTTCGAATTCATGGACGAGTTGCGGGCCGACGCCGTACTGCAAAAGAAACTGTCCAGTCTGCCCAACGTTGACATCATCAAGGGAGCCCGGACTACCGAGATCCATGGCGATGGCAATCGAGTCAATGGCATCAGCTATGAAGAGCGCGCCAGTGGTGAGATGAAGCGTGTGGAGCTGGAAGGTGTCTTCGTCCAGATAGGCCTGGTGCCCAATACAGAGTGGCTCAAGGACTCCCCGGTAAAGCTGAGCGAGCGAGGGGAAATCATCACGGATAGCCACGGAATGACCAGCGTCCCCGGTATTTTCGCTGCGGGAGATGTGACGCACGTGCCCTACAAGCAGATTGTCATTGCGCTTGGCTCCGGTGCTACTGCTGCGCTAGGTGCTTTCGACTACATGATTCGTCAGTAACCTGCTGACACGCTCACCTCTCTGTGGAATACATCCCATTGCACAGAGCAGCGTGAGGAGGAGAAAGAAAATAATAACCAGCAAGACAAGCCAAAAGGCCTGCGATATCTCGCAGGCCTTTTTTATATACACTTTTTATATGCACCTTTCATATACGATTGTCACTTACATACGATTTCCATTTATATCAATAGCCACGTATATCAATAGCTACGTATATTAATAGCTACAACGCTGAACTCTTACACTTGCATATTCATCACATCATGATAGGCGCTGATCAGACGATTGCGCACCTGTTGCCCCATTTGAAAGGCCAGGCTGGCTTTCTGCATATTAACCATGACGTCATTCAGCTCTACACCAGGCACACCCACCTGGAAAGCCTGAGCCTGTGCATCGGCATTTACCTTCAACTCATTGATGCGCCGAATCGAGGAAACCAGTGCATCAGCAAAACCAGAATCAGGCTCTCCAGCATGCTGCTGCCTTCCTCCTATCTGACTGGCCTGATGGGACAGAACCTCCATCTGGGTAAAGGCTGACTGCATTGCGGAAGTAGCCATGACAATTTCCTGGAAGATCAAAAAGACCTGCTCAGCCTAACAGGCTCCTATCCTGACCATCGCCCCAATTGGCCACCAAAATCGTGGCTATTTCAACCTTTCACCTCAGTGATGCTGCGGATAATGGGTATCGTCATTGAACCCGATCCAGGGAACGGCCTACCGCACACGGACTGCCTCCATGTCATCCGAACATTCACAAGACCACTGCCTCCCCGCTATCAGGAGTGCCCGATGAGCACCGTGATTCAATCAGCGGGATCAGCACCATTGTCAAAGCTCATCACCAAGCTGCGAAATAATCCGCTGCTCGCTCTGATCATCGGTAGTGCCATGGCTATCGCTCTGATCGTTGCCCTGGTCATGTGGGCCACGCGCCCGCCATATCGAGTGCTGTTCAGCAACCTCTCAGAGACTGATGGTGGAGCCATCATCAATGAGCTGGACAGCCGCGGTGTCCCCTACCAATTTGCTGCTGGTGGGAACGCACTGCTGGTGCCCGGCGATCAGGTCCACACCCTGCGCCTGCAACTGGCGGAGAAAGGCCTGCCCCATGCCGGCAATGTTGGCATGGAATTGATGGAGCACCAGGCCTTTGGCATCAGCCAGTTTGCAGAACAAATCAATTATCAGCGTGGCCTTGAAGGTGAGCTGGCCCGCTCTATCTCCTCTCTCGGCCCTGTGGCCAACGCCCGAGTACATTTGGCTCTGGCCAAGGACTCAGTATTCGTTCGCGACAGAAAGCCAGCAAAGGCCTCAGTGGTGTTGACCCTGGAACCCGGCCGCACCCTTGGCGATGGGCAAATCGCAGCCATGATCCATCTGGTCTCTTCCAGCGTCCCGGACCTGACTGCCGAGGATGTCACGGTGATAGACCAACTCGGGCACCTACTCTCTTCCCCTGCGGGTCAAGGCAAGGGGCTTGACAGCACGCAGCTCGACTATGTCGCCACGGTGGAAAGCACGCTTCGTCAGCGCATCGAAACGATTCTGGCCCCTATCGTGGGATCCCATAACGTACGGGCCCAGGTGACCGCCCAGGTCGATTTTTCTGCCCATGAAGAAACTGCCGAGCATTTTGCCCCCAATCAACCCCCTAACGAAGCGGCTGTCCGTAGTCGCCAGACAAGCCTTGATGTCGACGGCAAGGGGAATCTGGCCAAAGGTATTCCTGGCGCCCTAAGCAACACGCCACCCGGCACGGCACCTTCTCCTGTCGAAAGCTCTCCAACCGAAGCATCCAAGGACGAGGCCACTGCCAATCAGCAAGGCACAGCCAACTCTCAGTCTGAACGCATGCGCCGTGATGACGTGATCAACTATGAATTGGACCATCAGGTATCACATATACAGCATCAGCAGGGGCAAATTGAGCGCCTGACAGCAGCCGTGGTCATCAACTATATCCTCGACGAGGCTCCTGCTGAGGCCAGCGGTAATACAGAAACACAGAAACCACATCCTTTGGACGATGCACAGCTAGCCCAGATCGAGAAACTGGTACGCCAGGCCATGGGGTATTCAGAAGATCGAGGCGATGATCTCGTGGTGGTCAACCGTCCCTTTATCACTCCTCCTGAAGAAGCTCCTCTACCCTGGTGGCAAAACTCCGATCTTCAACGCTTGGCCATGGAGATCGGGCGCTACTTGTTGATCGGTCTGGCTATCCTGTTCGTGTATCGTCGCCTGCTTCGCCCAGTGGTACGCCACTATCTGGAAACCACCGCGCCTCAGGCAAACCTGCAAACACAGGTGGGAGCAGGGGATGACTCCGAGATAGAGCAGACGGACGATGGAGAAGCCCCAGAGGAAGATGACGCCACTTATGCCAGGGCCCCATCGCACCGGCGCAAAGCCACGACCTATGAACAGCATCTCAATGAACTGCGCGAAATGGCTCAGGAGGACCCTCGCCTGGTCGCCATGATCGTGCGCGGCTGGATGAACGACAATGACCCATCCTGAAGCATCTCCTGGCCTACGACGCAGTGCTGTCCTGTTGCTGGCCCTTGATGAGGACAGCGCGGCGGAAGTATTCAAGTTCCTCAGTGCCAAGGAAATTCAGAACCTGTCTCGGGAGATGACACTACTCACCCAGATTTCCCATGACGAAATGCGCAAAGTGCTGCAGGACTTCCATAAGGAAGCAGGAGAGTTCATCGGCTTTAACCTCAACTCCAGCGACCACATTCGCGCTGTATTGACCAAGGCTCTGGGAAGCGAACGGGCTTCCAGCCTGATCGAAGACGTACTCGAGAGCACCGCTGGCAGTACGGGTATCGATGCCCTCAATTTGATGGATCCATCGATGGTGGCAGAACTCATCCGCGATGAGCATCCGCAGATCATTGCCACGGTACTGGTTCACCTGGAGCGCCATCAGGCTGCCGATGTGCTGGAGCTCTTCACCGACAAGTTACGTAACGATGTCGTACTACGTATCGCCACCTTCAATGGCGTTCAACCTGCCGCTCTGCAAGAGCTCACTGAGGTGCTGACCAATATGCTCGATGGCCAGAACCTCAAGCGCAGCAAGATGGGAGGGGTGCGCACCGCTGCCGAGATTCTCAACCTGATGAACTCCAACCAGGAAAGCGCAGCCATCGATACAGTCCGCGCCCACAGCGAAGAACTGGCCCAACGCATCATCGACGAAATGTTCCTGTTCGAGAATCTTGTCGACCTGGACGACCGCAGTATCCAGTTGCTGCTCAAGGAGATCGACAACAATAGCCTGGTGGTAGCACTCAAGGGCGCACCAGAAGACCTCAAGACCAGGTTCATGCGCAACATGTCCCAGCGCGCCGCCGACCTGCTGCAGGAAGAAATGGATTCCCGCGGCCCGATTCGGGTCTCGCAGGTGGAAACCGAACAAAAAGCCATCCTTCAGATTGTTCGCCGTCTGGCCGACAGTGGCGAAATCGTCCTCAGTGGAGGTGACGAGGCTTATGTGTAACCTCATCCATTCACCGAGGTCCTCAGAATGAGCCATCAACCCATCGCAACGCCTTCCACCTGGCGTCCATGGTGCATGGACGAGCTTTCCGTCGAGCGTTCCTGCACCGCTGGCGAACCATCTTGCGATGACGGTGACGAAGTCCTTCTCTCTCCCGACGAGCTATATCACAAGGCCTGGTTGCAAGGTATTGAACAAGGCCGTCGTGAGGGACATGCCCAGGGCCATGAAGCGGGCTTCGCGAAGGGAATGAATGAAGGGCTGGCCAAGGGGCGAAGTCAGGCGGATGCCGAGATAGCCGAAGCACTGGAAAAGCGGGCCCATGAGGTCTTGAGTCCGCTATCTGACTTGATAGAAAACTTTCACCGCGCCTTGCAGGATCTGGACACTGCCATTGCCGCGCAACTCATCGACCTGGCTCTGGCAACGGGTCGGCAGCTCGCGGGAGATGCGCTCAAGGCACGTCCACGCCAGATAGTGTCAGTGGTTGAAGACTTACTGCGTAGCGATCCACCACTGGTCGGTAGCCAGCGCCTCTGGCTGCACCCTCAGGACCTCACGCTCGTCGAGCGGCATCTGGGGGACACCCTGGCAAGCGCCGGCTGGACCCTGAAAGCAGACGACAGCCTGCACCGCGGAGGATGCCGGGTTACCAGCGAATATGGCGAAATCGATGCCACCTGGGAACAGCGCTGGCAATCAGTGAATTCACAAGTCCGCAGGCGCAGCAACAGCGCCCAACCGTCACCGAATGACTGATGCCATGCCTGATACAACACTGACATGTCCTCACCAGCAGCGCTGGCAACAAGCTTTGAATGCCGTTGCCCAACGCCTCGAAAAATTACCAAGCAAGCGCATCAGCGGTCGGGTCGTGCGAGCCACAGGAATGGTGATCGAGGCGGTAGGTATCCAGGTGGCATTGGGTGATGGCTGTCGGATCGAACTGCCGAAGAATGCCGTAGACGACCGAGCAAATTATGCTGAAGCACAGGTTGTAGGCTTTTCAGGCGAACGCCTGTATCTGATGCCACTGGCCGAGGTAAATGGCCTGATGCCTGGTGCAAAAGTGCTTCCTCTCGGCGCTGGAGCGCCCGGTAGTGCCCGGCGTTTCCCCCTGGGGCAAACACTGCTCGGAAGAGTGGTGGATGGTAGCGGTACCCCCCTGGATGATCTCGGCAGCCTGGATGAAGCTCCCCGGGCTCCCTTGTCCACACCACAGCTTAATCCATTAGCCAGAGCTCCTATAGAACAGCAGATCGATGTCGGGATTCGTGCCATCAACGCTTTACTATGCGTTGGTCGAGGCCAGCGCATGGGATTGTTTGCTGGGTCAGGTGTAGGCAAATCGGTTCTGCTTGGCATGATGGCGCGTTACACCCAGGCCGATGTCATTGTGGTCGGCCTGATAGGAGAACGAGGCCGTGAAGTACAGGACTTCATCGATAACATCCTCGGCAAGGAAGGCCTGAGCCGATCCGTTGTCGTCGCGGCTCCGGCAGACACTTCTCCCCTGCAGCGCCTGCAAGGGGCAGCCTACGCGACCCGTCTCGCCGAAGGCTTCAGGGATGAAGGCAAGAATGTCCTGTTGATCATGGACTCACTCACTCGCTACGCCATGGCACAGCGCGAGATTGCTCTGGCGATCGGCGAACCGCCCGCCACCAAAGGCTATCCCCCTTCCGTCTTTGCCAAGTTGCCCAGCCTGGTCGAACGTGCGGGTAATGCCGGTGTCGGAGAAGGCTCCATTACCGCGTTCTATACCGTGCTCACTGAAGGAGACGACCAGCAGGACCCGATTGCCGACGCCGCACGCGCGATTCTCGATGGACATGTAGTGTTGTCGCGCGCCCTGGCAGAAGCCGGCCATTACCCCGCCATCGATATCGAGGCATCCATCAGCCGAGTCATGAATGCCGTTGCCGATGATGACCAGTGCCGCCAGGCCCAGGTGTTCAAGAGCATGCTGTCCCGCTATCAGCGCAACCGTGACCTGATCAGCGTCGGCGCCTACCAGCCAGGCCACGATCCACGTCTGGACGAGGCCGTGCGCCGCTACCCGGAACTGGAGTCATTCCTGCAACAACGCATCGACGAATGCTCTAGCCTCGATCAGTCGCGCCAGGCGCTGAATACCGTTCTTGGAAATGCTGTCCTTGGAGGTAGTCCATGAGCAACAAGACGCCTCTCGACACACTGATACAACTGGCCCGGGAAGCTCGGGATCAGGTCGGCCAGCACTTGGCCAATGAGCGCAACACTGAACAGCAGGCACGCCAGCAACTGGAATCCTTGCAACGCTACCGACAGGAGTACGCCCGTTCCCTCAATGACGCGATACGCCAAGGTATCGCCACAGCCTCTTTGCATAACACCCAACGCTTCCTGGCCTCCCTGGATATTGCACTATGCAAAGCCCGTGATGGTGTTGAAGCACAGCGTCATAAAGTGGAACGCAGCCAACAGCGCTGGCAGCAGGAACAACGCCGCCTGAAAGCCTATGACACATTGACCAGCCGGCGTGCCAACGAACAGGCCCATCGCCTGTCACGCCACGAGCAACGCACCCTCGATGACCTGATCAATGGGCGTCAGCAACGCGAAGCTATTCTGCCTAACCGACTTTGACTCCATGGAGCCTGGAAATGGATCTTCTGCCCGCACTCCCTCCTAGCACTTCTTCAGCTACCACACATTCCTCGGTGCCAGCTTCGCAAGACAATGCCGGCCGCTCGCCTCAGAATGGTGAAAGCTTTGCCGAACAGCTTGAGGCTATCGTGTCACCTGCCGCTTCCGGTACAGACTCAGAGACACCTCCAGAAGGCAAGAGCAAGGACTCCGCAGACGATCTGCTGGCGCCCCAACACAACTTGGTTCCGAACGCCCATTACTCGGCCTTGCCTACTGACGCCAGTACTCTACCGCCGACCTATACCGGACTTGTCGTTCCAGGGCTTGCAGCGGTCACTGCCGAGCCAATCTCCAGTGAGCCACTCACCAATGAAGCACTCACCCATGAACCAATATCCGGTGGGATACTTCCCAATGAGCGCCTCATGTCTCCAGGTCAGGATGTCAGGCCACTCGACCAGGCCGGCGAACGTCTTTCCCAGATGATCGAAGCCCGTCAGGAACACCGGGGCGCTGCCACATCGTCAAGTGCTTTCCCGGCATCTCCCGACTTGCCACTCGCCAGGTCACTTCCTTCATCGTCAGAAAACGTCGTGCAAGTGGCGTCATCGAATCCCGCCGTTCTGGCTCTGACGGGGCGTGAAGAACAGGCAATACATCAGGCGCTCAATGACAGACAGCAGCATCCAGTGGAAACAGTAGAAGGCAATAAGTCTGCTGCCTCCTCTTATCCGGGTCACTTCGACAACCGTATACCCACCGCCTTACCCGATAGCATGACCCGTACAGAATATGCGGGGGGCCTAGAGAACAAAGAGACGGTGTCCACGCCTCCCAGCGCCAGCTCCCATGACTCAGGACTTGCCTCGGCTGGATCAACCATGACTTCCAGTAGCGCTCGCCTTCCGGGGGCATCAAGTGCCGGCACGTTTCAGGCCAGCATTGCCTTGCCCGTCAACCACCCGGCCTGGCCAGGACAGCTCAGTTCCACCCTGGCCCGCGTCAGCCAGACAAAGAGCACGGTCGAGGGCGATCATCGTGTCGAATTGCGCCTGCACCCCGCCGAACTCGGGCCGCTATCCATCAACCTGCGTCTTGGCGAGCATGGTGCCCAGGCCCAGTTCTTCTCGGCTCACCCCCAAGTGCGCCATGCCGTGGAACAGGCCATTCCACAACTGCGCGAAGCCTTGGCTGAGCAAGGTATCCAACTAGGCAATACTTCTGTCGGTAGCCAAGGGTTTGCCCAGTCTCAAGGAGAAACTTCTCATTCCAGCACATCTACAGGAACATCTGATACCGAAGGCCTTCAAATAACCTCGGTGGCAGAAGCCACCCAGGGCGCCAATACCCGTGCCAGCAGGATGGATGGCCGTATCGATCTATATGCTTGAGCAAAACCCTGAGATAGCAACAAAGTTCAGCCCTGTTCGGACCTTCGTCTCCCCTTCTACATGGCCATACTGAGCCTCCATGTACCCGTGTCCAACCCGGGGCCCAACGCCAGTAATGCTCGAAGGGGAGTTTCATGCAGATGGCAAAGTCACGTTGGCTGATAAGGGGCTTGATCCTCATAGTGGTGCTGGCTCTCGCCTCCACGGCAATAGCCGTCTACTTGCTCTTGCAAGAGCGGGCTGATGCTACCCAACCTCATGCCAGCGATTCACCGGTCATCACCGATAAAGCTATCGCGCCGCCTGCTGACCCTGTTTACCTGTCCCTCCAGCCAATTACCGTCAATCTGGCTGATGATGCGGATGGACCGCGCATGCTCTATGCCGGCATTACGCTGGAGCTGGCCTCCGAAGCCGATCGTGAAGCCCTGCAACAGCAACTCCCACAAGTGCAGGATTGCTTATTGAAGTTGTTGTCCGGGCATAAAGCCGGTGACCTGGTGACCCCACAGGGAAAACAGCAACTGGCTGACGACATCGCAAAACGCTTATGCAGCGACCTGGCTGAAAACAGCTACGAAGCCAAGATCATCAAGGTTCTGTTCACTCAGTTCATCGTCCAATAGGTCGGTATTACCATGTCCCACGACGATCATCTGTCCCAGGAAGAAATCGACGCCCTGCTCAAGGGCGTCGGAGATGATGAGAGTGAAAGCAAGGGAAGCACCACCCACAGCCACGCCCGCCCTTTCGATCCCGCCACCTTGCACCGTGTCATTCGTGAACGACTCCAGGCGCTGGATATCATCAACGAACGATTCGCCCGCCACTTTCGCATGGGCATGTTCAACCTGCTCAGGCGAAGTGCCGACATCACCGTGGAATCTGTGCAATACCAGAGCTACAGCGACTTCTCGCGCAATGTGCCAGTCCCCACCAATATCAACATGATCGCGATGAAGCCGCTGAAAGGGACTGCGCTGATCGTCTTTCCGCCGAGCCTGGTATTCATGGTGGTCGACAACCTTTTCGGCGGCGATGGCCGCTTCGTGACCAAGTCGGAAGGGCGCGAGTTCACGGATACCGAACAACGCATCATCCAACGCGTGCTGCAACTGGCCATCGACGGCTACAGCGAAGCCTGGAAGTCAGTCTATCCGTTGGAAATCAGCTATCTGCGTTCAGAAATGCAGTCAAAGTTCGCCAACATCACTAACTCGCCCAACGAGATCGTGGTCAATACCACTTTTCATCTGGAAGTCGGCAACCTGGCCTCGAACTTTCAGGTCTGCATTCCCTACACCATGATCGAGCCTCTGCGCGACCTGCTCAGCAATCCTCTCAGTGATGGCAGTCGTGACAAGGATGGCACATTCCATCGACGCATGGCGGGTCAACTGCGCAACCCCGTTATCGAGCTGGTGGCCGACTTTGCCACGATCGCCTCACGCATCGATGAAGTGATGCACCTTGCCATCGGCGACATTCTGCCTCTGGATCTACCGGAAACCGTTACCGCACGGGTCGATGGCGTACCGGTGATGGAGTGTGAATATGGTAGTCAGCACGACCTGAAAGCTCTGCGCGTCCTGAACATGTTCAATCATTCCGCCGGCCATGCCCCTGGCGGCACTTTTGTCAAAGACTCCTGCCTTTCACCCAAGGAAGCGTGACATGACTGATCTCAACAACCCAGAGCTCGCCGAATCCGACACTCCGCTTGCCGAAGATGATCCCTGGGCGGAAGCCATGGCCGAGCAAGCCTCCGAGGCATCCTCCAATACGGATGACAGCGATGCCCCAGACAACGATGCCTCGGACAACGAAACAGACGATGGCAACACGAGAAACGATGCAACAAGAGATAGCGTGTTTCGCCCCTTATCCGACTCCGCACAGATCAACCAGGAGCCAACCGGGCCTCGTGATCTTGAGATGGTCATGGATATCCCCGTCAAGCTCACGGTGGAGCTGGGACGAACCCGGCTGACCATCAAGCAGCTGCTGGAGCTCACTCAGGGTTCCGTGGTGGAGCTGGAAGGGCTGGCAGGGGAGCCAATGGACATTCTGATCAATGGCTACCTGATCGCCCAAGGTGAAGTGGTGGTGGTGGATGATCACTATGGTATCCGTATCACGGAGATCATCACACCTTCTGAACGCGTGCAGAAACTCAATCGATGACAGCCTCCGGCATTACACTGGGCACCGCCCAGGAAACAACGACCCAGACCCTCGCCACTCTCGGTGGCAGCGATCTGTCAGGGCTGGCCATGCTGGGCAAGACCACATTTGCCCTGGCGGTGGTGGTGATCTTGATCCTGACCTTGGCTGCCCTGTTGCGCCGTCGAAACCGTTCATATCAAGGAGCAGGTGCTCGCTTGCGCATCGTCGGCAGCCTGCCAGTGGGGGCGA
Source organism: Halomonas sp. (assembly GCF_029263665.1). Taxonomy (GTDB): domain Bacteria; phylum Pseudomonadota; class Gammaproteobacteria; order Pseudomonadales; family Halomonadaceae; genus Halomonas. The sequence goes on from NZ_JAJUFQ010000002.1 coordinate 126,995, forward strand.
AGGAAAAAGTCGTGGTCATGGAGGTTCAGGGCCGCTGGTTGGTATTGGGCGTAGGGGGCAGCCAGATTACCCTGCTCGACACCCTTGAAGCCCAGCCAGAAACATCTTCTGCAGAGGCTGGCACCCCGGCCGCCCACAGCAGCCGTTTCCAAGAGCACTTGGCTCGACTGTGTGTCGCGCCCCTTCGCAGCAAGGGCCGAGCACAATGACCCTTCTACGCGACACGGGGTTTTCAAGACGGCGTCTCGTCGGGTCCGTTTTCTTTCTGGCCCTGATGTTTGCTTCACCCACCATGGCTCAGCAATTGCCTGCCATCATCAGCCAACCACTGGCCGATGGTGGACAAAAGTGGTCCCTGTCGCTGCAGACCTTGATTCTGCTCAGCGCCATGGCCTTCCTGCCGGCCGCCCTGCTGATGATGACCAGCTTCACTCGCATCATCATTGTGCTGAGCCTGTTGCGTACCGCCATGGGCACCGCAACGACGCCTCCCAACCAGATCCTGCTGGGCATGGCACTGTTTCTCACTGCGTTCATCATGTCGCCAGTCTTTTCAGACATTTATCAACATGCCTGGGCGCCTTTGGCTGCCAACGAGATCGGCTTCGAGGAATTTCTGCAACACGCCCAGGCCCCCCTGAGAGAGTTCATGCTGGGCCAGACCCGACAACCCGACCTGGCGATGTTTGCACGTTTGGCAGATACCGCGCCCATGCAATCATCGAGCGATGTCCCATTTCAGGTACTGGTGCCGGCCTTCGTCACCAGCGAATTGAAGACCGCCTTTCAGATCGGCTTCACCATCTTCATTCCCTTTCTCATCATCGATCTGGTCGTGGCCAGTGTGCTGATGTCTCTGGGCATGATGATGGTGCCTCCTGTCACCATCTCGCTTCCATTCAAGCTGATGCTATTTGTGCTGGTCGATGGTTGGCAGTTGATCATCGGTTCGTTGGCACAGAGTTTCTATGTTTAAAGCATGGCTTAAGGTGACGCTGAAAATTCGGCCTGAATCGTTCAGTTCCATGCTCAAGAGGCACACGCCATGACTCCCGGATTCGTGATGGACCTGGCCCACCAGGGCATGAGAGTAACCTTGCTGCTGGGCGCCCCCCTGCTGCTGACTGCGCTGTTCAGTGGACTGCTGGTTAGCCTGTTTCAGGCGGCCACCCAGATCAACGAGATGACACTGTCCTTCATCCCCAAGATTCTCGCCGTGTTCACCGTGCTGGTACTGGCCGGCCCGTGGATGCTGCAATTGATCCTGGGCTTTACCCGGGAACTGTTCCAGCAGATCCCGGGCCTGGCTTCATAAATACCGGGTTTCATAAATACTGGGCTTCATGAACCTGCCGGTTTCATGAGCATGCAAGGCAAATACCAATGATCGAGCTCACCTCTGGCCAGTTGCAGCATTGGCTGGTTATCTTCCTGTGGCCCTTCTTCCGCATATCCTCACTGATGTTGAGCGCACCACTGTGGGGACATGGTGCGATTCCCACCCAGGTCAAGGTTGCCCTGGCGGCAGCCATCAGCGTGATGATTGCGCCTCTGCTCCCTCCGATGCCAGCCATACCGATATCGTCCTGGTCGGGATTTGGTCTGATTGTGGAACAAGTCATCATCGGAGTGACCATCGGTATGACGGTGCGTGTGATGCTCGGGGTGGTGCAGGCCAGCGGCGAGTTCATTGGCCTGCAGATGGGGTTGGCGTTTGCTACCTTTTTTGACCCATCCATCGGGGCCAACATGACAGTGGTGTCCCGTTACCTCTACATGTTCATGCTATTGATCTTTCTTTCTCTGAATGGCCATCTGATGGTTCTGGAAACATTGGTCAATAGTTTCATCACCCTGCCTATCGGTATCCAGCACTTAAACCCCGAGGCCTTCATTCTGGTCGTCCGCTACAGCGCCAGCATTTTTGCCACAGGACTACTACTGGCTCTGCCATTGGTCGCTTCACTGCTGACCATCAATCTGGCACTGGGAATTCTCAACCGCGCGGCGCCACAGCTGACGGTATTCAATATCGGCTTTCCCACCACCTTGACGGTTGGACTGATACTACTGATGGCGCTGATGAAAGAGTTTGGCCCATTCCTTGAACACCACATTCACCAAGGACTCAGCTATATACGCTGGATACTGGACAGCATGGCACCACTCAGCCGGTAATGCTTTTCTTACAATGAAGACCCTATCAACAAGCCCCTCGCGGTACATTCCCAGTCTTTTCGATGACAGCAACCCCGCTATTGCTGAATTGCTGCTGCCTCTTGCCAGCAGCAACCCAACGCAGGAGCTTTCTTACAGATAATTGAACAGCGATAGATCACGAATACCGATGAACGCCTGCTGGGCAGCCTGCATGCCGACTTTTCGCAAACTGTATTCTGAAATGGCCTGGTTGTAATCCAGATCGACCAGATCCGACATGGTCTGGGCATAGTTCAGTTCACGGTTTCCGCTGACCGAATCGATAACATCCAGTTCGTTGAGGCGCGCCCCCACCGAAGCCCGTGTGGTCAGCACATTATCCAGGCTGGCATCGAACTCACGCATCACCGTGCTCAGCGTGTTGCTCATGGTCGCCTGTTCAGCAGGTGTTTCTGCCGGATTCTCCAACACTGCCAGCGCTTTCTCGAAGGTATGAAACAGGTTGGTGTCCATTTCATTGGCTGGAGCATAGGTAATGGCATCTCCATCAGCAGGTTGGCCTTGCAGATCCAGGCGCAATCCGCCCACTTCCACACTCGTGCCTTTTGGATCATAGGGCTGATTGTCGATACCTGCGCTCTGCCAGCTGCCATCGGCCGCCTGCTGCTGGACACTATACGTCGCGTTGCCATCGGCATCTGTAGCGAACACCACCTGATAGCGTTGGCCATAACCAGGATCACCGGTGTCGATCACCTGTGGGCCCTTGAACGTCACATTACCGGTATTGTTGGTCTCGACATTGCCGTCGGCATCCACTCTTCCCTGCTGCGCGACATAATCTGCTCCGCTGGGCACACTGAGGAAGATATCCTGCCCACTGTCTCCAACACGCATTTCCCTTGAGGCATCAACGCGTTGACGTCGAACCTGATCATCACCGATATATTCGACACCATGACCATTGTCGATGAAGGGTTCACTGCCGTCCTGATAGCCGCCGAACAGGAAGCGGCCATTACCATCGGTCGCATTGGCCTGCCCGATGACACTTTCATAGATACCACGCAATTCACTGGCCACCGATTGGCGGTCAGCATCACTGAGCGTTCCATTGGCGGCCTGGACAATCAGTGCCTTGGCACTGGAAATCGCATCACTGACGCTGTTGAGCACGCTTTCTTCCTGAGACAAAGCATTGCGAGCGCTGACTCGGGCATCCGTGAATTGTTTTGTCGCAGCCTGAGCCTGGCTGACCGCAACCGCACGAGAAGCTGCTTGTGGGTCATCGGATGGAGTGACGACCCTCCGACCTGAAGCCATCTGTTCGCTCAGATGCATGAAGTCAGCCTGCTGACGGTTCATGGAGCTGACACTCTGCTCGAACATGGTGACGGTACTGATACGCATGACAATCTCTCCGCAATCAATCTATGGCTCAGGAACGCAACCCAAGGATGGTGTCCACCACGGCAGTCCCCGTATCAATCACCTTGGCGTTGGCCTGGTAATACTGCTGATAACGAATCAGGTTGGCCGCTTCTTCATCAAGATTGACCCCGGATTCGGACTGCTGGACCGCTCGCAGTTGCTCGCTCAGCCCCTGTTGGGCGGCCAGGTTGACCTGCACGACATTGGTGCGATTGCCCACATCACTGACTAGCGAGGCATAAGCCTGGCTGAACGTGGCACTGCCTCCGACCAGTAACTTGTCCTGCAGCTTCTGCATGGCCAGGGCATTCTCGTTGTCACCACTGCCACCACCAAGGCCCGCGGCGATCTCGTCTGGATCATCGATCGCACAGGCAAAGCCTCCCGCTGCACGCCGTACAGGCTGCACCTCGAAGCGATCACCGGTCGCAAGCTTCGCCGGGTCATCAATGCCGATCTTCACGCCAGCGAAGCTCAGCTCTCCACTCGCCACGTCATAACTGACGTCACTGCTATCCAGCGCTTTCCCCGTATCCTTGCGAATAATGTCGAACTTCGGTGGGCTGCCGTCCGCGTCGACGACCGTCACTGTATAATCGGCAGCCGTCAACGCCGCGATGTTGTCATTATCAAACGAGGCGCTGACCTCAGCACTGCCTTTATTGGAGTTGTTGGAGAACACCCGTGGCTGACCAATATCGAAGAAGGTGCCTCCCGCTTGTCCTTCAAGCGTCGTGCCTTGAGCGTGTTGCTCGTTGAAGGCAACGGCCAAGGATACGGCCAGTTGACCGATCTGGTTCTGGGTTCGATCCAGAGTCTCGGCGCGAAAGCGCATCGCCCCGCCAAGACTTCCACCTTTGATGGCTTCCTCATCCAGGATCTGAAGGCCACCGCCCGGGTCGTGATATCCCAGCACGATACGTTGAGGGTCATTGGCAGAGGACACGGCCTCCAGTTGATATGCTTGAGTGCCCGATACCAGAGGCTGGCCACTGGGTAGGCTGATCTGATAGGAGGAGCCATCCTGCACGGTCAGCTCGACATCCAGGCGTTGGCTGAGCTCCTGAACCAGTTGATCACGCTGGTCGAGCAGCGCATTGGGCGCTTCTCCTTGCTTGGCTCGCGCCAGGGTTATCTGGCGATTGAGTGATGCCAACTGTTCTGTGGCATTGTTGATCTGGGTGACTTCATCGCGAATCTGGCCATTGATCCCTTCTTGCATATCTTGCAAGTAAGAATCGAATGCGCGGAACTGGGCGGAAAGGGTATCCGCAGAACCCAGCACGCCTTGACGAGCTGCTGGGTCAGATGGCGCGCCGGCCAGGTCTTCCATGGCGGAGAAGAACTGTTGCATCAGCGGTGCAAGCCCTGCGTCCTTGTCGGCAAGCAGACTATCTATCTGCTCAACTTGGGTAGCATAGGTTTCCAATGCCGAGGTTGCGCTGGTGGCCCCATTGAGCTGATCGGCGACATAGCGATTGAACTGTCGCTGAATGTCATTGACCTGAACCCCCTGGGCCCCGCTACTTCCTTCACCGAGTACCGTGACCTGGCGATTGTAGCCAGGCGTATAGACATTGCTGATATTGTTGCCGGTGGTTCCCAGGGCAACCTGAGCGGCATTGAGACCACTCAGACCAATGGAGAAAATACTCATTTCTCAGCTCCTTGCGCCAATACAATCTCTATCGGCCTGAGACTGAGGAACTTTAGGAAAATACGGACTTTTTCAGCGTTTTCCTCCAGGGGAAATTGATTCAAGACCAGCCTCGGCCACCCAACGACTAGGCATATAAGACGAATGCGGAGCCTCATGAGGTTTTTCCACGGATAAATGCTTGTCCGACGCACTACCACGGGCCACCGCTGTATCACTGGCCGTCACATGGCTTTCCAAAGGCCCCATGGTGTGCATGATGGCAATCAGCTTGGCAGCGTAGGCAGGATCGGTAGCGTATCCTCCTCGCTGCAAGGCCCTCGCGGCTTCAGCACCACTCCCTGCCTTTACGACACCGGCATAGCGGGAATTACCGGTCACCAACCGTGCATAATCGGTGAAGGCTTCCTCGAATGAGCCATAGACCCGGAACTCGTCGCGGATGCGCTGCCGAGTTCCATTGACCACTTCATGTGTCGTGATGTGTGTCGTGGGACCATGCCACTGGCTGCCCGCCTTGATACCGAACAGGTTGTAGCTGTTTCCACCATTTGACGCCGCAATCTCGCGACGCCCCCAGCCGGTTTCCAGCGCCGCCTGGGCCAACATCAACTCAGCCGGCACTCCCGAGGCTCGGCTGGCCGCCTGAGCTGGCTCTGCCAGCCTGACCAGGAAATCCCGGACATGGGCGGGGGCTTCTCGCACATCCTGCCCAGCAATCTGCATGCTTGCCTGGGTAGCATTCATTCCTTGCTCTACCGCACCGAGCTCTTCCAGGAAGCTCTGCGGCATGGGTACCTCTTCCCTGCTCTCATCCATAGCACTACGCAGGGTATTGGTCAGCGGCCGGGGGGCACCACGCGGAATCCCCGCTATCAGATTCTCCACCTGTTCAGCACGCTCACTGGCTTGAGGAGCCCCCAACTGGCCAAGCAATTGATCGGCCAGGCCAATACCACGCCGGGCCATGACCTGTGACCATTGTTTATCGAGTAATGACTGATAGAACTGAGTGTCTCGGGAATCCGTCAGCCCAGAATCCGGCACTGCCTCACGCATGCTCTTCATCATCATGTCGATGAACAGCGCCTCAAGCTGACGAGCTACCTCGCCAGCAGCACCTTGCTTATCCACCCGGGCATCCGTCTTGAGCCTTTCCAGCCCATTGATATCCAAGGCGAACCCGGCCTGACCTGCGCTGCCGGTGGCCAGACTGGCACTGCTCAATGCCGTCGCCGATAAGCCTGAAATGCCGCTGACGCCGCTACTCATCAGATGATCTCCAGTTCAGCGCGTAGTGAGCCAGCAGCCTTGAGTGCCTCAAGGATCGCCATCAGATCATTTGGCGTGGCGCCCAGCGCATTGAGCGCATCCACCACATCCAGCAGACTGGCGCCTTCCACGACCCGTAGCGTGCCGGTTTCCTCGTTGATGGAAATATCGGACTTGGGCACCACACGAGTCTTGCCTTTGCTGAAGGGTGCGGGCTGGCTGACGCCAAGAGACGTATCGATGACTACGGACAGGTTGCCATGAGCCACTGCGGCCCGACTCAGGGTCACCGCACCATTGAGCACGATCGATCCCGTACGTGAATTCAGCACCACCCTTGCAGGCGGCGGTACGGGCGACACATCGACACTCTCGACCTGCGCCATGAAGTTGACGCGGGAGTTGGCATTGGTCGGCCCATTGAGCAGAATGACCCCGCCGTTGCGCGCTGAAGCAACGGGATAACCAAAATCCGTATTGATGGCACTGACAATGCGCTCGGCAGTACCGAAGTCCGCCTGCTTGAGATGCAACTCCAGGCCACCGTACTGGTCACCAAGAGACAACGGCACACTCTGCTCTACCGTCGCTCCGCCCGCAATGCGCCCACTGGCCTGATGCCCTGTCTGTGCACTGCTACCGGCGGACTGAGCACTCGCGCCATTGATCAGCAAATTGCCCTGAGCCAACGCATAGACATCACCATCGGCCCCTTTAAGAGGTGTCATCAGCAACGTTCCGCCCCGCAAGCTACGAGCATTGCCCACCGAAGACACCACAATATCGAGACGCTGTCCCGGCGTGGCAAAGGGGGGCAGATCGGCCGTCACCATGACGGCGGCGATATTACGCAACTGCATATTGGTGCCAGGTGGCACCGTGATACCCAGCTGCGAAAGCATGTTATTGAGGCTTTGCCCGGTAAATGGCGCCTGCATGGTCTGGTCGCCAGTACCGTCCAGGCCAACGACCAGCCCATAGCCGACCAAGGGGTTATCACGCACCCCGGCAAAGGATGCCAGGTCACGGACCTGCTCGGCCTTGGTCAAGGCGGAAAACAGCATCAGGCCTGTCAACAGCACCAGCATGAGGGAACCAAGGGTCAGAGTGGGACGACGATGAAGGGGGTTACGCATGCGGGGCCTGCCCATCAGAACGGCGATACATTGAGGAAGAAACGCTGCAACCAGCCCATGGTCTGCGCTTCGTTGATATAACCATTGCCGACGTATTCGATACGCGCGTCGGCCACCGCAGTGGAAGGCACACTGTTCTCGGCAGTGATGGTACGAGGATTGACCACTCCGCCGAAACGAATGAATTCGGTCCCCTGGTTGATGGCAATCTGTTTCTCGCCACGCACCCGTAAATTGCCATTGTTCATGACCTGGACCACCGAAACAGTGATGGTGCCAGTAAAGGTGTTATTGGCCCGGGATCCCCCTCCGCCCTCGAAATCCGCGTCGCCATCTACCTCGAGGTTATAGTCCAGCAAGTCCTCTGCACCTTTGGGCACTGTGATGAAGGTCAGGCTGGAACCACCCGAACGGGAAGCGTTGGAGGTGGAGTTCTTGCTCGCGCTGACCTCTTCATCGAGGACAATGGTGAGAATATCGCCGACACTCCGAGGACGACGATCCTCGAACAATGGCTGGTAGCCACGTGGCCTCTGATAAATGGAGCCATTGGCCACTGGCGCCGGGCGATCCGGAATCTCGATTTTCTCCTGCTCCCCGACCACCGAAGCGCGTGGTATCTGGGCACAACCACCCAACACAAGCAGTGGCACCAGAATCATGCCTGCGAGGCCAGCGCGACGATCCATGACGTTCTCCGTTTACAGCTGAGCCAGACGAGCCAGCATTTCATCACTGGTCTGCACCGCCTTGCTGTTGATTTCGTAGGCGCGCTGAGTCTGGATCATGCTGACCATTTCCTCGACCACATTGACGTTGGACGTCTCCACATAGCCCTGCAACAGACGGCCTGCTCCGTTCATGCCAGGAATACTTTCGTTACGTGGCCCAGAGGAGGAAGTTTCCACATAGAGATTGCCGCCAATGGCTTCGAGCCCCGTCGGGTTGATGAACGTGCTCAACGAGATCTGACCGACTTCATTGGTTTCACTGGTGCCTGGCTCCGTCACCGAGACGATGCCATCCTCGCCAATGGATACTGACAGCGCGTTGTCAGGAATGATGATCGCCGGCTCCAGTGGATAACCATTGGCCGTCACCACTTGGCCGTTTTCATCCAGCTGAAAGCTGCCATCCCGGGTATAGGCAGTAGAGCCATCCGGCATCACGACCTGAAAGAAGCCCTTGCCATTGATCGCCAGATCCCTGGAATTCTGGGTCTCTTCCAGGCTTCCTTGAGTATGCAACCGCTCGGTCGCAACGGGGCGAACCCCGGTGCCAACCTGCATGCCCGACGGCAGACGGTCCTGAACATTGTTCTGAGCACCCGGCTGGCGCAGGTTCTGATACAGCAGATCTTCGAAGACAGCCCGCGACTGCTTGAAGCCATTGGTGGAAACGTTGGCCAGGTTATTGGAAATGACATCCAGCTTGACCTGCTGCGCTTCCAGCCCCGTCTTGGCCGACCACAACGACTTGATCATGTTTTTTCCTTGTTCATCAGATGATTGGGCTTCAAGAAATCATCAGCCATTGAGCAGCAACAAGCTGTTGGCCTGCTGAGCGTTTTCATCAGCGTCACTGATCGCCTGGGTCTGCAACTCATAGCGTCTGGCCACATCGATCATGGCCACCATGGACTCCACCGGATTGACGTTACTGCCCTCCAGGGCACCAGCCACCACCCGCACACGTTCAGAAGCAGGTAATGGCGCACTTTGTCCTTGGGCATCCGGCGCGGTACGAAACAGCCCATCATCACCACGCACGACCCCGGCCTCGCCAGGCTCGACCAGCTTCAGGCGACCGACTTCAGCCAGGGCATCGGGATCTTCCCCCATGCCGATACCACTGATGGTGCCATCAGCGCCCATGAACAATTGCGCCCCCAGGGGCACCTGGATCGGCCCACCTTCACCGATCACCGGCCGGCCAGCCGACATCAGCTGGCCATTGCCGTCCACCTGAAAGTCGCCTTGGCGGGTATAGGCTTCCTGACCATCCTGCCCCTGCACGGCAAAGAAACCGGGGCCATCGATCGCCACGTCCAGGGTACGGCCAGTACGCGTAATCGGGCCGGGAGTGAAATCCGCTCCCGGAGTGGAAGCCGCCACTGAAACGCGAGTCGCCAAGCGCGCCTCTCCCTGTACAGGCACCGCGCGCATGGCATGCAGTTGGGCACGAAAACCTGCGGTAGAAGCATTGGCCAGGTTATGGCTGACCACCGCCTGCTGTTCCATGCTCTGACGGGCACCGCTCATGGCGGTGTAAAGCATGCGATCCATGAATCAGTACTCCGTCAACGCAGGCTGATAGCTGTCTGCAGGACTTCATCCTGAGTCTTGATGGTCTGCGAGTTGGCCTGATAGGCACGCTGGGTGACGATCATGTTGACCAGCTCACGCGCCATATCGACATTGGAAGTCTCCACCATGCCGGACTCGATGCCTCCCAGGAGCCCCGTGTTCGGCGCACCCACCAGCTCCTGACCAGAAGCATCGGTGGCTACCCAGGCATTGTTACCGATGGGATTGAGCCCTTCAGGGTTGCGGAAGTTAGCCAAGGCAATCTGACCGGCTGGCCGCGACTGCTCATTGGCATAATTACGCACCACCGTGCCATCGTCTTCGATGGTGATCCCGACCAGAGCGCCGGAGGTATAACCGTTCTGTGTCAGAGCCGTTGTACTGGCGTCGTTGCCAAACTGGGTGGAACCCGCAACATCAAATGTCAGTGGCATGTCCGCTGCAGCGCCATCGAAGAAGTCTGCACTGGCGAATGCCATGCTGAATTCAGCAGGTGAGGGAGACGTCAGCTGTCCATTCTGGTTGAAAGTCATGTCAAAGGATTGAGGTGCAGCGCCATCCATCAGCACCTTTCCATCCATAGCAATGTTCGCGCTCCAGGCATTGGGGCCCGTTTTCTCGTAATAGACGGTCACATTGCGCGGATTGCCCAACGAATCATAGGCGGTGAAATTATTGGAATAGTGGTAATCGATGCTGACATCATTACCGGAAGGATCATGCAGATCGACCTTGTTGAGGTCCTCGCCAACGACTGAGCGGGAGTCCAGATTGAAGGTTGTCGAGACTCTTGAGGTGGCACTGGCCGGCATTTCGTCAGCATCAATCTGGAGAACCGCTGGCTGCCCGCCTACCTGTACATCACCGGTAGCATTGATGCCATAGCCCATGATTCGGGCACCGGAAGCGTTCTGCAAATAGCCATCCGGCGTCAGGGTGAGTTGTCCATTGCGCGAATAGACCACCTGGCCGTTTTGCTCCATGCGGAAAAAGCCCTGGCCACTGATTCCCAGGTCCAGCGGCCGGTTGGTGGCTTCCAGGTTGCCGCCACTGAAATCCTGCAACACTGTGGATACTCGGGTCCCCAGCCCAACCCGAGAGTTGGCAAAGACATCGGCAAACTGCGCACAGCCACTCTTGTAACCCACCGTCTGGGAATTGGCGATATTGTTGCCCAGTACGTCCAGACTGTTGGCTGCTGCATTCAGGCCACTAAGCGCTTGTGAAAATCCCATTTCCTACTCCTGTTTTTTCGAATTACGACTTGTCATTCCCTGACGTATCACAGGATCTGACGCACATCCTTGAGTTCAACCTGTCCATATACCGCACCGAGGTCCAACATCACCTGACCACTGCTGTCGGCAGGTGTCACCGCACCGACAATGGCGTAGTTGAGCGTCGTGACATCAAGGGATTCACCTTCAGCTCCCGTGGCTTCCACACTGATGTGATATCCCCCTTCAACCGCCGCCTCACCACTATCGGACAAGCCATCCCACTGGAAGGACTCAACTCCGGCCGATACCGGGCCAAGGTCGTAACTATTGATGACTTCACCAGACGCATTGGTGATCGTGACCTTGACGTTTGACGCAGGTGTATCGAGCTCAATACCAAAGGGCGTTGCAACTTGTTCACCATCATCGGTGTGAGTCAGCAATATATTGTCGCCAGGTACCAGCACCCCTTTGCCGATCAGTGCCGCAGCCTGCATGGCTTGCCCTGCATCGATCTGATCATTGATCACCGCCAGAGAAGCATTGAGTTCTTCGATACCGGCCACGGTGTTGATCTGCGCCAGTTGCGACGTCATCTGGCTGTTATCCATGGGCTTGAGAGGGTCCTGGTTCTGCAGTTGCGTCACCAGCAAGGTCATGAAGTTGTCACTCAGCTCATCAGAAGCCTGGACAGAGCTGGCCTTGGCCGTGGTAGCGTTGACGCTGGTGTAGATCCCCGCATCGATGGTATTGGGCATTATCCTTCTCCGAGGGTGAGGGTCTTGAGCATCAACTGTTTACTGGTATTCATGATCTCGACATTGGCCTGATAGGAGCGCGAGGCCGAGATCATGTTGACCATCTCGCCCACCGGATCGACATTCGGCATGGTCACGTAGCCGGCGTCATCCGCCAGTGGGTGTCCAGGGTGGTATTCCCGGCGCATCGGGGAAGGGTCCTCGACCACCTGGCTGACCATGACACCGCCGACTCCGTTGGATGAAGCTCTCGATTCGAACATCACCTGTCGAGCGCGATACGGTTGACCGTCAGGACCTGAAACACTGTCGGCATTGGCAAGATTGCTGGCGGTGACATTCATGCGCTGAGCCTGAGCACTCATGCCCGAAGCAGCGATATCAAAAATGGAAAACATCGACAAAAGTGAACTCCTTTAAGCGCGCGATACTTGACTTGCAGTGGCTATCTACTAACCAGCATCAGCGTTCGGGCTGCATCGCCTGTCTCAGGCCTTGAAGGCGCTGATCCAGAATGGTCAGAGCCGCTTGATAACGCACCGAGTTGTCAGCAAAGGCGCTGCGCTCACGATCCATATCCACGGTATTGCCATCCAGGCTTGGCTGATCAGGGACCCGATACAGCAAGTGACGGTTATCCAGAGCCCCCACGGCACCTTGTCCCATCAAATGACGGGCAGAGGTACGGTTCAGCGCCAGGCCGGACTGAGGAACGTTGTGCATGGCATCTTGCAGCGCCCGGGAAAAATCCAGGTCTCGGGCCTTGTAGCCCGGGGTATCAGCATTGGCGATATTGCTGGCCAGTACCTTCTGGCGCTCCTCGCGCAGCGCCAGGGCCCGCTGGTGGAAAGCGAGAGAGGCTTCGATCTGATCGATCATCGTGCAGCGCTCCAACGGCATAAGTTCGACGATGGAGCATAAGCAGGGAGGCGTCATGACAAAGCCTCAAACAACCCACAATCCGTGTGGCAATTCAAAGCATGCCGCTTGCGGCCTAGGGATAGACTCATGTTGTGAACGGTGGCACAGGTCATCGACCACAGAACGACACCCATGAAACGACGTTACACGGCACCTGCCTCGTAAGATCAGACATCATCCGTGTGGAGGAAATGCCCCAGTGAAGACGGCCAGCCAATGGCGACCAGATTCTGTACCAAAAGTACTAAGCACGCTAATCCTTGTCTTTGCACTGCCTGCCATCGCCGCCACCTCCCCCAACGGAAATGCCATAGCGGAACAAGTTGAAGCGTTTCTCAGCACGCACTTGCAGGCGGAAGGGGTCACCTCTGAAGATATCGACATCCAGGTCTTCCCCCCCGCAACCCATCTTGATTCCTGCAACAGCCCTGCTCCATTCCTGCCCCGGCCAGACCAACCACTGTCGGGCCGAATCTCCATTGGCGTGCGATGTAAAGAAAGCCCTCAGAATGTTCGTTACTTGCAGGCTGAAGTGCATCGCTTCGGGAATCGACTGGTCATCACACAGGATATTGCTGTCGGAGAGCGCATTCGTCCGGAGGTGTTACGCCAGGAGCGGGTCGATTTGAGCCGCATGCCTGCCCAACTCCTGCACGACCCGATCAATGCGATTGGCCTGCAGGCCAAACGTCCTCTGCGAAAGGGGCATAGTCTCACCACGCGAGACCTTCAGGCTCCACGCCTGGTAGATCGTGACCAGACTGTCACTATCGAGGCTTCTGGCCAGGGCTTTCGTCTGCAGCGCCAAGGCAAGGCATTGGATGCTGGTGGGCTTGGCGACACAATTCGAGTGCGTGTTTCTCAACGCGACATCATCGAAGCCAGAGTGGCCGGGCCCGGTATTCTGAGTGTGACGTTTTAGGGTTTGTCTGAAGATATAAAGTTCTCACGACCGTGGCCGATAATTCAGGCAAGACTCCCATTCTCCAGCCCAGAGAGCTTCCATCATGAAAATCAGCCCCAACACACCACTGACTCACTCAGCGTCCATCGAGAAGAGCTCCACCACTCCATCGCAGAAAGTAACGCCCGGTCATCAAAGTGGTGAGCCATCCAGTCTGACGCACTTAAGCCAACCCCATGCGGATAGCAGCCAGGATATCGACATGGCCCGGGTGACAGAAATACGCAATGCCATTCGTGAAGGTCGCTTACACCTCTCTCCCGAGCGCATTGCTGATGGTCTGCTGGCCAGCGTACGTGACATGCTCGACAAGGATACAACCCAGTGAACCTGTCGTTATTACTTGAAATGCAACACCAGTACCTGAGCCAGTTGCTGGCGTTGTTGCAGGAAGAACAGGAATGCCTGGTTCAGGGACAGGTCGATGCAGTGCATCTCGTCCAACTGACGGATGCAAAGTCCTCGCTACAGCAGGCATTGGCAAAGACAGAAAGCAGGCGACACCAGATCCAATGTCACCTGAACTACAGCGATGATGATCATGGTGCACTTCAGGTTGCCAGGGACAATGACAGTGAAGCGACCTGGCTCAGCATCCGTCAAATCGCCCATGAAATCGCTCGAACCAACCGCCGCAATGGTGAGTTACTGCAATTACGCATGGATCACAACCAGCATATGCTCGATCATCTTCACCGCATCGCTGCAGCTAACGTCTACCACGCCGACGGCCGTGCCCCACTTCAATCTCCCCGGCTTGATATTTCTGCTTGATTCCATCACCTACCCCGGATCGCCAATGCCATCCGGGGCTCGCCAAATCATCCTTAAGGCTTATGCAACAAGATCCAAAAACAACAACATGAATAATGAGAATATAAAATTTTTTGATTAAAAAGATAAGAACAAATAATCAGAAAAATAACCTTATAGATTTAACAAAGATTAATCATTTAAACTAAAGTACTCATAGCTTATACCCATATCGGCACAGAATTGACATAGATCAATATCTCCACGCACTTCGAAACTTAACATTCACCCCACAAAGATAAACAGCAATATCTATAACCATCAGGTATGACCATATATCGAATAAAGTTAATACATATATGAGCACACCACATGATGTCGTGAAGCATAACCGAAACTGTCATATAAACGACACAAAAATGTCATAAAACCATAGTCGCACAATGGTCGTTGACTGCTGCGACAAGCCATGTGACTGAATAATTTAAAAATTCATTATCCAACCCTTCCCAAGGAGATGAGGAATGAAACTTTCGACAAAACTGCTCATGGCAGCTTGCTGCTCCGTGATGTCTGGCAGTGTCTTCGCAATCGATGGAACCATCGATATCTCGGGCACTGTCACAGACACGTCGTGCACCGTCACCATAAATGGAGGTAGTGCCAGCAGTAGTGTGGTATTGCCTACAGTCTCAACCGCTTCACTGACCAGCAACGGAGCGGTGGCAGGCGCCACGGCGTTTACTTTCAATTTGACAGAATGTCCGGCGACGGGCGGTGCTCGCGCTTACTTTGAGTCAACCAATGTCGATTCAAGTACCGGTAACCTGGTCAACAACTCAGCTACGCCTGCTGGTAATACTCAGGTCCAGATTATTGATGCTGGCGGAACGTCCATTGACCTGCGTAACAATGAAAACAACCCCTTTGTCAGCTTCGATACGTCTGGCAATGCCAATTTGACTTACAGCGCTCAATATATCGCTGTTGGTGGTGCAGCCACTCCGGGGGATATAGATACTCAGCTGGTTTATACCGTAGAGTACCAGTAAACAGGTATTTTTTATATAGGCCAGGGACGGCAATGACTGATCTATCTGAAGATAGATCAATTAATCACATTCAGATTAACAGGTCCTTGTCGTAGCTCCCGCTTTCGAGACTTTATTTCATGTTTCAGAAAAGCGGAGCCTTGGAGTGTTGTAGAAATGTCTGCTTTTTCTGGCTGTGTCAATTCCACACAAAAGGTCGTTAGACAACACTTAAGACTGACCCCTGCATCCTTAATAGAGCATATTAAATACGTCATTAAGGTTGCCGTTCATCGTTTCCTGCCATATATCCCACCCTTTCATTTTCCAATGATCCTGGCGTCATTCGTTTCATTGTCACTTTCTGGGCCTCCCTCTGCCCTTGCTCAAGAGGAAGATGAGGATGAAGCCATTCTCGAATTCGATCCTCGATTTCTGAGAGGCAATGGCAGCAACGTCAACCTGACGCATTTCGAACGCTCGAACTTGCTGGCCGATGGACGCTACGAACTCTCCGTGTGGCTGAATGATAAGGATGTCTTTGACCAGGAGATCATGGTCGTGACTCGTCCGGATGGGGAAACAACCCTATGTTTCAGCGAAAGCGCGCTACGACAGTGGGGAGTCAACCTGGAGGCACTGCCAGACCAACCCCTTTTGCAGCAACAGATTCAACAGCAATGCCTGGAGGTCAAGACGCTTATACCCAATGCGGCGGTAAGCGTTGATTCTGCCAGCCTGCGCGCAGATGTCAGCATTCCGCAAATCTATCTAGGCCAGGTGAAGCGCGGATACATTTCCCCTTCCGACTGGGATAACGGCATTACAGCTGGCTTTCTGGGATACATGGCCAACGCCTTCCATTCACGCCCAGATACGGGGGAAAGCTCAACGCGTTACAACGCCAACCTGGGGGCTGGCTTCAATGTAGGTGCCTGGCGATGGCGTCACAATGCCAACCTACAGGGAGGTGACGAGACAGGGTATGAAGTCATCAATACCTATGCCCAACGTGATGTGACGGCAGCGACAGCACAACTTACCGCAGGTGAATACTTCACGCCAGGCGACCAGTTCAATAGTGTGCCATTCACCGGTGTACAACTGGCCAGTGATGACCAGATGCTACCCGAGTCAGAGCGGGGCTTTGCACCGGTCATTCGTGGCATTGCCAATTCAAACGCGGTTGTTACTGTGCGCCAATCCAATGCCGTCATCTATGAGACATCCGTTCCCCCGGGCGAGTTTGCCATCAACGACCTGTATGCCACCAGCTTCGCCGGAGACCTGGAGGTAACCGTCACCGAAGCCGATGGCAGTGAACATAGTTTCACGCTTCCTTTTTCATCGGTGGTACAGCTGCTTAGGCCGGGAGCCTCACGCTTCAGTACAACACTGGGACAATATCGAAATACGGAGGGCAGTGATGGCCCTTTGTTCGGCCAGATAACCTATCGCCGTGGCATCAACAACTTCATGACGGTGTACGGCGGAGGCACTCTGGCAGAACAGTACGCAGCATCTATCATCGGTGCCGCCTTCGCGACCCCCATCGGAGCCCTGAGTGCTGATGCTACGGTATCGCGGGCTCAAGATGTACGAACGTCATCAAGTGAACGCGAAACACTATCCGGCGAGAGTTTCCGGATCAGTTACAGCAAGCGACTGGATGCCAGTGCCACCAACGTATCACTGGCAGCCTACCGCTTCTCGACGGACGAATTCCTGAATTTTGCTGATTATGCCCAACTTGAATCCGGCAATAGCAACTTCGATAGCCTCCGCCGCGAACGCGATCGCCTTCAGGTCAGTATCAGCCAGCCACTGGGGAAATACGGCAACCTCGGGGTCAGCGGCATCTCAAGCTCCTTTTGGGGTAATCGCGACGACAGCACCACTTTTCAGGCCAACTACAGTCACTCCTTTCACTGGGGCAGCCTTTCCCTGTCCGCTAGCCGCGACTTATCCGACGATATCGCCGAAACTCGCTATCTCGCCTCTCTTAGCTTCCCCATTGGCCAGGGTGCTCAACGTCCCAGGCTATCGCTCAGCAGTAATTATGAAGACTCGGACAACTATCAGTTACGTACCAGCATAAACGGAATTGCAGGCCAACGTGACCAAGGCAGCTACCAGCTCTATGCCACCCACAATACATTCATAGGGGACAGCTCCGGAGAGTTTGGCGGCTCCGTGCAATGGAATACGCCAGCAACGGCATTAGGTGTCAACGCCAATATCGGGGATGCATCCAGCCAGTACTCCGCCACCGTGAGTGGCACGGCGCTGGCACACTCCGAGGGCCTGGTATTCAGCCCCGAGCGCGGAGAAACCATGGCATTGATCAAGGCCGAAGGAGCCGATGGTGCTGCATTACGTTCATCACGAGGCACGTTTGTGAATGAACAGGGATACGCTTTGGCAGCCACCCTGACACCCTATCGATACAACCGCTTGAACCTTGATACCAGTGCTCTCGATAACAGTATCGAACTGAGCTCAACGGGCCAGAATGTGGTACCGACACGAGGGGCCATCGTGGCAGTCGAATATCCTACAGACTCCGGCTTGCCAGTACTGATATCGGTCACCAATCGTCATGAGGTTCCATTTGCTTCATCCGTCATTGACCCCCAAACAGGAAAGATGGTCACCATGGTCGGCCAAGGGGGACTGATTTATTTCCGTGGAACCTATCGGGTTCTGGAAGTGGAGCTGGAGCCAGACATCACCTGTCAACTGCAACTACCCGATATCGAATCTCTACCAGTGGATGATCACGGTTATCGCAGTATCGAGCTGCCCTGCTCCTCAGCCAGGCAGCGGCTTTCGATAGCGGGTTAACGAGACTTGCCAAATGTCATGCATGCGAGCAAGTCACCACATAGCCAACCAGCAGGGCCACCCCATGAAATCACGTCGGATCAGGACAGCTTTCTTTACCTTGTGCATACTGCTGCTCAGCATAGGGCAGACTCAAGCGGCGATCACCCTTGCTGGTTCTCGGGTTATCTATCCAGGCGAGCGCAAGAACGTCAGTATTGAGTTGACCAACAAAGGAGACACAGCAGTCCTTGTCCAGTCCTGGCTGGATAGCGGCGATGCCAGTCGTCAACCTGGAGAGGAGGCCCTTCCTTTTGTTATCACACCGCCGGTGACACGTGTTGAGGCTCAATCCGGGCAGACACTGCGGCTAGCCTATATCAGCCATATTCTTCCCCAGGATCGTGAATCACTTTTCTGGCTCAATGTATTGGAAATACCGCCAAAATTATCAGCAGCAGAAAACCTTAATACCATGCAGGTGGCGTTGCGCACACGAATCAAAATGCTGTTCCGCCCAGCAGGGCTAAAAGGAAGCGTTGCCCAAGGCGCCGAAAGTTTGCAATGGCGCTGGGGAAATACTACGCCTTCAGGACAGGAGTTGATAGCCGAAAACTCATCACCCTTCTATCTCAATTTTGCCAGTTTCCAGGTTTCATGGTCAGGGGGTAGCGATAACGTTGATATTGCCCCCATTCCACCGAAAGGACAGCATGTGTTCATTGTAAAACAGCTACGAAATACGCCATCGAATGCGAGCATCAATGGTAAATGGATCAATGACTATGGATCCTCTTCCACTATCCATTATTCGTTATAGTAGCGGAACAAGATGATACTTTTTCCTCACCTGCGCTATCTGATTGCCCTTGCTGGAAGCCTTGCTGTCAGCACGGCCAATGGTACCACTATTGTCAGAACGTCTCCTGTACCTGAAGGCCTGCCAGCCTGGCAGTGCTCCGGCCCAAGCATCGTGAATGCCTATGTAAACAAGCAAATTGATGGCTCCAGCCAACCCAGGTATAGTTCTTTGCATGCCTTCACCCGTTATTCCGGTGTATCTACCATCTGTAATTGCCCAACTTACTACAGTGGTGATTTATTCTTTACGGCGACTGCATCCCAGCCAGAAGCCGATGGTTGGCTCAAGCTAAACGACAACCTTTCAGCGCGAGTGATCATTGATGGCCATGGAATAAGCAATCAACAAGTACCTTTCTTTCAGGTCAGGAGTTCCCAATCAGGCTCATGCCCTTCGGGCACTACCTCCTATGGTCCTGATTCCCCAGGAACCGATGGTCAGATCGAGTTACGGGTCGACAGGAATTTTCTCGGGGAGTCTAATTTCTCTGGTGAGCTGGCCAGAATCTACCGGCAATATAATCGCGATGAGCCTTCCTATAGCCATCCTTTCATCAGGATAAATGGCAACTTTACGATCAAGACCACGCAAAACTGCTCCTTCCGTGTTGGGGATACCTTTACCGTGGACTTGGGAAGTACACCGATCAACCAACTCAACGTTGGTGCACCGCCAGATCTTGGTTATATCCCAAGGCAGATCGATCTGTCAGTGGATTGCGCCAATATCTCAGATAACGATGTCTCAGAGCTTGAATTCTTTGCCACTGCTGCCGGCACTCCCGATACCGATGGCCCCTATATCGCCACCAGCAAACCCGGTATTGGCGTGGCCATGATGGATACCTCTGGCAGCCTGATGAAGCTTGGGGTGGAGAATCGTGTGACTCAGCCTCTTCAGGGAGGCAGCGCCCAGAAACAAGTACGTTTCTATCCCACCATCGTTCCTGGTCAGAAAAGTGAGGTCACTCCTGGCCCTTATAATGCGGCAGTGACCATCACGGTTACCCTTCCATAGGTGGAACAGGGAAATGACATCAAGCCGGCATACACCCACTTGATGTCATTTTTGTGACAGAAACGTTGAAATAACGCTCGCCCCTCCTGGTAATAAATCTACACTTCCAGACACAAAGTCACCGACTGGCTTTTAATCGTAGATGACTCAATAGCGATAATTTCACCAAAAGTTTCATTAAAAATGATATAAGATGATGATATATTATCGAATTATTCAACGTCTACTTACCCTTGCTGGTGGAGCTGCTACGAGTTTGATGATTTGTAGCATGACGTCCTGGGCAGCCCCTGTGCCCACAGGCCTACCCGAATGGCAGTGCTCTGGCTCTGGCTCGATTCTTTTGCAAACGACGGAGCAGATTGATGGCTCTGGTCAGCCTGGGGATATCACTTCACTCCGCTTCTCCGAACGCCGGCTGGGAAGCGCGACTTGCCATTGCCCAAGCGATATCAGAGAGCTTTCGCTCTTTACTGTCGAACTGGCCATGCCTGACTCTGATGGTTGGATCAAGTTAAACGATCATCTTTCAGCGCGATTATCTGTTTTTGTCTTTGGCCACGGCAATCTAACCACTCCCTTCTTCCAGGTGCAGAATACTGGGCCTACCAATTGCTCCACCACCAACAACACTGTCACTAATGTGGCCTCGGGTACCCAAGGGCAGCTTGAGCTTCGTGTCGATCGGAGTTTTCTTGGGGAGTCTCATTTTTCAGGGGAACTGGCCAACGTTTACTGGCAGTTCGCCAACGCCACCGGTAACCCGGACCTTGATCATCCTTTTATCAGGATAGGCGCCGATGTTACGGTCAGGACGACACTAAGCTGTTCCTTCCGTGCCGGAGATAGCTTTACCGTGGATTTGGGAAGTACACCGATCAATCAACTCAACGTTGGTGCACCTCCTGGCATCGGTTATATACCGCGACAGCTCGACCTCTCAGTGGATTGCACCGGCGGAACAGATGGCGACACCTCGGGACTTGAGTTCTTTGCTACAGCAACAGGCGCTCCCGATGCCAACGGCCCCTATATCGCCACCAGCAAACCTGGTATCGGCGTGGCCATGACGGACACCTCCGGCAACCTGCTGGGTCTAGGGATGGAAAATGGCGTGATTCGCCCACTCCAGAATGGCGGTACCCAGACAAGATTACAGTTCTACCCCACCCTGGTTCCCGGACAGGAAAGCCAGGTGACTCCGGGGCCTTATAACGCGACAGTGACCATCACGGTAACCATTCCCTGATACAGGACGTATCGGAAAAAAATCGGGCCGGCATACGCCAGCCCGATAGGTAGTACCAAGGAAAACAGTACCAAAAGGGGTAATATCAAGGATCAAGGAAGCATCAGCGCAGCAGGGAGAGAACGCCCTGAGGCACCTGGTTAGCCTGGGCAAGCACAGAAGTGCCCGCCTGCTGCAGGATCTGCGCACGGGTCATGTTGGCCACTTCTACGGCATAGTCAGCATCTTCGATACGTGAACGTGCAGCAGACAGATTGGTTTCCGTGGTGCTCAGGTTGGTGATGGCGGACTCGAAGCGGTTCTGGATGGCACCCAGATCTGAACGCAGGGTGTCGACGGAGTTCAGGGCAGTATCCAGAGTCTTCAGCGGATCGGCTGTCTTGGCCTCTGTCAGCTCAGTATCCTTGGAGCTGAAGTTGACGGTCATGCTGCCTGATGCTGTGCCGTCGGCGCTGTCAGTAATGGCGAAGTCATTCTCGTCCACGGCAAAGGCCACCGTGGCACCATCAGCGTTAGTGCCCTGCACAAAGAAATTGCCAGCCTCGTCCTTCTGCAGGGTGGCATCGGAGATGGCACCTTCACTATCAGTAACGGTGATGTTGGCAGCAGCAATATCCACACCGGTGGAATCCTTGACATCACCATCTGCCGCAGCGCTCAGGGCGCCCTGATAAGAGTTGACGTTGAAGGTATCCAGGCCCAGGGTCTCGGCATTGATTTCCTTCAGGTTGAGAGTGATCTGCTCGCCATCGTTGGAGCCGACCTGAATGGACAGATCCTGGTCCTTGGCCAGCACCTTGACGCCGTTGAAGCTGGTTTCCTCGGAGATACGGTCGATTTCGTTGAGGCGCTGACCGATTTCCTTCTGAATGGAGTTCAGGTCCTTGGCAGAGTTGGTGCCGTTCTGGGCCTGTACCGTCAGCTCGCGAATACGCTGCAGGTTATCGTTGACCTGATTCAGAGCGCCTTCAGCCGTCTGTGCCACGGAGATGCCGTCATTGGCATTGCGCTGAGCCTGGTTCAGACCCGTGATCTGGGAACTCATGCGGTTGGCGATAGCCTGTCCGGCAGCGTCGTCCTTGGCGCTGTTGATACGCAGGCCGGAGGACAAGCGCTCCATGGCAGTCGTCAGCGAGTTCTGCGAACGGCTCAGGTTCTGCTGACCAATCATGGAAGTGATGTTGGTATTGATGACGGACATGGTGTCTTCCTTTCCAGGGATAAAAGTTAAGGCTCCATTGGCAGGCCTTGGGCCTCCCACAACGGCGCCATTGGCCGTTACCCCTGTTATCGGAGCCTGAATCAGAACCTTTAGTCTCCATGCAAAAAATTTTCCTTGTTCACCAACGAAGGCATCTCTCCGCCTTGCTTTCTTTCTGCCCTTCTTTCCCTTTTGTTCTTCGCTTTCTCCGCATCATGTCCTGCTTCCCTCAAGCCCAGAAGCATGGCGCCGATAAGACAGATATATCCCTGTCAACGGCCGTTGTTCGAGCCACTGGCTCTTCCTGACGCTGGCAGACTATGCCCACCTGAAAAGGAATTACGGTATGCCCTCTATCTCTAGTCTTGGTATCGGCTCTGGCCTGGATCTCAATGGGTTGCTCGACCAGCTCGAGGCCGCCGAACGAAAGCAGCTGGATCCCATCAAGGCCAGACAGGCAAGCTACGAAGCAAAGATTTCGGCCTATGGCAAACTCGACAGCGCCCTGACCACCTTTCAGGATGCGGTGAACAAGCTCAAGGATCCGGATCTTTTCAGCAGCCTGTCGAGCAATGTCGAAGGAGAAGGCATCACCGCCAGTGACAGTATCAGTGCTCAAGCTGGACGCTATAACATCAGTGTGAGCCAACTGGCTCGAGCCCAAAGCCTCGCTTCGGCAGGTTTCGACAAACGCGATGCCGAACTGGGCGGTGGAACGCTGTCGCTGACGGTGGGAGGTGAAAGCCTCGATATCGACATCAGCCAGGAAGATAGCTCACTGGAAGGCATTCGTGATGCCATCAATGCGTCCGACGCTGGTGTACGCGCCACTATCGTCAATAATGGCGACCCCGATGCCCCCTACCGCCTGGTGCTGACAAGCAAGGAAACAGGTACCGAGGCCACCATATCGGATCTGTCATATACCGCATCGGGTAGCGATACCACCCTGGAAAGCACGTTTGACCTGGGCAACATGGAAGAGACCGTCAGCGCTCAGAACGCAGAAATGACGGTCAATGGCATTGCCATCAGCAGCACCTCGAACAAGGTCCAAGGCGCCATCGAAGGTGTCACTCTGACACTCAGTGACACCGGTGACAGTACCGTCACCGTAGAAAACGACAACTTTGCCTTGCGTGATGCCATCACGTCCTTCGTTGATAGCTACAACGATCTGCAAGGCACTATCGGCGAGCTGACCAGCTTCAACTCGGATAGCGGTGCAGCTGGCGAGCTATTGGGCGATGCAACATTGCGCAGCATCGATGAACGCCTACGTGGCGCACTTGCCTTCACTCCTGATACCGAAGGTATGGGGTCTCTCAGCGATATGGGCATTACCTTGCAGCTTGACGGTACTCTCGAACTCGATGACAAACGCCTGGATGATGCCATTACTCATCAGCGCGAAGACCTGGTGACCTTCTTCAGTGGAGGCAGCACCGAAGAAACCGCCAAGTCCGGATATGCCGATCAACTCGCCACCACTCTCGACAACATCCTGGATGACGATGGTCTGCTGGAAAACGCCACCACTGGCCTCGAAACACGCCTCAAGACAGTCAATGCGCAATATATGCGCACCGAGCAGACCATCAACGACACCATAGAACGCTACCGCAAGCAGTTCAGCCAGCTCGACAGCATGATCGCCAGCATGAACCAGACCAGCAATTATCTGACGCAGCAGTTTGATGCTCTCAATGCCCAGACAGGTCAATAAACCAAACCGCCTATCTACCATGACCCAACTGACAGGAACCTCCAGATGGCCATGATGACCAGCTCCCCCGGGCACGGACGGGGAGCATATACCTATGCCCGTATCGGCATCGAAACCAGCACAATGTCAGCCAGCCCTCATCAACTGATCGTCATGTTGTTCGACGGCGTTCTGATGTCGATACGAACGGCTCGCCTGCACCTCAAGGAAGGCCATACGACGGCCAAGGGAGAAGCCATTGCCAAGGCGCTGGATATCGTCAACAGCGGACTACGAGCAGCGCTCGATCATGAACGCGGAGCAGATATCGCCCACCAGCTCGATACGCTTTACGAATACATTGCACGTCGCCTGATCGAGGCCAATCTTCACAACGATACTGCCGCTCTCGATGATGCCGAACACTTGCTCGAAACCATCGCCTCAGCCTGGCGTGAGATTTCACCTGACAGAGATCCCCATGCCTCCTGAAGCCAAACATTGCCCCGCAGGAAACTTCATGCCACTCGTCAACCGCTACGAAATGCTGCTTGAAATGACCTGTCGCATGCTGGAACTTTCCCGCAATGCCTCATGGGAAGAGCTGATTGCCCTGGAAACAGACTATATGGAGAAGACAGCAAGTCTCCCTGCTGTGAACCCGGGCCAACTCGATCAAACCTCTCAGAAGCGCCTGCGGGAATTGATCGAGGCCATCCTTGCCAATGACCAGGCGCTGCGCCAACAACTCATTGAGCACCGTGATGCGCTGGGACACCTGATCCAGGTTTCACGCTGCAAGCAGGACCTCAATCGCACTTATGCTGGCGGCAGAATCATCAATGCTGGCAACCGATTCCGGCAGAAAACATCGTGAGCGGTCTGACCCCTCTCATCGATACGCTGCTACATCAGGTGCTCGGCAAACGGGTGGATGTGCCGGTGTCACGGGACCCGCATGCGCCGGTGACACCTGTCGACCCCAGTCGCTTCACACGTCCGGCACACAGCGACTCACGCTTGCAAGGCGAACCCTCCAGCACCAACACTGAAGCCCTCGCAACAAAACAAACGACAGGTAACCTGTCCCGACCGGCCGCTGCCGCATCATTGTCTCGGTCTGGGGAACCCGCCAATGCATCGACGGTATCCCACCTAAGCAAGTCCGCGTGGCGCATTGCCGAATTGCTGCAACGGTTTCCTGCAGTGCCTTCGCGGCTTGTGCCACCTCGGCCGCTGTTGGATACCATGCCCATGCGCCTTTCCACGGCCCAGGCATCTGGCACCAATTCTCTCTTCAGTGACGAACATGCCAATATCGTGCATGAACTATCTGGACGACTGAACGGCAGCGTGCGTGACAGTGGTCTGTTCTATGAAGCGCACCTGGCGCGCTGGTTCAAGGGCGACATGGATATCACGCAACTCGCCCGGGAACCGCACAACCAACTTCCCTCGCCAACCACAAATGCCCTGGAAGCCCTCATGCGCCATCAGCTGGAAATGCTGGTGACGCCTCAACTGCGCTGGGAAGGGGAAGCCTGGCCAGGCATGTTCATGACCCTGTTGATGCAGCCAGCAACATGGCCGTGCCTGGATCATGACACTCACCCTGCTACCTCGGAAGACGATGCCGAACAGGAGAATGACTGGGATACCCAATTACACCTCGACCTGAATACGCTAGGTTGCATCAGCGCCCACCTGTACATGACGAAATCTCGTCTGGATATCACATTGACCAACTTTGACGAAGCACGCAGGCCATATTTGGAGCAGCACAAGGCTGCACTCGAGGCACGCTTGCGTGCACATGGTCTTGAACATGTTCAGGTGGCACTTTCATCGCCAGCGGAAGACGGGGAACCCTGCCATGACATACCCTGACAGTCCTCCCAACGAATCTCGGTCTTCACCCCAGCAACATCTTTCACCACCGCCTCGTCAAGCCCTGGCACTGGGTTATGCCCCCGACAAAGACGATGCGCCGAGAGTACTTGCCAAGGGTTATGGAGAACTGGCTGATCGCATCATTGCCGAAGCCAGGCTTCATGATATTTACGTTCATGATGAACCGGAACTGATGGGGCTTTTAATGCAGCTGGATCTGGATGAACAGATTCCTCCTCATCTTTATCATGTCATCGCTGAAATACTGATATGGGTTATGGAGCTGGACAGCGCTGCCTCAGGCTTTCAAGACAACAATAAACAAACAAAAAACACGTAATATTTACAAATAAAAACACACAGACACTAGATAAAACCACATGAAAAGAACAACTAAATAAGTAATTAAATTTCAGAAAAATACCTCTTTATTCGTATTATACATTTAATGATTTTCGTCATGGATATTTACCATAACGATTGGACAATGGTGACTTTGATCATAATATTTTATGTCGCGACTTGTGCGTATTATTCATTAATAGACACTAGCTCTACGACAAGCATACGGCATGAAATGTATTAAAAATCTCATCTGTATACACCTTGCCTTTGCCTTGTCCAAGACTCGGTTATAGACCGGCGTTCATTACTCAAGTCAATTCAGGTATTGAGGCAAGCAAAGATGAGTTCTACCACACTAATCAACGAGATTCAGGAACTGAACCTCGCTTATCTTCTTCTCGCTCAGCGGCTTTTGGCAGAAGATCGAGACACCGCCATGCTTCGCTTGAATATCGATCCACAGCAAGCCAGCCTGTTGGCCAACCTGAATGCTCGTCAGCTCACTCGGCTATCCCGTACCACGCAGCTGTTATGTCATCTGGGAGTCGGTTCTGCAGAACAGCTCCGCCAGATCACCGACAATCCTCGGGAGCAAGGGCTCAGTCATATTCACTCATCACTACTGATGGCAAACCCTGGCGCCACTCCAATATCTTAGGAACTCCGAGCATGGTATCCACCAAGAGTCTTGTCGATGAGATGCGCCAGGTTCAATTGGCCATCGACCTGATCGTGCTGGGTGCCCGACTCCAGGTACTGGAAACCGAGACAGGCCTGAGCCGCGCCCGATTGATCCGCCTGTTCAAGGAGGTGCGGGGCAAATCCCCTCCCAAGGGCATGCTACCATTCTCCACCGACTGGTTCATCACCTGGCTACCCAATATTCATTCATCGCTGTTCTATGCCTACTATCAGCGCCTGAGAATACAGGGTTGCGTGCGAATGGAAGCCTTTGTCAAAGGTTACCGGCTCTATGCTGAACAAGTCGCCACGGGGGATGAAGAAGCAGAGCCCGTACTGGGACTTACGCGGGCATGGACCCTGATTCGCTTCTTCGAGAACGACTTGCTGCAACTCTCCAGCTGTACTCGCTGTCAGGGTCGCTTTGTTGCCCATGCTCACACGCCGGATCATGACTATGTATGTGGCATCTGTCAGCCACCATCACGGGCAGGAAAGACCCGACAACGTAGAGAAGCCGAAGCCAAGCGGGCCTGAGGGCCCGCTTCATTTTCTTGTCCACTTTTCTCTATGACCATTTCCTCAAGTTTCTGCGTTTACGGTCGATAACTTCAGCACATCTTCTTCATGGCCTGTAAAGGATCCCGGACGTGCTGATACCCATTGGATTTGTGATCGTTCTAGCGTCGGTATTCGGCGGTTATGTACTTTCGGGTGGCAGCCTGGGCCCCCTCTTCCAGCCGCTGGAACTTCTGATGATCGGTGGCGCTGGCCTAGGTGCTTTCGTTGCTTCCAATCATGGCAAGGCGCTCAAGTCCACCTTCCGCATCTTCTCCCGTTTGCGTCGCTCCAATCGCTACAACAAAGACATGTACATGGAGCTGATGGCTCTTCAATACCGCTTGCTGTCAAAAGCCCGCAAGGACGGCATGCTCAGCATTGAACGTGACATCGACGACCCTTCTTCCAGCACCTTGTTCAGTGATTATCCCAAGGTGCTTGCCGATCCCATGATCATGAATTTCCTCACTGACTATCTGCGCCTGATGGTGACAGGAAACATGGACCCAATGGAGGTCGATGAACTGATGCTGCACGAAATCGAGATGTTCGAGCAGGAAGCCCACATGCCCGCCGATGCCATCAATAAAGTGGCAGACGCTATGCCTGCCTTTGGCATCGTCGCCGCTGTCATGGGCGTAGTGAAGGCACTCAGCTCAGCAACAGCCGATCCAAGCGAAATGGGAGAAATGATTGCTCATGCTCTGGTTGGTACTTTCCTTGGCATTCTGCTGGGTTACGGCTTCATCAGTCCACTGGCTTCACGTATCGAACGTCAGACCAATGAAGCCTTGAAAGTCTTGCAATGCCTGCGTGTCACCCTGCTGACCAGCCTGCACGGCTATCCACCTCAATTGGCAGTGGAGTTTGGTCGCAAGGCTCTGCATAGCAGCGAGCGCCCCAGTTTCAGCGAGCTGGAAAGCCATGTTCGTGACGCCAAGTCCCAAGGGGGGGGCTCATGAGTGCACCAGACAAGTCTCGCCCCGTCATCATCCGTCGCAAGAAGGTCGTGCACGCGCATCATGGCGGTAGCTGGAAGATTGCCCTGGCCGATTTCATGACCGCTCTGATGGCGCTGTTTCTGGTGATGTGGATCCTTTCATCATCCAGCCCCGAGACCCGTGAGGCCATTGCTGACTACTTCAGTACACCCTTGATCACTGCACTTTCCAATGGTGACAGCCAGGCGATCAGCTCCCAGGTCATTCCCGGAGGAGGCCCCGACCCGACGTCCATCGAGGGAGAGAAATCTCGCCTCAATCCTCGCATGCAGCATCGGCCAAGCGAGCAACAGAGACGGGCCTTTCGTGAACTGCAGCGGCGAATTGAACAGGCGCTGCTGAAGCATCCTGACTTGAAGGATCTACGCAATCAGCTGCGCTTCGATATCACCCAGGAAGGGTTGCGCATTCAATTGCTCGACAATGCCAAGCGTCCCATGTTCGAGCTTGGTAGCGATGATGTTGCCCCCTATCTGCGCGAACTGCTGCAGGCCATGGCGCCTCTGCTCAATGACCAACCCAATGCCATCAGCATCAGTGGTCACACCGACAGCCTGGCCTACTTGAATGGGCGCATGGGCTACAGCAACTGGGAACTCTCGGCTGCACGAGCCAATGCATCACGACGGGAACTGGTGGCCCATGGCCTTGATACCGACAAACTGTTGCGAGTGGCAGGACTGGCCGATCAGGTCGCGATGCCAGGCACCACAGCAGACAACCCCATCAATCGGCGTATCGAACTGGTCGTACTGTTCCCGAGTATAGCGGAATCGATCCGCCACCCAGGCACTCTGGATCTGCCTGCATCACAGCAGAACCAGGCCAAGGACCACATGCTTGCTGGCCCGGTTACGCCGCCTTCCCGTCCCACGAACACTCCTTGAGCCCACACCGATATGGATATCCAAGATTTCAGCGATACCTTTTTCGAGGAAGCCGAAGAACTGCTGGCAGACATGGAAGGGCACCTTCTGGCCCTTGACCCTGCCGTGCCGGACATCGAGCAGCTCAATGCCATCTTCCGCGCTGCTCATTCAATCAAGGGGGGTGCCGGCACTTTCGGCTTTGAAGCACTTCAGCGCACCACCCACATTTTCGAGAATCTGCTCGATCACGCCCGACGTGGCGAACTGAACCTGCGGGGGGAAATCATTGATGCCTTTCTTGCCACCAAGGACGAACTTAGTGACCAGTTGGCCGCTTATCGCAATGGCACCACCCCTGATCAAGCGGCCTTCGAGCAAGCCTGTCATGTCCTGAACAGCATCGCAGACCAGGAAATTGGCGACGGCCAGAAAACCTCCGGCACTTCGGTACCCGAAGGTAGTGCCGCCACCCAACCTTCCTCACAAGCCTCACAGGCCATGCAATCCCTGATGGTCACGCTGAAGAACGTCAGCGAACAGGATAGGAGTCTGCTGATAGAAGAGCTGGGGCAGTTGGGAGACATTGTTGAGCAACACAGTGATGCAGGCCAATGCCGAGTGATATTGGCCACGACAGAGGGTGCCGATGCCATCGAGGCAGTGATGTGCTTCATTGTCGAACCGGAGCAGGTCAGTATCGCGCCCGTGGCCAGCACTACCCCACCATCCGTTGACAAGGCTTCAATCGCAGGCAAGGCGCCCGCTACTGACACGCTTTCAGCAAAGAAGGCCAGCCCTCCTCCCGTCCGGCCTGCAAAAGCAAAGTCCACCCAGGAAAATGGCTCCATTCGAGTTGCGGTCGACAAGGTCGATCAGATCATCAATCTGGTCGGTGAGCTCATCATCACACAGTCGATGCTTGACCAGACCGTCAGCGAATTGCAGGGCAGCGAGCATGCCGCGCTACTCAGTGGAATGAGCCTACTCCAGCGCAATGCACGAGACTTGCAGGAAGCCGTGATGTCCATTCGCATGGTGCCCATGGACTATGTCTTCAGCCGCTTCCCTCGCTTGGTTCGCGACTTGGCCGGCAAGCTCGGCAAACAGATCGAACTGGTCACCGAAGGAGAGTCCACCGAGCTCGACAAGAGCCTGACCGAACGCATCATTGACCCCCTTACCCACCTGGTACGCAACAGTCTCGATCACGGTATCGAGCTCCCCGATACACGGGTAGCCGCTGGCAAACCCACTACGGGACGCCTGACGCTGTCGGCCCAGCACCAGGGTGGCAACATTCTTATCGAGGTAATAGATGACGGCGCCGGGCTGAATCGAGAACGTATTCTCGCCAAAGCCAATGAAAATGGGCTGAACGTCTCGGACGCCATGAGTGACGAGGAAGTCTGGCAGTTGATCTTTGCCCCGGGGTTCTCCACCGCAGCAGAAATCAGCGACGTCTCAGGGCGCGGAGTGGGCATGGATGTGGTCAAGCGCAACATCCAGGCCATGGGAGGCCATGTCGAGATTCTCTCGCGCCCCGGACAGGGTACGACCACTCGAATCGTGTTGCCGCTGACGCTCGCCATCCTCGATGGCATGTCGGTCAAGGTCGGGGCAGAAATGTTCATTCTTCCGCTATCGACAGTCATCGAGTCTCTGCAGCCGACGCATCAAGATCTCTACACCATGGCCGGTGACGACCTGGTGCTCAGGGTACGCGAAGAATACCTGCCCGTCGTCGCCCTGCATGAAACCCTGGATGTGGCCAATGCCTGCCATCAGCCCACCGAAAGCATTGCCGTCATCGTACAGGGAGAAGGACGCCGCTATGCGCTGCTGGTCGATGATCTGGTCGGTCAGCAACAAGTCGTGGTCAAGAACCTCGAGACCAACTACCGCCGCGTACCGGGCATCTCTGCCGCCACCATTCTCGGTGATGGCAGTGTGGCACTGATTCTCGACATTGCCGATCTGCATCGCCTGCACCAACGCAAGAGACGCGATGCATGCTCAGTCCTGACAGACGGCGCACAGCAACTCTCTTCATCGGGCCATCCCACTACTGAATCCACCTCTGAAATTCTCACCACCACAGCGGAGGACATGACGCCATGACCGACTTAAGCCAGAGCAGTGGCCCAGCCGCCACAGACCTCAACCAGAGTCAGTTCCTGATCTTCTCCCTTGGCGACGAAGAGTACGCCATCGACATCCTCAAGGTGCAGGAGATTCGTGGCTACGAGAATGTCACTCGCATCGCCAACGCTCCAGCTTTCATCAAAGGAGTGACCAATCTGCGCGGAGTGATCGTTCCCATTGTCGATTTGCGCCTGCGCTTTGCACTCGAGAATGCCGAATACAACAGCCAGACAGTGGTCATCGTCGTCAATGTCGGCCAGCGCGTGATCGGTATCGTGGTGGATAGCGTCTCCGACGTGATGGCGTTACTTCCCGAGCAGATTAAGCCGGCTCCCGAGTTTGGCGCCACCCTGTCGGCAGACTATCTGAGCGGGCTTGGCAGCGTAGGCGACCGCATGCTGGTGCTGGTCGACATCGAGCGCCTGTTGACCAGTGAGGAAATGGCACTGGTGGAGCAAGTCAGCGATGGCCATTAAGGAAACAACAATGCCATTGCACCACATTCTTTCACTTTCAATACATGTTCACTCTCAACCCATGAACTTCCCAACGGGTACTTGAAAAGGGCAGATCCGTGAATATTTTCCGTAGCATGAGCATAAAACTGCGTTGGTCATTGGTACTTTGCCTATTTGCCACATTGGTCGCCATTCTCAGTGGCCTTGGGCTTTATACCGCCGCCATCAGTGAATCATCCATTCGCGAGTTGAACGAAGTCAATGTCGATCAGCGCACCATGCTGAACCGCGCAATATCGACGCAATTGGTCATCCAGGTTGGTATGCGTAATATTCGAGCAAGACTGCTGGCCGACGACTGGAGCAACAAACCTGAGGAGCTTAAGCAGGACATCAGCAACCTGGACAAGAAGATCGACGAGTTCAACCAGCTCATCGACGATTTCTTTAAGCTGCCGACACAGCCAGACCAGACCGAATTGCTCAGCAATATTCGCCAGACCTACGATACCCTGCTCAATGATGGCTTGTTGCCACAGCGCCAAAGACTGGCCAATGACAGTGTCGGAACCTTCACCCTCAATGCTGCTGACGTTCAAAAGAAGGCCGACGACTTTGAGCAGGCCTGCCTGAACTTCTTTCACACTGCCACAGAACAGGGCACCCAGCTATACCAGGACTTTCTTGCCCAAACGGAATTGATGCAGTGGTGCATCGTCGCCGTGCTGAGCATCGCCATCATCACCATCATTGGCATGCTATGGGACACGACAGTCAACGTCGCCCGGCCACTCACTGGCCTGATCACCTACTTCGGAGCTGTTGAGCAAGGCGATCTGTCTCGCGAGATTCCCGAGCACGAAAAGAATGCGCTCATTCCCATCTGCATTGGCCGCCTCTACGCTTCGCTGAGCAAGATGCAGAGTGGCCTGGTCAGCATGGTCGGCGGGGTGCGCAATAGCGGTGACTTGATCTATCAGGGATCCCAGCATATTGCCGCTGGCAACGGTGATCTATCGGCACGTACAGAACAGCAGGCGGCCTCGCTCGAGGAAACCGCTTCGAGTATGGAAGAGCTGTCATCGACCGTCAGTCAGAACGCCGATAACGCCCGCCAGGCCAGCCAACTGGCACGCGAGGCCAGCAGTGCAGCCAGCCGTGGCGGAGAAGTTGTCAGCGATGTCGTCAAGACGATGCAGGATATCCGAACCGGATCCCATCATGTTGCCGACATCATCAGTACCATTGATGCCATCGCTTTCCAGACCAATATTCTCGCCCTCAATGCTTCCGTGGAAGCTGCCCGTGCCGGCGAGCATGGACGTGGTTTCGCTGTAGTGGCAGAGGAAGTCCGCAAGCTGGCCAGCCGTTCCTCCGATGCCGCCAGCGAGATACGTGAACTCATTGATGCCTCACTGAAGCAAGTCGAGGCAGGCACATTACGTGTCGATGATGCCGGGTCGGTAATGAAGGAACTGGTTGGCGCCGTGGCGAATGTCAGCGACATCATGGATGAGATCGCATCAGCTTCCGTCGAGCAAAGTCATGGCATTCAGCAGATCAACGAAGCCGTGACCCAGATGGAGCAGGTCACCCAGCAAAATGCTCAGCTGGTACAACAATCCGCGACCGCTTCCACTCAACTTGAAGCCGAAGCCCGCCGCCTGACAACCGCCATGGGGCACTTCCGTCTGGCGGGTACGGCCACCTCGTCTCATGCTCCGATGACATCACCACAGCATTCTCCATCACCTTCACCGATTCCTTCTTCATCCGCGACTTCCGTACAACGCGAGCCTGAGGAATGGGAGGCATTTTGAATATGCACGCCACCCTCCCGCACTTGCCCCAGAACAGTCTTCCCAGCGATGCCAAGGCATCGCTGGGAAGGGATCTGATTCTGACAGAAGATGATTTCAATCGCATACGCGCGATGATTTATCAGCGCGCAGGCATCGTACTTGCCGAACACAAGCAGGAAATGGTCTATGGACGTCTTGCCAAGCGCCTGCGAGATCTTGGTCTCCGACATTTCGGAGATTATCTGAGGCTCCTTGACGGGCATCCAGACAACAGTGAATGGGAGATTTTCATCAATGCTCTGACCACTAACCTGACAGCCTTCTTTCGCGAATCACACCACTTTCCATTACTGGCGAAGCATGCCCGGCAATGCTCTGGGAAGGTGCGCGTCTGGTGTGCGGCCTCATCCACTGGAGAAGAGCCCTACTCCATTGCCATGACCCTCAACGATGCCCTGGGGTCGAACAGCCTGACGCAGCAACGCTTCGAAGTCATCGCAACGGATATCGATACCGAGGCGCTGACCAAGGCTCGCGCCGGTATCTACCCATCGGAGCGCCTTGCACAACTGGATGATGATCTGGTCCATCGTTACTTTCTGCGCGGCAAGGGCAGTCGCCAAGGCATGGTCAGGGTCAATCCAGGCCTGGCCAATCACTTGAGTTTTTCCTCGCTCAACCTGCTGTCTTCCCAGTGGGATCTGACAGGTCCTTTCGATGCCATTTTCTGTCGTAACGTACTGATCTATTTCGACGAAGCTACCCAGCAGCGCATCCTCGGGCGCTTTATTCCCCTGCTCAAGCCCGATGGGCTGCTGTTCCTCGGCCATTCAGAGCATATTGCAGCACAGAGCACCGCCTTGGTGCGCTGTGGTCAGACCGTCTATGGGCTTCCGACAGGAAACAAGGGAAAAGTCCATGGATTGACGACAGAAGTCAAAAAAACATCTGAAAGGCTCAAAGGCTCCTAAAGCCTACCGTAACCACGTCGATAACACTGCCATCAGGTTGTGTACGGCCGCAGTTTGCGTACACAACCTGCACTTGCTACCGGTTTTCCAGGAGAGTCGTTTGAGCACGCCGAAAATAAAGGTGCTGTGTGTCGATGACTCGGCGCTGATCCGTAACCTGCTTCAGGAGATCATCGATGCCGAGCCCGACATGGAGGTCGTGGCGGTAGCGCCAGATCCTCTCATCGCCCGCGACCTGATCAAGCAGCACAACCCGGATGTACTGACGTTGGATGTCGAAATGCCGCGGATGGATGGACTCGACTTTCTCGAGCGCCTGATGCGACTACGTCCGATGCCAGTGTTGATGGTGTCATCACTGACCCAGGCCGGTTCCGAGGTTACCTTGCGTGCCTTGGAGCTGGGGGCAGTGGATTTCATCGCCAAGCCGTCGATGGGGATCCGCAACGGCATGCTCGATTATGCCGAAGAGATCACCGGTCGGATTCGCGCTGCCGCACGTTCACGGCCCCGCCAGCGTCCCCCGTCCAATACTCCGGTCACGGCTCTTGCCGCCCCCATGGTATCCAGCGAAAAGCTGATCATCATCGGCGCTTCCACCGGTGGTACCGAGGCCATTCGTCAAGTGCTGGAGCCACTACCCGCCAACAGCCCGGCCATTCTGATCACCCAGCATATGCCCGGCGGCTTCACTCGCTCCTTTGCCGAGCGACTCAACCGCTTGTGTCGAATCACCGTCAAGGAAGCCGAGAACGGCGAGCGGGTGCTGCCCGGCCATGCCTATATCGCACCGGGTGATCATCACCTCGAGCTGGCCAGAAGCGGGGCCAACTACATCACTCGCCTGCACGATGGTCCCCCGGTCAACCGTCATCGGCCCTCGGTCGATGTGTTGTTTCGTTCAGCTGCACGTTGCGCCGGACGCAACGCCGTAGCCGCACTGCTCACCGGAATGGGCAAGGACGGCGCAGCCGGACTACTCGAAATGCGTCAGGCCGGTGCACCGACATTGGCACAGGACGAACAGAGTTGCGTGGTATTCGGCATGCCCCGCGAAGCCATTGCCTTGAACGCAGCCACGGAAGTGACCGCACTGGATGACATTGCATCACGCTTGATTGCGCTGGTCGCGGCGTCGGGACGGGCCCAGCGGGTGTAGCGCTTCCAGGTGTAGCGCTTCCAGGTGCAGCTCCGGGTATAGCGCTCTCAAACTTAGCACTTTCGAACACAGCACTCTCAAACCACACCTGGCGCTCCAGGTGTGACTGACAAGGATCGCTCAAATGTTCAAGCAACTTCGTAATGT
The DNA here is from genome assembly GCF_029263665.1 of Halomonas sp. Classification (GTDB taxonomy): domain Bacteria; phylum Pseudomonadota; class Gammaproteobacteria; order Pseudomonadales; family Halomonadaceae; genus Halomonas. Next base: position 163,487 of record NZ_JAJUFQ010000002.1, read on the forward strand.
AAGTGTTCATGCACTGATCGTCGTGCTGCTGCTGTTCCTGATACTTCTTACCGGCACGATCGTGGCCATCGGCACCAAGACCAACAGCGAAGCCAAGCAGACCATGGCTTCTATCGACGCCGTCAATATACAGCAACTCAATCAGCTCAATCGGGCCAGTGCCGCATTCTCGAGCGCGTTGTTCGACATGGAAGTCTATCGTGATACCGGCGAACCCAAGTTCCTGGACAAGGCAGCATTACGCATCGAACAGTCCGACCAGCATTTTCAGATCTTCGCCGCCTCCAAGCGGCTAGGAGACGGCATCGCACTCGGGGATGCCTTTACCGAGGCTTATCATGCTGTCGCCCAATCGACACCACTGCTGGTGGAAGCATTGAAGAAGGGCGATGTCGAGGACTACGACAAACTGCGCGATGCTCTGGCCCCGGATATCCTCGAGCTCAACCATACAGTGCGACATTTCGCGGAGTATGGTGATCGTCGCAGCGATGCGCTCATGACGTCATTCGAGAACGTCAGTGCCGACTTCTCCATGCTGAGATACATCGCCCTGGCCACCATCATACTGGGTTATGGCATCGTCTATCTGTGCATACGGCGTCTGATCGTGGTGCCACTGAAACAGTCTGTACTCACCCTGGAAAACATCGCGCGATGCGACCTGAGTTCAGACATCAAGGTGGAAGGCCGTAACGAACTCAGCCGTCTGTTCAACGCCATGCGCGACATGCAGAGCAGCCTGACCAACACCGTCAGTGGTGTGCGTCAGAGCAGTGTTCAGCTCGTCAGCGTCAGTCAAGAAATCGCCACCGGCAATACTGACCTGGCGTCACGCACCGAACAACAGGCTGCCTCTCTGGAAGAGACTGCCTCCAGCATGGAAGAGATCACTACCACGGTCGCACAGAACGCTGACAATGCCGGTCAGGCCCGGCACCTGGCAATGGAGGCGTCTCACACGGCAGAGAAAGGTGGAGAAGTGGTCAGCCAGGTCGTCGACACCATGGGGCGCATCAGTTCGAGCTCCCGGGAAATTGCCGAAATTACCGGCATGATCGACTCGATTGCTTTCCAGACCAACATCCTGGCCTTGAATGCCTCGGTCGAAGCCGCTCGCGCCGGCGAGCAGGGCCGTGGCTTTGCTGTGGTGGCGGGAGAAGTTCGTAGCCTGGCCAGTCGCTCTGCGGAAGCCGCACGTCAAATCAAGGCATTGATCGAGACATCCGCCAGCCAAGTGGAAGATGGCGCCTCCCTGGCCCGCCAGGCGGGCGACACCATGCGAGACGTCGTGGCTTCAGTGCGTCGAGTCAGCGATATCGTCGACGAAATTGCCGTGGCTTCACGCGAGCAGAGCGATGGCATCATTCAGATCGGTCAGGCCGTGATGCAGATGGATCAAGCGACACAGCTCAATGCCTCTCTGGTCCAGAAGGTCTCCCGAGAGGCCGAAAGCCTGTCACGACAAGCCAACTCTCTGGAAGGCGCCATGGCCGTCTTCCGCCTATCACAATCTTCCCCTGGGGCAGGTCCTCTGGCCAATCACACGACCGCGCTCCTGCCACATGCCAAGACTGACGATTCATCAGGGCAATCCCTGAACCCCAGCAAGACACCTTCCTCGGAAGACACCGATAACTGGGAAACGTTTTAACACTAGACACATCAATCCGGATCAATAGAGGACACCCAATGGCCGACAAGAACATGCGCATTCTGGTGGTGGATGACTTTCCTACCATGCGTCGTATCGTGCGCAGCCTGCTCAAAGAACTGGGCTACACCAATGTCGAGGAAGCCGAAGATGGCGAAGAAGGTCTGGCCCGCTTACGTGCCGAAGCTTTCGATTTCGTGGTATCCGACTGGAACATGCCCAACCTTGATGGCCTGGAAATGCTCAAGCGCATTCGCGCTGATGATGGCCTGAAGTCCTTGCCGGTATTGATGGTCACCGCCGAGGCCAAGAAGGAAAACATCATCGCTGCCGCCCAGGCAGGTGCCAATGGTTATGTGGTCAAACCTTTCACTGCCGCCACACTTGAGGAAAAGCTGAACAAGATATTCGAGAAGCTTGGCATATGAGATCCAGGACACCACCAGGAGACAATGATGAGCGAACCACGGACGATCGATCCCGGCCATGTGTCCACTGCATCCAACGATGACATGGTGCAGCGCATCGGCCAGTTGGCGCGCATGTTGCGCGACAGCATGCGTGAACTGGGCCTGGACAAGGAAGTCGAACGTGCCGCCGAGGCGATACCCGATGCACGAGACAGGTTGAGTTACATCGCTACCATGACCGAGCAGGCTGCAGAGCGTTCTCTCAATGCCATCGACCGCGCCCAGCCCCTGCAGGACCTGATGAGCGAGAGAGCCAATGCGCTTCAGCAACGCTGGACAACCTGTCAGGAGACCCTTCCGTTGGTACAAGGGAGCACGGAAGTCGCCAGGCTGATTCACGATACCCAGACCTATCTCGCCGAAGTACCGGAACATACGCAAGCCACCCGCCAGGAACTGCTGGAGATCCTGATGGCGCAGGATTTCCAGGACCTGACGGGGCAGGTCATTAAACGCATGATGGATGTCATCCGGGAAATCGAGCAGCAATTGGTCCAGGTCCTGCTCGATAACGTACCTGCAGGCGAAGCCCGGGAAAACCGACGACAGAAGGCCCAGGAACGCGATCAAGGCCTGCTCAACGGGCCACAGATCGATACCAGCCACGCCGATGTCATGGCCAATCAGGACCAGGTCGACGACCTGCTTGATGAGCTGGGCTTCTGACGCCTTCACCTTACCGATCCTGAAGGCCGGAGAAGACAGACCTTTACTGTCTTTTTCCGGCCTTTGACCAGCATGGCTCGACGCACAATGGGCAATGAAAATCTCGCCCGAAAACCGTCATGGCCGACCACAGCAGCGATCAGGAAAAAACCGAAGATGCCACCCCTCGACGCAAGGAAAAAGCTCGGGAGGAAGGCCAGGTAGCGCGCTCCAGAGAGCTTGCCACCTTTCTATTGCTTCTGGCTGGTGTCATTGGCCTATGGTCCTTGGGGAGCCAGCTGTATGACCTGCTGAGTTCCGTCATGGAACAAGCCTTTCTGTTCGAACGCAGAGAGGCGATGGAAACCATGCCGATGCTTGACCAGGCCCTGTCACTCGGTCAGCGCAGCCTGTTCAATCTGATACCTCTTTTTATGTTGCTCAGCGTGGTCGCGTTGGCAGCGCCAGCACTGCTTGGCGGCTGGCTGCTATCGGCCAAGTCCCTCAAGCCTCAACTGTCAAAGCTCAACCCCGTCAAGGGATTATCACGCATGTTCTCCACACATGCCCTGGCCGAACTGGGCAAGGCGATTGCCAAGGCAGCGCTGGTGGGTGGTCTCGGGTCAGTCCTCCTTTTCCATCATCGTGGCCAGACCATGGACCTGATGAGTCTGCCACTGACCGCCGCTTTGTCTGAGGCTGTACGGCTGATCTCCAAGGCTTGTGGGTTGATGGTGATGACCTTGGTCGTGGTGGTCCTGATCGATGTCCCCTATCAGCTATGGAGCCACAACAAGAAGCTGCGCATGAGTAAGGAAGACATTCGCCAGGAGCACAAGGAATCCGAAGGAGACCCCCACATCAAGGGCCGCATCCGTCAACAGCAACAGGCCATGGCCCGTAGCCGGATGATGAGTCAGGTCCCCCATGCCGACGTGATCATTACCAATCCCTCTCACTACGCGGTGGCACTGAGTTACCGCGAGGACAGCATGGGAGCTCCGAAAGTCGTGGCCAAGGGTATGGACCACGTGGCGGCAAGAATTCGAGAGCTTGCCTGCGAGGCTGGCATTCCTCTGTTATCCGCGCCTCCCCTGGCCCGAACGCTCTACCACCACGTTGACCTGGATCGAGAAATCCCAGTCGAGTTGTACAACGCAGTCGCCGAGGTTCTGGCCTGGGCCTTTGGACTTAAACGCGCCATCCATGAAGGCGCAGAGCCACCTCCCGATCCAGCCTCCATTGATGTGCCAGAACACCTGGCCATCCCAGCCTCCCCATCCCAGGAACACCGGTCATGAAAGCCCTTCTGAATCAAGGCGGCCTGTTCGGCGTGCTCAAGCAGCTACCGATGAAGGTTCTCGCTGGTCCGCTGCTGATCATCATGATCATGTCGATGATGATCCTGCCGTTGCCACCTTTCATTCTGGATGTGCTGTTCACATTCAACATTGCCTTGTCTGTCATGGTACTGCTGGTCAGCATGTTCTCCGAAAGGCCTCTGGATTTCGCTGCCTTTCCTGCGGTACTGCTGTTCACCACCCTGTTGCGGCTATCGCTCAACGTGGCATCGACCCGGGTCGTGCTGATGCATGGCCACGAAGGGGGAGACGCCGCTGGCAAGGTCATCGAGGCGTTCGGTCAGTTTCTGGTCGGCGGCAATTTCGCAGTCGGGCTGGTGGTCTTCCTGATCCTGGTGATCATCAATTTCATGGTCATCACCAAGGGCGCTGGTCGTATTGCTGAGGTGGGTGCCCGCTTCATGCTCGACTCCATGCCGGGCAAGCAGATGGCCATCGATGCCGATCTCAATGCAGGCCTGATCGGAGAAGATGACGCCAAACGCCGGCGTGCAGAGGTTTCCCAAGAATCAGACTTCTACGGCTCCATGGATGGTGCCAGCAAATTCGTCCGCGGCGATGCCATGGCGGGCCTGGTGATCATGGCGGTCAATATACTCGGCGGCCTGATGATTGGACTGCTCCAGTATCACATGGCCTTTGCCGATGCGGCCCGCACCTATGTACTGCTCGCCATCGGTGATGGCCTGGTGGCACAGATACCGGCCCTGGTGATCTCCACTGCCGCTGGTGTCACCGTCTCTCGGGTGAACACTGAACAGGATGTCGGCGAACAGATGATCAGCCAGCTGTTCGTCAATCCCAAGGTCCTGTGGTTGGCTGCCGGAGTCCTGGGATTACTTGGCCTGGTACCTGGCATGCCCAATCTGGTGTTCCTGATGTTTACCATCCTGTTGGGCGGCCTGGCCTGGTGGCTAACGCGAACATCCGAGCAGCGCCTGGTGGAAACCCAGGAGCAGCAGGCAGCCCCCGCCGAACCAGAAGCGCCAGAGGCCAGTTGGGACGATGTCAGCCTGGTCGATACTCTCGGTCTTGAGGTCGGTCATCGCTTGATTCCTCTCGTCGACTCACGCCAGAAAGGCGAGCTGTTGGGAAGAATCAAGAATGTGCGCAAGAAGTTCGCCCAGGATGTCGGCTTTCTACCTCCTGTCGTACACATTCGCGACAACCTGGAACTCGGCGCCAACAGCTACCGAGTCACGCTCAAGGGGGCTGAGGTAGGACGCGCAGAAGCCTGGCCCGGACGTTGGCTGGCCATCGATCCCGGACAGGTATCCGGCCAACTCGACGGCAGCCCAACCCAGGACCCTGCTTTTGGCTTACCAGCTTTATGGATCGATGCCGAACAACGTGAACAGGCACAGGTGTATGGCTACACCGTGGTCGATGCCAGCACGGTGATCGCCACGCACCTCAACCAGCTGCTGCACCGCCACGCCGCAGAGATGCTGGGTCGACATGAGGTGAAGAGACTGCTCGACAAACTGGCCAAAGACAGTGATGACAAGTCACTGATCGAAGATGTGGTACCCAAAACACTGTCTCTGGTGGCCTTCACGCGTATTCTTCAGCAACTGCTGGATGAAGACGTGTCGATCCGCGACCTGCGAACGCTACTCGACACTCTGGCTGAATATGCTCCTCACCAGCAGGACCCTATGGAATTGGTTGCCATGGTGCGTGTAGCACTCGGCCGGGCCATCACTGAGCAATGGTTTGCTGGCCAGGAGACACTCCATGTCATCGGCCTGGCGCCCTCGCTCGAAAACGTGCTGACCCAGGCTATGAGCGGTAATGGAGCGCTGGAGCCTGGCCTCGCTGAAACATTGCTGACGCAAACCGAAAGCGCCCTGCGGCAGCATGATGCCAGCGGGGAGCCGCCTGTCATGGTAGTCCAGCATTCCCTGCGCCCCCTGCTGGCTCGCTTTCTGCGCCAACGTTTGCACCACCTGGTCGTAATGTCCCAGGCCGAAATCCCCGACGACCGTATTCTGCGCGTCACTACCGAGGTCGGGGGAGCTCTCTGATGGCCAACGTCCAGACAAGCATGGTCTCATGCAGAATTCGGCGCCTTCAGTCCACCAAGATCGCTCAGGTGGTTCTGCTGAACGCCTGTCTCATTGTCTTCGCCAGTTCAGCCACGGCCACGCCTGGGGCCTGGAGCGCAACGGCTCCACGCCTGAATGTCGCCTCCAGCGAGATACCACGACGCTCTGCTCTTCTCCGACCGTCTTCTGCTCCCATCAAGGGCACGATCACTCGGGTGTCCTGGCATTACCGCGCGCCTCCCGGCAGCCGACTGTCCGCTTACCTCTGTGCAAACCAGCACTGCCAGTACCTAGCCGCAGAAGGTGGGGCCAGCAATGCCTTCCACGGCCTGCCTGCCTCCGCCCCACTACAGTTCCGCTTTCGTCTTCACCCGGGCCAACGCCCCGTGACGATCGAAGCACTGGGCGTGCTCGTCAACCACCGCTGAGGCATATCCTCCATGTCACAGGGAACCGCCATGTACACAGCCCAAGGCAAGATAGATCCACAAGCCCAGTTGGAAGCCTATCTCCCCATGGTCCGCCGCCAAGCACTGGCACTGCAGGTACGCCTGCCCGCCGGAGTCGATCTCGATGATCTCATTCAAGCCGGCATGCTCGGACTGATCGAGGCTTTGGGGCGCTATGACCCCAGCCAGGGAGCCCAATTGTCAACCTATGCCAGCCAGCGCGTACACGGGGCCATGCTGGACGAGCTTCGCAGTCGTGACTGGTTGCCTCGCAGGGTACGACGCCAGGCCCGAGCCCTGGAAACCACTATCCGCGAGTTGCAACAGAAACTGGGACGAGTTCCCGAAGAACGTGAAATAGCGGCCACCATGGACATGGATCTGGTCAGCTACCGACAGCTGCTCGGCGACATCAACAATGGGTTGTTATTGCCATTCGAAGACATTCTGGAAGAAAAGGGAGAACAGAGTTTTTGTGACCAACAAAGCTCCTGTCTACTGAGTGAGCTGATCGAAGGCGACCAACGCCAAGCCTTGATTGACGCTATCACGGAACTGCCGGAAAGAGAAAAGCTGCTGATGGGTCTGTATTATCAGGAGGAGTTGAACCTCAAGGAAATCGGTGCCGTATTGGGCGTCAGTGAATCACGCGTATGCCAGCTTCACAGCCAGGCCATACGGCGTCTGCGCAGCCAGTTGTGTGAGTACTAGATCCTGCACAGGCATGTTCCCTGGAGGCCAATTTCTCGCATGCATTCCGCATGCTGTTATGAATCAGTATTTAGAATGAACTTGCAATCCTGCTTATTTACTACCACATATTACTGATTTAAATGCAATTTTACACAACATCTCTTGAACTTGATGTGATTATGAACACAGAATAGGCATTAGAAATATATATTTATAGAAGTAAAATTATCATTCTCGCTTCCGATATGTAGGAGGAGGGTTATGCCTTCCGGCCTGGATGGCTTTGATCGTCATATTCTCTTTCTCCTGCAGCGCGATGCCTCTCTTTCCATCAAGGAGCTCGCGGAAGCGGTAAATCTTTCAACCACGCCATGCTGGAAACGCGTCAAGCGTCTGGCGGAAAGCGGCTATATCCGAAGCCGGGTTGCGCTGCTTAACCCGGAAAAGCTGGGCCTTGGTCTCTCGGTCTTCGTGCAGATCAAGACACAGCGTCATGACAAGGGCTGGCTGGAAACATTCGCCAAGACGGTGATGAGCTTCGAAGAAGTGGTGGAGTTCTACCGCATGTCAGGTGAATGGGACTACATGCTACGCGTCGTTGTACGCGACATTAGCGCCTATGACGCCTTCTACAAGAAACTGATCAACAGCACCGAGGGCCTGACCAACGTCAGTTCAAACTTCGCCATGGAGCAGATCAAGTACACCACTGCATTCCCGATAGCATGATGCGCGAGGCTTAGAGCGAATGAGCTAGAGGAAGCTGTTCAACCATGTCGTCGGTTGTTCCAGGGAGCCAAACTGCCGCTTGATCCAGTCGACATCATAGTAGGTATCCAGATAACGCTCACCACCATCGCACATCAAGGTCACGATGGAACCCTGGTGGCCGTCATGGCGCATGCGTTCCGCAATTGTCAGAGCTCCCCACAGGTTGGTACCCGTAGAACCGCCCGCCTTACGGCCCAGGCGTTGTTCCAGCCAATGAATAGCCGCAATGGAGGAGGCATCCGCAACCTGCAACATCTCGTCGATGACCTCGGGCAGAAAGGAAGGCTCCACACGGGGTCGGCCAATTCCCTCGATCCGGCTGCTGGCTTCGATCGTCAGGCTCGGATCCCGCTGCTGGTAACTGTCATGAAATACCGAGTTTTCCGGGTCGACCACCACCAGCCGGGTCGCATGGCCACAATAGCGGATATAGCGCCCGATGGTCGCAGACGTACCTCCAGTGCCAGCACTCATCACTACGGCATATGGCGTGGCATGACGTTCCTTTTCCATCTGACGAAAGATGCTTTCAGCGATGTTGTTGTTGCCTCGCCAATCTGTCGCACTCTCGGCATAGGTGAACTGGTCCATGTAGTGCCCTTCCCGCTCCTCGGCCAGCTGCCGGGCCGCCATATAGACCTGAGAAGAGCGCTTGACGAAATGGCAGGTGCCGCCAAGTCTTTCGATCTGTGCAATCTTGCTGCCTGCGGTACTGGCCGGCATGACAGCCGTGAATGGTAATCCCAGCAACCTGGCAAAATAGGCTTCGGAAACCGCTGTGCTGCCCGAAGAGGCTTCGATGACGGGCGTGCCTTCCTGGACCTTGCCGCTGCAGATGGCATGCAGGAACAACGACCTGGCCAGGCGATGCTTGAGACTGCCGCTGGGATGCGTGCTTTCATCCTTCAGATAGATATCGATACCTGCCGCCTCGAGCCCGGGGATATCCAGTCGATACAAGTGTGTATCAGCGGACCGGCGCTGATCGCTGTCCAGCAGCCGCATGGCATTACGTACCCATTCACACATGGCATTCGCACCTGGCTTTCATACAGGGAAATTCATACGGAGAAATTCATACATCGAGCGCATACCGGATAGCCCCATGACATAGGGTGGCGGCATGGAACATATTAAGCGTAGAGGGGGGAAACAAGATTTCATAATCATCACCCACTGACGCCAATACAAGAATATTTTCCCACCATAAGGCTTATTGAGGAGAATATTATTCCATCAGAAAGCCATGCCCTACCTGTTGATATTGCTTGATTTGATGCCTCCGTCCTCCCTGCCGGGGTCGGAGAGACGAGGCCGGGCAAACATCTTATTCAAAATAAGTATATGTTTATATAAATACAGAGGTCTATGATGAGGATCTGCGACGTCGCCGGAGCGACCTCGGCGCTCCCGGTACCCCACTCGTTTGTCACCATCGGAGGCAACTCAGATGTCCGGACAGCCCATCGTCAGGGCTTTCTTCAACGAGCCCACCAACACGTTCAGCTATGTGGTGCGCGACCCCGATTCGACCGCCTGTGCCATTCTCGACTCAGTACTGGACTTCGACTATGCCGCTGGGCGCATCGATATGGACTCTGCTGCCGACATCATCGACTTCATCAAGCATGAAGGCCTTGAAGTCGAGTGGGTTCTCGAAACCCATGTGCATGCAGACCACCTCTCGGCAGCCCCCTACCTGCATGAAAAACTGGGAGGCAAGACCGCTATTGGTGCCCACATCACCACCGTTCAGGAAACCTTTGGCAAGGTGTTCAACGCGGGCAGTGAATTTGCCCGTGACGGCAGCCAGTTCCACCGTCTCTTCACTGACGGGGACCGCTTTCATATTGGCCACCTTGAGGGGTACGTACTCCACACCCCCGGCCATACCCCTGCGTGCCTGACCTATGTGATCGGCGATGCCGCCTTTGTCGGTGACACCCTGTTCATGCCTGATTACGGCACAGCACGTTGTGATTTTCCTGGCGGAGACGCGCGCATGCTCTACCACTCGATTCAAAAAGTGCTGGCATTGCCCGACGAGACACGTCTCTTTCTGTGTCACGATTACAAGGCTCCCGGACGCGATACCTACCAGTATCAGACCAGCGTGGCCGAACAGCGCCGCCATAACATCCATATCGGCAATGGCGTGAGCGAAGAGGCCTTTGTCAGGCTACGCACCGAACGCGATGCCTCCCTGGGTATGCCACGCCTGTTGTTGCCATCGGTGCAGGTCAACATGCGAGCAGGCCACCTTCCGCCAGCAGAAGATGATGGCAATGTCTATCTCAAGGTATCTATCAACCGTTTCTGACCTCTTCTCGGCGAATCCTGCATAACGGACGTATCTCTACCCCAATGGAGTCTTTCATGAGCCATACGACAGCCACACCCCACACGTCCCCGAGCCACCATGATGTCGTGATCATCGGAGGCGGTGCAGCGGGCATTGCTGTCAGCGCAAGCCTGCTCAAACGGCGTGGCGATCTGGACATCGCCATCATCGAGCCTGCCACATCGCATTACTATCAGCCTGGCTGGACACTGGTAGGCAATGGCGTGTTTTCCGCCGCGGATACCCGGCGCGACATGGCTGCCATCATTCCTTCTCAAGCAACCCGCTATACCACTCATGCTGAGCGAATCGATCCACATGCCCATGAGGTCACGCTCGCTGACGGTCATCGCCTGGGCTACACCCGCCTGGTGGTCGCCCCCGGGCTTGTGCTCGACTGGGGGGCGATAGAAGGGCTCGAAGCAACGCTCGGCCAGCATGGCGTGACATCCAACTATCGCTATGACCTGGCGCCCTACACCTGGGAGCAGGTGCAGGCATTGAAGAAAGGGCGCGCACTGTTCACCCAGCCTCCCATGCCGATAAAGTGTGCCGGTGCTCCACAAAAGGCCATGTACCTGTCCTGTGATCACTGGCGCCGTCAGGGGCACTTGGCCGATATCGATGTGAGTTTCTGCAATGCCGCGCCGGTACTGTTCGGGGTACCGGCCTTTGTCCCGGCTCTCGAGCGCTACATCTCTCGTTATGACATCGGCGTGAACTACCAGCATCGCCTGATCGCCGTGGACGGTCCGTCGAAAACCGCCTGCTTTGCTGTCACGGGAGAAGATGGGGAACACCAGCAGGAACGCTCCTTCGATCTGCTTCACGTCGTGCCGCCTCAGCGGGCTCCCGCATTCATTGCCACATCTGGCCTTGCCGACGCCGCAGGCTGGCTCGAACTGAATCCGGAGACACTGCAACACGTCCATCACCCTGACATCTTCGGCCTGGGGGATATCAGTGGGACCAGCAACGCAAAGACCGCCGCCGCCGTACGCAAGCAGGCACCCGTCGTAGCGGAAAACCTGCTGGCCTCCCTCGACGACCAGCCGCTGACCGCAGCCTATCTTGGTTATGGCGCCTGCCCGCTGACCGTGGAGCGAGGGCGCGTCGTGCTGGCGGAGTTCGGCTATAACGGCCAACTGCAGCCGACCTTCCCTCGCTGGGTGAATGAAGCGACACAAGCGACCCGGCTTGCCTGGTGGATCAAGGCTCGCCAGCTGCCGTGGCTGTACTGGAATGCCATGCTCAAGGGCCACGAGTGGCTGGTAAAACCGGCCCGACGCGATGCCTGACAATCTGCACTGATCGACACCCTCATCGCGCCACCTGTGGAACGACAGTGACAACACTGCTCTGCAGGTGGCTCGAAACAACACTCTCGATACCTTCCCACCAGCTCCCTCGACTTAAGTGCCATTCCCACTCGATTCAGATATCCCTACGCTCTTTTGTACGCATGCCACAAAAATGTCCGCATAACGAACAAGGAGTGTCATCACAGCATGTCCAGATTCAAGGTCCTCCTGGCCGCCTCTTTCGCTTCACTGGGTATTGCCGTATCCATATGTGCCAATGCCGAAACGCACGTTGTGGTGCTGGGCACCGGTACGCCAGTACCCAATGGCGAGCGTGCCGGTTCCAGCATTGCCGTCATCTATAACGATGAGGCCTATGTATTCGATATGGGGGCAGGAGTGGTACAGCGCGCGATCCAGGCTTACGAAAAGTATGATATTGACGCGCTGTATCCCACTAGGATCAATCATCTCTTCCTGACGCACCTGCACAGCGACCATATTCTCGACTACCCCGAGCTGATTGGTACCTACTGGTGGCGTCGCGAACAGCAAATACAGGTATTTGGGCCAGCCGGGACTCAAGCGATGAGCGAGGGTGCCAATGCCATGCTCGCGGAAGACACCCAAACTCGCCTGAAAGATAAAAGCCCGATCACCAACCGGGAAGCCTACCGGGCCAATGTCACCGAAATTGACGCCCCTGGCGTCGTACTCGCAGAGGGCGGTATCAGGATCGAGGCTTTCCCGGTGTCACACGGCGACTGGGATCAGGCCTATGGATACAAGATCACCACTCCCGACAAGACCATTGTCGTTTCGGGAGATACATCCTCTGATGAAGAAGTCGCGCGGCAGGCGGAAGGTGCCGACCTCCTGTTCCATGAGGTCATCAGTCATGAAGGCTGGCAGGAACTTTCCGAAGACTGGCAGGCCTACCATCAGTATGCTCACACCCTGACCACGGAACTGGCAGAATTGGCCCAGCAGGCCCAGCCCAAGCGTCTGGTGCTCTACCATGTGCTGCATTACGCAGCCCCGATAGAGGGCGTCGTCGACGAGGTGAAAGCACACTATGACGGCGATGTCGTGCTCGCCAATGATCTGGATGTCTACTGACAGATCGGGATACTCGCTCTGCAATGATGACAGGCCAGGAGATGGGGCAACCATCTCCTGGCCTGACGCGTTATGCCACCTGCCCGGCTCTCAAAAAGTGCCTGGCTAGTCCACTTCAGCGCTGCCCACCTGCTGTTCAACCACCATGTCGAGCACATATACGGTGGAAGAAACATCCTGGGGAGGGTTCTTCCACTCGTACTGTTTCGTTCTCAGTACCGTGCTCTGACCATCCTGATGTTCGTAACCCTGAATGGGCTGATACAGCAACTGCCAGTCACCTTCGGTCGGCATCTTGATGCCGGAGTCATCATACTGACGCTCGCGCACCTTGAGGCATTGATAATCAGGAATCCCCGGATGGCTGCACGGTACAGTTTCGGCCGCCACTTCCAGGAAGACCGTCTTGCCTTCACTGCCGTAGAGCGTTTCAGGAGTCGGCTCTCCGGAGAAGGTCAGCTCATCACCACTGGCTGTCGTCAGTGTCAGCACGGGCTGGTCGCTATCTTCCACTATCGATGCCTGCAAAGGATCTTCCATGCGCTTGGCCACTTCTGCATCGCGCTTCATCAGCTCAGCGGAGCAGGCCATCAATGTGGCGCGCAACGGGCTGACACTCAGGCTGCCCTGATCGTACTGATAGGCTCCCGACTGATGGTTGCATCCGCCCCGGATACTCAGTGCTTCATCCGAGAAGGACAGCGCCAGCGGAGTCTCCGCTCCCAACTGGATAGCTGAGACAGGCTGGCCAGCAGAATTCACCGCAGAGATCAGATTCCAGTCATAACCTTCCAATGTTGCCTGGTCAGGATGCTGGGACATTTGCGTGGCAGAAGAGGATGCACAGGCCTGGAGCAGCAAGGCACAGACGGCAGTGGCATAAACCTTTTTCATTTTAACGCCTTAACAGATAAGCCAGCGCGCAATATATCACGCAAAAGAAAAGAATCTTTATACACCTCTGTATATGACGATTTTTTCCTTATCTTCCGTTATATGGATTAAAGCCAACGCTTATCGGCAGTGAAAGCGACCGTGAACCAACGCCGCTCAGGAGGAATATTGATACTTGAACTAATCTGTTCTCGTATCTCATCCATGACTGCCACACCTTGATACATTGCGAACTCTGGTGTCGTAAGAACATGGATTTCAATGACATGGTTTCTGCCACTCTTAGCGACATGGCTATAATATTCCAATAATCCTTCACGTTTCATGACCGGCTCCATGGCGTCATGTACCTCCTGATCCAGAAAGCTCGGCGCCATGAGAAAAATCTCCTTGAATGCCCGTCGAATGGTTGCCATGGGCACGGGAATGAAGCAAAGCGTCAATATGGTCAATAGAAAAGAGTCTGCATAGCGCGTCAGGTATGCATAGGAAGTAGATTCCAGTATCCAGGCCAGGACAAAAGCCCCTAGCAGTGCCGACGTGATCAGCCCGGCCATCAGCCAGCTTTGGGTATCAATGCGCAGGAATTCAGAGTCCACACGCTTGTTGATACGCCTTTCGTATCCGTACATGCCAAAGCATATCGTCGCCACAATCACGGCATAGACTGTCGCAGGGCCAAAATCCAGCTCATGACCACCCCCGATCAATCCACGCACGGCATTAATGAGTGCGTAAAAGCATAGAACAAGAAGAATCGTGCCATTCAGCGCCGCTACCAAAGGTTCCAGATGCCAGTAGCCATGCTGGAAGCGCTGACTTGTCTCACGCACAAGCAGTCTCGCCACGAATAGCGACAAGGCCGATATGGCCGAATCAATCGCCGAAAAGACACCATCAAAAATGATCGACTGCGCTCCCGAAACCAAGCCAAACATAATCCCGAGAGAGGCAACAGTCAAAGTTGTCGCGATGGATAGTTTAAGTGTACGTTGCTCCAGTCTGGCTGACATGATGCCTTCCCATGAACAATGATTGACCTGATCCGCAATACTTGCAGACAGCCAAACATACATTGGCATGACCTCTTATTCTTTTCCAGTGATTTCCCAGACAAGCTTGAACATGGAATAAATTAAAAAAAACATGAAAAAGCGCCCTTCAGGGCGCTTTTTCATCGAGCATTTCGGCAATAACAATGATCACTCTATCCTGCGAAGAACATCGGCACGATGATGCTTGAAATCAACAGAATCAGTGCGCCACCAAGACGTGATGAAATCTGTGCAAACGGCATCAACTGCATGCGGCGTGCTGCCGAGAGAACCGCAACATCACCCGTTCCCCCCATGTTCGCCATGCACAGCCCAGCCGTAATCGCAGACTCGATGGGATAGAAGCCCACCAGCTTGCCGACAATACCTGCACCAAAAGCCGCGCCAGCCACGACAGCGAAGACGATAAGCACATAAGTAAGAGAGATGGCATCAATGACCTGTCCCAGATCGGTGTAGGCGATGCCGATGCCGAACAGCAAGGCAAAGGTCCAGTTCTTGGCCACAAACTGGAACCATTGGGATGCCGCTTCGTTGACACTCTCTGGTACAACGTTGGTTATCTTCAGCAGCGCGACCAGGATGATCATCAGAGCGTAGGGATGCAGGGGAACCACATCACCCAGAATCTCCCCTCCGGCGAAGAACGTCAGTGCAGCGACCAGACCAATGCCCAGCTTGGAAAGATCGAAAACACTTTCACGCTCCTCGATCTCCACCCCAGGCATCATCTGCCCATTTCCGGTCCAGCTGGGAAAGCGTTTAGCCAGCCCATTGAGCATACCGGCAATGATGATGGCAAAGACATTACCCAACGCCAGTGCCGGCACCAGAATCGAAATGTAGTAACTGGCCGGTTGCCCCAGCAACTGCTCATAAATCTGGCTCATCGGTACCGCACCCGCACCCATGCCACCGCCCATGATGGGCAAGGTAATGACGACCAGGGCATCCTGCGGAGAAAAGCCGAGCAAGGCACCCACGGCCATCGCGAACAGTCCCGCAAAAGCCACAGAGCACAGCAACGGCAGTGCATAGCGGGATCCCACCTTGACCAGGACCTTGGAATCCATGCCCAGAATGCTGCCGGTGATCAGTGCCGCGATGTAAAAGTTGAGGAAGCCCCCATCTTGCATGAAGGTCGTGACATTATTGGTAACGCCTGCCGGAAGCCAGTTGAGATACACCAGCGCAGCCGCACCGAAAATGGCCACGATGGCTCCTCCCCCCAGATAGGTCTTGACCAGGGGCAGGCGATCACCGATGAAGCCGAGTAACTCACCCAATATGACCATTACCAGTAACGCGCCGATCATGCCTGTCGGCAGGGTATCCGTCACAATGGCAACAGCCATGACGGCAAAAGCAATGAAGAAAAGAGGCAACGGCAAGCCGAAGATGCGCAGCGAGCTTGCGGTCTCTGAAACGCACTGCGTGTCTTGCAGTGTTTGTGTCGAGGCACCGTTCATTGGCGTGTTCCCCTATGCTATGGACCCGCACGACGAGGCGGAAAGAGTGGACGCTGCCGAGGATAAGGCCCACACCGCAATGACCAAGCTTTGCCAAGTTTCTAAATCGTTTTGTAATTAATGAAAACGAGACACCATGAATCGGCACAGCGGTGCTGTATTGGGTATTGCACGAAGGTAGAATTCTGCACAACGCGCTGGCTTTCCAGAGCGGTATCATTGCGCCAGGGCTGTACCATACGCGGGCGGCAACAACACCAAGGTGCCACTATTGCGAAGACTCCCTTCCCCACGCCTGAATGTGCTGATCTCATTGCTGGTCGCCAGCAGCATTACCGTGACCCTGGCCATTGCCCTGTGGTTGTTCGATGCCACACTGCGCAACGCTCAGGAAGAGGCGCAATCTGCACGTGTGATCAATATTGCCCAGACAGTGGCGGCACAACGTGACGTCGTACTTGCATTGCAGAGCGCAAATCAGCCCGATGCCATTCTCTCTCCAGACAGCACGCTGGAACACGATATCAACCAGCTGCGCCAACGCCTGGACATCGATTTCATTTCCATCTTCAACCTGCGTTCCCTGCGCCTGACGCACCCCGACCCCAACCAGGTAGGCCATCGCTTTCGTGGCGGCGATGAAGGGCCTTCTCTGCAGGGCGAAACGTACGCCTCGCGTGCTGAAGGCACCTTGGGCACCAGCATCCGTGGTTTCTCCCCGGTTGTGGATAATGAAGGACAGGTGCTCGGCGCTGTAGCGGTCGGCGTGACACTGGGCACCCTGGGCGACAGGTTGGCTGAGAACCGCCAGATCGTGCTGTTTGGTGTCGTACTGCTCATGCTGTTCGGCGCATTGGGCGCCAGCTGGCTGGCACGCTATCTCAAGCGTGTCCTGATGGGACTGGAGCCACACCAGATTGCACGCCTGGTAGAAGAACGCCATGCCATTCTCAGCTCCGTACATGAAGGTATTCTGGCGATCGATAGCCAAGGCCACATCTCCTTGGTCAATACGGCGGCTCACCGTTTGCTGCAACGTGCGGGGCTGGAGATACCGGCCTACGGCACTTCGATTGACACCTACCTGCCCCAGAGCGGCCTGATGGAAGTGCTGCAAAGTGGTCAAGCATCACTGGATAAGGAAATGTTCATCAATGGCCTGTCGCTGCTCACCAATCGCATGCCGATTCAACATCAAGGCCATATCATCGGCGCTGTCGCCACCTTGCGTGATACCAGCGAAGTGCACATGCTGGCCGAGGAGCTGACCGGCGTCCGCCGCTATGCAGAAGCACTGCGTGCTGCCACCCATGAGTTCAAGAACAAGCTGCATGCCATGCTGGGCCTGGTGCAGATGCAGGAATACCCGGCATTACACCGCTACCTGCGCGAATTGGCAGATCACCATATCGCCCCGGGAGCGGCACTGGTCAAGGACATTGAAGAACCCGTATTGGCCGGGTTTCTGCTAGGCAAGCAAAGCGAGGCGCGCGAGCGTGATATCGTCCTTTCCATTGAGGTGGAAGAACCGATTCCCGCTCCCGAGGCTCCCGCTCTGGTCCATACCCTGATCATCATCCTGGGCAACCTGCTGGAAAATGCCTTCGATGCGGTAAGCGAGCAGGATGAGCGCTATGTCACCCTGACGCTGGGATACGACGAGTCCCTTTTATCGCTGCATGTTCAGGACACCGGAATCGGCATTTCCGATACCCTTCAGCAGCGTATTTTCCAGCACGGCATGTCGACAAAAGGCCAACACCGGGGCTTGGGGCTTGCGATGGTGCGCGAACAGGTCGAAGCGCATGAAGGTAGCCTGGCCCTTTATTCAGAGCCACAGCGCGGTACTCTGATAGAGGTCACTCTACCGTATGCGGCGTATCCTGGCGCCGATGATTGAGGAGTTCCCCATGGCTGATGCCCCATTGCGCGTATTGATTGTCGAGGATGACCCCATGGTCATGCGCCTCAACGTCGAATACCTCAATCGGCTCGACAACATCAGCCTGGTCGCCCAGTGCAGTGATGCCCCCAGCGCTCTGGATGTACTGGAGCACGAAGAGGTGGATGTGGTCCTCCTCGATGTCTATCTGCGTAGCCGCAGCGGCCTGGATATCCTGCGCCACCTGCAACGCACCGGCCGCAATGTGGATGTGGTCCTGATCACGGCTGCCAACGAAGTGGATACCGTACGCACGGCCCGCCGCCTGGGTGTACGGGACTACCTGGTCAAGCCCTTCGAGTTCGAGCGCTTCCAGATTGCCGTAGAAGCCTGTCGCCAGGCCCGCCACACCCTCAAGCACGTCAGCGAATACGCCACCCAACGCGACCTTGATCACCTCTTCCAGCCCATCAAGGCCAACAAGCCGGTGGGTAGCGATGGCCTGCCCAAGGGGCTCACGGCCCCATCCCTGGCACAGATCGCCCGCGCCATTCTGGCGCTGGAGGAAGACACCTTCACCACAGAAAGCCTGATACCAGCAACAGGCATGTCACGCGTCTCGATTCGCAAATATTTGAAATACCTGACCGAAAGAGGGGTACTGGGCGAATCCTTCCATTATGGCCAGGTTGGCCGGCCGTCCTTCACCTACCGCTGCCTGGACCAGGACGAACTCACGGCGCTTGTTTGAAACGAAAAACGGCCACTGCGACAATTCGCTAAGCGGCCGTTTTTAATGATGTTTATGGCGCGTCCTATAGAATTCGAACATCAAGAACAAGCTCTTTTATGTGTTCGACAACAGCATTTCATTGGCAAAAGATGAGCAACCGCTAGACCCAGACATCATTCTTGGCTTGAAGCTCACCGCCCGAGTCTCCGGTATTAATGACACCTCGGGGCTCAATTAGGAGAACATGGCACTCACTTTCAGCAAAGGGCTTATGTTCTACGCCTTTGGGAACGACATACATTTCACCCTCGGATAAATAAACGACACCATCCCGAAGATGGATGCCCATCTTTCCCTTGATCACCAGGAAAACCTCATCTGTATCCTTATGATCATGCCAGACAAAGTCGCCCTGGAATTTTGCCAGCTTGAACTGATAGTCATTCATCTCAGCGACGACACGGGGCGACCAATATTCAGAAAACTTTCTGAATTTTTCGGCTAAATTAATTACGTCTGATTGCACTGGTACCTACCTCTATCTTCTTGTTAACAGTTCCCATCTAGGCAGCTCGTTCATCAACTTGAATGCACTGGTCTGGTCATCCGGTTACACCATACATTCTGCCCACCTCCGTTCCATAGAAGTTCAAGTATGATTTGGCCGCATAACACGAATGGATACGCTCCCGTAATCGCGCGTGCTTGGTGGCCGATGCATGAGAGTTACCGTTTTAGCAGGCAGGACGGGGTATCGACAGTGTACCGAGGAGCAGCGGAGCTCAGAGAGACAGGAGCTGGCCGCAAGGAGGGATAAGCTAGCCACCTGGCTGCTCGCTGGATGCCACCAGATAAGCTTCCCGAGCCTTGCGGAAATCTCCAGCATGCTCAAAGATCCAAAGCCACATCGGAATGATGTGCAGCAGGAACGCTTCTCCCAACGATGTCAGTTCGTACTCGACTCGGGGAGGGACTTCCTGATGATCCTGGCGAAGGATCAGCCCATCTCGTTCAAGCTGTCGTAGTGTCCTCGTCAGCATCCGTTGTGTGACCCCATCGAGCTTTCGGCGAATCTCGGCGTGCCTGAGTCTACCGCTCTCCTTGAGCGCGTAGATAACTCCGAAAGCCCAACGATTGCCGGCGTGAGACAACACTTCTCTTTTCAGCCAGTCATCCTCGTCTGCCATTGCATCGCAGAGCGCCCGCGAGCGGGAAAACAGTTCGTCTTCGTCTTGCGGTATCACTGATGTACCTACTTATGTGGGGATTTCTTTCATGCAAACATCCTCTACCTCAAGCTAGGCAGTCAATGTTGGAGATAGCATGAATCGCACCGACAAGCAGGACGCCATACTGGTATTGGGCGCAGGAGAGTTGGGTTTAGAGGTTCTGCGCCATCTGGCCAATCACGCCCGCGATCATCACGCTACGCGAGTCCACGTGCTGTTGAGACCATCCACGATAGAAACAACGGAGCCAATCAAAAGACGGGAAATCGACGAACTGAGGGCGTTAAACATCGAGGTCGTTCCAGGCGATATCGTCTCCACCGAAAAGGACGCGCTTGCCACCCTGCTCTCTCCCTACGATACCGTCATTTCTTGCATTGGCTTCTCGGCTGGCTGCGGCACTCAGACAAAAATCACCGAGGCAGTGCTTCAAGCCGGCATCAAAAGGTATATACCATGGCAGTTTGGCGTCGACTACGACACGATTGGCCGAGGCAGCGCCCAGGACGTATTCGATGAACAACTCGACGTGCGAGATATGCTCCGCACACAGAGCCATACCGAATGGCTAATCGTTGCAACGGGCATGTTCACCAGTTTCCTTTTCGAGCCGGCTTTCGATGTCGTGGATCTCGAGAGAGGCGAAGTGCATGCGCTAGGCAGTTGGGATAATCAGGTCACCGTGACCACACCGGAAGATATCGGGCGTCTCACTGCGGCGATTCTGTTTCATGAACCTCGTTTTACCAACGAAACCGTATTTGTCGCGGGAGATACTATCAGCTACGGGGAGCTGGCGGATATGCTGGAGCAGCAGCTTGGCCGAGCGTTCAAGAGAGAAGAATGGTCGACTCACCACCTCAACAATGCACTGAAAGCCGATCCCGATAATAACTTGCTCAAATATCGCGCGGTCTTCGCGGCAGGCGTTGGCGTCGCCTGGCCAAAGGAAGCGACTTTCAATCACCTCCAGGGCTTCGAAACCGTCGATGTCTTGAACTGGATTCGCCATAACTTGATTGAGAGCTAGGCTGCGGAAAGAACAGGCAATACCAGGGACAACGAAAAACGGCCACCGCGACAATTCGCTAAGTGGCCGTTTTTACTGATGTTCATGGCGCGCCCTATAGGATTCGAACCTATGACCTTTGCCTCCGGAGGGCAACGCTCTATCCAGCTGAGCTAAGGGCGCCAAGCCACGAAAGCGCGTTTCGCGGCGAGCCATATCCTACCCTGCATGCCCTTTGCTGTCCACTCGATCCATTGGCTATCAGACGCTTGCCGACTGTGCATAACACGGCATCCAGCAACACGGTTCGTTTTCGCGGTGATAGTGATCTGTCTATACTGCCGCCATATGCGCCTGCCGATGTTGTAATGAGCTCTAGCATTATTCTACGAAGAAGGAAAGGCGAAATAATAAGCAGAATACAAGGAGTGGACAGCGTGACTATTTTCAAGGAATCCGGCACAGCAATCCTGGGTTGCCTGGTGGCTCTGGGACTGGCTTCCGGCCAAGTGATGGCGCAGGATGATACCGATATGGCCAAACGCCTGGCCCCCGTCGGCAAACTATGCGTCAAGGGTGAAGAGTGCCAGACAGGCGTCCCGGAACTTGCCAAAGAGGCTCCGGCCACGAAAAGCAGTACTGCCGAAGACACCGCCGCTTCAGGTGACAAGCAAGACAACGTCACTACTGAAGATGCAGCCCAAACGGCGGACAAGCAATCTACAGCTGCTGATTCAGAAGCGGAAATGGCTTCAATCGATGGTCAGACCATCTACCAACAAACGTGCATGGCCTGCCACGACACAGGTATCGCAAGTGCCCCCATTCGTGGCGATGCTAAAGCCTGGGAGCCACGCTTGGCCCAAGGCATCGATACACTCTATGACCACGCCATCAATGGGTTCAACATCATGCCTCCCAGGGGCGGCGATTCGTCATTGTCCGATGAGGAAGTGAAGGCAGCAGTGGACTATATGGTCCAATGACCTGACGACAATACATGCAGAAGCACAGGGGATGCTGCATATCCCCTGTGCTCTGATTTGGCATCGGTACCTATCGAACATGGCTCTTGTCGATGACGTTTCGTACCACCTTGCTCCATAGGCCACTAATGCTTTGGATCCAATTCAAGGCCTGAGAAATCACTCGGTGGCAATTGGATCCACTCCCAGCAGTTCAACATAGCGCAGTCCGATATAAGCATGCTCCCGCATCAGCATCTCGGCGCGGGCCCCCTCTCCATGATTCAATGCCTGATAGACTAGCCTGTGGTGCATCTGTGCCATGCGCAGCTTGTGATACTCGCTGTCCAATGCCTCGGTATCAATGATGATCGAGTCTGCAGAAGCAAAGGGTAAGTGGTTGTTTTTATTTATTGCATCCTGAATGACCTGGCTTCCGGTAGACGCCACCAGCGTCCCATGAAAGCGGCGATTGATATCGCTCCAGGTGGCAATGTCATCAACCGTGAGATACCCCTTTCCCAACAGCTCCTCCCCCTGGTGCAAACATTCCAGCAATCGCTTTGCGACTTCCTCAGACATACCGCGCTCTGCTAATCGCCGGGCTGCCAGTCCTTCGAGAGCACCCCGTACTTCTACCGCGATCTGTACATCTTCTTCGGTAAATTCGCGTACGACATAGCCACGTTTACCCGCTCGCTGAAGCAGTCCTTCCTGCTCCAGCGTACGAAAAGCAAGTCTCACCGGGGTTCGGGAAACTCCCAGTTTTTCAGCTACATGAAGCTCAGCCACACGTTCTCCCGGACAGTAGTGACCATCGCTGATGAGCTTCCTCAAGCTATTCACGATATCGGATGAACTGCGACTCACTGTCTTCTCCTATCCGGTTGCATTGGCTTCCTTCCATCAATTGGATCCAACCAATGTCTAAATTGACGAACCAGTACCCTCAGAGCTTAACTTTGGATCCAAAAGATAATATTTCCCGTGACGCTAATGAGGACAATGATAATGTTCCCCAAGAATACTTGGTATGTTGCCTGTACGCCCGATGAGTTCGAACAGGCGCCGCTGGGGCGGAAAATCTGCAATGAATCCATCGTCTTCTTCCGTGATGAGGAAGGCAGAGTAGCAGCCGTGGAAGACTTCTGTCCCCATCGTGGCGCACCCTTGTCATTGGGCTTCGTACGCGATGGCAAGTTGGTATGCGGCTACCATGGCCTCGAAATGTCCCGTACAGGTCATTGCTCCAGCATGCCGGGCCAACGCGTCAAGGGGTTTCCTGGCATCAAGGCCTACCCCGTTGTAGAACGCCACGGCTTTGTCTGGGTATGGCCGGGGGATGCCTCTCTGGCCGACCCCGAGAAGATTCCTCACCTGCACTGGGCAGAAAGCCCTGACTGGGCCTATGGCGGTGGCCTTTATCACATCCACTGCGGATTTCGACTCATGGTCGATAACCTCATGGATCTCACGCATGAAACCTATGTCCATGCCTCCAGCATCGGCCAGCCGGAAATCGAGGAAGCCGCTCCAAAAACCGCGGTCAATGGTGAGGAAGTCGTCACTTCACGGACCATGGAGAACATTCCTGCGCCACCGTTCTGGCAAGCCGCCTTGCGTGGCAATGACCTGGCGGACGATGTCCCGGTGGATCGCTGGCAAATCTGCCGCTTCACGCCTCCCAGCCATGTCATGATTGAAGTGGGTGTGGCCCATGCCGGTAAAGGTGGCTACGACGCCCCCGCGGATGCCAAGGCATCCAGCATCGTGGTCGATTTCATCACCCCGGAGACAGAAACCTCGATCTGGTATTTCTGGGGCATGGCCCGCAACTTCAAGCCTGAAGATGACCAACTGACAGCCACCATTCGTGAGGGCCAGGGAAAGATCTTTGCCGAGGATCTCGACATGCTCGAGGCCCAGCAACGTAACCTCTCGACCTACCCCGACCGCCAACTGCTGAAGCTCAACATCGACGGTGGCGGCGTGCAGGCAAGGCGCATCATCGAACGGCTGATTGCCGAGGAGCAAGCCACTGCCGAAACCACACTGAAAAAGGTAGGGTCAGCATGAGTCAGCCAACGCTTTCCCTGATAGTCGAAGTGGCACGCAAGGAAATGGGTGCCGAGGACATTGCCGTTTTCGAGCTTATAGATCCCCATGGCCGGCAACTGCCGGCCTTCAACGCCGGGGCGCATATCGATGTGCGCGTGAGCGACGACATCATCCGGCAGTACTCACTGTGCAACCGCTCTGAAACGCCCTATTCCTATCGAATTGGCGTGCTGAAGGACCCTGAATCGCGAGGCGGTTCGGTGGCCATGCACGACAGTCTCGAGCCAGGAGACCTCCTGCAGATCAGCGCACCGAAGAATCACTTTCCGCTGGAACCCGCCCCTCATACCCTGCTGTTTGCAGGTGGAATCGGTATCACGCCGATTCTCTGCATGGCTGAGCACCTGGCTCATGGCGCAACGGAATTCTCTCTGCACTACTGCACCCGTAGCCGACCGCGAACCGCTTTCGCAGAATACCTCGAGACCTCCGCTTTCTCTTCGCGAGTGAACTTCCACTTCGACGACCAGCCCGAGACCCAGTTGAACCTCGTAGAAACACTGCGTGATGCGCCCGACAACTCGCATGCGTATGTCTGCGGCCCCAAGGGCTTTATTGATGCCGTGCTGTCGGCCTGCCGTGAACAAGGCTGGGAGGAATCTCGCCTGCATTGCGAATACTTTGCCGGGGCAACGACGAGCAGCGATGACGATGGCAGTTTCGAGGTCGTCATCGCCAGCAGTGGCGACTGCTATACCGTGCCAGCTGACAAGACGGTTCACCAGGTGCTGGAAGAGAACGGCGTCGAGATCATGGTCTCCTGCGAACAGGGCGTTTGCGGCACATGTCTGACCGGTGTGCTCGAAGGCACCCCCGATCACCGTGACCTTTACCTCGACGATAGCGAGCATGCCGCCAATGACCAGTTTACCCCCTGCTGCTCAAGAGCCAGGTCGTCCCGGCTCGTCCTCGACCTTTGATCATGCCAGGTCACCAGCACACGGATAAGCGGCCGCTGACGGGAGAACAACAAGACAATGAACACCCAAGACCCTCGAGACAGCCTGCACTCAAGGCCCATGTCTCGCTATCAAATATGGATCATCACGCTATGTACTCTCATCGCAGCACTGGATGGCTTCGATGTGCTAGTCATGGCCTTTACCGCACCAGCTATTGCCGAGAACTGGTCTGTCAGTGCCTCTTCACTGGGAATTCTCTTCAGTGCAGGCCTGCTCGGCATGGGGCTTGGTGCCTTTCTGGTGGCGCCATTAGGAGACCGCTACGGCAGACGACCAACGGCATTACTCTGTGTCAGCCTGTTGATGGTATCCATGCTGTGCTCGGCTTTGGCCCAGAATGTCGTACAGCTGTTCATTACCCGTCTGTTCACGGGTATTGGCGTCGGAGCTGTGCTGGCTACGGTGAATATCGTGGTAACGGAGTACGCCAATGACCGCCGCCGCAGCCTATGCAATGCCATCATTTCACTCGGCTATCCGGTTGGCGCCACCCTCGGAGGGCTGGCATCTGTCGAGCTGATAGAGCACTTCGGTTGGCGAGCCCCCTTTGTGTTCGGCGGGCTTGCCGCGTTGTTGCTGCTGCCTCTCGTATGGTGGGGCTTTCCAGAATCGCTGGAATTCCTGATCGAGAAACGCCCACGCAATGCACTGGGCCGGCTCAATACCATTTTCCCCAGGCTTCACCTGGCCGAGTTGAAACAGCTTCCGCAACAACGTCAAGGCGGCGCAGAACGTTCCGGGCCGAAAGACCTCCTTGTCGGTGAGTACCGTGTTCCTTTTCTGGCGTCCTGCGGTCTCTACTTCTGCGTGATGATGAGCTTCTATTTCATGATCAGTTGGACGCCGAAGATCCTGACGGACGCAGGCTTGAGCCTTGGCGGAGGTATTTCCGGCGCCATGCTGCTCAATATTGGAGGAGCCATCGGTTGTCTGCTCTACGGGCTGCTGGCGACAAGACTCGGGGCACGACGCCTGGCCGTTGTCATCATGCTGGCCCTGTTCGCGACCATGGTGCTGTTCAGCAACATTCCTTATGAACCGCTTCTACTCACCACCGTTGCGCTCGCATTGGGCTTCTTTCTGTTCGGCGCCATCGCGGTGCTCTACGTCATCGTCCCTACCACCTTCCCGGCAGCATTGAGAAGTACCGGCACCGGACTGGCAATGGGGATGGGACGAGTCGGCTCGGTGATTGGCCCTGCTCTTGCTGGCGTACTCATGGACGAGGGCTGGCAGCGCCCCAGCTATTTTCTGGCGTTGGCTGCTCCGCTGTTGATCGCTGCGGCACTGGTAGGACTGCTGGCCACAAACACCCGTCGGCAATCTTGCAGGCAACCAGAAAGCTCAATCCAATAAAACCCATCCAACAAAATCAGTCTAATAAAATCGATCCGATAAGCAGAAACAGCAAGGGCGGGAGACCGCCCTTGTCTTATCCACACCCGGAGCAGATCAACCGACTGGGGATAACCTAATCCAGCAACGAACGCAGTCCGGCAATGGCGCTCTTGCCACGTTCCTGCTTACGTTCTGGATCTTCCCGATCAGCGCGCCCTTCCCACTCGAGGTCTTCCGGCGGCAGTTCATCAAGGAAGCGGCTGGGTACACAATCCAGCATTTCACCGAACGCCTTGCGCTGGCGAGCCAGGGTCATGGTCAGGGTCTGGCGTGCACGGGTGATGCCCACATAGGCCAGACGCCGCTCTTCCTCGACGGTACCCGACTCAATGGAGTTTCGATGCGGCAGCAGTTCCTCTTCCAGCCCCATCAGGTAGACATGCGGAAACTCGAGACCCTTGGAAGCATGCATGGTCAGGAGTTGCACACGGTCGGAGTCATCCTCCTCGGCCTGCTGTTCGAGGATGTCGCGCAGTACCAGGCGCGAAATCGCCGCTTCCACGCTATCGGTTTCAGTGTCCTCGCTGGCGGTACTCTCTTCCGGATCCGCCTGCATCGACTTCTCGAGCTGATCGATCAGGATCCACACGTTGCCCATGCGCCGTTCGGCGATAGTCGGTGCGCTGGCATTCTGGTAGAGCCAAGCCTCGTAATCCATCTCACGCATCATGTCGCGAATGGCGGCAATGGCATCGCCGCCGTCCATGCGTCGGCGCACCCCTTCGATAAAGTGGGTAAAACGCGTCAGGCGCTCCACGGCACGCGCAGGCAACTGCTCCGCCAAGCCCAGTTCCTGACAGGCCGCAAACAGCGATACATTGCGCTCAGTGGCGTAATTGGCCAACTTTTCCAGTGTGGTGGGACCGATCTCGCGGCGCGGCACGTTGACGATACGCAGGAAGGCGTTGTCATCGGCTGGATTGATCAACAGCCGCAGGTAGGCCATGGCGTCCTTGATCTCGCCACGCGAGAAGAACGAGGTGCCGCCTGAAAGCTTGTAGGGAATCTGGTAGTGCTGGAGCTTGAGCTCCAGCAGCCGCGCCTGGAAGTTGCCGCGATAGAGCACGGCAAAATCGCGCCACTCGGCCCGTTCCTTGATGCGGCGCGTCAGGATCTCACTGGCAACCCGCTCAGTCTCGGCTTCCTCGTGGCGGGTAACCACAATGCGGATCGGGTCGCCCTTGCCCATCTCCGACCACAACGTCTTGTCATAGACGTGGGGGTTATTGGCGATCAGGGTATTGGCGGCATGCAGAATGATGCCGGTAGAGCGATAGTTCTGCTCCAGCTTGATCACGTTGAGGCGCGGGAAGTCCTCGCCGAGAGTGACGAGGTTCTCCGGCCGTGCGCCACGCCAGGCGTAGATCGACTGGTCATCATCCCCCACCACGGTAAAGGTCTGACGCTCGGCCATCAGCATGCGCACCAACATGTACTGACTGATGTTGGTGTCCTGGTATTCGTCGACCAGCATGTAGTGAATCTTGCGCCGCCAGCGCTCCAGCGCCTCGGGGTTATCGCGCAGCAGCACCACTGGCAGCAGGATCAGGTCATCGAAGTCCACCGCGTTGTAGGCCTTGAGATGGCGCACATAGGCCTCGTAGACCCGGGCAGCATAATGCTCGTCCTCACTGGAGGCATGCGACAGCGCCTGACCGGGCAACACCAGGTCGTTCTTCCAGTTGGAGATAGCCGCCTGTACCTGGTTGATCTGATCGGCATCGACCTGGGCATCCTTGTTCATCAGGTCACGCAACAGGGCCTTGGCATCTTCCGGGTCGAACAGCGAGAAGCCCGGCTTGTAGCCGAGTGCCTTTAGCTCACCGCGGATGATGTTGAGGCCAAGGGTGTGGAAGGTGGATACGGTCAGGCCATGCCCTTCACGTCCCCTGAGCATGCCACTGACACGTTCCTTCATCTCCCGGGCGGCCTTGTTGGTAAAGGTCACCGCGGCAATGCGCCGTGCGCTCATGCCACATTCCTGGATCAGATAGGCGATCTTGGTGGTGATCACGCTGGTCTTGCCGGAACCCGCACCTGCCAGTACCAGGCAAGGACCATCGATATAGCGCACCGCTTCCTGCTGACGCGGGTTCAGCTTGCGCAGCCGCTGGGCGATGGTCAGAGGAGCAGGATCGGGGGCACTCATGGTTCATCCTTGGCTGCGGGCAAGGCCGCGCCATTGAAGTCGAGCTGTCGCCAGGCCTCATAGACCAGTACCGCACAGGCATTGGACAGGTTGAGGCTACGGCTGTCCGGCAACATGGGAATGCGTAGGCGTTGCTCGGCAGGTAGCGCATCAATCATGGCTTGAGGCAGGCCTCGGGTCTCAGGACCGAACACCAGCGCATCACCCGGACGATAGTCTGGCTCGTGATAGCCACACCGCCCCCGGGTGGACACGGCAAACACACGTGCGGGATTCACCTTGGCCATGAAGGCATCCCAGTCCTGGTGCACCTGAACCCGAGCCCACTCGTGATAATCCAGGCCGGCACGACGCAAACGCTTGTCATCCAGTTGAAAACCCAACGGCTCGATCAAGTGCAGGCGGAAACCTGTGTTGGCACACAGGCGAATCAGATTTCCGGTATTCGGGGGAATTTCCGGCTGATAAAGCACCACGTCAAGCATGGTAGATACCCAACGTCAGGCGCTTACGCCATAGCGATCACGATAGGTTCGGATAGCCTCGGCATGGACATTCAAGGTGTCCTCGGCCTGCTCTTCAAGGTAAGCAAGGACCTGTTCAAGGCTGACGATGCTGACGACCGGTATGCCATAGCGTGCTTCGACCTGCTGGATGGCGCTGGCATCGGTCTCTTCACTGGCACGCTCCTGGCGATCGAGTGCTACCACCACGCCCGCTGCCTGGGCATCAGCTGCGTCGATCAATTGCATGACTTCACCGATGGCCGTACCGGCAGTGATGACGTCATCGATGATCAGGATGCGACCTTTTAACGCAGCCCCGACGATGTTTCCGCCTTCACCGTGATCCTTGGCCTCTTTGCGATTGAACGAAAAGGGCATATCGCGGTCATGATGATCGGCCAGCGCGACCGCGGTCGCAGCCGCCAGAGAAATTCCTTTGTAGGCCGGTCCGAACAGTACATCGGCAGAGATGCCGCTGGCTTCGATGGCCTGGGCATAGAAACGTCCGAGGCGTGCCAGGGCCCGACCTGTCTTGAACAGGCCAGCATTGAAGAAATAAGGGCTCACCCGGCCCGACTTGAGGGTGAACTCACCAAAACTGAGTACGCCTTGTTCGATGGCGAATTCGATGAATTCCCGCTGATAGGATTCGAGGCGCGTCGCGCCTGACGGTTGAGTTGCCTTGTCAGCCACTAGGCCTCCCGACTGCAATACCTTGATTTATGGCTTTTCGACGCGGAGCTCTATCCTGACTAATGAGGCATGGCAAACCAAGTCGCCATCGTGAAAGAAAGGGGCCTCTCTCTATAAGGCGCGCCTATCTATCACGTTTATCGATTCTAGCCATTTACCCAAACGTCGAAACGTCAGGTATCATACACGCGCGACGCAAAAGGGACCATGTATGAAAATCGCCAGTATCAATGTCAACGGCATACGTGAGGCCGTCGGTCGAGGCTTTCTCGACTGGCTTGCCAATCAGGACGCCGACGTCGTCTGTGTACAGAACCTCAAAGCCAAAAGCTTCGAACTAGACGACAGTATCCTCTATCCAGAAGGCTACGAGGGCTATTTCCTCGATGCCGAACAGGATGGTTTCTCCGGCGTAGGACTTTACTGCCGCAAGATTCCCAAGGCCATCATGTACGGCCTGGGCTTCCCGCAGTGCGACCATGAAGGCCGCTTTCTGCAGGCAGACTACGACCGTTTCAGCATCGCCAGTTTCCTGATGCCCGACGGTAGCGACCCCGCTGCCAAGCAGGCCTTCATGGCGCAGTATCAGGAATATCTGGCCAAGATGGCGCGCAAGCGCCGCGAATATATCATTTGCGGCACCTGGCACATCGCCCACAAGACACTGGATCTGGCCAATTGGTCCGATAACCAGACGACGCCCGGCTTCAAGCCGGAAGAACGTGCCTGGATGGATCAGGTGTTCGGCCCTACCGGCTTCATCGATACCTTCCGCGAGATCAACCGCGATGGCGATGAGTACACCTGGTGGCCGAAACTGGATCAGGATGAGCCGCGCTCCCGTCAGGAAGGTTGGCGCCTGGATTACCAGGTCGTCGGTCCGAACTTCCGCCGTCACGTGAAGGACGCCTGGATCGACTACGACGCCACCTTCTCCGAGTTCGCGCCTCTGATCATCGAATACGACCTGCCATTGTAATCCCGTTCGCGTCGCCGTCTGGCCCGGATACGGGCCGGATAACTCAACGCCGGCCCGAGGGCCGGCGTTGTCGTTTCCAGGGAGACATGAGAGAGAGGAGAAGGTGGCTCTCAGCCGCGAACCCCCAGGGCTTCGCGCTGATGCTCGAACAGCTCGGTACCCGCTTTCTCGGCCAGGTCGAGCATGGCGTTGAGCTGTGACCGGGTAAAGGTACCGGCTTCAGCCGTTCCTTGTACCTCTATCAGCTCACCACTTTCGGCAATCACGACATTCATGTCGGTATCGGCCTTGGAGTCTTCCGGGTAATCCAGGTCGACAACGGGTTGTCCCTTGTACAACCCGACCGATACGGAACTGACCAGTTGCTTGAACGGATCGCTCTTAATCAGTTTCTTGCGCTGCAGATGGCGAATGGCGTCGACCAGCGCGACACAGCCTCCTGTGATAGAAGCCGTGCGTGTACCACCATCCGCCTGGATCACGTCGCAGTCCAGGGTGATGGTGAACTCACCCAGCTTTTTCAGATCCACCGCCGCGCGCAGCGAGCGGCCGATCAGACGTTGAATCTCCAGCGTCCGCCCACCCTGCTGGCCACGCGCCGCCTCACGCCCACTACGGGAATGAGTTGCCCGCGGCAGCATGCCATATTCTGCCGTCACCCAGCCTTGGTGCTTGCCGCGCAACCAGCGTGGTACACCCGCCTCGACAGAAGCATTGCACAGCACTTTGGTATCACCGAACTCCACCAGCACCGAGCCTTCGGCATGGCGGGTGTAGTCACGGGTGAGTCGGATTTCGCGGGTCTGGTCGAAAGCGCGTCCGCTGGGACGGCAAATGTCCGATGAAGACATGGCACCTCACTTGGCGCCCACCACCGAGCACAGGAAGACAAGTCCATGGGGTGGTAGACAGGAAAATTGGCAATGGGCCGCCATTCTACCGCAATCATTCCCCGGGTAGGCCAGCCAATCAGGTAAACTGGCCATAACCCCGATTTTTTTCATTCAGGAGCCCGCCATGGTTCACAGCATGACCGCCTTCTCACGCCAGGAACATGAAGCCGACTGGGGCAGCCTGCAGCTGGAGTTGCGCAGTGTGAACCAACGCTACCTGGAACCGCACTTCCGCCTGCCGGAAAGCCTGCGCGACCTGGAACCGGCATTTCGCGAGGCTCTGCGCCATCGCATCGCCCGCGGCAAACTGGAGTGCAGCCTGCGCTTCGAACCCAGTGAAGCCAGTGAAACCCTGACGGTCAATGCAGAGCGCCTCAAGGCCTTGTCCGGCGCCTTGAAGGAAGTGCGAAAAGCGCTCCCCGAAGCCCCCATGCCCGACGCCCTGGCCCTGCTCGATCATCCTGGCGTGCTGCAAAGCTCCGGACTGGACATGGAAGCCATCAAGCAGGCCGCTACCGAACTGTTCAAGCAATCTCTCAATGACCTGATCGAAGGTCGTCAGCGCGAAGGCCAGCGGCTCAGGGAACTGATCGAGGAACGCTTGTCCGCGATCAGCGAAGTCGTTGCCGAGGTACGCACCCGTATGCCCGAAATCCTCGAGCGCCAGCGCAAACAGCTGGAAGAAAAGCTCGAAGCATTAAGTGTGGAACTCGATCCCCAGCGCCTCGAAGCAGAAGTGGTATTGATGGCACAGAAGGCCGACGTCGCTGAAGAGCTCGACCGCCTCGACACCCACGTTGCCGAAGTGGCTCGCCAGCTCCAGCAGAAAGGCCCCGTAGGCCGCCGCCTCGACTTTCTGATGCAGGAACTCAACCGTGAAGCCAACACCCTGTCATCCAAGTCCGTGGTCGCCGACACCACCCGCTGCGCCGTCGAGCTCAAGGTGCTGATCGAACAGATGCGTGAGCAGATTCAGAATATCGAGTAGAGCTCCAACCCAGCCCAGGAAAACCCTATATTGCTGCAATATAGGGTTTCTGCGCGGAGGCTTATCGGCTGCTCAGTGATTATGAGACAGAATACGCGCATTATCCTGAAACACAGGTAGTTACCTACTCCGCTGTCCAACCACCATCGATTCTCAGCGACGTACCCGTTACCAGCGCAGAGGCATCAGACGCCAGATATACAGCGGCGCCCATGATGTCCTCGACCGTTCCCACTCGACCGAGCTTTATCTTTTCCATTAGCCACGAGACCTTTTCCGGATCGTCGAACGTCTTCTCGGTCAACGGCGTTCTGATGAAGGTCGGGCAAATGGTGTTGATGCGAATGCCGTGCCGTCCCCATTCGATTGCCATGGCCTTGGTAAAGCCCTCGACAGCATGTTTGGTGGCACAGTAAACCGCTCGATCTGGCCCACCGACATGCGCCATCTGGCTGGAGATATTGATCAGTGAGCCACCACGCCCTGCCGCAATCAGGCCTCGGGCAACCGCCTGACTCAAGAAGTACGCACCCTTGAGATTAACTTCGGCAACGGCGTCGAAGTCATCGCTAGCGGTTTCCAGAGCCGGACCATGCCGCGCCAACCCTGCCGAATTGACCAGGATGTCGTAAGGCCCACTGCGCTCGATTTCAGCTTGCATATGGGCAATATCCGCGACATCGAGTACCAGCGAATCTGCCTGCTGGCCACGCGCGCGAAGTTCACTGACGCAGGCATCGAGCTTTTGCGTCGAGCGCGCTGCCAGAACAGTGTGAGCGCCGGCATCCGCCAGCGCTACAGCACACCCCAGCCCAATGCCGGAAGAGGCGCCCGTCACCAGCGCCCGCTTGCCCGAAAGAGAGAAGGACGGTGGGTTAGGCAGAGACATTGGACTCCTCCAACTCTCCCGCAGGCTCACCGTAGCCAACCTCTTGCTTGCCATAGCGGCGAACACGAAGGTTGGCTTGCTCCGCATGACCCACAAAGCCTTCAAGCAGGCAGAGTCGGGAGCAGTATGCACCGATACTGGCGGCCGCCTCGTCGCTGGTGACTCGCTGATAGCTATGCGTTTTCAGGTATTTACCCACCCATAGTCCGCCGGTATATCGACCTGCCTTGCGAGTGGGCAAGGTATGATTGGTACCGATGACTTTGTCACCGTTGGCAACATTGGTGCGCGGACCAAGGAACAACGCGCCATAGGCCGTCATGTTGTCGAGGAACCAGTCATCACGATCCGTCATGACCTGGACATGCTCAGAGGCAAGATCATTAGCAACATCGAGCATCTCCTCGTAGCTGTCGCATACGATGACTTCACCGTAATCGCGCCAACTTACCGATGCGGTTTCTGCGGTAGGCAGGATCTTCAGGATGCGCTCGACTTCGCTAAGGGTATCTTCTGCCAGTTGCCGCGAGTTGGTCACCAGTACAGCGGGCGAATCGTAACCATGCTCCGCCTGCCCCAACAGGTCAGTGGCGCACATTTCCGCATCGACTGTCTCGTCGGCAATGACCATGGTCTCTGTCGGTCCCGCGAACAAATCAATTCCGACGCGTCCAAAGAGCTGACGCTTGGCTTCCGCGACAAAGGCATTACCCGGTCCTACCAACATGTGGACGGGATCAATGGTTTCTGTCCCCAGCGCCATGGCGCCGACGGCTTGAATGCCCCCCAGCACGTAGATTTCATGCGCCCCACCGAGGTGCATCGCGGCAATCACCGCGGGATTCGGTTCGCCATGAAATGGCGGTGTTGCTGCGACGATACGCGGTACACCCGCAACCGCTGCCGTTGCCACCGACATATGCGCGGAAGCCACCATCGGAAACTTGCCGCCGGGCACGTAACAGCCAACAGACTGAACCGGGATGTTCTTGTGGCCAAGAATGACACCGGGCAGCGTTTCGACTTCGACATCACGCATGGAGTCACGCTGAATCTGTGCAAACGCCTTCACCTGCTGCTGCGCAAAGCGAATATCATCCATCTGCTGCTTCGGAACCTTGGCAATCAGTTGCTCGATTTCCGAGTCCGATAGACGAAAGCTCTCCGGCGAGTATTTATCGAACTTCTCCGACATCTCACGGACTGCGATATCACCGCGCGCTTCAATGTCGGCCAGCGCGGACTCGACCGCCTGCCGAGTGTTGAGATGATTTGTGGAGCGCTCGGCTTCGCTTTTGCCACGCTTGAGGTAGGTTACTGCCATGACGTCAACTCCCGGTGACTGCACTCTATTTGTTGGATACTGATTATTCGTTGGATACTGGTTATTTATTGAATGCTGGCTGGGTGGATATGTCGTTAGTCGCTGCCTGATCGGTAGCGGCCTGAAAACGCTCAACCAATGCATCTGCACCCTGAGCCATGAGGGTATGGTCCGAGCCAACGACCATGAAACTGGCCCCTGCTGCCATCAACGGCTGCAAGTCTTCTCCTGGCGCACAATAAAGTCCGGTTGCCGCCTGTTCTGCACCAAGAATCTGTTGCACCTGTCCGACAATCTCCTCGGCGAAGAAGCTGTCATAGCCACTGGAAACAGCGAGATCCGCCCGGCCGATAAAGAGCGCATCCACACCGTCAACCGCGGCGATCTGCTGATACTCCTGCGCCCCCTCGACATCCTCGATCTGACAGATCAGGCAGGTTTCCTGAGCGGTATCACGCAGGTGTTCAGCAAAGGGACGGCGCCCATAGGATGCGGCTCGCGTGGTGCCAGCAAAACCGCGTCCACCAGGCCCATAGTGCATCGCTCTAGCCAGTTCTGCAGCCTGAGCTGCGGATAGCACGTGTGGCACGATGACACCGGCAGCCCCGCTGTCGAGCACCGCCAGCAGCCACTCAGGAGAGCCCGTCGGAACACGTACCAGCAGTGGGCATTGCACAGCACGGCCGGCGATCATCGCTGCATCCAGCGTCCCGCGATCAAAAGGTGCGTGTTCCATATCGAGTATCAGGAAGTCGAGACCGGACGCCCCCATCACTTCGATGATGATGGGGTGAGGTGTCTTGATGAAAGCACCAAGCAAAGGCTCACGACGCTGAAGCCGCGACTTGAAATCGCCAAGAACATTCATGAGAAATCCCTAAGTGAAGGCAGGTCTAGAGCGCTGGGGAACATTGCCTCCCGACAGGAGGCAATGACACTACGTATCAAAAGGTCAGGTATCAAAAGGTCAGGTACCAAAAGATCTCGCACCAGAAGATCAGGCCCCGAGTCGATCCAGTCGAATCTGCGCCGCCCTGCGATGTCCTTCTAGGCCTTCACTGGCGCTCTGACGTGCGGCCGGCGGAGCGACCTGCTTGATCCCTTCATCCGTCAACCACTGATGGGTCGCGGTCTTGATGTAGGTTCCTACCCACAGACCACCGGTGTAGCGACCTGCCGCCATGGTCGGCAGCGTATGGTTGGTGCCGGAACATTTGTCGGAATAGACGACACTGGCGGCCTCACCGATGAACAGTGAGCCATAGCTCGACAACTTTTCGGCGAGTGCTTGAGCGTCCTCGGTATGCACTTGGAGATGCTCGGCGGCAACATAGTCAGAATAGGCAATCATTGCCGTCTCGTCGGCGACCAGCGCAATTTCGCCATAATCCTGCCAGGCCGGGCCTGCGGTCTGAGCGGTCGACAGGCTCTCGAGCTGACGATCAACCTCGGCCAGAACGGCCTTCGCCAGGGCCTCGTCGGTGGTAATCAGTCCAACACGCGTTCTGACATCATGCTCAGCCTGGGCCAACAGGTCGGTAGCGATCAGCTCCGCATCACCAGTGTGATCGGCGAGAACGAAAATCTCAGAAGGTCCTGCCAACTGATCGATGCCGACGGGACCGAAGACCTGACGCTTGGCCTCGTTCACGAAGGCATTGCCAGGACCAACGATCTTGTCGACGCGCGGAACGCTCTGAGTACCAAATGCCATAGCGGCAATGGCCTGCGCGCCGCCGATGCGGAAGATACGATCGGCACCGGAAAGGTGGCAGCCCGCAATCATCGCTTCGTGGGCATTGGGCGGCAAACAGGCGATCACTTCGCCAACACCCGCTACCTTGGCCGGAACGATGGTCATGATGGGCGCCGAAAGCAGCGGATAACGACCACCAGGTACATAACAGCCCACACGCTCGATCGGAATGTTGCGGTGCCCCATATGCACGCCCGGCAGGATCTCGACATCGATCTCCGACAGCGACCCGAGCTGCGCTTTGGCAAAGGTGCGCACATTATTGATCGCAAACTCGGTGTCCTTGCGCGTCTGGGGATCGAGATTGACAACAGCTCGCTCTCGTTCGCTATCCGTAACCTCGAAGGCTTCAAGATCGGCATTATCAAACTGACGCGAGAACGCTCTGACAGCGTCATCACCCTGTTCACGTACGCGTGAAAGGATGTCTGCCACCAGGCGCTCTACCTGTCCGCTATCGGCCCCAGCATCGCTCTTGGGTGCTTTGATGAAGTTCGGTTTCAGCGTCCCGGCCTCTTGAACAACCTGTGCCTCTTGAACACCAGCGGCCTGATCAATGCTCATGATTTCTTCTCTTGCAGGAGGATTTCCCTTATAAGTACCAAGCATTGAATACGTTTTCAATTTTGTTCTTAAAACATCGCCTACGACCTTAGCCTAACGAGACGATCACAATATTATATATTTATGATAATCAAGGTTATTTTTGATAATGAGCGCCAACAAAGACACCGCATCATCCATTGCTTTCTAATGAATTCGTACCCAAAAAATTATGCAAAAGAATCATGCCCCCAGCAGCGTAGCCTGACTGCATGGGGAGCATTCGCAGGAAGCGAAGAGGGATATTTGGAAAGGGGGTCAACAACCCCCAGGGGTTGTCTCAAAAGTCGGCGAGCGATAGCCAGACAAGGCCTAGTCGCGAGTGGTGCCGCGCCGAACCAGAGTCGGCGGAATTCTCAGCTTGATCGGCAATGGCGTCTCGGGCTCTTCGATAGCAGTAATCAGCTCGGAGACCGCCTTGGATACCATCAGGTTGACGTGCTGACGAACCGTGGTCAGGTTGAAGCTGGGCCACGCCGCTTGAGGAACATCATCAAAGCCGACCACCGATACATCCTCCGGTATTCGCAGGCGGAACTCACTACGAATGACGTCCATGGCCGCAAAGGCCATATGATCATCGGTGACGAACAAGGCATCAGGCGGATCGGGGCGATCGAATAGCTCATGCGTGGCCTCGACCGCCTCGGCGTAATGAAAGTTACCAACAGCGCGAGAGTGCAACTCCTGACCTCCCGCCTTGAGCTCTTCCAGAAAGCCGCGCTCACGTTCGATCTGAGTCGAAGCACCTTCGTAACCCGCTAGATGGGCAATGCGCTTTGGCCGTGAGGCAAGCAGTGCCTGGGCGGCAAGAGAGCCACCACGCAGGTTGTCAGTCGTTACCGCCATCAGATCCAGGTCCGGCTGATCACGATTGAACAGCATCACCGGGATCGACAGATCGGCACAGCGCTGTGCCAATACCGAGGACATCGACACCGAAACCATGATGATCCCGTCGACTCGGTAATCCAGTATCTGCTGCATCACGGGCTTGACGTCACCGACAGTGCGCGAGGACATGAACAGGAGAACGTGATAGCCGCTCTCCTGCAGAGCAGCCGACAGCTTCTCGATGACTTCCGGGTAGAACTGGTTCTCCAGGTAATAGACCACCAGACCAATGATCCGGCTCTTGCCAGTAATCAATGAGCGAGCCAGAACGTTGGGGCGGTAGTCAAGCTCCTCTGCCGCCTTGCGAATCTTCTCTGCCATTTTGGCCGAGAGTGAAGCCCCCGGGGTAAAGTAACGTGATACCGCCGACTGGCTGACACCCGCATGGCGAGCTACATCCACCGAAGTTACGCTTTTACCCGCCATCAAGATCTCCGTTCATCAGTGCTCTTGTTCATCAATGCCTTTGCTCATCAATGCTATCAAGTTGCCATTGCCAAGGGAGTGCTTACATCACTGCATTCAGCCGATGTATAAATGGCAGCCCCTGTCTCATGGTCGAAAAGCTTGCATAGCGAAGGATCGAGACGCGCCGAAACATCTGTGCCAATTCGAGCCCGAAAGTCCTTGGGAGCCTTGAGATTGACCAACTCGTTCGCGACTCGCACCGCCACCATCGAAGAGTCCCCCAGCAACTCAAGGGTATAGATCGGAGCATTGATCTGCCCTTCCTTGGCAACCAGCTCGACATCCTCGGCCCTGAACCCCAGCGTCACTTTGCCGGAAACCTCCGTGGGAAGCCCGTCAATGCGCATATTCTCTGCAGTGAAAATACCCTGCGAGATGTCACCACTGACAAGATTCATGGCGGGAGAACCGATAAAGCTGGCCACGAAGGTATTGGCGGGACAGTCATAGATCTCCGTCGGCGTGCCCACCTGTTGGACCACGCCTCGATTCATGACCACCACACGATCCGCCAGTGTCATCGCTTCGATCTGGTCGTGGGTAACGTAAATGGTGGTGGTTTTCAGCCGATGCTGAAGATTCTTGATCTCCGCACGCGTTGTGACGCGTAGTTTAGCATCTAGATTGGATAGCGGCTCATCCATCAGAAACACCGTCGGCTCCCGAACAATCGCCCGCCCCAGCGCGACACGCTGACGTTGGCCTCCCGATAGCTCCGCCGGGCGACGCTCCAGCAATTCGGTCAAATCTACCATTTCCGCCGCTTCCATGATGCGTTCGTGATGCTCGTTTTTGGGCACCTTGCGCACTTTCAGTGGAAAGCGAATATTTTCGTAAACACTCAGGTTCGGATAAAGCCCATAACTCTGGAAGACCATGGCAATGTCTCGATCCTTGGGTTCAAGGTCATTTATGACACGATCCCCAATCAGAAT
Source organism: Halomonas sp. (assembly GCF_029263665.1). Lineage (GTDB taxonomy): Bacteria > Pseudomonadota > Gammaproteobacteria > Pseudomonadales > Halomonadaceae > Halomonas. Next base: position 203,130 of record NZ_JAJUFQ010000002.1, read on the forward strand.
CTCACCATCGGAGATACTTTCCAGACCTGCGATCATGCGCATGGTTGTGGATTTTCCACAACCTGAAGGCCCCAGAAGAACAATGAATTCCTGGTCGGCTATCTCGAGATTAAAATTATCGACGCCCACCACCGAACCCCAGCGCTTACATACATTCTTGAGATGAATACTGGCCATGATTTCTTATCCTTTTACCGCGCCGGCGGTAAGACCGCTGACAATATAACGTTGGAAAAACATCACGAGCATGAACAGTGGCACGGTGGCTGATACCACCGCCGCAACCGCGTACATGATGGCCCCATCAGACTGTACAGTGCCGAGGAATGAGTTGATTTTTGGCACCATGGTCTGGTTGTCCTGGCTAAGCAGCATCGAAGTAACGGCAAAGTCGTTATAGGAGAGCAGGAAACTGAACAGCCCTGTTGTGATGACACCGGGCCACATTACCGGCATCACCGCCAGCCGGAAGGCCTGAAAGCGTGTGCAGCCATCGACCATTGCACTTTCATCGAGATCCTTGGGTATCGATAGGAAAAAGCTGTGCAACATCCACAAGGTAAAGGGCTGATTGATAGCAACCAGCACGATGATGGAGGTCGGCAGCGCACCCCAGATATTCATTTCGAAAAACGGCATCAGGTAACCAGACACCAGCGTGATATGCGGCATGGCTCGGAACACCAGCGCTGCAATCAATATCCAGAAAACATATTTCTTCCTGGAGCGTGATAACGCATAGCCGCCAAGCGTACCGAACACCAGGCTGATGGCTGTCACACTCACCGTGACAATGGCTGTATTGAGGAATGCACGCCAGAATTCTCGATCAATCCAGGCACCCTCATAGCCATCCATGGTGAAGGCAGAGCCGGTCGCCTGAAGCGTCTTCACACCATAGAGAGCATTCTCCCAGGTTTGACGACTGAAGAAGTCCGCCTCTACCTTGAAGGACCCCCAGAGTGTCCACAGGAAAGGGAATGCTGCGACGACCAGCCATATCGCCAGCAGAGCAAAGGCAATGACTGACGTCTTGTTGCTTTTGGAGTCAGCAGGTGATGCCGCAATAATCATGATGCGCTCCCATCAGGATTCTTTTGTTTGAAGCTGCGCCAGGTTCTCAGAAGAACGGGGATCAAGAGGATAACGACGCAGATAACGGTGAGTACTGATGTCGATGCTGCCGATCCATAAAGCTTGTCGACCTGCCCATTCAAATCGTTGTAGATGGACCATGAAAGCGATGTCGCATTGGCTTCCGCAGAGAAACCAACAATAGGCTCGAAAATACGGAAATTATCCATCATCAATACCAACGCCAGGAAGGTTGTCAGTGGGAAAAGATGTGGAATTACAACATAGCGAATCCGTTCCCATTTACTGGCACCATCGATCATTGCGCTCTCCATAGTATCTTGCGGGATGGTCTGGAGGCCGGCGTAGTAGACGACGAAGGGAAAGGGCGCCATGTGCCATATCCCGTAAACAATCAATGTCACCCACGTCAACACAGGGGATGCCTTGAGCGACAGGTCTGGATCATTGAAGATGAACTGCAACGTAGCACCGATGATGCCATTGGAGTTGATCATCCAGAATAATGTCAGTGAGCCAATCAGCGGCGTAACGATATAGGGAAGCAGTGAAAGAAATATCACTGGCCCCTTGATCTTCTTCGGAATATTGTTGACCGCCATGGCAACCAAAAATCCAACCATCATGGCCAGCGGCGTCGCAAAGAAGGTATAGGCGATCGTAAAGGAAAGTGCCTTGTAGAAAGGCAGGTTGTAGATACGTGATACAACCTCACCGGCACTTTCACTTTCTTCGAATATCTTGCTGATCTCATCGACGGCCAGGTGAGCACGATCAAGATAGGTTCCAAGCCCGTTGAACTTCCCCAACGGGGCCTCTTCCCTCAGTTCTTCTGTTATTGCTAAATCAATATGCGTTGTCTGCTCACAACCGAAGGGGCCACAGTTCTCCGCCAGGCTCAGCGCCTTGCCATGCTCGGTATAGAAGGATTGAACGATGATCGATCCTGTTGGCAAGACGATAAAAAGAAACATGGCCAGCAATGATGGCAACATGAATGAAAAGAAGCTGCGATGCGTCATGGGGCGCCTCTAGTAGCAAGATGGGGCGAAGTCATCAGTCGATGTCCGTCGTCAGCATTTGTTATCGGTTGCTGGTGCTGAGGGTTGGCGAGTTTTCTAATCTAGAAAGCCCGATGCACGAGCACTGGTTCGATAAGCCGCTTCAACGTCGGCCAGTGCCTGTTCTGCGCTTTCCCGCCCTTGCATGAAATCGGTCAATTCCGAACCGAGCGCGGCATGCATGATCCCCATGAATGGGTTCATCGGATAAGGGCGACCACCGCTGCTGATGGTATCAAGCACACCTTTTGCCCCCTCCGGCGCCTGGTAGCCCTTGATCAACCATGTTGCGGCGTTCGGGTGTTCATTGGCGACGCTCGAGCGCATGCCATACATCATCGCCCGGAAGCTGGCTTCAGCATCCTCGTCAGAAACATTCTTCGCGATAGTGAACCCATCCCACCACAACGCTGCAGCAGGGATATCGTACCCACCCAGCGTAGGGGCAGGCGCAATCAGCGTCGCATCACTTATCTCCGGAGCTGCGCCATTGGGGTCAAGATGCGAGTTCACCATTGATCCCCACTGATTGATGATCGCGACCTTGCCATCCAGATACAGCTTCTTGAGGTCATCAGCCGTCAGGGTCAAATACTCCGGCGGCATGTATTCCGTCATCTCCTTCATGAGCTGCAACACCTGAACGCCCTTGGGATTATTGATCGAGGGTTCAGCGCTGCCGGGCTCGAAGAACTGGCCGCCCAGGCCCAGGTAGTTGTTTACAAATTCATTTCCGAGATACCAACCGGCCTCATAAGCCGCCGCCAGCGGGTACTTCATGATCCCCGCTTCCTTGATGGTACGGGCCGCATTGAGGACTTCCTGGTATGTCTTCGGTGGTGGGATACCAAGATCACTCAAGATATCGCCGCGCATGAACAAGTGCTGACTATTGGCCATGAAGGCGATAGCAACAGTCTTGCCGTCGATCTTGATCAACTGATCGGGCTTGAGATCCTGGCCATATTTCTCAACATACTCGTCGAGAGGTCTCACCAGCCCTGCAGACAGCAACGGTGGTAATGTGTTGGTTGATACCATCGCAACACTATAGATAGCGGGGTCTATCGCCAGGGCTGAAACTTGAATGCTCTTGTGCTCAGTCGTCCTGTTGATTCTGACATTTACCGTATCGGACACACATTGCCGGGCCTCATTCAGAACGACGCCCAATGAATCTATGTCATTCGACAGCACGCGTACCGAGCCGCTCTCGATACCACATTCGGCAGCAGCAAAATTTGAAGCGCATATCAGGGGTAAAAGGCAAACCGTCGCCAAGGCACATAATCTTGTCATGATATTATCTCCCTCCAGATCGTGCCGGATCATTCGGATATTTATATTTTTTTGCCTGCCAGCTTTTAGTCTGGCAATTCTTGTAATGTGCACAACGCAATTGATTCAGCAGCCCGATTCACTCAACAATGCTGCTGATCCGTCATTTTTTACTTAACAACGCTATTCTTCTGAAGGCTCTGTTGGCTTGACAGCGTCTTTTTCCAGCCGTTTTATTATCCAAGCTCTTTGATCCAGAAGCGCCTGACCGGGCCAACATTACAGGCCCGGCGTGGCGCATTTTCTCAAGGCTCGGCAGGTGCATCAGCCAGTTGGGCAAGTTTGATCTGAACCAGCATCGACAGCTCGTCATAGACCGTCCACTCATCCACGATACGGCCCCCCCTGTAATGATAATGAGAGATACCCATTACCTGGACGCGTTTGCCCGTCGGATCACCAAAGCTTTCGATGCCGCCATAACCGAGGTGATGACCTTCCATGACCCAGCGTACGGCAACCTTTGTCCCGCCTTCGACGCAAGGAACAGAGCAGATGTGCTGAGGTTCGAAGCGTGCATCAGGAAGTGATCCGACCAAGCCAATCACTTGATGGGTCACGGCATGAGTGCCGTACAGTTCTTTCATCAACGGGCCGTGATACATGACAGTTGGCGCGTAGACTTGGCGAATCTTACCGAACATCTTGCGGTTCCAGACATCGTGCAACCACTGCAATGTCTCGCGCTCGATATCATTATTGGCAATCGACAGATCGGCATGCTCGGCCGGCGGGTACTGGCCCAGCATCAGCCCGTTCTCACCGATATCAAGCGCCTTGACACCTTGCGCAAGCTTGGTGCTGGCGATCTTCTCGGCATATGCCTGAGGGTCGAGCCCCAGTTGCTGGACGATGGCCATCTGATCCGCAACGACCCACTCACGATAGATCTTGTTCTCGAAGATCATGCAATCGGCAACGGTTCTCGAAGTGAACGGCTTGCCATTGGCCGGGCCAAAGTGACCGTTCTGTGTATAGCGGCCGGAGCCTGTGACCAGATGCGAGGTGTAGAACCCGTCCTGATCATTACCGTTCCAGATCACCTGTGTGGCCATACCACGGCGCTCAGGAAAACTCACCAGCCGCTGGATGGTGTCACGTACGACGTCCTCGCGGTTATACATCGTGCCCATGGTGCCGTAGAGCACGCAGTTATTGGTGTAGTGGGTATAGATGAGTCCCACATCACGCTCATCCCAGATCTTGTGGGTGCAGCGAACGATGTAATCGACGATATCGGTGTAGCAATCATCGAACCCCTTCAGAGACTGTGAGCGCGGACGACTGTCGCTGACCAGATCCACGAAATCCAGACGCTCGCTCTGCAGCACCTGCTCGCTGGGTGCTGCCTTGGGGCGAGACGGAGTAGCCTCCTTCGGAGTCGCAACTGTCTCTTCTTGTTTACTGGCCATGATTCCTTCCAATGTTTGCAAATTTAGGCTGGCGTGCCACCGCAAAATGGCATGCACTGCATAAGTATGCAAATATTTTTCCTTCTCTTCTACCAAGGTATTATTCCGCCATATATCAGTAAACATGATGCTATCTGGCGGATCATCGGGAAGAAGCACGATACGCGCCAAGCGTCTTATTCAAGAATTTGTTGAAAATATCTGACTACGTATTCATTCTGAGGTAATACAAGCTCAATGCTTTGCCGCCACGACAACAAACTTGCTTCGTGACAACAAACTTTCTTCACGACAACAACAGGGAGCATCCGCAATGACTCTGAGCCCAGAACAGATGGAGGCGCGAATCGTCCGCTATGGCGATCTGAAGCCCTGCCGCAGCGCTTTCATCGACGCACATACTCCTGGCTCTAATCAGAAGGAAAACTTCACCATCGTCGGCGGTGGCGTGAGTGAAAGCGCTGACCAACATGTTCACATCAGTGACACGCCTGGCTTCAACATTGGTGCCGCAGGACAACCACCGAAATGCCTCAACAGCCTGCATACCCATCGCACTGCTGAAGTGTTCTTTGTTCTCAGCGGTCGTTGGCGCTTCTTCTGGGGGCGCTTTGGGGACGCGGGGGAAGTCGTGCTGGAAGAGGGCGACATCATTAATATCCCGACCGGCATCTTTCGTGGCTTCGAGAATATCGGCACCGACTACGGCATGATCATGGCGATTCTCGGTGGTGACGATGCCGGAGGCGGCGTGGTCTGGGCACCGCAAGTCATCGAGGACGCCAAGGAGCATGGTCTGGTACTTGGCGAGAACGGCAAACTTTACGACACCAAGGCTGGCCAATCACTGCCGGAAGGCGTGCAGCCGATGCCGCTTCTCACCGAATCGGAGTTGGTCCAGTACCCGGAACTTCCGGTAAGCGAAGTGGTACCCCACTATGTCGCTCGCTACTGGGACCTGATGGCCCTGGCATCCAGCGGCCCCGCCAAGGTCATCGGTGAAAATGCCCTGCTGCGTGACAAGCCCGGCTTCGAGGTCGAACTGCTGACGAGAGGCTCTGTTTCCACACAACCCGCCAGCAGCGATCAGCATGAAATACTGATGGTGATGCGAGGGCACTGGAAGCTGAGCTGGCAAGGCGGCACCAAGGTATTGGCCCCCGGTGATACCTGCGCGATCCCCCCTCAGTTGGCCTATGCCATCGAACCTTCGATGAGCGGAGAAGCCAGTCTCTACCGGGTACGCTCCACTGATGATCCGGCAGGCCCAACATGGCAAGGCTGAATCCGCAGCAATCGTGCCCTCCTCTGCTGATGCTTCCCGGCATGATGTGCGATGCTCGCCTGTTCACGCCACAGATTGCGGCGCTTTCTGCCGGGCGCAGCCTGATGGTGCCGGATTTGAGCGGCGAGAAAAGCATCGCAGCACTAGCGGAAAAAATCCTTGATGAGGCGCCGCCACGCTTTGCACTGGCAGGGCTTTCCATGGGCGGGATCGTTGCCATGGAAATGCTCGCTCAGCAGCCAGAAAGAGTAGCTGGAATCGCGTTGATGAATACCAACCCTCGCGCCGAACTGCCAGAGGTTCGCGCAGGTCGCGGACCGCAAATCGAAGCTGCGCATCAAGGACAGATGCTCGCGCTGATGGAAGAACGCATGTTTCCGCTTTACAGCGCCAGTGGTGATCCATCGATCTCCGCTATCGCACGAGATATGGCGGCATCACTCGGGCCAGAGGCCTTCATTCGCCAGTCGCTGGCCCTGCGTGACCGTGAGGATCTCAGCGACGTGCTGCAACGGAGCCATATTCCGACCTTGATCCTCGGCGGGCACAACGATCTGTTATGCCCGCCTGAACGGCATGAATACATGGCGTCGCTGATGCCACATGCAAAGCTGGTGATGCTCGCAGAAACAGCACACCTGTCGACACTGGAGCGGCCGGTCGAAACGTCTGCCGCATTGAATGAATGGCTGGAGACGTTGCATGACTGAACTTCTCGACCTGAGCATCCGTGAACAACTGCATGAGTTGAACGCAGGGCACACCACGGCACAAGAGATGCTGGATGCAACGCTTGAGCGTATCCAGGAGCGAAATCAACGCCTGCGTGCCTATGTTCACATTGATGAGAGCGGGGCCAGAGCTCAGGCACAGCGCATCGACCAGTTGCGGGCCGCCGGGTTGGATACGGGGCCTCTGGGCGGTATTCCTGTTGCGCTCAAGGACCTGATCAATGCCAAGGGACAGCCAGGATACTGCGGTTCTCATGCGTTTGATTCCAAACCAGCAGAGCACGATGCCGAGATCGTTGCTCGACTGCGCGGCGCCGGGGCCATCGTGCTCGGCAAGGTGGCCACCTATGAGTTCGCCTTGAATGGCCCTACCTACGATCAGCCCTATCCGGTAGCACGCAACCCGTGGAACCTTGAGCATATTACCGGAGGCTCCTCCTCGGGCAGCGCCTCAGCCGTTGCTGGCGGTACCGTCAGAGCGGCGATCGGAACCGACACTGGGGGCTCGGTCAGAAGCCCGGCAAGCTATTGCGGCATTGTTGGGCTGAAGCCCAGTGCCAACCGCTTACCGCTCGATGGTGTCTTCCCGCTCTCGCAGTCTCTCGACACCCTCGGCGTACTGGCCAAGTGTGTCGATGATGCCGCCTTGTTGCTCGATGCCATGTCGGCCCGGCAAGGCCAGGAGGCTGCCGCCAGCCGCATCAACCAGCCTGTCTCGGGGCTGACGGTCGGCTACGCGCGTAGTTGGCTGACCGACGATCCGCACACGCACCCAGCCGTTATCGAACTGCTCGACGCCGCCGCATCCAGCCTGTCACTACTCGGCGTGCGGATAGCCACCGTCACCATGCCAGACTATCCCGCCATCGAAGAGACCGGGCGCATCATCCTGCTGCACGAAGCGTTTCTGAACCACCAGCACGCATTGGAAGCACGCGGACAGGACTATGGAAAAACGACCCGCGAGGTATTGAGAGAAGGAGAGACCATCAGCACGACGGAACTCAGCCTGGCTCGTGAGGCGGCTCTGCGCCTGCGAACCGAGATTGATGAAGCACTTGGCGAGAGCGGCATTATCATGACCGCCACCACACTCGGCCCCGCTCCACCGCTGGGCGATGGTAAAGCCGCCTGGACCCCGATGCGCACCATCCCGTTCAACATTACCGGCCACCCCGCTATCAGCATCCCATGCGGCTTCATCGGTGGCTTACCTATCGGATTGCAATTCATCGGGCGCCATGGCGACGAAGCCAGCCTCTGTCAGCTCGCACATGCCTTTGAGCAAAACACGCTGCATTCCGTCCAGCACCCACCAATGTGGGATAGAGATTATTGAAAGGCGCTTTACTGGAAAGCTGAAAAATTACCACACAGTGTCGTCACGTACTGTTTCTATTCTTCGCCCACTTATCAAATTAACAACAAGTCAATAGCACATTAAGCGCTACCAAATATCTCTCTAAGAAAGGAGCCGTATAACCCTAGAAGCCCAACACTCTCACTAATATATGCTCGTACAATAAAGCACAGCGCGCAGCACTACTTTATTCATAAAAACAAACTCTCCTTGGCAAAACAGGCCAGCGGAGATTAACCAACATCATCTCAAAGGAACACAATGAACAACATAACAAAATTCCTGGTGATAGGAAGCCTTTCTGTCGCAAGCATACCCACCGCCCTTGCATTTAACCTCTATAAGGATACCGATACAGAGCTATCTTTCAGCGGGCGTCTTCAAGCGAGATACAACACCTACCAAGACGGCAGTAACATGTGGGATACAGGATCTACTCGCTGGGGACTTTACGCCAAACAGGGCATCAACGACGACCTGGATATCATTGCAGGCTCCGAATGGACGGTAACAGCCAATGAGGACAATTACGATGACGATCCTCATGTGCACCAACGCCTTCTTTATGCAGGGCTTGACCATGCAAGGTATGGGAAGCTGATCTTCGGGCAACAATTGAGCGTCGTGTGGGACGTTGCCTGGTGGTCAGACATGGGAATGAATTATGGCAGCCGGGCATTCGGTATTTATAACTATGCAGACTTTGGAGAAGCCAGCGGCACAGGCCGAGGGGAAAAAGCCCTTACCTGGCGGAAAGACTTTGGCGACTGGACGCTAGGCCTGCAGTATCAAGGAGAGCGTACAGATACCAAACTTGCTCAAGGTGTGAAGGCGAATTTGGGGGACGGAGGGGGAGCATCGCTACGCTACTCATTATCTGAGAACATCGAGATCGGCACTGCTTATTATCAAAATCGCTATGACAATGTCACCCCTGGCCATGGTATCTCTGCAGGTGACGATGCCCAGCTATGGCTCGCAGGCTTCTTGTATACTGATGACAACTGGCATGTAGGGGCGACACTTGCACACAGCAACAACTGGGAGATGTCAGAAAGTGGGCAAATTTTCGATGCTCAAGGCGTCCAAGCGTATGTTTATCGGCATTTTGACAATGGGATAAGGCCAACCTTCAACTATAACTGGCTGGAAGATAGAGATGGACGTAGCGAGGGTGAAAAACGCCATACCTACATCTACGGCCTTGAATATCACTTTGAGCGTGACAAATTCCTGGTGTGGGCAGAGTACCAGAACAACCACGGCACCAGCTGGAATGGCACCAGCTACGAAGATAGTGACGATGAATGGACAGCAGGTATTCGCTATTACTTTTAAATCAAGGTCCATATAAGAGTCGAAGCGCCTCGGAGCACCTCGCAGAACGGGCACGAGGGAGGGGCAATGCAGTTCCTCCCTCCTTTTTTCAACTGAAAGAATACAGGGTAAGAACTTAAAACGCCCACAGAGCTTCTAGCTCAGCCGCTGTCATATCGCTTCTTATGTAACAGATGCGCGAACAGATTCAGAATATTGAGTGATCGTTTCTGGTCCAGACATTTAGCAGGAAAAGCACTCATCAGGACAACACCTCGTCTATGGAGTGGGCATGCGCCCAGTCGGCAACTCTGGCTCGGCCAGGCCCTGTTGAACCTCGATGGCAGAAGCAGAGCATCGGATCATAAGCCAGCAATATAGAAACATTTATGTCCAAAATCTGCATGAAATAACATGTTTAGACATTATTGTGTCCAAAATACTATTCCGATGCCGAGTCGCTTCCAGGAATGGTCGTGCAAATTCTTCACCACATTTCGTACATCAGCATCAGGCCATGCCTACACACCTTCTGGCGTGGGCCTGATATCGTAGAGTCTGGATCAGCGGTCGTTAGCCCGTGTGCTGCTACCGCGCAGTCCAAAGTACTGCAGTTATTTCATGAATCTATGATTGTCAGTTGGATAAAATAAATTTCAAGGGAATTGAAATGTATAACTTTAAAATTTTTGCATTTTTATTTTCAGCAATAATCTTATTATCTGGGTGTGCTAATAAGCAACCTAATGTGCCAATGGAGAAAACTTTCTGGAGCCAAAAAGAGGAGCGGATTGGTATTGGAATGAATAGAGCCCCTACTCCTGGATATTACAAAGTTGGTGCACAAGGGTTATTGGACATGGCGATCAATAGCGCTGTAACATCAGAGCTTGGAGAAGCGGTGAAATCTTGGAATTCACCAGATATTGCTATGCTCGCAAATGAGATAAAAGAAGACCTTGAAGATAAAGGCTATCATAACGTTTCTATCATCTCTCAATCACTAAAACATGATGACTTCAAACCTTTCGATGGTTATAAAGAAGGGTATTCCGATATAGATCTAAGTCCGTTGAAATCACGCTACAATATTGACAAGCTTGTTTTGCTTACTATAGGAAGTAGCGGAATATCACGTAGCTATTATGGTTTCATACCTACTTCTGATCCAGCTGTATTTGTTAATTATGGTGGCAGTGTTATCGATCTTGATGACAATCGTTATATTTATTTCAAACATGGAGTTTCTCATCAGGCCATAGAAGGCGAATGGGATCAACCACCTGAATTTTCAAATTTGAAAGCTGCATATAATTCTGCTGTTGAAAAAGCTTTGAATCAACTTGCACTGCCTTACCGTGTATCAGAAAACGCATTGTCTCAGTCGGAAAGCTTGAGCCTGCAATAAAGTATCGTAGAAAAACTCTATGGGAAGGAGCTAAAGGCTCCTTCCATGTCGATGCTCATGAGCAAATTCCTCTACGGATAATACTCTGAGCAGAAATTCACAGGGTCATTACAATCATGCTTCATTACCGGAAGCGGTTTGAGGACGCCGGTTGGAGCGATGGTTCTGCCATAGTGTCAGCGCCAGCAACCCGACGGCGATGACCAGGAAGGTCACACTGATCGGGCGAGTGAAGAATGGGGTCCAGTCTCCTTCGAAGGCCTGCAACCCACGCCGCAGATTGGATTCCGCGATAGGCCCCAGAATCAAGCCGAGGATCACTGGCGCAGTACCGAACTGGTAGCGATTGAGGAAATAGCCAAGGATGCCGAATCCGAGCATCAGAAAAAGATTGAAGACATCGCCGTCGACGCCATAGACCCCGATGAAGCAGAACACCAGGATCGCCGCCAGCAACTGCTTGCGTGGCACCATCAGCACACGAATGAACAGCTTGATCCCCAGGCACATGGTCAGCAGCATGAAGACATTGGCGACCAGATAGGCCACAAAAATGCCGTAGACGGTGCCGCTCTGCCCGTCGAACAGAAGCGGCCCTGGTGTGACGCCCTGAATCATCAGGCCACCAAGCAGCACTGCGGTGGCCGCCTCTCCGGGAATGCCCAGTGCCAACGTAGGGATCAGTGCACCGCCCAATAACGCGTTGTTGGCGCTTTCCACCGACACGATACCGGGCGCATGGCCGGTACCAAACTTCTCCGGTGACCTGGAGAAACGCCGCGTCTGGTCATAGGCGACCAATGAAGCGATGCTGCCCCCCGCGCCGGGCACAGGGCCGACGATAGAGCCCGAGGCCACACCAGCAACGATGGCCTTCCAGTGGCGCAGTGTCTCGATGAAACGTGGCCGAGCAATATCGATACGATGACCACTATCCTGCATTCGCTGATGTGGATCGTACTCGAATGCATCCTTGAGCACTTGAGCGACCGCGAACAGCCCGATCAACACGGGCAACAGATTGACCCCTGTCAGCAATGACAGCTGACCGAAGGTGAACCGGTCAACACCGGTGATCGGGTCAGTACCGATAGTGGAGACGAAAAAGCCGATCAGGCCGGCAATCAACCCCTTGAGCAATGACTTGCCTGCCACCGAGGCAATGATCACCAAGCCAAAGATGCTGAGCGAGAAGTACTCGGCCGCGCCAAAGCGCAGCGCAAACTCAGCAATCGGCGGTGCCAGAAGACTCAGAATGACCATGCTCGCAACGCCGCCAAAAAAAGACGCGACAATAGCCAACCCAAGAGCACGCCCGGCCTCCCCCTTCTGGGCCATGGGAAAACCATCGAATGTGGTCGCCACGGAAGATGGCGTACCGGGGATGTTGAGCAGAATCGCGGGGATCGATCCGCTGGCACCTGCTCCGCACAACGCTCCCAGCATCATCCCAATGCCCATGACCGGGGGCATACCGAAAGTCACCGGCAACAGCAGCGCGACAGCCATGGCCGAGGTCAAACCAGGCAACGCTCCCATGACGATGCCAAGCAGAGTGCCACCAGCAATCGCCAGAAGCGTGCCCCATTGCAGTACCATCTCTAGGCCATCGAGATAACTGGAAATCATGATGTTCTCCTGAGCATGACGTTCTCCTGGAAGTCACTCGTCCGTCCGTTACCCTCTCCTTCAATCAGGCAGCGGTATCTCAAACAGCTCGGTGAAGACATAGAAGACGGCGACCGCCAGCGTCACAGCGAATACAGCCGCCAGGAGCACGCTCTTGAGCTGCGCCATTGCACTTAGTTGACGCCATGTTCCACTGATGACCGCCAGTCCGATGATGCAAAAGAAGGTGAATAACGCAGTGCTCGGGATATAGCCGAATGCTTCGAAGATCAGGATATAGCCGGCGGCGAGGACAATGATGAGCCCCCACTGCGCCACATTCCGAGCGCTTCCAGCCCCTTGGCTGGCCGGGGAACCGTCTCCGGTAGCTCGCCACTCGCGGATATCCTTGATCAAACAGGGGATCACCAACAGAAAGATCAGCCCGGATATCAGCTTGGGAAAGAAGGACGCAGAAAGGTCACCGACGATCTCGACATTCCGCAACGTCGTGGAGAGCGCGAAGGCGGCCGCCGACGTGACCAGCAGCACGAGATCAAACAGTGGCTTCCCGATATCACGTTGCATGTTTCAACACTCCCATGTTTCCCCTGTTTCCATGCTGTTCCTGCTCCCATGCTTCTCCTCAGGGCAGCAGCGACACATCGCCACCGCCCGGTCAAGAAGTGAGAGCATCCGTCAGGTCCGACTTCCCTGAAACATTACTGCGCCAGATCACCAGCGGCTTCGGCCATCACCTCAGATGACTGCTCAATGAAGGTATCCAGCTCGTCGCCATAAAGCGGTGCAAGCTGGGTGCCTAGATTGGCTGCAGTATCTGCATAAGAGCCGTCTTCAATGATTTGCTGAATCGCTTCGACCCACTTTTGCCTGACGTCGTCGGAAATGCCCTTGGGAGCAGCAATGCCACGCCAGACGGTCAGCGTCAGGTCATAACCGGACTCCTGGAAAGTCGGCACATCGGGCAGCGAGTCACTGCGTTGGTCATAGGTCATGGCTAATGCCTTGAGGCGCCCTGATTCCAGCGCAGAACGCAGCTCGGCTCCCCCCAGCACAACAGCATCGACGTGGCCGCCCATTGCCGCGGAAATTGCCTCGGAGCCTCCCGGGTAAGGGATGATGTTGAACTTGGCATCGGTACGATTGGCCATGGCGACCGCAGCAATGTGTGCTGATGAGCCAACACCGGAGACACCGACCTTGAGCGTGGTGCCGGAAGTGGCAGCCTGGACCAGTTCTTTGAGATTCGCGTACTGGCTATCGCCACCGACAGCGATGACATAGGGCTCTTCGACCACCTTGGCGATGAAGTCGAAATCATCATGGCTAAAAGCCACGTTGCCCATCGCCTCCAGTGTCAGCATGGCGTTACTGGCAGCGAGAAACGTGTAGCCATCAGGCTTTGATGCAACCGCGCGAGACATTCCGACGGCACCGCCGCCACCGGCAAGGTTGCGAATGACCAGGTCTTCGCCCAGCTTTTCCTCCAGCAGAGGTTGCAGGGCACGCACGAAGGTATCGTTACCGCCACCTGCCGAAAACGGCACGATCATGTCGATGCTCTTGGTCGGGTAATCGTCGGCTACTGCTTGTCCACCTACTGCCAGCGTCATGGCAACCGTCAACATGCCAAGGCCAAGTAGCTTTTTCATTGTGTTCTCCTTGTCTCTTGCTGAAGGAAAGTATCCTTGCTTCAGAAAATGCGGCATCCATCGTCGAATGGCCTCAGCGCACCAACGCCGGGCGCTTGGGGTCGAAGGTCCAGCCATCCATCAGGTACTGCATGGCCATGGCATCATTGCGGCCACCGGCGGGCAGGCTGCGATATAGCTGATGCGCCTTGTCGATCTGCTCGCGATCAATCTCGATGCCCAGTCCCGGTGCGTCGGTGACCGCAACCCGGCCATCGACGATCTGAGGAGGATTGCGGGTGAGGCGTGCATCGCCTTCCTGCCAGATCCAGTGGGTATCGAGCGCGGTGGTACGCCCAAGGGCAGCCGCGCCTACCTGGGCGAACATCGCCAGGGAAATATCGAAATGGTTGTTCGAGTGAGAACCCCAGGTCATCCCGTGGTCCTGGCACAGCTGGGAAACACGAACCGCGCCGGAAAGTGTCCAGAAATGCGGGTCCGCCAGCGGAATATCGACCGAACGCAGCATCAGGGCATGAGCCATCTCGCGCCAGTTGGTGGCGACCATGTTGGTCGCAACCGGCAGGCCTGTAGCGTGGCGAAACTCGGCCAGAATCTCGCGGCCGGAAAAGCCCTGCTCAGCCCCGCACGGATCCTCGGCGTAGGCGATCACGCCATGCAGGTCCTTGCACAACCGAATCGCCTCATCGAGTGACCAGGCGCCATTGGGGTCAATGGTCACGCGCGCCTCGGGAAAGGCTTCATGCAGTGCCGTGACCGCTTCGATTTCCTGATCGCCAGCCAGCGCGCCCCCCTTGAGCTTGAAGTCCTTGAAGCCATAGCGGTCATGGGTAGAACGAGCCAGCTCGACGATCTGCTGTGGCGTCATCGCTGCCTCGTCGCGCAGGCGATACCAGTCATGGTCGGCACCCGGCGTGCCACGGCGATAGTCCAGTGGTGTTGCATGGCCATCACCGATGAAGAACAGGTAACCCAGCACCTCGACACTATCGCGTTGCTTGCCGTCGCCCAGCAGCTCGGCCACTGGCACATCGAGGAACTTGCCCATCAGGTCGAGCAGTGCCGCCTCAAGGGCTGCCACTGCATTGATTCGCAGTTCGAACGTCCAGGAGCCTTTACCGAAGTCCTCGAAGTCAGCACGCCGTCCGCTTGAATGCAGCGATGCCACCATGGAGCGCAACTTGCCGATTGGCTGTCCAAGAATCAGAGAACGCGCCTGCTCCAGAGATTGCTGGATCGTCTCTCCTCCAGGTGCTTCCCCAACCCCTACATGACCAGCGCTGTCCTCGAGAATGATCAGATTGCGCGTAAACCAGGGTGAGTGGGCGCCACCGATGTTGAGCAGCATGCTGTCGCGTCCAGCAACAGGAATGACCTGCATGTCGGTAATCGTGGGAGTTGCGTGGCTCGGCATATGCCATCCTCCATGGTCATTTCGAGGCGCAGTGCATCCGCTGTTCTTGGCCAGGTCTGCGCAGAAAAGTGTCAGGGCGGTACAGCCCACTCTCGAGAAGATCGCAACGAAGCCATGCAACCGACCTCCTCGATGAGCAGCTCACCCTCATGCCCATAGATTGTCATACATAATATAAATAAGACCGTTAGACCTTAGATGGAAATAGCCTCGGTAATGCCAGGATGAACATACAACAGCCCACGCCATGCTGTTACAACTGAACCCAGTGGCAACTGACCCAGTAATAACTGGCCCAGTGACGACGGATCCCTGTAACAGCGGGCATCCATCAGACACACCATTCGGTAGCCTGACGCTCATTGCGGTATGCTGATAGCATAATCAATAGCCTGCTTACTACTACCTTATATCTACAAGGTGCTTCATGTCCGACGCTGATGCCGCTTCCCCTGCCGAGTCATTCATCCAACTTCCTCCGCGACCGACGCCGAAGGTGATCGAAACACTGGTGACAGAGCTCGAACCACTGCTGGGCAAACGCATTACCACGGCGACAGGTATACGTGAGCAACACGGGCACGATGAGTCATGGCATACCCCCTCCCCGCCGGATGTGGTGTGCTTTCCACACTCGACCGAAGAAGTCGCCGCCGTGGTAAAGACCTGCGCAAGGCTTGACGTACCGATCATCCCCTATGGCGTCGGCACCTCGATTGAAGGCCAGGTCATTGCCCAGCATGGTGGCGTCTGCGTGGATCTTTCAGCGATGGACCAGGTTGTCGAGGTGCGCCCTGAAGACATGGATGCGACGGTTCAACCGGGCGTGACACGCACGCAGTTGAATGCCCATCTGCGCGCCACCGGCCTGTTCTTCTCCGTCGACCCTGGTGCCGATGCCAGCATGGGCGGCATGGCCTCGACCCGCGCCAGCGGTACCAACACCGTGCGTTACGGCACCATGCGCGAGAATGTGCTGTCGCTGACCGCCGTCATGCCGGATGGACGCATCGTGCGTACTGGCGGAAGAGCCAGAAAGTCCGCCGCCGGTTACGACCTGACACATCTGCTGGTTGGCGCGGAAGGTACGCTTGGCATCATCACCGAATTGACCGTCAAGCTGCATGGCCTGCCGGAAGCCATCTCATCTGCCACCGTGGCCTTTGAGGACGTGTCCGGAGCGGTCAATACCGTGATCGCCTCGATTCAATACGGCATTCCCATGGCCCGTATCGAACTGCTTGATGCGCTATCCATGCAGGCCGTCAACCGCTTCTCAGGGCTCGACTATGCAGAGAAACCCACTCTGTTTCTGGAATTCCATGGCACCCATGCCAGCGTAAAAGAGCAGGCCGAAACCCTGGCGGAACTGTGTCATGACTTTGGCGGCAGCGATTTTGCCTGGGCCACCCAGGAAGAGGAGCGTCAGAAGCTGTGGCAAGCCCGCCACGATGCAGCCTATGCCGCCAAGCAGTTGCGCCCGGGAATGGAGTTTCTGGCAACCGACATCTGCGTGCCGATCTCGAAGTTGGCGGAATGTATCGAAGCGACTCAGCAGGATGTTGAAGAAAGCGGTCTGGTCGCACCACTGCTCGGTCATGTCGGTGACGGCAACTTCCACCTGGTGGTCGTGATCGATCGCAACAGCGACGAAGAAATGGCCAATTTGAAGGCTTTCAACGAGCGCCTGGTGCAACGCGCGCTAGCAGCCGGAGGCACCTGTACCGGAGAGCATGGTATCGGACTGGGCAAACGCCGCTACATGGCCAGCGAACACGGCGAGGCCCTGAACGTCATGCGTGCCATCAAGGCGGCGCTGGACCCACAGGGCATCATGAACCCGGGCAAAATGGTCTGATTCAAATCGGCTGCCCTGTCCGTGCCCCTGGACAGGACAGCCCTCGACTCAGCCGGTGACCAGAATCGCCTTCAATGCCACCAGACATGCATCCACCTCGGCGATGGTGTTGTAGTGGGCCATGGAGATACGCGTTACCGAGGACAACCCAAGGGGGCGCAGGATGTTGCCAGAAAAGGCGTCGTTCTTGCGTGCATGGGTGCGAATGCCATGTTCCCCCAGCTTGGCCACGACGGTTGGCGCATCCATGCCATCCATGGCAAACGATGCCACTCCTTCCCGCCAAGGCGCATCAGTGCCACCGATCAGGCGCACACCAGGGAGTGCTCCAAGCCCTTCCACTTGTGGTGACCCCTGGATCAAGCGGGTTACCAACGCCTGCTCCTGGGCATGCATGGCCTCGCCTGCCGCCAATAGCCGCTGTCGACGTGATGTCTCCGCGGTGAACTGTGCGCCTAGCCACTCCAGGTATGCGACCATTTCCGACACTGCGGCAAAGGCCGAAGGGTCGCGACTACCCAGCTCCCAGGCATCATCCGGCTTGCCCAGCAGGCGATCGTGATCGACACAGGCCAGGCGAGGCGACAACCAGGCATAGCCGTTGTTGAACTGGCAGAACGTCTTGTACATCGACACCACATAGCCATCGACGTCATAGTTCGCCACATCCAGAGCGCCATGGGGAGCATGCTGAATACCATCGACAATGATGAAGCAGTCCGGAGCGATGGCACGAATGGTCTCGGCGATGGCAGCGACATCCTGGGCCATGCCTGTCACGGGGCTGGTATGCAGAATCGTCGCCACCCGGGTATCCGGGCGCACTACCTCGGCATAGTGCTCGGCGGTAACGCGGCCGCTGGTGGTATCGAACGGCACTGTCAGCCACTCGCGGTGGGTGCGGCGCGCCCATTGGGCGGTGCCATCGAAGCTGGAGGGGTGCTCCAGCTCACAAGCGACGATGCTGCCACCTTCTTCAGCCGCCGTGGCAGCGGCGCGGATCAGACGAAACAGGCACTCACTGCCGGTTTCACCACTGAAGATCACCCCATCCTGCGCGCCGAAGAAATCGGCCAGAGCCTCGCGTCCGTCATCGACGATTTGTTCAATGGCACGGGAAGCGGCGTTGTCACGGTGAGCGTTATCCGGGACAGAAGCCACTTCCGCTACCCGCTGTACCACAGCCTTCAGCGTCAACGAACCACCGGCATTCTCGAAGAAAACTCGCTTGCCGGAATAGGGACATTGATCAACGTGGTGAAAGCGCTCACGGATCTCACCCAGCAACTCGGTAGAAAAGGCATTGTCCACTACGTCATGTGCGGACGTCAGGGTCAGCGTCATATAGAAGTTCTCCAGTAACCTGAATGATCAAGCGGCAACTCGGCGGCTCATCCGCCAGCGGCGCCACAAGGGAACGAGCAGCGACAGCACCACGAGCAGACACAGCGCCACAGACAACGGGCGGGTGAAGAAAGTGGTCAAGTCCCACTGTGCAATCTGCATGGAGCGACGAAAATTGACTTCCAGAATCGGCCCGAGGATCAACGCAATCACCAGTGGCGCAGCAGGATAACGCCAGCGTTCCATGAAATACCCCACCAGCCCGAAGGCGATGGTGAGCCACACATCAAACATCTCGTTGCGCAGGGCATAACTGCCGACAACGCTGAACAGCAGGATCATCGGACCAAGAACCGCCCCTGGCACCCGCGTCACTGCCACCATATAGCGGCACAACCACAACCCCAGGACAGCGAACATCAGGTTGGCGAACAGCAACGATACGATCAGCGTGTAGGTGCTTTCGGCATGTTGAGTGAACAGCGACGGCCCCGGAATCATGCCGTGAATGGTCAGCCCGCCGACAAATACTGCCGTTACCGCATTGCCGGGAATCCCCAGCGTCAACGTCGGGATCAGGGTGCCGCCGGTCACCGCATTATTGGCCGACTCCGAAGCGGCAACGCCTTCAATCTCCCCTTTTCCATAGCGTTCAGGAAAGGCAGAGTGACGACGCGCCTCGTTGTAGGAGATAAAAGCGGCGATGCTGGTCCCTGCTCCGGGCAGAATGCCGACAATGGAGCCGATCATCGAGGACCGCCACAGTGTACGCAGGCAACGCTTCAGGTCCGCCCAGTACGGCAGGCTACGCCCTTGCAGGTTCTGTGCCTCACCCGAGAGCACACCGCCATCCCGGGGTATGCAAAGGTTGAAGGCCTGAGAGACCGAGAACAGGCCAATCAATACCGGCAGCAGCGGTACACCATCGAACAGTTCATTCTGGCCGAAGGTAAAGCGCTGCAGGCCAGTGAAGGCATCCAGGCCAACACAAGCAAGGGCCAGGCCCAATGCCGCGGACAGCACGCCCTTCACCGGTCGCTCGGAGACCACCCCGACAATGGTGACCAGGCCAAAGATCGCCAGCCAGGTATATTCCTGAGGCCCGAAGGCCAGGGCGATGGTCGATAGCGGCGGGGCAATGGCCAGCAGAACAAAGACACTGACCAAGCCGCCGAACAGCGACGCCAGGGCCGCCATGCCAATGGCCTCCCCTCCTCGCCCTGCCACAGCCAACGGGTAACCATCCAGAGCCGTGGCAATAGACGCATCCGTACCCGGTGTGCGCAGCAGGATCGCCGTCACTGATCCACCGAACACTGAACTGACATACACAGCGCCCAGCAGGATCAATGCCAGATCCGGCGGCATATTGAAGGTGATGGGAATGCATAGCGCCACGCCCATGGTTGAGGAAAGCCCCGGTAGCGCACCGATCAGCATGCCCGCCAGCGTGCCCAGCACCAGCGTCAGCAACGCCATCGGCGTCAGCACATTGGCAAAAGCCGTCAATAGAATATCCATGCGATATCTCCAGAAGTTCTGGACTCAGCTAGCCAATACGCCCATCGGCAATGGCACCGCCAGCAGCCGGGCAAACACCAGATAGATGACAAGACTGAAGCTTCCCGCCAGCACCACTGCCGGTAGCCAACGCAGCCTTGCCAGCCAGCGCAGGTTGAAGACCAGGAACAACGGCAACACAACGAAGGTACCGAGCGGCTCCATCAACCCCAGCAAGGCCAGCAGGCTCAGGCACCATAAGGTGAGACGAGGGCCATCCAGCGGCGCAGGCCGCTCGTCCGGCGCTTCCTGGCGGCGGGTAAGTGCCAGCCAGAGGCATGCCACGATCCCCAGCGATGCACTGATGATGGGGAAAAGCCCGGCATCGCCACGCATTCCCCAACCGATGGTGATCACTGCCAGGCAGAGAACGCCTCCCGCCAGGGCCACCGCACGGTCAATGCGTTGCAGCATCATCATTGCTCGATCCACGGGTTCTCGTCCCAGAGCGCCTTGAAGCGTTCCTGGCTAGCCTCCAGCGACTTGACATATTCCTCGCCATACAGCGGGTCGAGCGGCATGTTGAGCCTGGCAAGCTCGGCTTCGAACTCAGGGTTCTCGATGACCTTTCGCGTCGCTTCAAGCAGTTGGGCGTAGACCTCGTCCGGAACACCAGCAGGCAGCGCCAGGCCACGCGAAGCCGAAGACATCACGTCATAGCCCAGCTCCTCACCGGTCGGCACATCAGGAATCGCCTCCATCCGCTTGCTTGACCACACCGCCAGGCCTCGAACATCACCCTCACGGATATGAGCAGCGGCTTCCGACATGTTGCCTTCGAAGGCGTCGATATGACCGCCGAGCAACGCTGCTGTCGCCTCGGCATTGCCATTGAAGGACACGAAGTTGAGTTCGATACCGGCATCACCGGCAAAGTTGAGCGCGGCAAGGTGATCATCGCCACCAACACCTTCGTGGGAGACGGTAACCGAGCGCGGTTCGGCCTTCACCGCTTCGACCAGCTCATCGAGCGTCTGCCAAGGACTGTCTGCAGCCACTGCCAGCACGCCGGGGTCGGTAACCACATTGGCCAACGGCTGGAGGTCATCCATTGAATAGGCCACGGTTTCTGCACGAGTGAAGGGGTGAGTTTCCACCGAAGGCGAATTGATCAGGCCAATGGTGTAACCGTCGGCATCGGCATTGGCCAGATAGGTCCAGCCCAGCTCGCCGCCCGCCCCCGGCTTGTTGACCACCACAACGCGCTGCCCGAGTTCTTCTTCAGCATATTTGGCGAAGATGCGCGCCATGGTATCGGTGCTGCCACCCGCACCGTAGGCCACGATCATCTCGATAGGTTTGCTGGGGTAGTTGTCTGCAAGAGCCTGCTGGGAAACCCCCAGCACCATACCCAAAGCGACCAGGGCCGCTCTTGCGTGATAGCGATTTCCACGATAGTGGCTTTCGCGGCAGGCACTGCTGCGATGGGGAATGCCGCGAAAGGTCATCGAATGTCTCATCTTGACGCTCCTGATTGGTGTTATTGGAAGGAGTCTTGTGCTGATTCACTATAAAAGCCCTGGAAAGATGAAAATAAGCGAATTAATTTCACCTACATACATTCGATAAATTCATCAAAGGTGTTTCATGCTGACTCTGAAGCAACTGGAAAGCTTCGTGCAGATCGTCGAGCTGGGTACCTTCGAGCGAGCCGCGCAACGGCTCAACACCACCCCTTCGACCATTTCCAAGCGCATTGGAGAGCTTGAGGACACTACTGGAATGATCCTGTTCGACCGGTCACGGAGAGGAGCACAGTTGACCGAGGATGGCGAACGCCTGCTCGAGCATGCCCAGGCCACAGTCCAACAGGCTCAGCGCATCCTCGAACTCAAGCGTCAGCCGACACAATTACGCCGTATCAGGCTGGGGTTGACCGACCTCACCGCACTGACCTGGCTACCCGGCTTTCTCGGCTCCTTCACTCAGGAACGCCCCGACATACGCCTGGATATCACCATCGACATGAGCCGAACCCTGTATCAGCAATTTCAGGACGGAGAGCAGGATCTAGTCGTCATTCCCTCGGCACCCGATGCCTTTGCCCAGCCAGGTATCGTGTCGCGACTGGTGGGAGAGGTGGAAATGGCGTTCATGGCACGCCAAGGGCTGGTTACCGATGCACGCCCGGTCAGCTTGCGAACTCTGGAGCGCTACCCGCTGGTAGGGCAAGGCAAGCGCTCTGGCTATGCCCAGCATGTCAATCACTGGCTGCATCAGCAGGGTGCCGCTGGCCCCAGCCTGACCGCCGACAACCTGCTGGCATTGGTGGGCCTGATCAGTGCAGGCCAGGGTATCAGTGTGCTGCCTCACCGGTGTGTGGAACACCTGACGAGAGGCAACTCATTGGAAGTCATCGACACGGCGCCATCGTTCCCCTCTCTGGGCTACTACGCCGTATTTCGCGATGGTTCGCGTCTCAAGCTGATGGAAATGCTGGCCCAGTGCCTGACAGAAGCTGCCGACTTTACCCAGCCTTTCTTTGTGGCTCGCCAGGGAAATGCATGAGCGGGAGGTGACATGCGAGTGGCGTTCTGGCACTACTGGCCCTGAATCGCAGCTACAGCAGCACGTGCGGCGGCACTGACTGCCACGACCAATGGCACCTCGAAGCGTGGTTGCAGGCGGAGAGCCGAGGCGGAAAGAGGTCCTCCGCCCATGATCACGGCCTCGGCGCCATCCTCATCAATGGAGATCTGAACCGCCTCGGCCAGGGCTGCATCAAGTGCCTCTGGAGATTGCACCAGTTGTGTAGGGTCGCCCGGTGTTACCCGGGTACCGAGATAAAGGTCCGCATAACCGAGGTCGGCCGCTTTCTGGCGGAAGGATTCGATCAATCCCTGATCCGGGGTAACCGTCACGATGCCGAATGCACGCCCACCACGGGCAGCCTCATGAAAGACTTCTTCGCCAATGCCAAATACGGGGATATCGACAGCCTCTCTCAATGCTTCGAGTCCGGGGTCACTGAAGGCCGAGACGATGATGGCGGCCACTCTTTCATCCTTGGCAGCTTCAACGCCAATGGCAACGACACCTGATGCTGCCCTGGTCATGTCTTCCGGTGTCGTCAGCAAGGGGGGAGCCGAGCTATTGCTGCGTTCGATCACATTGGCCACACCGATGGTTTCATGACGGGCCAGGTTGGCCATCGAGTGAGTCGCCTCGGCGTTCGAATTGGGATTGATCAGGACAATCGAGGGCAAGCTATCGTCATTGCTCAGAGGCAGTGTTGGATCATCGGACGCCAGGGCGATACTGGACAGAAGACATACGCCAAACAGGCCACCACTGGTGAATACGTTGCGCATCATGGCACTACACATACTGGAGAAGAACTGTCTGGGCATCACGGGGATACTCCATTTATTGTCATTATGTTCGAGAAATGCGCCGGCATACGCTATGCAGTGCAGCAGCCAGAGCCTGGGTGGCCGGGCCCGCATCATCACGCCTGGCATAGACCAGGAACAGTTCCTCGTGCCGACGGCCACCTTCGTTCAAGCATAGCGGCTTGAGGGTCCCAGCTTCGAGCTCTTCCTGAATATGTTCGCTGGGTAGCCAGGCGAAGCCCAGACCATCCTTGACGAACTGAATGGAAGTCCTGAGGTGGGATACCGTCCAGCGCTGCTCGGCCACCAGCCAGCCGGCATCCTGACGACGCTTGATGCCAGTATCACGCACTACGAACTGGCGATGCTCACGTAGGTCATCTGGCGTCAGTTCCCGCCCCAGTTGGTGCAGAGGGTGGTCAGGATGGGCCACGGCGATGAATTCCACTTCCAACAGAGATTGCCCCAGATAGCCCGGCGGCAAACGATTGGTAATGATCAGGTCAGCCTCGCCATTGAACAGGGCCTCATGGGTACCGGAAAGCACCGATTCAATCAGTTGCACTCGGGTGGAGCGGCTTTCAGGAACAAAGGCGGCCAGGGCGCGACTGAGCAATACCGGAGGAAAAATGATCTCCACCGCCAAGCGCACTTCGGTTTCCCAGCCTTCTGCCAGATCGTGCGCCAGCCGCTCCAGAGCGAGCGCTTCGTCGATCAGTACTCGCGCACGACGCAGCAACACCTCTCCCGCAGGAGACAACTCGGCCTTGCGCCCACGCATGGTCAATATCTCGACAGGCAGTTGCTCCTGCATGCCCTTCAATGCATAGCTTACCGAAGACTGGCTCTTGTTCAGCGCCTCCGCCGCCTGGGCAAAACTACCTTCATCAACGACAGCCTGAAGCGCAGCCCACTGTTCGAGGCTGATCCGGGGAATCCTGTTGGTCATGGGGTTCATCCATCGGATTTTCCGTTCATCATGCGCTAAAACCTTCAACCATTCCTCTACTGGCCTTCGGTAAGCTTGCTTCAACACTGAAGAACATCCAACGAGGAGGTTCACCATGATGCTTCGTCGTGCCAACGAACGCGGTTATGCCGACCACGGCTGGCTGCGTTCTTTCCATACATTCTCCTTTGCCAACTACTACGATCCGCAGCATATGGGCTTCCGCAAGCTGCGCGTGATCAACGAGGATCGGGTCAAGGGAGGCCATGGCTTTGGCGCTCATCCGCACCAGAACATGGAGATCATCTCCTACGTGCTGGAAGGTGAAATGGCTCACAAGGACAGCATGGGCAACGGCGCCACCATGCAACCAGGCGATGTCCAGCGCATGTCGGCAGGTACCGGTGTGGTGCATAGCGAGTTCAACCACTCGGACGATCAGGGTCTGCATTTCCTGCAGATCTGGATCGAACCGAAGGCACTCGACATCGCTCCGGGTTATGAGCAGAAGACCTTTCCTGTCGCAGAGCGTCAGGGTAACTGGCGTTTGTTGGTGTCTGAGGATGGGCGTGATGGATCGGTCAGCATCAACCAGGACATCAATCTCTACGCAGGCATCTTCGATGCGGGCGAAAAGGCGGAAATACCGACGCTGCGTCATGCCTGGCTGCATATTGCCCGGGGTGAGGCAGAGGTCAACGGCCAACGGCTCAGTGCAGGGGATGCCGCTGCCTTCGAGCCCGGTGAGGCCATCGAGGTGACTGGCAAGGACAATGCCGAAGTCCTGCTGTTCGACCTGGCGTAGCTATTTCATGTGAGTAAAAGTCAATGTGAGTAAAAGCCAAACAGGGCCGGGGATACCCCGGCCCTGTTCTTTGCTGTGCTTTGTCTTTGCTGTGCTTTGGCAGGAGATATATCACTGACACATTTCATACAGATGTTTGCCTTTAGCGGACAATCATTTTGCCTGCACATTTGAAGCTGGTAGGGTGCTGCCACTCGCCGCGATGGACTGCGGCGCCCTTGTTCGACACAGCTCTTATTCGACATAGCCCTATTCGGCGCAGTATTGAGGCAAACACGATGACGACCGAAAACGTCTCACGATCCGCCCCGGAGAAGCAGTTCTTCGGCCACCCACGATCCCTTGCCACGCTGTTCGGCATGGAGATCTGGGAACGCTTCTCCTTCTACGGCATGCAGGCCATCCTGCTGATCTATCTCTACTACGAAGTCAGTCGTGGGGGCCTGGGCATCAGCCAGCCGGTCGCCATAGGCATCGTCGGTGCCTACGGCAGCGGTGTCTATCTGGCCTCGATCCTCGGCGGCTGGTTCGCTGACCGAATCTTTGGTGCAGAGCGCACCCTGTTCTATTCCGGCCTTGTGGTCATGCTGGGCCACATTGCGCTGGCGGTTCTGCCTGGCGTACATGGCGTTACCGCTGGCTTGATCTGCGTGGCGTTGGGCAGCGGTGGGGTCAAGGCCACCTGCTCCTCACTGGTGGGGGCATTGTACGAACCTGGCAGCGATCGCCGCGACGCCGGTTTCTCGATCTTCTATCTGGGTATCAACGTCGGGGGCTTTGTCGGCCCGCTGCTGACAGGACTGCTGCAACAGAACGCCGGGTTCCACTATGGCTTCGGCATCGCCGCCATCGGCATGGCGCTTGGTCTGACCCAGTATGCCTTCGGGCGCAAGCAGCTACCGGCGTCACAGAAGACTGCTCCCAACCCGCTGGAAGCCGGAAGGCTCAAGTATTATGGTCTGGCCGTTATCGCCCTGGTCGGCGCGCTGTTGGGGGCTGTTGCGCTGGGCTGGGTGCGCGCCGACAACCTGTCTGACGTACTGCTGGTGGTCATCGCCATCGCCGCCGTCGCCTATTTCGCCATCATCCTCAGCTCGCCCCGCATCAATGCCGAGGAGCGTCGTCGCGTACTGGCATTCATTCCGCTGTTTCTGACCAGCGGCGCCTACTGGGCCCTGTACAGCCAGTCCTATACCGTCATTACCGCCTTCTTCGACCAGCGTGTGGACCGCAGCGTGTTCGGCTGGGAAGTGCCTGTCGGCTGGCTGGTCTCTGCCCAGGCGTTGACCGTGATCGTCCTCTCCGGTGTCTTCGCCTGGCTGTGGACCACTCTCGGCAAGCGCCAGCCCAGCTCAGCCAGCAAGTTCGTCATCGCCATGTTCGTCATCGGCCTGACGTTCCTCGGCTACCTGCCCTACCTGGGCGCCGAAGGTGCCGCCATGCCGTTATTCATGCTGGTATTGCTGTTGCTGGGCTTCACTGCCTCCGAGCTGTGCCTGTCTCCCATCGGGCTGTCGGTGACCACTCGTCTGGCGCCAGCTGCCTTCCAGACCCAGATGATGGCGCTGTTCTTCATGTCTCTGGCGTTGGGTTTCGCCGCTGGTGGCTCACTGGGCGCCTTCTACACTGAAGCCAATGAAGTGAACTACTTCATCGCCATGGCTGGACTCGGTATCGTCACGGCGGTATTGCTGATGCTGTGCCTGCCGTTCATCAAGCGGGCCTCTCGCGGTACGGAATAAGGACACATCATGCGACTCCAGGATCACCACCTCCCCGGCCTGCATCTCGTCGATCATCGTATCGAGGTCCCTCTGGACTGGTCACGGCCGGAGAGTGGCAAGACCATCGAGGTATTCTTCCGCGAGGTCTGTCACATCAATCAGCGTGATGCGGATCTGCCGTTGCTGGTCTACCTCCAGGGCGGCCCTGGAGGCAAGTCACCCCGCCCTTCCGAGAATGGGCCCGGCTGGCTGCTGGAAGCGGTCAAGCACTTCCGGGTGATACTGCCTGATCAGCGCGGCACTGGTCGCAGTTCTCGGATCACGGCTGCCACCATGGCAGCCTTCGACAGCCCCGAGGCCGGGGCCGACTACCTGGCCTGCTTCGATACCCATGCCATCATCGCCGACCTCGAACACATTCGGAACGAGGTCTATGGTGGTGTGAGCTGGCACACGCTGGGGCAGAGCTATGGCGGCTTTCTCACGCTCAGCTATCTGTCCTGGGCACCGCAAGGCCTGGAGAAGTGTCTGGTCACCGGTGGTATTCCGAGCCTCACACCGGATGCCGATGAGGTCTATCGCCTCACCTACCAGCGAGTGCTGCGCAAGATGTCGGCATTTCGCGCCCGCTTCCCGGAGGACGGCCACAAGCTGGATGCTATTGCCGATTTCATCCAGCAGCATCAGCCACGTCTACCCAATGGCGACCTTCTAACCATCAGGCGCTTCCAGACACTGGGAATGCTGCTGGGCATGGGAGATGGTGCCGAACGCCTTCACTGGCTGTTGGAAGAAGCCTTCACCGATGACAGCCAGCAGGCGCTCAATCATCATTTCCTGGTGGAGGTGATGAACCACACAGGATTCGATGAGAATCCGCTCTATGCCGCCATCCACGAGCATATCTACGCGACTCCCGAGTCTTCCTGCGACTGGGCGGCACAACGCCAACGGGAGCAACACTCCGAGTTCGCGGAGTCGCACCGGCCACTGCAGTTGACCGGCGAGATGATCTATCCATGGATGTTCGACGAGATCCATGTCCTCAAACCGTTCCGGGATGCGGTGCATTGCCTCGCCCAGAGGCGTCTGTCCCGGCCCTTCTACGATCCCGAGCGGCTGGCAAATAACCAGGTCCCGGTCGCGGCCCTGATCTACTTCGATGACATGTACGTGGATGCAAGGCTGTCGGTGGCCAGTGCCGAAGCGATCGGCAACCTGCGCTACTGGATCACCAACGAGTACGAACATGACGGCCTGCGTCAGGATGCCGGCGTGTTCAAGAGACTTTGCGAACTCATCGCAAATGCATCATGAAAAGAGCTGGCGGATGACAACTGGTTTCATCTCAACTGCGAGATTTCAAATACGTCATCCGTCCGTTTTCTTCTTGTACGACACACCACCTGCGCCGTAATGCTGCTTGTCCATTTCACTGATGATGACATGCACACTTTCCTTAGATGAACCGAGAGCTCGCTGGCAGGCTTCCGTGAGCTCATGAATCAGGGCCTCCTTCTGCTCGTCACTGCGGCCTTTGAGAATATTGATGTTGATGATTGGCATGTTTTTACCCTTGATCATTCAATGTAAGACCAGTCGTCATGAAGCTTCTGGCATTGCGTCAGCCGATGTTACCTCACCCAGAGATACTTCCAGAGACACTTCTTAGAGGTACTTCTTAGAGATGCTTTTTATAGAGGCACCAAGGCTCGATACAGCACAGTTTGTGTTGGTGACGCATATATCTGAAGGCTCTTAAGCACATGTATGATGGCAAAGTACGTCTCGAGAAGGCCAGGACAGCGTCTATCAATCTCCAGCGTCTATCAATCGCCAAAATGTACATACATTTCCCCTCACCTTACTCTGCTATGTTCGCCACATTCAGAGTGTTTTGAAAGAAAGCACCTTGAGGAGATAAGAATAAAACCTAAATAATCAATCAATTAACAATAGGATGGTCATACTCCCGGTAAATCCGATAGTTTCTGCCTTGCACTAAAGGTGATGCAACCTCGCAAAATAATGTCTATACATAAAACTCAATAATCACAACGAACCATCACACAGTGGACGCAACAATGAAGAAAACCAGCGCCATGTCATCGGCAACCAGCGATGCGCCACGTCGCGAGCTTCCGCATCCCTTTGTCATTCTGTTCTTTCTTGCCATCTTGGCGACCCTGGCCACCTATCTGATTCCCAGTGGCGCCTATGAGCGCACGACCAACGAGCAGGGACGTAGCGTCATCGTCGATGGGACCTACCAGTTGATGGACAGCACACCCATTGGCCTGCTCGACTTCTTCAATGCCTTGTTCCAGGGCATGAGCGCTGGTTCCTCGATCATCTTCTACCTGATCATCATTGGCGGCACCTTCGGGGTCTTACGCCAGACCCGCGCCATTGAAGGCCTTGTTGCCTTGATTCTGCGCAAGCTTGCCGGTCGCGAGATTCTGATCATCCCGATCATGATGGTGTTCTTCGCCACTTGCTCCGCCACCTACGGCATGATCGAAGGCAGCATCATCTACATCTTCATCCTCTTGCCGCTGGTACGCCGGGCTGGCTACGACGCCATCGTTGCCGCCGCCATTCCCCTGATCGGCACTGCCATCGGCTATACCGGCTCTTTCCTCAACCCCTTCAACGTCGGGGTTGCCCAGACCATTGCCGGGCTGCCGCTGTTCTCTGGCATGCCCTTTCGAATTCTGTGCTGGGTGATACTGGTCAGTCTCAGCGCAGGTTATGTGATGCTCTATGCCCGCCGTGTGCAGGCCAACCCGCTACGTAGTCATGTTCATGACATCGTCCATGACACCGCGCCTGCGGATGGCGGCGACGCTCCTGTCACCGCTGAGCTCAATCGTCGGCATCTGTGGATTCTCGCTGCCTTCGCTATTTCCCTGGCTGTCGTGATCTATGGTTCCAGCACGCTCGGCTGGTACCTCAAGGAAATGGCAGGCATGTTCTTCCTGCTGGGCATCGTCACAGGCATCCTTGGCGGCATGAGGGCCAACGACATCGCCCGAGCCTTCTCCAATGGCTGCAAGGACATGATGGAAGGTGCTCTGGCAGTAGGCCTTGCCTACACCATCGTGGTGATCGTGCAGGAAAGCCAGACCATCGACACCATCATTCACTTCCTCTCGGATATCGTCAGCGGCGCATCTTCCACGTTGGCGTCACTCGGCATGTTCGCCGCCCAAAGCCTGATGAACTTTATTGTCACTTCCGGTAGTGGCCAGGCAGCGCTGACCATGCCGGTCATGGTTCCCTTGGCAGATCTCGCGGACGTCAACCGTCAGGTGGCAGTGCTGGCCTTCCAGTTCGGCGATGGCATCTCCAATGCCTTCACGCCTACTGCTGGCTGGTTGATGGCGGGGCTGGCCATTGCCGGTATTCCCTGGAGCCGGTGGATGCGTTTCATGTTGCCATTGATCGTTGTTCTCTATGGTACCTGTGCCGTACTGGTACTGATTGCCAACCAGTTCGTATGGCCTGCGGCCTGAACCACCCTCATTCATGATGGAGCTTTGCATGGTCGCGATGCCAACAGAAGAAAGCCTGGCGATGATAGAAAGGCTGATCGCCTTCGATACCACCAGCAGTCTCAGCAATCTTGAGCTGATTGACGATATAAAGACCATGCTGGAGGCAGAAGACATCCCTTGCACCCTGGTGCATAACGAGGCAGGCACCAAGGCCAATCTGATTGCCGAGATAGGCCCTCGGGATACCCCCGCCATCATCGTCTCGGGTCACACGGATGTGGTACCTGCTGATAGTGCGCAGTGGACTGTCACAGCTCCTTTCGAGGC
Source organism: Halomonas sp. (assembly GCF_029263665.1). Classification (GTDB taxonomy): domain Bacteria; phylum Pseudomonadota; class Gammaproteobacteria; order Pseudomonadales; family Halomonadaceae; genus Halomonas. Next base: position 234,228 of record NZ_JAJUFQ010000002.1, read on the forward strand.
CCGCCGTCTCGATGGCCGCCTGTACGGTCGAGGCAGTGCAGACATGAAGGGGTTCATCGGTATCGCTCTGAACAAGCTGATCCCCTTGCACCATCAACTGAAGACCTCCAGTGTGGTATTGGCCCTGTCCTTCGATGAGGAGCTCGGCTGTCTGGGAGCTCCGCTGATGATGCCGCACTTGAGAGACCTGGCTCCGCGCCTGCGCGGCGCCATCATCGGTGAACCCACTGAGATGCGTATCGGCAATGCCCATAAGGGACATATCGCAGCCCGTGCGACGATCATCGGGAAGGGCGGTCATTCGGGATATCCGGAGCGAGGCATCAATGCCATCGACCTGGCAGCGGAACTCATCACCCACTTGCGCCGCTTTGGCATTCAGAAGCGCCTGGACCAACGGGACTCACGCTTCGACCCTCCCTACTCCACCGTCCATACCGGCTTGATTCAGGGTGGCAGTGCGCTGAACAAGATTCCCGATCGCTGTACCTTCGATTTCGAAATGCGCACGTTGCCCGACCAGCGCCCTGATGAGTTGTTCGACCAGGTACGAGAGGCCTTTCCTGATGGGCTGGCTGAGGATATTCAGCCTCTGGCCCGACAGGCCAGCCTGGAGCTGGAATGCACAGGCCAATATCCCCAGCTCAATGAGACGTGCAGCAGCTATCTGCACTGGATCGCTGAGCTGACCCAAGGCGATGCCACGCCGATGCCTCTCGGTTTCGGCTGCGAAGCCGGACTTTTTGCTCAACAGGGCATTCCCGCCGTGGTTTGCGGGCCCGGAAGCATTCACCAGGCACACCTGCCTGATGAATACATCACGCTGGATCAGATCTCTGCCTGCGAGGCATTTTTCGAGCGCCTGATCACCCATTTGCACGCCGGTCTTCCTTCATTCAACTAGTGCTTCATGCGGAGAAATCGCCCATGTCTGCCACGCTTTCCTCGTCAACCACCTCTTTCGGGCCCGAGAGTGCGGGACAAAAAGTCACCCCGGAGATCAGTGCCGCCTTTCAGCGGGATGGCGCAGTCTGCATCCGTGGCCTGTTCGATGCTCGGCTTCTCTCCGAGCTTTCTGAAGGTATCGAGCACAATCTCAACAACCCCAGCCCCAGGGCCAAGGTCGCCAGCCAACCGGATGATCCTGGCTGGTTCTTCGAGGATTTCTGCAATTGGCAGGACAATCCGGCCTATCGCCGTTTCATTTTCGAGTCAGGATTGGGGGAAATTGGCGCAAGACTGATGAATAGCCGTCAGGTGCGTCTTTACCACGACCATCTGCTGGTCAAGGAGCCTGGCACCCGCCAGCGCACGCCATGGCACCAGGATCAGCCGTACTACAACGTGGAAGGGCAGCAGAACGTCAGCATGTGGATGCCCGTGGACCCGGTTTCCCGGAAAGCCACGCTGGAATTCGTGGCCGGATCACACAAGGGCCCCTGGCTGATGCCGCGTACCTTCATGGACAATGAAGCCAAATGGTTTCCGGAGGGCTCATTGGCCGACCTGCCGGATATCGAGGCCAATCGTGAGCGTTACGATATTCTTGGTTGGGAACTGGAGCCGGGTGATGCCGTATTCTTCAACATGCTGACCTTGCACGCTTCCGGAGGCGTGAGCGGTAACACCCGACGTCGCGCCTTTTCCGTACGCCTGCTCGGTGATGACATGACCCACGCACCACGCCAATGGACCACTTCCCCGCCCTTCCCCGGGCTCGACAAGGAATTGCCCGCGGGCGCCCCGATGGAGCACCCGCTGTTTCCTCTACTGTATGGCTGAGATGGATAGCGCAGGAAAAGCCAAGGCCTGCACGACCTAGGATGTGCAGGCTACCTGCTCACCGATGCTGCTACGAGCCCCATCAAGTGCAGCGTGCATTCTCTGCACCTGCCCACGGGTAAACATCACCATCGTATCGTCATCGACATAGTCCATGAAATTCATGAACATATCGCCATTCGGCCCGTTATCGCAGGAAATGCTGGGGAACGTCGGCTTGCCACTGTTGGGCCCCGCCTGATTCGGTGTGTCATCAACAAAGTCACTGCCTGAACAGCCGTCTCCATCGTCTCCCCAGATATGGCGCAAGTTCAGCCAATGGCCAACTTCATGGGTGGTCGTGCGACCAAGGTTGGAAGGGGCTCTGGCAGTCCCCGTGGTACCAAAGGCGGTATAGGTGATCACCACGCCGTCGGTGGCAGCTGGTCCACCCGGGAACTGAGCATATCCCAGTAGCCCGGCGCGCAACTGGCAGACCCAGATATTGAGATAGCGGTCCGCCGGCCAGGCATCCTGACCACCACTGGCACTGGATTTGACGCTATCGTCGACATCGAAGCTGTCATGCGATGTCTGGGTGCGGGTAATGCCCTCGGTGGGATTGCCATCAGGGTCGACCGTCGCCAGGGAAAACTGGAGCCTGGCATCACCTGCCAGTTCAGTGAAAGCTTCCGGGATCTGCTCACGATCAGGGTTCTGTTGGCGAAAATCCCGGTTCAACACGGCAATCTGGCTATCAACCTGTTCACGGGAGATGTTCTGCTCAGGCGTCTGGTAAACGACATGCACCACCACCGGGATCCTTGTGCACCCTTCACGTAATGGAGCACTTGTACGCCTGGCACGATAAGCCAGCTCCTCGAGCTGTGCCTGTCGCCGAACATAATCTGGATCACTATCGAGCAGGCGATGGTGTACCTGCATAGTGCCACAGCCACGGCAGACTGCCGCCGAAGATGTCTGCTGATTGTCAGCCATGATGATCCTCCTTTGATCTGCGTGTTCAGTGATCCCCACCGTCTCCTGGCTGGAGTGACTGTTGTTGTGACTGTTGTTGTGACTGCAGTACAAGGGTATCCGCTGTCGCCTGGATGATCTGGTAGTCACCTTCCCATCCCGGCAACGCCAACCTAAGCACCTGACCGACACAGCTCCAGTGTCCTTCAGACTCGCATTCAAGCCTATCGTCAGGAGCCCCTTTCAGCAGCATGGCATGACCATCGGCATTCAGGTACAGGCGTCGACGCGGTTGGCGTCGTGGAGCGATATTGGCGGATATCTCGCGCCATACCCAATGGCCAGGCTGCTGCTGCTCCTGAATCTCCACCCATTGTCTCGCCAGTTGCTCGGGAGAAAAGTGGTTATTGCTCATGCTCGGTCTCGCTGGTAGTGGAACTTTGCTCACTCAGCAGTGGTGACTCCTGCCAGCTTCCAGTGGTCTTCACTCCATGCGACTCATGTATCTGCATAAAAGTGCCTGAAAAAATCCACTTCATCTCGAGCGAGATTCCCCCTAATATTGCCAACCTGCTGCATCCAGCATGACTATTGCGGAATATTTCATGCTTTTCCAACCAAGCACTTCTCGGAACATCAAATACGGATACTGGCCACTTCCGTTCTGTTAACTGCTGATTACAGCTTTTTAGCCTGCAGAACGCGACAAGTTTCTTGCTCATCTCTCGCAATGGCATTCTTCATGCCTTATACTTTGGTCGTAAATTAACCACTTTCAATCATCATCTCTGGCCACCATCCTGCGCCGGGAGGTCATCATGCCGTTCAAGATTACTGCCATCCGAGCGCGCTACCCGCGCTTGGCAGAGCTCGCCCTGGCCCTCGGTGGGTTTGGTATTGGTACCAGTGAATTCGTCATCATGGGGTTGATGGAGCGCGTTGCAGGCGACCTTTCCGTCAGCGCTGCGGATGTCGGTTATGCCATTTCCGCTTATGCACTCGGTGTCGTGGTAGGTGCACCACTGATTTCAGCGCTCGCCGCCCGAGTGCCACGACGTACACTGCTGATATCCCTGATGCTGGTGTTTGCGCTTGGCAACATTGCCAGCGCACTGGCACCAGGCTTCTGGTCCTTCGTCGCGCTCCGCTTTATCGCCGGACTACCCCATGGCGCCTATTTTGGTGTTGCCGCACTGGTAGCCGCTGCCGCAGTCCCCATTGAAGAGCGTGCACGGGCTGTCAGCCGGGTCATGCTGGGCTTGACCACAGCGATTGTGATTGGTGCGCCACTGGCCACCTGGGCAGGTCAATGGATGGGGTGGCAGTTCGCCTTCCATGCCGTTGGGGTCATCGCTTTCATCACCATGGGCATGATCCGCCTGTTCGTGCCACGCCAGCCTCACGATGTCGAGGCCAGCCCAAAGCGCGAGCTGACTGCCCTGGTCAAGCAACGTGTACTCTTTACGCTGGGAGTGGCGAGTATCGGCTTCGGCGGCATGTTTGCCGTCTTCAGCTATGTCGTGCCGACCCTGCGCGCTCAAGCCGACATGCCTGAAGTGGTAGGTCCATGGGTATTGGCCATCTTTGGTATTGGCGGCATCCTCGGCAACCTGATCGGAGCACGAGCCGCAGACAAGAACCTGATGAAGGCTGTGCCACGCATTCTGCTGTGGTGCCTGATCGTACAGACAGGCTTTTATTTTGCTGCCAATAATCTCTATACCGGCATCCTGTTCGTCGGCCTGGTCGGTACCAGCATGGCTCTTGGCCCTGCCCTGCAGACCCGTTTGATGGATGTGGCCGGAGATGCCCAGACCATGGCTGCCTCCATGAACCACGCCGCCTTCAATTGCGCCAATGCACTGGGAGCCTACCTGGCTGGCGTGACCATCAAGGCCGGCGCCACCTGGTCATCCAGTGGACTGGTCGGCGCAGCTCTGGCTCTCGGCGGAATCGTGGTGTTCTACATTGGCTTGCGCATGGAAAAGCGCAGTGACCGGCGCAAGGCCCTGAAAATGAACAGTAATGCTGATTAGTCAGTAGCATTCATTCCCCACCTCAGATACCGCCATCAGGCGGTATCTTCATCGTGGCCCCTTGCCACTTGTTGCCGCAAATGCCGATGAAGGCGTCGCCCTCGCAGCAGAGACGTCAAGGCACTGCCCAGGATGACGACCCATAACGCCAGCCATAATGGTTCGTCACGCCAATCCCACATAGGCGCAAAGACAGCAATGATGCAAGCCGCTGTCAGCACCGCCATGCGTTGAGGTTTGGCCATGGGACCACCGAAATCGCCGCGATGACCGAGACTGTCGGCAAAAGCACGCGCATAGGCCGTCAGAATGGCCATCGCGGCGGCAGTCCAACCCAGGGCCGGAGAACCGATGGCCAGCCCCGCACCAACAAGAATGACGGCATCTGAGACCCGGTCAGGCACTTCATTCCACAGAGCTCCTGTCGGTGAAGCCTTGCCGGATTCGATGGCGATCATGCCGTCGAAAAGGTTGCACAGAAGCCGCCCTTGTATTCCCAGTACGGCAATCACCAGCAACAGGATTCTCCCGGCACCTTCTGCACCATGGGATATCCATAGTGCCAGCCCGGCTATCGTCGCCAGAACCATGCTCAGTTGCGAGACCTGATTAGGGGTAATGGATGTACGAGCGAGGCGCTGGCTGATGGCTCGAGCCCAGGAAGTATCGCGACTGGCCAGTGGTCGCCGATCACCGTTCTTCATCAAAGGATTTCCCCCGGGAGTGACGCTGGTTTCGTACCAACGTCAGGTTATACAAGGAGACATAGCTACTCGATACCAGCAGAGGCACCGCCACCGTAGCAACGATGGCAGGGGTTCCTGCTACCAGATGTAGAGCAATCAGCAAGGCCGCCGACCCTGTCACAGCAACCAGAGGTGGCAACCATAGTGCCATAGCACCTTCGTAACGCTGATTGATGGCCTCGACAACACGCTTGAGATACAGCGTCAGCAGTGCAGAAAGCGCACCCTGCAGCAATGCTGCCCGCCACATCTGTGCGCTTGCATGGTCATGGTTGGCCCAGGCCGCCCAGGCCCCCATGGCCATGAAGGCCACCAACATGTGCAGTGGCGTGCTCGAGAACCGAGCCTTCATGATATCGACCAGAAATAACGCACGACATGAAAGAAGATCGGTGCAGAAAACACAACAGAATCAAGACGATCGATAAAGCCTCCATGCCCTTCGATCAGGTGGCCCCAATCCTTGATGCCTCGATCTCGCTTGATCGCTGACATCACTAACCCTCCGAAGACGCCCAGCAGGGCAATCATCAGTGCCAATACCGCAGCTTGCAGCACACTGAAGGGGGTCATCCAGGCCAGGGCAGCACCCACCAGTGTGGCACTGAGAACCCCACCGGCAAAGCCTTCCAGGGTCTTGGATGGCGAAAGATTGGGCGCAATCTTGCGCTTACCCAATAGCTTGCCCCAAACGTACTGGAGAACATCGCTCAGTTGCACGACCATGATCAAGAAGGCGATAAGCAGAACATTGCGGCCCTCATACCCCGGAATATCCAGGCTCAATAGTGCCGGTACGTGGGACACACAAAAGACACAGATCATCAATGCCCACTGCACTTCACTGACACGTTCGAGATAACCCTGGCTATCCCCGCGCAATGTAGAAATCACAGGCAACAACAGGAAGGCATAGACAGGAATGAAGATCGAGTACATGCCGTAGTACTGCTGCCAGATGAATACATATTGAACCGGCAACACGACAAAAAATGCCAGGGCCAGCGTCCAGTGATCAGCGCGCCGCGCCGGTATCAGGCTGATGAATTCACGCAGGGCAGAGAAGGATGCAAAGGCAAACAGCAACACGACTCCCGTCCGCCCTCCTAGCAAGGCCACCCCCATCAGGATCGCCATGATCCACCAGGAATGAATACGTTGATTGAGGTTCTCGATCACCTCATTGTCACCCTGGGGCGAGAATCGCCGCTGCAGGACATAGCCGGTCACGCTAGCCAGCACCAGAATGCCCACGATCACACCAAGCAGGGTGACAAGCCCGGCGGGAACAATCACATTGCCCATCATTGGGTCCCCTCCCTGGCACTCGGATCAGACGAATTGGAAAGCGCAAGCAATGCCCGCTCAGCTCTGGCCAGAAAGACAGTCTTGTCCTCCCCTTCTTCAAGTGCCAAGGGGGCGCCATAGGTCACCGTGCACAACAACGGAATCGGGACTATCTCTCCCTTGGGCAATACGCGGTTGAGATTGTCGATCCACACGGGTATCAGCTCCACCTGTGGATGAGCCTTCGCGAGGCGATAAAGGCCAGACTTGAATGGCAGCAGCGGCGTATCGCCAGTATTACGCGTACCTTCTGGAAACAGTATCAAGGAATCCCCGCCTCCCAGGACCTTTCCCATCTGCTCAAGAGGATCGTCTTGGCGCTGCTCGGGACGACGGTCAATCAATACGGCGTGGAACACATCTTCAATCAGGAAACGACGGACAGCAGAGGTCTGCCAATAGTCGGCACCAGCCACAGGGCGAGTCTGCGCTCGCATGCGTGGAGGCAAGGTCATCCAGATCAGCACGAAATCCCCATGACTCGCATGGTTGGCGTAATAGATTCGCTGCTTCGGCAATGGCTCAATGCCCTGCCATACAGGCCTGGCAGCGGTCACCAGGCGTGCCAGCAGACGCACCAGCACTCCAACGCCTACCGCACTCCATCTTTGCAGAATCCCCTTCATGTGCTGTTCCCTGTGCATATCAGGCCTGGTTCTTGTGCCAGGGCTCTGAGCATGTCCGTTGTGACCAGCTCCAGGATAGCCTGGCTACAGTCTCTCAAGGTTTTATGCGATACTTCGCGCCCTTCACCACTAGCATCCAGCATGGACCCTGATCATGTCCCAAGGCACGCTGTTCATCGTTTCTGCCCCCTCCGGCGCCGGCAAGACCAGCCTGGTGCGCGAGCTGATCGAAAGCCTCGACGGCATTCAGGTGTCGGTTTCGCATACCACTCGTGACATGCGCCCGGGCGAAGTAGATGGAGTTAACTACCATTTTGTCGATATGACCACCTTTGACAGCATGGTGGAGCAGGGCGATTTCTTCGAACATGCTCGTGTATTCAACAACTGCTATGGCACTTCACGCAGTGCGGTGGAAAAGCTGCTCGCCGCTGGTCAAGATGTCATCCTGGAAATTGACTGGCAAGGTGCACGCCAGGTCCGCTCACAGGTTCCCGAGGCTGTCTCCATCTTCATTCTGCCCCCATCCAGGGACGAGTTGGAGCGCCGCCTGTCGAGCAGGGGAACCGACGACCATCAGATAGTGACGGCCCGTATGCGTGAAGCTGTCAGCGAAATGTCCCACTACGCCGAATATGATTACCTGGTGATCAACGACGACTTCACTACCGCACTGGAAGAACTGCGGGCCCTGGTCATCGCACATCGCCTGCGTACACCTCGCCTTGCCCTGCGCCATCAGCCACTGCTGAACGCCCTGCTCTCCGGCTGATCTTCTCCTTCCAAGTGCACCTGTGCTGAACAACACTCCGTCGACTGGCGTCAGAATCTTGTCAGAACCGCCTGAACTCAAGTAATCTAGACTGTCTCTTCGCAGGTGCAACCCCGGGCGCTGCGCGCCGCCGGGGCATAGCTCGTTAAGTTGCTCGTTAAATCGGCACCTGCCAGACACACTACATGTCACTTCAGGAAGGGCCCCATGGCGCGAGTTACCGTCGAAGATTGTCTGGAACACGTAGAAAACCGCTTCAAGCTGGTGATGATTTCCTCCCGGCGCTCACGTCAGCTGTCTCGCGGCTCCCGCGATGCTCTGCTGCCTTGGGAAAACGATAAGCCCACGGTCATGGCGCTACGGGAAATTGCCGATGGCCTGATCGATGACAGCGTTCTCGACGAACCTGTCGAAGCACCACGCAGCTTCCGCCCTGCCTATACGGCCTCGCCCGCCGAGGAGTGATGTCCACCATTTGTTCTTGAGTGAGAGCACTTGAGGGACCCTCATCTAGATCAGGGCACGCCGTATGTTCACCATCGATGATCTGTCCGACCGCCTCGGGGGCTACCTGCCCGCCGAAGAAATTCAGCAGGTCAGGCGTGCCTTCTATTATGCCGAGCAGGCCCATGATGGGCAGAAGCGCCGTTCTGGTGAGCCCTATGTGACTCACCCGCTGGCGGTTGCCAATATTCTGGCCAACATGCACATGGACCATCAGAGCCTGATGGCTGCCATGCTGCATGACGTCATCGAAGACACTGGAGTATCCAAGGAAGCTCTGTCTCAGCAGTTCGGAGAACCCGTGGCAGAGCTGGTCGATGGCGTCTCGAAGCTGACTCAGATCACCTTCGAGGACAAGGCCGTCGCCCAGGCAGAGAACTTCCAGAAGATGGTGCTGGCGATGTCACGGGATATCCGCGTGATCATCGTCAAGCTTGCTGACCGCTTGCACAACATGCGCACGCTGGGAGCGCTGCGTCCCGACAAGAAGCGTCGTATCGCCCGCGAGACCCTGGAGATCTACGCCCGGGTTGCCAGCCGCCTGGGCATCAACACCATCCGCGTCGAGCTTGAAGACCTGTCGTTTCAAGCCATTCACCCGATGCGGGCCGAACGTATCAAACGTGCGGTGGCCAGCGCCCGAGGCAATCGTCGCTCGGCCATTCGCCAAGTACAGAATGCGATCCAGTCACGCCTGGATGAACATGGGCTCAAGGGCACGGTCATCGGGCGTCAGAAGCATTTGCTGTCGATCTATCGCAAGATGCGCGATCAACGCAAATCCTTTGCTGAAATCATGGATGTGTTTGGCTTCCGCATCATCGCTGATGACGTGGATAGCTGCTACCGCATCCTGGGGATGGTGCACAACCTGTACAAGCCGGTACCAGGGCGCTTCAAGGACTACATCGCCATTCCCAAGGCCAACGGCTACCAGAGCCTGCATACCACACTGTTTGGTGCCAGTGGCATGCCGATCGAGGTACAGATTCGTACGCGGGAAATGGAAGCCATGGCCAATAACGGCATTGCCGCGCATTGGCTGTACAAGGCAGGCCAGACTGACAAGCCCATCGCGGAAGGCAGTCGCGCCAGGGCTCGGCAATGGGTCAAGGGCCTGCTCGAGATGCAGCGCCACGCCGGCGATTCCCTGGAGTTCATCGAACACGTCAAGAACGACCTTTTCCCGGATGATATCTACGTGTTCACGCCAAAAGGCGACATCATGGAGCTGCCTCAGGGCGCAACCGTGGTCGACTTCTCCTATGCCGTGCATACCGAGATCGGTAATAGCTGTATTGCCTGCCGCATCGATCGGCATCTGGCACCCTTGTCATCTCGCCTGGAAAGCGGCCAGACACTGGAAATCATCACTTCTCCGGGTGGCAAACCCAACCTGTCCTGGCTCAACTTCGTTGTCACGGCCAAGGCACGTTCGGCCATTCGCCATGCCCTCAAGCATCGCCAGCATACAGAGGCGGTTCAGTTGGGGCGGCGTCTGCTGACCAAGTCCCTGGCCGAATTCGACATCAATTTCGAAGAGATAACCGAAGCCACCATGGACCAGCTGCTTAGCGAGCTGGATCTCAAGGACAGTGATACGCTGCTGGAAGCCATCGGCCTCGGTAATCGCGTCACCCATGTGATTGCACGACATCTGGTCGAGCTACATCGTGGCGAAGCCATCGACGGTGATGCTACCCATCCAGCCGTTCATGGACCGATCACCATCAGTGGTACCGAAGGCCTGGTCATCAAGTTTGCTCGCTGCTGCCACCCCTTGCCGGGCGACCCTGTGGTGGGCCACTTGTCAGTAGGCAAGGGGATTGTGGTACATCGTGCCGAATGTCGTAACCTGCAAGAGCTCAAGGGCGATCCGGAAAAGCTGTTCTCTTTGAGCTGGTCCGACGATATTGACGAAGATTTCCCTGTCGCCCTGCGCCTGGAAGTCGAAGGCCGCCGTGGCCTGGTAGCCGAATTGGCAGGCTTGATCACCGATGCCGATGCCAACATCGAGAGAATCGGTATCGAAGAGCGTGACGCACGCTTGGCGATCGTCAATCTGACGCTTCTGGTTCGTGACCGCATTCATCTGGCTCGTATCATCAAGCGACTACGCAACTTGTCCCATATCGGCAAGATCACTCGATTAGGTAACTGATGAAACCACTGCCCCGGCTATCGTTGTGGCGATGGCCGGGGCAATGTTTTTTTCGCTGCCGATTTCCATCGGCATCCTTCAAGGAGCAAACAATGAGTAACAAGGCCATCATCAATACCGACAAGGCCCCTGCCGCCATCGGTCCTTACTCCCAGGCCGTGAAGGCCGGCAATACCGTGTACATGTCTGGCCAGATTCCTCTCGACCCTGCCACCATGGAAGTTGTCTCCGAGGACTTTGAAGCCCAGGCTCGCCAGGTCTTCGCCAACCTCAAGGCCGTCTGTGAAGAAGCCGCCGGTTCTCTGCAGGACATCGTCAAGCTCAACCTCTATCTGGTCGACCTGAGCCAATTCGCCATCGTCAACAAGATCATGGAAGAGTACTTCCAGCAACCGTATCCGGCCCGTGCTGCTGTGGGTGTCCGCGAATTGCCGAAGGGCGTTCAGGTGGAAGCCGAAGCGGTCATGGTCCTCGGCGACTGACTCTGTCGCTGACAAGCGCTGGCTGTCGACGGTACTCGCGGCCCTCACTGACAGGCATGCAAGTTTCTCCTTGCATGCAGGCTTCAGTCAGCTGTGTTCCGACGGCAACCAGCCTCCTGTTGATCCATCGCTGGTTGGGAATGGCTCGCGGCATCACGCCGCCGCCTTCGGCGCACAGGCCTTTGTCATATTCCTGGGTATCGAGTATTCCCCATGCGACTGTTTCTGGCCCTAACCCCACCACCTGAGTTTCGCCAACGCCTGGGAGCATTGGCGGACAGACTGCAGGCTGAATTGGGCGGGCGCCGCATGCCGGACGCCAATCTCCACCTGACCCTGGCATTTCTCGGCGAACAGGATAGCGAGACCTCAGAACGCCTCACCACCTGGCTGCACAACCTGGAAGTATTTCCCTCCAGCCTCGAGCTGGATCACCTGGGGCAGTTCACAAGACCTGGCATTGTCTGGATTGGCCCACAGCATCCACCCGATGCACTGTTGGAGCTGCGGGCCGGACTATCCAGAACGCTCAGCAGCATGGGCATCGCCCATCAGCCACATCATCGCTTCACGCCGCATATTTCTTTATTGCGCAAAGTGCATTCACCTGTGCTACAGGACACCCGCCTCCCCGAAGATGACCTGCGCTGGCATTACGATCAGGTACATCTGGTCCAGTCGACCCTGACAAGTGCAGGCAGTCACTATCAGTGCCTGGCGTCTTCAACACTATCTCGCAGATAATCCTTCATTCCGCAGATAGTCCTGTCGCGAGCCGAGTCAATGTGGCAAGTGAATGTGGCAACTCAGGCCCGCTCCGGATTGAGAAAACCGCCCATCTTGAGCACCTGTGCATAGCCGTCGCGATAGTTGGGATAACGAAAACGGTAGCCGCTCTCGATCAACAGGCTGGAATCACAACGCTTGCTGGCCCGACGCCGCAAGGGAGATTGGATGATCTCGGTGGTTTCGACCTTCAACTGCTTGGCCAGCCAGCTCATGACTTCATGCAAAGGAGCAGGGTCAGTGTCACTGGCCAGATACAGCGGCGCCACGCTCTCTCCATCGGCACATTTGCGAATCAAGTGCGCCAGTACGCCAGAGCAGTCATCACGGTGAATACGATTGGTGAACATGGTCGGAGAGGCAGGAGCGATACGCCCTTCACTGACCTGGCGAATCAAGCGATCGCGGCCAGGGCCATAGATGCCCGAGAAACGAACGACGGTACCGGGCAGAGAATGCTCCAGCAGTGCCTGCTCGGCTTCTCGCATCAAGGTCCCGGAGAAGCCGCTGGGTTCCGTTGGGCTCTCTTCGTCCACCACTTCGCCGTCCTGTTGCGCATAGACGCTGGTTGAAGATACGAAGAAGACGCGGCGTGGTGGCGCCTTGTGCTTGGCCAGCACTGCCAGCGCTGCCTTGAGCCCATCTGGATAAGCCGCACGATATGCCTCTTCCTCGAAATGATCGGCACTGACGACATAGACCACGAAGTCAGCAGAGGGTAGAGTTTCCAAGGCAACTGGATCATTGAGGTCCAGGCTCACACCCTCAATACCCGTATCCACCAGTCGTTCGGCATGACGACGTACGCCAATCACCCTGTGGCCCTGTTCGAGCAGTTCGCTTCCCAGCTGTATGCCAATATCACCGCAGCCGAGAATCAGTGTCGTTGTCTTCACCTGTACCTCGTCCCCTTGATATAAAATCCCTATTAGAAAAGACGCCCCAACCCTAAAACTTGAGATTGCCCTGGCGCCACCATGACTCTAACAGAACTCCGCTATATCGTAACCTTGGCTCAGGAGCGCCATTTCGGGCGTGCCGCAGAGCGATGCTTTGTTTCCCAGCCAACGCTTTCCGTTGCAGTGAAAAAACTGGAGGAAGAGCTTGATGTCGCACTCTTCGAGCGCTCCAAGTCTACGGTACAGGTCACCCCTTTAGGCGAGAAAATCGTTGAACAGGCTCAACGCGTGCTGGAACAAAGCAGCATCATCAAGGAACTGGCTACTGCCGGCCGTGACCAGCTGGCTAGCCCGTTGCGCATTGGTGCGATCTACACCATTGGTCCGTACCTGTTCCCGCATCTGATTCCGGAACTGAGCAGGAGTGCGCCCCAGATGCCTCTCTACATCGAAGAAGGGTTCACCGGTGTACTGCGCCAGAAGCTACGCACCGGCGAACTGGATGCCATCATCGTGGCTCTGCCATTCACCGAGACAGATGTCGTGACCAAGTCCCTTTACGATGAGGACTTCGAAGTACTGATGCCGGCCGATCATCCCTGGGCCAAGCGTGATGTCATCGACAAGGAAAACCTGCTCGATGAGCGTCTTTTGCTGCTGGGCGAAGGCCACTGCTTCCGCGATCAGTTACTCGAAGCCTGCCCGGCCATCAGCCGCAAGCTCAACAGCCCCGACTCGACCCTCACTGCTGAAGGCGGATCGCTGGAGACCATTCGCCATATGGTCGCCTCGAAGCTCGGCATCACGGTACTCCCAAAGTCCGCTATCGGGACCAGCCACTACGAGGATGGCTTGCTGACCAGCCGGCCGTTCATCGACCCGCCAGGACGTACCGTTGCCATTGCCTGGCGTGCCAGCTTCCCGAGGCCCAAGGCCATTGACGCCGTGACCGAGGCCATTGCCCGCTGCCGTGCAGCGGAGCCCAAGGCCGCCTGAAGTTTGAAACACGACGTTTGAAACGCGACGCTTGAGACGCAATACCTGATACGCCATACAAGGCAAGAAGCATGCACAAGGAGTCCATGTGAGCAAACTGAGCAGCCCGGTCACGGCGCTGAAGGGGGTCGGAGAGGCCTTGGCCCTCAAACTTGCCCGGCTCAAGATAGCGAGCATTTCTGACCTGCTGTTCCACTTGCCATTGCGCTATCAGGACCGCACTCGCATCACCCCCATTGCCACTTTGCGTAGTGGGCATGAAGCCGTCATCGAAGGAGATGTCGCCGCCGCCGAAGTGGTGCGCGGACGGCGGCGCAGCTTGCTGGTACGCCTGCGCGACGGTAGCGGCATACTCAGCTTGAGGTTCTTTCACTTCTCTCCCGCCCAACAGCAGCAGTTCCGGCCTGGAGTACGAGTACGTGCCTTTGGTGAGGCTCGCGCCGGGGCGACAGGGCTTGAAATCTATCATCCCGAATATCGCTTTCTGGGCCACGATGAGCCCCCGGTAGAAGACCACCTTACGCCCATCTACCCCACCACCGAAGGTCTCAACCAGGCTCGCTTGCGTGCCCTGATCGACCAGGCAGTGGAGATTCTGGAAGCGGCTCCCGATGCCTTGCCCGACCATATTCCTGAACATCTGCGTCAGCGCTTTTCTCTGCCACCGCTGCTGGAATGCCTCAAAACACTGCATCACCCTCCACCGGACAGCGATGCAGAAGCTCTCAGTCAGGGCTTGCACCCAGCCTCTCGCCGACTGGCCATGGAAGAACTCCTTGCCCACCAGTTGAGCTTGAGAGAAGTGCGCCTGCGCATTCAGCATGATGGAGCGCCAGCACTCCCCAGCGGACGCAGTCTCAAGACCCGCTTTCTCGCCCAGTTGCCATTCTCGTTGACTACCGCTCAGCGCCGGGTGCTTGATGAAATCGGCCAGGACCTGGCTCGCCCAGCGCCCATGCTGCGCCTGGTACAAGGCGATGTCGGCTCGGGTAAGACAGTGGTGGCAGCAATGGCAGCCTTGACCGCCATTGCCGGAGACTGCCAAGCAGCCTTGATGGCTCCCACGGAGCTGCTGGCAGAGCAGCACTATCGCACTTTCTGCAGCTGGTTCGAGCCGCTGGATATCGATGTGGCCTGGCTCTCGGGCAAGCTCAAGGGCAAGGCCCGCCTTGATACCAAAGCCGCCATCAGCGATGGTCGGGCACGCATGATCATCGGAACCCACGCCATCTTTCAGGATGATGTCAGCTTCCAGCGCCTTGGATTGGCCATCATCGATGAACAGCACCGATTTGGCGTGCATCAGCGGCTATCGCTACGAGAAAAGGGCGAAGCGGGCGGTCTTACTCCACACCAGCTGGTCATGACAGCCACCCCTATCCCGCGTACGCTCGCCATGAGTGCCTACGCGGATCTGGATGTCTCCGTCATCGATGAACTGCCTCCAGGGCGTACACCTGTCACTACCGCCGTGATCAGCGACGAGCGTCGCCCAGAGGTCATCCGCCGAATTCGCGCAGCATGCGCCGAAGGTCGGCAAGCCTATTGGGTATGCACCCTGATCGAGGAATCCGAAGTACTGACCTGTCAGGCTGCCGAAGTCACCAGGGAGGAATTGGCCGAAGCTCTCCCGGAGCTATCCATCGGTCTTGTTCATGGTCGTATGAAAGCCAGCGAGAAAGCCGAGGCCATGGCTGCCTTCAAGTCAGGGGAACTGGATCTTCTGGTCGCTACCACGGTGATCGAGGTCGGAGTGGACGTCCCCAATGCCAGCTTGATGATCATCGAAAACCCTGAGCGCCTCGGTCTGTCGCAATTGCATCAGTTACGTGGCCGAGTAGGGCGAGGAAGTACCGAAAGTTTCTGCGTATTGCTCTACCATCCTCCTCTGTCACAGACATCGAGACAACGCCTGGCCGTCATGCGTGAAACCACCGACGGCTTTCGTATTGCCGAGCGCGATCTGGAGATTCGCGGGCCTGGTGAAGTACTGGGAACTCGTCAGACGGGGCTTGCTCAGATGAAGATTGCCGATCTCGAGCGCGATGCCGATCTGCTACCACGTATCACACCACTGGCTGATGCCTTGCTGGCATGGGACGCAAATGCCGGACAGCCGTTGATTCGCCGCTGGCTGGGAGAAGAAGCGGGTCGTTACGGTCAGGTGTAGAGGCAAGCGGTAAGCGGTAAGCGGTAAGCGGTAAGCGGTAAGCGGTAAGCGGTAAGCGGTAAGCGGTAAGCGGTAAGCGGTAAGCGGTAAGCGGTAAGCGGTAAGCGGTAAGCGAGCGAACTATGAGCCCTGAATTTCGAGCTGTCCAGAGCATAGTCGGTAGTTCTGATCCCTTTGCCGAACTCTATATCTTCGGGTTTAGGGTTGCTTAGAGCTTGTAACTTCTAGCTTACAGCTGGTCCTAAAGATGCTTGAGCAAGCGCTGCAATCGATCCAGGTCCTTGGTATCCCCCACCACACGCAGACGATCATCGACCAGAGCATCGAGAAAAGCACGCTGGGTGGGACGCTTGAGTAGTGCGACTGCGCTCTGGGCATCACGAAAACGCAGTTCCAGATCAAGATCCACCGGAAGACCCGGCTTGCTGATCATCTCATCTTGACTCATTCGATAGTGGCGGGCGATGGAAAGGTCTTCGGTAGCAATCCCCCAATCCAGATCACCCATCTCTGCAAGCCGCTCACGGAAACGTGGCTTCTTTCGGTTAGCACGTTTCAGCATGACACCCAACAGCCACAGCATCAGTTTCAGCGTCATATCGCCTCGAAATTCCGCTCACTATCCCAAGATCACAATCCCAGAGGACATCATCCCAGAGGACACAATGCGCGGCCCGGTTTCCCGGGCCGCGATGTCACACGTCTCAGTAGCCGTGACTGTTACCAGCCGATAGCTTACTTCGCGACGGCGTCCTTAAGCCCTTTGCCAGGCTTGAAGGCAACAGTCTTGCTTGCAGGAATGGCCAGAGGCTGGCCGGTTTGCGGGTTCTTACCGGTGCGGGCGGCACGCTCGCGCACGGTGAAGGTGCCGAAGCCGATCAGCGCCACATCCTGGCCCTGTGCCACACTACCTGTGATCTCATCGAGAATCACGTTCAGCACTTGACTGGCCTTGTCCTTGGAAAGATCAGCACGCTCGGCAATCGCCGCAGCGAGTTCTGGCTTGCGCATACAGCCCTCCTGAGTTTGGCATCACCGGAAAAAATGTCACCGGTGTCATTCTTATACCTTCATATCCTTTATTAGATCCACCGTCCATTCATGCCACTGAGGCTTGATACGCAACTCAACGATAAAACATGACGGAAAAGTGGCACTTGCAACGACGCTACGTCCTGCGGTCCAGAGCCGAACGAAGGTGTTGACCCATCTAGCCTAGCAACGGCGGGGCTGAACGCGCCAGTTCGACTTTTCGACGAACACACCTGCCAGTCAACGCAAAACCCTGAAGTTGGCCAGTTTCATCCTCTGCTAGCGCTGCCATATCCTCGCCGTCGGCTTCGATACGCCACGTCACTCGTTCATGGATCGGAGGCAACGATACCACTGGCAGCAACGGCGTCTTGACCAGCACAGGCCATGGGCCGTAGCGAACCTGGGTAGGGTTGCCAGTGAGCGTTGCCGCCAGGGCTTTTACCGAGGCCTGCAATGGCTGGACATACATGGCGTTGATCCCATCCACTAAAGCCACATCACCCAGTGCATGAATATTTTCGACATTGGTGGCCAGGTAACGATTCACCCGAATGCCATCTGGACCAGCATCGATTCCTGCAGCTTCAGCCAGCTCAACCCGCGGTCGCAGCCCGGTGGCAATCAATACCAGATCAGCACCGATCCCTTCACCATCATCCAGGGTCAGATCGACATCCTCGCCCGCCGGGTGAATTGCTGTTACCAGACGGCCGTAATGCAGATGCATGCCAGCGCGCAGGAATGCCCGCCCCAGGGCCAGTCCCAGGGGTTCCGGCAACAGACGCGGCAGCAGGGCTCGTTCGGGGCCTATGAGAGACACGCTGTGCCCACCAGCATGCAGGTCGTTGGCAAACTCACAGCCCACCAGGCCGAGTCCGATAATGGCAATCCGGGCGGGTCGACCAAGGGATTCAAGTGCCGCATGGAAGACACGATAATCATCCAGATCATTGATCGAGAAGACGCGTCCCACCAGTTGCTCCGACCACGAGAAGGGCGGTACCGGCACCGCTCCGGTGGCAATGACCAGATTTCCGTACGGCAGCCTCTCAGGCCCCAGCATCAGCTCATTGGCAGCACAATCAATGCTGTCCACTCGCGTACTGGAACGCACCACCACACTCAGTTGATCGGCAAGTTCCAGGGCAGAGCGCGCCGCCAGCTTGTGGGGAGGTAAACGCTTGGCAAACCCCGTCGACAATAGCGGCTTGGAGTAGTCATCGGCGGAATCTGCACTGATCAAGGTGATAGGACGGCGGCTGTCCAGTGCACGTACCTGACGAGCAAGACCGATGCCAGCCATGCCGGTGCCGATGATGGTCAAGGGAGCTTGCATTGTGGTTCCTTCCTGTCCTGATGGCGCTGAAGCCGAGATGTTACACTATGCCAACGCTGGGACAGCTGACAAACTGCACTCAGTCTCACGCTGAATGGATCGTCCGCGGAGAGGACCGTCCTGTCGTATCGACCGCTTTTCACTGGAATCCCCGAAGCTCCATGGCACAAGACCCGCACTGGCATCCCGTGTCCACCGCCCGTCCTAGAATGAGTGTGGCCTGGTGGCATTGGGTCGCCTCCCGTGATTCTCTGACCCACCGTCTAATCCAAGCCGCTGGCGAGCATCCCTTTCGTGTCCAGTTGCTCAATGAAGGCCGCGACCAGCCCTATCGGGACGAGTCCATGGCGCTTCTGCTCCCTCCAGAGCGGCACACCTGGGTGCGCGAAGTAGCACTGTGCGTCGACGATACCCCTTGGGTCGTGGCACGCTCGATTGCACCGTTGGGTTCATGCCATGCAGCACCATTTCGGGGCCTGGGCGAGACTTCGCTAGGCAGTTGGCTGTTTCGCCAGCCAGACCTGGAGCGTGGCCCCATCGAAATCAGCCATGCGCCACGTTCGATCCAGGGACATACTGGCCTGTGGCAACGCCGCTCGGTATTTCGTCATTCAGGTTGGTCGGTGCTGGTCCAGGAAGCTTTCCTGCCACAGATGGCCGAGGCCTTGGGACTACCCTGCTGAATCATTGCCGAACTGGCAAAGCGTTGCCTGCCGCGCTAGTCTGGCCCAGCGCATTGTTATCAAACGTTCTTCTCAAGGAATCTCTCATCGAGTGTCCGCGCGGTCCCATCATGGCATCCTGGCCCGCTCGACGACTTACTTCAGAGATTCCCTAGCGCTCTTTTCAAACATTGTCATTCCATGCATCGTTCTTCGATGTACCGTTCTCCGGTGTATCGTGCTTCGATGCACGGGATGACACTGAAACAATCTACGAGAAAGCCCGATGGACCGATCCCTGCTGCGCCCGACTGGACTGCTGACCCGTTTACCCGACTTCCTCGCCCTGATGCGCCTGGATCGTCCTATCGGTACCTGGTTGCTGATGTGGCCCACCCTGTGGGCACTATGGATCGCTGCCGAGGGTGTTCCGCCGCGTGACATCCTGCTGATCTTCGTGGCAGGGGTATATTTGATGCGCGCAGCAGGTTGCATCGTCAATGACTATGCGGACCGTAACTTCGATGGCCATGTCAAGCGCACCAGGAACCGCCCATTGGCCACCGGACGCATCAGTGAGCGTGAAGCCAAGGTGCTGTTCGTCACTCTGTTGCTGGCCGCATTTGTGCTGGTCTGGTTCACCAACGGTTTCACGGTCTGGCTATCATTGATCGGTGCCGCCCTGGCCGCTACCTATCCGTTCATGAAGCGCTACACCCATTTCCCCCAGGTCGTGTTGGGTGCGGCTTTTTCCTGGGGTATTCCCATGGCCTTCGGCGCGGTACAGGAAACGGTGCCTCCTGTGGCCTGGTGGCTGTTCTTTGCCTATGTGCTGTGGACCGTGGCCTATGACACTCAGTACGCCATGGTCGACCGCGACGATGATCTCAGAGTCGGCATCAAGTCCACTGCCGTATTGTTCGGCAAATATGACTGTCTGATCATTGGCCTGCTGCAGATTGCCACACTGGTGTTGTTGATCATCGCCGGGAGCCAGATTGGACTGGGAGGGTTCTACTGGCTTGGTCTGGCCGGTATGGCTGCCACCTTCATCCATCAGCAGCGCCTTATCCGTGATCGTGATCGCGACCGTTGTTTTCAGGCATTCCTCAACAATCACTGGTCTGGCCTGATGGTCTTTGCAGGTGTCGCGCTCAGTCTCTATCCAGGGCTGTAAACGGAAAATATGGCTTCAAAAGGCCCTTTTTCTGGGATTTCTGCGCGTTTCACGCCAGACTGTAACGTGACTGTCATAAATACATGCTGTCATCTTCACCGTCCTGTCAAAAGTTCCAGATCACGAGGCCCCCAGGATGACTGCTAAAACCGTACTGATCGTCGACGATGAAGCGCCGATTCGCGAGATGATCGCGGTGGCCCTGGAAATGGCCGACTATCGCGTGATTGAGGCCAACAATGCCCAGTCCGCCCATGCCATGATCGTCGACCATCAACCTGACCTGGTGTTGCTGGACTGGATGATGCCCGGTACCAGTGGTGTCGAGCTGGCACGTCGACTCAAGCGTGAGGAAACCACGGCTGAGCTTCCCATCATCATGCTCACCGCCAAGGGCGAGGAAGATAACAAGATTCAGGGACTGGAGTCCGGCGCGGATGATTACATCACCAAACCGTTCTCCCCTCGTGAGCTGGTTGCGCGGCTGAAGGCCGTACTGCGCCGGGCAACGCCGCGTGGTGTCGAGGACCCGGTCGAAGTCGATGGTCTGATGCTGGACCCGGTCAGCCATCGGGTCAGCATCGATGGCAAGTCCCTGGAAATGGGTCCTACCGAATATCGCCTGCTACAGTTCTTCATGACACATCAGGAGCGTGCTTACACGCGCGGCCAGTTGCTCGACCAGGTATGGGGCGGCAATGTCTATGTGGAGGAACGTACTGTGGACGTGCATATCCGTCGCCTGCGCAAGGCACTCGGTGAGCCGCATCAGCAATTGATCCAGACGGTGCGTGGCACCGGCTATCGCTTCTCGGCCAAGGTCTGAAGAGGCCCTGGCGTTGGCTAAGGTGCAGATCTGAAGTGGGACGCTTGTGGCGACGTGAGTTCTGGCGACTGGCTATTCTGGTCGTCGTCGGCGGCATTCTTGGCTGGCCGTTTTCTCTGTCGACCATTGGCATCATCCTGGGTCTGGCCATCGCCTTGATCTTCCATTTGCGTCAGCTGCATGCCATGTATGACTGGCTGACTCACCGCCCGCAGCAGGAACCACCAACGGCCAGCGGACTTTGGGGTGAACTGTTCGATCGTCTTTACCGTTATCAGAAAGGCCAGCGCATCACTCAGCGACGCCTGCGTTCCACGCTTCAGCGTATTCAGGAGTCCTCAGAGGCCATGCGCGACAGCGTGGTCATGCTGGACCGCCATGGCGACCTGGAATGGTGGAACAGTGCTGCTGAGCGCATGCTGGGGCTCAAGGCTGCCCTGGATCGTGGCCAGCACATCACCAACCTGTTACGGGACCCACGCTTCGTCAGCTACTTCAACGCCCGAGACTATCGTGAGCCTCTGTCGTTACCCTCCCCTATCGACGAGAACATGATGCTGCAGTTCCAGATCACCCTTTACGGTGATGATGAACGCCTGCTCATGGCCCGGGACATCACTCGGCTGCATCGCCTTGAACAGATTCGCCGGGATTTCGTGGCCAATGTATCCCATGAACTGCGTACTCCACTGACCGTGTTGACCGGTTACCTGGAAACCTACAGCGATATGGCCGACATGTTGCCGCCCCGCCTGGGCCGAGGTATCGAACAAATGCAGGGCCAGACCCAGCGTATGCAGCACCTGGTCGAAGACCTGCTGCTGCTGTCCCGGCTGGAGAATGATCAAGGCGG
The DNA here is from genome assembly GCF_029263665.1 of Halomonas sp. Classification (GTDB taxonomy): domain Bacteria; phylum Pseudomonadota; class Gammaproteobacteria; order Pseudomonadales; family Halomonadaceae; genus Halomonas. Next base: position 256,381 of record NZ_JAJUFQ010000002.1, read on the forward strand.
TAGCGATCATGTGCACCTCGATCCCGCCTCACTTCTGAGTGCGGTCCAGCGTGATGCCCAGGCCTTGTCCAATGGCCGTCAGACCATCGAGGTCAGTATCGAGGATTCACACGGCCTGTGGGGCAGCGAGAAGGAAATCCACAGTGCCTTGTCCAATCTGGCCTTCAATGCCGTGCGCTATGCCGGTGATGATGCCCATATTCAATTGCGCTGGCGTAGTTGCCAGGGGGGAGCCTGCCTTGAGGTCGAAGATGATGGAGAAGGTATCGACCCACGCCATATCCCACGCCTGACCGAACGCTTCTATCGCGTCGACAAGGGCCGCAGCACTGCCACGGGTGGTACCGGCCTGGGCCTGGCCATCGTCAAGCATGTCCTGCTGCGCCACGAGGCTCGCCTGGACATCAGCTCCCAGCTGGGTGCCGGCGCCACCTTCCGCTGTGTGTTCCCGGCCAAGCGGCTGGTCGATGAAGCCGCCAACGATGCCCACGTCAATCAAGCCTAATGCTATCCATCAGACCGGCGAAAACACCTGACCATCGATGGCACAAAAACAACCAAGGCTCCTGACAGGAGCCTTGGTTGTCTACTGCTCAATGTATATCAGGAGGTCTTGGTAAGAGCAGGCAATTGCCGATAATGCTGATCCCACATCAGTACTGCTGCCACGACAGCACCCGGTATCAGGAACAGGTTGGCCAACGGAACCCAGGTAATCAGGGTCACCCAGCCACCAAAGGTCATGCTTGGCCACCAACGAGCTGATAAGCGTTTGCGCATATCAGCAAAGCTGACCTTGTTGTTATCCATGGGGTAATCAAGGTAGGTAATGGCCATCATCCAAGCGCTGAACATGGCCCATAGTATGGGAGCCGACAGGTTGATCAGCGGAATCCAGCTGATGATGAACAGCACCAGCATGCGCGGCAGAATATATACCAGCTTGACCAGCTCGCGCCCCAGGGTATCAATTCCTGTCTTGAGCAGACCGCGGTCGTCACTCGGTTCACGCCCAGTCAGCTCGACCTCAGCCTTGGCTGCCAGAAAGCCATAGAAGGGGGCGGCGATCAGATGGGTGACCAAGGTGAAGGAAAACAGCACGATCACCACCAGGCTGACCAGGAACAATGGCCAGATCAGCCATTCCAGCCAACTGAGCCAACCAGGCACCATGGCCATCCAACCATCCAGCCAGCCTCCGAAATGAGTCAGCACATAGCTAAGAGTACCGATATAGACCAGTAGATTGATCAGTATCGGTAGAAACACGTAGCGGCGTAGACCACGGCTGTAGACCGCACGTGTACCACGTCTCAGCGCGTCAAGCGCATTCAGCATGTCGCAATTCCTGTCATCGAGATTCCTGAATATGCCCCAATACCTGAATATGTCCCAATACACAGGGCCACCGTAAAGGTGGCCCTGAGGATCTTATCCAACCTCTTGCGGGCGGGATAATTGACGCCGCTGATGACGTTCAGGTCAAGTCTTCGGGCTGTTGATCATGTCCTGGTCCAGGTCATCAGGGTCGGTATGGCGAATATCCAGCCCCTTGACCAGGTAGATGACATATTCTGCCAGATTGTTGGCATGATCACCGATACGTTCCAATGCACGCAGCACCCACATGATCCCCAGAACAGGAGAAATCGAGCGCGCATCTTCCATCATGAACGTCATCAAGGAACGCATGGCGCTCTGGTATTCAGAGTCGACACGATCGTCTTCCTGCATCACTTCCAGAGCAAGCTCAGTGTCAAAGCGAGCAAAAGATGTCAGGGAGTCGCGCACCATGCGGCGCACATGCTCACTGATGTTGCGTACTTCGACGAACCCCTTGCTACCACTGTTGGATTCCACCAGATCGATGGCATTGCGCGCGATCTTGCTGGCTTCGTCGCCGATCCGTTCGAGGTCCGAAGCTGCACGAATCACCGCCAATACCAAACGCAGGTCTGAAGCGGCCGGCTGGCGACGGGCCAGCACACGAGTGCATTCATCGTCGATCTTGATTTGCATGTCATTGACAGCACGATCATTGTCGACCACCCGCTCGGCCAGCTCGGAGTCACCATCCAGCAAGGCGCTGACGGCATCCTGCACCTGCTTCTCGACAAGGCCTCCCATGGCCATCAGATGGGTCTTGAGCTCTTCGAGTTCGTGGTTGAACTGACGTGAGATATGCTGGCTATGGGTATCGCTGGTGATCTCCATGAGTCTCTCCTGACGGGGCGGTCAGCCGACCATGCGCCCGGTAATGTAGTTCTCTGTGCGCCTCAGGCGCGGATGCGTGAACAGCGTGTCAGTCGGGCCATACTCCACCAGTTCACCGTTGTGCAGATAAGCTGTGTAGTCGGAGACTCGTGCAGCCTGCTGCATGTTGTGGGTGACCAGGACCAAGGTCAGATGCGGCTTCAGTGTGCGGATCAGCTCTTCGATCTTCAGTGTGGAAATCGGATCCAGAGCAGAAGCTGGTTCGTCCAGCAACAACACTTCCGGCTCTACTGCCAGGGTCCGGGCAATCACCAGGCGTTGCTGCTGACCACCGGACAACGACCAGGCCGAAGCCCGAAGACGCCCCTTGACCTCATCCCATAGCGCTGCAGATTTCAGTGCCCATTCCACGACATCATCGATACGACGCTTGCTCATCCTTCCCTGCAGACGCAAGCCAAAAGCGACATTCTCGTAGATCGACATGGGAAAAGGGTTCGGTGCCTGGAACACCATTCCGACCCGACGACGCAACTCCGCCACCGAGACCCGGGGGTCATGAATATCGTGACCTTCCAGGTGAATACTGCCCTCGCGGGTAACATCCTCGTTAAGGTCATGGAGGCGGTTCAGCGAACGTAACAAGGTCGATTTGCCACAACCGGATGGGCCAATGAACGCCGTCACCTTGTTGCGAGGTATACGCAAGGTCAGGTCCTTCAAGGCTGGCTTTCCGGCATATGACAAGGTCAGCCCCTGGATATCCAGGCTGGCCTTCTCGCGGGCAAATTCCATGATTGCTCCACGAACCGGATGCTCCGGCGCTTCTTCATGTGCAGACGCTTGATGGACGGATGTGCTGTTGACCAATACGGACACTCTCCCAGCCTCAACGACGCACAGGCACGCCGTGACGCAAACGCAGATAATGACGCAAGAATATTGCAGTCAGGTTAAGGACAAGAATCACGAGTACCAACAATAGCGCTGTGGCATAGACCAGTGGTAATGCAGCCTGTACATCATTGGAATGAAAGGCAGCATCGTAGATGTGATATCCCAGATGCATGAACTTCCTTTCAAGATGGAGGAAAGGAAACTCTCCGTCCACCGGTACTTGAGGCGCCAGCTTGGCCACTCCGACCAGCATCAACGGTGCCACCTCACCCGCTGCTCGGGCCACGGCCAGAATCACCCCCGTCAGCATAGCCGGTGTCGCCATAGGCAGCACCACCCGCGTCAATGTCTCGAAATGGGTCGCTCCCAGGGCTAGCGCTCCCTCACGCTGATGTAGCGGAATCCGCGCAAGTCCTTCCTCCGTTGCCACGATCACCACGGGAAGCGTGAGCAATGCCAGCGTCAATGAGGCCCACAACAGGCCTCCGGTACCAAAAGTCGGCGACGGTAAGGTATCGGCATAGAACAGTCGATCCAGGCTACCGCCGATACCATAGACAAAGACCCCTAGACCAAATACGCCATAGACGATGGACGGCACCCCTGCGAGGTTACGTACGCCGATACGTACCCAGCGAGTCAGTCTCCCCTGATGAGCGACCTCATTGAGATAGACGGCTGCCAACACGCCAAAGGGAGTGACCAGCAATGACATCAGCATCACCATCAATACCGTACCAAAGATAGCCGGCCAGACGCCTCCCGCAGCGTTGGCATCACGCGGCCCTTCAGAAAGGAACTGCCAGACTCCCCTGGACCAGTGGGCCAGTTTCTCGACACTTCCCATGCTGTTGGGATGCCATGCATCCAGCACACTTTCCAGCGGTTGCTCAAAACGTTTGCCATCGGCGGTCTCAAGCACCAGTACCGTGCCCGTCATGGCCCGCTGCAATGTCAGTGCCTGCTGCTCCAACTCGGTGAGCTGTTCACTGAGACGTGAATGCTCCTTCATCCGCTCCATCTGCCGAATCAGCGGAAGGATATGGTCACGCCTCAGGGATTCACTCTGCTGGCGCAGCTCCTCAAGATGGTCGAGGCGTTGCCGCAATGCCTGCCAGGCCCGATCGCCTCCGAAGCGTTCCGTTTCTGTCACCACGGCCACCAGGCGTCCAAAGAAAGCGCCCCAGCGCCCACGCTGCAGAACAATCAGATCATTCGGCGTACGATCCTGTTCAATGGCATCCTCTGCCACCCAGGTCCAGATTCCGCCTTGATGGTCACGATTGGCAGTGAAATAGCGCCGTTCATACCCAGAATCATCTGGCAGCTGGCGTGTCTCTACAGGAACCCCTATCAGGCGCTGCCCATCGGCAAGCCTCAGTTGATGCAGATCCGCTGGCCAGAAGTGCCCCAACCCCCGAGTGGCCAGCAATACCAGCAATGCTCCCAGCATCAACAGTGAAAGCGCTACGGCTGCGGCAGACAACCAAGCCCAGGGCCCTTCACCCTGCCAGCGTCGAGACGCTCCCGTCGCTGCTGCATGGCCGGGAATCTTCATCGCATGCTCCGCTGGCGTACCAGACGCTGGCGCAGCCGAGAACGAACCACTTCAGCCAGGGTATTGACCACGAAAGTGAAGATGAACAGTGCCAGGGCCGCCAGCAGCAGTAACCGATAATGAGAGCTGCCCATTACTGCTTCAGGTAGCTCAATGGCAATGCTGGATGCCAGCGACCGTAGTCCGTCAAGCGGGTTGGCACTCATCAGGGCGGTATTGCCACTGGCCATCAGAACAATCATGGTCTCTCCGACGGCACGCCCAGCCCCGATCATGACAGCAGAAAAAATTCCGGGTAATGCCACTGGCAGCATCACCTTGGTCAGGGTTTGCCAGCGAGTCGCACCCATGGCCTGGGCTCCTTCGCAAAGCTCCTTGGGGACATCTGAAAGTGCATCTTCAGCCAAGGCATAGATCCCGGGCATCACGGCAAAGCCCATGGCCAATCCCAGAATCAACGCATTACGAGCCTGCACATCAAGCCCCAGATGTATTTCTATCCAGGCGCGCAAATCACCGTCAAACCATAGGTTTTCCCAGTATGATGCTCCCCACAGCGCAACGATGACGCTCCCTGCCAGGCATGGAATCAACCACAGCGCCGCCCAGCGCAACGAGAGCCAATGTCGAATTGCCCCCGGCAGGCAGCGTCGCAATCCTGCCACCAGCAATATTCCCAAGGGCAGAGCAGCAATGACCGTAAAGGTTTCGGCCAGGTGGCGTTCCACCCATGGGCCCAGAACAAGCCCGGCAATGAAGCCCAGGACCACACTGGGCATGGCTTCCATCAACTCCAGGGTCGGGCGAATGCGATGACGCAGCCTGGGCGACATGAAGAGACTGGAATGGGCGGCTGCCCCCAGGGCCAGTGGAATGGCCAAGACCAGAGCCCACAACGCGGCCTCCAGGGTCCCCCAGACGAGGGGTAGCAGATTCACCTGGGGAATCCCTCCCCCTTTCAGGCTTTCCGGTAACCAGCGATATTCGACCACACCATCGACATTGGCCTGTGGCTGCCATAATGCGGTCAGGCTTGGCCCGTTATCTGAGAGAAACAGCGGCAAGACTCCCGTCACTAGAAAGATGCCGATCGCCAGCACAGCTAACAGCACGCCGACACCTCCGGCGGTGATCAGGGCAGTAGCGAGTCGATCACGCCGCTGGCGATGGCGATGAAGCGAGCTGAATGGCACGGGTTCTGGCATGTACGAGTGTCCAACAGGAACGGCTGCAAGGCCGCAAGCAATGTACGACCCGGGATATGAGGAAATGTTGAATCAGCCTGCCACCGGGATAAACACCGCCACTTTCAGGCCACCTTTGTAGAAATTCTTGCTGTATTTCCCTAGCGTAAAGTTAAGACAAAATCATGACATTAAGATGACAGCGATGCCTGGAGCTTTATCTAATGGAGTTCTACCAAATGAAGTTCTATCCAAGACCGGATGGCGATGGAATCGCCTCATGTTCAACATGGCTCATCGTCAGCGTACATCATCCTTACTGCCCAGTTCAGGCAATCCTAATTGACGACGCTGCAGGTTCAACTGCGGTATGGACAAAGTGACAAAACCTAGCTCTTCCACGATTTCCTGCCCAGAAGGAGAAAGCACCAGGTCCAGGAAAGCCTGTTCCGTTGGCGGCAGGCTGCCACCGGGTGGCAGGTTGGCATAGATCAGCAGATGACGGGCCATCGGATACTGATTGTTGCGCAGTGTCTGACGACTAGGTACAACGGCCTGCCCTGGTTCTCCAATGGCCACCACATGCACATCCGCAGTGAGATGGTTCAGACCTGCATAACCGATTCCTAGAGGATCGCTGCCCACAGCGGAAACCACAGCGGCGGACCCCGGAAAGACATTGACCTTGTTACGAAAATAACCACCGCAGAGCGCAATGCGCCTGAACATTGCATGGGTCCCCGAAACACGGTTGCGTCCATACAGATGGATACGGCCCGGCGGCTCATCCTGACCGAGTTGCTGCCACTGTTCGATGGCTTCTTCGCCACCACACTGACGATTATCGGAAAAGATCGCGTCCAGTTGACGCAAGCTCAGGGATTCAATCGGATTGTGGCGATTGACCACGACCAGCAGAGCGTCCTTTCCTGCCGTAATGGCCGTTGGCGGATAACCGTAGCGTTCGGTGAAGCTGGCACGCTCTCTGGGCAACATCTGGCGTGACATGGGCCCCAGCAGGGTTGTTCCTGCTATCAGTGCTGCCGGCGCACTGGCAGAACCACTGGCCTGCAATTGCAGGCGAACACCGGGATGACTTTGCTCCAGGCGTTCGCCCCAACGCAGCATGAGTTCCGCCATGGTGTCGGACCCTACGGCATTGAGGTTACCCAACACATCATGGGCATGCGATACCGGCGGCAAGAAACCCAGAAGCCCCAGCACCAGGCCTTGCATCAGCCTGGAGAAACGACGGACAAACATGCCATGAAAAGCCACACGGCATTGCAGCAGAAGACACCGCCCCCAGCCGCGAACGACTGCCGCTCCCTCCTGCTGCATAGGCATCAGTCCGTTACCACCTTATCGCGGGCCTTCAGATAAGCGAACTCACTCACATCCGTGAACGGGCGCAACTTGGCCTGGAAGTTCTTGTAGGATTCATAGACCTTGGCAGAATCGGGGTCGTTATCGACCTGGGCCTGAATGACTTTCCTGGAAGCGGCATACAATGCTTCCATGACATCATCGGGGAAGGCACGCACTTCGACACCATGCTCGTCCACCAGCGTCTTCAGCGCTTCTGCATTGCGCATGGCAAACTCACTGATCATGGACAGGTTGGCAGCCTTGGTAGCCTCGCTCACCACTGCCTTGAGATCATCCGGCAGCGCATTCCAGGCATCCAGATTCACTGTCCCTTCAAGGATTGCACTCGGCTCATTCCAGGCCAGCGTGTAGTAATACTTGGCCACCTGGTGCAGTCCAAAAGCCAGATCGTTATATGGGCCGACCCAGTCAGCAGCGTCCAGCACTCCCGTTTCCAGAGAGGTGAATATCTCTGATCCTGGGGTGGTCATGGTCGTAACGCCAATCTCATTCATGGCTTCGCCAGCCAAGCCAGGCAGGCGTAACTTGAGACCCTGCATGTCCTGCAGCGACTTGATTTCCTTCTTGAACCACCCCGCCGCCTGAGCCCCGGTATTGCCTACCGCGAAGGGCTTGAGGTTGTGCTTGGCATACAGCTCATCCCACAATTCCATGCCGCCGCCGTTATACAGCCAGGCATTGGTCTCCGTGGTCGTCATGCCAAAAGGCACGGCAGTGAAGAACTGGGAAGCGGCAACCTTACCGCGCCAATAATAAGACGCAGAATGCCCCATTTCAGCCGTCCCTTGCGAGACGGCATCGAATACTTCCATTGCGGGTACCATCTCGCCAGCGCCATGTACCTTGATCTTCAGGCGGCCACCGGACATCGCTTCGATCCGTTCGGCCAGTTGGCTGGCCCCTGTCCCTAGAGCAGGAAAGTTCTTGGGCCAGGATGTCACCATGTTCCAGGTAATCGTGTCCTGGGCATTGGCAGTTCTGGTATTGACGAAGGGGGCTGCAACGGCACCGGCCGCACCGAGACTTGCGGTCTTGAGGAAAGAACGACGCTGCATGAAAGCATGCTCCTGAGTTTATTATTTCCGCCCCGGGGTAAGGTCATGGCCTGCACCCGGTGCAATATCCGTCAGGCAGTATGCGGTATAGGTAAATTGCCGGGCAAGAAAACGGCCACAAGGCTACAGACAAACGACATTCGTGACCTTTGTCAGCAGTCTCGGGACTTCTCCCTGGTATTCATAGCGGTGTCAGTTTGGCAAACCCCAGTACCAGCCATTTATCTCCTACACCTTCGAAGCTGACATGAACTCTGGCACGCTCACCTTCTCCTTCAGCATTGAGAATGACGCCTTCACCAAAGACGGGGTGCATCACACGTTGCCCCAAGGACAGTGCTGGATGATTGTCACTGGCAGCCACTTCGGTCTGACGCCAGCGCGCAGGTTGAGGACGTGAACTGACAGGCCGCGAAATCTGGCCACGCAAGCGCACTTCCTCAAGCAGGGAGTCAGGAATTTCCCGCAGGAAACGCGAGGGACGCTGAAAGGTTTCCTTGCCATGCATGCGACGAATTTCTGCATGGGTAAGATAGAGCTTGCGCATGGCCCGAGTCACACCGACATAACACAGGCGGCGCTCTTCTTCGAGGCGCCCGTCCTCTTCGATGGACATCCGGTGTGGGAAGAGCCCTTCCTCGACACCAGCAATGAAGACCACTGGAAACTCCAGCCCCTTGGCAGAATGCAGCGTCATCAGCTGCACACAGTCCTCGAACTCGTCCGCCTCATGCTCGCCCGCATTGAGCGCTGCCTCGGCCAGGAAAGCTTCCAGGGCTGCCATGCCCTCACCCGCTTCAATGGTCTCCAGGCTCTCCCCTTGGGTGAAAGCACGAGCAGCGTTGATCAATTCTTCCAGGTTCTCTACCCGAGCCTGACCTTTTTCACCCTTTTCACTGCGATGGTGCTCGATAAGTCCCGAGTGTTCGTTGACGTGCTCGATAATTTCGTGAAGCGGCAGGCCAGACGTCTCGTTGTCCAGACTCTCGATCAGATCGGCAAAGGCCTTGACCGCATTGCCCGCCCGCCCCTTCAGCATTCCATCTGACAAGGCATCATGAAGCGCCTGCCATAACGACACCTCACTATGCCGGGCACGCTCACGCAAGACTTCCACGGTACGAGTGCCAATCCCGCGTGCCGGCACATTGATCACTCGTTCCAGAGAAGCATCGTCATCACGGTTGAGCAGCAGGCGCAGGTACGCGAGGGCATTCTTGATTTCCAGGCGTTCGTAAAAGCGTTGACCACCATAGATACGATAGGGCATGCCCTGCCGGATCAAGGTTTCTTCGATGACACGAGACTGGGCATTGGAACGGTAGAGAATGGCAATATCACGACGCAGGAAGCCTTCATCCACCTTCTCCTTGATGGTATCAACGATGAAACGCGCTTCCTCCATGTCGTTGAAGCCAGCGTATACGGAGATGGGCTCGCCATGCTCACCCTCGGTCCACAGCTCCTTGCCTAGTCGATCCGTATTCTGGCGGATCAATGCATTGGCGGCATCGAGGATGGCACTGGTGGAACGATAATTCTGTTCCAGGCGCACCACCTTGGTATTGGGAAACTCGTCTTCGAAGCGCCGGATATTCTCCACCCTGGCACCACGCCAGCCATAGATCGACTGGTCGTCGTCACCGACCACCGTCATCGGTGTCTTCTGCCCAGTCAAAAGCTTCAACCAGGCATATTGCAGCGTATTGGTATCCTGGAACTCGTCGACCAGTACATGGGCAAAGCGTTCCTGGTAATGCGCCAACAACGCAGGATTATCACGTAACAGCTCCAGACTACGCAGCAATAGTTCACCGAAATCCACCAAACCACCACGTTCACAGGTCAGTTGATAGATGTCGTACAGTGACACCATGGTTTCTACATAGGCATCGCCATGGGTGCGCACCTGATGTGGACGCAGGCCTTCTTCCTTGCACCCGGAGATGAACGATTGCACCTGGCGCGGTGGATAGCGTTCGTCATCGATGCTGTTGTCCTTGAGCAGACGCTTGACCAGCCTGAGCTGATCATCACTGTCGATGATTTGAAAGTGCTGGGGCAGGCGGGCATCTTGCCAGTGGGTACGCAGTAGACGGTGGGCAATGGAGTGAAAAGTGCCTACCCAGACGTGTCGCAGGGAAATATTGAGCAACGCCTCCAGGCGTGTACGCATTTCCCGGGCCGCCTTGTTGGTAAAGGTCACTGCCAATACGGCGTAAGGAGAAAGACCCTCGACCTGCATCAACCAGGCGATACGATGCACCAGCACCCGAGTCTTGCCAGAGCCGGCACCAGCCAACACCAGCATATTGCCCTGGGGGGCTCTGACCGCTTCGCACTGAGCTGGGTTGAGCGCATCTAGAATCGCCAAATCATCCATGGGCTGGCACCGCCATGATCACAAATGGAGGGCTAGTCTATCATAGCAATGCTGGATGAATGGACAGGGGAAAAGAAGCCGTAAGCCGTAAGCCGTAAGCCGTAAGCCGTAAGCCGTAAGCCGTAAGCCGTAAGCCGTAAGCCGTAAGCCGTAAGCCGTAAGCCGTAAGCCAGTGATTCAAAACGCTTCACAGAACCGTGTAAAGATTCCTTCGCTTATAGCTCTACAGCTTACCGCATGGTCTTTTTCAGCTTTCGTCTGGCTCGGGATAACGCAAGGGATTGAGGCTGCGCTTTACCGACTTCAACTGCTCGGCGAGTTTGGGGCCTCGTGTCTTGGCTACACCGACGGCAAGCACATCGATCAGCACCAGATGAGCGATGCGCGAACTCATGGGTGTGTAGATCTCTGTGTCTTCATGTACATCTATATACAGCGGTAAATTGACTTCTTCTGCCAATGGAGAGCCACTGGGACACAGGCCAATGACAGTGGCGCCTGCTTCCCGCGCCAGCTTGACACTGGCTACCAGCGCTCGGGTGCGCCCGGTCTGGGAAATCGCCACAACCACATCACCGTCGTTGAGGGTCACTGCTGACATATTCTGCATATGCGGATCAGCATAGGCCGCGGTAGAAATCTGCAGACGGAAGAACTTGTGCTGTGCATCGAAGGCTACGGCTCCGGAAGCACCAAAGCCATAGAACTCCACTCGATTGGCCATGGCCAGGGCGTTGATGGCCTTGCTCAATGCTTCATTGTCGAGGCGGTCGCGCACCGACAACAGAGTCCCTACCGTAGAATCGAAGATGCTCTGGGAAAATTCAGCGACAGAGTCACTATCGTTCATCGAGAACTGAGCAAACTGACTGCCCGAAGCCAGCATTTGAGCCAGCTTCAGCTTGAAATCCTGAAAACCACCGCAGCCCAGTGCACGACAGAAACGCACCACCGTAGGTTCGCTGACCTTGGCTTCTGTAGCGAGGTCAACGATACGCATATGGATCACTTCATCGGGGTTACGCAGCACGAAACGCGCTACCTTCTGCTCGGACCGCCGGAAGTGTTCCATGCGACGTCGCATTTCATCGAACAGCGCACGACTCACCCTAGACTCCTTTCTCTAGCTAATGGGGGGCTCTAGCTAATGGGGGCAGCTCCAGACCCGGCACTCGCCTGACCTTTGCCATTGCCTCTTTTCAGTATGCCCCAAGCCTGAGGGGAATGCGCGTTATCCCGCTTGTACGTCTACCTCATTTGGCTTTAGGCCACCAATGAAATCTTTGCAAAACCCAGAGCACATGGCACTTTTCGCGGTTTTACGGGTCACAGGGAACGATTCGTCATCTTTCTGTCAACTGGGGTATAGTAAAAAGTGCAGTGTCGAGCAGCGTCCTGGATGCCGGCACCCTGGAAACGTCGGAGATGCCGACAATATCGGCCCCGTTTCCCACTTCACTGCAAAGGAGAGTCGATCATGCGCAATGTCGAACGGTTAACCTCCGTCAAGAGTGAACTCCTCGACATTTTCATGAGTATGGAAGTCGTTGAACACGAGCAGCGCTCTCGTACCGCCGCCCAGCGCAACCTGCGCGCCCGTCGCGGTATCGAGCTTCACGAAGAATTCAAGCGCCTGTCCGAAGATATCGCAGAATTACCGGAAGATGACGAAGGCATGCACTGATGCTGGAATGACCAAAGTGCACTAACGCCAGCTCATCTCTACAAGCGGCGTAGACTTGGCGAGGAGCCCCACGAACACTCCCCGTCATATACAACGACACGCTACTGACTTATGCGGTCATCTACTTGCGCGGCCATCTACTTGCGCGGCCATCTACTGAGCGCTCGCCTGCAGGTGCTCCAACTCTTCGTCGCCGCATGATTTACTGTAGGAACAATGCCTCAGCAACAGCAAAAGGGCCCGGCCAATGCCGAGCCCTTCTGATTTTTCAGTGGCTTGTTGTTCCTAGAGGCTGGCGAAGAACACTACCAGCACACCAATCGGTGCAACGAAGCGGGTTACCAGGTTCCACACCTTGAAACCATTGGCACTCAGGCCCAGCTCTTCACGCACCACATCCTTGTCAAGCACCCAGGCAGCGAAGATGATCGCTCCCAGGCCTGTCAAAGGCAGCATGAACTTGCTGGTCAGCTTATCGAGAAGATCAAAGATACCCAGACCAAACAGCGTCAGACTGCTCCAGTCATTGAACGACAGCAGGGCAGCAATACCCAATGCCCAAGCGCCAATGCCAGCTACTATGGCAGAAGCAGCACGACTGAGCGGCGTACGTTCTTCCAGGAACTCGGTCACAGGTTCAAGCAAGGAAATAGCCGAGGTCAAGGCTGCGAAGGTCAACAACAGGAAGAACATCAAGCCAAGAATCGTGCCCCCTCCCATGTTGCCGAAGGCCAAGGGCAGAGTCACGAAGATCAGGCTTGGGCCTGATGCCAGATCCAGATCGTTGGCGAATACGATAGGGAAGATCGCCAGACCGGCACCAAGTGCAATGACAGTATCCATGATCACGACCGTCCGCGCAGTCTTGATCAGATTGACTTCCTTGCCAAGGTAGGACCCATAGGCCAGCATGATGCCCATGCCCAGTGACAGGGTGAAGAAAGCATGCCCCAGCGCTGCAAGCACGGTTCCGCCATTGAGCTTGCTCCAATCCGGCGAGAACAGGAATTCCACTGCCTGGCCGAAGTGGCCAGTGGTCATGCCATAGCCGATCAGAATCACCAGCAACAGTGCCAAGGCAGGCATCAATACATTGACAGCCCCTTCAAGGCCCTTGGTCACACCGCGAGCCACAATGCCGATGACCAGCAGCATGAAGATCGAATGCCACAGCAGCAACAAGCCTGGATTGGCCAGCATGCCGTTGAACAAAGCCCCGATGCCATCGGCATCCTGGCCGGAGAAATCACCAGTGACACTACCGAGCGTGTAATACAGCGACCAGCCGCCGATGACACTGTAGAAAGATAGAATAAGGAAGGCACCCAATACGCCTGCCACACCGACCAGCAGCCAGGCGCGGGATTTGCCCGCCTGCTCTGCCACTGTCGCCATGGTGTTGACCGGGTTACTCTGTCCACGCCGACCGAGCATCCACTCAGTCACCAGAATCGGCAAACCAATCAGCGCGATACATAACAGATAAACAAGAACGAATGCTGCGCCACCGCTCTCCCCCGTCATATAGGGGAACTTCCAGATGTTGCCTAGGCCTACCGCTGAGCCTGTCGCGGCAAGAATGAACGAAAAGCGCGAGGACCACTGCGCATGGTTGGTTTTCGACATATTTCACCCTTATGAGTACGTGTCGTCATCGATCGATCGGATGCGATAACGGCATTTGTGTTTATAGTCGCCACGTCCTCGACAGTCTGGTTCGCAGTGCTGTCGTCTAACAAGGGGTCTGACGGATGTCAGCAGGATCACTGCCGGTACACCTCTCGTTCCGATACGCAATGGCGAATCGGTCAAGACCGGTGAGTTCAGGCATCTGATCGGTTCAGATAGGAACAGAAAAGCGCCCATACCCATGGCAAGTGACGAACAACCGGACAAATTATCTGAAGAGGCATAAAAACGCCAGGGTTCTTTAGTTATAACAGACGATTCTGACGTTCACCTGAAAATGCTCCCAAAGCAGGAAGGCCAGCATGTTCTGTCAGCAGGGTATAGAGTCTACGAGCCAGCTCAGGAGCCGTTCGGTTATCCGCAGTATGAACAAATAGGAAAGGGGTTTTCCCCTGTTTTATCCACAGGCTGAGACGTTCACGCCAAGGAGCGAAGTAGCGCTCATTGATGCTGCTGTCAAGGTGGCCGATGAACCTGACAATAGGAAATTTTCCCGTGGAGATCACGTGTAGCGGGAGTTTTGGCTTTTCTCCCTGTGCTTTGATCATCCCAGGGTGGTTCCCAGCAGGTGTTGAAAACAAAGGGCGAACATCCAGCATCACTCGATCAGCCCCATGACTTATCAACAACCTGTTGAAAGCTTTCTCTGCTTCCCCCTTGTGGAAAAAATCACTATGTCTCACCTCAACCGCACATGGCATTTGCTTCGGCCAATGCTTTAGTAGTACTTCCAGCTTAGACAGCTCAGCATGGCCAAAATCTCTAGGCAGCTGAACCATCATCGGGCCAAGTCGTCCAACCAACGGTTCCAGGGCTTCCCAGAATGCTTCCAGTTCGGCTTCGATCCCCTTCAGGCGCTGAACATGGGTCAACTGTCGGGGCAGCTTGAAACAGAAGCGAAAGTCATCTGGAGCCTGACGCGCCCAGGTCTGTATGGTCTGTGCTTTAGGTGTTCCGCTATAGAAGGTGGTATTGCCCTCGACGCTATTGAACACCTGAGCATAATCCGCCAACCAATCTTCACGACCACCATGAGGAGGATAAAGGCCACCACGCCAATCAGGGTTGGCCCACATGGCAAGACCAAGACGCAACCGCGGCGTTACACGCGTAATACTGTTCATCATTCCCTTAAGTACTACATTCCTTATAAGTGCCATGGCTTAAATGCTATAGCTCAAGTGCTACGGAGAGCCTGCAATGCCCCCAACCCGGCCTAGTCTGACAGATGGATCGACTCTCTCCACTCTCATTCGCCTGGCCTTGCCTATCGTCCTGGCCAATGTTCTGCAGACTGCCTACCAGTTGATTGATGCTTTCTGGGTCGGACGCCTCGGTGCCGAAGCAGTGGCCGCGGTATCACTGAGTTTTCCCTTGATCTTCCTGCTGCTTTCGGTCGGCATCGGCCTGGCCGTAGCGGGAACAGTGCTGGCAGCCCAATATCATGGCAGTGGTAATAGAGACGCGGTTAATCGTGTATCCGCCCAGGCCATGCTCGGCATGATCGTGCTGTCGCTCATTCTGGGAAGTACCGGATATGTACTCAGCCCAATCGCAGTCGACTTTCTTGGCGCTGCCGATGATGTCCAACCATTGGCTGCTTTATACCTGAAAATCTCCTTCATTGGTCTGCCATTCATGTTCATCTACGCCATCTTCCAGTCACTGATGCGTGGTGTAGGCGATGCTAAAACGCCTCTAGTTATCGTCTTTGTCACGGTGGTGCTGAATTTCATCCTCGACCCGTTGCTGATTCTAGGCTGGGGTCCTGTTCCAGCTATGGGGGTCAGTGGCGCGGCAATAGCCACCGTCATCACCCAAGGACTATCTACCATCGCCGGTTTGTACATTCTGTTCTCGGGACGCTGGGGCATTCAGTTGAAATTGAACCAGCTAAAACCTGATCACCACCTGTTATGGCGCTTGTTTGCTCTAGGCGGCCCTACAGCGGTAGAGCAGAGCACCCGAGCCTTGGGCATGATGCTGATGACCACCTTAGTGGCAGGTTTCGGTACCGTAACCCTGGCAGCCTACGGTATTGGCACTCGCATATTCAGCTTCGTGATCATTCCCGCTCTTGGTCTATCCCAGGCAGCTTCGGCTCTGGTCGGCCAGAACATCGGGGCAGGCAAGACCGAGCGTGCCGAGAAAACCGCCTATGCCAGCGCTGCCATCGCCTTCGTCTCACTGACCGCTGTCGGCATCCTGTGCTTCTTTTTTGCTGATCCGCTGGTGACCATCTTCGTGCCAGATGCCCACAAAGTCATTGAAGAAGGTGCTCTCTTCGTGCGCATTACTGCCCTTACCTTTGGCCTGATGGGGGCCCAGATCGTCATCGCGGGAGCCTTTCGCGGTGCCGGTGATACCGTGATGGCCATGGCCATTGCCCTGGTTTCACTATGGGTGCTGCAATTTCCCTTGGCCTGGATTCTGGCAGAACGCACATCCCTGCAGGAAATCGGTATCTACTGGGCTTACCCGATCCAGAACATCATCACTGCCGTGGTGGCCTGGATGTGGTTTCGTAGTGGCCGCTGGAAGCACCATCGCCTGATAGATAGCGAGGCTTCATTGAAAACAGCGACCACACCCGTTCCTCCAATCGACAGTGCGAACAACCGTCCTTGAACTCCTGAAGAGAAAAAAGGCCAGCATATACACTTCAGAGAGAGCGTATGCTGGCCAGTCATGTTTCATAGTAGTTGCGTGTCAACCTGGAGGGGGTGTCTCGAGAGAATTACCCCCGCCAACCTGCAATGTTGCCTGGTCGACACGCATTTCAGTCATAGGCAATGGTGACCATGGCCTGGGCTTCCAGTTTTCCCGCCGTCACGCTGTTGCCGCTCTGGATGTATTCGGCTTCAAGTGGAATCAAGACATGCTCGCTGCCATCAACGGCATTTACATTGATGAAAGTCCCACTTGAGTTCGCCGCACCACCAGGCACCAGCATGACCGGCTCTCCTGCATGGCGCATCTGAAAGGAGATCCCACCGGCAGTGGTATTCACCCCCGGAGCAAGAATGGAACTGCCATTGGGCAGATCGTTGACATCGGAGAAAAACACCTTCGCCCTTGCATCCTCCATGCAGTTCAACTTCAAGGCAAAGAGAGTGCTGCCCCCAGTATCCCCCACGGAACTGAACTGCCCGCTGCTGATGGTCGGCAAGGTGACCTGGATATCCGAGTTTTCCAGCTCACAAGTCTGGGTCACGGTGGTCAAGTGTGCATTGACGTAGATCTTGCTCTGGTCAATATCGATATTGGCATATTCATTTCCCTCACAAGCCACCCTGAACTGAAACCGAAAGTCGCTGGTTAGAGGCGTTGAACCATCCAGTTTGACCAGACGAAAGGCCAGTGGAACCTGCTGATACCCCTGCTGAATATGCACCCTGGTATCGTGCCGATCATGATTATCCCCCACCAGTGGCATGGGGTTACCGTTGAGATCCAACGCTTGATAGCCCACACCTGGCGGAAAGGTCGAGAAACGATAGGTATTGGGTATCGAGGTATTGCTCGGAAGGCCACCCTCAGGGATAAACGCCCACCCTTGAGTGGTGGTGCAGTAATTACGGTCATCGTCATAATGCCCATTGCAACTGATGCCTAGAGTGGCCGACTGACGGGAACCTGGTATTTCCAGCCCGACACCTGCACTGCCAGTGATATTGGCCTGAAGGTTGAGCGTTGCCGGCAGCTGAGATGATGTGCAGTTGTCGGTTCTTCCCTGATACGCCATACAGACTGAGGACATAACCAGCTGGACACAGACCAATATCAGCAGCATTCCCATCGCACCCCACCCGCCTCGCGTTTTCGTATGAATTACCCGGCTCATATCATTTCGTCCTCGTGGTCTTCCCGCACTAACGCTGAACATGGTGGCACTGAATGGCTTCGATGCCGGCCAGATCCACTACAGAGGGGTACATAACGCCTCAACCTGTTGATAACCTGCTGTGCTGACATCATCATTCTTCTGGGGTGTCGGGAACTGCAGTCGGCAGAACTGATCGGAGCCTTCACCCCACACCACCCTCAAGTCATCATAGTCACCGCGCAGGAAGATCATCCGCCCCTGCCCGACCAGTGAGACATGTTGACCACCACCATCAACGACTTCGGCACCGAAAGGCACGGCATCGTTGTCCACATGCACCAACACCGGGTGTCCGAGGCGAGTCTCATAGTCGATACGTACCACGGCACCACGACGCGGCGTCACTGTCTGCGAAGTGGACTTCAGTTCCACATCCAGCGGTAGCCCTTTGGGACTGATGGCAACAGTGTTGTGGCGATAGGGCGTCAGCCCTGCATCCAATGCATCTCCATCGCGATCCAGATGATTACCCATGCCGTTGCTCAATGAAGCTCCAGCAGCCCCATCGGCGTGTATCAACGCCATGGTCTCCGCCCGGTCGGGACTGAACACCACGCCACCTGGATAAGCAACAATGACGCCGGTCGCTGACGCCGAATACTGCTCGAAACCTTCGCTATGACTGTAAGTCGTACCCAGTTGAGTGCCCGAGGTACGATAGTTGAGATCACCACCAAAGGTGGTGCTGGTATCGATGTTATTGTCGGCACGCGATACATAGGCGTTGTAATTCAATTGACTCTCATCCCCCGCCGTACCCGACAGGTTGGTGCGCACGGTACTGCTGTGATCATCGTCGAAGGTCGCCGTCGCACTCAGCGTTGGATGATTAGTACCATCACCCAATGGAATGCTGGCAGTCAGCATGTAGGTATTGGTCTCGTCGTCATCCTCGATATCTCGAGTCGCCGACAGGCTCAGGCTCCCCCAATGGAAGCCCTTGCTGTAATCCAGTTGATAGGTGGTCTGATCCGGTCGACCGTTCCAGTAGTCATGGGTCAGCCCTGTGAGATTGAGATTGCCGAGTTCTCCCAGTGATTGACTGATGCTAAGTTGGAAACGATTGCGCTCACTCAGGCTGCTTGATGAGGCATCCCCATTCTTCAAGTACGCAAAGTCGGCGAAGGTAATGTATTCCTCACTGGAAAACCGGTAGGCGGCCAACGAGAAGTTGGTGCTGGTGGCATTGAGCATCTTGCTGTAACTCAACCGATAACTCTGCCCTTCCAGTTCACTATATGCGTAGGGGATTCCTTCGGTGCGGGTCAAAGTGGCATCAATGGCGACTGCTCCCAATGGCGTGCCGACGGCGGATCCCATCAGCAGAGAGTAGTAGTCCTCGGCAATCAGTCCTCCGCCATAGACGGTCAGGATATTGTTGATACCACGTCGCCAGGTGGCCTGAGCGAAACTAGGCTCATCGTGCAACTCGTCATCGCGGTAACGGCCGGCGACGACATTGAAACGAGATGAACCGGGCCGCAGCATCTGCACCACCGAGGCATAGGGGACAGTGAAAGATCTTTCACTGCCATCTGCTTCGGTGACCGTGACTTCCAGATCTCCGGCATATCCCGTTGCATATAGGTCATCAATGACAAAGGCTCCGGCAGAGACGCTTGTCTCGTAAACCACATTACCGCCCTGACGTACCGTAACTTTGGCATTGGTGTTGGCGGAACCACGGATCACCGGTGCATAACCACGCTCGCTTTCAGGCAACATGCTGTCATCGCTACCTAGCTGCACCCCCGTGAAAGGAAGACTTTCGAATTCACTGCCCGGAGTGAAATACTCACCAAAGGTGAGTTGTCCCCGCACAGCATCCACATCCGTCTGCACATAGGTGTTTTGTGCCTCATACTTCGGCCCGTCGATATCATCGCTGTAGTGATAGTTACCATTGTGCCTAAACCGCCAGCCAGCCAAGTTGACGCCGGCATTGAGGTTGGCGTTGTAGTCGGTGGAGCTATCGCCACTGTCCTGTTTGCTGTGGAAGGCATTAGCGTGGTACCCGAAAATCAATGCATTGATACCATCATCCCATTCCTCAGGATCAACATATCCGCGCTTGACGGTACCGGCATAGGCCTGAGGTATGCTCAGGTCAGCACGCAGATTGGCAGCGTCCATGCTGAACGATGCCTCGGGGATCAACGCATCGGCTTCAATACAGCCGCTTTCCAGCATACGTTGAGTATTCTGCTGATCGGGTAGTCGATCAATCATCACCCCCCATCGCTGTACGTCCGCCCTGGAGAAACAGAAATGTTGCTCTCCAGATGATTCGTCATCTTTGACATGCACTGTCTGACGCAGCATGTCCTTGCCGTTGATCAGTACATCCAGTTCATAATCACCGGCGATCACCATACCGGGCTGAGAATAATGAGACAGATCGACATCCTGACCCAGACCACGCAGAAACTGATTATCGAATTCGCTGGAAACGGCATCATGGCTCGTCGCTGCCATGCTAGAACTACTAGCTAACAGAGCCATTACCATGCATTGGACTCTGGAACTGAATGCCAAGGGCCATCTTCGCTGGAGCGAAAGCCACCCTTCCATTATCTGGATGGAACCTGAAAGACACATAAATAAGGAAGCCTGAATGCTCTACAAGGGCATCTACTTGCAAGGAACCAACCTCGAGACCCTTGCCCTTATTGGTCAGCCGATCCAACAGGTTAGGTTGGTGCCATGACAACCAGCCCAGCGGCTGATCATCTCTACGATATACCGCCGGTATTGGCTCACCTGTCGACATGGTATCTATCGCATCAATGACATCTATCGCATCAATGAATAGTTTTGTTCGACACTGGCACCAAAATCATTGAGCCAATGCCCGACAATATCTCCAGAAACTACCGCAGATGTCAGACCTTTCAGCGGAAAGTCTGCTGTCGCATAGGGATCGACCATGCCACTGTCAATACTTGGGTAGGTGTGCCCACCAGATGTCAGTGCCAGGTCTCGAAAGCTGACGTGATAGGGAGAGTCATTGGTTGCACGCAGTGCGTAGCCATTACCAACGGGCTGTAGGCTCCAGCTCATATGTTCTACTGCTTCTTCAAGGGATCCCTGAAGCCCACCAGGGCGGAAGAACATCTTGACACGAGTACGGAAGGCTAGACGCATGACGTTCTGTTCCTCACCGTCATTTGCCTGCGGTTTGGGAGGAACATCCAGCACATTGAGCCAAAATACCGATTCCCGATCTTCGGGCAGACTCTGGCCGGTATAGGCAATACGCAGAGTTTGCCCGACCTGAGGCTCCACCCGGACAAGCGGCGGTAGAACCACAAATGGTAATTGCTCGGCCCCTGGTTCCGAGGATGGATTACCACTGTCCAGCCAGGATTGCACCAAGGCAGCCCGATCTGCTTCATTGTGCAGATCCACCGTGATCTCACGAACATTACCAGGGTAGATAAAACGGGTTCCCTGCACCTGAATACTTGCTGACGCCAGCAGCGGTACCAGCAGAGCAACAAGCAGTGCACCACTTGCCAGTTTCTTCATCACCGTCATCACCTTGACTCTCTAGCCTACTGCGATTTGCAGAGGGAGGGCCCCTCTGCAACAGAGTGATGCCTTACAGGTAGTCCAGGGTGTAGACCAGAGCTGTTTCGACGCCACCAGAAGATGCTGCACCGTTCACGGCGATGTATTGCGCTGCATAGTTCAGTGTCGCAGAGCCTGTCGTACCGCTTCCATCATCCACGAAATCGACAGAATTGTTGCCTTCGTTGTTGGCCAGGTTGATAGGCTTCCCATCAAAGCCATTGATGATCTGAACCTGAACGTTATCAGCACCGGACTTGGCGTTGTTGACCAGGAAGCCAGTGGAGACATCCACATTCTGAGGTTCGAAGTAGGCACGTACGTGTCCGGTGGAAGGGCAACCAGTCAAAGACATGACGATCGGCGTGGCACCTGCGACATCACCATCGGCAGCCAGTGAGCTGGTGGAGACAGTGGGTAGAATTACAGTGGTATCAGCATCACCGCCATTGACGGCAATCTGGCAAGCAGAATCCGTGACTAGGCCTTGGATGGTGATAGTGCCATCAGCAGCCAAAGCGCTTGAAGCGGTAAAAAGACTTGCGGCCAGAAGGACAGGCATCGTCAATACTTTCTTCATGATGTTATCCATATATCAATGCATAAATAAAAAGCATCTAGTCCTCTCCAACATTATTAGAGAGTTAGTCTGCTAACAAATATTATATGACATCTTGCCCCCTTCATATCAATGTCATATAGAACATATACATTGCTACTTAACATCACGATATTGAAAAATAACCCTTTATTTATATATCCTTTACCACCATTGGATATTTCATTTCCCTGTAAAATCATATCCATAAGAAATTATAAAACATAAGACATTGTTATTTAACAATAAAAAATCTCAAAAAAGTCATAAAAAGCCGACTTAGAAAATATTGAAATCATTCGATGATAAATACAAACATATGATCAAGATCACAAATATCGATAGAAAAAATCAGGAGAACTATCCAGCCAGACCATAACAACAGCGCCCGCATTTGCGGGCGCTCCACAGTCCAGCCGAGATGAATTCTGACTACTCTACAGTGACTGATTTGGCAAGATTACGAGGCTGATCCACATCAGTGCCCTTGAGCACGGCAACATGGTAGGACAGTAGCTGTAACGGCAAGGTATAAAGAATTGGTGCCAAGGCTTCATGAATATGTGGCAAATGTAACACCTGAATACCTTCTGCTGGCACCAGCCCCACATTCTCATCAGCAAACACGAATAGCTCGCCACCTCGTGCACGCACTTCCTGCAGGTTGGATTTGAGCTTATCCAGCAACTCATCGTTAGGTGCAACCGAAATGACCGGCATCTCGGCATCCACCAGCGCCAGAGGGCCATGCTTGAGCTCTCCAGCCGGATAGGCCTCGGCATGGATATAGGAAATTTCCTTGAGCTTGAGAGCGCCTTCCTGAGCGATAGGGAAGTGCGCGCCGCGGCCCAGGAACAAGGCATGCTGCTTCTCGGCAAAAGCCGTAGACAACACCTCGATGGCATCATCCAGCTTCAGCACTTCAGCACATTGCCCAGGCAATATTCGCAATGCCTCGACCAGTTCGGACTGCTCAGACTCAGGCATCCCTTTGACCCGCCCCAATGCCAGAGTAAACAGCATCAGTGCCGTCAACTGAGTAGTGAAGGCCTTGGTCGAGGCCACTCCAATCTCCGGACCGGCCTGGGTCATCAAGGTCAAATCAGCTTCACGTACCAGAGAACTGCCGGGAACATTGCAGATACCCAGGCTACCAAGGTAATTACCTTGTTCCATGGCAAAGCGCAGTGCTGCCAGGGTGTCAGCAGTTTCACCGGATTGTGAGAGCGTGACGAACAGGGTGTCCTCAGGAACCACCACCTGGCGATAACGATATTCCGAGGCCACTTCAACCTGCACTGGCACACCGGTATAACGCTCGAGCCAGTAACGGGCCACCATACCAGCGTGATAGCTGGTACCACAGGCCACGATATGGATATTGCGCACCCGCTGGAACAGCCCTTCCGCCGACGGTCCGAAGCTTTCCACCAGTACTGCATACTCTGCCAAGCGGCCTTCCAGGGCAGCGGCAATTACCGCAGGCTGCTCGTGGATCTCCTTGAGCATGTAGTGACGATACTGGCCCTTGCTGGAAGCCCCGTCGCCATGCTCGAACGTCTGCATCGGACGCTCAGCAACAGTACCACTTGAGTCGAAGATTTCGATTCGGCCACCCTCGGAAAGGCGCACCACATCGCCTTCCAGCAGATAGATGAAACGATCGGTAACTTGCAGCAGCGCCAGTGGGTCCGATGCCAGGAAAGCTTCATCAATGCCGACACCCACGACCAGAGGACTCCCTTTGCGTGCGCCGACCACCACATTGGGTTCATCTACCGCCATTGCCGCAAGTGCATAGGCGCCATCCAGCCCAGCCACCACCTGCTTGAAGGCAGTCAACAAATCGCCTGTCTTACGAGATTCACGCTCCAGAAGATGAGCAATGACTTCCGTATCCGTTTCGGACTCGAAATCATACCCTTCAGCTGACAGTTCCTGACGCAACGCCTCGTAGTTCTCGATGATGCCGTTATGTACCACCGCCAGGCGATTACGAGATTGGTGAGGGTGCGCATTAGGCTCGCTAGGACGTCCATGTGTGGCCCAACGGGTATGAGCAATGCCACTGGCACCGACCAGTGATTCGCCTTGCAGCCGCTCGGCCAATGCAGCTACCTTGCCCACGGCACGCTGTCGCTTGAGCTGCCCCTTGCCATCACGGACAGCCATGCCAGCAGAGTCATAGCCGCGATACTCGAGACGCCTCAGGCCCTCAAGCAGGATATTCTGAACATTACGCTGGGCCACAGCGGCAACAATGCCACACATACACTAGCTCCTGAAAAATACATTGGCTCGTAGCTCGTAGCTCGTAGCTCGTAGCTCGTAGCTCGTAGCTCGTAGCTCGTAGCGAGCCTAATTGTCCTTGGTAGGACGTGGCCAATTATCCTTGCCAATCTGGCGTGAGCGACTTACCGCCAGGCTGTGATCGGCAACATCACGACTGATGGTGGAGCCAGCGCCTACCGTTGCTCCCTTGCCCACACTGACAGGGGCAACAAGAGCACTGTTGGAGCCAATGAAGGCCTCATCTCCGATTTCTGTGCGGTGCTTGTTGGCACCGTCGTAGTTACAGGTGATGGTACCTGCACCGATATTCACATCGCGGCCCAGACGCGCATCACCGATATAACTCAAGTGATTGATCTTGGTACCTTCACCCACCTCGGCATTCTTGGTCTCGACGAAGTTTCCAACCCTGACACGTACTGCCAGCCGAGAGCCAGGACGCAGACGAGCGAAGGGGCCAATATGGTTGAGCCCGGCAAGCACAGCACCATCGACCACACTATGGGCATCAATGACACTTTCGGCACCAATACGGCTGTTGCGCACAATACAATAGGGGCCAATACGCACCCCTTCTCCCAGTTCAACATCGCCTTCGAACACACAACCCACATCGATATGGACATCGTGTCCGCAGATCAGGCTGCCACGTACATCGATCCTCGTCGGATCCGCCAGTGCCACCCCCTGAGTCATCAGATGTTCGGCGATATCCCGCTGATAGGTGCGTTCCAGCCAGGCCATCTGCTGTCGGTTGTTGACCCCCTCGACTTCCATGGCCCGAGCCGGTTGAGCTGTCGAGATGGTGATACCTTCGGCAGCAGCCATGGCGATGATATCCGTCAAGTAGTACTCGCCCTGGGCATTGTCGGCAGACAATTGTGGTAGCCAGCGCCTCAGTTGGTTGGCTGTCATGGCCATGATGCCGGTATTGCATTCCTTGATCAGCAATTGTTCAGGGCTGGCATCCTTCTGCTCAATGATCGCGACCGCCTGGCCTCCTTCGTCCCGCACAATACGCCCATAGCCACCTGGATCGTCCAGCGTCACGGTTAACAACCCCATGTGCTTTTCGTCGACCTGGGCCAGCAGCGCCTCCAGGGTAGCCCGGCGGATTAATGGAACATCACCATACAACACCAGCACCTTTCCCTGCCCCAAGCCATCAAGTGCCTGTGCCACGGCATGGCCAGTCCCCATCTGTTCAGCCTGAACAGCAAAGTGCAAAGGGCGGTTACAATCAGCCAACGCCTCGCGAACCATGTCACCACCATGGCCGATGACGACATGAATACGATCCGCATCAAGACCACTGGCAGTATCGATGACGTGGCGTACCATAGATTTACCGGCCAGCTCGTGCAGCACCTTGGGCAGACGCGAGCGCATACGAGTACCTTGTCCGGCAGCGAGTATCACCACATCCAGGCTCATCGTAATTCCTTGTCGTTCAAAAAATTCATGGGCTCTATTGTAGGCCATTCAGGTAAACACCTACTCGCGCCTACTCGGTAACGACTTTCAGCCCCAAAGCATCGACCATTTCTTCACCAAAACGTTCGACGAAGGCCGGGCTCACCCAACTCTCCCAGCCATCACCATTCCGTACCAACAACATCACAGCCAGGTTTTCCTCAATGGCCAGGGTCATGCCTTCCTTTTCCCCCAGTACATTGATAGCCGTCGCCCATGCATCCGCCCACCCATTCGACGAGTGGAAAACCGTCACGGAAGCCAGGCGATGCGTGATCGGGCGGCCAGTGCGAGGATCGATAGTGTGGGAATAACGCTTGCCGTCCTGCTCGAAGTAATGGCGATAGTCACCCGAGGTGGCAACTGTCACATCACTCAATCCAACAATATGCTGAGCCTTGGGAGTGTTATCTTGCGGTACTTCGATGCCTATGCGCCAAAGGCCAGACTCTCCGTTACGATGCCCCTTGGCCTTGATCTCTCCCCCCAGATTGACCATGTAGTCGCTGATGCCCTGGCTCTCCAAGTATTCGGCCACTTTATCAGTGGCATATCCCTTGGCGACACCAGACAGGTCCACATAGACATCACGCAAGCGGCGTGCCTCAAGCTTATCCATATCCAGCTCCACAGCATCCATGCCGACCTCGGAAAGACGCTGCTCCAACGTTGCCTCATCGGGGATTTCCTTGGGCCGCGCTTCCGGGCCAAAGCTCCACAGGTTGACCAGGTCGCCAACCGTGACATCGAAGGCACCACCACTTTTTTGATACACCGAACGGCTGATGTCCAGAACCTCCATCAGTTCAGCGGAAAGCGGCTGCCATTCTCCTATAGGGGAGCGATTGAAGGCCGACAGCTCCGAGTCTTCTTTCCAGGTGGACATGGACATGTCGATGCCATGCAGCACATCGAGCATGCCCTGCTCGATTTCTTCAACCTTTCCGGCATCGACAGGATCCGCAATGGTGACCTGATAGAAAGTACCAAATATGTCACCTTCCAGCGTCACATTCTTGTGGGTTTCCTCATCACTGCAACCAGCAAGCGACACAACCAGCAAAAATAGTAATAAATATAGGGGAAACAATAGATTGCGATGATATGCCACAGGCATGAAACGTCTCCTCAAGAAAGTTTCAGTCAAGCGAACAGCCATAGCAGGGCAATGCCGAGCAGGATGCGATAGATCACGAAAGGCTGCATGCCAATGCGCTTGATGAATGACAGGAAGAAATGAATACAGAGAAAGGCGCTGACGCCAGACAGTACGGTGCCCAGTGCCAGGTCGCTCCAGTTCACATCAATGCCGGATTCCACCAGGTCCAGGGTTTCCAGCCCACCGGCAAGAACAATGACCGGAATCGACAGCAGAAAGGAAAAGCGCGCTGAAGCTTCACGGCTCAATCCCAGCATCAACGCCATGGTCATGGTGATACCTGAGCGAGACGTGCCAGGAATCAGCGCCAAGGCCTGAGACAGCCCAATCAGCAAGGCATCGCGCCAGCTCATCTGATACTCGCTGCGCGAACCACGAAAGCGCCAATCAACCACGCCAAGCACAATTCCGAACACAATCAGGCCAAAAGCCAGTAATACAGGAGAGCGGGCATATTGTTCGATCAAATCCTTGCATGCCAGCCCCACCACTCCCACAGGAATAGTGGCCAGGATCACCCACCAGGCCAGCCGCGCATCCTCATCGGTACCTTTGCCGGTTGCACTCTTGAACCAACTGCCGATCATGCGTAGCAGCTCTTCACGGAAATAGATGATCACGGCAGCAAGACTGCCGACGTGCAAGGCGACATCGAAAGCCAGCCCTTGATCAGGCCAGTCACTGAATACGGGAACCAGAATCAAGTGTGCTGAACTGGAAACTGGAAGGAACTCAGTCACTCCTTGAATCAATGAGAGAACAACAATCTGAAGCCAATCCATGGTGTAACCCGTAGTAGAAGCAGAAAATAAGCGTCCGTTGAACTAAACAAAGCGCCCCCGTGGCGTGCAAAATCATACATGCCACAGGAAAAATTGTCCGCTGCCGACAGTTAGAGGAAGCTTAAATCCCGGCAAGAATGGCAGTCGCGATGGAGAAATAGATGATGACCCCGGAAGCATCGATCAACGTCGTTACCAAGGGTGCCGATGCAGTGGCCGGATCCCATCCCAGCCGATTGAGGACAAAAGGCAAGCACATCCCCAACAGACTGCCAAACAGCACGATACTGACCATGCTGATGGCAACCACAATCGCGATAGCATCGCCGCCCCGCATGACACCAATGGGCGCCACTGCCAGCGCCATGGTCAGACCAAGCGAACCAGCGACCAGAAGTTCACGCCCAAGCAACTTGCCCCAGTCCTTTACTCCGACATCACCAGTGGCCATACCGCGGACCATCAAAG
This sequence comes from Halomonas sp., assembly GCF_029263665.1. Taxonomy (GTDB): domain Bacteria; phylum Pseudomonadota; class Gammaproteobacteria; order Pseudomonadales; family Halomonadaceae; genus Halomonas. The sequence goes on from NZ_JAJUFQ010000002.1 coordinate 284,662, forward strand.
TAGCCGCCTGGGCACCTGCATTCCCACCACTGCCGATCAGCAAAGGCAGAAAGAACACCAGACTCACCTGGGCAGCAATGGTGTCTTCGAAATAGGCGATTCCTGCCCCCGAAAACAGGTTGCCGAACACCAGCAGAACCAGCCAGGTCACTCTCTTGCGGTACAGGCTCCATAACGGTACCCGGGAAACCCCATCTTCCAACTGACCAATCGACATCCCCTTGTGGATATCTTCAGTTGCCTCGGTCTCCACGACGTCCATGGCATCGTCGTGTGTCACGATGCCAATCAGTCTTTGTTCAGCATCAATCACCGGCAAGGCCAGGAGATCATAACGGGCTACGACCCTGGCGACTTCCTCCTGTTCGGCTTCCACGCCAATCTTGATGACATCATGGATCATCAGATCGTCAATCAACGCTTGAGGACGTGCCACCATCAGCTGTCGCAAAGACATGGTGCCAATCAGACAACCTTGGTTGTCGATGACATAGATCTGGTAGACAGTTTCTGCATCCGGTGCTGTCTGGCGAACTCTCATGATCGCCTGAGCCACAGTGAGTCCAGAGGGAATCGCAACATAATCCGAGGTCATCAAGGCCCCAGCCGTCCCTTCCTCATAGCTGGCCAGGCGCTTCAATGCCTCGCGTTCACGGTGTGCCATACGCCGCAACAGAGCTTCCTTGCGATCATCATCGAACAGCTTGAAGACATCGGCACGCTCATCCGAGCCCATGCGATCCAGGATACGAACCAGGTCGCCATCGCCAATGGAAGCACTGAGCCTTTCCTGACCATCACTGGGGATATGGCCAAACACGCTGGCCTTCCGCTCAATCGGCAAGCACGCAAACAATGCCAGGGCGGTGTCCAGATCATCATCCTCGATCAGTTGATCGAGAATTTCCGCCAGGTCCGCTGAACGTATTTCAGGCAAGCGTTCATCCAGCAATGCCTGGTCCTTCACGGCCAGCGCTCGAATCAACACGTGCTTATGGGTTTCCAGTGTCGGTGAAAGGTTCATCGACATCTCCTGATTCTGCCGCGGTTCCTACGGCATGGAAGGGCTGTCAGAGAAGATTTGCCCAGGATTGGGCACATCAATGGTAAGCAATGATGCCATGCTGGCAACAGGCAACGAAATTACCCATGAAAAGCCAGATAAAAAAACGCCCCCGAATAGCGTATTCGGGGGCGTTTGTCCTCATGGAGGATCTGCTCTTGGTAATACAAGATCAGCTCTTGCTACGAGCCTTGCGACGCAGTTGATTGATGGTACGCAACTGAGCCGTGGCTTCGGCAAGCTCGGCAGTAGCACGGGAATAATCCAGCTCCGCCGATTTTTCTTCCATATTCTTGAGGGCATGCTGACGAGCTTCCTCGGCAGCGGCTTCATCCAGATCTGCTGCACGTACCGCAGCATCGGCGAGCACAATCACTTTGTCGGGCTGCACTTCAATGAAGCCGCCAGAGACATAGAAATGTTCTTCACCTTGCTCGGTAAGCACCCGGACAGGGCCAGGAGCCAGCTCGGTAAGCAGCGGCGTATGGCCAGCCAGGATGCCGAGATCCCCCATGATGCCAGCCGCCACTACCTGCTCAGCGCTACCGGAGTAGACGGAGCTTTCAGCACTGACGATCTCGCATTGAATGGTCTTCGTCATTGAGACGTCTCCCAGTAAGAAGGAAACACCGATGTGACTCGATCACATCCGGCATTTCCTAAGGGATTACTTCATCTGGTTGGCTTTCTCGACAGCTTCGTCGATGCTACCGACCATGTAGAAGGCCTGCTCAGGCAGCTCGTCATAGTCGCCATTGAGGATGCCCTGGAAGCCACGAATGGTTTCCTTCAGCGACACGTACTTACCCGGCGAACCGGTGAAGACCTCGGCAACGAAGAACGGCTGGGACAGGAAGCGCTGGATCTTACGCGCCCGGGCCACGATCTGCTTGTCTTCATCAGACAGCTCGTCCATACCCAGGATCGCGATGATGTCCTTGAGCTCCTTGTAACGCTGCAGCACGCCCTGAACACCACGCGCGACCCCGTAGTGCTCTTCCCCTACCACCAGCGGATCAAGCTGACGAGAGGTGGAGTCGAGCGGATCGATGGCCGGATAGATACCCAGCTCGGCGATGGAGCGCGCCAGTACCACGGTCGCATCAAGGTGCGAGAAGGTCGTCGCCGGAGACGGGTCGGTCAAGTCATCCGCGGGCACGTAGACGGCCTGCACGGAAGTGATCGAGCCAGTCTTGGTCGAGGTGATACGCTCCTGCAGAACGCCCATCTCCTCGGCCAGTGTCGGCTGGTAACCCACCGCAGACGGCATACGGCCGAGCAGTGCAGATACTTCGGTACCGGCCAGGGTGTAACGATAGATGTTGTCGACGAACAACAGAACGTCACGACCTTCGTCACGGAACTTCTCGGCGATGGTCAGGCCGGTCAGGGCCACGCGCAGACGGTTGCCGGGCGGCTCGTTCATCTGACCGTAGACCAGTGCCACCTTGTCGAGAACGTTCGACTCCTGCATCTCGTGATAGAAGTCGTTACCCTCACGAGTACGCTCACCGACACCAGCAAATACGGAGTACCCGCTGTGCTCGGTGGCGATGTTACGGATGAGCTCCATCATGTTGACGGTTTTACCCACGCCAGCACCACCGAACAGGCCGACCTTACCGCCCTTGGCGAAAGGACATACCAGGTCGATGACCTTGATGCCGGTCTCGAGCAGTTCGTTGGTAGCTGCCTGGTCCGCGTAGCCCGGAGCCTTGCGGTGGATCGGCATGCGTTCCTGCTCACCGATCTCGCCAGCCTCATCAATCGGCTCACCGAGAACGTTCATGATCCGACCCAGGGTCTCCTGGCCTACCGGCACAGAAATCGGAGCGCCGGAGTCAGTCACTTCCAGTCCACGTTGCAGACCTTCGGTGGAGCCCATGGCAATGGTACGAACCACGCCGTCGCCCAGCTGCTGCTGGACCTCGAGGACGGTCTCCTTGCCAGAGACATTCAGCGCGTCGTAGACCTTGGGCACGTCGTCCCGCGGAAACTCTACGTCAATCACCGCGCCGATGATTTGTACGATACGTCCGCTCATCTTGGTTCCTCTCAATAACCTGTCATTGAAGCCTGTGTGCCTGGTTCCGACCAGCGCCCGATGTGGCGCCCAGGTTCAGAACCAACCGACGCTATACCGCTGCAGCACCACCAACGATCTCGGAGATTTCCTGGGTAATGGCCGCCTGACGGGCCTTGTTGTACACCAGCTCCAATTCATCGATGAGGTTGCCAGCATTGTCGGTGGCGCTCTTCATCGCGATCATGCGTGCCGCCTGCTCGCAGGCCGCATTCTCGACCACAGCCTGATACACCTGCGCTTCCACATAGCGCACGAGCAGGCTATCGAGCAGCGCCTTGGCATCCGGTTCATACAGGTAGTCCCAACTGCTGGGACGCTTGTTCTCGTCATCATCCGCAGCGGAGTCCATGGTCAGCGGTAACAGCTGACGGACGACCGGCGTCTGCGTCATGGTATTGACGAATTCGTTGTACACCACGTAGAGACGATCGATGGAGCCTGAGTCATAGGCATCCAGCATCACCTTCACGTTACCGATCAGATCATCAAGTCTAGGCGCTTCACCCAGGCCACTCTTGGAGGCGACCAGGTTTCCACCGTACTTACGGAAAAAACCGCCGGCCTTGCTGCCAAGGGCACAGAAATCGAGCTCAGCGCCCTTGTTGTGCCATGCCTGGGCGTCGTTGACCACAGCCTTGAACAGGTTGACGTTCAGGCCGCCGCACAGACCACGGTCAGTGGAAACGACGATGTAGCCAACACGCTTGACCTCACGCTCTTCCAGCCACGGATGCTTGTACTCCGGGGTAGCCTGGGAGAGGTGACCAACGACGGCACGGATCTGCTGGGCGTAAGGCTGGGTAGCCTTCATCCGATCCTGGGTCTTGCGCATCTTCGACGCCGCCACCATCTGCATCGCATTGGTGATCTTCTGCGTGTTCTTGATGCTCCCGATCTGGGTGCGAATCTCTTTTCCGACTGCCATGGCGATCTACCTTTGTTCGTGACCCTCAGAATGTTGTCCACACGGCCCGCCCGAAGGCGGGCCCGAGGGGATTACCAGCTCTGAGTGGCCTTGAACTTGTCGAGACCCTGCTTCAGACCGTCCTGGATCTCGCTGCTGTAGTCGCCGGACTCGTTGATCTTGTCGATCAGCGCGCCATACTCGGACTTCATGAACTCATGCAGAGCATGTTCGAAGTCGAGTACCTTCTTGACTTCGACATCGTCCAGGTAGCCTTCGTTAGCGGCGTACAGGGAGATAGCCATTTCGGCCACGGACATGGGCGCATACTGAGCTTGTTTCATCAGCTCGGTGACACGCTGACCATGCTCCAGCTGCTTGCGGGTAGCTTCATCCAGATCGGAAGCAAACTGGGAGAAAGCTGCCAGTTCGCGGTACTGGGCCAGGGCCAGACGCACGCTACCACCAAGCTTCTTGATGATCTTGGTCTGAGCAGCACCACCCACACGAGATACCGACAGACCAGCATTGATGGCCGGGCGGATACCTGCGTTGAACAGGTCGGTCTCGAGGAAGATCTGACCATCGGTGATGGAGATCACGTTGGTCGGAACGAAAGCGGAAACGTCCCCAGCCTGAGTCTCGATGATCGGCAGAGCAGTCAGAGAGCCGGTCTTGCCTTTCACTTCACCGTTGGTGAACTTCTCGACATAGTCAGCATTGACGCGGGCTGCACGCTCGAGCAGACGAGAGTGGAGATAGAAGACGTCACCCGGATAGGCTTCGCGGCCCGGCGGACGACGCAGCAGCAAGGACACCTGACGATACGCCACAGCCTGCTTGGACAGGTCATCGTAAACGATCAGGGCATCTTCACCACGGTCACGGAAGTACTCGCCCATGGTGCAGCCGGAATAGGCAGCAAGGAACTGCATCGGAGCCGGATCAGCGGCACCAGCAGCAACCACGATAGTGTGATCCATGGCGCCATGCTCTTCGAGCTTGCGCACCACGTTGGCAATGGTCGACTGCTTCTGGCCGATGGCCACATAGACGCAGGTGACGTCCTTGCCTTTCTGGTTGATGATGGTGTCGATGGCGATGGCCGACTTACCAATCTGACGGTCACCGATGATCAGCTCACGCTGACCACGGCCGATCGGCACCATGGCATCGATGGACTTGAAGCCTGTCTGGATCGGCTCGTCGACCGACTGACGGGTGATAACGCCCGGAGCAACCTTCTCGACTGCATCAGTCAGGGAAGTGCCCAGATCGCCCTTGCCATCGATCGGGTTACCGAGGGCATCAACTACGCGGCCGCGCAGCTCAGGACCCACCGGCACTTCAAGGATACGGCCAGTACACTGGGCAGTCATGCCCTCTTCCAGCTGCAGGTAGTCTCCCAGGACCACGGCGCCGACACTGTCGCGCTCGAGGTTCAGGGCCATACCAAAGACGCCGCCGGGAAATTCAATCATCTCACCGAACATTGCGTCGGCGAGGCCGTGAATCTGCACGATACCGTCAGACACGCTGACGACCGTGCCCTGATTACGGGCTTCAGAAGCGACATCCAGCTTTTCGATACGCTGCTTGATGATGTCGCTAATCTCGGAAGGATTCAGTTGCTGCATGCCATGTCCCTCAGACTCAGGCGGAAAGGACGTCCTGGAGACGGCTCAATCGACCACGCACCGAACCGTCAATGACGGTATCACCGGCACGCAGGATCACGCCGCCCAGAAGCGATGGGTCCACCTGAGTGGTAATGGAGATTTCGCGGTCCAGACGCTTGGCCAGTGCACTCGCGAGCGATTGTTCCTGTGCCTCGGAAAGCGCGAAGGCGGACAGGATCTCCACCTCCATGCGCTTCTCCTGCTGAGCCTTCAACGCCTCGAACTGCTCGGCGATGACGTCGAGCGCTGTCAGGCGACCTTTCTGGCCTACCAGACGGATGAAGTTCTTGAGATCGTCATTGACGGCTTCACCACAAACGTCGACGACAACATCAGCCTTCTGTGCGCTGGACAGCTTGGGATTATCGAGCACTCGGGAACGCAGTTCGTCATCACTGACGACCTGCGCCACAAGGGCCAACATGCCGGACCAGTCGTCGAGCGCGCCTTTCGCCAGGGCGTACTCGAAAGCAGCCTTGGCGTAGGGGCGAGCGATAGTTGACGCTTCCGCCATGGTCACCTCCTCAGAGCTCTTTGGCGAGTTTGTCGACGATGGAAGCATGCTGCTTCTCGTCGATGGAGGACTCCAGGATTCGCTCAGCACCGAGGACCGCAAGGCGTGACACTTGTCCGCGCAGGTCTTCCTTCGCACGGGTCACTTCCTGCTCGATCTCGGCCTTGGCCTTGGCGATCATGCGCTCGCCTTCAAGGCGGGCATCCTCGCGAGCCTGCTCAAGCTTCTGGTTAGCTTGCTTCTGGGCCTGCTCCAGAATCGCAGCCGCCTCTTCCTTGCACTTGCGCAGTGTCTCGCTGGCCTCTTGCTCGGCCACTTCAAGATCACGCGCCGCACGGCTGGCAGCATCCAGACCATCGGCGATCTTCTTCTGACGTTCCTGCAGAGCTTGCATGACCGGCGGCCAAATAAACTTCATGCAGAACCAGACGAAGAACGCAAAGGCGATAGCCTGGCCGACTAGGGTAAGGTTCAGGTTCACGCCAGCACCTCTCGCGTTACGGGTTTGGGGTTAACGGGTCGATGGCTCTCTCGAGCCAGCGCATTAACCGACAAACGGGTTAGCGAAGGTGAAGAACAGCGCGATACCTACACCGATCATGGTCACGGCGTCGAGCAGACCAGCAACGATGAACATCTTGACCTGCAGCATCGGGATCATTTCCGGCTGACGAGCAGCGCCTTCCAGGAACTTGCCACCGAGGATACCGAAGCCGATAGCGGTACCGAGGGCACCCAGGCCGATCAGCAGGGATACGGCGATGGCGGTCATACCCAGAACTTGTGCTTCCATGTTGGTCTCTCCAATTTTCGAGTTAGTGGTTTAGTGGGTTAAGGGTTGATTAAGGGTTAGTGGTTAGGGTGTTCTAAGGGTGAAGCGGTTAGTGCTTCTCCACCGCCATGCTCAGATAGACGATGGTCAGCATCATGAAGATGAAGGCCTGCAGAGTGATGACCAGGATATGGAACACTGCCCAGGTGAAGTGCAGAGGCAGCTGCCACAGACCGATCATGGCAATCAGGATGAAAATCAGCTCGCCAGCGTAAAGATTACCGAACAGTCGCAGCGCCAGAGAGATCGGCTTGGCCAGCAAGGTCACTGTTTCGAGCAGAAAGTTGACCGGAATGAACAGCGCCTGGACCAGCTTGTTCGGTGAGTTGAATGGATGCAGAGTCAGTTCACCAATGAAGCCACTGAACCCCTTGGCGCGAATGGTGTAGATGATGATCAGAGCGAATACAGAGAGAGACATGCCAATGGTGGCATTGACGTCAGTGGTCGGTACGACCTTGAAGTAGACATGGGCAGGGTCAGCACCGAACAAGGAAGCAATCTTCGCTGCCAGCATGGGCAGGAAGTCCACCGGCACCAGGTCCATGAGGTTCATCAGGAACACCCAGCAGAAGATCGTCAGCGCCAGCGGAGCAATCAGCTTGCTCTTGCCATGGAACGTGTCCTTCACCGAGTTATCGACGAATTCGACCATCAGCTCGACAAAGTTCTGCAATGCACCAGGAACGCCTGTTGTCGCTGCATTGGCTGCTTTCTTGAACACCCACAGGAAAATCAGGCCAAGACCAATGGACCACCCCATGGTATCCAGGTGAATGGCCCAGAAGCCCATTTCGGAAGCTTCTTGAGCGGAGTGCGCGATGCTCCAGCCATGATCCGGATGCAGACCAAACGTCAGATTCTGCAGGTGGTGCTGGATATATTCCGTCGGAGTCGGATTCGTGCCTGCCATGCGAGCCTCTTATTTATGTGTGCGACGGACGTTTCACCAGCCAGGGACCCAGCCAATGAACGAACAACGTCACCACGTAAGCGCCAAAGAAAAAAGTTGGGTTTGAAGGAGGCACTGCGATGAACACCAGGGTGAACAGCGCCGCCGTCAAACCGAACTTGCCGGCTTCCGCACGATAGAAACTATTGACGATGGCTCGGGAGTATCGCGCTCCCTGATAGCGAAATACGCGCCAGGCAAAGAAAGCATTGGGCAAAAAGGCAACCAGCCCTCCCGTTGCAGCCGAAGCGGCACCGGATACGCCAAAACCAATCCCTGCAAGTGCACTCAGCAGTGCCACCACGGCCAATTGCACTTGCAGCAGTCGTTTTACCTGGGGTCGTTGAATACTGGCCGCCAAGGGTCTCTCCTGCTGCGCCGCGTGGTCTGTGCAACTTCGTATCACCAGTAACTCACTGATCAACCTACCGGTGATGCCTTTTCGTGCAAGCGTGTTTTCCATCGTCTTGCTGCCAGTGGATGCCAAACCACTGACAGACTTCGGCGCGATTATAGGGAAGGGAACTTACTGCTTCAACCGAAGTAGCATGTATTTGCGCGTACTTGTCGCAAGTTTTCGACTAAATGCGCAGAACTTGCCGTTATATTAATTAGCAAGCAAATAGAATAATACGCCGATTTACTACTTCATCTTTTCATCATAAAAACGGTAGAACACTCCACATTCCCGCTCTTTTCAGCGAATATGCGCGAGGATTCCATCAAGTTCGTCAAGACTGGAGTACTGAATCATCACTTTTCCCTTGCCAGCCTTTCCATGCTGAATTTTCACCGGCGCCCCCAACACTTCGGCCAGGCGTGTTTCCAAGCGCGCGACATCCTGGCTTGGCGGAGAAAGTTTAGTGGCCTTGGGTTTATCGCTGGTCAGTTGCTTGACCAAGGCTTCAGTGGCCCTCACGGTAAGATCCTTGTTGACCACTTCATGGGCTGCCTTGCGTTGCTTGAGTGCAGGCAAGGTAAGCAGCGCACGAGCATGTCCCATGTCCAGATCACCTCGCTCAAGCAAGGTCTGAACTTCAGGATCCAGAGATAACAGACGTAACAGGTTGGCCACCTGGGCCCGGGAGCGTCCGACAGCATCGGCAACCTGCTGCTGAGTCAACTCGAACTCATCGATCAGACGCTTGAGCGCCAGTGCCTCTTCAACTGGATTGAGATTTTCACGCTGAATGTTTTCGATCAGGGCCAGAGCCAGGGCAACTTCATCGGTAACGTCACGCACCACTGCTGGAATAACATCCAGCTCGGCGAGTTGGGATGCGCGCCAGCGTCGCTCACCTGCGATGATTTCATAACGATCGGGCCCGATGGGACGGACCACAATCGGCTGCATGACCCCCTGAGCACGGATGGAGTCCGCAAGCTCTTCCAGAGCTTCAGGACGGATGTCACGACGCGGCTGGTACTTTCCCCGACTCAACTGGCCAAGAGGCAGGCGTTCAAGACGATCCTGAACGCCAAGTGCGGCATCGACTGCGCCTTCGTTGCCATCAAGTCCGCTTTCGGGCAAGTCCAGGCTTTCGCGACGGCGAGCTCCAGCACCGATCAGAGCATCCAGGCCACGTCCCAAGGCGCGTTTACGGGTCATCGACTTCCCCTCATCTCACAAAGCAGACACTGCATCAAAAAAACGCTTACTACAGAGACAGCCGGCGAATCAGTTCCTTGGCCAGCACTCGATGAGCCTGACTGCCCCGCGAGAAACGTGCGTACTTGGTCACTGGAAGACCATGGCTGGGCGCTTCAGCGACTCGCACATTGCGTGGAATCGTGGTCTTGAGCAGTGCGTCACCGAAATAATCTCGCAGCTGCTTGCTGACATCGCGCGTAAGGCTGTTACGAGAATCGAACATGGTGCGCAGGATACCGTAGATCTCCAGAGAAGGGTTCACGCTATCCTTGATCTGTTCGACGGTATCAAGCAACGCGGACAGGCCCTCGAGGGCATAGAACTCACACTGCAGGGGAATCAGTACGCCATTGGCGGCAGTCAGGGCATTGACGGTCAACATATTGAGTGACGGCGGGCAATCGATCAATACGACGTCATACTCATTGGAGACCTCACCAAGCGCCTGAGCCAGACTGCGTTCTCGGCCATCTTCGCGCTCGAGCAGTTCGACTTCGGCTGCAGTAAGGTCACCATTGCCAGGCATCAAGGCATAACCGGCCTCAGGACAGTCGAGAATCACCTCGACAGGACGTTTCTCACCGAGAATCACGTCAAGCACGCTACCATCCAGGCTATGCTTGTCGACCCCACTCCCCATGGTGGCATGGCCTTGAGGGTCAAGATCGACCATCAGCACTCGACGATCCAATGCCGCGAGACTCGCAGCCAAGTTGACGGCAGAAGTGGTCTTTCCGACTCCGCCCTTCTGGTTGGTCACGGCGATGATTTTGGTCACGTCGTCATCCTTGTTCGGTGTTCTCGGGCGACAGATGGCCGAACAGCTCGGCCTCTGGCCAGGCATTGTACGAAAATTGTCTGCTCTCGCTGAGACCTTTCATGCCAAACCTGGAACTTGGGGATAGAGACTAGCGGCCTGAGGCGTCAGGTTCCAGCGCTAGATGTTTCTTCCCTGTTTCTAAACTGATGGTTCCAAAATGACCAATTCACGATTGCCGGGCTCGAAAGGGACTTTCAGCGAATGACGCGATACCTGATGAACATTGGTGGCCAGCCCCGCCAGTTCATCATCCACGGCCGGCCCTTTCATCGCCAGCCATTGACCATCGTCAGCCACAAGATTCCGGGTCAGTTCAATAAAATCTGACAGGTTGGCAAAAGCCCGGGAGACAATCTGATCGAAACCACCAGGAGGCGCCTCGAAGGATTCGACCCGGGCTTGAACAGGCGAGGCATTGGTCAATCCCAGTTCCATGACTGCCTGACGCTGGAAGCGTACTTTCTTGCCATTGCTGTCAAGCAGGGTGACCTGCAGAGACGGCTCCAGAATGGCCAGTACCAATCCCGGAAGGCCAGGCCCCGCACCAACATCGAGAACTCCCGGCCCCTTGACCCAGGGCAGGATGGAAGCACTATCGAGCAAATGCCGCGACACCATGTCCAACGGATCTCGAACAGCAGTGAGGTTATAAGCGCGATTCCACTTGTGTAACAACCCCACCAACGCCACCAGCTTGTCCTGTTGGCCGGCATCACAGGCAACCTCCAGCTCCCCGAGCCCCTGAGCGAGGCGATCAGCGATCTGTTGTTCCAGTGCAGAAGTCAAAGCTGGCGTCATCCGGTCACCTGCTCATTGTTCGGTGTTGTTGCCACTTCCTTGATCAGATGACGTTTCTTCAAATAAATCAAAAGAATGGAAACAGCAGCAGGTGTCACACCAGAAATGCGTCCAGCCTGAGCCAACGTTGCAGGACGGGCATCGTTGAGCTTCTGGCGAATTTCATGTGACAACCCTTCGATCGCGTTGTAATCCAGATCCCCGGGCAAGGCCATTGATTCATGGCGCTTGAGTTTGTCGATTTCGTCCTGCTGACGATCGATATAGCCCTGATACTTGGCCTGGATCTGCACTTGCTCGGCAACTTGCTCGTCAGCGACAGCTTCTCCTACCAGACCAGCTACATCGTAGTAGGCCAGTTCCGGTCGCTTGAGCAGGTCCATCAGGTTGTATTCCCGAGACAAAGGCTTTCCTGTACTTGCTTCAACCTTGGCTGCCGCTGCCGTTCCCGGTTGAACCCAGGAAGCCTTGAGACGTGCGCTCTCGCTTTCAACCGCTTCGCGTTTGGCAGAAAAACTGGCCCACCGTTCATCATCGATCAAGCCCAGTTTGCGACCCTGTTCCGTCAGTCGCATGTCGGCATTGTCCTCACGCAGCAACAAGCGGTATTCCGCACGTGACGTGAACATGCGGTAAGGCTCTTTGGTGCCGAGAGTGATCAGGTCATCCACCAGCACGCCGAGATAAGCTTCGTCACGACGTGGACACCAGGCATCCTGCTCCTTGGCACGCAAGGCGGCATTGAGACCAGCAAGCAGGCCTTGAGCTCCTGCTTCCTCGTATCCTGTAGTGCCATTGATCTGCCCTGCGAAAAACAGGTTGTGGATAAATCTGGTTTCCAGTGAATGCTTCAGATCACGGGGATCGAAGAAGTCGTACTCGATGGCATAACCCGGTCGGGTAATGTGCGCATTTTCCAGCCCCACCATAGAACGTACCACCTTGAGCTGCACATCAAATGGCAATGACGTAGAGATACCATTTGGGTATAGCTCATGTGTATCAAGGCCTTCAGGTTCGATGAACACCTGATGGCTGGCCTTGTCGGCAAAACGATGCACCTTGTCCTCGATGGATGGGCAATAGCGCGGACCGACACCTTCGATGACACCGGAAAACATCGGTGAACGATCGAGGTTATCGAAGATGATCTGGTGAGTCTGCTCATTGGTGTGAGCAATATGGCAACTGACCTGACGTGGATGCATCTCCCGCGAGCCGATATAGGACATCACCGGAGTCGGAGTATCCCCTGGCTGCTCCTCGAGCCTGGAGAAATCCACGCTCTTGGCATCAATACGAGGAGGAGTCCCTGTCTTCAGACGATCGACCCGGAACGGCAGTGCGCGCAGACGCTCAGCCAAGGCATTGGAAGGCGGGTCACCAGCACGGCCTCCCCGACTCTGCTGCAGGCCGATGTGGATAATCCCGCCGAGAAAGGTCCCTGTGCATAACACGACGGTTTCACTCATGAAACGGATGCCGGTTTCAGTGACTACGCCCCGCACAGTGTCATTTTCAACGACCAGGTCTCCAGCCGCCTGCTGGAACAGCGTCAGGTTGGGCTGGTTTTCCAGGATGTGGCGAATGGCTGCCTTGTAGCGAATGCGATCGGCTTGAGCCCGAGTAGCACGTACAGCAGGTCCTTTGCGCGCATTGAGCACACGAAACTGAATGCCCCCGAGGTCCGTTGCCAGACCCATGGCACCACCAAGCGCATCGATCTCCTTGACCAGGTGACTCTTGCCAATCCCGCCAATGGCAGGATTACAGGACATTTGGCCCAGGGTTTCGATGTTGTGTGTCAGCAGCAGGGTCTGGCAACCCATGCGGGCAGAGGCCAGGGCAGCTTCCGTTCCAGCATGGCCACCGCCGATGACGATGACGTCAAAGCGGTCGGGATACTCCAAGGTTCACCTCGTTTGGCGCTCAGGCGCCAGCGCAAAAATTAATAGTACATCAGGGATGTTCTGAAGATCAGCCGGCCAGTATACGCCCCTTGTGGGTAAACGTCAGGGTTTTCCACACCCAGGTTAGCCAGTTCCTCTCCTCTCTAATTAAACAATACGTATAAAAAGAAAGAAGTTCTGTTATGGTAGTTACTACTGTTGTGGGTAATTTCTGTGGAAAATCTAGTTTTTCCATTTAAAAACATAAAGATGAATTGTTTACAAAATTCTGGAGAAGAGGCCTATGAGCTGCGGACTCCCTGTCTTGATGCTGTGGATGAAACCCTTGGTTACCCACATCCGATAGGGTCCACCAGTTATCCACCGACCTCATGAGGACTTGTCACCGCAGAGGTGAACAAGAGACGAATTTGCCTGAAACCCGCATGATAACTGGGATGGAGGAATAATCCCGGTTTTCTTATCCACAGGCAAAAAAATCCCCTGTCGATAATCTCGCCAGGGGATCGAGGGGCTGCAGAGGTGGGTTTCACGTTCAATCCAGAGTGGGCCGACACTTCATCTAATGTTTCAATACCCGGGAAAGAAAGGATTGTGTTCTTTCATTCTGGGGGTTGTCGAAGACTTCATCAGGGCGCCCCTGCTCGACAATTTCACCCTGGTGGATATAGATCACTCTGTCGGCGACTTCCCGGGCAAACCCCATCTCATGGGTAACGATTATCATGGTCATGCCATCCCGAGCCAGCTCGCGCATGGCATCAAGCACTTCCCCTATCATCTCTGGATCCAGCGCCGAGGTTGGTTCATCAAACAACATCAGCCGCGGTTCCATGGCCAAGGCCCGGGCCAGGGCGACGCGTTGCTGCTGGCCTCCTGAAAGCTGAGAGGGGTACTTGTCCGCCTGGTCGCGAATGCCAACCCTATCCAGAAGCCGTTCGGCAATTTCCATTGCCTGCGGCATAGCCATGCCTTTCACCTTGGTAGGAGCCAGGGTGATGTTGTCGCGCACGTTAAGGTGAGGAAAAAGGTTGAACTGCTGGAACACCATGCCAACTTCCGTGCGAATGGTCTGCAGAGCACGGCTGGCCTTGCCATAGGGCCGCAGGTCGTGGCCATCGACACGCAACTGGCCTTGCTGGAACTCTTCCAGGCCATTGATGCAGCGGATCAGAGTGGATTTACCGGAGCCACTGGCGCCGATGATGACGACAACTTCACCGTGGCTGACGTCGAGATCGATATTCTTCAATACATGGTGGGCACCATAGTACTTGTTCAATTTGCGCAGTCTGACGATGGATTCACCGTCTCTGTGAGCTGTTGCGCTAGTGCTGAGTGCATGACTCATGTCGTGTTGTCCTGTCGTTGAGACCGTTGAAGTAGTGAGGTCCAGTGGGTTATTGGCCGACTAATCCCCTGCGTTCCAGCAAACGCAGGAGCAAGGACAGGGTTAAGGTGATGGCCAGGTACATCAGAGCCACCATCAGGTATACCTCCAGAGCAGTGAAGGTGGTGGCAATATAGATCTGGCCTTGGCGAACCAGCTCCCCTACGCCTATGACGGCGAACAGAGAGGTGTCCTTGATGCTGATGATGCCTTGGTTTCCCAATGCGGGAATCATGCGTCGGAAAGCCTGGGGCCAGATGATGTAACGGAAGGTATTCAAGCGCGACAGGCCCAGAGACAGGCCCGCCTCACGTTGACCTCGTTCGATGGATTGGATGCCTCCACGCACGACTTCAGAGATATAGGCTCCGGAATTGACGGCAATGGCAGCAATACCGGCTGTAAGCGGGCCAATGTGACCGATCACGTCGGAAAGGCCGTAGAAGATGAACAGGACCTGGACCAGCACCGGAGTGCCACGGAATATTTCGATATAGACGATGGCGGGAACACGTAGCCAGCGACTGGGAGATATTCGCAACAGGCCAAAGAAGATGCCGATGAAGAAGCCGATGGCCAGACCGACGATGGAGATCAGCAGTGTATAGGGAATGCCTGTCAGCAGATGGGGAATGGAGGACAATGCTGCCGACCAGTCGAATGTAAAGTTGGAGTTCACTCAGGATCTCCCTCGAGCAGTAGAGTCAGGGAAAATGCAAAGAGGGCCGGATGATGATCCGGCCCTTTCGCTTCTTTCACAGGTATCACGTTAGAACCTCGATGTGACGAGAGTGGAATCACTCGTCGCCAGAGGAACCAAACCACTTGGCGTGTATGCTGTCGTAGGTACCGTCTTCCTTCATGGACGCCAGGGCCTCGTTGACAGGCTTGACCCATTCGCTGTCCTTGGTGAAGACGATGCCGTATTGCTGCCCCTCGTAGAGAGGGCCTACGACCTTGACCTTGTCCTTGCCTCGTGTCTGGGAGAAGTAGCCGACATTGGGAGCATCATAGAAGACGGCATCGACACTGCCGCCAAGCAAGGCCATGTACATGTCAGCAGAGCCTGGGTAAGGCGTGATGGTCGATGTTTCTCCGAGCGTTTCCTGCAGGTAGTCGAAGCTGGTGGAGCCAATCTTGGTGCCCACGCGCATGCCTGACAGGTCATCTATGCTGGTGACATCCTCCTGGTCGGCCTTGACCAGGATTTGTAGACCACTGTCGTAATAAGGATCGGAGAAGTCGACGATCTTGGCTCGTTCATCGGTGATCGTGATACCGGCAATGGCAATGTCCACGTTACCGGTTTGAACTGCGGGAATGATGCCATTGAAATCCATGGTGCGGACTTCGTAGTCGAAACCGGCCCGTTCGCTCAATTCCGCAATGATATCCATGTCAAATCCAACCATTTCGCCGGATTCCTGGTCCATCATCTCGAAGGGGACGAAGCTGGGATCAGTGGCGACGGTCAGGGTTTCGGAATGTGCAAGGCCAGCGCCCGCGATCATCATCACTGCTGCGAGAGCCGTGGAAGTCAGTGCGGTTTTCATGGGGGGTCCCCTGTTGGAGTTATTGTCGAATACCCCAACTACCATGGCTGACTTGAGATAAAAGGGTCAAGTTACATAAATTTTCAATAGGGCGAAAATCGTGGCCATTTCAAGGCCAGAAAGCCAGCAAGTAAGTACTCGCTTACACCATGAAAGAGGCGCCGCAGCCACAAGTGCTGGTGGCATTGGGGTTCTGAACCAGGAAGCGTGCGCCTGCGAGGCCTTCTTCATAGTCTATGGTGGAGCCGACAAGATACTGGTAGGAAAGGGGATCGATCACCAGTGACACATCGCCAAAAGGGATTTCGGTATCATCGTCATTGATGGCATCGGCTACGTCGAAGCCATACTGAAAACCAGAACACCCCCCTCCTGTGACGTAGACACGCAGGGAAAGACGGTCGTTGCCTTCATCGGCCTTGAGGGCCTGCAGGCGGCGACGTGCGTTGTCTGACAGCATCAGAGGCGTGGGAATGAAGGATTCGGCACCGCTCATGGTCGAGCTCCGGAAATCGGTGAATGGCGATCAACACCGTATTATCCGGAATTCCCACTAATTTGGTCAACTTTATCCTGCTGATCGCCTCCTATCAGACGACAGGAGGCGGCCAGGCCCGGCGTGATCGCTTGATCAGGGCATGATGGCCGGAGCATCGAGACCTGCAGTCTCATCGAAGCCAAACATCAAGTTCAAGTTATGCACAGCCTGACCTGAAGCTCCCTTGACCAGATTGTCGATCACTGAAAGCACGATCACGGTATCGCCGTCGCCAGGGCGGTGAATGGCCAGGCGGCACATGTTGGCACCCTTGACGCTACGCGTTTCCGGGTGACTGCCGGGAGGCATCACGTCGACAAAGGGTTCATTGGCATAGCGTTCTTCGAAGTGTTTCTGCAAGTCTTCGGGTTCACTGGTCAGACGCCCATACAGCGTCGCGTGAATACCGCGGATCATCGGCGTCAGGTGAGGCACAAAGGTCAGACCGACTTCATTGCCAGCCGCATCTCCCAGGCCTTGACGAATTTCCGGTAGATGCCGGTGCCCCGATGCACCATAGGCCTTGAGGGACTCACTGGCTTCAGCCAACAGAGATGGTACCTTGGCACCTCGCCCGGCACCTGTGACGCCGGACTTGCAGTCGGCGATCAGGTGTTGTGGGTCGATCAAGCCGGCCTCGAGCAATGGCAGGAAGCCGAGCTGCACGGCAGTGGGATAACAGCCGGGAACCGCGATCAGGCGTGAAGAGCGGATACGTTCACGATTGACTTCAGGCAGGCCATAGACAGCTTCCCCAAGCAACTCAGGAGCGCCATGAGGCTGGCCGTACCACTCAGCCCAAAGCTTCGCATCGCGTATACGGAAGTCGGCTGACAAGTCGATGATACGAGTGCCCTGCTCCAGCAGTTCTCCAGCCAGAGCATGAGCAACGCCATGAGGCGTGGCAAAGAACACGGCATCGCACTTGCCCAGGCGTACCGGGTCGGGCTCAGAGAAGCGCAGTTCATCGTAGTGACCACGCAGGTTGGGATACAGATCGCAGACCCCCAGGCCCGACTCGCTTCGGGAGGTGATGGCCTCGACTTCGACATGGGGGTGACGTGCCAGAAGCCTGAGCAGTTCGACGCCGGTATAGCCAGTACCGCCGACAATTCCAACCTTGATCACTTGGGTGCTCCTGTATATGGGGACATCATTCGCTCTATGATACACAAGGGTAACACCGCTTAAGGAAACTCTTGTTCTTAGATCAAGGAAAGTTCTGTGCCACGTATCCGTCTGTCGGGCTTCAGTCTTGATACCTTCCGTCGACAATTGGCAAATGTCGACGCGCTTCCGCAGCTATGCGTTCTAGGCGTATTGAGTGGATTGATCACTGGTAGCTTCATGGTGTTGTTTCGTTCCTTGCTGATGCTGGGAGCTGTCGTTTTCATGCCCCATGGCGATCCGGAAGCCTTCGAGCAACTGTCAAGAACGGTACGTGTGCTGCTGCCGATCCTGGCGGTCTTCGTGATCGGTATACTGCTCTGGCGGCAACCTGCTGCTGCTCGCAAGGTGGGAGTAGGCCATGTCATCGAGCGATTGACCGACCATCAGGGACGCTTTCCCATGCGTAACTGGATCAACCAATGGTGGATCGGTGCCTTGTCAGTGATGGGGGGACTTTCCGCGGGGCGAGAGGGACCGGCGATTCATCTTGGTGCAGCGGCTTCCAGCGGCATGGGGGAACTGCTCAGGCTACCGCATAACAGTCTTCGGGTCTTGGTGGCCTGTGGCACTGCGGCAGGCATTTCGGCCTCCTTCAATACCCCGATTGCCGGGGTCATCTTCGCCATGGAAGTGGTGATGATGGAATACACCATCGTCGGTTTCATGCCTGTCATTCTGGCCGCTTGCATGGCCGCAGTGATATCTCAGCTGGTCTATGGTTCTGAGCCAGCCTTCGCTGTACCCGAATTGGCGATGGGGTCGCTGTTCAATTTCTACTGGATCGTCATCATGGCCTTTGGCATAGGCCTCCTGGCAGGATTGTTCCTGCATGTCGCGCGCAGTGCGCGCGTTGCCAGCTTGCCCATGTGGTTGCGCTTTGCCCTGGTGGCAGCGATGGCTGCTGCATTGGCCTGGAGTTATCCCCAGGTACAGGGGATTGGCTATGACAGCCTTTCTGATGCCTTGTTTGGCAAATTGACCGTGGATGTATTGGTAGCCTTGGCGTTAGGCAAGCTGTTGCTCACGGCCTTCTCTGTGGCTTGTGGTGTACCGGTGAGCATCATAGGGCCAGTACTAGTGATAGGCGCTGCTGCCGGGGCACTGATGGGGCTGTTTGGCGTCTGGCTATGGCCGGGTAAAGCTGCCGATCCCGGGCTCTTCGCCATGATCGGCATGGCGGCGATGATGGGAGCCGTATTGCAGGCACCTTTGGCAGCACTGATGGCGTTGCTTGAATTGACACACCATCCGCATATTCTCTTGCCTGGCATGTTGGCTGTGGTGGTTTCTGGGCTTACGACACGTCAACTGTGTCGTTGTGATGGGATATTTATCAACATCAAGCGCAAGGGCATGCATCCGTTGCAACACCCTTTGATGCAGGCTTTGTCTCGAGTATCGGTGCCTGCGGTCATGGAACGCAGCATTGTGCGCACCCGGCGTCGGATCGACAGGGGGCAGGCCAAGTCTTTGCTTGAAAGCAATCCCATGTGGATCCTGATCGAGCGTTCCACTGATGACAAGCCTACCTTGGCACTGAAAGCGGCAGATCTGGCGCTATGGTTGATGGAGCTGGAAAACAAGCATGCCATCCCTTCTTCTGAGCAGGGACATGGGCAGAAGAAGGATTCCAGAGAAAAGGCCAGGCCGCCCCTGACATCTGCGGAGGATGAGGAGATCATGGACATTGTCTCTCACGATGAGAGCGAAGATAGGAGTGGGAATCAGGAGCGTGCCGAAGATGGGGAAGGCGACGAGAGCAAGGACAGCGAGGCCGAGACGTTGGATCTGCTGGAAATCCCTGGGCACCGTATGGACCTGGCAGCCATCTCTCTGCAGGCAACACTGTCGGAGGCTTTGATTGTACTCAATGAACGCAAGGTAGATGGGCTATACGTAGAGCACGGTTATCATGCTAGGCAGAAGAGAATTTCCGGTATCATCACTCGAGAGGCAATCGAGGCGTACTATCGCATTTCTGATTCATCCACAGCCTGAGGAGCCAGTATGTACCTGTGGATAAAAGCTTTTCACCTGATGGCCGTGGTAGCTTGGTTTGCTGCCCTGTTCTATCTGCCCCGTCTGTTCGTGTATCACGCCATGGCTCGGGACAAAGGCGAATACACCAGCATGGACACTTTCAAGGTCATGGAGCGCAAGCTCTATCGCGGCATCATGACGCCCTCCATGGTGGTGTCTCTGCTCCTTGGGATCGCTCTACTATGGCTCAATCCGGCATGGCTACATATGGGCTGGTTGCATGCCAAGCTTTTCGCTGTCCTGCTGCTGATTGCCTATCATCACGTCTGCTTGATCTACATGAAGCAACTAGCGGAAGATCGCTGCCAGCGAAGCCACAAGTTTTTTCGTATATTCAATGAGTTACCGGTTTTAATGCTGGTGGCTATTGTCATCCTTGTTGTGGTGAAGCCGTTTTGACTGCTCTTAACATGAACTGGCAACCCAACCTACCCGGGGTCCTGGTATTGGCCGGACATGATCCCACGGGAGGAGCAGGGATTATTGCAGACTCCGAAAGCGTCTCTGCTTGCGGTGGTTGGGCCTTGACGATTCCGACCGCTCTGACCGTACAGGACTGCGATAATGTATTGGCGGTTTCGCCGGTACCCGCAGAAGGTATTCTGCAGGCTGCTGCGGCACTGGAGGCCATTCCGGTGTCTGCCATCAAGATAGGATTGATTGCTGATATTGACGTGCTGGATGCGGTGGTCGATGTCGTACGTACTCGCCCGGGCATTCCTGTCGTGGCAGACCCGGTATTGCGCGCTGGAGGTGGCTGCGATCTGGCAACTCAGGAACTGATCGATGCTTATTGCGAGCGCTTGTTGCCTTGGGTCGACATCCTGACACCCAATCGGCACGAATTGGCGCGTCTGGCTGGAAAGGATTATCACGACGATACCGAGCGTGCGGTGAGCTTGATGCGCCAAGGCTGTCAGGCCCTGTTGGTGACGGGGACCGATGAGCCTCTGGAGCAGGTGGCGAAGGACAAGGTAGCCCACACGCTGCATGCACCTGATGTGGATCGTCAATGGACCTGGCCGCGTCTCGATGGCCGCTACCATGGCTCTGGTTGTACCCTGGCGTCTGCGCTGGCTACACGCTTGGCCGCGGGTGAATCCCTGATTCGGGCCTGTGAACAGGCCCAGGTGTTTACCTGGCAAGCGTTGGCCCACGGCTGGCAGGCTGGCAGCGGGCAATACCTGCCTCGTCGTTTGTGGCAGATGCCTGCTCCATGCTTTTCCATGGACGAGGTCGGGTTATGATGAGGCCAAAGAATTATCCCGTGCTTTTCACAGAGTTATCCACAAAGAGGTTTTCATGACCACATCTGCTGAGCTCTTCGAACAGGCTTGTCGGCATATTCCAGGGGGGGTCAATTCACCGGTACGAGCCTTCAAGGGGATGCACCGCCCTCCCGTGTTCATGGAGCATGCCAAGGGAGCCTACCTGTATGATGTGGAGGGCAAGCGCTATGTCGACTATGTCGGCTCCTGGGGGCCGATGATTACCGGTCATGCTGATCCCGAAGTACTTGCCGCCGTGCGTGAAAGCCTCGACAAGGGGCTATCCTTCGGTACTCCGACGGCCGTGGAAACCACCATGGCGGACCTCATCTGCGAGATCATGCCCAACATCGAAATGGTACGCATGGTCAACTCCGGTACTGAAGCCACCATGTCAGCGATTCGACTGGCCAGGGGGTATACCGGTCGCGACAAGATCGTGAAGTTCGAAGGTTGCTACCATGGCCATAGTGACTCGCTGCTGGTGAAAGCCGGCTCTGGAGCGCTTACCCATGGTGAGCCAAGCTCGCCTGGGGTGCCTGCTTCTCTGGCAGACCACACCATCACACTCTCTTTCAATGATATCGATGCTGTCGAGCAGTGTTTCGAGGAAGTTGGCAGCCAGATCGCATGCATTATCGTTGAGCCTGTGGCGGGCAACATGAATTGTATTCCCCCTCAGCCAGGATTCCTGCAAACCCTGCGCAAGGTCTGTGATCGCTATGAAAGCATACTGATCTTTGATGAGGTAATGACGGGCTTTCGGGTAGCTCTCGGGGGAGCTCAGACCTATTTCGGCGTCGATCCTGACCTGACTTGCCTGGGCAAGATCGTTGGCGGTGGTATGCCGGTCGGCGCCTTCGGCGGCCGTCGCGAGATCATGTCTGAACTGTCGCCGCTGGGGCCGGTATACCAAGCGGGTACCCTGTCCGGTAATCCCCTGGCCATGGCCGCTGGTGTCGCGTTATTGAACAAGGTGAGACAGCCTGGTTTCCATGATGCGCTGGCACAGCGGGTCGATACCTTGTGTAATGGTCTAGAGGCGCGAGCTCAGGCAGCCGGTATCGATATGATCACTCAGCGTGCCGGAGGCATGTTTGGTGTGTTCTTCACTGCCCAGAGTCGGGTCGACAATTTTGCTCAGGCCATTGCCTGTGATGATGAAGCGTTCCGCCGCTTCTTCACTGCCATGCTTGATCGTGGAGTATATCTGGCGCCGTCTGCCTATGAGGCAGGCTTCATGTCCAGCGCCCATACTCCAGAAGACATTCAGGTGACGCTGGATGCTGCTGAGCATGCCTTTGCTCAAATGACGTCTTAGGTCTGACAGGAGCCCACCATGACTGGCAATGACGCCTCAGTGAAGGAAACCATTCTGGACCCCTTCACCCTTGATGAACTGCTGGATGCGGTGGCCGGGTTCCATGCCGAACCCATGGAGCCAGATGCAGAACTGCCCGATCCCATGGAGGTTC
Source organism: Halomonas sp. (assembly GCF_029263665.1). GTDB lineage: Bacteria > Pseudomonadota > Gammaproteobacteria > Pseudomonadales > Halomonadaceae > Halomonas. The sequence goes on from NZ_JAJUFQ010000002.1 coordinate 307,305, forward strand.
TGCAGCAGCGTATCGAGTCCGAATATGCTGTGTGCAGTGCCCTGCTCACGACTGAGGATGATGTGCAGCGCTTGGCTGCCTTGAAACAATGGCTCGACCAGGACCTTCAGCGCTTGGCGCCGATTATCGAGGCCCGTCGCGATCGTTTGCGTCCCAGCCGTTGGTACATGGAATATGCCGATGTGAGGTTGACCGACAATGGTCGCCTGGTCATCACTCAGAGTGCCGCTCAGGATCCTGAGCCTTTTGACTATCCTGTCCTGGCCGATCCAGGACATGATTTGGCCAGCCTGCGTGTCGAGCTGGAATTGAGAAATGAGATGAGCTTGTCTCATCAGGCGCTGGATGGCTATCTGCGGCGCAGTGGCGATTATGAACTGGCACGAGTGCTGACAGTTCTTCAAGTGGTGGAAGCCATGGCCGGAATGCGTCGTGCGCTGCAACGGCGTCAGGCTGGCGGCAATGAGCGCCCGTCCCTGGCGGCAGAAACCATGAAGACGTTTCGCCGTTACCTTGGGTTGGCCGAGCGACACGCAGAATTCCGTTTTCCTCCCTTGATCATCGGTGTGGGAGTATCCGGTAGCGGTAAGAGTCGGTTCACGAAAGCCATTGTCGGGCGTCTTGGGGCTGTGCGCTTGAGTTCCGACTCGCAGCGTCTTGCCTTGCATGGACTGAATCCACTGGAGCGTGATTCGCATACGTCTGTGGATATCTATAGTCGTGAAGCTACCGAAAAGACATACCAGCGCCTGGCCGCCTGTGCCGGTATCCTGCTGGATGCAGGGTTCATGGTGTGTGTCGATGGGACTTTCCTTGAACGCAAGCAGCGTGATCTGCTGCGCTGGCAGGCGGAAGCCAGGGGCCTGCCAGTATTGATTGTCAGTTTCGAGGCTGATGAAGAGACGCTACGTCAGCGTATCAGCAAGCGTGCCCGCCGCAATCAGAAGAATGAATCGTTGAGTCTTGCAGTACTTGCTGCTCAGCAGGATTCCTTCGAAGCTTTCACTGAAGAAGAGCGTCTGCATCTGGTGCATCTCGACAGTACGGCCAATAATGCGGCCGAAACACTGGCCAGTCTGATCGAAGAGCACATTCGTATGCTGTGATCGCATGACGTTGACGTGCACACAAGAAACCGGGATCTGGGATCCCGGTTTTCTTATGCCTGTGGATAAGTCATTGTTCCAAGAACACTGTCGTCATCCATACTCGAACCATCGATGAGATGGAGATGGTTCAAGCCCTATCCGTCAACTGCCAGTGCTGGTGTGGTGGCGCGGAGGTGGTGTTCCCAGGTTTTGGCGGGCCCAGTTGACGGCTTGAAGCCGGTTGCTGACACGGATTTTCTTGAACACATTGTAAAGATGAGACTTCACGGTGTGTTCGCTGACACACAGGCGTTCGGCGATTTCCATGTTGGAGGCTCCCGAGCCAAGCAGCCCGATGATCTCCATCTCCCGCTGCGTCAGGCCACAGGCAGGACGATAGGCATTCAACTGCTGGCGCCGGGAGAACTCGATCAGACGGGTCATCAGTGGCCGGGACATCCACAGCTCATCGCTTTCGAACAGTCGGGAAATTCCCTTGCAGATACGCTCCAGGCTGTCCTGACGATAGAAAACACCGCGCAGATGCATGAAGGAGAGAACCTCCAGAGCATGTTCCTCATCACGCAGGTTGAAGGCCGTGAGAATCAATTCAATGCTCTGGGCCACCTGGTCCTGCCAATGCTGCATGGCATTGTCATCAACATGATCAGCATCCATCAGTACCAGTGTCCTGGTGGCCGCATTGGCATCAAGAACATCTATAGGTGCTGCGATGGATACAGGGCAGTGGAACTGCTCCTGAATGTAGTTGATGAACAGCAGTGACTGGGGATTGTGGTCCGTTACCAGTACGATCTGCGCAGTAGTGTCATTCATCTCAGCCGCCTCCTTACCATCCTACGATCTCCGCCTGTCAGGGATGGTCTGACACAGGGGGAAGAGAGGATCATTCTGGACCTTCCTTGGTCATTGTGTAAGATTATGTAACCAATTCACAGTGCCATTAGGAAAAATCTATCCTTAATGATGAATATTCTAGTTCTTATGCTTTGATTCTAAAGAATTAGCATGCTGATGAATCTCTCCTCTATTCAAGTCATGAGGGAATGTCAATATCGAGACTTGCGCGGGACAACGGAGAGGCATGCTAAAGTATCGCCAGCCGAGGCGTTCTGCCGTCGGCATCATCCACCGGTCATTCCAAGAAAGCGCTCTCATGTCCCAATCCTTTCCCTCTTCCACAGAACTTGTCCTGGCCAGCGGCAATGCGGGCAAGCTGAAAGAACTCTCGGCCCTGCTCCGCCCTCTGGGTATAGATGTTCGAGCTCAGTCTGAATTCAATGTTCCCGAAGTCGATGAAACCGGGGCCACTTTCGTCGAGAATGCCTTGCTCAAGGCTCGTGAAGCCTGCCGTATCAGTGGGCGCCCCGCATTGGCAGATGACTCTGGTCTGGCGGTAGACGCATTGGGGGGCCAGCCAGGTATCTATTCCGCGCGTTATGCCGGCGAACCGAAGAGCGATGAGCGCAACAATGCCAAGTTGCTCGATGCACTGCGTGATGTGCCGGAGGGGCAACGTGGTGCCAGTTACTGGTGTGTGCTGGTATTGCTGCGCCACGCCGAGGATCCTGTTCCGCTGATTGTTCAGGAACATTGGCATGGCGAAATTCTTGCTCACCCGCGTGGTGATGGTGGTTTTGGCTATGATCCCTTGTTCTGGATACCGGAGAGTGGCATGACAGCGGCTGAGCTCAGCGGTGAAGAAAAAAATCGTCTCAGTCATCGAGGGCGTGCAATGGCGACACTACTGTCGCGCCTCGAAGGTATCTCCGCTCTGTGATGGCCGGATAATGTGCGATGATCAGGCAATGAACGCTACCCTCCCCCCTCTGGCTTTGTATGTTCACGTACCTTGGTGCGTGCGCAAGTGCCCTTATTGTGATTTCAATTCCCATGGTATCGGGCGTTCTGACGGCAAGGGCCGGGAGGCGTTACCGGAGCAGGACTATCTGGCCGCACTGATTGCTGATCTCGAGGCCGACATGGCGTTGGCAGGCAATCGCCACTTGCGCAGCATCTTTATCGGTGGAGGGACGCCGAGCCTGATGTCGGGGGATTTCTATCGTCGATTATTGGCGGCAGTCGCGCAGCGGATCCCCTTTAGCGACGATATCGAGATTACCCTGGAAGCCAACCCCGGGACTTTGGAGCGCGGACGCTTTGCGGCCTATCGCGAGGCGGGTATCAATCGTCTGTCGTTGGGAGTGCAGAGCTTTCAGGATGCTCAACTGAAAGCGCTTGGACGCATTCATGATGGGGATGATGCATTGCTGGCAGTGGCCGAGGCGCGCGAGGCCGGTTTCGATAATATCAACCTGGACCTGATGCATGGTTTGCCAGGGCAGACGCCAGAGTCTGCCCTGGCCGATCTTGACCAGGCTCTGGAACTGGCACCAGAGCACCTGTCCTGGTATCAACTGACGGTGGAGCCCAACACCGAGTTCCATTCCCATCCGCCAGTATTACCCGATGATGAGATTTTGTGGGATATACAGGACCTGGGACATGCCCGCCTGGAGCAGGCAGGTCTGCGTCGTTATGAGATTTCCGCTTATACCCGGCCCGGGCGGCATGCCCGGCATAATCTCAATTACTGGAATTTTGGCGACTACCTAGGCATCGGCGCTGGAGCCCATGCCAAGCTGAGCCGATGGGATGCCGACAGACTGTACATCGAGCGGCGCTGGAAGACCCGCCAGCCTGATGCCTACCTGCGCCGTCTGCAGGACCCTCGTGGTTTCGTTGCCGGGGCTCGAACCATCGGTGACGATGACATCTTGATCGAGTTCGCCATGAATGCCTTGCGTCTGGTCGATGGAGTGGCACTGTCCACTTGGCAGGCACATACCGGCCGGCCGCAGGGTGAGCTGGAAAAGTGTCTCCATGTAGCGAGAGAAAAAGGACTTCTTGTGCAAGACCGCGAGAGACTGCAAGCTACGCCTCAAGGTCTATTATTCTTGAACGACCTTCTTGCGCTGCTCTCTGAGGATGAATAATCGAGCAGCTTCACTATCGAGCTAACATCATCGCGTTTAATACCATCGCGTTTAATAAAGTCAGGAGACGTTGACGCATGAGCCGTACCACCCGACTGATTGCCCCCCTGGCCGCCGCTGCCCTTCTTGCTGGTTGTGCTTCATCATCCCCCTATTCTGGACAGCAGACTGATCGCAACAATACCGGTATTGGCGCTGCTGTAGGTGCTGTTGTAGGTGCTGCCGCTGGAGCCATCAGTGGTGATGGCAGCACCAGCAAGCGTGACCGTGCCCTGATCGGTGCTGCTGCCGGCGCTGCCGTAGGCGGTGGTATCGGCGCTTACATGGACAAGCAGGAACGCGAGTTGCGCCAAAGCATGCAAGGCACCGGTATCGAGGTTGATCGTCAGGGCGATAATATCGTGCTCAACATGCCGAGCAGCGTCACCTTCGGCTTCGACTCATCCGATCTTACCGGTAATGCCACCACGGCATTGAATGATGTGGCCAACGTTCTGACCCAGTATCCGGAAACCACCATCAACATTGCAGGTCATACCGATTCCACAGGGGATGCCGGCTACAATCAGAAATTGTCCGAGCGTCGTGCCCAAGCTGTAGGCGGCTACCTGCAGGGACGTGGTGTGGCTGCCAACCGTCTGGCCATGATGGGGTATGGCGAGAACCAACCCATTGCCAGCAATGACACGGAAGAAGGGCGAGCTCAGAATCGTCGCGTCGAAATCACCCTGACCCCGACTGGTCAGCAGCCGCAACAGCAAACCACCACTGGCTGATGCCTGGTTGCCAGGATCTCCTGGCGCTGTGTTGAACGCTCTCCGCCCGTCACTTACCGGTGACGGGCTTTTTCATTTCACAGCCTTGGCGTTGCTGTTTCTGCCCGCGGTATTGATGTAGCTCCCAGGGGCGAGTTTTTCTGTCATCCACACGGGACGAACCTCCTGAAACCCGCTATCTTTTCGTAATCCCGTCATTATTGAATTATCACGGCCGACTATAATCCCCCATGCTTTCATATCAACATGCCTATCATGCCGGCAACTTCGCCGACGTTCACAAGCATATCTGCGTTTATTCTGTATCTGATTATCTGTTACGTAAAAAATCGTCCATTACGTTTGTTGATACTCACGCAGGTCGTGGCAGTTATCCTCTTGATGCAGCTGAAACAGAGAGGCTGCAGGAGTATCGAGAAGGGATCGAGCGGTTATGGATGACGCGAGGTCAGCTGAACAATCCATTATTGATGGAATGGCTGGATGCCATTGCTAGCTTGCAGAGAGGCGTGAAGCTTGAGCGCTACCCAGGATCGCCCTGGTGGTTGGGGCATCGACTCAGGGAGCAGGATTACCTGACAGTGTTTGAGCTGCACCCTGGCGAACATCGTCATCTCAGTGAGGAAAGTGTGGTTCCGAAAGGGCGAGAAAAAGCGTTACACAGGGTATATGGAGATGGTCTGGCAGGGTTGGTCAAATCATTGCCGGTGACTACGCCACGGGTCTGCGCGTTGATCGATCCTTCATTCGAGCGCAAGGACGAATACCAGGAGGTCGTTGAAGCGATCATTCAGGCCATGCGCAAAGCACGCCACGCGGTGGTCATGCTGTGGTATCCATTACTGCCGGCAGGGCGTCATCATGCCATGCTGGAGACGCTTGGAGACAGCGGTATCCGCAAGATCTGGCGTAGTGAAATCCTGCGTGAGCCAGTGGGGGAGTCCGCCCATGGCATGTACGGCAGTGGCATGCTGGTGATAAATCCACCGTGGGGGCTCGATGAGCGCCTTGGCCAGGCCTATGAACACTGGTTGCCGCTACTGGGGGATCAGGCGCAGCACCGAGCCGAATGGCTGGTGGAAGAATGAACAGCGATCACGATGATCCTCATGGATGTGGGAACGGCGATGGTTCGTCTGCAACGAGCATCGCCATTCATGAGGTGTTTCCCTGGATGTTCAAACATCCAGAATGGTTTCGAATCCACCGAAAATCATGCGTTTTCCATCGAACGGCATTTCGTCCATGAAGTCGTCCATTGCATTCTCGGCTTCCATGCGGGCAAAAGTATCGTCTCTGGCTTGCTTCGATGGAAACTCGATCCAACTGAACACTACCACTTCTCCGGGCTCGCTCTGTACAGCACGGGGAAAGTCGGTGATCTTGCCCTCGGGAACGTCGGTTCCCCAGGCCTCCACTATCCGTGTTGCTCCGTAACGCTTGAATACCTCCGCGGCACGAGCGGCAAGATCCCGGTAGGCCTCCCGGTTTTCTTCGGGTACTGCAACCACGAAACCTTCTACATAGGCCATGACAAGGCCCCCCATGGAATGTGAATTTGGACGCTACAGAGAGTGTAGTTGCTATTGGCCTCTAGGCTCTGTCTGAAAAGTGTCTGTGCTCAGTCATGCGGCGTTGAGCCAACAGCCGAAGGCTGGCCAGAAGGGCGAGCGAAGCGAGTCAATCGGCCTCAAAATGCTCATTTACGATCAGTAAACTGCGCTTTTTCACCCGATTCTGCCTTGCCTGATCATCGCTCGCCGACTTTTGAGACAAGCCCTAGTACCTTGGCGTCTGGCTGGTTGCTTCATTCCTGAAAGGGGATGACTGGCCATTCTTGTCACTGGTAGCCATCACCCTGGCCATGATCATGTTGTCTGGAGGGGCAGGGGGAGGAGCCATACGAGCAGAATACGCAGCAGTTGCCAGGTTTTGGGCTCAGCGTCTGACAACTGCTGGGGGCCGCAATCATCCTGGCTGGCGTATGGCTAGGCCAGAGAGCAGGGCGATATGCCCTATCCAGAAACAGCCGGGGAGAGGCTGCATGATGCACTTTGCTCCTCACGGCAGGATGGGCCTGAGTCGGGCATGAGCTTCTATCGGTCACTTGCCGATGCAGAAGCTACCGAAGATTTCGCCCAACAGATCGTCTGCACTGAATTCCCCGGTGATTTCACCGAGGGCATGCTGAGCATCGCGCAGATCCTCTGCGAGCAACTCCCCAGCACCGTAGCCATGTAATTGAGCTTCGCCATTGTCCAGCGCTACTCGGGCGCGGTCGAGTGCATCGAGGTGGCGTCGACGGGCAGAGAAACGACCTTCTGTGGTGGACTGAAAGCCCATCACGGCCTTGAGATGCTCCTTGAGACTATCCACACCCTCTCCTGTATGCGCGGAGAGACGTACCGTTGGAGAGGTTGTGGATAAGTCAATTCCAGAGGACTCTCCACTTTGGTCCACCTTGTTGCGCACTAGGGTCAAGCGTTCTGGCGCGGGGAGGCGTTCGACGAACTCCGGCCAGATGGCCATGGGATCGGAGGAGGAGGTGGTGTTGGCATCGACCAGCAGCAGCACCCGGTCAGCCTTTTCGATCTCGGCCCAGGCGCGGGCGACACCGATGCGCTCGACTTCATCAGGCGTGTCACGCAGGCCAGCGGTATCGATGATATGCAGGGGCATGCCATCGATATGGATATGCTCGCGCAGTACATCCCGGGTGGTGCCTTCAATATCGGTGACGATGGCGGTCTCCTGCTCGGTCAGCGCATTGAGCAGGCTCGACTTGCCGGCATTGGGGCGGCCGGCAATGACCACGCTCATCCCTTCCCGCATCAAGGCTCCCTGTCCGGCACTGGCACGAACTTCAGCCAGCTCCGCCATCAGGGCTGCGAGTTTGGCAGCGACGTGGCCATCGGCGAGAAAGTCGATTTCTTCTTCGGGAAAATCAATGGCCGCTTCCACATACATGCGCAGCTCGATCAGCCCTTGAACCAGGTGATGAACACGGGTGGAGAATTCACCCTGCAGTGAGCGCAAGGCGTTTTCTGCGGCTGTTCGTGAGCTGGCATCGATCAAGTCCGCAATGGCTTCGGCTTGGGCCAGGTCGAGCTTGTCATTGAGAAAGGCGCGCTCGGAGAACTCGCCAGGGCGTGCCAGGCGGGCTCCTAGCTCGATGCAGCGTTCCAGCAGCATGTCCATGATCACAGGGCCGCCATGTCCCTGAAGTTCAAGTACATCTTCGCCGGTGAAAGAATGAGGGCCCTCGAAGAACAGGGCAATACCCTCGTCGATGACGCCCTCTGCGCCCAGGAAAGGTCCGTAATAGGCTCTGCGTGGCTGGAGGGAATACCCCAGCATGGCGTTGGCAATCGTCGCGCAGGCGGGCCCTGAGACGCGAATGATGCCGACCCCGCCGCGTCCGGGAGGCGTAGCCAGGGCGGTGATGCTGTCCTGAGTGTAGAGAGGCTGGGGCATGGAAGAGGATTCCTTGAATACTGTGCCTATTTTCCTGGGGGAGGGGATTTTTTGCCAGTCCGGAGTGGCCTAGAAACGAAAACCCCCCGCTAGGCGGGGGGCTGGAGCGTGCGGGGAAGGGTTACTTGGCTACCCCTTTGCCGACACTCGGGTCACTCTCGATCTTGCGGGTGATCAAGTACTGCTGAATGATCGAAATGCAGTTGTTGCATACCCAGTAGATCACCAGACCTGCGGGGAACCACAGGAAGAAGAAGGTGAAGACGATGGGCAGCAGCTTCATGATTTTCGCCTGCATGGGATCAGGAGGCGTCGGGTTGAGCAGTTGCTGAACGTACATTGAGACGCCCATCAGGATCGGCAGGATGAAGTAAGGGTCCTTCACCGACAGGTCCTGAATCCACAGCATGAAGGGAGCATGGCGCAGCTCGACGGATTCCAGCAGCATCCAGTAGAGAGCGATGAACACTGGCATCTGTACCACGATCGGCAGGCAGCCACCCAGGGGGTTGATCTTTTCCTTCTGGTAGAACTTCATCATCTCCTGGGACATCTTCTGGCGATCATCGCCGAAGCGTTCCTTGAGACGCTGCATTTCCGGGCCCAGTTTGCGCATGCGCGCCATGGAGCGGTAGGCCTTGGCCGACAGTGGCCACAGTGCCGTCTTGACCATGATGGTCAGGATGACGATGGACCAGCCCCAGTTACCGATCAGGCTGTGGATATGATCAAGCAGCCAGAACAATGGGTTGGCGATGAACCATAACCAACCGAAGTCGACCGTCAGCTCCAGGTTCGGGGCAATGGCTTCAAGGCGCTCCTGGACCTTGGGGCCCATGTAAAGCGTTGCGCCGAGAGTAGTATCTGCACCTGGTGCGACGGTTTCTGTCTGACCGGCGAAGGCGGCGACGTTACGATTCTGAGAATCGGTGGTCGCGTAGAACAGGTTCTGCTGTTTCTGGGAAGGAACCCAGGCAGAGGTGAAGTAGTGCTGGATGATGGCTACCCAGCCTCCTTCGGCTTCACGATTGCTGAACTTGTGCGCCTGGATATCTTCGAAGCTGACCTTCTCGTAACGGTTATCCGGTGAAGAATAGGCTGCTCCGAGGAAGGACTTCATCCCCATCTTCGGACCAACGGATGGATCCGGCTGGCTGTCACGCACCAACTGGCCGATGAAGCGGGCCGTCACTGGCTTGTCACTGCCATTGTCCAACAGGTAAGAGACCTTCACCGCATAGTCATCACGATTGAAGGTAAAGCGCTTGATGACGTCGACGCCATTGACCGTGGCCTTCATGTCCACGTTCATGGTGTCCTGGCCGTCAACAAGGCGGTATTCCGTCTTCTCGGGCGTGAAGGCGATACGGCCTGAGTGACCATCAATCTGCAAGCCGGAGCGCGCTACATAGTTGAGCGTATTGGTGCTGGCCAGCAGGACATAAGGTCGGTCACCATCCTGGCTCATCAGGTGCTCGGGCAGAGCGGCATAAACAACATCACCCCCCTGGGGGTCGATGCGCAGATCAAGCACATCAGTGACGACGGCGACAAGATTACGCCCGTTGCTGACTGCTGCGTTGTCGGTAGTTGGGAGTTCTGCTGCGACGTCCTTATCGGCGCTTGGTGCGGCCAAGCCTTCGCCCGCATTATCTGAGCCATCCTGGGAGGCATTGCTGGTGATCGCTGGAGCCTCCGGCGAACTGGGAGTCTGACCATAATCCTGGTTCCACTGCACCATGATCAGGTAAGCAAGCACCGCCAGGGGGATCAGTAGGAGTAGTCGTTTTACGTCCATGAGGGGTCTGCCCGATGGGAAGTGAACAATCCAGTGGCGTCATGCGGGACGCCTACGTGAGATATGCGAAAGCCTGCCGGAGGCAGGCTGAATTCCGTACGCAGACATTCCGCGATAAAAGGTGAGACGTCAATGCTTGAAGCATCAGGCCCAATCATGCGCATTCAGATCACCAATGGCATCGAAGGAGCCCGGCAAGATCTACCCGCAATGCTATCTACCCCGATACTAGGAGGCTGCGGGTGAGCGGGGAGCCGTCGAGGGGCGAGAGGGTCGGGTCGACTTCTCGGCCTCGCGCTCGAGGCGGCGCCACATGCCGAACAGCTGACGATGCAGAGTGTCGTTATCGACCTCGTTAACACCACGTCTGGCCAACAAGACGATATCCACAGCGGGTAGTCGATGCTGAGCATGGCGTACGGATTCGCGAGCCAGCCGTTTCAGGCGATTACGATCAACGGCGCGGCGTACGTTCTTCTTGCTGAAAACAAGGCCCAGGCGCGGGTGACCCACTTCATTGGGGGTCGCCAACGCCATCAGGCCTTTGCCGTGGACCTTGTAGACCGCCTTATCAAAGACACGGCGATACTCCCCGGCAGTCAGCAAGCGGTAATGCCGGGGAAAGGCCAGACAGGTCACAGATGACCTGCTGATCAGGCGCTCAGGCGCTTGCGGCCCTTGGCACGACGGCGTGCAAGAACGGCACGGCCGTTCTTAGTGGCCATACGGGCACGGAAGCCGTGCGTACGCTTACGCTTGAGAACGCTCGGTTGGAAAGTGCGCTTCATAACTCATTAATCCCACAGTGGTTTTTTGGAACGGATAGATATCCAGATATGCCCGGAATCCGCTCAGGCCTCCGGGGGTATTCGGCTCAAGACCGGACATTCTAGTGATTTCAAACCATCCGCGCAATTGTCGAAAGCACTTTTTCCACAGGAGGTTTGAATCGGCGGGTTGTCTTGGTCGGGGCCGCTGCAAATGATCAGGAGAGGACAGTTGAAGAAACGAGGCCTGAAAGGATCGCTTTGGTGGCGTGTGGTACTGACGTTCATTTTGAGAAATGACCGGTCTCTTCAATAACTATTACTTAAAAGCTTTTCAAATAAACCTGTTATTATTACTGGGGATAATGATTGTGGATAAGTTGTTTTTCACTATTTCTTTCAACTCATTATAGAAATATTAAAAGTGTGGAGAACAGGTAGATCAATGGTGGAAGCAGCGTGGACGGCTTGTGTACAGTAAGCTTTTTTATCCACATCCGTTGGAGTGTCCTGGTTTTGTCCTCATGTTTCCAGGCCATCGAACAAGAAGTTGTCCACAGTAGTGAAAAGGTACCTTGGTCATGTGGATAACCCGGGCCTTGGGCGCTACAATGTGCGGTCGTTCTTCCAATCAAGGTAGCTCGTGTGTCGCTCGCTCTCTGGCAACAATGTCTGGAAACCCTTCAGGACGAATTGAATTCTCAGCAATTCAATACCTGGATCCGTCCGCTGCAAGCGGAAGAAGGTGATGCCAACCAGCTTCGGCTCTTGGCCCCCAACCGTTTTGTACGTGACTGGGTCAGTGACAAGTACGCCAAGCGCATCAGCGAATTAATGCGTGAGCTGTCTCCAGCCAAGCCGCCCAAGGTCATGCTGAGCGTTGGTAGCCGCCGAACGATGGCTCCTCAGCCTCAGACACGAGAGCTGGGCAATCCTGTTTCTGCGGGTGCAAACCGTGCTCCTGCCGTACGTACCTCTCCACGTGGCAATGACCTGGCGGATGAGCAGGAAATCGAGCAATTGCGTGAAGAGGCGGGTGAAACGCTGCGCTCACCAGCGGGCAGTGAGCGCCAGGTTCAGGTGGAGGGCAGTCTCAAGCACTCCAGTGGTCTGAATCCCAGTTTCACGTTCGAAACTTTTGTCGAGGGTAAGTCCAACCAACTGGCTCGTGCGGCTTCTCGTCAGGTGTCAGAGAATCCTGGCGGAGCCTATAACCCACTGTTCCTCTATGGTGGTGTTGGTCTGGGCAAGACGCACTTGATGCATGCGGTAGGCAATGCCCTGGCGGGAAGGCGGGAAAATGCCCGAGTGGTATACCTGCACTCGGAACGCTTTGTGGCAGACATGGTCAAGGCGTTGCAGCTCAATGCAATCAATGACTTCAAGCGTTTCTACCGTAGTGTCGATGCATTGCTGATCGACGATATTCAGTTTTTCGCCGGCAAGGAGCGCTCTCAGGAAGAGTTCTTCCATACATTCAATGCGTTGCTTGAAGGCGGTCAGCAGATGATATTGACCTCCGACCGCTATCCAAAGGAGATCAGCGGGGTGGAGGAGCGTCTCAAGTCCCGCTTTGGCTGGGGGCTGACTGTCGCCATCGAGCCGCCCGAGCTTGAAACTCGGGTCGCTATCCTGATGAAGAAAGCGGATCAGGCCAAGGTCGATTTGCCTCATGACGCTGCCTTCTTCATTGCCCAGAAGATCCGCTCCAATGTGCGGGAGTTGGAGGGTGCCCTGAAGAAGGTCATTGCCGATTCCCATTTCATGGGGAGGCCGATTACTCAGGACTTCATTCGTGAGTCGCTGAAGGATCTGCTGGCATTGCAGGATAAGCAGGTGGGGGTGGATAACATCCAGCGCACCGTAGCGGAATACTACAAGATCAAGCTGGCTGATTTGCTGTCCAAGCGGCGTTCGCGCTCTGTGGCAAGACCGCGTCAGGTTGCGATGGCTCTGGCCAAGGAACTCACCAACCACAGTCTTCCCGAGATTGGTGATGCTTTTGGTGGTCGTGATCACACCACCGTGCTGCATGCTTGCCGCAAGGTTCAGGCCCTGCAGGAAGAAAGCGCCGATATTCGTGAGGATTACAAGAACTTGCTGCGGCTGTTGACCAGCTGAGCCTCACTCTGAGAGCAACAGGTCAAAGGTCTCAATCACTCCAGGACAAGAAGTGGAGCCGACATGAAATTTTCCATCTCCCGCGAAGCCTTGCTGCGCCCACTGACACTGGTCGCCGGCGTGGTGGAACGTCGCCAGACGCTGCCGGTGCTCTCCAATGTATTGATCAAGGTTGAGCAGGACGAAGTGGCCTTGACCGGCACCGATCTGGAAGTCGAACTGATTGGTCGCACGGTGGCCAGCCAGGTTGACGAGGCCGGAACGATCACTGTTCCGGCGCGCAAGCTGATGGATATCTGTAAATCGTTGCCCGATCAGTCCGAGCTGCAGATCGCACTGGAAGGGGATCGTGCTGTGTTGCGCAGTGGACGCTCACGCTTCACGTTGTCCACGCTGCCAGCAGCAGAATTTCCCAATATTGAGGATAACCAGGGGAGTGTCGAGCTTGCCCTGCCGCGCGGCACCCTCAAGCACCTGATTGATGCCACTTCCTTTGCCATGGCTCAGCAAGATGTGCGCTATTACTTGAATGGCTTGTTGCTGGAGTTTGCCCCGAACCTGGTTCGCACAGTGGCGACCGATGGTCACCGTCTGGCGGTTTGTTCGCGTTCAACGGAAGTCAGCCTGGATACAGCGCAGAAGTTGATTGTGCCGCGTAAGGGTGTGCTTGAACTGGTACGCCTACTGGATGATTCCGATGAGCCGGTCAGCCTGACCCTGGGCTCTACCCATATTCGTGCCCATACCGGTGACTTCACCTTTACTTCCAAGCTGGTTGATGGAAAGTTCCCGGACTATGAGCGGGTGGTGCCTCGCAATGGCGACAAGGTGTTCATCGCCGAACGTTCTGAGTTGCGTCAGGTGCTTTCTCGAACCGCCATTTTGTCCAATGAGAAGTACCGAGGTGTACGCCTGAACCTGGAAGAGGGCAACCTCAAGGTCATGGCCAATAACCCGGAGCAGGAAGAAGCGGAAGAGAACATCTCCATCGAGTACAGCGGTGCTGCCATGGAAATTGGCTTCAATGTAGGTTACTTGATTGACGTGCTTAATGTGCTGGGGCAGGAGCGTGTACAGATGACGCTGGGTGATGCCAACAGTAGTGCGTTGATGGAGGAGCCGGGTGGCGGAGATGCGCTTTATGTGGTCATGCCGATGCGTCTGTAAGGCGCATTTCATCAAGGGCCATTGAGTCTATTCATGCCTCTCGATCGTCTTGTTTTCAAGGGCCTGCGTAACCTGCAGGCCCTTGATATTTCTCCTGGTCCCCGTATCAACTTGATTACGGGTGCCAACGGCAGTGGCAAGACTAGCCTGCTTGAAGGTATCCATGTGCTGGGAATGGGGCGCTCATTTCGTGCGCGCAGGCTTGCCCAGGTCATTGCCCATGGCGCAGGGGATATCACCTTGCATGGGCGCCTGGAAGGAGACCCTCCAGTAGCGATCGGAGTGCGACGCCAACGCGAGGACAGTGACCTGACCTTGCGCATTGGCGGGGAAAAGGTGGATCGCGTGGCTCGGCTTGTCGAGACATTGCCACTGCAGCTGATTAACCCTGACGCTTTTCGTCTCCTTGAAGGGCCTCCCGCCGGACGCCGAGAGTTTCTCGATTGGGGAGTGTTTCACGTGAAACATGACTTCATCGATGTCTGGCGTCGTTTTCGTCGGGCTCTGAAACATCGGAATGCCTTGCTCAGGCATGGTAGAATGGAGAATGCTTCTCTGGACGTATGGGAGCATGAGCTGGCTCAGTGGGGCGAACAGCTAGATGCGATGCGTGATGCTTGGGTGACGGCTTTCCGTCCGGTGTTTCAAGACACCCTTGATGGTTTGCTTCCGCTGCCTGGCTTGCGCATACGCTATTCGCGTGGCTGGGACCGTCAGCGCCCTCTGGCGGAAGTGCTGCACAGTGCGCGCGGTACGGATAGCCAGATGGGGTTTACCCAACAAGGACCTCAGCGTGCTGACTTAAGTATACGTCTAGATAGGTATCCAGCGGTGGAGGTGCTTTCACGAGGACAGCAGAAACTCGTCGTGAGTGCATTGAAGCTGGCACAGGGACGGCTGTTGGAACAGATGACAGGGCAGACCTGCCTTTATCTGATCGATGACCTACCTGCTGAGCTAGACCAGCACCATCGAGCAGTTTTCTGCCAATGGCTGGAAAGGATGCAGTGTCAGGCCTTTATCACCAGCGTGGATCACGAGGTGCTGGCCGACCTGTGGCAGCCTGACACTCCAGTAGCGATGTTTCACGTGAAACATACGGATGCTGGAAGTGGGCAGTTACAGGCAATAGACAGACAGACTTCATGACGGAGCGGTCAATGAGTGAACAGGCTTACGACTCATCGAGCATCAAGGTACTGAAAGGCCTGGATGCCGTACGCAAGCGGCCCGGGATGTACATCGGTGATACCGACGACGGTACTGGCCTGCACCATATGGTGTTCGAACTGGTGGACAACTCCATCGATGAAGCCTTGGCTGGCCACTGCACCGAGATCAAGGTGATCATCCATCCGGATGAATCGATTACCGTAAGCGACAATGGTCGCGGTATTCCTACCGACATCCATGAAGAAGAGGGTGTGTCGGCTGCAGAGGTCATCATGACCGTGCTGCATGCCGGTGGTAAGTTCGATGACAACTCCTACAAGGTCTCCGGTGGCCTCCATGGTGTAGGGGTGTCAGTGGTGAATGCGCTTTCGGAAGAGCTGAAACTGACCATCTGGCGTGCTGGTAAAGTGCACGAGCAGATCTATCGCCATGGTGAGCCTCAGGCTCCCTTGGCAGTGGTCGGTCAGACAGAGCAGACCGGCTCTCGCGTGCATTTCCGCCCATCTCCAGATACTTTCGGCAATATCGAGTTCCACTACGATATTCTCGCCAAGCGTCTGCGTGAACTTTCGTTCCTCAACTCTGGTGTGGCCATTCGCTTGCTGGATGAGCGTAGTGGCAAGGAAGAGCTGTTTCACTATGAAGGTGGCCTCAAGGCCTTTGTTGACCACCTGAACACCAACAAGACAGTTCTCAACCCGGTATTCCACTTCGAAGCCCAGCGCGAAGATGGCGTGGGTGTCGAAGTCGCCATGCAATGGAATGATACCTTCTCCGAGAATATTTTCTGCTATACGAACAACATTCCTCAGCGTGATGGTGGTACCCACCTGGCCGGTTTCCGCGCAGCTCTGACGCGCACGCTGAACCACTATATCGAAGCCGAAGGTCTGCTGAAGAAAACCAAGGTCAACACCTCTGGAGATGATGCACGTGAAGGTTTGACCGCGATCATTTCGGTCAAGGTGCCGGATCCCAAGTTCTCATCCCAGACCAAGGACAAGCTGGTTTCCTCAGAAGTAAAAACAGCGGTAGAGCAAGAACTTGGAAGATTGTTTGCCGAATATCTGATCGAGAAGCCTAGCGAAGCCAAATCCATCGTCAACAAGATGCTGGAGGCTGCCAGGGCCCGTGAAGCCGCGCGCAAGGCGCGTGACATGACGCGCCGCAAGGGTGCCCTCGATATTGCAGGCCTGCCCGGCAAGCTGGCAGATTGCCAGGAAAAGGATCCAAGCCTCTCTGAACTTTATCTGGTGGAGGGTGACTCGGCAGGAGGGAGTGCCAAGCAGGGACGCGATCGACGTACTCAGGCGATTCTTCCTCTCAAGGGCAAGATCCTCAACGTTGAGAAGGCTCGCTTCGACAAGATGCTGTCCTCGGCTGAAGTTGGCACCTTGATTACCGCCTTGGGTTGCGGCATTGGCCGCGAAGAGTTCAATCCTGACAAGCTGCGCTACCACTCCATCATCATCATGACGGATGCTGACGTTGATGGTTCCCACATTCGTACTCTATTGCTGACATTCTTCTTCCGTCAGATGGGAGAATTGATCGAGCGTGGCCATGTGTATATTGCTCAGCCCCCGCTATACAAGATCAAGCGAGGCAAGCAGGAGAGCTATATCAAGGATGAGCAGGCGATGGAGGAGTATCTGACCTCCACGGCATTGGATGGTGCTCGTCTGTGTGTAAATGCAGATGCGCCAGGCATTGCCGGGCTGCAACTTGAGACATTGGTCAATCAGTTCCGTGACGTCATGCGCCGTATTGACCGCCTGTCACGAGTCTATCCTCATGAAGTGCTTCGCAAGATTGTGCACGTCAGCAGGATTGATGGGGAGGAGAACCTGCTCGATCAAAGTGCCATGCAGGCCTGGATTGACAAGCTGCAGGAAAAAATGGATGAACTGGTGGCCTATGAAGGCGGCCCGCGTTATACCTTTTCCCTGCATGAAGATACTGAGCGAGGCTTCTTCTTGCCTGCTGTGGCGCTGAATGCTCATGGTGTCACTACTGACTATATATGGGGCGTGGATTTCTTCACCAGTGCGGATTACCGTGCCATGGCGGCCCTGGGAGAAACCCTTGACGGTCTGCTGGAAGAAAGTGCCTTTGTGGCCCGTGGTGAGCGCCAGAAGCCCGTTAGTACCTTCTACGAAGCGCTGGACTGGCTAATGGGCGAAGCTCAGAGAGGACTTTCCATACAGCGCTACAAGGGGCTGGGTGAGATGAATCCGGAGCAGCTGTGGGAGACAACCATGGATCCCAATACCCGCCGTATGCTGAGAGTGACCATTGAAGATGCTGTTGCTGCCGACATGATGTTCAACACCTTGATGGGTGATGAGGTCGAACCTCGCCGTGACTTTATCGAGCGCAATGCACTGGTAGCCAACCTGGATGTCTAGTGGTCTGCCAAGCAAGATGTTTCACGTGAAACACTCGCGTTGGTGACTAAGTCCATTGAATCCAGGAGTATGGGCTCTAAAACATGAGTTCTTGAATATGAACGCAAAAAATAGTTGAAGCGTTGAATATCTGATGCTCAAGCAAGAAAAAGCCTGACGGCAACGTCAGGCTTTTTCCTTATGTAGATCAGTTGCCTAGTGGGCATGAACAACTTGCTGTTTAAGCGGTGTTCTCTCCAAGCAACCAATCCACAAAGGCTGCCAGATCATCAAGTATCAACGTCGGGTCAATTTCTTCTTCCAGTTCAGGATGTTTGATCAAGGTGCGTTCTCCCTTGCCCGTGCGCACCAGCACGGGGCGGCAACCAGCTACATTACCTGCTTGCAGGTCACGCAGACTATCGCCGACCATCCAACTGCCTTCCAGACTATCGAGACCAAGAGTATCGCGAATCTCTTCGAGCAATCCTGGTAGTGGCTTGCGGCAATGGCAGCCATCCTCGCTGACATGAGGACAGTAAGCGATATGATCAATATGCCCACCCGCATCTTCAACCAGTGACAGCATTCGCTGATGCATGGCGGAGAGAGTGGCTTCGTCGTAATAGCCTCGGGCAATGCCAGACTGATTGGTAGCCACCGCTACCTGCCAACCGTTCTGGCTGAGCCTTGCAATAGCCGCAATGGAGGAAGGGTAGGGGATCCATTCATCGAGAGACTTTACATAGTCATCCGAGTCCTGGTTGATCACGCCGTCGCGATCAAGAATGACGAGTTTAGGGGCCATGTTCGTTGCCGGAGTAAATTCTTGGATGGCCCAGTGTAGAGCAAGTTTTCACATAATTCAGTGTCACCATGTTTCACGTGGAACATCACACAGGCAACGAGCAATGGTCATTTTTCCAGGTTCACGTGTTTCACGTGAAACACTCTTAAGGTTGGGAAGGAGGGCGAGAGCCAAGAAGGAGTGATGACCTCCATATTTATTCTCATGCATCGGGTAGGCGCTGTGAAAGAAAATCGATCAATACCTGTACTCGTAAGGGCATGCCGTTGCGGGATGGAGTGACCGCATAGACACCGATCTCGGGTAATACCCAGTCGGTAAGGATTTCACATAGATTTCCTGCTTTCAGCGCATCGAAGATAATGGCACGAGAGCTCTGAACGATCCCTAAACCTTGTTCTGCGGCTAGTGTCAGTGCATGGCCATAGTTGGCTCTGAACCTTCCATTGATGGGAATGGAGAGTTGCTCACCGTCCTTGCGGAATATCCAGCGCTGAGAGCCACGAAAATGGGTGTAATGCAGGCAGTCGTGGTGCAGCAAGTCCGTCGGGTGGCGGGGGATACCGTGCACGTCCAGATACTCTGGAGAGGCAGCGATGATACGTTGGTCCGTGGCGATGCGCCGTGCCACCAGACGTGAGTCTTCGAGATGACCTATGCGGATGGCAAGATCGAAGCCGTCGCCTACGATATCGCTGAAGCTGTCATTGAATACGGCGTCCAGGCTGACGTTCGGATGCAGGTTCAAGAATTCCGGGAGACAAGGCGCGATATGCAGACGTCCATAATTAACGGGCAGAGAGATTCTGATCTCCCCTGAGAGAGCTCCTTCGTGTTCGGATAGCCGCTGACTGGCGATGCTGATTGCCTCAACAGCTGGCAAGACGTCTGCCAGGTATTCACTACCCGCAGTAGTGAGTGATACGGAGCGGGTGGTGCGATGCAGCAGGCGAACACCGAGGCGTTGCTCAAGGGCATCCAGGCGACGGCTTACCGCGCCAGTGGTGAGATGGAGGCGCTCACCTGCCTGACGCAGGGAACCTCGGCGAGCGACTTCTGCAAAGGTGACAATGTCATCCAGGCTGGTGCCTGGGCTGGGGTAGTTTGAGGACACAGCCGCTCTCCGTTTGAGGTGGGCATTACCCTTTACTGTTGCATAAGTCTCAAGACTGTTTCGATATCTTTTCGATGGCTCCTGAGGATGGCAAGAGAGGAGGATGTTGAAAACGCATTCGGTCTATCTACAGGAGAAGTGTCAATGCAACAGCCGTCATTCGAGAAGCAAGCAGGAGAAGTCGAGACGTTCTGGGCGTATCAATCGACAGGACTTGGAATGGACCGCCTGACAAGGACTGAGATAAAGCGGCGACCACTGGCCGAGGATGAAGTCCGTATCAGGGTTGCAGCAGCGGCCACGAACTATCGTGATCTGGCGTTGGCCAAGGGTGAGTACTTGCCGCACATGAAACGACCCTTTGTCCCACTTTCAGAGGGAGCCGGTATTGTCACAGAAGTCGGCGGCAAGATAACCGATCTCAAGGTAGGGGATGCTGTGCTGGGTCACTACACTCGCGATTGGCTGGAAGGTGAGTTTCACGCTCGTTATCACGATAGCAAGGTGGGTGGCCCTGTCGATGGCTGGCTGGCACAGGAAGTCATCATGCCCCGCAGGGCCTTGCTCGAAGTGCCAGAAGGCTGGACATTGGAACAGGCTGCGAGCCTGGCGATTTCCGGAGTGACGGCATGGAGAGCTCTGGGAGGCAGCATGGACTCGCTTGCGCAGCTCGCTGGCCAATATGTTCTGATTGAAGGTACTGGCAATGTCTCGTTGCAGGCATTGGACATTGCGGCTAAAGCCGGTGCATTCCCTGTTGTTCTGACATCACGACCCCAGTACCAGCAGGCATTGCTTGGAATGGGGGCTTGCGCTGTTATCGGGCCTGGCAGTCTGGAGCAACGGCGTCAATGGATCATGGATGCAACTCAGGATCAGGGGGTGAGTCTGGCCATTGATGTCATCGGTGGGGATACCCTGCTGTCCTTGATACTGCCTCTGATGCGTGAAGAGGGCAGGGTGGCCATTGTCGGCTTTCTTGACAGCCCGAAGGTGAGTGGAGACCTGATTGGCCCCATGCTGAAGGGAATGCTACGACTGGAGGGCATCAGTGTCGGTAGCCGCCAGAATTTCGCAGACCTTCTGGAATTCATGCAGCACCACAACCTACGACCCAAAATTGCCGCAAGGTATTCTCCCGATGAAATACAACAGGCATTGACGCAGCGTGTTGATGGGTTGGGCAAGGTCGTTATCGTTGTTGATCCTTCCATTGCGGGCAGCGTGGTGGGAGAGAATGCATGATGATGTTCCGGCTGTTGTTGAGGCCTGTTGTTGAAACTTAGTGTTGAGAGTGGAAGTTGAGAGTGGAAGTTGGAAGCCGGTGTTAGAGTCAAGGTTGAGAAGCGTATCGAGGAATGAAAGGAAGTTGGAACAACACCGAGGCGAGTGTACGACGAAGCGAAGGTGTTTCACGTGAAACATCATCGCTGAATATCCCAAAGCAAAGGGCCGATCCCAGGATCGGCCCTTTGTTCAGGCGATAAACCGTAGAAGGCTGCTTATTGCTGCAGTTCTGCGATATCCGCGACTTCCAGGAACAGAGCCTGGAGACTGGCCAGCAATGCCAGGCGGTTGTTGCGAACGGCAGTGTCATCCGCCATGACCATGACCTGGTCAAAGAAGGCATCAACAGGTGCGCGCAAGCTGGCGAGAACGTCCAGAGCGTCGCTGTAGCGAGCGTTCTGGAACAAAGGCGTCACTTGGTCACGGCAACGGGTGACGGCCTCGTACAGCGCTTTCTCGGCATCTTCCGAGAGCAGGCTGGCATCAACGCTGATGCTGCCATCGTGTTCCTGTTTGGACAGGATGTTGGAAACGCGCTTGTTGGCAGCCGCCAGAGCCGCCGCTTCTTCGCGAGACGCGAAGAGATGCACGGCGCGTAGACGACGAGCGAAGTCCAGTGGCGTAGTGACTGGACGGGCACGTACCGCGAGATAGACTTCTGCGCCGATACCTTCGTCGTGAGACCAGGCACGGAAGCGTTCCAGCATGTAGTCGAGCACTTCCTGTACCAGGCCTTCAGCCTTGGGTAGCTCCTTATGCTGAGCTACTGCCAGCTCAAGCAGTTGGCGCAGATCCAGGTCCAGTTCACCCTTGATCATGATGTTCAGCGTACCGATGGCAGCACGGCGCAGAGCGAAGGGGTCTTTGGTGCCACTTGGACGCTGGCCGATGCCGAAGATACCAGTCAGCGTGTCCAGGCGGTCGGCGATGGCCAGTGCCTGACCAGTACGAGTCGCAGGGATCTCGTCGGCAGCGAAGCGTGGCAGGTACTGCTCTTCCAGGGCCTTGGCGACTTCGGCGTCCTCGCCATCGTGCTCGGCGTAATAGCGTCCCATGATGCCCTGCAGTTCAGGGAACTCCAGCACCATCTCGGTAACCAGGTCGCACTTGGCCAATTGTGTGGCACGGCGGGCCTTGTCCTCGTCACCACCAATCTTCCTGGCGATGTGGGCGGCGATATTGGCACTACGGGCGGCTTTATCGGCAAGAGTCCCCAGCTTCTGCTGAAAGACGACATTGGCCAGGCCGGAAAAGCGGTCAGCGAGCTTGTGCTTGCGGTCGGTCTCGTAGAAGAAGGCGGCATCGGCCAGGCGGGGGCGAATCACTTTCTCGTTACCGGCAATGACCTTTTCCGGCTCGCTGCTGTCGATATTCGAGATGGTAATGAAGGCCGGCTTGAGCTGGCCTTCGCTATCCAGCAGGTGGAAGTATTTCTGGTTGGCCTTCATGGATGAGACCAGGCATTCCGCCGGCACTTCCAGGAAGCGCTCATCGAAGTTACCTGTCAGTGCCACGGGCCACTCCACCAGGCCGTTGACCTCATCGAGCAGGTCTTCGTCGATCACGGCAGTGGCGTCGAGCAGTTCAGCTTCTGCCAGCACCTGCTCAAGAATGCGACTACGGCGCTCTGCGCGGTCGGCGATGACCCAGGCATCGGCCAGGCTCTTGAGATAGTCATCGGCATGTGCGAGCTCAATGGCCTGCGGCGCGTGGAAGCGATGACCGAAGGTGGTGCGGCCGGAGTCCAGGTCAAGCACGCTGGCAGGTACGACCTTGTCTCCGTATAGCACGACAAGCCAGTGTGCCGGGCGGGAAAACTCGGTACGTGAAGCCCCCCAGCGCATGTTCTTGGGCACCGGCAGGGAGGCCACAGCCTTCTCCAGGATGGCGGGCAGCAGGGAAGTCGTTGCTTCCCCCTGCTGTTGCTCGCGGAAGCCGAGCCAGGTGCCCTTGTCGGTTTCCAGATGGATCAGTTGATCCACGCTGACACCGCAGGAACGGGCAAAGCCTTCGGCGGCCTTGGTCGGTTGACCGTCCTTGAAGGCGGCTGCCAGCGCGGGGCCTCGTTTCTCGACTTCGCGATCGGGCTGCTTGTCGCTCAGGCCTTCCACGCGAACTGCGAGGCGACGCGGTGTGGAATAGGCGGTGGTGCCTTCGAAAGCTACGCCTGCTTCATCCAGGCCACGGCGAATACCATCAGCGAGGCTGTCGGACAGGGCATTGATGGCGCCCGGCGGAAGCTCTTCTACGCCGAGTTCGACCAATAGGGTTTGGGCTGCCATGCTTATGCGTCTCCCTGTTCTGTCTGCGTTTCGTTATCGAGAAGTTCACGCCGTAATGCCTCGGGGGCCAGCGGGAAGCCGGCAGCCTTGCGTGATTCGTAATAGGCGTGAGCTACGTCCCGGGCCATGGTACGTACGCGCAGGATATAGCGCTGGCGTTCGGTAACCGAAATGGCATGACGGGCGTCGAGAAGGTTGAAAGTGTGGGAAGCCTTGAGTACCTGCTCATAGGCGGGCAACGGCAGTGTTGCTGCCAACAGTTTCTGGCACTCGGATTCCTGATGGTCGAAGTTGCGGAACAGGGCGTCGACGTCGGCGTACTCGAAGTTGTAGGTGGACTGTTCGCGCTCGTTCTGCAGGTAGACATCGCCGTAGGTGACGATGCTGCCATCGGGTGCCTTGGTCCATACCAGGTCGTAGACACTGTCCACATCCTGCAGGTACATGGCAATGCGCTCCAGGCCATAGGTCAGCTCACCGGTGACCGGGAAGCACTCGATGCCGCCGGCTTGCTGGAAGTAGGTGAACTGAGTCACTTCCATGCCGTTGAGCCAGATCTCCCAGCCAAGGCCCCAGGCACCGAGGGTAGGGGATTCCCAGTTGTCCTCGACAAAGCGAATGTCGTGAACCAGCGGGTCAAGGCCGAGGCGCTTCAGAGAACCGAGGTACAGCTCCTGAAGATTATCCGGTGATGGCTTCATCACCACCTGAAATTGGTAATAGTGCTGTAGGCGGTTGGGGTTCTCACCGTAACGGCCATCGGTGGGGCGACGAGAAGGTTGCACGTAGGCCGAATTCCAGGTCTCGGGGCCGATGGAGCGCAGGAAGGTTGCCGGGTGAAAGGTACCTGCGCCCACCTCCATGTCCAGCGGCTGCATGATCACGCAGCCTTGTTCTGCCCAGTACTGTTGCAGAGCGAGGATCAGGCCCTGGAAGGTTGTCACGTCGGGTGTCGACGGAGATGTCGATGACGTCGTCGACTGGGTTGCTGAATGAGTCATTGGATGAGCACCGTTGGCCATGAATTCACAAGCCGTCAAGTATACAATCAGTGGCAATTAGGTTATAGGCGCAGGCTTCACGCTGCTGCCAAAGTAAAGGGGATTCCCATGATCGTAGTTACAGGCGGAGCCGGCTTCATCGGCTCGAATCTGGTCAAGGCGCTCAATGAGCGCGGCCGTACCGATGTGCTGGTGGTGGATGACCTGAGTGATGGCACCAAGTTCATCAACCTGGCGGATCTGACGCTGGGCGATTACATGGACAAGGATGAGTTCCTGGCTCGGGTCAAGGCCCACATGCGAGGTGAACTCAACCAGTTGCCACCCATCGAGGCGATCTTCCATGAAGGCGCCTGCTCGGATACCACCGAGTGGGATGGCAAGTTCATGCTCGAGAACAACTTCACCTATTCCAAGGAGCTGTTGCACTTCTGCGAGCAGGAAGGCATTCCATTCCTGTATGCGTCATCGGCAGCGACCTATGGCGGTAGTGAAGTGTTCGTCGAATCTCCCGAGCATGAGAAGCCGCTCAATGTCTATGGCTATTCCAAGCTGTTGTTCGACCAGTATGTACGCTCTCTGGAGGGCAAGCTGACGACTCAGGTGGCGGGGTTCCGTTACTTCAACGTCTATGGCCCCCGTGAGCAGCACAAGGGCAAGATGGCCAGCGTGGCCTTCCATAACCATACCCAGGTGCGGGCAGGTGACAATCTGCGCCTGTTCGGCGCTTACGACGGCTATGAAGCGGGCATGCAGAGCCGTGACTTCGTCTACGTGGGAGACGTCGTCAAGGTCAACCTGTGGTTCCTTGATAACCCCCAGGCTCGCGGTATCTATAATCTGGGAACTGGCCGTGCCGAGCCGTTCAAGGCCATTGGCGAGGCTGTGATCGACTATTACGGCACAGGCAAGATCGACTACATCGACTTCCCCGATGAACTCAAGGGGCGCTATCAGAGCTACACCCGGGCGGATATTTCCCGCTTGCGTGAAGTTGGCTACGACGAGGAATTCCGCACCGTGGCTCAAGGGGTGCGAGAGTACCTGGAGTGGTTGAATGCCTGAGGCAGCCATGGCTGAAGTCAGCAAGCTTCAGAAAGAACGTCTTGCTGGTCAGCGCATGTTGGTGATTGGCCCCAGCTGGGTGGGTGACATGGTCATGGCCCAGAGCCTGTTCAAGACGCTCAAGGGTCAGGGGGCTGGCTATCTTGCCGTGGTAGCTCCTGCCTGGTCTCGGCCTATCATCGAGCGTATGCCGGAAGTTGACGAAGTGGTCGAGTTGCCGGTGGGGCACGGTCAGTTCGGCTTTTC
Source organism: Halomonas sp. (assembly GCF_029263665.1). Taxonomy (GTDB): domain Bacteria; phylum Pseudomonadota; class Gammaproteobacteria; order Pseudomonadales; family Halomonadaceae; genus Halomonas. The sequence continues at coordinate 332,876 of NZ_JAJUFQ010000002.1, forward strand.
TTCCCGTCGGGCACTGGCCAGAGGGCTGCGTGGGCGTTTCGATCAGGCTGTGGTACTGCCGCGTTCCTGGAAATCTGCCCTGGTGCCGTTCCTGGCCAGGGTGCCTCATCGGGTGGGCTTTACCGGCGAGCAGCGCTATGTGCTGCTCAACGAGCGCCGTATCCTGGACAGGACGGTGCTTGACCAGACCGTGAAGCGTTTCGTCTCGCTTGGGTTGCCCGACGTCCAGGCCAGGCTCGGCGGTTTCTTCATTCCGCAACCCAGCCTGCGGCACGATGAGCAGAACCTTGCCCGTCTGCTGGCCAGCCATGGGCTTGGTGAACGTCCAGCCATTGGCATGATGCCAGGAGCGGAATATGGCCCTGCCAAACAGTGGCCTCTGGCGTATTTCCATCAACTGGCAGCGGCCCTGGTCGAACGCGGCTTTGAGATTCGCGTCTTCGGCGGCCCAAAGGACAAGCCAGCAGGCGAGGAAATTGTCTCCGGCCTTGAGCACGCCTATAACCTGTGTGGGGAAACGCGTCTGGAAGATGCAGTGGACCTGCTCGGCGATTGCCAGCAAGTCGTCACCAATGATTCTGGTCTGATGCATGTGGCGGCAGCCGTAGGCACCCGGATTCAGGCCATCTATGGATCCTCCAGCCCATCCTATACGCCTCCTTTGACGGATAATGCCCAAGTGCACTATCTGGCACTGGAGTGCTCCCCTTGTTTCGAGCGCAACTGCCCTCTGGGCCATACCAACTGCCTCAAGCAGATCACGCCCGAGCGTCTTCTGGCAGCCATCATCGATGGTGCTTGAATGTCTCGCACCACTCGCTTGTTTGTCCTGATGCAGACACTGCGCCGCCATCGTTATCCGGTGAGTGGGCAGGCCTTGGCCGAAGAATTGGGTGTCTCGTTACGGACGCTGTATCGTGATATTGCCGAGCTCAAGGTACTGGGCGCCGATATCGAAGGTGAACCCGGCATGGGCTATGTGCTCAAGCCGGGTTTCCTGCTCCCCCCGCTGATGTTTTCCAACAGTGAGATCGAAGCGTTGGCCCTGGGACTGGACTGGGTGGCCCGACGAAGTGGCGACGACCGATTGGCAGTATCTGCCAGTGAAGTACTGACCAAGGTTGCCGCGGTGCTTCCGGGAGAACTGCGCCATCAGTTGGAAGACTCTGCCATGTTGGTGGCGCCTGCTGCCAAGCCTCCCCAGACAATAGAGCTGAGCGTGTTGCACCGTGCCATACGTGAGGAACGCAAGCTCACGATTATCTATCGCGATGCAGAGAAACGCGCGACGACTAGGACCATCTGGCCTTTTATCATTGCTTTCTTCGAGTCTGTCTGCATCGTTGCTGCCTGGTGTGAGCTGAGGCAATCCTTTCGCCATTTCCGGGTCGATCGAATGACCCACGCAACGGTACTGGAACAGCGTTATCCTAGGCGCAGGCAAGCGTTACATGCTGCCTGGCGCAAGACACTTCACACTGCTGACAAGAACTGACAGCATTCCGGACTATGCTGCATGAGTGATTACCTAGTCATGCAGGAGAAACCCGATGCAAGAACCGCTCGTTTTCTATACCAACCCCTTGTCACGCAGCAGCATTGTCCATTGGATGCTGGAAGAGGTTGGCGCTCCCTACAGCATGGAAATCATTGAATTCGGTGATGCCATGAAATCGCCGGAATACCTGGCCATCAATCCCATGGGTAAGGTACCGGCGCTGCGCCATGGCGATGTCGTGGTGACCGAAGCGGCAGCTATTTGTGCCTATCTGGCCGACGCCTTTCCCGAAGCTGGACTCGCACCCCCCCCAGCCGAACGGGGAGACTACTATCGCTGGCTGTTTTTCTCCGCAGGGCCGGTAGAAATGGCCGCTTCACTCAAGAACACGGGGTTTCAGCCCACCCCGGAACAGCAAGTTGCCCTCGGCTATGGCTGCTATGAACACGTAATAGAGGCCCTGGTCTCCGCTGTGAAGGGCAAGCGCTACATTGCTGGCGATAACTTCTCGGCAGCGGATGTCTATGTTGGTTCTCACCTGCGCTGGGGCATGCAGTTTGGTTCTCTGGAAAAGCGTCCAGAGTTCGAAGCCTATTGTGAAGGCCTGGCTCAACGCCCTGCGCAGCAAAAGGTCATGGCTTTCATTCAGCAGGCCATGGCGGAAAAGGAAAGCGGCGCGAACTGAAGGTCAGCCTAGGGGCACCCCGCCTGTTCGTCGACTTGGAATAGACCAAAGGTATTGCCTTCGGTATCGATGAAATAGCCCTGCCAGCAGGTTTCTGGAACCGGAAAAATTGGTAGGGCTATCTGTCCTCCCAGGCTGACGATGAGCTCGGCGCTGGCCTTGATATCCTCGACCTCGAAGGAGCAGGTGAAGGCGTTGGTGCCACAGGCCTCGGGAGGCCTGGCTGCAGGACGCTGCAGCAAGCCTCCTGTTATACCGTCGCCATCAATGCGCCAGTAGGCCAGTGGTAGACCGTCAACGTGAGTGAAGGTCCAACCGAATAACCGGGAATAGAAGTCTCGTGCACGTTCCGTGTCATCGGCCTGAATTTCGAAATAGATACCGGTAGTCATGACAGCGGATGTCCGTGATGGGCTTACCTGCAGGTATAGCCTAAAACTCGGCGCAGGGC
>NZ_JAJUFQ010000038.1 GCF_029263665.1 Halomonas sp.
CAGGAACTTCCGTTCTACTCAGGCCATGGTCAGCGCTGTCAACCACTGTTTCGCACAGGCCGAAAACTATTCCCGTGGTGCATTCCTGTTCCGGCAAGGCAGCGATAACCCCTTGCCCTTCGTACCCGTGGCCGCCCATGGACGCGACGAAACTCTGGTCGACAATGGCGCACCATTGTCTGCCCTGACGCTGTGGCATCAGGACAGCGAAGACAGCGTATCCAAGGGCAGTTATCGCAAGATCATGGCCGAAGCGTGTGCCAGCTACATGGCCAGGCTGCTGGTCGGCGCCCGCGAAGGACGTACCGGCTTCAGCTCTTCCACAACCGACTCTTCTACAACTGACTCTCCAACAGACAAGCATGCTGAGTTGCGGGCGTTGACACCGGGCGAGCTGGCGGTACTGGTCAATAACGGCAGCGAGGCACGCGCCATTCGCCAGGCCCTGTCACGGCGGGGAATAAAGAGTGTCTACCTGTCGGACAAGGACGGTGTCTTCGCGACGCCAGCCGCCGTGGAAATCGAAACCTGGTTGCGTGCCGTCAGCCATCCGGACGATGGCATGGCCTTGCGCGCCGCATTGGCCACCCCCAGCCTGGGACTGCGCCTGGATGAGCTGGATGCATTGTCCAGTGCGCGGGAGCAGGATGACCTGGCCTGGGAACGTCGAGTTCTGCAGTTCCGAGACTATCGCCAGCGTTGGCGGCGTCAGGGGGTCCTGCCGATGTTGCGTCGCCTGCTGGGCGACTTCAATGTCGCGGCACGCCTGCTGGCCGACCAGGATGGCGGCGAGCGCCATCTCACCGATCTACTGCACTTAGGGGAGTTGCTTCAACAAGCCAGCCAGGAGCTGGATGGCGAGCATGCACTGATCCGCTACCTGGCCGAGGGCCGCCAGGCAGACCCCGCGCGGGATGATCGTCACCGCTTACGCCTGGAAAGCGATGCCGACCTGGTGCAGGTCGTGACCATCCACAAGTCCAAGGGGCTGGAATATCCCCTGGTGTTCCTGCCCTTCATCGCCAGTTTCAGGGAACAGAAAAAGACCGATGTCCCATTGTGGTGGCACGACGGCCAGCACAAGCGACTGGCCCTGCAGGCCAGCGACGAGATTCTCGAGCACGCTGACCGGGAACGCCTGGCCGAGGATCTGCGCAAGCTGTACGTGGCCTTGACCCGGGCACGCCATGCCTGCTGGCTCGGGCTGGCCCCGCTGCCACAACTCGAGCGCAGCGCCATCGGTTATCTGCTGGGTGGCGGCGAAGCCCTGGGGCCGGACAATCTGGAGACGATGCTGTCACGCCTGGCTGCCGGAGAAGCCTCCATTGCCCTGACAGCCTTGCCGGAAGCCGATGCCACCCGGCTCACATCAGACACTGACAACGTAGTGCTTGAACCTGCCCGCACCCCGCGACGGGCAGCCAGGGAGCACTGGTGGATTGCCAGCTATTCCGCCCTTCAGCTCGGCAGCTTGCGTAGCTCTACCTCCACCGCTCAGCACAGCTTGATGCTGGACGACAGCATCGATACGGCGTTCCAGGCGATCGAGTCCACTGGCGATATCCCACAGGACAACGAGTCCCGGAAACATGCTGAGCCAACCACCGCACTGGAAGCCAATGTCCGCGAGCTGGCCTTCGAACCGGATGACAAGGGCAGCGCCATGCTCCCCGCAGCCTCTCCAGCCACCAGCCTGCACCGCTTTCCCCGCGGGCCCGCCGCAGGCACTTTCCTGCACGGCCTGCTCGAATGGGCCGGCGAACAGGGATTTGCCTGTGCCGTCGAAGAGCAACGCTTGACCGACATGATCCAGCGCCGCACCCGCCTGCGCGGGTGGGAAGACTGGGCCTCTCCCCTGTGCCAGTGGTTGACCCAGCTTGTCTCGACCCCACTGCCTCTTCCCACGGCGCCCCCTCTGGCACTGGAGGATATCCATGGCTACCAGGTCGAACTGGAGTTCTGGCTTGCCAGCCACAACGTCGATACCCGGCGCCTGGATGACCTGGTCAGTGCCAACCTGTTGCCCGGTCACCCTCGACCACGCCTGGAAGCCGATACCCTGAACGGCATGCTCAAGGGGTTCATTGATCTGGTGGTGGAGCACCATGGGCGCTTCTACGTGGTGGACTGGAAGTCGAACTACCTGGGCGATGACGACTCAGCCTACCATGCCGATGCCATGCGCAATGCCGTCCTGAGCAAGCGCTACGATGTCCAATACGCCCTTTACCTGCTGGCCTTGCATCGCCTGCTAACTGCACGACTGCCCGGCTACGATAGTCAGCAGCACCTTGGAGGTGCCGTCTACGTGTTCCTGCGTGGCATCACCGCCAGCAGCCGCGGCGTTCACGCCGAATGTCCAACACCGGCCTTCATCACTGCATTGGATGAACTGTTTCGAGGAGAGCCTTCAGCCAATGAAGAGCCATCAGCCAATGAAGAGCCTTCAGCTAAAAAAGAGCCTTCAGCGATAAACGAAACGCCCACAGCCAAAGGAGAACATCGCTCATGAGCCAGCATCACCCCGCCCTGAGCGATCGCGGCACGTTACTTGCCCTGCTCGATCGCTGGGTGACACGCGGCTGGCTCAAGGAACTGGACCGGACGTTTGCAGAGTTCCTTGTTCAGGAGTGTCCCGATGCCTCACCGCTGCTGCTGCTGGCGGCGGCACTCACCAGCCATCAACTGGGCCGGGGCCATCTGTGCCTCGACCTGGCCGAGACATTGAACGTGCCTGACTTGGCCCTGTCCTTGCCACCGGAGGGCGATGGGCTGGAGGACCTGCCCCCACTGCCAAGCCAAGTACTGGCCGGGCTGAGCCCGGACGAATGGGCCGCAGCCCTGGCACATCCGGAACTGGTCGGCCATGGCCACGGAGTGACGCCACTCGTCGCAGAGCACATCGGGCATGCCACCGACATCACGACACGCCTGTACCTGCGCCGCTACTGGCAGCATGAGCAGGATATTCGTCAGAGCATCACTGCCCGTCTCGACACGGCAGCATCGAATCCTGATGACTTTGCCGCGCCCCTGGATGCACTGTTCCCCCGCGCCACAGACATCGATTGGCAACGCCAGGCCTGTGCCCTCGCTGCCCGCTCGCCATTCGCCGTCATCACTGGCGGCCCCGGTACCGGCAAGACCACCACGGTCGTCAAGCTGCTGGCTCTTCTGCAGAGCCATGCTCTCAAGCAAACCGGTCGAGCCCTGCGCATTCGCCTGGCAGCGCCTACCGGCAAGGCAGCGGCCCGACTCAATGCTTCCATTGCCGCCCAGGTGGAAAACCTGATGCTGGATGGCCTCAGCGAAGACCCTCAGCGATTGCGGGATGCCATCCCCAGCGAGGTCGTCACGTTGCACCGCCTACTGGGTTCACGCCCGGACACTCGACGCCTGCAGCACAACGCACAGTCGCCTCTGGCACTCGACATGCTGGTGGTGGACGAAGCCTCCATGGTCGATGTGGAAATGATGGCAGCGTTGCTCAAGGCCTTGCCGCACCAGGCTCGCTTGGTACTGCTCGGCGACAAGGACCAGTTGGCCTCAGTGGAAGCCGGAGCCGTGCTGGGCGACTTGTGTCGCCGCGCCGAAGGCGGACATTATCTCCCCGAAACTGCTGCCTGGCTTCGCACCGCTACCGGCCAGAGCCTGCCGGATGATGTCATCGATGCCGATGGCCTCAACCTGGACCAGGTCGTGATGATGCTGCGTGTCAGTCATCGCTTTGACGCTTCCAGCGGCATTGGACAACTGGCCAAGGCCGTCAATGCCGGCACCCCTGATGCCGCACGGCACATTCTCAACCAAGGCTTCCCGGATCTGATCGGTCTGTCACTGTCCGCCGATGATGCAACCACGGGGAAACGCCTTGAACAACTGGTGGTCGAGGGGTCGGTTCACCAGGCAGGTAGTGCGGCAAAAGGCTATCGTCATTATCTGGATGTCATGGTCCGGACACGCCCTGCACATCAGGCAGCCGGAACACCGGCCACGGATAGCGATGCTCATGTCGGTGACAGCAATCAGGTGTGGGATGACTGGGCCAGGCGTGTGCTCCAGGCCCATGGCAGTTTCCAGTTGCTGTGTGCATTGCGCCGGGGGCCATGGGGAGTGGAAGGGCTCAATGCCCGGATTCGCCAAGCCCTTTCTCGCAGCGGCTGGTTGCCGGGCTGGACCGCCGAAGTGTCGGAGGAAACCTGGTATCCCGGCCGGCCTGTCCTGATCACGCGTAATGACTATGGCCTTGGCCTGATGAATGGCGATATCGGCATCACCCTGGCCCTCCCTGACCCGGAGCATGCCCGAGGTACTACGCTCCGAGTTGCCTTTCCGGCGACGGATGGCAGTGACCGCATTCGCTGGGTTCTGCCCGCCCGCCTGCGCGATGTCGAAACCGTTTTCGCCATGACCGTGCATAAATCACAAGGCTCGGAGTTCGAGCACACTGCCCTGGTTCTGCCGAATGCCCCCAACCCCATCCTGACCCGAGAACTGGTCTACACCGGCATCACCCGAGCCCGACACTGGCTGACACTGGTGGAAAACGGGCACGGCATCCTCGACCAGGCCATCACCCGTCGAGTGATACGCGCCAGTGGCCTGAATTGGGATCATGACCTTGTCATATGAACGCGCCAGGATGACAGCTCCATGAACTAACGATTCCATGAACCCCAGCAGATGACGCTACATGACGACCTCTTCCTCGTATTCATCCTCGCGTGAAATTTTCCGCGTCTTCCTGCTGTTGGGGCTGACCTCCTTCGGTGGCCCCGTGGCTCATCTGGGCTATTTTCGCCAAGCTTTCGTCGCTCGCCGAGGATGGTTGAGTGAAAGTAGTTATGCCGACCTGGTAGTGCTATGTCAGTTCCTTCCCGGGCCGACAAGCAGCCAGGTAGGGCTATCCATCGGCTTGATGCGCGGAGGGCTCAAGGGAGCACTGGCCGCCTGGTTGGCTTTCACCCTACCTTCCGCCTTGGCCATGATGCTGTTTGCTCTCGGAGCTTCCGCCATGGGCGGGCCTCTTGGCGAGTCGCTGATACATGGCCTCAAGCTGGTAGCAGTGGTGATCGTGGCCCAGGCCGTGCTGGGCATGGCGCGCAGTCTTTGCCCCGATGCCATTCGGGCTTCCATTGCAGCCCTGGCCATCGTACTGATCGCCATGGCAGATCACATTGGGGCAACGGTATTTGGTCAGGTCATTGCCATCGCGAGTGGTGCCCTGATCGGGTGGGGGCTGTGGCGTAATGAGCAGCAAGGTGGCGATTCTGCCGACAAGGACCTCCAGGTGGTGTTTGGCGTCCCGCTTCCATCCTGGTTGCCGGTCCTGTCGTTGAGCCTGTTTGTCGTGCTATTGGCAGGGCTGCCGCTGCTGACTCTGGTGAGTCAGCATCTGGGACTGGGGCTGGCAGATGCGGCCTTCCGAGCCGGCGCTCTGGTATTTGGCGGCGGCCACGTCGTGCTGCCACTGTTGGAAACCGAGACAGTCGGGCCAGGCTGGGTGACACAGGATGCCTTTCTGGCGGGATATGGTGCGGCACAGGCAGTGCCCGGGCCATTATTCACCTTTGCGGCCTACCTGGGCACCGAGGCAGGAGATGGTAGTCTGTTGCTCGGCCTGGTGGCACTGATCGCGATTTTCCTGCCGGGATCACTGCTGGTAATAGGGTTGCTGCCACTATGGCAACAACTCCGTACCCGTCGCGGTCTACAGGCCGCCATGCATGGAGCCAATGCGGCAGTCGTCGGCCTGTTGGGGGCGGCGCTCTACGACCCAGTGTGGAAAACCGCCGTGACCTCCATGAGCGACCTGTCCATCGTCGTCATCGGGTTCGTCATGCTCGTGGCCTGGCGCCTGCCACCCTGGACTGTCGTGCTGTTGTGCCTGGGCATCGCACTGGTCCAGGGGCTGATCTGAGTGTTCTCAAGCCTGGCCCCGAGGATTCAGGCAGAGGCCGTGTGAGCCGCCTTGAGGCGATAGAACTCACTGACGATATCGTCCATTGCCTCGGCATCATAGGCACACAAGCCACTGACCACGAGTTTCTTGGAACCGACACCGATGGCCTCGCCGTCGGCTTTGATGCCAAATTCCAGGCTGACATCCCCCCGTTTGCCAAGCACGGCAAGCTCGGAGTCGCGAAGCTGCAGCTCGGGTTGCAATGCATCGAGCCTGTCCAGCGAAAAGCCCATGCTGTCGTAGATCACCAGCGGGCGCTTGGGATTGAACATCACGCCATGCTGCTGCATCAGCGGCTTGAGATAGTGAGGAAAATTCTTGCCCGAGAATGCTACATAGCAACGTGTGAAGGCTTCGATCACGCTGGCGTCATGAGTGGTCTCACCGCGACGCACCACTTCGAGATAGCATTTGCCTTCGTCATCGAAGACGCGAATCACACCATCGTCACTTGAAGCAAAGGTCAGTGAGCGGTCTGCTCCCACCATGGCCAGGAAACGAAAACTCATATGCTGGGACAACCCGAAACGCGATAGCACCAGGGCGAACAACAGGTCGCCAGGTACGCAAAAACGCCGTGCCCCCGGGGTATGAATGGGGTTGAAATCACCCGCGATGCGCTTGGCAAAGCGGCTTGCCTGGTCGGCCGAAATCAGAATGCGATCGTCGACACAGCAGTGAAATTCGTCGAGAAACATGTGACAAACGCCTGGCTGGATCATGAGAGAAGGAGAACGTTCCTGCTCCCCCGAACCCGCATAATGCCATAGAACATGCCCTCTGAGCAGGCAAATGGCGTGACCGAGCGACGCACAATGGGTGTATTGCCTTATTCAGCGTACTTTGCTTTGCACTTTTGCCTTCGCCTCACACCTCTCATCGGCGCCCTTCAGATGAACATTGAGCCAGGTGTCCTCCCCCACCTTTTGCCGCATATTGCGGCGCAAAAGCCTGTGCTAGGCTCAATCTCGATTTCTCACCTTTTCCATACACTTACTCTCGGGACTCGTCGTCATGATAACCAACAACGCGACACCTGAACGTCCAGACCTCAGGATGACATATTCCTGTCAATGGCCAGCCCTCATGGCTACCGCGCTACTATTGCTAGGGTTCAGTGGGGCCAGTCATGCCGTTACCGGTGAACTGAACCTGACAGGCTCCACGACAGGCTTCCTTGCCGTGGCCGTTTTCGTGGTGGCCTATGGCTTGGTCATGGCGGAAGAAAAACTGCACATGCGCAAGTCCAAGCCGGTCCTGGTGGCTGCCGGCATCATCTGGGCACTGATTGGTTGGGTCTATGTGCAATCAGGCCTGCCGGATGAGGCGGAGCATGCCTTCCATGCCACCTTGCTGGAATTCTCGGAGTTGATGCTGTTCCTGCTGGTCGCCATGACCTACATCAACGCCATGGATGAACGCCAGGTATTCGATGGGCTGCGCGCCTGGATGGTGCAGAAAGGCTTCAGCTATCGCAGCCTGTTCTGGCTGACCGGCGGGTTGGCATTCATCATCTCGCCTGTCGCCGATAACCTGACGACCGCCTTGCTGATGTGTGCCGTGGTCACCAAGGTGGCCGAGGGCGACCGCAAGTTCATCAACCTGGCCTGCATCAATATCGTCGTTGCCGCCAATGCTGGCGGCGCCTTCAGCCCCTTCGGCGACATCACCACATTGATGGTATGGCAAGCGGGCCTGGTCCAGTTCCAGGAGTTCTTCGAGCTGCTGGTGCCATCATTGGTCAACTTCCTGGTCCCGGCGCTGGCCATGACGCTGTTCATTCCCAAACGCACGCCTGAAAGCCTGGATGAGGCCGTGGAACTCAAGCGCGGTGCAAGGCGCATCATTCTGCTGTTCCTGCTGACTGTCGCCACGGCCGTTGCCTGCCACACTCTACTGCATCTGCCACCGGTGCTGGGCATGATGACCGGCCTCGGTTACCTGCAGTTCTTTGGTTACTACCTGCGCAAGAGCCTGCCACGGTCCCTGGACCGCAAGCGTACCCAGTACACTCAACGAGGCGACTGGCGGAAGCTGGAGCAGTTGGGCAGCGTCGTGCCTTTCGACGTCTTCAATCGTATCGCCCGTGCCGAGTGGGACACCTTGCTGTTCTTCTATGGTGTTGTCATGTGCGTCGGCGGACTTGGCTTCATGGGCTATCTGGGGCTGTTGTCCGATGTCATGTATACCCAGTGGAACGCAACCTGGGCCAATATCGCCCTGGGCATCATGTCGGCCGTCATCGATAACATTCCCGTCATGTTTGCCGTGCTGACCATGGAGCCCGACATGTCGCATGGCCACTGGCTGCTGATCACACTCACCGCGGGTGTTGGCGGCAGTTTGCTATCCATTGGCTCTGCTGCCGGCGTGGCCCTGATGGGGCAGGCTCGTGGCTATTACACTTTCATGGGCCACTTGCGCTGGACACCTGTCATTGCACTCGGCTATGCCGCCAGCGTGGCTACGCATTTGTGGCTGAACCAGGCCAGCTTCACTCTCCCCTGATCCCCGCTGCTCCCCCCTCTGACGCTGGCTTTTCGCCAGCGTCAGCCATTTTTTCGCCGTCTTTTTTGAAGATTATGTCGTTTTATTAGATATTTACCTTGTAAAGATGTGGTATAGACTAATCTTTAAATCACTAAAACAACGCAACCACCAAGAACAACTCTGCAGCAGGGAACCTCTCCCTATCCGGGCAAGGCCCATAAGCCCCGGCTCAGTGGAGAAGTGGAGTCACTATGGCCTGGCAGTCGTCGCTCCTGGCGCAAATGTGGAAGCAGTACACATCCGGCCTCTCCGAGAGAGGAGGACCCAATCTATTGCGGCGAGCAGCCTTGCAAGGACTTTTCGTCGCTGGCTTGGCCTATCTGGCAACCTGTCTCGGAAGCACACCCGCCGTCGCCCAGGTGAATTCGCGACAGGACATATTGGTCATTGCCCATCCCGGCGTCACCTCACGCCGGCTCGACCGTGACACACTGCGCGCGCTGTTTGCCATGCGCCAGCGTACCTGGCCAGATGGCAATGCAGCTCAGGTCTTCGTATTGCCCAATGACTCACCCACTCATGCGGCGTTTGCCAAGGAATGGCTGTCCGTTTACCCACATCAACTACAACTGGCCTGGGACCGCATGGTCTTTTCCGGAACAGGTCAAGCGCCCCACCGTGTCCGTACACAGCGGCAAATGGTGGCTGCGGTGTCATCCACACCAGGCGCTATTGGTTACATCAACAGGGAGTACCTGGATGAAAGCGTCCAAGTCATCAATGTGGAGTAGTGCCGCAGGCTGCATCCTCGCCGCAGCAATCTCTGCACTTGGCGTCTCGCCATCCATGGCAACGGATACCAATGCTTTGAACTCGCTGCAGTTGCATGGCTTCCTCAGCCAGGCCTATATCGTTACCGATCACAACAATTTCTATGGCTCCAGCAGCGATGGCAATGGCAGCTGGGATTACACGGAACTCGGCTTCAACGCTTCCTTGCGCCCAACCAAGAACCTGCTGATCGCCGCCCAGGCACTGAGCCGCCGCGCAGGCAAAGACGATGATGGCTCGCCGACACTCGACTACGGCATCATCGACTGGCAGATGCTGTCCACCGCAGACCAGACCTTTGGCATCCAGCTTGGTCGTTTCAAGAATCCCCTCGGCTTCTACAACCAGACCAGGGACGTGGCCTTCACACGCCCCAGCATTCTGCTTCCTCAGTCCATCTACTTTGACCGTACACGCTCCGTCGCCATGTCAGGCGATGGTGTGAGCCTATACCACGAAGCACGCCTTGATAATGGTGGACTGCTGCACAGCCAGTTTGGTGTCGGCAGATCCCAGGCCGGCGACGACGCAGAAAGTAGCCTTGGGCTGGACGGCCTTCCAGGCTCTCTGGAAGGGGACCTTTCGGTCATTGGCCAGGTTCGCTACGAGCATGACGGCGGACGCATCGTACTGGCGGTGAGCGCCGCCTCCGTGCACGAAAAGTATGAATCTCCAGGCGACTTTCCTGGTGATGGTGAATTCACCTTTCAGCCATTGGTTCTCTCCGCCCAGTACAACGCAGAGCGCTGGAGTCTGACAGGCGAATATGCTCTGCGCAGAGTAGAAACGAGTGGCTTCAATGCCTTCGATGACATCAGCCAGACAGGGGAAAGCTGGTACGTGCAGTACACCCGTCGCTTTCTGGATGACTGGCAATGGCTGGTGCGTTACGACACGCTCGTCCATAACCGCAACGACCCCAACGGTCACAAGTACGAGGCTGCAGGCCTCGGCCCGGCTTATTCTCAATATGCCGATGACCTGACCTTTGGCGTGCAGTGGACACCTCATCCCAATGTGATGTTGTCAGGTGAATACCATCACGTTGACGGTACGGGATGGTTGTCACTACAGGATAACCCCGACGCATCTCAGACCGAACAGATCTGGAACATGTGGCTGATGCAGCTGTCGCTGAGGTTCTGATGAACATGGCCAAGGATCATGATGCTCCCCGGCGCCCTCGCCCCAGCCTGACCTGGCGAGTGGTCATGCTGTCCAGTCTGCTCCTTGTCGCCTTGGCAGTCCTGATCACTTATCTGTCCTGGGCGAACATGAACAAGCAGCTCGATAGCGACCGCCAGGAGCAGGTAGAGCAACATCGACGTGAACTGCACTTTGCCCTGTCACGGGCAGAAACCAGTCTGAAGCAACTTGCCGGTGTCGTCGCCGCCGCACCCCAGCTTGGCCAGGCCCTGGAAGCCTCTGATGCCTTGGCAGTAGACGCAGCCCTGTCGTCACAGTGGCCTACACTGCAGCTGGAATCCGGTATCGAGGAAATCCGTGTTTACGATTCATCCAACCACCTGTTGTTCAAGCAGGGAGCGCCAACCCTTGAGGATGAAAAGGACTTTCGTGCCTGGACGGCCCAGGTCATGGGCCAGGAAAGGCCGCTGTCGACACTGCGCTGTACCCCACAGTGCTTCCACTATGCAGCGGTCCCCATACTGGGTGATGGTGGCAGCGTCGGCAGTCTCGTGATATCCAGTTCCCTGGCTTATGTCACTCGCCAGGCCAAGGAATTATCGAGCAGCGAAACCGCGCTGATCGTCAATCATACTCGTGGCCCCGTGGATGCACAGCCCGAGAGGCACATCGATTCCTGGAACGCTTGGGTAATCGCAGTGACCAATCAAGATGTCAGCATGCCCATCCTGCACCAGGCAGCCACCAAGATTTCATTGCGGAACCTGGAAACCACACCTTGGCGCTTGACCCACAGTGGCCGGGAACTGGAAATATCCGCCATACCCATCCTCCCTCAACCAGCCCGCGCATCATCAAGCAACGCAACAAGCGCCTATTTTCTCCTGGTCTCGGATGTCACGGCACAGATCAACGCCATCCGCCTCGACACCCGCACGCTGATGCTGGCCAGCCTGTTTGGCTGGCTATCAGCAGAGTTGCTGCTGCTGGCCATACTGCTCAATCCCATGGCCCGGTTACGGCGCATAGCGGCCGTTCTCCCCCCTTTGGCCAGCGGCGGGTTCGATCAGGTACGCGCGGCATTATCCCCCAAGAACAAACTGCTGCCTGACGAAATCGATATCCTGGAGCACAGTACCCTGTCCCTGGCCAACCAGCTTGACCTTCTTCAGCAGGAAGTCCAGATACGTGGTGACGAGCTGGCCCAGAGGGTCAACGAACTGGCTCGAGAGCGCGACTTCATCAGCAGCCTGATTGACACAGCTCAGGTCTTCATCGTGACGCTGGATGATGAAGGACGTATCAACCTGGTCAATGCCCACCTCGAAGAGAAACTGCAGACCCCCGCTTCAACACTGCTTGGCCGACGCTTCGATGACGTCTTCCCTGATGAAGGCAAGGCACAACCCTCCTCCAACATTACTGGACTGCGTTATGAAGAGCGGGAACTGGTCATTCCCAGTGGCGAATGCCATACCATCATCTGGCATCACAGCCCTTTCCCTCGTGACAACGAAAACTCCCAGGCACGCATCTCTGTCGGCCTGGATATCACCGAGCGCAAGGCAGCCGAGGCCCGCCTGACCTGGTTGGCGGAACGTGATCCATTGACGGAGCTGTATAACCGGCGCTTCTTTCAGGAAGCGCTCAACAAGGCTCTGGCCCAGGGCCATCATGGCGCTGTGCTGCTGTTCGACCTGGACCAGTTCAAGGAAGTCAACGAGCTGAGTGGTCACCATGCAGGGGATCGCATGCTGCATGAGGTTGCCCGACTGCTGCAGCAGGAATACACCCATCGTGGTACCGTGGCCCGGCTTGGAGGCGATGAATTTGCTCTGCTGCTGACAGGCGTCGACAGCGACCAGACCATCAGTGTCGCCAAGCACCTCAATCAACTGCTGGACAGCTTGAGCTTTGTGGCTGAAGGCCATCGCCATCGTATCTCTGCCAGCATCGGCATTGTGCAGTTCCCTACCCACGGCACGACACCTGCAGATCTGATGGCAAGCGCCGACATGGCCATGTACAAGGCCAAGGAGAATCCGCTGCAACGCTGGCATTTACTGTCAGCACTGGCCAATGCCCGCGACGAGCTCAATGAGCGTGTCTACTGGTCCGAGCGCATTCGTCGTGCGCTGGACGACGATGATTTCGTACTGATGGTGCAACCCATCGTGCATATGAAGGGCCATAGCATCCGCCACTATGAAGTACTGTTGCGAATGCGCGATGGCGATCGCCTTATTCCCCCCTCACGCTTCATTCCGCTTGCCGAGCACAGTGGCCAGATCATTGCCATCGATCGCTGGGTGCTGCATCGCTGCGTACAGGCTCTGGCACACCTGAAAGGCATCAGCCTGGCGGTCAACCTTTCGGGGCAGTCACTGCATGACGAAGGCCTCAATCAGTTCCTCGCCGACGAGCTCGCTGAATATGATGCCGATCCTCACCATCTGATTCTGGAAGTAACGGAAACCGCGGCGATTACCGACTTTTCTACCGCACGCGGCGTACTGCAGAGCATGCGTGACCTGGGCTGCCATACCGCTCTGGACGATTTTGGTGTCGGATTCTCGAGTTTCCATTACCTGGGTCAGTTACCCGTGGACTACATCAAGATCGATGGGTCATTCATCCGTAGCCTGGCGGTCAGTTCCGACAGCCGAGTGATCGTCAAGGCAGTGGCGGATATTGCCTCCGGATTCGGCAAACAGGCCATTGCCGAGTACGTCGATCATGAAGCACTGATTCCCTTGCTGACTTCCTACGGAATCGAGTACGGACAGGGCTTCCATCTCGGCCTACCTGTGCCCATGGAAGAGGCTTTCGGTTTCGACCCTGTCAAGCTTTAACCAGTCAAGCTACAGCCAGTCAAACTACGGCCAGTCAAGCTACGGCCAGCCACTTCAGGCCTCGCCCAGGAAGCGGATTACCACAGAGATGGATGAAAACAGGAAATAAATAGACAGCAGCCTTACGATTGTAAGGTTCAACATTTATAAAACTAGCGAATAAACACCAGGGACACCCCATCCATGTCACAACATACGAGCGCCGAAGAGAGGCACATCAAGGGTGAGCAGTTGTGCAAACGCTTTGCCAAGGAATTCCGCTGTTCTCTAGCCGAAAGTGATCATGACCGACAACGTGTCTATGCATTGCGCCATCAAATCTATCTCGGCGAGATGCACTGCAACTTGCCGGAAGATCCAGAGAAACGCCTGGAAAGTGATGAGTTTGATCAGCACGCTCTGCACTGCATGATCGAGCACCGCGAAAGCGGACAGTTGGCTGGCTGCATGCGCCTTGTCATCCCTCACCCGGATCAGGACAACCACATCCCGGTGATCCACGTTGCCGGCCCGCAATTCACCCGGCCAGAACTCCACCCAAGCCTCTTTCCCAGCACGACTATCTGTGAAATCTCGCGGCTGGCCGTCGCGCCTTCCTTCCGCAAGCGGGCGGTCACCTTTCCCTTGGTCATGATTGGCCTGTTCCTGAGCAGCTCCGCCCTGGCGGGCCTGACCCATCGCCGCAACATCTATGCATTGATGGAACCCAGGCTGCCACGTCTGCTGGCACAATCCGGGTTCCGCTTTCACACCGCCAGCGAAGGTATTCATTACTACGGCATACGCCATGCTTACTACATTGATCATGTTCAAGCGGAACAGGAGATGCACCAGGAGCTCGACGAACTGTACCAGTACATCCGAGGCCTCCTGGCTGACCAGCTACAAGCCCGCGCCAGTGTTACGGGTGAAAGGCAGAAAGATCCACACTCCTGCTCAGATCAGGCCCTGGCGTTAGCTCAGTCCCCCAGCCAAATACCATGATCGCCAGTACATTACGATGCTCACCGAACTCCAGATCGACATCATCCGTGGTGGAAGGAATGATCCCGGAAACCGGATCCCTGGCATCGGCAAGGTGTGCGCGGATCTGCTCGACCAATGGGTGATCTTCATTACCAGTGAGTAGAAAACACAGCGCCACTTCCGCCAGGATATCCTCCTTGGCTCGGCCGATCAGGGACGGAGCTTCGCGTTCGAAGTCCTTCAGTATCCACTCGACCTGATCTTCAGGGACCAACTGCTGATAGTAACGACTGCGAGCAATGATGATGTGGGTGAGTCCATACAGCCAGTTGCTGTACTCATCCTCATCGAGCTTGGCGACACGCTCCGGCGAGTATTGTTCCTGAAAGGCTCCCAACACCTCTTCACGCAGGTCCATCAGGCCAAGGTGATAGAGGAAGGCCACCTGATTGGCGACCTGCGCGGCATACACCGATATCACCTCGGGGTCTGTCAGGAAGCTACGCCAGTCCACCGCCATGACGGCAGCATTCAGCGACTCGCGGGTTTCTTCGGGAATCATCGGCAGAATATCGTGGTACTGGGCCTGAGCCAGGCGGAACAGCAAACGCCGGGGCAGCATCATGTCTGTACGCTGGGCAAACATCTCCTTGCGCCGACGATCCCTGGCAGAGTCAGTGGGAAAGTCCTCGTACAGCTCCTGATTACGCTGTGCTACAAGAGCAGGGTCCTTCACCAGTTGCGCATCACTGGCCAGATCTGCCAGCAGGCTCTCTCCATATTCGCGATTGAGCGGCAGATACTGCGACTCTCCGGCCAAACGCCATAGGCGCTGGACATAATGGCGTTGCTTGTCCTTGGAAAGCTGATCCAGATCGTCTTCATAGACATGGCGTATTTCAGCGGCAATTCGTGCGTAATCGTAGGACTTTTGTGCACTGCCGCTGGCCTGAAGCTGCGGGTCCAGAGGCGCAGTTGCTTCGCTGACAGCCAGCGTGGATGCAACATCAGTAACCTTGGCTTGCCCCGTTGCCTGCTCGGCAACTGCCATCCCCTGTACAGCACTGAAACACAGGGTAAAAAGCAGGATGAGCCTGGCTGATGACCGCCCCTTGATTTTCATTGTCATGACTCCTGGACTGATCCTATGTCGGACATGCCCTAGCGGGAGGTGTCTTCATCATTATCCGGCCACAGGCTGCGCGCTTTCCTGCGGGATACCATTCTCACTCTCAGCTTGGGACGGGAAGCGGGAGGAGCCGATGTTTGAACGACATTGGCCGCTGCTGCATCAATATCAGGTTCTGTTGCCTCTCCCGTCTCCAACTGCCGAGGAAGCTGTGGCTCAATCACCACCCAGGCGAACAGCGGCAACGCCAGATTCCAGTAGATCGCTGCCAGGCGTAAGCCCAGGGTCGTCACCAACGACAGCACAATGGCCAGGGAGCCAACGCCAAGGTTGATCAACAGCACATAGACCATGCCGCCTGCGATTGCTGCCGTGGCGTAGATCTCTCGACACAGCACCATGGGCACACGCCGGGCAAGCACGTCACGAATCACACCACCGACAACCCCCGTGAACAGCCCCATGGACACTGCCACGACGCCCGGCATGCCCATCAACAACGCCTTGTTGGCACCGATCACGACAAACAGGGCAAGGCCAAAGGCATCTGCTACAGGCAGGATACGGCGATCGAGACGATGGATATAACGAAAGCCAATCAGCGAACCGACGACGGTCGCCAGCACCACCCAGATATAGGTCGGATCAGTGATCCAGAACACCGGCCGGACACCCAGCACCAGATCCCTGACCGTGCCACCGCCAATTGCCGTCACGGCAGCCAGTATCAGCATGCCAATGGGATCCATGCGCGAACGGCATGCCAGCAGTACCCCCGACAGGGAAAAGACCACGGTTCCCGCCATATCCAGCCAATAGACAAGTATGCTGTCCACGACAACTCCATCCGCTGCCCAGTGACACCCGCTGACGACCTACACAAATCAGCATGTTATGCACGAATGAGCAGGATAACCTCATCCTGCTCCCATGCAGGATGACTTTCGACCAAGGTCGCCCCAGAAACGCGAAGGACCCAAACTATTCTTGATACTCCCTGATCTTGATAGCGCATTCTTGATCGACCAAGGCAGCGTGCCGCGCCATCCTTGCTGCCGCGAACAGCAGACTGGATGACGCGGCAAGAGATGGAACGGTAAGGGGTGGAGAAGAAATGGGCAGCAGGGACTGGCGTGCAGGCACAGGCTTGGCACGAAAAGTCGGCAGGCGATGATCAGGTCTTCTCGGCCAGCAATGCAATCAGCTCCGGCACCAGGCGCTCGCCATGCCCGGCATCCACCACCTGCTGATAGAGCGAGACAATGGCATCGGCTACTTCCTTCGAGGCTCCCAGATCCGCGGACATCTGCTGGTAATAACCCACATCCTTGAGTGTATTCGACAGACTGAAGCGAAACCCCGATGGGTCATTGTCGCTGATGAACGGCCGCATGCGCTCCAGCA
Source organism: Halomonas sp. (assembly GCF_029263665.1). Taxonomy (GTDB): domain Bacteria; phylum Pseudomonadota; class Gammaproteobacteria; order Pseudomonadales; family Halomonadaceae; genus Halomonas. The sequence continues at coordinate 16,781 of NZ_JAJUFQ010000038.1, forward strand.
CCACGCCCCCGCCACCACCATTGCCCAGCACGTCGAGCAGTACGTTGTCAGCGATATCCGCCCGCCGGGAAGCCGCGACGACTTCAGCCAATACACTGGTGAAGCCCAGAGATACGAAGTTGTGCAGCAACTTGAGCGTATGTCCTGACCCGACCGGGCCGCCATGCGTGATGTGTTCAGAGAAGCTTTCCAGCAGAGGCCGCACTTCCTCGAACAGTGCATCCGGGGCACCCACGATCAGGTTCAATTTCCCTTCAGCCGCTTCCTTGGGCGTACGTGTCATGGCGGCATCCATGAAGCGGCCACCTGCGGCTTCCACACGTTGGGCAATTGCCTGGGTGGAAGCCGGAATTGCCGTGGAACAGTCGATGATGACCTGCCCGGGACGCAGGCCTTCAAGCACGCCACCGGTATCGAACAGCACCGCTTCCACCTGAGGCGTTCCGGTGACACATAGAATCACCACATCGGCCGCCCTGGCCACATCGCATGGACGACTCTCGGCACTGGCGCCCACTGCCATCAGGTCATCGCAAGGTTGATTACCGGGATGCTCCAGAAAACTCAGCCGGTGGCCAGCCCGCAACAAGCTCTGGGCGATACCGTGGCCCATCAGGCCAACACCAATCAGACCGACATGTCGTTGTGACTGCATGATCTCTCCTTGGAAAAGTCTGGTTCAATGCCTGAAGGTCAAACGACGATGACTGCCACAAGTCTCTGGCAGCCATCCCGCGGCCAGCTCAAGGGCATCAGCCGTGACGAATCGCGACTGTCTTGATTCGGGTATAGCTCCTGAGCCCTTCGAAGCCCTTCTCGCGCCCATGACCTGAGCGGCCGACACCACCAAAGGGCAATTCGACACCACCGGCAGCGCCGTAGTTGTTGACGAATACCTGCCCACAGCGGATGGCCTTGGCCAGGCGCAACTGACGCCCACCATCCCGGGTCCAGACACCTGCACAGAGACCAAAATCCGTCGCATTGGCCAGGCGAATGGCATCAGCTTCATCCGCAAAGGCCTGGACCACCAGTACGGGACCAAACAGTTCCTCGCGACTGACCACATGCCCTTCCGGAACATCCGTCAACAAATGCGGCACAACGAAGTGTCCCTCTCGCGGAGCGTCATCCGCCAATTGCCCCTTGGCCGCAACAGTGATGCCGTCCTTTACGGCAGCGTCGATCAGCGCCACCACCTTGTCCTGCTGTCGGGCGTTGATCAGCGGGCCGCAGTCGGGATCCCGCTCGCCGACATCGCAGCGCAGAGCCTCGAAGCGCGTCTTGAGCTGTGCCACCACGTCGTCATGAATCGAGGCTTCCACCAG
>NZ_JAJUFQ010000050.1 GCF_029263665.1 Halomonas sp.
CCGGGCAATAGACGGGAACATCCTCCTGCAATCGCTCCGGATTTGTCACAACAATTTGAACCCTCTGCGAAGAGACGATCAAATCGTCCCGCCTCATGTATACGTATTCACTAGTCAAGCAGGACTGCGATGCTCTTAGATTCCATAGCCTTGGCTCGCACTCTCGATAGCGAGCTCCATGACTATGTTGCCCTGCGGTGGCAGAACAGCGCCGGGGAGCGCTTCGATAATTCCCCATCAAGCACGCTCTGCCTCGGTTATCCGCACGCGCCACCGCATTGTTGACTGCCATATAAATGATCTACATATGAACTTATTGACACGGCACCACGCTATCGTACCTGCACCGAACGGCAGCCCAGCTGCTCCTGCGCTCTGGAGCAGTTCATCAAAACCTTGCCGCCTACATTTCACGTAGGCGTTTCAGGAACACTCTGGGGCAATCGACCATTCAGTCCGGGGGACCGCGGTCGTGTTTATCTACCCTCGTCAGCAACCACGCTCAGGCCTTTGCTGACCTCACCTCACAACGGAGATATTTTTCATGGAACTTCTCGGTGAAATCATTATCTACATCATGATGGGCTCCCTCCTGATCGGAGCCGGAGCTCATATCATTCGACCCAACTCTCAGTTGGGGCTTGAATTCAAAGAAGGCATCGTGATGATGGGCCACATCTTCATCCCCATCGCAGGCATTATGACCCTGATGCCGGTCTTGGTGCCTGCCATCAATACTGTCGTTGCACCCTTATACTCGGCGATGCATTCGGATGCCTCCATTGCAGTCAGCACCTTTATCCCCGGCGACCTCGGCGCGTACCACTTAGCCCACGAGGTAGCCGACGGGCACGGCGCATGGATTCTTGCGTATACCGTGAGCATTACCGCCGGCGCGACCATTGCCTTCTGTATCCCGGTAGGGTTATCGACCTTGCAACAGCGCGATCACAAGTACCTTGCCCTGGGTGTCATGGCAGGCTTCCTTGCCATTCCTTTCGCCTCACTCATCATGGCCCTGATCTTGCTCCAAACCGGTGTGCCACTTCGTGAGGGACTGGATGCCACAGGACCTGGCACCCGTCCATTTGATCTATCCATAACCGAAGTACTACTCAACCTGCTACCGCTGGCCGTGGTGATGGGTCTTCTGTCGTTGGCGCTACGCTTCTTCACACAGAAGATGATCGGCGCTTTCCTCATCTTCGGTCGCGCCTTGCAGATCATCACCACCGCAGCAGTGGCCCTGTCAATTGTCGAGCACTTCACCGGTGTGTTTTCCACCGTCTTCGGCGTATGGCCGCTGGCCCCATTTGCTGCGGATTCGGACGATCCACTTCGGGCTCTGGAAATCGTCGGAAATATCGCGGTGATGCTTGCCGGAGCCTTCCCACTGGTCTATCTCATCCGCAAAGTCTTGGCCAAACCTCTGCAGGCCATTGGACGTCGTATTGGGATATCTGAAGCTGGTATTGCCGGCTTCCTTGCCGCGACAGCCAATGCCGTAGCACTGTTCCAATTGGTGCGACACATGCCACCGAAAGACAAGGTCCTGACGCTGGCCTTTATGGTGTCAGCAACCTTTGCCCTGGGAGACTACATCGCATTTACTGCCACCTTCCAGCCCAACATGATCATCACGATGGTCGTAGGCAAGATCGGTGGCGGACTCATCGCCATCGTCTTCGCCATCTTCCTGGCACTCCCCTACGCTCGACGACTCGAACAAGCTGATATCGAAGCTGACCTGTTGGCGGAGCAGAAGGCAGCTGAAC
>NZ_JAJUFQ010000018.1 GCF_029263665.1 Halomonas sp.
AAGCCGTAAGCCGTAAGCCGTAAGCCGTAAGCCGTAAGCCGTAAGCCGTAAGCCGTAAGCCGTAAGCCAATGATGCCAAACGCTTCTCGGAACCGTGTAAAGATTCCTTCGCTTATCGCTTATGGCTCGTAGCTCAGTCTTCCGCCAGCGAGGGCAGCAATACCTTGAGTTTTCGCGTCAAGGTATTGCGCCCCCAACCCAGCAACTCTGCTGCTTCCCCTTTACGCCCGCCGGTATGCTTGAGAGCCGTTTCGATCAGGATCTTCTCGAAGTCTGGCACGGCCTCTTCAAGCAAGTGAGTATGGCCGGCGGCCAGGGCATGGTCAGCCCAGTTGCGAAAGGCCTCGCGCCAATCCCCGGAGACGGTACTACCATCGCCCTCGGTCAGCTCTGGCGGCAGATCCTCGACCAGAATCTCTCGTCCAGAGGCCATCACCGTCAGCCACCGGCAAGTGTTCTCCAGTTGTCGTACGTTACCGGGCCAGTCGACCCGCGTCAGGTGGGCTTCGGCTTCCGGGGTCAGCACCTTGACGTCAGTGGACAATTCTCGTGCCGCCTCGGCCAGGAAATGACGGGCCAGGCGAGGAATATCCTCGCGCCGCTGGGCCAACCTTGGCAGGTGTACACGGATCACATTGAGCCGGTGGAACAGATCTTCACGAAAACGCCCATCGGTAACCAGAGATTCCAGATTCTGGTGAGTGGCAGCGATGATTCTCACATCGACACGTACTGGTGTGTGACCACCCACTCGGTAAAACTCGCCATCGGCCAGCACACGCAGCAACCGAGTCTGGGTCTCCGCGGGCATGTCGCCGATCTCATCGAGAAACAGGGTGCCGCCGTCAGCCTGCTCGAAGCGCCCTTGGCGCTGGCCACCGGCACCGGTAAAGGCGCCTTTCTCATGGCCGAAAAGCTCTGACTCGATCAGGTCTCTCGGAATCGCCGCCATGTTCAAGGCGATGAAAGGACGTCCCGATCGCGGGCTATGCTGGTGGAGGGCACGGGCAACACGCTCCTTGCCGGTACCAGACTCTCCATTGATCAGCACAGTGATATGGGAATGAGCCAGGCGGCCAATGGCGCGGAAGACTTCCTGCATGGCCGGTGCTTCGCCGATGATCTCGGCATCCAGCCCTTCGGGTACGCTGACCGGACGTTGGCGTTCACGTGCATGAGCCACCGCACGCCGCACCAGAGCCAGGGCCTCATCCACATCAAATGGCTTGGGCAGATACTCGAAGGCACCTCCCTGGTAGGAGGCCACGGCACTATCCAGGTCAGAGTGAGCGGTCATCACGATGACCGGAAGATCCGGATGTATCTCGCGCACCTTGGCCATCAGGTCAAGACCATCGATGCCAGGCATGCGAATGTCCGTCACCAGCACATCGGGGGGATCCTGCAGCAGCCGATCAAGTAACCGGTCGGCACGGTCGATGGTTTCGACGTTGAGGTCGGGCTGAGCCAGGGCGCGCTCCAGCACCCAGCGAATGGCACGATCGTCGTCGACGATCACAACGCGTGCAGCATCAGTCATGACGCTTCTCCAGTGGAATCAGCAGTCGAAATTCAGTGCGTCCTGGTTCGGAATCGCATTCGATCAGCCCACGGTGCTGGTGCAGAATCGATTGGGCAATGGACAGTCCCAGTCCACTGCCTTCCGCACGACCAGACACCATGGGGTAGAAAAGGGTTTCATGCAGTTCGCTGGGAATGCCGGGGCCGTTGTCGGTCAAGCTCAACTCGCACACCAGACGGTGACGCTGGGCACCAAGAGTAAACTGGCGTCGGGCTCGGGTTCGCATGATCAGCGTTGGAGATGATGTGCCCGATTCGGTCAGGGCCTGGACCGCATTACGCGCAATATTGAGCACAGCCTGAATCAGTTGAGCCTCGTCACCATGCAGCTCCGGCAGGCTGGGGTCATAATCCCGCTGGATATTTACCGATGGCTCTTCGGCCAGTACCAGAGAGCGTACGCGCTCCAGTACCTTGTGTACGTTGAGAGGCTCATCATGCCTGATCCGGTTGGGTCCCAGCATCGAATCGACCAGATCACGCAGCCGATCAACCTCTTCGATGATGATGTGGGTAAACTCCTTGAGCTGCGGCGCATCAGCAAGATCTCGTTCAAGCAGTTGTGCGGCCCCTCGAATCCCCCCAAGTGGATTCTTGACCTCGTGGGCCAACCCCCTGGCTAGAATCTTCATGCTTTCCTGACGCGACTGCAGAGCTTCTTCCCGGGAAATTCTCAGCAGCCGGTCGAGTGGCTGCATCTCCAGCAGCAGTTGATCAGCAGACAGAGGGGTCACGGTATAATCCACTGTCAGGATCTCTCCTCCGGCGATACATAAGCGTGCTTCACGCTGGGTATAGGGGTGCAAGGCGTCCCGAGACTTGGCCAATACTTCACCGATATCGTCTTCTCCTGCCAGCAGATCAGGGAGGTACTGGCCATCAAGCCGACTAAGGCTCAAGGCCAGCAATGATTCAGCGGCCGGATTCATCCAGGTCAGTCGAAGCCCACCATCAAGCAACAACACCGCTGTGGAAAGATGTTCAGTGATGCCCTGAATCATGCCTTTCAAATCTCCTGTGCAACATGCGCACACCATTTGCCGGCCACTCGCCTTTCTCCCCATCCGGATGCACTACCTTGTACATCCAATCTTTACTGCCGGTGCATCAACAACCGCTTGATGCATATCACTTCATGGCAGCTGTCTATAAAGAGTTAGCAAGAACTGGGCCAGCTCAAAAATGCCGTGGCTGTGCCAAAGTGGCGCTTCTATGCACCATGGTAGTGCACCACTATGGTGCATCACCATGATTACCGCTCCCAAATGTGCCGTCTTGTGGTAAGGCAACGTAGCCAGGCCGGGCAAAAATAAAGCGGACTCCGCATTGCGGAGCCCGCTTCCATATGGATTCGACATCACTGATGAGGCCGGTTACTGCCTGACAGTTCAGCTTCCACCGCTGTCTTTAACAGCCGTCTTTAGCAACTGTAGTACATGTCGAACTCGACCGGGTGGGTCGCCATGCGAATGCGTTCGACGTCCTGGGACTTGAGTTCGATGTAGGCATCGATCATGTCGTCGGTGAACACTCCACCCTCGGTGAGGAAAGCGCGGTCAGCATCCAGAGCTTCCAGAGCCTGGTCCAGGCTCTCGGCCACGGTCGGGATGGCCTTGCCTTCTTCCGGCGGCAGGTCATACAGGTTCTTGTCCATGGCATCGCCAGGATGAATCTTGTTCTTGATACCGTCGATACCCGCCATCAGCAACGCTGCAAAACACAGATAGGGGTTAGCTGTCGGATCAGGGAAACGCACCTCGACACGCTTGGCCTTGGGGCTGGAAGTGTACGGGATACGAATGGAAGCAGAACGATTACGCGCACTGTAGGCCAGCATGACCGGCGCTTCGAAGCCCGGCACCAGACGCTTGTAGGAGTTGGTCGACGCGTTGGTGAAGGCGTTCAGTGCACGAGCGTGCTTGATGATACCGCCGATGTAGTACAGCGCCATTTCTGACAGGCCGGCATACTGATCACCAGCAAACTGGTTGACCCCATCCTTCCAGAATGACTGGTGAACGTGCATACCACTGCCGTTATCGCCCACCAGCGGCTTGGGCATGAAAGTCGCGGTCTTGCCGTAGGCATCGGCAACGTTGTGCACGACGTACTTGAGCGCCTGCACTTCGTCGGCCTTCTTCACCAGAGTGTTGAAGGCAACACCGATTTCGTTCTGACCAGCGTTGGACACCTCATGGTGGTGAACCTCGACCTTCTGACCGATGGCTTCCAGGGTATTGCACATGGCACCACGGATATCGTGGAAGCTGTCGACCGGGGGAACCGGGAAGTAGCCGCCCTTGACCCGCGGACGATGCCCCAGGTTGCCGCCTTCCACGGCACGATCAGTCGACCAGGCACCTTCCCCGGAAGAAATCTTGTACATGGCGCCTTCGATGTCGGCCTTCCAATGAACTTCATCGAAGATGAAGAACTCGGGCTCGGGGCCAAAGAAGGCGGTGTCACCCAGGCCAGCAGATTGCAGATAGGCCTCGGCGCGCTTGGCAATGGAGCGCGGATCACGCTCGTAGCCTTGCATGGTGGCCGGTTCGATGATGTCACAGACCAGCACCACAGTAGTGTCTTCGGTGAACGGATCGAGATAGGCAGTGCCATCTTCCGGGCGCAGAATCATGTCGGACTCATTGATGCCCTTCCAACCAGAGATGGAGGAACCATCGAACATCTGACCGTTTTCGAAGAACTCTTCGTCCACGTCACGGGCAGGAATAGTGACATGCTGCTCTTTACCACCGGTATCGGTAAAACGCAGATCGACCCACTTCACATCATGTTCTTCAATCAGGGCAAGTGTCTTTTCTGACATGCGGTCCTCCAGTTGAGCTTGTCTCGTAATCAAGGGCTCGTAGTTGGGTGCTCAGGTAGTTAGGTGCTCGCAGTTCAAGAAGCCTGGGTTCAAGAAGCCGGGTTCAAGAAGCCGAGTTCAAGAGCTTGGGTTCGAAAACAGTATTCAAAGCCAAGCTCGAATGTTCCGACGGATCGGCCATACGCCATGGTTGCCGCTTCCAGAGCAGGGGTTCCTCTACTCTTTCGGAGTAGCGGATCTGTTGTAGCACGCTACCGGGCGGCTGCCCAAGGTCACCTGTGCGACACGATCTCACTTGTCATTCACAATGCAGGCTGCGTGCCAGATTTGCACCACCAAGGGTAGAAAAACTTCAACCAACTGATTTTATGAATTATTTATTTTTCCTTCGTGCGCCACGATGGTTCAATCCGGGCCTTATGGGTATTGTGGCCATGAAATTTCTGCCATCAAAGCACCAACATGGTGCATAAAAGGGCAAAAAGCACCATATCGGGGCATACCCCTGCCGAAGAGTCCTGAATCCCGAGGAGCGTGCAGGCACACATATGTGTGACGTTACACAAAGCCTGCTAACTTTCCCACTGGAACTAAATGCAACTCAAATATACACTTGCTTACATGTTGTATTCATGTTGCTCTACGGCAGCGACCTACCTATATGGAGCGTCGTCGTGTACTTCAGCCTGATCATCGATGCCAGATCCTCGGGAAATGCCCTCGATCATCTACTCTGCCAGGCGTCCAGGGTAGCTTCTCTATATTCTGGCCACAGTGAAATCCTGGTGGTGGACGACGGTGTGCTTGATCGGCGGCTTTCGAGACCAGACATCCCTCACGAGAAACTGGACAACTGTCGCATCATTCACTGTTACTCAGATTCACTGGGGCAGCGGCTCAACCTGGCTGCCGCCTATAGCCGTGGGCGCATGCTGGGATTCTGCTTTTCCGAATGTGATCCGGACTGGGGAAAACGCTTGGTGGCAGCCACCGACGGCGACCAGAAGAACAGTGCCATTGCCCCTCGCCAGGCTCGATGGGGCTGGTGCCCATGGCGCTGGCGAAAGGGGGGAACTCCTCATGCTCTGGGCGTAGAACGAGAGTGGTTCGATCTCCTTGGCGGCTTCGACCCGATCATGGAAAAGGGTGTTCTTCAAGATCTCATCAGCAGGCTCAAGGCTTGCCATGCAAGCACCATCATGCAATACGCCTGACTTTACCCCAGCCTGTATATCCAACAACCTGCTCTAGAGCCACAGCTTCAGGAAACACAGAGCCTATTCAGTGAATCAACGCAGAAAGCGTTCGGGACGAAAAGGGGCAATATCTATCGCAGGCGGCCGCCCCGCCACCAGATCCGCCGTGATCTCGGCGCTTGCCGCAGAGAACGTCCAGCCGAAGATACCGTGTCCGGTATTCAGCAACAGATTGGCATACTTGCCACGTCCAAGTATTGGTGGGCCGTCTGGTGTCATGGGACGAAACCCTGCCCACGGCGTTGCCTGATCGAGCAAGGCGACACCAGGAAAGCGCATGTCGACGGCTTCTTTCAGTGTGTCGATGCGAGAGGCCGGCAAGCATCGATCGAAGTTAGCCAATTCTGCAAAACCCGCCACCCTGACTCTCTGCCCAAGACGGGTGATCACCACCTTGAAGCGATCATCGATGACCGTAGATCGCGGCGCCATGACATCATCCGCCAGGGCTTCATCACTCAATGGCGCTGTGATTGAGTACCCCTTGACTGGATAGATCGGCATGCGCTGCCCTATCAGCCGTCCCAGGGTACGGGACTGACAACCGGCACAAACCACAAAGGCATCTGCAGATAGGGTCATCGCTTCTGAATTCGGCCATGCATCCCGCTCAGAGGCCGACTCCCGTGGCAACACGGAAACATTGACCACTCTCCCCTGACGACACTCGGCATCGACCACCTCGTTATCAAACAGGAAGCGCACGCCCATGGCCCGGCAGTGTGCGGCCAGGGTCTGGGTGAACAAGTGGCAATCCCCCGTGCCATCACCACTGATACGCAAGCCGCCATGTACCGAGCCTCCTCGGCGCAGGCCAGGCTCATGCGCATAGACCTCATCAACCCCCAGCCAGCGATGATCGACGTCCATTTCTTCCAGCAACGGCATCAATGCGCGCAACGTGGACTCCGTCTTCACGTCACTGGCGAGGTCGATCAGCCCTGCATGACCACCATCAAACTCCAGCGCTACCTGGCGCTCGATATCCGCAAAGCACTCGCGGCTGTAGCCTCCTAGCCGGATCAGGGAACGTTCATTGGCTGAAAACAGCCCAGGCGTATAGGCATGGCGCCATGTCTGGGCCAGAAAGCTCAGCGTCCGGGCATTGGGGGGCAGCTTTAGCTTGAAGGGCCCCTTGGGCGTCCACATCCACAGCATGGCTTTACGGACCATGCCGGGATCCGCCCAAGGATAGACATAGCCATAGGAACGCTGGGCCGCATTGGCCCGACTAGTCTCCTGACCAGGCTCGGGCAGGCGTTCAATGACGGTGACGTCGTGGCCATCCCTGGCCAGGCAGTAGGCGGTGGTCACTCCCGTGACCCCCGCACCGATGACGACAATATCCATATCCGTTCCTTAGCGGGCTTCACCTTCAGAGGGCTGAACTGCCGGTGTCGACGCTGTTTCATCTTCTTCTATCCGGGTGATGCGGATGCCGAACATGGCATAGCCAATGGCCAAGGCGACATTGATCAGATTGAAGAAGGCGAATGGCAGATAGCTCAGGGTAGCGACCCCCAGGGTGGCCGCCATATAAGCGCCACAGCTGTTCCAGGGAATCAGGGGAGAAGTGATAGTTCCCCCATCTTCCGTAGCGCGAGACAGATTGACCGGCTTCAGTCCGCGGCGCTGGAACTCGGCACGATACATGCGCCCCGGCAGCGTGACGGAGAGATACTGATCCCCCGTCACCAGATTGGAAGCAAAGCAGGTCAGCACACAGCGAATGATCAAGGACCCTGCACTGTTGGCACCCGCCACAAGCGCTGCCACCAGGCGCTGAAGCATGCCAAGCCGCTCGATGACCCCACCAAAGGCCATGGCCGAAATGACCAGCCACAGCGTGGTCAGCATGCTGCTCATGCCGCCCTTGGTCAGCAGCACATCGATGTTGTCATTGCCGGAATGGGAGACATAGCCATCAAACAGCGCGGTCCACACCCCCTTGACCAGATCAGTGGTGGAGGCAGCATCGGCACCTATCAGCGTCAACACGGCATGAGGCTGGAACACCAGCGCAAAAATGACGCCCAGGGTGGCACCGATGAAGACGGCCGGTAGTGCCGGCATCCGCGCAACGGAAAGTCCCAGCAAGACCAGCACTGGAATCAATAGCTGCGGCCCCAGGTCAAACTGCGCAGCCAAGCCTTCACGCATGACCACAATCTGTTCCGGCGTGCTCATGGCGGCAGAACCATCAAGACCGAGCACCACAAAGCCCACCAACGCCAGGCCCAGGCTCGGCAATGTTGTCCAGCTCATGTGACGAATATGCTCGAACAGATCGGCACCCACCGCCGCTGGCGCAATATTGGTGGTATCGGACAGCGGTGACATCTTGTCACCGAAATAGGCCCCGGAAATGATCGCACCAGCGGTGATCGGCAACGACAGGCCGAAGCCCTCGGCGATACCGATCAGCCCGAGGCCGATAGTGCCTGCCACAGACCAGGAGCTGCCAATGGACAGTGCCACCAGTGCACATAACAGGCAGCACGACGCATAGAAATAGCTGGGCGACACCAGTTCCAGGCCATAATAGATCATGGCTGGTACGGTACCGGCGAGAATCCATACGCCAATCAAGGCCCCGATGGTCAACAGGATGAGCATGGCGGGAATGGCAACATAGATACCATCGGCAAAGCCGGATTCAATACTCTTCCAACTGTGCCCGTTCTTGAGGCCAAAACAGGCAGCGATCATGGTGCCGATCAACAGCACCACTTGAGCTGGTCCCCAGGCGGCATCTGCTCCGAACAACGCCACTGCAAGAATCAACAATGCAATGGTGGCTACTACCGGAATCAGCGCATCGAATAGAGGTAATACATCTGGAGATCGTTGGTTGTCAGGGGTCATGACGAATTAGGCCCGCATTTTGTCGTTGGCTTAGGCGATTCGCTTCGCAAAGGAACCACCGGATAGGTGGTCCTGCGAGAACAGTCGCAGTGCATCTGCGGCAAACAGGTGTACCTGCAGACGCCAAAACCAGGTATCGAAGAAAGCTCAACGCTTTACATGAAAAAGACATAGTCGCTGGAACAGCTTGTCCCAGCGGGAGTTTTTCCCAAAGACGCGCAAGGATACAACGTAGGTAGCAGAGAATCGATCCAACAAAGCTGGTAGCCGTCATCAAGCAGGCTTTATAATGCTGCCCCAATTTTCCCAGCAGGATCCCGTCGTGATCGAGAATCTTCGCAACATTGCCATCATCGCTCACGTCGACCACGGCAAAACCACTCTGGTCGACAAACTCCTCAGCCAGTCCGGCACCCTGGACCGCAAGGCCGAGGGGCAAGAGCGCATCATGGACTCCAACGACCAGGAAAAAGAGCGTGGCATCACTATCCTGGCCAAGAACACGGCGATCCGCTGGACATCCCCGGACGGCCAGGACTATCACATCAACATCGTGGATACTCCTGGGCACGCCGACTTCGGTGGTGAAGTCGAGCGCGTCATGTCCATGGTCGATTCCGTGCTTCTGCTGGTAGATGCGGTAGACGGCCCCATGCCACAGACCCGCTTCGTCACTCAGAAAGCCTTCGATCAGGGCCTCAAGCCGATTGTAGTGGTGAACAAGATCGACCGGCCTGGCGCTCGCCCGGACTGGGTCATCGACCAGATCTTCGATCTGTTCGACAACCTCGGCGCCACCGACGAACAACTCGATTTTCCGATCATCTACTGCTCAGCCCTCAACGGTATCGCCGGTAATGAGCCGGATGAGCTGGCCGAGGACATGACGCCAATGTTCCAGGCCATCGTCGATATCGTCGAGCCGCCCAAGGTCGAGCTGGATGGCCCCCTGCAGATGCAGGTTTCGGCGCTGGACTATTCCAGCTATGTGGGCGTCATCGGCCTTGGCCGTATCACTCGTGGTGCTATCTCGGTCAACCAGCAGGTGGTTGTCATCAACAAGGAAGGCCAGACCCGCCGCGGCAAGGTTGGCCAGGTCATGACTCACCTGGGCCTGGAGCGTGTTCAGACCCAGCAGGCTACCGCCGGCGACATCGTCTGCATTACCGGTATCGACGAACTGGCGATTTCCGACACCATCTGTGACCCGGCTGCCGTCGAAGCTCTGCCGCCCCTGAGCGTTGACGAGCCGACCGTGTCCATGACCTTCCAGGTCAATGACTCGCCATTTGCCGGCAAGGACGGCAAGTTCGTCACCAGCCGCAATATCAAGGACCGCCTCGACCAGGAACTGATCCACAACGTGGCCTTGCGCGTCGAGCAGGGCGACTCCCCGGAGAAGTTCATCGTTTCCGGTCGTGGCGAGCTGCACCTCTCGGTATTGATCGAAACCATGCGCCGCGAAGGCTTCGAACTGGCCGTGGGCCGCCCTGAAGTCATCATCCGCGACATCGATGGTGTCAAGCAGGAGCCATACGAAGAAGTCATCATCGACTGCGAGGAGCAACATCAAGGGTCGATCATGGAAGAGCTCGGCTACCGCAAGGGCGAGCTCAAGAACATGAACCCTGACGGCAAGGGACGTGTACGCCTCGACTTCATCATCCCTGCACGTGGCCTGATCGGCTTCCGTGGCCAGTTCCTGACTCTGACTTCCGGAACCGGCATCCTGACCAGCCGCTTCGATCATTACGGTCCGCTGCGCCCTGAAGCCGCCATCGAGCGCCGCAATGGCGTACTGGTATCCATGGTGCCAGGCAAGGCGCTGGCCTATGCCCTGTATGCTCTTCAGGATCGTGGCAAGCTGATCATCGATCACGGCACAGAGGTCTACGAAGGCATGCTGGTGGGTATCAACAACCGCGCCAACGACATGGTGGTCAATCCGACCAAGGGCAAGAAGCTCGACAACATGCGTGCCTCCGGCAACGATGAGAACATTGTCCTGACGCCTCCGGTTCGCTTTACCCTGGAACAGGCCATCGAGTTCCTCGATGACGACGAACTGGTCGAGATTACTCCCAACCATATTCGTCTGCGCAAGAAGTTCCTGACTGAAAACGAACGCAAGCGTGCAAGCAAGAAGTAAGCTAGCCCAAGGCCGCTGCAGGAACCTGCAGCGGCCTTTCCCCTATGCAGCTTTGCACCGCTCAGGTTGATCAGCCTTAGGCCTGTCAGCTGCTTCTGAATCAAACCATCGCCATGAACCGGCCACGCTTAATTCCACGATGGTGGAGCCGGACTATGCTGAAAGTATCCCTCCCCTCTTCCACGGAGGACTGGCCTAAGCTATGTTCGCTACTTTCATCATCCGCCCATTTCGTGAAACGACTTCACGGCGCCCTTGGCTAAAACATCATGGATTCAGACACAAGGAGAAACATGAATGCATAAACACGTCGAATGGGATGACCCAGGTGCTGATAGTGTCCAGAAATACTTTGCCGACAAGCCTGACGAATATCCGACGGCTCACATCGGCAGTATCGTAGCTGGCCGCTATCATGGCTATTCGGTGCGTGTACGTGTCGAAGCCCGGACCGAAGAAAACGGTGTGAGTGTCAGTATCGGCAACGTGGTCGCGCTTATCTCGGTACGTACAGGGGAGCGCACTCAAGGCATCGGCGACCTGTCCATTGGCGATACTGTACGCCTGCCCGACGATCATCGTGCCCTGGCTCCACATAGCCTTTGAGGACGGCATGCCGCCGCGGCAGCGTCATGTAGTACCGAGGCTCAGGCTTTGTCTGAAAAGCCGACGAGCATCAAGACAGAGCCAGGACCTTGCCTTACGAAGCCTGCCCCTCCTTGGCGCAGGCTTCGTTGCGTTCATCCATCAGGAATCCTGCGACCAGGGCAGGTCAAACTAGATACAGGCCAAACAAATGGCCCCGCCAACGCAGACTAAACGCTTGCTCTCTGGCCAATGGCACCTGCTGTGGCGCAAAGTGAAGAGTATCGGAACACTGCAACGAAGTACTGCAGCGATATACCACAACAACAAATCAAAACAGCAGGACATCTCATGGCTACCATCATCGATGTTCGTCATGTCCATAAAGCCTTCGGTGGCCTGAAGGTCATCAACGATTGTTCCTTCCAGGTGGAACAAGGCTCCATCACTGGACTGATCGGCCCCAACGGTGCAGGAAAGACGACGCTATTCAATATCATCGCCGGAGCGCTCTCCCTGGATTCAGGGCAGGTCATCTACAACGGCGAAGACATCACCAACCACCCTGCCAATGAGCTGTTCCACAAAGGCCTGTTACGCACCTTTCAGATCGCCCACGAATTCACCAACCTCACTGCCTTGGAAAACCTGATGATGGTGCCGCCCCATCAGGCAGGCGAATCCTTGGCCAGGGCCTGGTTTTCTCCACGTCAGGTCTATAAGCAAGAAGCTGAGATCAAACAGCGCGCGCAGGAAGTGATTGAATTTATTGGCCTCAAGCATGTGCGCAATGAATTGGCGGGCAATCTGTCCGGGGGACAGAAGAAGCTGCTCGAACTCGGCCGCACCATGATGACCGATGCCAGGGTCGTGCTGCTCGATGAAATCGCCGCCGGGGTCAACCGCACCCTGCTGGGCGACTTGATGACCAGCATCGAGAAACTCAACCGCGAACTCGGTTACACCTTCCTGGTGATCGAACACGACATGGACATGATCGCCCGCCTCTGTGACCCCGTGATCGTCATGGCACAAGGCACAGTGATGGTCGAAGGCTCAATCGAAGACATCCAGAGCAACCCCGACGTCATCGAGGCCTATTTCGGCGCAGGTGCAGCCTGAGTCAATTACTGCTTTATTAGAAGTAACAAGAAAAGAAGCGACGCCTGTCAATAACAACAATTCGTCAACAACATCACGGATTCCATGGATCGAATGCAAGGCCAGTACCTGCCTTCCTTCCATGATCCCGTAAACCTAGAGACGCAGAGCGATGCCACTACTCGAAGCATGCGGCGTGCATGGCGGCTATGGGGGCATGAACATCCTGCATGGGGTGGATATCTCCATTGAAGCCAATGAGGTTGGCGTCATTATCGGCCCCAATGGGGCTGGAAAATCCACCATGCTCAAGGCCATCTTCGGCCTGCTCCAGGTCACCGAAGGTGAAATCCGACTGCGTGGTACCCCTATCCACAACCAGCCTCCCAATCGCCTGGTGAAACTCGGCATGGGTTTCGTTCCCCAGGAACACAATGTCTTTCCCAGCTTGAGCGTGCAGGAAAACCTGGAGATGGGAGCCTATCTCAAGCCAGGCTCCATCAAGCACAACCTCGGCAATATCTACGAGTTTTTCCCCCCACTGAAAGACAAGCGCCGGCAACCCGCAGGCGAGCTGTCAGGCGGTCAACGCCAGATGGTTGCCATGGGGCGAGCACTGATGGCTGAACCACAGCTGCTGTTGCTCGACGAGCCCACCGCGGGACTTTCGCCCAAGTACGTGCACGAGATCTTCGAGCGGGTGAAAGAGATCAATGCTGCAGGCGTCGGCATCCTGATGGTGGAACAGAATGCCAAGCAGGCCCTGACCATTGCCGACAAAGGCTTCGTCCTGGCAGCAGGCCAGAACCGCTTTACTGATACGGGCCAGGCACTACTGGCCGACCCGGATGTGGCCAGAAGCTTCCTCGGTGGCTGATGCCGCTTCATTTGTTGCGCGGAGATATCAGCGTGAATGAGTTCGTGTTCTTCATCAACAATGTGGTGATTGCCGGCAGCGTCACTGGGTCGATCTATGCCATCGGTGCAGTGGGCATCACGCTAGTGTTCGGGATCATGCGTTTTGCCCACTTCGCTCATGCCGACATGATGACGTTGGGCGCCTTCATCGTATTGCTGCTCACCTCGATGTTTCCGTCCGCAGGGAACGCCGTCGGCATGCCTACGGCCATCGTCATGCTGCCTCCGGCCATCATCAGCACAGCGTTGATCGCGGTGCTGATCGACAAGACCTTCTACAAGCCGATGCGCGTCCATGGGGTAAAGCCCATCGTCATGGTCATTGCTTCCCTGGGAGTGACCTTGATGCTGCAGGGCCTGATTCGCTTGTTCACCGGCACGGGATCCCAGAGCCTGTATGTCGATGATCGTAAAGAGATCTTCCGCTTCGCCGTACCCATTGAAGGAGTGCGCATGCCAGTGGTACTGACCGAGCCCCAGATCTATCTCTTTGTCCTGACGGTCATTGCCGTCACCGCACTGCATCTCTTCCTGTCTCGTTCAAGGCTGGGCAAGGCCATGCGCGCCATGTCCGACAATCCAGACCTGGCCCGATCATCAGGCATCAATACCAACACCATTGTGGCGGTGACCTGGATGATCGTCGGCGGCCTGGCCACCATCGCCGGAACCTTGCTGGCCATGGATGTGACCTTCAAGCCTGACCTGAGCTTCCACATTCTGCTGCCGATCTTCGCTGCGGCCATCGTGGGAGGGGTCGGCCAGCCCTTCGGCGCCATTGCCGGCGGGTTTGTCGTCGGCTTTGCCGAGGCGCTTGCCGTGTTCAACTGGAATGTCCTGTTGAGACCTGTGCACGACAGCTTGCCAACCTGGCTAGAACTCCCCAGCAATCTGGCTTTCGTCGGGACTGAATACAAGATTGTGGTGCCATTCTTCATTCTGGTCGCCATTCTTGTGTGGCGTCCCACCGGCATCTTCAAGGGTAAGGTGATCTAATGAGTGCACATAACCCCCATCGCCGCGAAGTCGCCGTCTCTCCCAGATCTTTCCCGCTCAGGGAATGGATCATGTTGACCGCGGTTGCCCTTGCCGTGGGAGCCGTGTTCCTGAGCATGGGAACCCCCTACAGCGTGCGCATGCTGGTGGAAGCCAGCTGCTACGCCATCCTGGCCCTGGGCCTGACCATCCAGTGGGGCTATGCCGGCCAGTTCAATGCTGGTGTCATGGGTTTCGTCGCTCTGGGCGGCTTTTCCACCATGCTTTTCACCGTACCCGTCAATCATGCTTTCTGGGATAGTGACCTGCCGGGGGAACTGGGTAGAGTACTGCTCTACCTGGTCGCCGCCAGCCTGGCGGTTATTGCAGCCTCCCGCCTGAACCGGCTGGGCTTGCCAAACTGGCTGCGAACCTTCATCACCATCGTGCTGGCACTGGTTCTGTACATGGTGGTGATCAGTCAATTTCGCGCCGTCACCGACGACATCCAGCGCCAGGCAGACTTCATCGGCGGCTTCGGCATGCCAGTATGGCTGGGCTGGGCCGTTGGCGCCGCCCTGGCCGGAGGTGTCGGCTATCTCATTGGCCATATCTGTCTTGGCCTGCGCAGCGACTATCTAGCCATCGCGACGCTTGGCATCGCCGAGATCATCAAGGCCTTTCTCAAGAACTCCGACTGGCTGACCCGGGGCACCGCCACCGTATCCCCCCTGCCCTGGCCAGTCCCTGGTCCTGGCGAGCTGGGTTTCACCCTGGCCCGAGCGGCCTATCTGTCAGTGACGGCGGTGATGATCGCGATCATCTTTGTTCTCCTGCAACGCGCCTATAACGCGCCCTGGGGGCGCATGATCCGGGCGATCCGTGACAATGAAGTGTCTTCTGCGGCCATGGGCAAGGACATCAACCGCCGGCGCCTGGAGATCTTTGTCCTTGGTTGCATATTGATGGGGCTCGGCGGCGCAGCGCTGGGAAGCTTCAATGGCCTTTTCGACCCTCAAGGCTACCTGCCCTTGAACCATACATTCCTGGTGCTGGTGATGGTGATTCTCGGCGGCCCGGGCAACAATCTCGGCA
Source organism: Halomonas sp. (assembly GCF_029263665.1). GTDB lineage: Bacteria > Pseudomonadota > Gammaproteobacteria > Pseudomonadales > Halomonadaceae > Halomonas. The sequence continues at coordinate 15,353 of NZ_JAJUFQ010000018.1, forward strand.
CTATCTTTGGCGCCGTGGCGGTATACATCATCTGGATCATGTCAGAGCCACTGGCCCTGTATGTCATGGACCTGGTAACCAGCTTCGGCCATACCCACTTTGGCTGGGATATCCCACGCAACATGGAAAGCCGTGCCCTTCAGGCCCGAGTCTTTGTCATTGGCCTGCTGATCACCGTGGTGTTACGTGTCGCCCCCAAAGGCTTGCTGCCGGAGAAGGTCAAGCACCACGACTGATGATAGGCCCCGACCACTCAGTTCAGTGGCCGGGGCTTCTTTACGCCGATGTTACGAGCATTGGCGTGAAGGGGTGACACCTGAGAACTACTCGACGATACCTTTAGCCGTGAATGTGCCGCCTTCTACCGCCATCTCTTGCACGACACCAGGAACATCACCGTTGTCATCGAAGTCCTGAGTGCCACCAGCACCTTCGTAGTTGATATCCTGACCATCGGCTATCAGTTGCTTGGCCTTTTCCCATTCACCAGGGAGTATGACCTCGCCAGGAGGAGAAGCGACTTCACGCAACGCTGCTGACACGCCTTCACGATCCGCACTGCCGTTCTTTTCAATCGCCAGTGCCAGCAGGAAGGCAGCATCGTAGGCCTGGGCAGCAAACACGGCACTCGGATCAATTTCCGCCTCACCGGCCAGCTCCCGGAATAACTCCGTACCAGGCAACTCGGGACTGCCAGGGCGGGTTGCGATCATTCCTTCAAGCACATCGGCACCCAGGGCATTGACCAGGCTGTCGCCGACCATGCCATCACCACCCACATACTGCGTGAAGGTGCCACTTTCATAGGCCTGACGCAGAACGGTCTGGCCCGAAGTATCGGCATAGGCCAGCACGACAAGGACGGGAGCCCCGGTAGCAGACAGCACTCCCAGCTCACTACGATAATCGGCACGATTGTCTTCGTGGGCGAGATTTTCCAGTACCGAGCCACCTCCGGCCTCGAAGCCTTCCTTGAAAGCCCCGGCAAGGCCTCGCCCGTAGTCGTTGTTGACGTATGTCACCGCAACTTCATCGATGCCTTTTTCCAGCAATAGCTTGGCCAGCACCTCTCCCTGGTAGGCATCGGAAGGCACCGTACGGAAGACCAGGTCATTGTCATCCAGTGTCGTCACTGCAGGGGCCGTGGAAGCCGGCGAAACCATGGTGACACCGGCGGGAATCGCGACATTGTTGGCCGCTGCCACGGTGGCGCCTGTGCATAGCGCACCAACAATGGCCGTGACCTGCTCAGTATTGACCATACGGTCAGCGGCATTGGAGGCGGCTGAAGCATCACCACAGGTAGTATCCCCTGTCGGCATCACTATATCCTGACCATCCAGAAGGCCGCCTTGGGCGTTGACATGGGTGATTGCCAGTTCGGCTCCATCAAAGATGGGCGGTGTCAGGGTTTCGATTCCCCCGGTAAAGCCTCCCAGAAAGCCGATCTTGACCTCGGCATATGCCATGCTGCCAATAGCCAGAGTGGTCGCAGCGACCGCTGCTGTCAGTACACGCTTGTTCATGATTGTTATCTCACTCGTGGTTGTACTGAGGTTGTACGTACTCCTTCAATCTGGAAGGCACATGGACAAAACACAAGTTCGTCCACCAACGTTTATTCGGCAGTCCTTCTATACTGCTTTCACCCTTACTGCTCTCACCTATCGCCAATACCGTGCAGATACTGATCGTTGACACCGGACATGCCCCGGAGGCTTCCATGAACGTGTTATCTCGCTTGAGCCTGTCCTCCTCTCTCCTATGCAGTATCGCTCTGGCCCCCGGGGCCTGGGCAGGAGAAACCATTGACTATTCCGTAGACGGCGAAGATTTCCAAGGCTACTTCGCCAGCGCTGGAGACCAAGCCAAAGGTAGCGTGCTGGTGATCCACGACTGGGACGGCCTTGATGACTACGAGCGCAAGCGTGCCGACATGCTGAGCGAGGCAGGATACGACGCCTTCGCTGTTGATCTTTATGGCACCGGTAATCGTCCGGTGGATACCGCAGCAAAGAAAGCCGAAACCGAGGCCTTGTATGAAGATCGTGAACGCATGCGCAAGCTGACCCTGGCAGGCCTGGCACAGGCCCGCCAGTCAGGGGCCGCCCAGAATACTGTGGTCATGGGCTATTGTTTCGGTGGTGCGGTGGTGCTGGAACTGGCCCGCTCAGGGCAAGCCGAAGATGTACATGGATACGCTTCCTTTCACGGAAGCCTGGCCACTCCGGAAGGCCAGAGTTATAGCGCCGATACCCCTCCGATCCTGATCGCCCATGGGGGAGCCGATACTTCCATTCGCATGGACCAGGTCGCAGCATTGTCCGAAGAGCTTGAAGCGGCTCAGGTTCCTTATGAGATTCAGGTCTACTCGGGCGCCCCTCACGCCTTCAGCGTATTCGGTAGCGACAGCTATCAGGAGCGTGCCGATCAGGCTTCCTGGGCAGCCTTTCAGGAGCTGCTGCAGCGCACTCTCGACACATAGCGCTAAACAAGAACCGGTTACGCTCATCCTCCACTGGTAATGGCAAGCGTATCCAGGACCAGACAAAGGCACCAAGAAACCCCAGACGGAAAAGGATATTTGGACGTGACACTCCGTCGTTTTCTGTAGAATGCCCCGCCTATACCGACCGCCTGCCGAGAAGATACTGGGACCAACATCCTTCAGTCCCTTGTCGACAGGCGGCGGTCATTGTTTGAACCTTGCGGGCAATCGCCCCTCATTGGAGCCTGAACATGCCTCAACCCGCCTCCTCAGCCCGCCCCGGTCTGTGGCGTCGCATTCCTCTCTGGCAGAAGATTCTTGCTGGCCTGATACTGGGCACCCTCGTCGGCAGCCTGATGGGAGAACAGGCCAGCGTCTTCAAGCCGCTTGGCGACATCTTCATCAGCGCCATCAAGATGCTGATTGTGCCGCTGGTATTCTCCACTCTGGTGGTGGGTATCGGTGCCATGCGCGATCCCCAGAAAATGGGGCGTATCGGTGCACGCACCATTGCGCTGTACCTGATCACCACTGCCTTCGCCATCGCCATTGGTCTGTTCGCTTCCTGGCTGTTCCAGCCCGGTGTCGGCCTTGAACTCAGCTTCGACAAAGCATCGGCAGATGCCCAGGAAGCTCCGAGCCTGATCGAGATTCTGGTAGGTCTTGTTCCCCAGAACCCTGTCGATGCTCTGGCTACCGGCAATATCCTGCAGATCATCGTGTTTGCCATCGGTCTGGGTATCTCCCTGACCCTGATCGGCGAAAAAGGTGAGCCTGTACTCAAAGTGTTCGAGAGCTTTGCCGATGCCATGGTCAAGCTGACCAGCCTGGTGATGGCCATAGCGCCCTTTGGTGTATTCGGCCTGATCGCCAATGTGGCCGGCAGCTATGGAGCCGAGGTGCTGCTACCGCTGGTCAAGGTCATTGGCGTCGTCTACCTGGCCTGCGTTGTGCACGTGCTGGTCGTCTATTCCGGGCTGCTGGCGTTGCTGGGCCGCCTCAATCCGATGCGCTACCTGAAAGGCATTCTTGATGCCCTGGTGGTGGCCTACTCCTCAGCATCTTCATCCGGCACATTGCCAGTGTCCTTGCGCTGCGCCACCAAGAACCTGGGCATTTCTGAAGGTGTGGCAGGCTTCGTGCTTCCGGTAGGCGCCACCATCAACATGGATGGTACCGCGATCTACCAAGGCGTCGTGGCAGTCTTCATCGCTCAGTTGATCGGCGTCGACCTGAGCTTGGCGGATTACGGCATGATCATCGTCACCGGTACCCTGGCATCCATCGGTACGGCGGGAGTACCCGGGGCAGGCTTGATCATGCTGTCCATCGTCATGGCCCAGATCGGCCTGCCCCTGGAAGCCTTGGCCGTGGTAGCGGGTATTGATCGCATCCTCGACATGGCTCGCACCAGCGTCAATGTCGCCGGAGACCTGATGGTGACGACACTGGTCGGCAAGAGTGAAGGTGAGCTGGACGAAGACGTCTATAACGCCACCAGCAAGTCCTGATCTCTCGTTCAATGCGCCGGCCAAGCCGGCGCATTGCGAGCACCAAGCTGCTACAGTGACAAGGCCACCCGACGTTGTTCGTCAGCGAGGCCCAAATGCACGTCACAGAACTCTCCGGCAGCCGCTTCGACATTGGCCACATCCATGCCCGCCTGCACCGCCAGGCGATCATCGATAGCATCGATGTCTACGACCGCATGTTCCACGACATGGTCGGATTGCATTGGCACGAAGCCCGCCTCGATGCCGAACGCTTCCTGCCCATGATCGAAAAACGCTTTCCTGAAATTCTCGAGGAAATGGCAGGGCTCGCCCAGGGCATCGGCGGCGAACTCCTGGATATCCTGACCCTGAACTGTCGCAGTGAGATTTCTCTGACCAAAGCCAGCGGCGGTTGTTCAGCCGTATCGATCCTGCAACGGGAAGCCCAGTGGCTAGCCCAGAACTGGGACTGGCGAGCAGACCAGGGCAGGCACCTGGTCGCCCTGCGCATTCGTGGAGACGATACTCCAGCCCTGATCAGTATTGGAGAGGCCGGCATGGTGGCCAAGATAGGGCTCAATGAGTGTGGTATTGGCGTGGCACTCAACGCGATTCGTTCCGCCACCTGTGGCGAAGGACTGCCTATCCACGTGGCATTGCGCAAGATTCTCGAAAGCCGCTCCTTCAGCGCTACCGAAGCCGTGGTCAATGCCGGTGTGTGTGCACCCGCTCACTTCCTGATTGCCGATGGTCAGGGGCATAGCCTGGGGTGTGAAGTACACTCAGGATCTCCAGGACGACTGGAACCACGCGATGGCATCGTGACACATACCAACCACCTGATCAGCGATGCTGCCACTCACTGGCTGGACGACTATCCCAAGCCGGACTCCTGGGCACGTCTGGAACGCCTGAACGAACTGGTCGAACAATTGCCTCGTGATCATGCTCTCGATCCCGAACGACTATTCGCCATGCTTGGCGACCACAGCGAGGGCCGTGAATCGTTATGCCGTCATTTTGATCCCAGCGAGCCAGAGACCGAACGCATGGAGACACTCTTCAGTGTGGTCATGAATCTCACCTCACGTGAACTGTGGCTACGCCTCGGCAGACCCTGTTCGACGCAACGATCAGTGCGCCTGACGCCCATACCGGTGTGAGTCCTTCTCTTCCGGCAACTCCCCCTTGAGATACTGCTCGGTCGTCAGCAGGAACAGGCGCCGGAACAGTTCATGAATCGCCTCTTCACGTCGCATGGTCAGAAGCTCCGGGTCAGTATCCGGGTCATCGGCGACATTCGGATACTCCCATGCCATGCGCATGGATCCTGAACTGACGTCAAAGATTTCAAGTGTAGGGTTGGCACCGTGCAGTGCGGTCTTGATGCGATAGGACATGACAGCCTCCTGATAGTCAGACCATGATTCCGATCATCAATGTTCAGATCACCAATGTGGGTCCCCATAGAGAAATTCAATGATAATCATTGTCATTTGCAATATGGTCGTATCCAGGTGTACTGTCAAGTTCTCTCTCAGCGGCGGTCACAACAGCGTTTAAGACATTATCGCCAGACATGGCTCTCCGGGCTCGATAGGTTGTCATATGAGTGATATATGCCATATTATGAGAATGCTTATCAAAAGCATTAATCTTTACAATTTGTAGATTGGCAATCACGCAGGTTCTGATCATGTGCGCTTCTCCCTCTCTTCCGGGCATTACCGGACTCTCACACCACCATGACCCGGCATGCCCCAAAGACAGCGAGAGCAGGGAGGTATCCAGTACCGACCTGCTGGGAGAAAGCAACGTCTTGATCATCACCCATAACGGGCAACGCTATCAGTTGCGACGTACACGCCAGAACAAGCTGATTCTGACGCGCTAGGGAAGCGCCGCATGCAGCGGTGCTTCCCCGGACGATACCTTCATATTCTTATCCACAGCCAGCCAGGGCCATTGCCTCAGCCAGCCGACATCTTGCGGAAGACATGACGATGAACAAGATCGTGCACAGTGGCAGCTGGCTGGCTGTGGCACTTTTCACCCCTGCACTTTTCGCCCCTGACCTGCAGGCTGAAGATACAGGCACTGCCAATAACAAGGCCATCAGTAGTAATACTGCCGATCGCAATACTGCCCCTCTCAGTGCAACGGGCACTCATTCTGCCAAGAGCAGCAACAGCACAACGGCCAGACAGGAAGAGGCGGACACGGACACTGTTATCGTGACCGGTACGCGCTTGCCGGGCAACATTCACCGCACGCCGATGATCATCGATATCATCACCCGGGATGACCCGGTACTCGCGACAGCCTCAAGCTGGGAAGATGTGCTCTCCCAGCAACCTGGAGTTCATGTCAGTGGCAGTGGACGCCGCAATGGCCAGACTCTAAGCATGCGTGGCTTTGACAACGAAGGCGTGCTGATTCGCATGGATGGCATCCGTCAGGACATCGATACCGGCCATCTTGGTAATGCCTTCCTTGACCCTGCTTTGATCAAGGAGGTCCAGATTGCTCGAGGCGCCTTGTCGAGTCTTTATGGTGGTAATGCCATGGGCGGCGTCGTCAGCCTGACGACAGTAGATGCCGATGATCTGCTGGCACCTGGGGAAAGCAGTGGTGCTCGTCTATCCGTTTCCGGGGACACAGGAGCTCACGAGACCGGCGCTCAACTCACCCTGTTCGGACGCAGTGATGCAGGAACAGGCAACCTGGATGGCCTGCTCGCCCTGGGCTACCGTGATTCTGGTGATATCCGGCGTGCCGGCGGTGACGATGCCAGCAACGATGCCCAACTCGCTAGTCTCTTGGCCAAGGGCGGTTGGCAACTCGATAATGCCCAGCGCCTGGAAGCCAGTTGGCAACACTACGCTGAAGACAGCCGCCAGCCTTCGAATCCACAACTGATGGACGTGTCGTCAAGCAGCCCTGAAGTCGACCGCAAGGTCACCAGCGATAACGTCCAGCTTGCCCACCTGTGGACACCATCCAGTGATACCCAGCTGGAAACCCGGCTTAGCTTGAGCCGTCAAGATATCGACGACGAGGCCTCACGAACACTGACCCGTTATGGCCTGCAAAGCGACGGCTACCAACGCTTCCAGCATGGTTGGCTAAATCAGACTCTGGTATTCGGTGCCGAACTGGAACATGCCAGACAGGACCCCGGCGGCGGCGCTACCGGGTTCCCGGATTCCACCATCGACACAGCAGCGCTCTATCTCGACGATACCCTGACGGTAGGTCGCTATCTCGAAGCAGGAGGGGTCGGTGAATTCGACCTTGGCCTGGGACTACGCTACGACAACTATCGTGCCTCCGACGACGAGGATCGCGACAGTGATCAAGACCACGTATCGCCCAAGATACGCCTATCCTGGCGTCCCAATGATGCATGGGTTGTCTATTCCGGTTATGCAGAAGCCTTTCGTGCTCCAACCCTGAATGAGCTCTACGCGACTGACCGCCATTTCAGTGGATTCTGCGCAGGGTCTGCCTTTTGTGTTCCCGACAACTACTGGATCCCCAACCCCGATCTGGACCCGGAAACCAGTCACACCTGGGAAAGCGGCTTCTCCTGGCAACAAGGCGACTTTTCCCTGCGCGGCAGCTATTTCGATACTCGCGCCGATGACTTCATCGACACCTCTGTCGATCTATTCGCAGGTACGACCCAGGCAGTGAACGTCAGCCGTGCCCACCTGTGGGGTTACGACCTGCGCCTGGGTTACCAGCCCCAGGATTTGCCCGCGCTGAATACCTTTGCTGCGCTCTCGGAGGTCTCAGGCAAGGATCGAGACAGCGGCGAAGGACTCGAGAATCAGACGCCCCTCGAAGCCACCTTGGGAGCCGACTGGCACTTTACCCGCAGTGACCTGACAGTCGGTTGGCGCGGACGCTTTGCCCAGGACTTCGATGGCAACAATGACACGCCTCACCTGCCGGGTTACGGCCTCAATGACCTGCAACTGGCCTGGCAGCCTACAACGGCCCTGTCCACCTCCCTGCGCCTGGCCAACGTGGCCGACCAGGAATGGTACCGCCCGGACGGCAGCCTCGGCGAAGGCCGCAGTCTGCTCGCCAATATCAGCTATCAGTGGTAGGAGGCTTCCATGAGCGACGACAAACGCAACGCTATCCTCGAGGCACTGTATGCCATACGCGACACAGCGCCCTACACACCGGCCATCAGCATCGCCGGGCGTCTGGATATCAGTGAAGGCGAACTCCAGGCAGCCCGTCTTGGCCAGGACGTGATCACGCTCCCTCATTCGCCTCAGGACATCGCCGCCCGACTGCATGCCCTGGGCCAGGTCAAGGCACTGACACGCTCAACCCTCGCGGTACTCGAGCAGAAGGGTGAATACCCCTCCCTGAGCGGAGGCGGTCAAGCTGGGCTGCTATTGGATCCCGGCGGCCTCGACCTGCGCCTGATATTTGCTCATTGGCACTGGTGCTGCCTGATTCGTGATTCACTTCCCGATGGCGAGCGCCTGAGCCTGCAGGTGTTCGACCAGCATGGTCGTGCCGTGCACAAGGCCTTCCGCCTGGAAGGCGACTCAACCTCGGCGTGGCAAGCCTTATGGCAGGAAGGCAACCATCATCCACCTTGCTTCACCGGGGAGCAGCTGCCACAGTCCACCTCTTCCCCGACCAGTCCTCCGCAGGGGCTTGCAGAAGAGTGGGCAGGACTCACTGACGTGCACCAGTTCTTCGGCCTGCTACGCCGTCACAAGCTCAGCCGTCGCGATGCCAATGCACTCATGGAAGGGCACTTCACGCGCGCACTGACCAAGCACAGTATCGAACATCTGTTGGAACGAGCGGCGGCAACAGCTCAGTCACTGATGCTGTTTGTGGCCAGTCCTGGTTGTGTACAGATTCGCACCGGGTGCATTCCTGTTCCTGAACGCAAACGTGGCTGGCTCAACCTGTTTGCCGAAGATGCCACCCTGCACCTTGATGATGCCAACATTGCGCAGACATGGGCCGTGTTCAAACCAAACCGTGATGGTGGCGCCACCAGCCTTGAAGCTTTTGATGCCAATGGTGAGCTGGTCTTGCAGATTTTCAGTGAACGCCGTGAAGGCAGTCCTGAGTCCACTGCCTGGCGCAACCTGCTGGACACCCTCAGTCACCGTGAATCGGCGGCATGAGGCCATGACAGTGCTCACGTCAAAGCATGCCCTTGGCCATCTGTACCAGTGTGCGAGCGATGCTGTGCTTGGTTACCGCTCGCTCCGTTATCGCTCCCTTCGTTATCTGGTCCTGGCAGGATACCTGGTGCTGAGTGGAGGACTGAGCAGCGGGGCTGCGGCAGCACTCGAGCCAGCTCGTGTAGAGGAAGGCACTACGCCCACAACACTGGTTCTCGGGGGTGATGTGGCCGAAATCGTCGCACGCCTGGGAGAGGCGGATACCGTCATCGGCCGAGATGACACCGTCACCTTCCCGCCTGCTCTGGCCAGGCTGCCTTCGATCGGTTATCTACGTCGACTCTCCGGGGAAAGCGTACTGAGCCTGCATCCACAACGCGTCATCGCCAGCGCTTCTGCCGGCCCTAGTGAAGTGTTGGCGCAAATCGAAGCCAGTGGCGTGGAGCTGATTACTCTCCAGTCACAGCCTCGTCTCGCCGAACTGGATGCCAAGGTGCAAGAGATCGCTCAGGCGCTGGACCGCGAAGCCGAAGGAGATGCCCTGGTTGCCGAACTCGATGCCGATCAGGAGCAGCTCAGAAGCCTGTCTCCCCTGACGGGGCTGCGCATCATGTTCATGCTCCACCACAGTGGCATGACACCCATGGTAGGCGGCCAGGATACTATCGCCCAGGACATCATCGATGCTCTGGGTGCCACCAATGCCTTCGCTACTCTTCAGGGCTACAAGAGCGTCTCGGCAGAAGGATTGATCAGTGCGGCTCCGGATGTAGTCATCCTGTCGCATGACGGTCTCGATGCATTGGGTGGAAATGAAGCACTATGGCAGCTACCGGGACTGGCCATGACACCTGCAGGCCAGTCACACCACTTCGTGGCGGTGGATGAAGTGGCGCTGATGGGAATGGGACCACGGACACCCCGGGCCCTGATCAAGCTGCATCATGCCCTGAGTCCCCTTGCCAGGAACGTATCTACCGAAAATATGCAGGCTGCACCATGAATCATGTAGCCCGGCCTTGCTCCAGCACACTTCCCAGCCCTTGGCGTCCTGGCCTTCTGGCAGGCCTGGTCATTGCCCTGATGGCTGCCTTGCTGTGGTCTGCCTGTACTGGAGCCCTGGGACTGTCCTGGGACATGCTCAGTGGAAATGCCAACGCCACCACCTGGCAGATCTGGTGGCAACTGCGTGTTCCTCGCCTGTTGCTGGGACTGGGAATCGGCATACTCCTGGCGGGAAGTGGTGCCGCCATGCAAGGCCTGTTCCGCAACCCTCTGGCTGATCCGACCCTGCTCGGTATGGCGAGTGGTGCAGGGCTTGCCGTCGCGATATGGATCGTGATGCTGGATGGCGCGACAGGCAGTCTTGGTCTTTATGGCCAGTTTGTCGCGGGGTTCCTTGGCGCTTTTGGGGTAGGTCTTGTCATTTTTGCCATTGGTGCCCGGGCCCCTGGCGGCAACGCCCTGTTGACCCTGTTGCTGGCGGGGCTTGCCATCAATACGCTCGCAGGTGCCGGCGGTGGCGTGCTGGCCTTTATGGCCAACGACCAGCAGCTCCGACAGCTCAGTCTGTGGGGGATGGGTAGTCTGGCCAATGCGCTTTGGCCCTCAGTCATCGGCCTGTGGTGCTGCGCTCTCATCGCATTATGGGGGCTGATGCGTAGCCGTAACGACCTCGATCTGCTGCAACTGGGAGACTTCACTGCCCATGGCGCAGGTCTCGATACAGCACGCCTGCGTCGCCGGGTCGTCCTGGCAACCGCATTGGGTGTGGGAGCCAGCGTTGCCCTGGCCGGCATCATAGGTTTCATCGGCCTGTTGGTGCCACACGCCTTGCGCCTGTGGATCGGACCAGGTCATCAGCGCCTGCTGCCAGCAGCCATGCTGGGTGGAGCTTTGCTCTTGATCATTGCCGATGGCCTGGCTCGCACTCTGGCCAGTCCGGCAGAAATTCCTGTAGGGCTGTTGACCAGTCTGCTTGGCGGCCCCTATTTCCTTTGGCTCGTATTACGGGAACGGCCTGCATGCTGACCTTGAAAGAAGCGGGTCTTAAGGGGCCGCCGTATCTGGCCCCATTCAATGCGCACATCGACACTGGCGAGTTGCTGGTCATCATTGGTCCCAATGGTGCCGGCAAGAGCACCCTGCTTGGGTTGCTATCCGGATTCCACTGCCCCGACCAAGGCAGTGTCCACCTCGATGGCCGATGCCTGAGCCATTGGCCGGCAAAGGCTCTCGCAGCTCGGCGCGCAGTGGTCGCCCAGAAAGATCGTCCCATCTTCGCCTGGCGCGTGGAGGAACTGGTCACCCTCGGGGCCCAGGGGCAGGTATCACAGCCCTGGTTGCACGAACTTGACCTGACGTCCCTGGCCGAACGTAGCGTGCTGACACTGTCCGGAGGAGAACTGCAGCGCGTCATGATCGCCCGAGCCCTGGCACAACTCGATGGCCCGGTGCTCGGGACGCGTTATCTGCTGCTCGATGAGCCCACCAGCGCCCTGGATATCGGCCAGCAACAAAGCCTGATGCGACTGCTGCGAAGGCTGACCCGTCAGTACGATCTGAGCGTGATCTGCGTGCTTCATGATCTCAACCTGGCAAGCAGTTTCGCCGACCGGATCTGGCTCTTGAACGACGGGCAGCGCATTGCTGCCGGAAGACCGGACGAAGTACTCCGCGCCCAGCAACTAGCCCACATCTATCGAGCAGAACTGGAAGACATTCCCCACCCGAGCGATCGTGGCCATTGGCTAGCGCTAAAACGCTGAACCCCAGCCGTCACCCCGCCAGAGCTTCTTCCACCAGAGCGCGAGCGTCTCCGTCCATGGGCAAGGCCAACGCCAGCTCATGGGCCTTGGGAGACATCTTGGCCCAGGTTTTCTGCACGATGCGGATCAAGTGATCATGATCAACCTGGTGGGAAAAGTCGGCAAAGTAGTTTTCCAGAAACACCAGGCAAGCACAGTCTTCCACTGCCTGAGTGCCGGGATCACGTCCTAGCCCTTGCTTGCGAATCATGCGCGCGGTCTCTTCTGCATCCTGTGTGCTGTAGCCCGCTTCCAGCAAAGCTTCGGAAGCCAGTTCGGCAGCCCTTTTACCTTGGTCGCGCCGCCAGGTCAGATAACCGATGCGCCCCTCCGGGTATTGATTGCGGGGCACCTCCCAACGCTTGAGGTGCTGAGCCCGCACCGCCAGGATCAGACACTCGCCAGGCGCCTCCACCAACTGCTCGAGCCAGGCATTCATGCGCTCGGCGTGCCACAACTCCAGCGGTAGAGACTGGCCATTTACCTCTACTCTGCGCGGGTCTTCAGCATGCATGGTGTCCAGCGCACTCAGCGCTTTGTTGTATGGGGTCGTCATGTCGCCTCCGGATCTGGAAAACGCTGAATAGGGCAGCCAAGGCTGTCACGGTTGTTGCCTATGGTACTTCCATACGACCAGTAATTTCATACGGCCAGTACTTTCATATGACCAATACTTTCATCTAGCTAACACTTTCACACGATGCGTATTTTTATGGCCTGGGCCGTCACACAGTGAAGGAATCGACATGGCAAAAGGGCCGATGCAAAGCATCGGCCCTTTCTGGAGTCTTTCCGCGCAGCAGGATCAGAAGGTGTAGATGACACTTCCGGTAATGCTATCGATATTGCCGAGGTCATCGGTATCGATGCGCTCGACCTCAAGGCGGCCTGTCACGTCGAACAACTGCATGCGCGCACCCAGCCCGTATACCGGATCGGTACCGGAATAGTCATGGTCGAGATTATGCCCACGGCGCTCACCTTCCCAGTCAGCGAAACCTGCTTTGCCGTACACTCCTAGCGGCCCGAAGCTGAGGCCTGCAATCCCCATGGCTTGCCAACTCTCTATTTCCAGGGTGGCGCGAGTATCATCGACCTTGCCGTTGAGTTCACCACTATTGAGGTATGACAATTCCGCGCCAATATCGAGGAAGGGCAGCCAACCGAAGTTGTAGCCTGCAAACACCTTGCCGAGGCCTGTTTCGTCATCAAAATCATCATCGCCCTGCATCTGTCCAGCACCGGCACCAATATAAAAACCACTATTGCCACCAGCGATACAACTGGACGACATAAACAGGCCAAAGCCCAGGCCCATGGCCAATAGCGCTGCCAGACGCACCTTCAATGACATGACACAGCTCCATATGATATTCATCGCCTGGCATGCACCCCTCAATCGCCAAGCATCAGTAGTTCAGTTTATCTCGAAATCGGCGCTTGTGCAGGTTCTATATCAACAGTTCAGCAAAAAGTTCCCCGTCATGCTGTCATAGGCAATCCCCTATTCGTAGCAAGCATCGTGACTGGCGGGCAGCGCCATGGCTGCAGGAAATACCATGGATTGCAGTAAGCACCATGGTGGTACGAGTCTGCATGGACGCGGGCTTAGCATCCCGGCAACACTTTTGTTATGTTATAGCCTTTCTGTCAGACCTTCCCTGTTTCGGAGTTCTTCTCATGTCCCACCGTCACCGCCCAGAAGGGCCGTGCCACTTTTCGCTGATGTCCTTATCGGTGGGGCGTCGGCTGATATATGCACTGATTCCCCTGATACCTCTGTGGCTGGCGGTCTCCTGGTCTGCGGGGTGGTGGCACTGATGTCACGCTTGCAACTCAAGGACCTCCAGTTGGCCCGCGGTGGGCGCACAGTACTCGAACATATCGACGGGACCTTCCAGGATGCTGCCATCACCGCCCTGATCGGGGCCAACGGTGCCGGCAAGAGCACCTTGATACAGGCCATCATGGGCACGCTTTCTCCTGTATCAGGTTCCGTGGAATGCCAGGTACCTGCGGTACGTCGTGCCTGGTTGCCCCAGCAGCTCGCTCTCGACCTGAGCTTTCCGATGAGTGTCGAGGAGTTGATCATGACCGGCACCTGGCCAAGCCATGGTGCCTTCAAGGGGTACTGTGGTGCGCACTATCGCCGTGGCCGCGAAATCATGACTCGCCTGGGCATTTCACACCTGGCGCATCGCCCTCTGGGAGAACTGTCCGGAGGACAACGTCAGCGTGCTCTGATCGGGCGTACCTTGATGCAGGAAGCGGAGCTGCTATTGCTTGATGAGCCATTCGCCAACGTCGATACCGACACCGTGGACGTATTGATGGAAGTACTGCGCGACATGGCCAGACAGGGCGCCACCATTCTGATCGTCCTGCACGATATGGTGCACCTCAGCAAGCTGGCCGACGATGTGCTGATCCTGGCAGAAGGCCATGGCCGCTGGGCCACGCCAGATGCACTGCTCGACCGCTATACCATTGGCCAGCTATCGCGACCTCCGCGGCTTCCTCTGAGCTTCCCAGGAACCAACTGAATGCTAGAAACTCTCTACGCCTGGTTTATCGCTCCCTTCGACTATGCCTTCATGAATCGTGCCCTGGTGGCCAGCCTGGCATTGTCGCTGGCAGCACCTCCCCTGGGCGTCTTTCTTGTGCTCCGCGGCATGAGCCTCATCGGTGATGCCATGTCCCATGCCATCTTGCCTGGCGTGGCGCTGGGCTTTCTGCTGGCGGGTTTCTCTCTACCAGCCATGAGCCTGGGTGGCATGCTGTCCGGCATCCTGGTGGCGCTGCTCGCCGGTAGCGTTTCGCAGATGACAGGGCACCGGGAAGACGCCTCCATGGCCAGCTTCTTTCTCATCTCATTGGCGGGTGGTGTCATGCTGGTTTCGCTTGCCGGCAGCAGTGTCGACCTGACCCACGTGCTGTTCGGCTCGATACTGGCAGTGGACAGTACCGCGCTGCTGTTGATCGCGTTGATCAGCAGCCTGATCATCATCATCCTGGCCGTAATTTTCCGGGCCTTGGTGGTGGAGTGCCTGGACCCCTTGTTCCTGCGTGGGCAAGGGGTGCGTGGCGGGCTGGTCCACAGCATTTTCCTCGGCCTGGTGGTCTTGAACCTGACCGCCGGGTTTCAGACTCTGGGCACCTTGATGGCCGTAGGCCTGATGATGCTGCCTGCCACTACCGCTCGCTTCTGGAGTACCCGCCTGGAAGGGCTGATCATGATCTCGGTGCTGGTTGCCCTGGTATCCAGCAGTGGAGGCCTCCTGCTGTCCTACCACCTGAGCCTGCCATCCGGCCCCGCCATCATTCTGCTGGCCGGTGTGGCCTATCTTTTCTCGGCGATATTTGGCCGCCACTACAGTCTGTCTGCTCGCCGGCGCCGCCGGGCTACGCCGCTTGGCGCCGACATGAACGAATGACATCACCCGCACCATCGCCTCAACAGGAGCCACTCATCATGCCATTGCCATCTGCATTGCCCTGTACCAAGTCTCGACTCATCGCCGTAGCCCTCGTCACTCTTGGGTTTACCTCACTGGCGCAGGCCCAGCCGATTCAGGTGGTGACCAGCTTCAGCATTCTGGCCGATATGGCTCGCAATGTCGGTGGAGAGCACGTGGAGGTGACCTCCCTGGTGGGGCCGGATAGTGACTCGCACGTCTACATGCCCAGCCCCAGCGATGCGCGCGCCCTGGCCGAAGCGGACCTGGTCGTGTTCAACGGCCTGCAGTTCGAAGGCTGGATGAATCGCCTGCTGGATTCCAGCGGCTATCAAGGCGAACTGGTGACAGCAAGCGAAGGTACCAAACCTCTGCCTTACAGCGGCCTTTCCATGGAACATGCCGCAGATCACGCAGATCACGCAGATCACGCAGATCATCAGGAGCATGGAGGACATGCCGGGCACGATGAAGAAGAACACCACAGCAGCCACGAAGAGCATGCTGAGGAGCACGCCGAGTCCGAGGCACATGCAGGCCATGAGCATGGCAAGTTCGATCCACATGCCTGGCTGGATCTAAGTGCAGGAGCCATCTACGCTGCCAATATCCGCGATGGCCTGATTGCCGTCGATCCCGAGCATGAGCAGGACTATCGTGCCCAGGCTGATGCCTATATCAAGGAAATCAAGGCGACGGACGCTCATATCCACGAGCTGCTCGACGCCGTACCGCATGATACCTATGTCATCGTTGACCACGATGCCTTTGGGCACTTCCAGCGAGCCTATGGCATCGGCTTCCTGTCGCCGGTAGGACTCTCCACCGATGCAGAGCCCTCTGCCGCCGATCTGGTCAAGCTGATCGAAATCATCAAGCAGCGCAATATCCCGGCGCTGTTCCAGGAAAACATGGTGGGTCCGGCCCTGATGCAGCAACTGTCAGAAGAGACTGGCCTGCCTATTGCGGGCACTCTCTACACCGGCGCCTTGTCCGAAAGTGGGCCCACTTCCCACTATCTAGGCATGATGCTGCACAACGCTGAAGTGCTGCATGCCGGTCTGGCTGATGCCCAGCATCAGGAAGAGGGCCACCAGGAAGAAACCCACAAGCACTGATACACACCAGGCAGAAGCACCACTAACGACCTCTCTGTATCGTCACCATACTGTTAGCCCGCTATAGTATTCGCCGCATTAACATGACGGAATGACATATGCGTGACGATACCGTGAAGATTTCGCGCTGGGAGCACTGGCGCGAACTGAATCGCCAGTTATGGCGACTGGGCCTGGCCGGCGTTGTGACACTGACCGTCATGCGCGGGCTATTGCTATGGCTGAATGCGCCTGACCCACTGAATGCCCCCCTGGCCGAAGTCTTGCAAGCCTTTTGGATTGGCATACGCTTCGATGCCAAGCTCATGGCCACCCTGCTGGGGCCATGGTTACTGATTGCCACTGTGCTACTGGTCTTCCCGCGCCCTGCCATCGCCGCCTGGCGTCGAGGCTGGTTGCCATGGGCAGTCCTGATCATGCTGCTGGTCAATCTGCTGGCCCTGATCAACCATTTCTTTTTCAGTTTTTATCAGGGGCCAATCAATTCCCTGATCTTCGGTCTATTCGAAGACGACACTCAAGCCGTACTGGCAACAGTGTGGAATGACTATCCTCTTGTCCCGCTGGTCGTTGCACTGATCCTCATGACCGGCATCCAGATCACCCTGATGCAGCGCGGCCACCACCGGACCAGACGAACGCTGAGCACACCAGCCTCGGCAATACTGGTCATCGCTGCCGTGGTAGCCCTCGCTGGATTGGGACGTGGCAGTTTCGGCACCTTCCCTCTGCGTGAAATGCACATGTCTGTGTCCTCAAACGCCTTCGTCAACGACCTGGTACCCAGTGGTCCTCAGGCACTTTACCTGGCCCTGAAGGAGCGTCAGGTATCCACCATCAGCGACGATCCTGGTGAAGGGCTTGAACATTATGGCTATGCCTCTGCACAGGAAGCGGCCCATGCCTTGGGCTGGAGCGATGTCACCAGCGACAGTGAGCTGGCCTCGCGGATGATCGAAACGACGATACCCAATCCTGCCGCCGCACAGCATCCACCTCATGTTGTCCTCAGCCTGATGGAAAGCTGGGGACGCCACCCGATGGATTTCGACGACCCACAGCAAAACGACCTGCTGGGTCGGCTGCGCCCCTGGCTGGAGGAAAAGGCAGATTACTTCCCGCATGCGCTCTCCGCGGAGAATGGCACACATCCCAGCCTGGAAGGCATTTTGCTGGATACACCTATCAGCCCCCTGACCCAGAGCCGTTACGGTTATCGCACCTACTCGACCTCTGTCGCCTTGCCTTATCGACAGGCGGGCTACCACACGGTATTCCTGACTTCGGGACCGGCCCAGTGGCGCAACCTTGAAGATGCCCTGAAGCGCCAGGGCTTCGATGAGGTACTGGGCGAAAGTGCCATCCGCGAGCGCTTCCCGAAAGCGACAGGCGGCACCTGGGGGCTCGATGACGAGTGGATGTTCCGCTATGCCAACCAGCTATTGAAGGAAGCAGATGCTCGAGGCGAGAAGGTGATGCTGACCATGCTTTCGATCACCAATCACCCCCCCTACCATATTCCGGACAGCTATCAGCCTGGCCCGCTGGATGTTTCCCTGCTGGGTGATGAGTTGGCCGTCTCGCCGGACATGGGCACCTCCATCCTGCAGACATACCAATATGCCAACGATGCCATGGGGGGCTTCCTCGACCAGCTTGAGCAGGATGGCCTGCTCGACCATACGCTGTTCGCTGCAACGGGTGACCATAATTCACGCTCGATCATCCGGTATCCGGACACCCACAACCTATTCGATCAATTCGGCGTACCGATCCTGATGTGGATTCCCGAACCATACCGTAACGGTGGCCAGCCTCAGCGCGAACAATGGACCAGTCATCGGGATATCTTCCCGACACTCTGGGCCCATTCACTATCTCAGGCCCAAGTGCCCTGGGGAGGCAGGGACCTGTATCAGCCTTCACCGCTGCCCATGGCACTATCCTTCAACAAGGAGGATGGAGGAATAGGCATGCTGGTGAGTACCGATGGCGCCGTCACCAACCTGGCTGACCCGACTTACTATCACTGGACCGACGAAGGCACTCTCGCTGCGACACAGTCCCCCTCCGAGACCCTGCAGCAGCAAGCGCAACAGGCCCGCGCGCACCTGGCCCTCGAAGACTGGCGAATTCGCCGCGAAGCACTGAACCTCGATACCCAGAGGCAGGATGCCCACAAAATAGCGGCTGTGCATTGACTCCCGAGACGGCCAGGTAACCTGCAACGTCATCGTCCTGTTACAAATAGCCCTGTCACGACAAGGGGGAGACATCCGTCTCCCCTTTTTCGGCTGTTGCGGCAGCTGTGCGGATATGCGGGGCACTCCTCTCAGCAGGCGCCATGCAAAATTGGGTTTGCCAGATGCACGGACCTGGACCAGTCTGAACAAAGGCAACCTTCATTGCCCTTGATGAGGCAGTTCACCATGTCCAATATCAGCGATACCCTGGGCCGGCAGATTACCCTCAAGGAGCTGGTCCACGCCCTATCTCATGGCTTTTCGCCCATTGTCGAAGTCGAGTCCATGGATGGTATCTGTACCGTGCGCTTTCACCATGCCAATGGCGTGTCTGAACTTTGCGATGAACATGGCGAGACGCGCACCTTTCTCGGTACAGGAGAAGTCCGCGAAGTCCTTGGCGAAACAAGACTGACCCATGGCGTACTGACCTGGGCCGACCAGTGTGGTGATGAAATGATCGGCGTGCCAGGCCATCCCATGACACCGGATGAAATGCTGGCCAGTGGTACGCGCATTTCCTTCCGATGAGGAAGTCGGGATATTGGCGCTTGGCTCACTACCGCCAACCGGCTACCTTTGTACAGCATCCATCTCAGCAAGGATTGCGCCAATGGTGCCTGCGCCTTTTCCCTTCGTTCGCGTCCTGCCCTGGCTACTGACGATGTTGGTCATGGCCGGCTGCTCTTCTCCTCAGCTCTCGACTCAGGATGGCTCCCAGGGCTTGTCCATGGAACGCGCGCTGGTACTGACGGAAGCCAGGAGCGCGATAGGCACGCCGTATCGCTACGGCGGCAACGATGAACGCGGCATGGACTGCTCCGGCCTGGTCCAGATGGCTTACTCCAGGGCTGGCATCTCGGTGCCACGTACCTCCCAGTCTCAATATGACAATCTTCCCCCCATCGACTCTGCCCGGCCGGGAGACCTGCTGTTCTTCTCCACAGGCAAGGGTTCCGGAGTCAGCCACGTGGGCATCTACATGGGCGATGACACCATGGTACATGCTCCAGGTAGCGGACGTAGGGTGACCACCACCTCCCTTGCCCTGGATTACTGGCGCGAACATTTCGTCGGTGCTGCTGCTCCCGCACCATAAGGGCTCACACATCAATGCATCTCGCAGCGGGTTCCACGCTGGCTTTACAGCATGGCGCGGAACAAGGATAGTGAAAGCCTTCGACAGGGGCGCCGTGGGATCGTCGGACGGCTGAGACGTACCCTTTGAACCTGAACCGGATCATACCGGCGGAGGGAGTCGACATGGCATGATGCCGTGTCTCCACATGCCTCCGCCTGGAGGCAATGATGTCATTCCGCTCTTCCATGCCATCCAACACCATGCCACCCAGCTTGGCTACCACAACACTCTCACCGGACGTTCTCGGTGTTCATCTGCAGGAACTCCGCCAAACCCCACCGCTGGTTCATAATCTGACCAACTTTGTCGCCATGAACAGCATGGCCAATATTCTGCTGGCGCTGGGTGCATCGCCTGCCATGGTTCATGCTCCAGAGGAAGTCTCGGAATTTGCGGCTCTGGCCGATGCCGTGACCATCAATATCGGCACGCTCTCGGCGAGTTGGGTCAAGTCGATGCTCATGGCAGCACGTAGTGCCCGGCAACATGGCAAGCCTTGGGTATTCGACCCCGTCGGGGTTGGTGCCACCCGATATCGCCGCGATGTCGCAGCGCAACTACTTGCCCTGAAGCCGACCGTCATTCGAGGCAATGCCTCGGAAATCATGGCGCTTGCACACCAGGCCGATAGTGGTCGCGGCGTTGACACTACTGCCGGTACTGATGAGGCTCTCCAGGCGGCCATTGCCTTGGCCAACGCCACATCGGCCGTGGTCGCCGTCACCGGGGAGGTCGATCTGGTGACCGATGGCAAGCGGCTGGCTCGTATTCCCGGGGGACATGAACTGATGCCACGGGTGACCACGCTAGGCTGCAGCCTGACAGGAGTGATCGCCGCCTTCATTTCCAGAGGCAGCGACACCTTCGAAGCCACCATCGCTGCATTGGCCTGCTATGCAGAAGCCGGGCGCCAGGCAGGCCTTGCAGCCAACGGCCCCGGCAGCTTTTCCAGCGCCTTCCTCGATGCCCTGTACAACCTCAACGAAAGCACCTTCTCTCATCTCGCCCCCGTGGAGATCGATCATGTCTGCTGAACGCCGCTTCCGCCCCGAACAGCTCGCCATCTATCTGGTGACTGACCCAGCCTTGTGTGCAACTCAGGGACTGGAAGAAACCGTGATGGCTGCCGTGCGTGGAGGCGTCACCTTGGTACAGCTGCGTGACAAGCATGCCAGTGACGCCGAGCTGATCGCTATCGCCCGGCGGCTCAAGACATTGCTGGACGGGTCAGGTGTCCCCCTGGTGATCAATGATCGTGTCGAGGTTGCCCTGGCGGCAGAAGTGGATGGTGTGCATCTGGGCCAGGGAGATGGGGATGTCGGCGAAGCCCGCCGACTGCTGGGGGAGCAGGCCATCATTGGCCTGTCGGTGCAGAACCATACCCAGCTGGACAAGCTGGATCGCGCCGCATTGGACTACCTTGGGCTGGGCCCAGTATTTGCTACTTCTACCAAGAGCGACCACGCCACCCCACTAGGCTTATCCGGGCTGGCAAGACTGGTGAGTGCCAGTCCCCTGCCCAATGTGGCCATTGGCGGTCTCAAGGCTGAACATGCCGCTCAGGTACGCGCCAGCGGCGCCGATGGCATGGCCGTTGTCTCCGCCATCTGCGGGCAACCCGACCCTCAGGCCGCGACTCAAGTGCTGGTGAAGGAGTGGGCCGTAAGCCATAGCCACGAGTATCGAGTCACGAGCCGTCCAGTCCCCCTGGATCACAGACAAAAGCCTGGGTTCGGGGGTTACTTAAAGCTTACAGCTTATAACTCAAAGCTATAATTCACAGCTTACAGCCGGTCTCAGACCGTAGGTCGTCTCTTCAGCGAAGTGCGCCCTTCCTGATAGGCGATCAGCAGGCCACTGCCGATGATCAGGGTACCGCCGAGCAGAACCCAGATATCCGGCACTTCACCCCAGATGCCCCATCCCAGCAGCACCGCCCATAACATGGCGGTGTAATCGAAAGGAGCGGCAATGGCCGCAGGAGCATGGCGAAAGGCCAGAGTGATAAAGACGGTGGCGCCCACTCCCAAGGTGCCTGAAAGCAGAAAGCCGGGCCAATGCCACGCCATTGGCGTCTGCCATACAAAGGGCAGCATGAAGCTGGAAAGCACAAAGGGCACCAGGGCCATGTAGAAGACCATGGCCCAGAGATGCTCTCGCGTCCCGTAGCGGCGCGATGTGATCATCATCAATGCGTAGAACAGGGCGGCTCCCAAGGCGAACAGGGCTCCAAGAGATACCCCCGAAAAACCTGGCCTCACGACGACCAGCACCCCCACAAAGCCAATCAGAGAAGCCAGTATCACCGAAGGCTGGACCTTTTCATTCAGCAAAGGGACCGACAGCAGACTGACAAACAACGGTGCTGCGAAAGCGATGGCCGTCGCTTCCGCCAGTGGCAGCATCGTCAGCCCTGTCACGAAGCAGGCCATCGCCCCTGCATAGATCAAACCACGCAACAGATGCACCTTGGGGCGCCTGGTGCGGAGCCTGCCCAGCCCTCCGGAGAAATACGCCAACAGTGCGATCAGCGGCAAGGAAATCAGGGTGCGAAAGAAGATGATCTGGATCGTTGAATAACTCGCCCCCAGCCATTTGGACACGGCGTCCCCCAATGCCAGACACAACACCCCAAGACACATGTAGGCAATGCCCTTGAGCGATGGTGACACAGCTTTTCCTCCTGGAAACAGACGTCATGCTTGATATGGACGTTGTGGAAATAGACAACAACGCCGATGCACTAGGCATCGGCGTTGGAGAACACTAGACAATGCACCGCCCTGAACGCATGAACATGCAACAGAGCGGTGCTGGGCGGTTACAAGCTGGCTTGCACCACCATGCAGTCCATGCCCTGCTGCTGCAGACTCTGACAAGCGCTGCGCGCCTGACTTTCCTGCAGATCCACGACCCGGGCGCGATAGACACCGGTACTGTCGGCTCGTGCCACAGATACCCGGGCATTTGCCATCTGGGACGAGATCTTTTCCGCTGCTTCACTAGCTTGCACACGGGCATGATCCGCATTGCTGAAGGCGCCGACCTGCACACCCCAGTCCCCCTCGCCCTGAGACGGTACTGAGGGTTGGGGTTGCGAAGCTGCCGGAGCCGTCGATGCTACCGCAACACTACGGCCGGCAGTGGGGGTCGAGTAAGTTGAAGCAGGTGGGGAAGTGGACGCCACACTCGGGCGATCAATCAGCTGACGCAAAGGGTCTGCTGATGCTGCGCTGCTCCCTGAACTCCCGCCCATGCTCGATGTGGAAGAGCCCGACGAGGGAGCATAGCGCGCCGATGAGCTATAGGTCGACGAAGAGCCGGATGCAGACGCATAAGAGGCGCTAGACGAATAGCTTGGCGTCGTTGCGGCATAACTGGATGTAGATGGCGTCGGCTGAATCACACTCTCGACACGGGATGGCTGCACCGCAGTACTTGTGGGAGCTTGTCTCGTCGCGGAAGCGCTGTATGTGGTAGTTGCTGGCGCTGTAGACGAGACACTGGCGACCTGGATCTGACGCGAAGGTCGTGTGGCTGGCTGGAAGCCGCTTGAAGGGTCCATCAACTCGCCACCGGAGAAATCGGTATCAGCAAGGAAACCACGGCCATTGAGCAAGGAGGCACGCATGAAGCCACGATCCAGCACGCTCATCATCTGCTCATCACGGGATGCAGCGGTATATCCGCCCAT
Source organism: Halomonas sp. (assembly GCF_029263665.1). Taxonomy (GTDB): domain Bacteria; phylum Pseudomonadota; class Gammaproteobacteria; order Pseudomonadales; family Halomonadaceae; genus Halomonas. The sequence continues at coordinate 38,960 of NZ_JAJUFQ010000018.1, forward strand.
GACCACCGCCACCATGCGCTTACCGTTGTGCACGGATGATGTCGCCACATTAAAGCCCGAGGCACGGATGAAACCGGTCTTGAGGCCATCAGTACCCGGATAGTTCTTGAGCAGACGGTTATGCCCGGTGTGTCGAGTGCCCTTCCAGGTGAATTCCGTCAGCGCAAAATAGTGGTAGTACTGCGGAAAATCACGAATCAGGTGCATGGACAGGATGGCCATGTCTCGCGCCGTCGTCCTCTGACCATCATCCGGCAGTCCAGAGGCATTGCGGAACGTGGTGTTTCGCATGCCCAGTTCCTGGGCCTTGCGGGTCATCATGCTGGCAAACTGGGATTCTGTCCCCCCCAGGGATTCCCCCACCACCACCGCGACGTCGTTGGCCGAACGCACCACCATGGCTTCAATGGCTTTCTCTACCGGAATGCTCTGGCCTGCCTTCAGCCACAACTTGGTGGCAGGCATGGAAGCCGCATGAGACGACACTGCCAAGGGCGTTGTCATGGTCTTGGAGCCACTTTCCAAGGCCTCGAACAACATATAAAGCGTCATCATCTTTGTCAGAGAAGCAGGATAGCGAGGCTCATCTGCATTCTCGGCATACAGAATTTCATTGGTTTCGGCATCGACCACGATGCCGGCATATCGCGGATTGGCCCACGCTGTGCCTGACGCCAGGCCCAGGATCAGGCTGGCAACCAGCACTAGCATCAGCGAGGTGGCCGAGCGCCACCCGGTACTCCTTGCGGACACCATTGTCATTCCCCAGAATTTCCAGCTTGCTCTGAGAGCATTATGACCCACTTGGCCGATCTGTACAGGCCAAAGCGAGGGAAATCCTCGGAATTATCGCCTTTTAACCGCAAAAAAGTACCACAAATGACAGGTGAGAGACTTTCTCAGTTTGTCAATCGGGTGACACCTAACCACACCAGGCGCAGAGCCAGCACCGTCAGTACCCAGCGGAAAGCAAGATCGAAGCGCTGCTCAGACAGGCGCGACAGCAAGCGCAGGCCCAGCCAGGTACCCACTACCCCAGACAGGACCATCAACACCATCAACCCCAGCCAGTCACGGAAGACAAAACCTGCCACACCGAAGACAAAGGCCTTGCTCAGGTGCTGCAGTGTCATGCAGGCAGCAAAAGTGGCCACCGTGGACTGCCGTCCACCCCCACGTTGCTTGATGAATGAGGCCACCATGGGCCCCGAGGCCCCCACCATGCTGGAAAGCAGTGTCGTCACGGCACCGGCAATCAGTGTGCCGAGATGACCCAGCGCGCGCTGAGGTAGCCCAGGCCCCCAGATGGTAAACAGGACAAATCCCGCAATGGCCAGCTCCAGTACCCCTGCCGGCAAGCGAATCAGCAACCAGCTGGCCACCAGGGCTCCGATGATCGCCCCGGGGACAAAACTTGCCAGGGCTTTCCACTCCACATGGCGCAGCGTCATGGCCAGGCGCCCACCGTTGGAGCCCAGCTGCACCATGCCATGCACCGGAATCAATGCCGATGCCGGCATCACCTGAGCCATGGTCATGATCAACAGGGTGCCTCCGCCAACTCCCATGGAAGCGCTGATCATGGATGTCAGAGAGGAAAGCAGAATCAGCAGAATACTGATGCTTGCAGGTAGAGGAGATAGCAGGCTAGGCCAATCCATGGGCTGGGCTTCCGAATGACGATGTTCCGAATGGCTAGTTCTGAAGATTGTATTCCGAACAGCTCAGTCGCCCAGCATACCTTTCTGGCGGCTATTTCTCGATTTTGCAGCTTATTTCCTGGTTTTCAGGGCGGCCCGGGATGCCTGCTCACGCTCGGCGTATAGCCTGAGCTCATCGATAACCGGTGTGCCGAGAGCCGCTTCAAAAGCCTCACGATTGGCATTGCCCTGGCCGACGGAGCCTTCCTCACCGCCCAGATTCGACTGGAAGATGCCCGCCGCGGAGACCGGTAGAAAGTCTTCGTAGGTGATCGGCTCGGCAATCACCTTGCCAGTATCGATCAGGTCCTCCAGGCCACCCTCGGCACCTTCATGCCCTGGGGCATAACGGTATTCGAAATAAGCCAATCCTTCACGGCGCAGGATGGTGTCGTCATCCGGGAAGGCCTCGAAGACCTCGGACAACTGCGCCTGATGAGCCTCATTGTCCGCACCAGTGGCCGCCTGACGCGCCTCATTGAGCAGTTGATCATAGAGCTGGCGGCCACGCGCGGTCAGCGCTACGCCACGCTGCTCGATCTCGCCGAAACGTGCGGTGTGCTTGCCGATGTCATCGCCACGGAAATGGGTCAGTTCCTCCAGCGCCTTGAAGCTGGTCTGGCGCAGCAGGATCGGGCACTGGCGACGCGGCGGCCCTTCGATCACCGCCTTGGGCGACATGCCGGCAGCGGGCATCCGGCGCTGAACCTCATCAATGTCCAGAGTACGCGGCGTCAGGTGATTGATATGCGGACCACGGAAACACACTACATCAGCAATCAGACGGTGGGCGGCATGCAGGTCGTCATAGGTCGTGCGATCCACCGTGGCATGCTGGTGCCAACGGAAGGTCTCCAGTGCCTCGGCGACAAACCGGTCCGCCTGGTCGCTGGTCAATCCACCCTCGTTCTCGAAAGCGGCGATCAGCTCCCGCACCCCCAGCGTAAAGATATCGCGCTGCGCGAGAATATCGGCAGCACGCTGGCGCAGCGCCGAATCCTCGATCAACTCCAGCCGCAGCAGCGAAGTGAACAGGCGGAAGGGATTACGCGCCAGGGCCGCGTCAGACACCGGACGAAAGGCGGTGGAATGCACCGGGACTCCCGCCTCGGAGAGGTCATAGTAGCCCACCGGATACATGCCCATCACCGCAAACAGGCGTCGCAACGTCGCCAGCTCCTCCGCTGTTCCCACGCGGATGGCGCCATGGCGTTCGACACCGAGGCGCTCCAGTTCACCACGGGCCTCAAGGCTGGCCTTGAATTCGGGCCATGCTTCCAGCGTCTCGCGATTGACGGTCTCGACCAGTTCCAGCAAGGCGCCGTACTGCGGCACTTCTGTCTGATACATGGCCGACATAGCACGCGAAAAGCGGTCACGAATCTCATCGGAGGAAACGAAAGAGGACGACATGGTGGCTCTACCTGATATGTAAGAACACATGGTGATGGCTGGAAAGGAGTCATGGCTGACAGGACGCCATACCTCCGATTTACCGCCCATGAAAACAGAGCCGACAATAGGGGACAAACGAAAAAAAGCACGCTTTGCATTCCATTCCGGAATGTGAGGTGAGAATATCGAGTCAGCATCTCATGTAAGGCGTCAAGGTAAAAAACGGCTGAATGGCCTTTTCCACCGTACCCTCATACTCATGCATAAAAGTTGTACCTATCCATGAAAGCCCGTCACTTGCCTTCCACGGTCACCATCCAGTGCTTCGAGACTGCGGCGCGACACCTCAGCTTTACCCGTGCCGCCGAAGAGTTGAGCATCACCCAGAGCGCCGTCAGCAAGCAGGTGGCACAATTGGAAGATGTGCTGCAACGCAAGCTGTTCCGCCGCCTGAGGCGCAGTCTGGTGCTGACACCGGAAGGCGCGCTGTACCTGAGCGAAGCGCGCAAGATTCTGGCCCAGCTCGAGATGTCGACCAATACCATCCAGACCTGGAGCGGCCAGGGCGAAGTGCTGAAAGTCGCGACCTTGCCGACTTTCGGCAGCCGCTGGCTGGCACGCCATCTCCCCGCCTTCCTCGAAGCCCGCCCACAACTGACCCTGCAGCTCACCGATCGTGTCGAGGCCTTCGACGTGCATGGCGAAGGCCTCGACGTGGCAGTGTTCCATGGTCATGGCAGTTGGCCGGGGCTCGAATGCCACCGATTGTTTGGCGAGGAGGTCGTCGCAGTGGCCGCCCCGCACTACCTGGCCGAGCGACAGCCGGATGCCGCCCGAGCCTTCGGCGACTGTCGCCTGCTGCACCTCGCCACCCGCCCAGCTGCCTGGCACCACTGGTTTGCCGGTCAGGGCATCCGCAGTGAACGCAGCTACTACGGTACTCGTGTCGAGACCTTCCACACCCTGATCCAGATGCTGATCAACGGCGCTGGACTGGGGCTGGTGCCGCGCTTTCTGATCGACGAGGAACTGGACAGCGGCCAACTGCAACTCGCCTCTCCCCACGTACTGACCACTCCCGACGCCTATTACCTGGTCACTCCGGAAGCCCTGGGCGAGCAACCACACGTCAGACACTTCATCGACTATCTGATCGAGCGGGCGCAGTGTTCTGCATTCCCCGAGCCACCCAGCCCTTAAGGAAGCGCTGCATAAATCAGTGAGCGAGTTCAAGCGCAAGGCGCCCGGAGCGCAGGAACCGGAGCATAGGCCGACTATGTGAGGATTCCGAGCACCGCGTAACGCAGCGATTGGCTTCGTGTAGCTATTTATTCAGTGTTTCCCTAATGGCCCAGAATCTGGCTGAGGAACAGCCGCGTCCGTTCCGAGCGTGGCGCACTGAAGAATGTCTCCGGCGGTGCTTCCTCGATGATCTGCCCCTGATCCATGAAGATCACTCGGTCGGCTACGGTTCTGGCAAAGCCCATTTCATGGGTCACACAGAGCATGGTCATGCCGTCCCGGGCCAATTCGACCATGACATCGAGCACTTCCTTGATCATCTCTGGATCGAGGGCCGACGTCGGCTCATCGAACAGCATGACTTCCGGCTTGAGACATAGGGCCCGAGCGATGGCCACCCGCTGCTGCTGACCACCGGATAACTGACCGGGATACTTGTGGGCCTGGTCAGCGATCTGCACCCGCTCGAGATACTCCATGGCGGTGGCTTCGGCCTCCCGCCGCGGGCGCCGCTGCACCCATGTCTGGGCGATACAGCAGTTTTCCAGCACCGATAGATGGGGAAACAGGTTGAAGTGCTGGAATACCATGCCGACGTGGCGACGGATCTGCTCGATGCGCTTGACGTCCTCGGTCATGTGCATGCCATCGACCACGATATCGCCCTGCTGATGCTCCTCGAGATGATTGATGCAACGGATCAGGGTCGACTTGCCGGAGCCGGAGGGTCCACAGATGACGATTCGCTCCCCGCGCTCGACCTTGAGGTCGATATCCCGCAGCACATGAAAGTCGCCATACCACTTGTTGAGCCCGGATATCTCGATCATCGCCGGCTGGTCGGAAGCCGAGGCTGGTGATGTACCTTCCGGCACAGACGTGGCAGCTTGAGAGGACATCATCTTTACTCCCGAATCATTGGAATTGTTGTGGGCCTGGCGGCGCTAGGAGCAGCCTGGTCATGGCTGAGGCAAGTCTCATCAATGGCCACGATGCAGACGCCGCTCCATATGCTGACTGTAGCGCGACATGCTGAAGCAGAAGACCCAGAACATCAGTGCCGCAAATACATACCCTTCCGTCGCGAAGCCCAGCCAATCGCTATCGGTCAAGCCTGCACGGATGATCGCCAGCAGGTCGAACAGGCCGATGATCAACACCAGCGAAGTGTCCTTGAACAGCGCGATGAAGGTGTTGACGATACCGGGAATCACCAGCTTGAGCGCCTGGGGCAGGATGATCAGTCCCATTCGTCGCCAATAGCTGAGTCCCAGTGCCTTGGCGGCTTCCTCCTGGCCCTTGGGTATCGCCTGCAGACCACCTCGTACCACCTCGGCCATGTAGGCGCTCCAGAAGAACATGATGCCGATCAGCGCCCGCAGCAGCTTGTTGAACTCGACCTCGTTGGGCACGAACAGCGGCAGCATGACCGATGCCATGAACAGCACGGTGATCAGCGGTACGCCACGCCAGAACTCGATGAAGACGATGCACAGGCTTCTGACCAGCGGCATCTGCGAGCGGCGCCCCAACGCTAGCAAGACGCCAAGCGGTAATGAGCCGACGATACCCACTGTTGCCACCGTCAGCGTCAGCATCAGGCCACCCCAGCGGCGAGTCGGGACATGGGGCAGATCGAACACACCGCCCACCAACAGCAACCAGGCGATGATCGGGAACCCGACCAGAGCAAAGACCACCACCCACTTTTTGGCTGGCATGCGCGGAATCGCCAGCCAGGCAATGGTCACCGCCATCAATGCCAGGGTGATATCGACCCGATAGCGCTCAGCGACGGGATAGAAGCCATAGACGATGGTTTCGAAGCGCGCACTGATGAATACCCAGCAAGCCCCTTCACCGGAACAGGCCTCGCGACTATCGCCAAGCCAGTCGGCATTGATCAGCGCCCACTGGACCATCGGCGTCAGTGCCCACACCAGTAGTGCCAGCGTCAACAGGCTGACGATCGAGTTGACCGGGCCATTGAACAGCCGCGAGCGCAGCCAGCCGACCAGACCATGGCGGATGTCCGGTGCCGGGCGTGCCGCAATCAAGGTATCTCGCGCAGTGGAATCGTTCATGCTAGCGCTCCTTGATCAGGGTGCGGGCGTTGTAGATGTTCATGAACGCCGACACCACAAGACTGATGGTCAGATACACCGCCATGGTGATGGCAATGATCTCGATCGCCTGCCCGGTCTGATTCAGGGAGGTACCGGCGAAGACCGCCACCAGGTCGGGATAACCGATCGCCGTCGCCAGCGACGAGTTCTTGATCAGGTTCAGATACTGGCTGGTCAACTGCGGCACGATCACCCGCATGGCCTGGGGGATCACCACCTTGCGCAGGGTGATGTTCGGCGACAGGCCGATGGCACGCGAGGCCTCGACCTGGCCTGAGGGTACCGACTGAATACCCGAGCGCACGATCTCGGCGATGAAGGACGCCGTATAGATCGACAGTGCCAGCCACAGCGCCATCAGCTCGGGAATGACCGTGATGCCGCCACGAAAGTTGAAGCCCTTCAGTTCCGGTATCTCCCAGCTCAGTGGCGCGCCACTGATGACAAAAGCCAGCAGCGGTAGACCGATGATCATCGCCGTGCCGCACCAGTACACCGGCAATGCCCGACCGGTTCGCTCCTGCAGACGCCGTGCGTAGAGCGCAAAGGCAATACTGGCAACGACCGCCACCGCCAGTGCTGCCAGTGTCAGCCCGAAGCCAGCTTCCGGTATTGGTGCCGGCACCACCAGACCACGTACATTGAGAAACACCGCCTCCATCAACGACAGGCTCTGGCGTGGACTCGGTAGTGCCTGGAGCACCGCGAAGTACCAGAACAGGATCTGTACCAGCAGCGGAATATTGCGGAATATCTCGACGTAGGCAGCCGCTAGGCGCGCCAGCAGCCAATTGGGTGACAGCCGCGCAATGCCAACAGCAAAGCCAATGATGGTCGCTGCCACGATACCCATGGCCGAGACCAGCAACGTATTGAGCAGGCCGACGATGAAGGTTCGCCCGTAGGTGCTGTTGCCGGGAAAGTCGATCAGGGTCTGGGGAATGGAAAACCCGGCTCGTTCGCTCAGAAAGGCAAAGCCGGTGGTAATGCCACGCTCATCCAGGTTAGTCAGGGCATTGTTTACCATCATGGTAATCAAGGCCACCAGACCAACAAGCAGTAACGCCTGAATGATCAGAGCACGGAACGCAGGACGCCGCCACAACGGGACGTGGCTGGCTGAGGGGTTGGACATGACTGGCCTCTAGCGCAACAACTCGACGATGTCGCGGAGATAACCCGCAACATCATCCAGTCAGATGAGAAACCGGACCGAGGCTCGCAACCCTGATGAAGCAGAGCCCAGTCTACTCACGGCTCGTCCCGGCGGGTTGCGCACACGGGGGCGCAACCTGCCAGGACGGGCTCAGCGAATCGGCGGTGCGTAGAGAATTCCGCCCTGATCCCACAGCGCGTTCAAGCCACGGCTGATCTTGAGTGGTGAGTTGGCCCCTACGGTTTCATCAAACACCTCACCGTAATTGCCTACCTGAGCAATGATGTTGTAGGCCCAGTCGTTGCCGAGCCCCAACTGCTCGCCATAGGTCCCTTCCACCCCCAGAAGACGTGCCACTTGAGGATTCGGCGGATCATTCTTCATCTGCTCGACATTCTCGCGTGTTACCCCAAGTTCCTCAGCATTGACCATGGCGTATACCGTCCACTTTACGATGTCGAACCATTGATCGTCGCCTTGACGAACCACCGGACCGAGAGGTTCCTTCGAGATCAGTTGCGTCATGATCTCGACGCTTTCCGGATCGGGCAATTGCAGGCGCAAGGCACTGAGCTGAGAGGTATCGGAAGTCAACACATCGCAGCGCCCACTGGCAAAGCCCGACGCCGTCTGGTCGGGGGTATCGAAGGTCACGGTACTGATCTCGATTCCCTTGGACGGAAAGTAATCGGCCAGGTTGAGTTCATGAGTCGTGCCGGACTGGATACAGATGGAGGCTCCGTCCAGGTCCTCGAGGCTGGTCACGCCGAGATCCTTCGACACCATGAAGCCCTGGCCATCGTAGAAGGTGGTAGTGGTGAAATTGAGCCCCAGCGAGTTATCACGAGTTGCCGTCCAGGTCGTGTTGCGAGACAGCACGTCGATCTCCCCGGACTGCAGCGCGGTGAAGCGCTCCTTGGCCGTGAGCGGTGTGAACTCGACCTGGTCAGGATCGCCGAAGATCGCTGACGACAGAGCCCGGCAGGTTTCCACGTCCAGTCCCTGCCACTGACCACTGGCATCTGGTGAGGAAAACCCGGAGAGCCCGACATTGACGCCACAGGTGAGATTGCCACGCTGCTTGACCTCATCCAGAGTCGCGGCGGAGGCTACGCTTGTCATGCCCAGGGTCAGGGCAGCGACAGAGAGAGGGATCAGCATCTTGTTATTGTTGCGTTTCATGCTTTCAACTCCGATCGGTTGCGTGTGCTGATTGGCTGATTGTGTCGATTTGCCAATTTGCTGAATCACGCAATTTACTATCGGAGCCAAAACGTTCTTGGTCAACGCAGGTTTTAAACGCTAGCTCGAATTACACCTTACTTGTGATCCCGGTCATGCCTTCAACCCCAGGCGCCTGGCCAGGCGATGCAGATTGCCCGCATCCACCCCCAGTTCCCTGGCAGCCCCTGCCCAATTTCCCTGCTCGGCCAAGGCATGCTGTATATGCTCACGCTGGAAGGCATCCGTGGCCTCCCGCAGATTCATCGCGACAGCATTACCTGGCTCAGGCTTCTTGATGGAGTGCCCTTCTTCAAGGGATTCGGCAACATTCTGACGTCCCCCCATGCTGGGATCGAGCCCTAGGTGATGAGGGTTGATTCGTACCACTCGGCGCCTGGGATCGGCCGCAGGAGGTGCTTCCGCCACGGCCAGCAATGATGCCCTGGCCAATACATGCTCCAGTTCACGCACATTGCCCGGCCACGCCCAGGTGCTCAGGGCCTGCCGAGTCTCCGTCGCAAGACGCAGATTACCGACCCCCAGACGTATGCGGTTCTCTTCCAGAAAGTGTCCGATCAACAGCGGCAAGTCTTCCGGTCGCTCGCGCAGAGGCGGAACACGTAACGGAAAGGCACTGAGACGGTGATAGAGGTCTTCGCGGAAACGACCGGCGGCGACTTCCGCCGCCAGATCGCGGTTGGTCACAGCAACCACACGCACATCCACGCTGCGGGACCTCTCACTGCCCAGGGCCTGAATCTCCCCTTCCTGCAGCGCTCGGAGCAGCTTGGGCTGCAGTGCCAAGGGCAGTTCTCCGACCTCATCGAGGACCAGAGTGCCGCCATCCGCCATGGCGAAATGCCCGCGATGATCCCGGGTTGCCCCGGAAAAGGCACCACGCTGATGGCCAAACAGAGCGCTTTCAATCAATGAGGCAGGCAATGCCGCACAGTTGACCATGACCAAGGGACCATCCGCCCGACGTGAATACTCATGCACGGCCCGGGAAATCCGCTCCTTGCCTACACCAGTCTCGCCATGCACCAGCACACTCATGTCAGAGGCAGCCACCAGCTCTATCGAAGCCATCAGCTGACGCATGGCCGGACTGTTCCAGCGGCTCACGATGGATGGCTTGAGCGGTGTTTCCTGAGTCACCGCCAGTTGCATGCGTGCCGAGCCTAATCGTTCGGCCAGACACAGGCAGGTACCAAGCAGATCGGCTGCGGCAATCAGTCCTTCGTCATCCAAGGATGCCAGTTGCCCCGGTGTCAGAGCATCCAGCGTCACCATTCCGATCAGGCGCTTGCCATCACGTAGAGCAACCCCCAGGCAATCGTGCACCTGACTCAGCTCTTCATCGAGCAGGCCATCGTAAGGGTCAGGCAGCGGGGAATCAGCCGGAAAACGGCACACCTGCGGCGTTTCTGCAATGGCCGCCAAGCGCGGGTGTTCTTCCAGCAGAAAGGTCTTGCCACGCACGCTCTCCGGCAGGCCGATCACGGCCACTGGCACAAGGCCATTACCCTGATGCACCAGTAAAGCGCTGGCATCGGCTCCGGTTCCCGCCACCAGCGTCTCGAGCAGGTCCTGCCAGGCTTCCACCAGGCCATCGTCATCATTTCCCCCGAGGCGCACCAGCAGTTCCCGCAGGCGCTGCATGAACGTCACCATGGTCAGTCCCCTGAATTGTCAATTTCACAATCACCAATGTCATTAAGACAATCAATGTAGTGTCATTCTGACATCACAACAACAAGCCGTCAGGACGCGTCTCTATCCGACATGAAGCTGAAATGCGCCTGGCACAAGGCCTGCAGGCAACTATATGCGGCAGGATGACGCAGGCCTGGCATGTCGGCATGCGGGTTGCGACAAGAAAGGAGAATGATCACACCTAGGAGTCACGCCATGACCACAGCCGCTCAGGACGCCATCATCGACGCCACTGCTCCCGTTGTCGCCGAACACTTGAATGCCATTACCGCCTGTTTCTATCCGTTGATGTTCGAGCGCTACCCTGAGGTGGCCAGCTTCTTCAACCAGACCCATCAGCGCGATGGCGCCCAGCCGCGCGCACTGGCTCAGTCGGTACTGGCCTATGTGGGTCTGCGCAAGCGCCCGGCCGAGGCTCAGGCCGCCATGGCCACCGCGATCAGCAAGCACGTATCGCTGGGCATTCAGCCTGAGCAGTATCCCGTTGTTGGCGAATGCCTGATGGCGGCCATCGGAGAGGTACTGGGTGATGCCGTCACCCCGGAAATCGCCGATGCCTGGGGGGCACTGTATCAGGACCTGGCCGACTTGCTGATTGCCGCCGAGGCACAGCGCTACGATGCATTCGCCCACAGCCAGGGCGGTTGGAAAGGCACACGAGATTTCCGCATCGCTGACATTCGTCAGGAAAGCGACGTCATCCGTTCCTTCTATCTTGAACCCGTCGATGGCGGCCCAGTGGCAGAAGCCAAGCCCGGCCAGTACATTGGCCTCAAGCTGAACATCAACGGCCAGACGACACACCGCCACTATAGCCTGTCGGGTCTGCTCGATGGCCGCGGCTACCGTATCTCGGTCAAGCAGGAACCGGAAGGCCTGGTAAGCAACTGGCTGCACCAGCAGGCCAGGGTCGGTGATGTGCTGGAGCTGCTGCCACCCGCTGGCGAGCTGACCCTGGACGACAGTGACACCCCCGTGGTGCTGATCAGCGGCGGCGTTGGCCAGACCCCCATGCTGCCCTTGGTGCGTCAGGCTCTGAAGCAGGGCCGCCGGGTAAGCTACCTGCATGCGGCACGCAGTGCTCAGCATCATGCCTTTGCCCATGATCTCAAGGAGCTTGCTGCCCAGCATCCCGACCAGCTGACCACCCTGGTCGCCTACGAAGAAGGTGAAGGCGGTGATGTTCAGGGGCGCATCGAGAAGGAAGTGCTGGCTCGCCTGCTGCCAAGCGACAAGGCCCAGTGCTACTTCGTCGGCCCGCAAGAATTCATGAGTGTGATGGATCGTTATCTGGAGGAACTCGGCGTTCCCGGCAACCAGCGTCATTACGAGCATTTCGGCCCGTCCCGCCCCTTGCACACCGCAGCCTGAGATCACCAGCAGAACATTTTGCCCGGTGAAAATGCACAAGGCCGCATCGAAAACGATGCGGCCTTGTGCCATCCGGCGCCAGCAGAAGAAGAGAAATATCGCCTAGGCGTGCTGGCGCGCCTGTGGCTTGCGTATCACCATGAAGTAATAGAACACTCCCGTCAGGGCCAGGAAGAACAGGCTATCCGGACTGGTCAGGAAGATCAGCGGACTGCCGTCGGAGATCGACAACGAACGTCGACAGTATTCCTCGAGACTTGGTCCCAGCACGAACCCCAGCAGCAGACAGGCAACCGGATAACCATGTCGACGCAGGAGCCAGGCCAGTAAACCGAACAACAGCGCGAGTCCCATCTGGAAGATCGAATAGGTCGCCACATAACAGCCGACCAGCGCGATCACCGCGATGCTGGCATAAAGTATGTCCCGCCTGATCGACACGATGCGCACGAACCAGGGCCCCAGCAGGTAGAGCGTCAACGGCACCAGGATCAAGGCCGACACAAACAGAGCCATGAACATGGGAGCGATCAGGGCCATCTGGCTGTCGAGGAACTGTGGCCCGGGCTGCAGACCATTGATCACCAGCACCCCCAACACAATCGCCGTTGTCGGATCCCCCGGTATGCCGAATGACAGCATCGGGACAAAAGCGCCGCTGCACATGGCATTGTTGGCCCCCTCGGCGGCTGCAATGCCTTCCACAGAGCCCTTGCCGTACTTCTCGGGGTGCTTCGAACTGCGCATTGACTCGGCATAGGCGACGAAAGCCGCCATCGACCCGCCTGCTCCAGGCAGAACCCCCACCGCATAGCCGATGACTGCACACTTCACATAGCGGAATAAGCCGATCTCTCGCACCTCGCTCCACGGTGGAATGAAGTCGCGACGCCGGATCGGAGCCGCCTTGACGTCCGCGACTTCCACGGTGCGTGCTGACTTGTTCTCGGCCTGCACCAGCAGCTCGCTGATGGCGAAGGCTCCGATCACCAACGGCATGATGTCGATCCCCTGCATCAACACGGCAGTACCGAAGGTGAATCTGGTCACTGGCTGCATCACATCGATACCGACGGTGGCAATCATGACCCCTAGTGTGGTTGCCACCAGTCCCTTGGAGATTGCCCCACGCTGGGAGATGACAATCACGATCAGGGCGAAGGCAATCAACGCAAACTTGCCTGGCGTGCGTATCAACAGCGCCGCGTCGGTGGCCAGTGGCGCCACCACCATCAACAACACCGCGCCCAGAGCACCGCCAATCATCGAGGCCAGGGCCGCGTGGCCCAGCGCCTTGGCGCCTTCCCCGCGCTGCTGCATGGGATAGCCTTCAATAGCGGTCATCATCGACGCTGGCGCACCGGGTATATTGATCGTCGTTGCAGTAATGCTGCCACTGCACATGCCGGCCATGAAAATGCCGGCACAGGCCACCAGCGCCGCCGTGATATCAAGGCTGTAGGTCAACGGCAGCAATAGCGCGATAGCCAGCATCGAGGTCAGCCCCGGCACGGCCCCGAAGAAGGTTCCGATCAGATAACCACCGATCAGGTAGGGAAGAATGTCGGGCTGCATGAGTACGGCAAACCCACGCATCAATTCAGCAACATAGTCCATGTGTTATCCCCACAGTACCGGTAGGCGGACCTGGAACACCCACTCGAAGAGTCCGTACCCCAACACCGCAATGGCCACGGCAATCAGCGCCTTGACCAGTAGTTGCTGTCGACCGGGACGCCCGGCGCTGAACACCAGGGTCATGGCAAAGGCATAGAGTGCGGTGCTGATGAAGTACCCCAGCAATGAGAACAGCGCGATATAGGCGGCAGTCAGCACCACCACCGCGAGGGGCCCGAATGACGTGCTGGCATCCGCCTCTGTGGATGGCTCGTCTTCACTCTCGGCAGCCGTCTTGCGCCGCCCCCCCAGTACTGACGTCCCCAATGCCACCAGCATGATCAAGCCAAGTACCACCGGGAAAAAAGAAGCGGTGATATTGCCGTTGCTGATCGGTGGCGCGATGCCCAATGCCGCTACCAGATAGACCAGGGTCAGGGCCAGCAGCAGCACGGCGACTCCCGTGCTGCTGCCCAACCAGGACAGAATTTTCATGACCGGACCTCATGGAATGGTGCCCCGCCATGCTCGAGCATGACGGGGTTGACGTTGATCGGGGTCATTGCCCCAGCAGCCCCGCTTTCTTGAGCTCATCCATACGACCAAAGAGCGCCTGCTGCGTCGTCTGTGCCCAGTCGGTAACCTCGTCATGACCCAACCAGTTGGGTGTCACCCCGACATCGACCAACCAGCGCTGGAATTCCTCGCTGTCGTAAGCCTGTTGGTAAGCCTGTTCCAGAGCAGAGATGGCCTCGTCCGGCGTATTGGCGGGCGCCGCCAGAATCACGAAACTGCCCATCTGGATGTCGTAGCCCAACTCCTTGGCCGGAGGAACATCAGGGAAGCTCTCGCTCTGCACATCAGTGAACTCCACCAGGCCACGCGCGTCCCCCGATGAGATCAGCGACTCGAAATCGCCCAGGCTGGTGAGGGCAAAATCCACTTCCCCATTGAGCAGCGCTTCTTTCTGTGGCGCCGCACCACCGGGATAGGACACCACCTTGAATGTCACGCCGGCCTGATCCTGGAGCTGGAGCAGCGTCAAGTGGGTGCGGCTGCCCATGTTCTGGATACCAGCACGGATCTCGCCGGGGGCTTCTTTGGCCGCGGCAACCAACTCTTCGAGGCTGGCATATGGCGAGCCATCGGGAACCACGATGGAATCCGGTTCGCTGGTAATCCGGGCGACCAGATCAAGCTTGTCGATATCGTATCCGGCCAGCATGCCCTGCCAGGGAATCGTCACCACGCTATCGTAGGTCAGAGCGACCAGGGTATAGCCATCAGGCCGGGCACCAAGCGCCTGCACCAGACCATTGGCACTCATGCCGCCTTCGATGTTCTCCACATAGATGGTGCCGCCAAGCGAATCTTCAGCGAGGCTGGATATCTTGCGCACGATACCGTCAGTACCGCCGCCTGCGCCCCAGGGCACGATCATGCGGACGTCGCGTTGCGGATAATCGGCGTGTGCCGCGGTAGCGCTGATCAGGGCCACCAGCCCTAGAACCGGGATTGACTTGTGCATGGCGTTGACTCCCTTGGATTGTTATTGGGTTTCAGTCGGACGTACCGGCCTGAGCTGCGAAAACGACTGTTCTCTCTGTAGCAACTACTCTCTGTAGCAACTGTTCTGCAGCAACAACGGTTATCGCTGTACCAACGGATATCTCTGCCGCTGTCTGCATAACCCATCAGAGCTGCGATTTTCAGCGTCCATCATCAGACAGGCAGCGCCAGTACGGCCTGCCAGGTGTCATCTGGAATATGAACGAGTTCATCCGAGCCCTGTCGTCGGTGGTTCATCGTCGCCTGCCCTGGCCAGCGAACCTGTCGTCCCATTTCATCCGGCTCGCTGGCAGCAAGATGATCGGCAATTCCGGCGCAGAGCGCCTCACAGGCCTCCAGGCCACCAAGATGCCGAGGATCGAAAACCATGAAAATCTGGGAGCACCCCGTACCGCTGCCGCGCTGGATACGGTCGATCTGATGACTGGCATTGCCCTGGGACAGCAGCGCGGCCAGGGCATCCAGCAGGATGGCCAGGCCAGAGCCCTTCCAGTAGCCGGTCGGCAACAGTCGCCGAGTGGCAGCAATCACGCCGGGGTCGCGGCTGAGACGCCCCTGCTCATCGAAGCCCCCATCCACCGGTAGCCTCTCTCCGGCCTCGGACAGGGTGGTCAGCTTGCCGTAGGAAAACTGCGACATGGCCATGTCCAGCACCAGCGGCCCCTCTTTCGAGGGCACGGCCATGACCAGCGGGTTGTTGCCGATGCTCTGACTCCTGGCGCCCCAGGCCGGCATGCAGGACTCGGTATTGGTCCACATGATGGCGGCATACCCTTGCTCTGCGGCATGCCAGCCATAGGTACCACCGCGCATCCAGTGCGTGGTGTTGCGAAGCGCGACCAGCCCCATGCCATGCTGGCTGGCCAGCGCCATTGCACGCTCAGTGGCGGTGAGAGCGTGGCACACACCAATACCCTGCCCGCCATCGAGAACCTCCAGGGTATCCAGGCGAGTGACCGGTGTCAGAGTCGCCTGCGGATCCACCCACCCCCTGGCGAGATAGTCGACGAACCTAGGGATGCGGCCTACGCCGTGGGAGACCACGCCATCCCGCGTCGACTCGGCATGCACACGGGCACAGAGAGCGGCATCCTCTGCGCCTAACCCAGCCACTCGGAGGATTCGCTCGAGACGCTTTTCCAGCTCAATGAAGGGAATCTCAGCCACGACAGATCCTTAAATAATACATCATACAAATGACAGCCAAGGACAACATAGACCCCGCCTTCTCTGAGCGGTATGCAACTTTAGTGGACGCCCAGATCAGCGCACCCAGCCCCCCACTATGGTCGAACTCGCATACAAAGATCATATGTACTACTAATAGAAGAACTTCTCATGCATCTTTTTCCACATTCACCCATCAGGAAGCCACATGATCGTCGATCTACGCACCTACACCATGGTTCCCGGCCGCCTCAACGCCTTTCTCGAACTCTACGAGCGCGAAGGCCTGCCCATTCAGAAACGTCATCTGGGCAATCTCATCGGCTACTTCGTGACCGAAACAGGCACCCATAATCAGGTTGTCCACCTGTGGGGATACGATTCCGCGGCAGACCGTGAACGGCGCCGCACCGCCATGGAGCAGGACCCAGAGTGGATCGCCTACCGCAAGAAGAGCGCGGAAGCTGGCAACGTCCAGCACCAGTGCAACAAGCTGCTGCGTTCAACGTCATTTTCGCCGCTGTAAGCGGGCCTCTACTGCCATACTTCCAGCAGCCACTCTCTCCCGACGGGACAATGCCATGACCTCTCACACCAGTGCCCACGGTGGTCAGGTGCTCATCAAGGCCCTCGCCGCCCAGGGCGTCGAGCGAGTCTTCTGTGTACCTGGCGAAAGCTATCTTGCCGCTCTCGACGCCTTGCATGATGCTGAGATCGACACCATTGTCGCCCGCCACGAAGGCGGTGCCGCCATGATGGCCGAGGCCGACGGCAAGCTCACCGGCCAGCCGGGGGTGGCCTTCGTGACCCGGGGACCCGGCGCGACCAATGCCTCCAGTGGTGTACACGTAGCCTTCCAGGACTCGACGCCGATGATTCTGTTCATTGGTCAGGTCGCCAGCGACCAGCGTGACCGGGAGGCCTTCCAGGAAGTGGACTACGGGGCAATGTTTGCGCCGCTGGCCAAGTGGGTTGCCACCATCGACCGGGCGGATCGCATTCCGGAATACGTCAGCCATGCCTTCCATGTCGCCCAGAGTGGTCGCCCTGGCCCAGTGGTACTGGCCCTGCCGGAAGACATGCTGTCGAGCCATTGCGAAGCCGACGTGCTGCCCGCGGCCAATCTTCCTAGCGGCAGGGCCGATCAGCAGGATGTCCAGGCCGTCATCGAGACACTGAACGAGGCCGAACGGCCCATGGTCATTGTCGGTGGCAGCGGCTGGTCACAGGCTGCCGCACGGGCATTGGGGCAGTTCGCTGAGCGTTGTCAATTGCCGGTTGGCGCCTCCTTTCGTTGCCAGGACTACCTCGACAATCGCCATCCCAACTATGTGGGTGATGTTGGTATCGGCATCAATCCAGCACTGGCCGAGCGCATCAAGGAGGCGGATGTGGTGCTGGCACTGGGCGCCCGACTCGGTGAAATGACCACCAGCGGCTACACGCTGCTGACACCGCCCAGGTCCCGGCAGCGCCTGATCCACATACACGCCGATGCCGACGAGCTTGGTCGGGTCTATCGTCCAGATCTGCCGGTGGTGGCCAAGGCCGGAATGATGGTACAGCAGTTGGCTGAGCATGCCGTGCCTCCGCGCAATGATCGACGAGCCTGGTTGGAAGCAGCGCGGGCCGACTACGATGCCTGGCAGGTTTCGGAGCCGACACCGGGGGCGTTACGCATGGAGACCTTGATTCATCATCTCAATGAGGCCCTTCCAGACGACGCCATTGTGACTAACGGAGCAGGTAACTACTCCGCATGGCTGCATCGCTATTATCGCTATCGCGATTTTCGCACCCAACTGGCTCCTACCTCGGGCTCGATGGGATACGGCCTGCCCGCTGCCGTGGCAGCCAAACTGCGCTATCCCGAACGGGAAGTGATCTGCCTGGCAGGGGACGGCTGCTTTCAAATGGTATCCCAGGAGTTCGGTACTGCCTGCCAGTATGGCGCCAACATCATCGTGCTGGTGTCCAACAACGGCATGTACGGCACCATTCGCATGCATCAGCAGCGCCGCTATCCACAACGACCTTCCGCGACGGATCTCGTCAACCCAGATTTTGCCGCCCTGGCGCAGGCCTATGGCGGCTATGGCGAGGTCATCCGTGAAGACAAGGAGATAGCATCGGCACTGGATCGAGCCCGCCAGGCGGGTCGCCCGGCAATCCTCGAGCTGCGCGTCGATCGAGAGGCACTTTCCCCGCGGTTGCGTCTGGAGAAGGAGGCTTGAAAGAATCGGGCTTTCTCAGGACCGATGGCACGGGGTAATAGGCCCCTTTGATTGATCCTCTCCTCAAGGTTGGACATCTAGTCCGGCCTTAGGGGAAATCAATATCTCCCCTCTCCTTTTACGTCAGCCATGGCTCACGTGAACGCAAGTAAAGCAGGATTTTACTCAACCGACGCTCACGACATGCTGGGACAGATACCTTGAATCGATATCCGCACCCAGGAGAACCGCCATGCAGGCCTTCGATGCACCTACTGCGCAGACCTCGCCCCGCGATGACAACGCGCTCAACTCGCATTACTGGATGCCTTTCAGCTCCAACCGTGACTTCCGCGAGCATCCACGCCTGATCGCGGGGGCCGAAGGCCGCTACCTGATCGACGATCAGGGTCGTCGCCTGTTCGACTCGCTCTCTGGTCTGTGGACCTGTGGTGCAGGCCACAACCGCGAAGAGATCCAGAAGGCCGTTGCCCAGCAACTGGGCAGCCTGGACTTTGCCCCCAGCTTCCAGGTCTCTCACCCGCTGGCGTTCAAGCTAGCCGAGAAGGTTGCCAGCCTCACACCCAAGGGGCTGGATCATGTGTTCTTCACTGACTCAGGCTCGGAGTCTGCTGATACTGCACTGAAAATGGCCAAGGCTTACTGGCGGCTCAAGGGACATCCGGAAAAGACCCGCCTGATCGGTCGGGCCAAGGGCTATCACGGGGTCAATATCGGCGGCACCAGCCTGGGAGGCATCGGTGGCAACCGCAAGCACTATGGCCAACTGCTCGATGCCAGCCACCTGCCACATACCTTGCAGTCTCAGTTGACCTTCACCCGCGGCCAGGCCGATACGGGAGCCGAACTGGCCGATGCCTTGCTGGAGCAGATTGCCCTGCACGATGCCTCGACCATCGCCGCCGTGATCGTCGAGCCCATGTCCGGTTCGGCCGGTGTCATCGTGCCGCCCAAGGGCTATCTGGAACGCTTACGCGCCATCTGCGATGCCCATGACATCCTGTTGATCTTCGACGAGGTCATCACCGCCTTTGGCCGTTGTGGTGCCAACACGGGGTCTGCGGCGCTTGGCGTCACCCCGGATCTCATAACCATCGCCAAGCAGCTGACCAATGGCGCCGTTCCCATGGGGGCGGTCATTGCTTCCACGGAGATCTACGATACTTTCATGCATGCAGGTGGCCCGCAGCATGCCATCGAATTCACCCACGGCTACACCTACAGTGGCCATCCAGTAGCCTGTGCCGCAGGCCTGGCGGCTCTCGACCTGCTCGAGCGTGAGGATTTTCCCGCGCAGGTGCGCGCCATCGCTCCAGTGTTCGAAGACAAGCTTCATGCCCTCAAGGGACGCTCGCATGTGGTCGATATTCGTAACTTCGGCCTGGCTGGCGCCATTCAGCTTGCCCCGCGCCATGGCGACCCGAGCATCCGTCCACGGGACGCCCACCTGGCCTTGTGGGAAGCAGGCTTCTACGTACGCTACGGCGGCGATACGCTGCAGTTCGGCCCTCCTTTCTCGACCACCGAGGCAGAACTGGAGCGGCTGTTCGATGCCGTGGCCGGTGTCCTCGACAGCCTGAACTGATAGAAAGTATCTCGTCTATTCACTGCAAATCGACAGCCTGTGGACAGCTCTTATACCGGTGATTCACAGAGTTATCCACAGGCTCACGCCACACTCACAAGAACGCAAGCGGACTCTTCATGCAAAACACGATTACCCACTGGATCAACGGCGAACACATCACCTCCGAGCGCACGCTACCTGTCACCAACCCTGCTGACGGCACCACCATTCGCCAGGTGGCCGACGGAGACAGCCATACGGTGGAACTTGCCATTGAGGCGGCTCAAGCAGCGTTTCCTGCCTGGCGTGACACTCCTCCGGCCAAGCGCGCCCAGGTCATGTACCGTTTCAAGGCATTGCTCGAGCGCGATGCTGAACGCCTGGTTCAGCTGATCAGCGAGGAACACGGCAAGACCCTGGAAGACGCTATGGGCGAACTGCGCCGGGGGATCGAGAATGTCGAATATGCCTGCGGCGTCCCAGAGCTGATCAAGGGTGAGTATTCGCATAATGTAGGCCCCTCCATTGATGCCTGGTCCAATTTCCAGCCGCTTGGCGTGGTAGCGGGGATCACTCCCTTCAACTTCCCGGCCATGGTGCCGCTGTGGATGTATCCCATGGCGATTGCCTGCGGTAATACCTTCATTCTCAAGCCTTCGGAAAAAGACCCCTCGGCCGCCATGGCCGTAGCAGAACTGCTGGAAGAAGCGGGCCTGCCCAGAGGGGTGATCAGCGTGGTCCATGGCGGTCGTGAGTGCGTGGAAGCCCTGCTCGATGCCCCCGAAGTCAAGGCGGTGTCTTTTGTCGGTTCCACCCCCATCGCTGAAGCCATCTATACCCGTGGCGCAGCATCTGGCAAACGTGTTCAAGCCTTGGGTGGTGCCAAGAACCATGCGGTGGTACTGCCCGATGCCGACATCGAGAATGCCGCCAACACACTGATGGGTGCCGCCTATGGCAGTGCCGGCGAGCGTTGCATGGCGATCTCTGTCGCGGTGTGTGTGGGAGACGGAACGGCCGAACGGCTGATCGAAGCCATGCAGCCGAAAATCGCCGCCCTCAAGATCGGCCCGGGTACTGAGAAAGGGCTCGACATGGGCGCCCTGGTCACTGCCGAACATCGCGACAAGGTGCTGGGCTATATCGAGTACGGTCTTCAGGAAGGTGCAGAACTGGTCGCCGATGGTCGCGGACTGGTCGTTCCCGATCACGAAGATGGCTACTTCGTCGGTGGGTGCCTGTTCGACAAGGTCACCCCGGAGATGCGTATCTACCGTGAAGAAATCTTTGGTCCGGTGCTGTGCATCGTGCGAGTGGACAGCCTCGATGAAGCCATCGCCCTGACCAACGCCCACGAATACGGCAACGGCACTTGCCTGTTCACTCGCGATGGCGAGGCGGCCCGCCGCTTTGCCGATGCCATTGAAGTCGGCATGGTCGGCATCAACGTGCCGCTGCCCGTTCCCGTGGCTTATCACAGCTTCGGCGGATGGAAACGCTCACTATTCGGTGACCTGCACGCCTATGGGCCCGATGCGGTACGCTTCTATACCCGGCGCAAGGCCATCTCCCAGCGCTGGCCCTCTAGCTTTGAGACCAGCCAGGCGGAGTTCTCCTTCCCATCCTGATCAGTATCCATGATCCATATCGGCCTCGCTCTGCGGGGCCGATGCCATACCGGACACATGATAATCACAAGGAGCAAAACATGTTCGGACTCCCCTCCTCCACAACCTGGCTAGTCGTCGGCGTTCCCCTGTTCTGGGTTCTCTATACCTTGGGTTTCCTTTGGGTGACGCGTGGCTGGCCAGGGCTCAAACGCTCGGAAAGTGAACACTGAAACGCGTCCATGCCTCAGCAACGAGCCATTCAGCAACGAGCAATAACGCCTGAAACATGTCGACTGAGTAATAACAACAATGCTCCAGGAAGGAGACAGAAGTGAACACTACCGTCCTGCTTTTTCTTGCCCTGTACTTCATCGCCATGCTGGCGGTGGGCGTCATTTCCATGCGTAGGGGAGGTTCCAGCAGCATGGAAGGCTACTACCTCAGCGGGCGCAACGTCGGTCCATTGGTCACTGCCATGACCATGCAGTCCACCTCGATGAGTGGCTACATGTTTCTGGGTGCCGGTTCTCTCGGCTATACCCAGGGCTATTACGGTTTCTGGTATGCCGCGGGTGATATTGGTGGTGGCGTGGTCAACCTCTCGGTGCTTGGCCGCAGGATGCGCAAGCTGTCCCAGATCATGGGCGCACTGACCTCCATCGAGTATCTCGAGAAACGCTATCCCAGCAAATGGGTTAGGCTGATTGCCGCGACTCTGTCCGTCTTTCTGCTGGGAGCTTACGTGCTGGCACAGTTCATTGCCGGCGGCAAAGGCCTGGAGCTGGTCACAGGCTTGCCCTACGAGGTAGCGCTGAGCATCGCCGTGGCCGTCATCCTTGCCTACACCCTGATGGGTGGCTACGGTGCCGTGGCCTACACAGATCTGCTGCAGAGTTTCGTGATGATCATCGGCATCGTCTGGATTCTTGCTGCCACCCTGCAGGAAGTGGGAGGCCTGACAGCCGCCAATGAAGCCATTGCCGCTCTGGATCCCACCCTGCTCAGTGTCTGGGGCAAGGATCTCGCCTTCGAAGGCCAGTGGGGCATGGTGCTCGGCGCCTTTCTGATCTTCTCGATCGGTTACATGGGCTGGCCCCACGTCGTCACCCGACACATGGCCATGCGCAACCCTTTTCATGCCCGTCGCGCCGGTGTCTATGCCACCTTGTGGAACCTGATCTTCGTCAGCGCACCTTATATTCTCGGCACCCTGGCCATTCTGGTCCTGCCTGACCTGGATGACCCCGAGCAGGCCATCTTCTCCCTCGCCCAGAATCTGCTGCCTGCAGCAGCCGTCGGTATCGTGATGGCAGCGATCATGGCGGCCATCATGTCCACGGCGGACTCCATCCTGCTACAGACCGGCAGCATCGCCGCCCGAGACATCTATGAGCGTTTTATCAACCCAGACATGGGTGAGCGTCAGATGGTACGGGTATCCCAGCTCATCGTTCTGGTGTTGGGAGTGGTGTGCGGTATCGTAGCCATCTTCGAGCCTCCTGCGGTGTTTTCCATCGTGGTATTCACTACCTCGGTGCTGGGCAGCGCCTTCCTGCCGGCCTATGTCGCTGCCGTCTGGTGGCGCAAGGCCAATACGCCAGGGGCGCTGGCCTCGATGATTGTTGGCAGCGTGGTCGCATTTTTCTGGCAGTACCTGGCGCTGGATAGCGTGACAGAGCTGCACCCCATGCTGGTCGGTGTGGTGATGTCGAGCCTGGCCATGGTGATCGGCAGTCTGTTGACCCAGGCCAGCCATCCCGTACCGGAGCATATCTTGCACGCCATGGAAGAGACGGCTGAATTACGTCCGCTGCCACGCTCCCTGGCATCACAGCAGAGCTTCGAACTGGCCCACGAAGCCATGACGCTCAAGACCCACGGGCGCCAGGCATGAAGCATGTCATGAAACCATCTAACGATACCGCTAGCGAGGAAGCCTGGCTCAAGGCCAGGCTTCCTTTGGAGGGCCTTGAACGCCGATTGGCGATGATCGATCCAGGCCTGCGCATTCTCGATATCGAACCTGTCGGCTTTCCCTATCTGCTGTTCCTGTATCGCTGGGAATCCCGGCGCTGGGGAACCCGGCGCCAGGAACTGATGAGCTGCCTGGTGGATCGCTGTCAGGGAGTCAGCACGACACTGGAAGGTGTCGAATTTGGCGACCCTCTGGCCTCGGCCACCCTGCCAGTGCCAGAACTGGAAACGTCACCGCTTGAACGCAAGGCGCGTCAGCATGTCATGCAGGTGCGTCGCCACCGGCTCAAGCGTCGGAGTGCAGCAGAGCTGGAACTGGCTCGCACCCAGAACATCCGCAAGCCACTATGGCGTATCCATGCCCGGCATGGCCAACATGGTGAACTCGACTTGCTGATCGATGCCATCAACGGCGGTTACTATGTGATGTAGGATCGTGTGATGTAGGATCATGTGGTGTAGGACCGGCTGATGTGGGGCCAGTTAAACCAAGACCTGAGCTCTCACTGGCCGTCCAGCGGACGCCTGCTGTCTGGCCGGACGCTAAGCCTCGCCTTGCCAATCTGCAATTCGCGCCAGCGTGGCAAGACCGGCACCAGCTCGCTCGAAGGAATGTTCTCCGACAGAGCAGGACGGTCATCCCCTTCCTGCTGCGAGCCATCGATGGTCATGTCTAGCGACCACCACTGTTCTGCTTCCCGAGGCTCGGTTTTTCCGTGCTCTGATTCGAGATGCCCTGATTTGAGATGCCCTGATTTGCGATAGAACAGACGCGCCTCGACAAAAGACGAGTGATGCAGCACCAGCAGATAGTCAGTTTCACCGTCACCATTCAGGTCCACGGGCAACAACTGGGCTGCGGTGGTGTATCCCTGATCAAGTTCATCTGCCAGATCTCGACTCAACGCCTCCCACAGCCCCTCGGGCAATCCTTCTCTCTCCAGACCAAAGCTGGCAAGTGCCTTGCCCTGCAGGTCGGAAGCATCACCATCATCGTCGGAGGCAGCCCCCAGCAGGCGGTCTATGCGCAAGGCTACCCGGGGATGGCTGTCAGCATAACGTTCACGCAATGCATGCAGGGCCTGGTCACCGGGGATCGCCAGATGGTAGCGCAGATAAGCGTAATCGAATTCCTCGACATCGACCTTGCCGCGGTCCAGGCGGGACAACTGGCTAGCCAGGGAGATCTTGCGGAAGTCCACCAGCGGAGAATTGACCAGCAACATGCTCAGCATGACAACCAGGCCGAGGGCAATGTTTATCCTTCCCACACCGTGCATCCAAGCATCGCGCCGGCGCAGCATGTTCAGGCAGTAGCCAATGCAGAATAGCGAGAGCAGCGCCCAGATCAGAAACGCCCAGCAACGCTCTACTGTCCAGCCATACTGGGCAACGCGTAGCCACAGGCCATAGCCACTGATGGCACTGTAGATGGGCAGCAAAGCGATCGAGACATAGATGGCACGATGTAGCCAAAGTGGGTAATCACGGCGCTCGGGGTCGGCCTGATACACGACATTGGTGAAGAACAGCATCAAGGCCAGCAGCCACAGCACCAGGAAACTGCCGCCCGACGCCCAGAGCGGCCCCAGCCCGGTGAAAGCCAGTGCAGCCAGAAACAACACACTGACCAAGCACAGGATAACAAGGATGATCCTGGCCAGGATGTGCAGAATCCCCACGATGGTATCGAACAGGTTCGACTGGCGACGCAGCAGAGCGATTCCCAGGCCATGGGCCACGGACAGAACCGGATAGAGGAACCAGTGGCTGGAAAACAGATCCTGGAAAAAGTCGATATTGATAGCCGCAAACAGCTCGGCCCACAACAACAGCAAGGCACTGACGCACAACGAGAACAGCAGCGCCAGTGTCACGGTCAAGGCCGTACGCCAGGAGTCGCGGAACAGAATGCGATATTCCAGCGAACCACCGCGGCTCACTTGTTGAATGTACAGGACCACCTTGAAGGTGGCGATGGCCAGTGTCATGCCCAAGCCCGGAACCAGATCAAGACGATCCACATGCTGCTGGGTGCCAGTGTAATAGCCGAGCGCTCCTATCACCCCCGTGTACAGGCACGTCCACAATACAACGCTTGTCGTCTGTTCACGGGTATACGTCAGCAGCAGCACTTCCGGGCCGAAGATCACCATGCTGTACAGGGCAATCAGCCACCCAGGAGAAACGGCAGGCCAGACCTCGAGTTCCAGCGATTGATGCAACGCCAGTAGCGCCAATCCCTGGAACAGGGCTATCAGGATGAGAGTCGGTGTCAGGCTGGGCTTGTGGTCCATCCTTGGAGCACTCCTATGTATCAGACATGACGAATCATTGCACACCTGGGCCATGTGGCCCTAGAAAGCACAACCCCCAGCGACCTGAGGCAGGGCTGGGGGTTGCAGCATCAACGGCAGCCTGTCGCGCTAGCGCTCAACCACACTTGGACCAGCCACAACCTGCATAACAGGTCGGACAACCGTCCATCATGATCAACTCACCGCGACATTCAGGACAATGGCCGACCACCGCGGGACCATCGCCTTGTGAATGCTCTTTGCCCTGGGAGCCATCCTGGCCCTGGCTGCCTGCCTGAGCCTTGCCATCGATAGGTTCGAAAGCACCAGCCTGCGCTATTTCTTCATCCTCGACTTCGGCCGGAAACCAGCCATGGCCGGAGGCCTGGCGCCTGGCATAGCGGCTGACCAGCTCTTCTACCGGGACCTGATGACCATCCTGGTCGAGGAAACCGCGACGATAGAGAATCTGCTGTATCGACCAGGCAATGGCGGCCACTTCGGAGTCGTGGAACATGGGCTTGCCCCAACGATTCATCCCGCAGCGCACCAGCCCTTTATCCCATGCGACCTTGCGCAGATCCGCCACCGCTTGAGTGACGTATCCGCCGCGGGCAGCCAAGGACAGGCTACGCATGGTGGCAGTGATCCACTGGTGCTCACTGGACAACTGACCGGAAGGGAAGAAAAACTCCACCGGCCGCTCAATGATCACACGCTGGCCATTGAGTACACCTTCCACCGGCATGAAGGACACCAGCAGGTAGACCTTCTTCCGTCCTTCTGCACCCACGTATGAGATTTTCTCGGATACCGCTTCCAGAGTGCCTTCAGGGCGCGAAGCAATCCGCAGCGTCAGCGGATTTTCTTCAGGCAACGGTGCCGGAGGAGGTGTTTCCTTCTCCGCCTTGACCCGGTAGCCCACGATCTTCGAGTTGATTTCGACAGCCATCAGCGGGCTCCTCCAGGTAACAGATGATTCAACAGGGACGCCGACATATCGTCACACTTACCACTTGCCATACGTCCCCTCCTTCAAGGCGTCATAAAGGTTGGCGGCAGTATGCTCTTCGCCGTCGTAGACCACCTTTTCGTCACCTTTCAGTTCCACTGTCTCACCATTTTCCAGCTCGAATACGTAGGTGGTGTTCTTGAGATCATCCTCACGCACCAGCACACCCTGGAAAGCTTCCGGATTGAAGCGGAAGGTCGTGCACCCCTTGAGGCGACTCTGATAGGCATCCAGATACAGGTCCTTGAATGCCTCGAAGGGAAATTCGGTAGGTACATTGACCGTCTTGGAAATCGCCGAGTCGACCCATGCCTGAGCGGCAGCCTGTATCGCCACATGCTGCTTTGGCGTGACCGCATCGGCCGTCA
The DNA here is from genome assembly GCF_029263665.1 of Halomonas sp. GTDB lineage: Bacteria > Pseudomonadota > Gammaproteobacteria > Pseudomonadales > Halomonadaceae > Halomonas. The sequence continues at coordinate 66,305 of NZ_JAJUFQ010000018.1, forward strand.
CGAAATAATCAGGCAGATCACTCTCCACTGCATCGGAACTGATGAAATGGCGATAGGCCGCCAGCTCAAAAGACACCACTTCCACCTGCTCCTTGGTCTTCTTGCCCGCCTGGATCACATTGCGGAAGTAACGATGCGAGAAAGATGGCTCGATACCATTGGACGCGTTATTGCCCAACGACAGGCTGATGGTGCCGGTGGGGGCAATGGAAGAATGATGCGTGAAACGTGCACCATGCTCGGCCAGCTCGACGACCAGTTCCGGCTCGACTTCGGCAACCTTCTGCATATAGCGGCTGTAACGAGCATGCAGAATACGCCCCGGAACCTTGTCACCCACTTCATACCCATCACGCGCCAGCTCCGGACGCTCACGCAGCATCTTCGGGGTCAGCTCGAATTCTTGTTCGAGAATCGGCGCCATACCCTTTTCCTTGGACAGCAGCAAGGCTTGCTTCCAGCCTTCCACTGCCAAGACCCGGCTGACTTCTTCAGTAAAGGCCAGGGATTCAGGCGAGCCATAGGGCATCTTGAGCATGGTCAAGGTGGAACCCAGTCCCAGGAAGCCCATGCCATGCCGGCGCTTGGCTTCAATTTCGCGGCGCTGGCCTTCCAGCGGCAGGCCACTGATCTCCACGACGTTATCGAGCATGCGGGTGAAGATAGCCACTACTTCGCGGTAAGTATCCCAGTCAAAACGCGGCTTCTTGCCGAAAGGATCAACAACGAAACGGGTCAGGTTCACGGACCCCAGCAGACAGGCTCCTTCCGGTGGTAATGGCTGCTCACCGCAAGGGTTGGTGGCTCGGATCGACTCGCAGAACCAGTTGTTGTTCATCCGGTTGACCTGGTCGATCAGAATGAAACCCGGTTCTGCGTAGTCGTAAGTGGAGCGCATGATGGTATCCCACAGCTCTCGCGCCTTGATCACCTCGACCACACGACAGGCCACACGGCCTTCAGCATCCACGGTGTAACCGTCTTCGATGACCGGCCAGTCGCGATAGATCAGCTCGCCGTCGTCCACATCCCCCTTTTCACCACCATGCAGCGGGAAGGCCAGCGGCCAGTCAGCATCATTCTTCACCGCTTCCATGAATTCATCGGTGATCAACAGGCTGAGGTTGAATTGGCGCAGACGCCCAGCCTCACGCTTGGCCTCGATGAAATCACGTACATCGGGATGGCCAACATCGAAGGTGCCCATCTGAGCGCCACGACGACCACCCGCAGAAGCGACGGTGAAACACATCTTGTCGAAGATATCCATGAACGCCAACGGACCATTGGTGCCGGCACCGGCGCCAAACACAAAGGCCCCTTTATGGCGCAGTGTGGAAAACTCGTAACCAATGCCACACCCCGCTTTCAGCGTCATTCCGGCATCCACCACGCTGCCGAGAATATCCTGCATGGAGTCATGAATGGTGCGAGATACGGTGCAGTTGATCAGGCTGACTGCCGGCTTATAGCCTTCAGCCCCCGCATTGGACATGATCCGACCCGCAGGTACCGCGCCATGCTCCAAGGCCCAACGGAACTTGGGCAGCCAGTATTCGGCCTGGTCGCCTTCCACGGCAGCAAGCGCTTTGGCAACACGTTCCCAGGTCGCGCCAAGATCGGCGTCGACGGGGTGGCCGTGGCGGTCCTTCAGCCGGTACTTGGCATCCCATATGTCATAAGAAGGGCCCTGCATAGGTACCTCCTGCGACAACGCAGCGACCTTGGAAGATGTCGTCATTCGTATCCTCTCCGATGGATCTCGGCATGTAAACGTATAGCGAAACAGATGTCCGCGCGAGGGCTGCGCATACTAACGCAGACCACTCACCAGCACCATATATAGTAGAAAAGTGAAGAGAAAATACAATATGAAGTATATTTAGGAGAAGATATCCAAAAAAGCGCCAGCCCAGCAACTGCCAGGGCCAGCACTCAGGGACACGCCATGACCTGCTCAGAACTGCGACATCCTGTCATGCCGCAGCCCGGATTCACCCACAGGGACAACAGGGATCAGACCGTGCGGGAATATCTCCCGGCCCCCTCTCCCAGATAAGCATCGAAGGCCATGGCAACATTGCGCAACATCAAACGCCCGCTCGGCAGTACACGCAAGTACTGAGCCTCAATGGTGATCAGACCGTCGTCCTGCATTTCTTCCAGCGCTTCCAGAGCCGCCGCAAAATGTTCCCGGAATACAATGCCATGGCGCTCTTCGATTGCACTGAAGTCCACTTGTCCATGACACATCACTGCAGTGATCACATCAGCACGCAGATGATCCTCAGCGCTAAGTACATAGCCACACAATACAGGCAGCTCACCGGCATCCAGGCACTTCATGTACTCAGCAGTGGTCTTGACGTTCTGGCTATAGGTGTCCGCCACCCGGCCGATAGCCGTCACGCCCAGACCAATCATGTCGCACTCGGCTCGGGTCGAATATCCCTGGAAATTGCGTTGCAGGGTGCCATCCTGCCGGGCCAGGCTCAACTCATCCTCGGGCAGGGCGAAATGGTCCATGCCGATATAGACATATCCTGCGTGGGTCAGTCTGGAAATGGTCAATTCCAACAGCTCTAACTTTCGTTCAGGAGGGGGCATGTCCTCGTTGCGAATCAGGCGCTGAGCCTTGAACAAGGCTGGAAGATGAGCATAGCTGTAGGCTGCAATACGATCCGGCCTCAATGCGATAACCTTTTCTAATGTAGTAGCGAAACTATCGATGGTCTGCAGCGGAAGACCATAAATCAGATCCACCGACACAGAGGCAAACCCAGCCTCTCGAGCAGATGCCATCAAGGCCGCAACCTGGGCCTCACTCTGCACTCGATTGACGGCTCGTTGCACTCGCTCATCGAAATCCTGCACTCCGAAGCTCACGCGGTTGAAACCTAGTTCACGCAGTTGACTGATCTGTTCGGTGTTGACCGTTCTCGGATCAATCTCAAGAGAAAATTCACGCTTTTCCGGAGCCGAAAAATGGAACGATGAGGACAAGGCACTCACTAGTTCGGCAAGCTGTTCATTAGAAAGAAAAGTTGGCGTTCCACCACCAAAATGCAGCTGCAAAAGCTCACGATTTTCATCAAACAATGCAGCCTGAAGTATAATTTCACGCTTCAGATAATCCAGATATTCTGATGCTCTTTCTCGGTTGTGAGTAATGATCTTGGAGCAGGCGCAGTAATAGCAAAGACTGTCACAGAACGGCACATGAATATAAACCGATAATGGCCGTGCAGGATGCTCATGACTTTTGCTCACTGCCCGCCGGTAATCATGGGCATCATAGGCATCTTGAAAATGAGGAGCGGTAGGATAGGAAGTATAACGAGGGCCGGGACGGTCATATTTTTCAGCCAGGTGTCGCTGGAAGGGAATAACGTCAGCAGACATCAAAGATTCTCCTCGCCCCGTGTGGCAGCTACCTCTTTCAGGGCAATATCCTGATCACCATGCCTCCGGCAGAATCTGGGCTGCAGCGAGGCTTCGTCTGGATGCTCATTGTGCCATTGATGCAGGCGATTCGTGCCATGCACATAACCAGAATATGACCTGCATCAATAATACGGCACTTATTAATTCGTTGCCGGCCTCAAAGATGGATACTTGGCATACGCACTGACTCAGATCAGGCATTGCCTTTCTCTTTCTCGCCATACTCTGTGCCAACTTGCGCTATCTGCTCTTCCTCCCAGAGCGGGCAATGCTAGAGTCAGATTCATCCACATTGTCTTGTTAATTTTCTACTACGTTGCCTTTACGGTACCGAGATACTAACGATGCACCTCACTCGTTTCACTGATTACTCATTGCGTGTCCTCATGTATCTGGCTGATGCTGGAGATGAGCGTACTACCATCGCAGAAATTGCAGCGCGATTTTCAGTATCACGCAACCATCTTATGAAGGTGGTACAGGAACTTAGCCGTCTGGGATATGTCTGCGCCATTCGAGGTAAACACGGAGGCCTTTCTCTCAAACGAACGCCAGAATCCATTCGCCTGGGTGCCCTGATACAGGATACCGAACATAGCCTGGCGCTGGTGGAATGCAGTGTCGATGAGGATAACTGTCATCTATCGTCCGCATGTCGCTTCAACAGTATTGCCAATGAAGCCTTGCAGGCTTTTCTGAAGTCCCTGGACAACTATACACTGGCCGACCTCATGGTTCCGGAGTGCCGCACACGCCTGCGTGAAATGAAACTGATCAACATCCACGTCGAATAGCCTAGGGGGCACTCCCTGTAGGGAGAAAACCTCCCTGATGGACGACAGCCCTTGCAGAGCATGCTAGCCTCGCCGCAGCTGATTTAGAGGAGTTGCCATGCCTTTTCCCTTGTCTCTGGGCCAGCGCCGTCCCTGCGCTCTGGCTGTACTGACCCTGCTGTCGTGCATCAGCCTGGCCTCCATGGCCCAGGCCGTGAGCTTCAATACTCAACAGCAACAACAACATCAGGACTGGGAATCCTTGGTCGTCAGCCTTGGCCAGGAACAGCATATTCGCGCGGTGGAACGGTCGAGCTACACCGATGCCATGCTCAGTATCAACGCCACCCCCGGGCGCTGTACTCGGCACTGGTTGGAAATGCGTTCAGGCCTGGGTGAACAGCAGGCTGTCTCGGGCCAAGTCAACGAGGTTCCAGCCGATGTACTGGTCGATGAGAACCCTGCCATGACCGGGCGCGTGGCCTTGTCCACTGAACGTGGGGACGATGGCCTCTACCTGCGCTTCCACGATATCGACATGCCGTTGCTGGAAGCTCAAATGAGCACCGGGCAACAGCTCCACTTGCGTATCCGCATGAGCGAAAGCCTGGACGACTACTGGTTCATGACCTTCTCGTTGAACGGCGCCAGCGAAGCGCTTTCACGCATACGGAAGCTGTGTCAGTCCAGCCGCTGACGCATCATCAAAAACCCACAACATCTCCTTTATTCATAGTACTTTACGCCTCAACAGACTGGTGATGGCTTCGCCTATCAATACCAGCAGAATAATGGCGCAAAGAATGGTGGCTACGGTTGGCCAGGCAAAGGTATCAATGGCACCTTGCAGGATCACGCCGATGCCACCGGCACCCACCAACCCCAGCACCGTGGACTCACGAATGTTGATATCCCAGCGCAGAATGATGATGGCAAAGAAGGCCGGCATCACCTGGGGGACCACGGCATAAAGAATCACTTTGGCGCGCCCTGCTCCCGTAGCCTCCATTGCCTCTACCGGCTTGCGATCGATTTCCTCGATGGCTTCTCCCATCAATTTGCCGACGAAGCCGATGGAGCGGAACATGATCGCGAGAATTCCTGCCAGGACGCCCGGACCAAAAATGGCGACGAACAACAGTGCCCAGATAATGGTGTTTACAGAGCGGCTAGCCACCAGAATAAAGCGCCCAAGCCATAGACAGGCTTTGTTCGGGGTAGTGTTCTGGGCTGCGATATAGGACACCGGCAATGCTGCGAAGATGGTCAGTGCAGTGGCCAGGGTCGCGATATGCACTGTCTCGACCAGAGCGGTAAGGATGTCATTCGCCTGGCGTAGATCCGGCGGCCACATCCGCTCGAGCAGGCCATGTATCTGCACCGGCGCATCCCATACCCATGGCCAGTAGATGTCCACATCACGTACAGCCCAGACCATGATGGCCGCCACCAGCAACATGATCGCCAGGCGCACCCAGCGTTCACGCCGGTCGTAGCGGGTCCAGACACGCTGTTCCATTGGCTCCATCACCATACGCGCTTCCTCACCCAGCCACTAACGCCTTCACTGACCAGGATCACCGCGATGATCACCAGCAGGATGGCAAAGGCAAAGTCATAGTCATAACGGCCGAAAGCGTTCATCAGTGTGCTCCCTATTCCACCAGCACCCACGATGCCTACCACTGCCGATGCTCGCAGATTGCTGTCAAGCTGATACATGGACAGACCGATCTGACGTGGCAGAATCTGGGGGAAAACCGCATAGAGGAGCGTCGACAGATACCCCGCCCCCACCGCACGCATGGCCTCGACCTGTCCCCAGTCGATTTCCTCGATTTCTTCCGCCAGCAGCTTGCCAACGAAGCCAATGGAATACAGCGTCAATGTCAAAATGCCAGCGAGAGGCCCAAACCCCACCGCCTTGACGAACAGGATGGCAACGATCACCGGATGGAAACTGCGCGCAACGATGATGATGGCGCGCCCGACCAGATATACCGGGCGTGGCACGATATTGCGGGCCGCCATCACGGCGAAGGGGATCGAGAGCAGCACGCCCAGCAATGTCGCCAGCAGTGCTATCTGAAAACTTTCCTTGAAACCATCCAGCAAGAGCTGATAGCGGTCGAAATCAGGTGGCAGTCCCCCGCCGAAGATACGTACCGCCCGGGGCAGGCCTTCACCGATACGTTGCCAATCGAATGGCAGGGTTGCCAATGCCCAGCCCAGGTAGGTAAGCACACCGGCAATCAGCGTCCAACGTAGCCAGGGGTTGGCAATGAAAGGCTGCCTGCGCCAGCGATGAGGAGTGCTCGACATCAGACATTCTCCTCTGCGGGGGTCGGCGCCATGGATTCATCCGGGGCTTCTATTCCACCATAGACTTGGTCCAGGGCCGCCTTGTCGAAGCGCTCAGGAGGGCCATCGAAGATCAACCGGCCATGACGCAGCCCAACGATACGCTCGGTATAGGCTCGCGCCTGTGCCACGTTATGGATGTTGATCAACACTGGCAGAGACAGCTCGCTGGCCAATGAGCGCATCAGTTTCATGATCTGCTCGCTGGTGACCGGATCCAGAGAGGCCGTGGGTTCATCGGCCAACAGAATATCCGGTTCCTGCATCAGTGCCCTCACTACCCCCACCCGTTGGCGCTCTCCTCCGGACAGTTCATCAGCACGCTTGTTGGCATATTGCGCGATGCCAACCCGCTCCATGAGCTGGAAGGCACGCTCGATGTCCTCCTGGGGGAAGCGACGCCGCCATGCCTGCAGGAAAGTCACATAACCCAACCGTCCCGCCAGTACATTCTCCATGACGGTCAGGCGATCGATAAGATTGAACCCCTGGAACACCATGCCAATACGGCGACGTGCATTACGCAGTGCCTGCCCCTTGAGGGTGGACAGTTCTGTACCATTCAGCTTGATTGAGCCAGAGGTAGGCTCAATCAAGCGATTGATACAGCGCAACAAGGTGCTCTTGCCAGCGCCTGAAGCACCGACGATGGATACGACAGAATTACCCTCGACGGAAAGATCCAAGCCTTTCAAGACTGGCTCATCATGACCGTAACGTTTGACCAGCTGAGAAATCTCGAGCATTACGACTCCTGGCCCATCGGCAATGGCCGGCCCCTGCATGAACCAGAGGCCGGGTGTTTTGGATCATTCCAGATTGTCAGGGGTATAGGTCACACCATTGGCTTTCTGAATGGTGCGAATCACGTTCCACTGGTCCTTGTAGGTGATGGGGATGAACTTCTCGACGCCATCGAATTCCTCTCCTAGTTCAGTACCCACGAAGTCGAAGCTGAAGAAGGCTTCCTTGATCTTCTCTACCAGCTCCGGATCCAGATCATGGGCATAGGTATAGGATGTGGTCGGGAAGCGATCGGATTCGTAGATCATGCGCACACTGTCTTCATCATAGAGGCCGCGAGCCGCCATGCGCTCGACCACTTCCGATGCCACCGGCGCAGCGTTGTAATCTCCAGCCACCACACCAAGCATCGACTGGTCATGACTACCGGAATACGTCACCTCATAATCCTTATCGGGCACCACTCCCTGATCAGGGAACAAGGCTCGGGGAGCCTGATTGCCGGAATTGGATGTCGGTGAGGTATGAGCGACCCGCTTGCCCTTGAGATCCTCCATGCTTTGGATATCCGAGTCCGCCTGGGTGTAGACCTGCAAGGTGTAGCCAAAACTTCCATCATCAGAGCCCATCAGAGCAAATGGCACGGCTCCCGCCAGATTGACGGCAAAGGGGGTAGGCCCAGTGGAAAAGCCCGCAATATGCAGACGCCCACTACGCATGGCCTCGACCTCGGCAGAGTTGGACTGCACGGCAAAGAAGCGTACATCCTTGCCAGTCACTGACTCGAGATGATCAATGAAAGGCTGCCAGATATCCGCATATATGGCCGGATCTTCCACCGGGGTATAGGCAAAGATCAGGGTATCTGGATTGACGAACTCTTCAGGATCAGTGGGTGCATCCGCCACCAGGTCACCATCGTGGTCACAGTACAACCGATCGAGTTCCCCTCGCGGACAGTCTTCGGCATAGGCAGTACTGAACGTCAGCCCCATGGAGGCAAGAAGAGCGGCACAGACAGCCGCACTCGGAAGCAGGCGAACCTGCCAGGACAAATATCGCATGGCGTGCCTCATTAATTGTGTGTTGTAGTCTATCGTGATGGTTATACCGGCCGGGATGGCAGGCCAAGAGTTCGAAGACGAACGCACCTGCACAAATATGTGCGATTACGAACATCCACCTCTTCAATCTAGAATGTGACAATCCGATGTCAAACACTCCGAGCCTGGACTTCGCACGGCTCCATAACCACTATCTGCTGATGCGGCACGGCCATAGCCAGGGCAATGCCATGGGACTGATCGTGTCGTCTCCGGAACATGGCCTGAGTGGTTATGGCCTATCGACCAAAGGACAAGAGCAAATTCTCGTGCGCTTGGCGGAATGGCACTTGGCTCCTCCCCAGCGCATCCTGTATTCCGACTTTCTACGCACCAGGGAAACGGCGCTCAGAGTAGCCGAGCACTTTGATGTCCCTTCGGACCCAGAACCTCGTCTGCGTGAGCGATTCTTTGGCGAACTCGACATGCTGCCGGATTCCGCCTATCAGCAGGTATGGGACGAAGATGCCAGAAACCCTGACCACACCGGCGGAGGAGTGGAAAGTGTGCGCCAGGTAGCCAATAGATTGATTGAATTGATCCAGGAACTGGAAAAGGGCTATCAGCAAGCCACATTACTTCTGGTCAGCCACGGCGATCCACTGCAGATCCTGCTGACAGCCGCCGCCGGGCATGACTTGCGTAGCCATCGGGAGCATTTTCCTCTGGCGCCTGCGGACATCCGTCCCCTGATTGGTCACTAAACAAGCGCTGAAACAAGGCTTGTGCCCACCACCTTATTGGCCGCAGTTGTGGACTGGTGGCTGTGGACGAGCAGTTGTGGACAAAACCTTTGTGGACAGAGTTGTGAGTTAGTCCCGTAACACTTTGTGGATAAGCTGTCATCAGCCTGCGGAAAAGCGCTCCACAAGCTTGCTTCCTTGTTGAATACAACGAGAAGAAGCCTGTGGAAAAGACATGCCAAGAAGCGTATCGCCTCAGAGATCCCCGAACCTGGCCTGCAATAGACTCAAGGCCACTACGGGAGCGGTTTCGGTGCGCAGAATGCGCGGACCTAACGTCAAGGCTGCAAACCCAGAGGCTTCAGCCTCTTCGACCTCTCTGGCAGAAAGGCCGCCTTCAGGACCAATCAGAACGCAGGCAGAGGTTACCGACACAGTGCGCTCAAGGATGCCAGGCGTTCCGGGGTGCAACACCAGCCTGAGCGACTCGTCACGGGCCACCAGCCACTCTGCAAGCGGTAGAGGGGCATGCACCTGAGGTACACTGGCTCTGCCACACTGTTCGCAGGCGCTCACTGCCACTGCCTGCCAATGCGCCAGCTTCTTTTCCTCGCGCTCCCCCTTGAGTCGTACATCACCATGTTCGGTGTACAAGGGAGTAATTGTCGCAACACCCAGTTCCACTGCTTTCTGGATGGCATAATCCATGCGATCCCCCTTGGAGATCGCCTGTCCAAGATGCACCGTCAAAGGTGACTCGCCTTGCCCCTGGCGCACGCCCTTTACATGGGCCACGACGCGCTTGCGATCGACTTCCGTCAGTTCCGCAGCCGCCTCCTGGCCAGCGCCATCAAACAGCACCAGGGGCTCTCCAGCCTTGAGCCGGAGCACACGCCCCACGTGACGGGCAGGTCCTTCGGGTAGAACGACGTTGCCGCCAGCAACGAGCGTGGCGGCAACGTGGATGCGCGGCCCTTGAAAGACAGGAGCGGTCATCAGTGGGTTGAGGCCTGCTCGGCCTGCTGCTGCGCACGCATCTTCTTCTGCGCATACAGCGCTTCGAAGTTGACCGGAGCCAGCATCAACGGCGGGAAACCACCACGGTTGACCAGGTTGTCAATGCACTCGCGGGCGTAGGGGAACAGAACGTTGGGACAGAACGCACCCAGAGTATGGTCGAGCTGATCGCCTTCGATACCGGAGATGCGGAACAGTCCAGCCTGCTCCACCTCAGCCAGGAAGCATGTGGTACCACTGTCGGCGTGGGTGACCTGTGCCGTGACCTTGACCACAATTTCGTACAGGTCTTCGCCAACGTTCTCACTGCGCGTATCCAGGTCAAGTGCCACCTTGGGCTTGAACTGCTGGGCGAAGACCGACGGAGAATTCGGAGCCTCGAAGGAAATATCCTTCACATAGATACGCTGCAGGGAGAACTGCAGCTGCGGCTTCTCTTGCTGACCTGCGGCCTGTGCACCGGCGTTCTGGTTATTATCTTCCGACATGAAACAATCCTTTCGTCGTAGCCATGAAATAATAGGCGATGAAATAATGGGCGATGATGTCACGCCGCCACAGGATAAACGAGCCGTCCTGCGTGGATGGCCTGTGACAGGTTCCTACTTCTTGACGATGGGCAGACTATCGGCCTGCCACTGAGTCATACCACCTTTCAGCTTCAGCACCCTTTCGAAGCCAGCTTTCTTCAGCTTGGCCTGCACGGCTCCAGAGCTTTGGCCATGCTTGCATACCACAACAATGGGCTTGCTCTTGAACTTATCAAGTTCAGCCATGCGGTCGTCCAGGCTGCTCTGGGGAACATTGCGAGCACCGGCAATATGGCCCGCCTTGAAGTCATTCTTGTCGCGAATATCCAGTATCACCGCATCTTCGCGGTTGACCAGCAGGGTCGCTTCATTGGGAGTCACTCCCCCGGCATTGGCATTGCGCAGTTCATACAGTAGCCAGGCAGTCAGTACGGCGAGGAAGGCTGCCACCAACACTGGGTGATTCTGCACAAATTCGAACAGCTGATCGATCATGGGCTCGGCTAATCTCTTTTCAATACTGAAAAATGAACGCTCACTAACACGGCATGATGCCGTCAAAGGTGCCCAGTATACATGAGCCTCAGCACTATCCGCTGCGCATTCAGCCCCTGCTGCAGAGTGACCTTCAAGCCCTCGCGGCATGACGCTTGGCACCACCGTGCGATATGATGCCGCAAGGAGACGCGACTCGCGACCCCCAGTGCCACGAGATGGACGATACCCAGGCATCTGGATGGACGTGTAGTTGCAACGCATGGCACCAGCGTCAACCCATGACAGCCCAGGACATCCCGTGTGCAACGCAGTATATCTGCCGCACCCATTGCCTGCCTTGATCATCGGCGAGCACGGAGAAGGATGCTGGGAGACGTCACCCAGACCCAGAGGTTTGTTTCCGCATGACTGCTTCCGCGAATGCGCCGCGCCCAGTGGCACTGATCATCCTCGATGGCTACGGCCACAATGAGGACACCTCATCCAATGCCATCTGGCAGGCCGACACTCCCAATATGGATCGCCTATGGAGTGAGCGCCCACACACCTTGATTCACACTGATGGCCGATATGTCGGCCTGCCAGATGGGCAGATGGGCAACTCGGAAGTCGGCCACATGAATCTGGGTGCCGGCCGCATTGTCTATCAGGACTTCACCCGCATCACCAAAGCCATCGAAGATGGTGAGCTGGACAGCAACAATACCCTCACGGCGCCCATTGATGCCGCCGTGGCAGCAGGCAAGGCGGTTCATCTTCTGGGCCTGCTGTCTCCCGGCGGCGTGCACAGCCACGAGGACCATCTTCTGGCAGTAGCGGAGCTGGCTGCCCGCCGAGGCGCCAGAAACATCTACCTTCATGGCTTCCTCGATGGCCGAGACACGGCACCCAAAAGTGCCCTCCCGTCCATTGAAAAGGCCAACGCCAAGCTGGCCGAACTGGTCGGTGCCGACAATGGCTTTGTTGCTTCGATCATTGGCCGCTATTTCGCCATGGACCGCGATAACCGCTGGGACCGTGTCGAAAAAGCCTATCGCCTGATCACCGAGGGTCATGGTGAATATGTTGCATCCAGCGCGGAAGCTGCCCTCGATGCTGCCTACGAGCGTGGAGAAACCGACGAATTCGTCAGTGCCACCAGCATCCAGCCACACGCCACGCCAGTCGCCAGTGAAGACGGCGATGCCGTTCTATTCCTCAATTTTCGTGCCGACCGTGCCCGCGAACTGGCCCGGGCCTTCGTGCTTGAGGATTTCGATGGCTTCCAGCGCCAGCGTCAACCACAGCTCGCAGCCGACGGCCTGGTGATGCTGACCCAGTATGCTGCCGATATTCCTGCGCCTTCGGCCTTCCCACCGGAAGACCTGGTCAACACCTTGGGTGAGGTGATGGAAAAGCGTGGACTGACGCAGCTGCGCATCGCCGAGACCGAAAAATACGCCCACGTCACCTTCTTCTTCTCCGGCGGCCGTGAGCAGGAATTCAAGGGCGAGACCCGCATCCTGGTACCCTCTCCCCAGGATGTGAAAACCTATGACGAAAAGCCGGAGATGAGTGCCCCGGAAGTCACTGACAAGCTGGTAGCTGCCATCGATAGCGGTGCCTACGACCTGATCGTTTGCAACTACGCCAATGGTGACATGGTCGGCCACACGGGTGACTTCAATGCTGCAAAGGCTGCCATCGAGGCAGTCGACGCCTGTGTCGGCCGAGTGGTCGAGGCCATTGAGCGAGCCGGTGGCTCCTGCCTGATTACCGCCGACCATGGCAACGCCGAACAAATGGTGCATCCGGTAACCGGCAACCCCCAGACAGCCCATACCACTTTCCCGGTACCGCTTATCTACGTCGGCGAGCGTCCAGCCAGCCTGAAGGATGATGGCCGCCTGTGCGACCTTGCCCCCACGCTGCTGAACATGATGAACCAGCCGATCCCGGAGGAAATGACCGGCGAGGTACTAATCTCCCTATCGTGAGCGTGACGTTCCAGCACCACCAAACCAACAGACTTGCCCATACGCCGGCCAGAAGCCGGCGTTGTCGGGACCTGATGGCCTTACTGCTTGGTCTGAGCTTGAGCCTGGGAGCAGGCTCAAGCATTGCTGTGCCCAGTGAAGGCGATGCACGAGCTCGCCTGGATGCCATTGGCGAGCAGATTCAGGGGGCGACCCGCAACCTGGCCAATACCGATGCAGCACGCGACGAAGCCAGCCAGGACCTGCGCAAGGTAGAGACGGAACTCGCCGACACCCATCACCAGTTGGACATGATCCAGAACGACCGTCGCCAGTTGACCAAGGAAGTCGATGAACTGGAACAAAGACGCCAGTTCATGGAGGATGAACGCAGTGCCCAGCTTCAAGCACTGAAACGCCAGCTCGATGCCCTCTATCGACTAGGCACCACGCCACAGCTGAAACTGCTGCTGAGTGAAAGCGACCCTTCCCGTCTGGACCGCCTGCAGACCTACCTCAACCACCTGAGCAAAGCGCGTAACGAGCGCCTCGATGCCTTGGCCGAGCTGGATCGGCAATTGGTAGCCAACCAGCATGAACTCGATAAACGAGAGCAACGCCTTGATGCGCTGCAGGAAGACCTGGACAAGCGCAGCAAGGTGCTCGCCGACCAGACCAAGGAGCGCCAGGCAGTGGTTGCCAAGCTCGACCAGCGCTATGACACCGAAGCCTCGCGCCTGGAGCAGCTCAGCCAAGACCGCGCACATGCCGAACGTGTCTTGCGTGAAGTCCAGGAAGCCGTAGCGCGGCTGTCCGAGCCACCGCCATCCACGGCCATTGAACGTACTCGTGGAGACTTGCCCTGGCCGGTACAGGGCATGATGATGACGCGCTATCACCAGACCCGCGGCGTACACTATAACGGCATTCTGATTCAGGCAGCCGCCGGCACCAAGGTGGAGGCAGTACACGCCGGACGTGTCGTGTTCGCGGACTGGATGCGAGGTTTCGGTAATCTGTTGATCATTGATCATGGCGATCAGGTGATGACGCTCTATGCCCACCTGCAGCAGTTCAGCGTGGACGTCGGTACCCGCGTGGAAAAGGGGCAGGCCATCGGCCAAGTGGGAGACAGCGGTGGGCGCTCGGCTCCAGGACTGTATTTCGAGGTGCGCCGCGCAGGTCAGCCCATCAACCCTCAGAGCTGGATTGCGCAGCGCTGAATGCCATTGCAGGGCCAGGCTTTCTCAACATTTTTTCACCTCTCTGTGACACAGGCTTTTCCATTACCCTTTTTCATCCCCCTCGGCACAAGCTATGCTGAGGGCCCAGGTCCTGCCACCTCAAAGTCGAAACCCCATTGCGCCACGGAGTCCGCATGCCCATCCCTTCAGCTGCCTTTTTCGGATCTCTGCGCCAGCCCTGTGTCGCATTGCTGCTGGCTGCTGTCATTGGCTGGCCACTCATTGGCCAGGCCCAGACATCAACGACAGACGACGATGACTTGCCGGTAGCAGAAATTCAGGCCTTTTCCGAAGTCTTCGAACGCATCAAGCGCGCCTATGTCGAAGATGTCGACGACGCGACACTGCTCAAGAACGCGATGCGAGGCATGCTCAGCGAGCTGGACCCTCATTCGGCCTACCTCGATGCGGATGCCTACCGCGACCTGGAAGAAAGCACTCAGGGAGAGTTCGGGGGCATCGGTATTGAGATTGGCATGGAAAATGGTCAGTTGATCGTGGTCACGCCCATCGACGACACACCTGCACAGCGCGCTGGTCTCCATGCTCGGGACACGATTCTGCGCATCGACCAGACACCTACCGATGGCATGGGGTTGCAGGAAGCCGTGGACCTGATGCGCGGAGAACCGGGAAGCAGCATAGAACTGACGATCCTTGGCGCAGGCGATGGCACGCCTCGCACAGTGACGCTGACCCGGGAACTCATTCGTACCGAAAGTGTGAAGAGCGAAATGCTCGAGCCAGGATATGGCTACCTGCGTATCAGCCAGTTCCAGGCCCGTACTGGCGACCAGGCAGTCGATGCCCTGGAAGAGCTCAGTGAAGACGCCCCTCTCTCAGGGCTGGTGCTGGACTTGCGCAACAACCCCGGCGGTGTACTCCAGGCCGCAGTGGATGTGGCCGATGCCTTCCTCAGCAGCGGCTTGATTGTCTATACCGAGGGCCGCCTGCCCGACAGCCGCATGCGCTTCTCGGCGACTTCCCGCACGGCAGCACCCAACGTACCACTGGTGATTCTGATCAACGGTGGTAGTGCCTCGGCAGCCGAAATCGTCGCGGGAGCCTTGCAGGATCAGCGGCGCGGCGTAGTCATGGGCACGGAAAGCTTCGGCAAGGGCTCTGTTCAACAGATCATGCCACTGGGGAATGGAGAAGGTCTCAAGCTGACGACCGCGTTGTACTACACCCCAAATGGCCGTTCCATTCAAGCACAGGGCATAGAGCCGGATGTAGAGGTCGTGCGTGGCCAGCTGAAAATATCCCAGAATAACGGCGTGCGTGGAGTGAGAGAAGCGGACCTGGAAGGGCACCTCGGCAATGGCAAGCCGTCTGACCAGGCAAAACGCAGTGAGCTTCTGACCAAGGACTATCAGGTGGGTGAAGCTCTCAACCTGCTCAAGGCCTTGAATGTGCTTGGCCAGCGCAATGCTGGCTGAGCCACTGCCAGGCAGTGCCCCAGCCATCATCCACTCAACGAACCCACTCAGCGACAGGACAGAGGTAGCCGGCCTCTCTGCCCTGTTGCCTGCTGCATCAGCAGACGCTTGAGCGGAGACAGCCGATTGACGCTGGAGAGTCCGAGATTGCGCAACAGAGTCAACGCCGGGTGCCGAGCACCAAACAGCTGACGAAAACCATCCATCAGCACCAGCATGGCCGCGTTGTCTCCACGCCTACGGCGTTCATAACGAGCCAGCACAGCCGTTTCACCGAAGCCGACACCTCGACGACGGCCCACCAGAAGTTCTTCAGCAAGCACCGCGGCGTCCATCAGCCCCAGATTCACACCCTGCCCCGCCAATGGATGAATGCTATGAGCGGCATCACCGACCAGCGCTACCCCGGGCAGGTGATAGGTCACAGCATGGCGTTGAGACAAGGGGAAAGTACGCGCTTCGTCGAGAACCTCCACTTTGCCGAGACGGTAATCGAAGGCCTGGGCCATGGCTTGCCCCAGCGCCTCGCGCGACAGGGACGCCAACTCGCTGGCGTGCTCAGGAGCGGTCGACCAGACGATGGAGCAATAGTGATCGTCACCATCTACCGTGAGCGGTAGAAATGCCAAAGGGCCATTGGCAAGGAACACCTGGCGAGCCGTGGCAGCATGGGGAAGAGCGGTACGCACCGTCGTGACCAAGGCATGATGCCCCGTATCACGCTCGCTGATATCGATTCCTGCCATGCTACGCAAGTGCGAACGTGCGCCATCGGCACCTACCACCAGAGCAGCCCTGAGCTTGCGACCATCATCCAGCATGACGGTCCGCCTTTCCCCATGCTCATCCAGGGAAGACACCTTGTGCGCATAGATACGCACCACATTGGGCATTCGCTCCAGTTGCTCTTCGAGCGCAGCCAGCACCACATCGTTCTCGACGATATGCCCCAGGGTCGCGACACCGGCCTGATCGGCACGGAACGTGATATCTCCCGAGCCCTCACCGTCCCAGACCTGCATGGCGGTATAGGGTGTCGCCCGGCGCTGGCAGATCGTTTGCCAGGCCCCCAGACCATCCAGCAAGCGCTGGGAGACCGGAGTCAGTGCACTGACCCTGGGAGCCGGCAAGCCATCCCCCACGCCCGCCAGGGACAATGGAAAGGGACGAGCATCGACCATGGCCACACTCAGCCCGTCACGGCCAAGAAGGGCTGCCAGTGCAGCCCCCACCATGCCGATACCCACGATGACAACATCAAAATCCTGCGGTGCCGCAGCACCTTGTTGAGTCTTGTCCTGCATCCCAAGGTCCACTTCAACAGATTGGCCTATCATCTCATAACCCGCCCCTTGGGGAGACCTGCTCTCGCTATCTCTCCACCACAGTCTCTCCACTACTATCTTTCTATCGCTATCTCTCAACCCCCATGGCTCGACGAGCCAGAGTGCGACGCAGAGGGTCGGCAAGGTTGAGGCCGATCAATCCGGCAGCACGGACATGGGATATCAGTGGCTGATCGATATCGAAGAGGCGGATCAGGCCATCACTGAAGCGAATAACATTACGTCGATCCGACTCGCGGCGAGCGTCAAAATCCGTAAGTGTTGCCGCACTGCCGGGTGCCTGCCCATTGGCCATGCCGTTCTCGATCGCTTCGACCAGATCCATGACGCCACGCAAGGCCAGATTGAAACCTTGCCCGGCCACAGGGTGCAGAGCATGAGCCGCATTGCCCAGCACCGCCAGCCCTGGGCGCACTGTCTCACGTGCCGTCACTAGTGATAGTGGGTAGGTATGTCGAGTCCCTACTTTGAGAAAGGCCCCGGCACGTTCACCGAAGGCATGTTGAAGCTCGGCCAGGAAGTCCTGATCCGACAGTTCCATACGGCGCTGCTCGGCTCCCTGCGAGTGCGTCCAGACCAGGCCCATGCACTGCCCCTGCAACGGCAACAGGGCAATGGGCCCTTCCGCCGCAAAGCGCTCATAGGCGGTACCGCGATGAGGACGGCTGACCGTCACATTGGTGATCAGGGCGACCTGATCGTAGGACTCGGTATCGCTTGCGATACCCAACGCTTCCTTCATCCCTGACCGACCGCCATCCGCTAGTACCGTCAAACCTGCCTGCAATGTCTGGCCTGTCGAGAGACGAAGGCGATGCCCTTCTTTCACGGCCTGAATACTTTCCACCTTCGCAGGGCAGAACCACTCCAGCGGCAACGTCGCCAGATGACGCTGCAGTACTCGCCCCATCCATTCGTTGGGGACGACATACCCCATGGCTGCAACACCCAGCTCGGCCGCTCGCAACCTGGTCACCCCCAGGCGTCCCCGTTCACTGACATGGATCAGTGAGATCGGGCTGGCCTGTTCGGCCATCTGCGGCCATACCCCCAGCTTTTCGAAATGAGCGGCAGACCCTGCCGCAATGGCGCTGGACCTGGCATCAAAGCTGGGTTGCCACATTTCCTGATTCGCATCGAGAACAGGAAAGGCTTCGATAATGGCCACTCGGAGTCCCTTACGCTGCACAAGCGGTGCCAGAGCCGCCCCAAGACTAGCGCCAACCAAGCCTCCACCAATGATGGCAACATCCACATTACATAATAACGATGAATCGCAATCCCTCGTCGCGCATGAGACACCAGCCTGAAAACCCGGCATATTCTTTCCTGTAAAAATCATTACGTAACAGCAAGTCTGATAGCCTGCTAACTGGCTAATCAGTATTCATCCAGGCTTCAATATCATCCACCTGCTTGGGAGCATCTGAGGTGATGACCCGACCTCCATCAGCCGTCACCACCACATCATCTTCAATACGTACACCCACGCCACACTGCCCTCCCAGGAACACTTCCCGGAGAACCATCACATCCGTGTCTTTCGATATGTTCTGCTCGTGTATATAGAGCCCGGGCTCGATCGTGAGCACCATTCCTGGCTCCAGCAGGCGTGAGCGACCGTCATTCTCGCGATAGGCGCCTGCGTCATGAACATCCAGGCCCAGCCAGTGGGAGGTCGCATGCGGGTAGTAGGGTGCAATGCTATGGTCTGCCAAGCGAGCATCCAGAGGTCCTTCCAGCACCCCTTGGCGAATCAGGCCCGAAGTCAGATCACGCACGACACCACGGTGGATGTCCTCCAGGCTGACGCCAGGACGCACGGCCTCGATAGCACGACTCTGGGCGTGCAGCACGAGATCGTACAGGGCACGCTGGGGTTTACTGAACCGCCCTGATGCTGGAAATGTGCGACTGATGTCACCCGCATATAAAGCAAACTCAGCACCGGCATCCACCAGCACCAGATCGCCATCCTGCACGACATCGTCGTTCTCAATGTAGTGCAGTACGCAGGCATTCGCCCCTCCCGCCACAATCGACTCATAGGCCGGGGCAGATGCGCCATGCCAGCGAAAGATGTGTTCGATCTCGGCTTGTAGCTGATATTCCTTCAAGCCCGGCCCGATGCAAGCCATGGCACGCAGATGGCCCAACGCTGAGATTTTCGCTGCATGCTCCAGCAAAGCGATTTCAGCCGGGCTTTTCAGCATGCGTTGTGTGGCCAGGTACGATGTCAGGTCGTGAAACTGAGGTGGTGCCTTACCGACGGATGCCAGGCGTTCGCGGCTCGCTTCCAGCTCCGTTACCAGGTCCTTGTCTCCGGCCATGCAGTAGACCCGTTCTTGTCCGGTAAGCAGGTGATCAAGCGCCGCCTCCCGTTCACGGTTTTCTATTGCATGATCGATACCAAACAGTTTCCGAGCTCCGCTGGCACCTAGACGGGGCCCCATCCAGCGCTCCAGCGCTATATCCCGGCCCTGACAAAACAATACGCTGAGAGCAGTGGCGTCCTTGCGATCGGCATCATGCTGTCCCGACGGTTCAGGTAACAGCACCAGCAAGGCTTCTGGTTCGGGGAAGCCACATAGATAATGCAGATCGCTGTTCTGGCGGAAAGGGTATTCACTGTCTCGTGAGCGTATTACGGGATGTGCACCACGCACGACAACGACACCAGGGGAGGGGAGAACGCCCATCAGCGCCTGGCGGCGCTGACGGTATTCCTCCAGGCTTATGGGCTCAGGAGGTTCAGATATCAGTTTTCGGGAGAGTTCAGCGATCCTGGAAAGCTGATGATGGGATAATTCAGTGCGTGGTCCTGGAGTCCTCATCCACCTTCTCCACCTGGGGCTGGCCCGGGTGCTGCTCAGTGTAAAGCAGCATCGCGGCCATGCGAGCATGCTCGGACAAGGCGAATAAGTCGCCCTCATTCTCGGCGCTGTCGTCAATGTCGGTTTCTATTGCCGTCAGACCGGCAAGATCCTCAACGGCCTCGCGCAGGGCTGCCGACCATTTGGTGCGCGCATCATCACCAGCGTCCTCGATGACTTCCATGAATCCCAGAGTCCATTCCTTGAGCCCTTGGGCACGTTCGGCCAGAGAAAACATGTCATCCGGAAGGAGAGGCTCGAAGTTCAGCTCACTGGCCGCCAGGGCATCCAGGGTCTGACGACGCCAGGCCAGCAGGCGTTCAGCACTGGGCTCGTCGCGCGGCTGCTCAACGCCAAGACTCATGCATACCTCTTCCAACCAGGCTTCGGCACTCAGGTCGTGAAGTGCCAGGGATGCACACAGACGTCCATCAAGGAAGGCGGGGGACTGCATGCTGCCATGTACGAGAAATACATCGGCAATGGTTGAAAAATCCTGACGTTCGCTGATCAATGACATAGTAATATTCCATTCACCCCCCCGGGATACGGCGTTGACCTGTCCGTGAGGGCTCTCATATAGTGACTGGCAATCGATATCTTGATGGTAACGCATTGCTGCCTGCGCTGCGCTGCTGTCCTATTTCCAGGCGCCTGGAGCCAGCCCATGACCGACGCACCCCGGCACACTACCGATATATCCCTGCTTGAGCGCTCCTACACTATCGCCTGTCCGCCCGACCAGCAGGAAAGGCTGGAGCGCGCAGCTCGCTACCTGGACCGTGCCATGCAGGGAATCCACGCCCAGGGCAAGATTCTGGATCGCGAGAAAGTCGCTATCATGGCAGCCCTTAACTTGGCCAATGAGTTGCTTGAGCTGCATGATGAGAGGCGTTCCAGCGAACAGAGCGTCAATGCCCTGAACGAGCGACTGACCCAGGCCCTGGCAGGAGCTCCCAGCCCCGACAGCCATTAACGCGATCATTCCTCTGCTGCCTGTGCAACTTTCCATTGAAGGACGGCTTTGCGGTGATTCGTTGCGCCGATATTGAGTTATTCACTTTGGGCACGGCCGAGGCTCTGGTACGATGAAGGGGTTCCCTGGGGTGTGCGCCAGTTGTTTATCGTCCCTCGAGCCTATGCGCAGTACCCAGGGGGCCATATGCTAGTCGGCCCTGTGTGCAAGTCCGTGCGACGGAAAGCCTGACGGTCCGACTGCGGCCACCCACCTTGAACCTTGGGTTCAAGGGCCAGAACGACAGCGGCATTCTGGGGAACTCTTCATTCGACGCTTGTATCTGAAAGCGGACATTGAAGCTTGAATGGCTCACATCTGTTGTCACAACAGATACGGACTCTCCTGGAGGGCATGGTGGTTGTCAGTACGCCTCCTGCATGACTCTCCTGTAATATCCTCGCTCATGACGGATTCTCTGGACGCGAGGTTCACGTGACAGACTTCTCTTCCATCTGCTCTGGGCAGGCATCTCAGACTCAGCAGCATTCCCAGCCACATCGCTCTCAACTGCGCCGTGAGTTACGACAGCGCAGGAGAGCTCTCAGCGCCGCCCAGCAAAAGGCAGCCAGCATAGCCTTGTGTGCCCAACTACGCAGCCTGCCTGAGCTACTGACGGCACGTCGCGTGGCCTTGTACCTGCCCAACGATGGTGAAGTGGACCCTCAGCCTCTGCTGGGTTGGCTACGTCGCCGCGGTGCTCATGCCTATTTGCCCGTACTTCGGCCGTTGGCCAACAATACCTTGTGGTTTGTACGTTATGACCAGAACACCCCCATGGTCCGAAACCGTTTTGGCATCTATGAGCCGGACACTCGCCACGGCGCCCATCCCTCCCGGCGCCTGCCTGCCTGGGCTCTGAGCGTCATCCTGATGCCACTCGTGGGGTTTGATGACCAAGGGCAACGCCTGGGCATGGGTGGCGGCTTCTACGACCGGACCCTGGCCTTCACTCATCCTGAGCGCGGCAGCCCCGGGCCTCGACCAAAACTCATCGGCCTTGCCCATGAAGTACAGCGCATGGAGAAACTGCCTGTCGCTTCCTGGGATGTCCCTCTCGATGCCATTGCAACAGATATGCGGGTCATACGTCCCGGGAATTGACGACGCCTTTCATCGCCGATGTTTCGCAGCCTGGATCGCCCAGGTCGGGCTTCTCAATATTGCTATTTAAAGAACACTGTTTCCTTTAAAAAGGAAAACTCCGGTGTTCCTTTATATGGAACAACCGGAGTTTGAATGTTCGATTCCACACTGACAGCTACGCTGCCTTCAGGTGGCTTTTTCTGCTTCTGCCGCCTGTTCAACCACCCACAAGTGCCTGAGCATAGCCGGTGGCAACGACCCCGATAGCGAATACCAAAACCAGCACCGCAACTAGATCGGGCTTGCGATTCATCCCCTGACTCCCTTAGCGATCGTTACCGACCGCAAGCGCATGGGAAGCACAAGCTCGTGCTTCCCTCCCATGAGCGTTCATTAGCTGAAACAGAATATAGAGCGCTATTGAAAGGATGACAAATCGCGACATAACCAACGATCAATGCGTAAACGCGTTATCAGCCTTTCGCCAACATCTCTGGGAAAATTCCTAGAGAGCTATTCCAAGAGAGCTAAACTAAACACTCAATCCGCGCGAAGAATACGCCGCTTGAATGAAAGAAGCCATAGACAACATGCAAAGTCATCTAATTCTTACACTAAAGTCAGATGACTCGACGTAATATCCCCATAAATCCCGTTTTCAGAGTACTCACCCCTGAAATTTAGCAGACTTATTTTCAGGCCATGAATAACTTATAGGCAGGATTATTGCTTTCCTTCCAATAGTGATAACCGATCTTGTCAAAATACTCTTCGACATGCGTACGATCGCCATTGGGGACCTGCATACCCACCAGCACCCGGCCGAATGCGGCGCCATGGTTGCGATAATGGAACAGGGAAATATTCCAGTCCTGGGGAAGGTGGGTCAGGAAGTTCATTAGAGCGCCCGGGCGCTCGGGAAATTCGAAGCGATAGACTTCTTCATCGAAGCGAGACTTTGGGCGTCCGCCGCCCAGGTGGCGAATATGCAGCTTGGCCAGCTCGTTGTCCGTGAGGTCCTCTACCGGATAGCCAGACTCACGCAAACGCTCGATCACGGCCTGACGATCTTCCCCACCAGGCTTGACCTGGACGCCCACGAAGATATGCGCATTCTCGTCATCGGCATAGCGGTAGTTGAATTCCGTCACCATTCGCTTGCCGATGGTGCGACAGAACTTCTTGAAGCTCCCGGGTACCTCGGGAATGGTCACTGCCAGGATAGCCTCACGCTGTTCCCCCAGTTCCGTCCGCTCCGCGATATGCTGCAGGCGATCAAAATTGGTGTTGGCCCCTGAATTGACACACACCAGGGTCTGCCCTTCAGCGCCGGTCAGTTGGATGTACTTCTTCAAGCCGGCCAGGGACAGGGCACCAGAGGTTTCTGACACCGCGCGGGTATCCTCGAAGATATCCTTGACCGCGGCACACATCTCATCCGTGTTCACCGTAATGACATCGTCGACCAGATCACGCACGATCTGGAACGGTACCTTGCCGATCTGGGCCACTGCCACACCTTCGGCAAACACGCCGACATGCTCCAGCACGACCCGCTTCCCAGCCTTCATCGCAGCCTTGAGACAGGCGCTGTCTTCTGACTCGACCCCGATCACCTTGATCTCCGGGCGCAGGTACTTGATGTATGCCGCCATGCCAGCCAGCAAGCCACCACCTCCCACGGGGATGAAAACTGCATCGATCGGCCCACTGTGCTGTCGCAGAATCTCCATGGCCACAGTTCCCTGTCCCGCGACCACATCAATATCATCAAAGGGCGGGATATAGGTGTAGCCGTGCTCCTTGACCAGTTCCTGGGCATGTTCTGAGGCTGCATCAAAGGCATCGCCCTTGAGCACCACCTTGGCTCCCCAGCCACGCACTGCGGCCACCTTGATCTCCGGGGTAATGCGCGGCATCACGATGACAGCCTTGACCCCCATCAGCTTGGCCGCCATGGCCAGGCCCTGGGCATGATTGCCTGCTGAGGCCGCGATCACACCCTTGGCCCTCTGCGCCTCGCTCAACTGGGCCATCTTGTTGTATGCACCACGAATCTTGAACGAGTGGACAGGTTGCAGGTCCTCGCGCTTGATCAGAATTTGATTGCTGAAGCGACGTGACAATATGGGAGCAGGGGAGATCGGTGTTTCCCGGGCAGCTTCGTATACCCGAGCCTGGAGGATCTTCTTGACAGTAGCTTCAAGCATTCTGGTGTCCAACGTGTAGAGAAAGGCGAAAAATCATCTATTGGTAGCATTGCGCCGGGGCCAACGTCCAGCAGTACCGCCAACCATCGCTTATAATGGCTCCGCACAAACACTTTTCAGGAAACGCTTGCCCGCCATGACCCAAGACGAACTCAAAGACGCTGTTGCCGCCGCCGCCATCGAAGAGGTGCGCCCGATGCTCGGAAACGACATCGTGATAGGTATCGGCACAGGCTCTACTGCCAATTATTTCATCGATCGCCTGGCTGCATTGCGTGGCGACTTTCGTGGTGCCGTGGCCAGCAGCGAGGCCAGTGCCAAGCGCCTCAAGGATCACGGCATTGATGTTTTCGAGCTCAATGAAGTGGGCACCATGCCAGTCTATATCGATGGTGCAGACGAAGTGAATGCTCACTTACACATGATCAAAGGTGGCGGAGCAGCCTTGACTCGCGAAAAGATCGTGGCCGCTTGCTGCAAGACTTTCATCTGCATCGCTGATGCTACCAAGCGCGTCGAGCGCCTGGGCAACTTCCCGCTGCCGGTCGAGGTCATTCCCATGGCCCGTTCCTACGTTGCCCGTGAACTGGTCAAGCTGGGCGCGGATCCGGTCTACCGCCAGGGAGTCATCACCGACAATGGCAACCAGATTCTTGATTGTTATGAGTTCATGATTGACGATCCGGTGGCCATGGAGGCTCGCATCAACGCTATTGCAGGCGTGGTCACCAATGGTCTTTTTGCCGCCCGTCCGGCGGATATACTGCTGCTTGGCGGTGAGGATGGCGTCAGCCGACTCCTTTCGCAGTAAGCATTCCGGGGCATGCATCTCGGAGTAAACACTCACTGACGTTCGAGCAGGAGTGGAAAAGAAGGTATCTTCCCTTCAAGAGGGGGTCGACAAGGCAGGTGAAGGCTGTCCGGGCCCCTCTTCACGTAAGTGGCATAACCCCTCCAGGGTTGCCTCAAGCGCCCCTCGGTGCGTCTCGATCACCAGTAATCCGGCTTCACTGAGACGCTTGCACTGCTCAGCATCTTCCAGCAATGCGATGACTCGCTCGGAAAGCTCTTCACCATCCGCGACCTCGACCAGGGCCCCTGCATCACGCAAGGCTTCGGCCACGTCTTCGAAATTGGCCAGTTCAGGCCCAGTTACCACCGGAACTCCCATCACGGCCGGCTCCAGCAGGTTGTGACCACCGACAGGCACCAGGCTGCCCCCGACAAAAGCCAGATCTGCAGTGCCATATAGCACCAGCAGCTCTCCCATGGTATCGCCTAGATAAACCTGGGCCTTGGCGCTGGGCGTACGTCCACGCGAGCGACGCACGGTGGTGAAGCCTGCTTGCTGGCATAGTTCGGCGACGTCATCGAAACGCTGCGGGTGACGTGGCACGATGACCAATAACGCATCCTCGAATCGCTCCCGCACCCGAGCATGAGCCTTGAGCACCAGTTCATCCTCACCGTGATGCGTCGATCCCGCCACCCAGACAGGACGGTGACCAATCGAAGTATGCAAGTCCTCACTAACTTTGCGAGTACCGTCATCAACGGACATGTCAAACTTCATTGATCCCACAACCTGGATATGGGAAGGGCTCATGCCCAGGCTTTCAAAGCGTTCTGCATCAGCTTCGGATTTGGCCGCCAGCCAGTCGACCCGGCCAAGCGCATCGGCCATCAGCCAGCGCAGACGGCGATAGCCGCGATATGCACTGAGGGACATGCGCCCATTGACGACAGCGATGGGGATGCGTCGCTTGCTGCATGCATGAAGCAGGTTGGGCCATAATTCTGTCTCGAAGAAGATGGCCAGTTCCGGCGCCAGCTGATCGATGAAGCGTTGCGCACAAAGAGGAAAATCCAAGGCTACGAAGACATGGCTCAGCGGAGCAACCGTCTCGGTCTCCGGTACATCCTCGACCAGAGCCGCCACACGTTCAGCACCTGTAGCTGTCATGGTACTGACGACCAGTCGATGATCGGGGTGGCGTATACGCAGCTCACGAATCAGTGGTCGTGCAGCAATGACCTCACCCACGGACGCACAATGCAACCATATCCTCGGGCGCTTGTCGGCCGGAGGAGGCAACATGCCCAGGCGCTCGGCTCGGGAGCGCCCGGGAAGCTGTTCACGCCACACCCGACGCCAGATCAGCGGAGACAGCAGGATCAATGCTGCCGAGTAGGCATGGCGAGTCCAGGAATAACGGCTGGTCATCAGCTCTCGCGGTCGAGAATAGTGGATATCATGGCAGTGGTGGACACGCCATCTTCAAAACCTAGCACCTTCACTTCTCCGCCATTGGCCATCACTGCACCGCCTCCTGCGATGTCTTCCGGGCGATAGTCTCCGCCCTTGACCAGGATATCCGGCAATACCGCTTCAATCAGACGGGCCGGAGTATCCTCGCTGAAAGGTACGACCCAGTCCACGGCACCGAGCCCGGCCAGCACCTGCATACGTCGATGCAGCGGGTTGATCGGGCGCTTGGGTCCTTTCAGGCGAGCAATGGATGCATCATCGTTGACAGCAACAATCAGACGATCACCCAGTTGGCGCGCATGTTCCAGATAAGCTACGTGGCCGGCATGCAGAATATCGAAGCAGCCATTGGTCATGACCACCTTCTCGCCACGTGCCTGGGCGGCACGTACAGCCTGAACCAGGGCGGCTTCTTCAATCAGGCCGTATTCGGCCAGCTTGTCGCCATGCAGTGCCGTATACAGCTCGGCAATCGACAACGTTGCCGTACCTGGCTTGGCCACAACCAGACCTGCGGCCAGATTGGATAAAGTCATGGCCTCGTGGAAGCCATGCCCAGCCGCCAGGGCCAATCCCAACACCGCGATCACGGTATCGCCGGCACCTGTCACATCATAGACTTCCCGCGCCCGGGTTGGCATATGCAATGGTTCGTAGCCTTCACGAATCAGTGTCATGCCTTTCTCGCTGCGGGTGATGAGCAAGGCTTCAAGCTCCAGGTCGGAGCGCAAGGCTTCACCCTTGGCGGCTAGTTCTTCATCATTGGCGCAGTGCCCTACCACGGCCTCGAACTCGGCCAGGTTGGGCGTGATCACACTGGCACCGCGATAACGGCTGAAGTCGGTTCCCTTTGGATCGACCAGTACACGCTTGCCCGTGCTGCGAATATGCGAGATGACCCACTCGATATTGCTCAGGGTGCCCTTGCCATAGTCAGACAGGATGACCAGATCCGATGCCGCCACGGCTTCTGCCAGCCGCGGCGCCAATCCCTTGGTATCGATCTTTTCCAGGCCGTCCTCAAAGTCCAGGCGGATCAACTGCTGGTTACGACTCATCACCCTCAACTTGGTGATCGTGGGAATGCCTGGGGTACGATGAAAGTAAGTATTTACTCCCACTTCCTCCAGGCGCTGGGTCAAACGATCGGCATTGTCGTCATCACCGACCAGTCCGGCCAGCGACGCCAGGGCCCCCAGGGAAGCGATATTGAGCGCCACGTTGGCTGCACCGCCGGGTCGGTCTTCACATTCTTCAACCCGAACTACCGGCACGGGGGCCTCTGGCGAAATCCGTGAGGTACCGCCATGCCAGTAACGATCCAGCATGACGTCTCCTACCACCAGTACACGGGAGCACTCTAGCGCGGTCAGATCAAGCTTCATCGGGGAACTCACTTTCCTGGTCGGTGGAAGTTGGCAAGGCGTCACTGTGCGCCTCATTGAGCAGTGCATCGAGATGACCGATCACATCTTCGGCGCCAATCAACGACATGGCTTCAGGATGACGTACCCGCCGCCCCCAGTTGATGGTTTCGGGGTCCTCGTGAAGAAAATCCTTCACTGCCTGGGGATAACGATTCACCACCTGCTCACGCCATAGGTAGGGCGCGGCACGATCGGGGTTAGTGGTCGCATACAAACCCACTACCGGAGTATTCACGGCGTTGGCCATATGCACCGGTCCAGAGTCCGGCCCGACCACGACCTGAGCACGGTCGATCAGTGCCAGCAACCCTTTCAGCGAAGTGGCACCTATCACATCGATCACCGCCTCAGGTTGACACAGCGTCTTGATACGCTGCCCCATTTCCCTCTCCTGAGTGCTTCCGCCTCCCGTCATCACCGTTTTCAGGCCGTACTGGACAAAAACGTGTTCGGCCACAGCGGCATATCCTTCGGCAGACCAATTGCGGAAATTACGCAATCTCGGATTGGCGCAGGGACTGATCAGCATATAACGGGCATCGGCAGTAAAACGCTGGGCTTCCTCATAGGCCTGATCGGGGATCGGCAAGTCCCAGTGCAGGCTCGTGTCTTCAACACCCAGCAGACGAGCAAAGTCCATGAAAGACTCCAGAACATGGGCTCGCGGGCGAGGGTCAATCTGGCGGTGAGTAAACCAGTATTGGCGGTCCTTGGCCCGATCCTTGTCGAAACCGACCCGGACGTCAGCCTTGAGCCCCAGGGACAGCACACTGGCACGCAACGCCTGTTGCATGTGCAACAGGACATCAAACCGGGTGTCCGCCAGTTGCCGCCATAGCGTGCGCATGCCAGCCAGTCCCGTGGACTTGTCATAGACGATGAACTCGACCCCTGACAGACCGGCCAGTAGACTGTACTCGCCCTTGCCGATGATCCAGGTGATCCGAGCCTCAGGCCATTGGCGTTGCAGGGCACGCACCGTGGGCACCAGGTTGCAGACGTCCCCCAGAGCGGAGAGTCGCAGCACGCCGATGTGGGCAGGACGAGTGGGCAGAGGATGCTTCATGCAATTGGCAACGTATCAATCGGTAGGGGTAGGCATTTTATACGATGCCGTCAGTTTATGTGACGGTACTGCAGCTTCACAAATAGAGGAATCACAAACCGAAGCGACCTTGAAGGCCAAAAGCCGCTTGAAGATCAGTGCCGATATGCTTGAACCAGCTTATTGGCAACGCCTCGGCCATGTCGTTGGCCAGGCCCCCGGGCGCGGCCAGAGCCTGTTTCTGGACCTGGGAGAGCATCATTGGGTATTGCGGCCCTATCGCCGCGGCGGCCTCGTTGCCAGACTATCCTCTCGCCGCTATGTGTGGACAGGGCTTGAACGCACACGCGCCTTCCGGGAAATGCGCCTGACAACCGACCTCTTCGCTGCCGGCCTTCCCGTGCCACGCCCTATTCTCGGTGGTGTGACCAGGCACGGCCTGACCTACGAAGCCACGCTGATCACCGAACGTCTCCCCGAAAGCATTCCACTGGCCGACCACCTGATGGCCGACAGTGCTGACAGCGACCTGCTGCAACGTGTCGGCAGGATAATCCGACGCTTTCATGATCATGGTCTCGACCATGTCGACCTCAATGCCCGCAACCTGTTGATCGATACCGACGCCAATCCATGGTTGATCGATTTCGACCGCTGTCGATTACGCCGCCCAGGTGCCTGGCAGACTAGGAACCTCGAGCGCCTGGGCCGTTCGCTGGCCAAATTCTGTACCAGTCCGACCTCTGCCAATGCGGCACTCATGGAGATTCAGCAGGGCTATTCCGCCAGCACTTCAGCATAGACCTTGATCAGGCCCAACACATGCGACGAGAGAAGAAAGTGAGCGCTCACTCTCGCCCTGGCTTCGTCGCCCAGGCGCTCACGCAAAGGAGCACTGCCGGCCAGTTCCGTCATGGCTGTTGCCCAGTGGTGTGCCGACTGAGGATCAGCCAGGCGCCCGCTATGCGCGTCGATCAACTCAGGAATGGCACCGCTGGCGGACCCTATCACGGCCTTGCCTGCGGCCATGGCCTCGATCACGGTCAGCCCAAAGGCCTCATTGCGCGACGGTACACAGACCACGTCGAGTATCTCGAACAATCGTGCGAGGTCTCGGCGGAAGCCGGTAAAGGTAATGTGCTCAGTCATTCCCAGCTCTCTCACCAGCGCTTGAAGTTCGGCAACGTAATCCTCGCGGCTGCCTTCCTCTGCGCTGAGCCCGCCGATGATCACACCATGGGCGTGGAGCTCGGGGTGCTCTCGAATGATCTCCGCCATCGCCTCGACAAACACCTTCTGCCCCTTTCCCGGTGTCAGGCGCCCCGCCACCCCCAGGGTCACACTCCCGGAGGGAATACCCAGGCTGGTACGTAATGCTCGCCGCTCGGCCGCATCCAGGTGGGGAGCAAAATGATGGGGATCGATGCCCAGATAGAGGCGTTGAATGCGCGAGGCAGGTAGAGGAAATGCCTTGATGTTGCGCTTGCGTGTCGCTTCGCTGATCGACAGCACACGACTGACTCGCCCATAGGCCCAGCGATGGTAAAGATCCTTCTTCGGCCGAGTCACCCCCATGTGATCGGTAAACACCACCTTGATGCCTGGGCATAAGGTGGCAGCCAGTGCCGCCAGACGCAGATCACTGGACTTATGACAGTGAAGCAGGCGGATATCATGTTCTCGCAGATAGGCCAGCAGGCGACGAATACCTGTCAATGCCCTGCCCCTGGATCGCACCGTCAGCGGTTCGATCCCAGCCTCGGCCATACTGAAGGCCACCTTGGACCCTTGCAGAGCAAGACCATGCACACCCCACCCTTGCGCCACAAGCTCCGGTATAATTCGAGACGGATACATTTCCAGTCCGCCCCAACCGTCCGACAGGCAGATGTGCATCACCTTGGGTTTCGTGACAGCATGACTCAAGCGCGTCTCCTTTCGCAGCGGGGCTTTGGAGCCCAGATGACGTTTTCCAGCAATTCCCCGGACCCCCATTCCCTGGAGAGCCACTCCTCAGGGAATAACAGCGTGGCGCGTGTACTGGTGGTGCGCAACGACAAGCTCGGCGATTTCATGTTGGCATGGCCAGCCTTGGCAACGCTCAAGGCTGCAGCACCTGCACCACATATTACCGCTCTGGTGCCGTCGTACACCGCTCCCATGGCCGAGGCCTGCCCCTGGATCGATGAAGTGATTCTCGACCCAGGTGACGAGGCCCCCGGAAGCGAACAGCGACAACTGCTCAAGACGCTTCGCGAGAAGGCCTTTGATGCACAGCTTACGCTGTTTTCTACACCACGCATCGGTTGGCTAGGATGGCGAGCACGCATTCCCCTGCGCCTGGCGCCAGCAACCAAATGGGCCCAGATATTCTATAACCGACGTATTACCCAACGCAGGTCACAATCGGCCAAGCCAGAATATGTCTACAACCGCGAGTTGGCCGAAGCGCTGATCAAGGCCCTCGACCTGACTCCCGGCCACGCCACTCCGCCCTTCTGGCCCGAAGGCAGCGCCAGTCGCGCGCAGGAGCGCCAGGCGCTGGCTGAAAGCCTGCCCCTCTCGGAGGACCGCCCTTGGGTGTTCCTGCACGCGGGCAGCGGCGGTTCGGCCGTCAATCTGTCCTTGAACGCTTATGCCTATCTTGCCAGCGAAGTGGATAGACAACTGGCCGCGGGTCATCATGCTCGTCCACACTGGATTCTGACCGCAGGCCCGGGAGAGGAAGACAATGCGGATGCTCTGACCGAGGCCCTGGCGGCGCATGGGTTATCAGCGCATCGCCAGCCTCCTCAAGCCGGCTTGGCCGGTTTCTCTCGTAGCCTGGCTGCCGCCGATGCCTTCATTGCCGGTTCCACGGGACCTTTACACGTGGCAGGCTGTCTCAACGTGATCACCATCGGCTTCTATCCGGCACGCCGCTCTGCCACCCCTCTGCGCTGGCAGACCTGCAACGACGATGATCGCAGACTGGCCTTCCATCCGCCTGAAAGTGCAGTTGAAACCGATATGACGGCCATCGACCTGGACATTGCCGCCACGGCCATCGCCCATCGCCTGGCAGCACTTGAGGCAGCGCCTTCCACCGACATCATTCGCGAGAGCCCATGAACCCGATTACCGGTATCATCATCACGCTCAACGAGCAGGACAACATCCAAGACGCCATTGCCTCGCTGCGCCCGGTGTGTGACGAAATCATCGTGGTCGATTCAGGAAGCCAGGATGACACCGTGGCCCTGGCCGAGGCCGCTGGTGCCCGAGTGATCCATCAGTCCTACCTGGGCGATGGTCCACAAAAGGCGTTTGCTGTACCTCAGGCCAGTCATGATTGGATCTTCGCCCTGGATGCGGACGAGCGCCTCGACGCCGACGCGGTAGAGGTGATTGACCAACTGGAGCTGGACGATCCGCGCAAGGCTTACCGCTTCAAGCGCCGTAACTTTGCCGGCCGCCACTGGATTCGCGCTGCCGGCTTCTACCCTGATCCCGTCACCCGCCTGTACAACCGTACGACCTCCGGTTATCTGCCGAAGAAGGCACATTCGTCCGTGCAGGCCCCCGAGGTCATCGATGTTGACGCTCACCTGAGCCACTTTACCTATCGCGACCTGTCTCACTGGATGACACGCATCGATCAGCTATCCAGCCGTGACGCCTGGGCCATGAAAGAGCGCGGGGTCAAGCCATCAGCACTGCGGCCGACGTTGCATGCCATCACCGCCATATTGCGCAAGCTGATTCTCAAGGGAGGCCTGTTCCAGGGGCAGGATGGAATGACCGTTGCCATGACGACGGCATTTCACGCCTACATGAAATATGCCAAGCTGAACGAACTATACGAAAATGAGCAGGCTGACCGAGACGCCTGATCTACACAGAGTCACCCGATGTCCATTTCTACCTCCTCGTGGCCGCGCTGGGTCATTCTGCTGTTTCTCGGCCTGGTCATCGGTCACACCGTTGTCACGATTTCTCATGTTCCGGGCTGGCTGTTTCCATTGCCAACAGCGGCATGGCTGGGTCTGGCCCGATGGCGCCGATGGGGCATCAAGCAGCAGGCTTCCAGCGAGCTTCCACGCAAACGCTTTATCTGGGCCCTGTTGCCATTGGTACTGTGGGGCATCTATGTCTATCTGGTAGACAACTACGGACAGGCCGATATAGGAGCATTATTCTTCCACTTGCAGGCAGGAATCGCTCAACATGGTGGCGGCGAGCGCAATCTCATTGCCGCCATCTATATCTCTGTCATGCTGCTGGTGCTGGTCGCCTATGTCTGGCTGATTCGCCACGACCTGCGCTGGAGACGTTGGGATCCATGGCTCGCGGCCATTCTGCTGATCGGCAATCCTGTGTTCTACACCATCGGCCAACGTAGTGCGGCAGTCGTTGCTACTCCTGGTGCCTGGCTGGAGCAGCGTTACGTCGCCCCCACGATCCTCAAGGCTCCGCAACGGCCACCCAATCTGCTGGTGCTGTATCTGGAAAGCCTCGAACGCACCTATGGCGACAGTGAGAAATTCGGCGATGCCTACGCCGATATCAAGGCCCTTGAGCCCAAGGCCGTGGTATTCGACAACGTCCAGCAGATGGACAACACCGGCTGGACCATGGCCGGGATGATTGCCAGCCAATGCGGCACCCCACTGATACCTGCAGGGCTATTGCACGACAGTCAGTTCGAGCCTTTGCACCAGGTAGCACCGGGGGTTGACTGTCTTGGAGATCTGCTCAAGCAGCAGGGTTACCGTCTGACCTTCATGGGTGGAGCCAGCAAGGCGTTCGCAGGTAAAGGGCTATTCTATGAGGGCCACGATTTCGACCAGGTATTCGGTCGCGACGAACTGGCAGCACGCCTTGACGACCCGGAATATCTCAACAGCTGGGGGCTGTACGATGACAGCCTCTACGAGTTTGTCAGCGATGAAATACGCCGCCAGGATGCCTCCCCTGGCCCCTGGGCCATGGTCTCCCTCAATCTCTCCGCTCATGCTCCCGAGGGCTATCCCTCGCAGAGCTGCGAACCCTTCAAGGACGATTACGAGGATGTCGATATCCTCTACGCAGTGAAATGTTCCGGATGGCTGACACGACGCCTGCTGGAACGGCTTCAGGCAGAAGGACTGCTCGACAACACGCTGGTAGTGGTGGCCAGCGACCACCTGACCATGCGCGTCTCAGCCTGGGAAGACCTGCTTGCCGATAAGCGCACCAACACCCTGTTGATGATGGGCAATGGCCTGACACCGAGGGTGATCCATAAACCTGCTACCACCATGGATACCTTCCCTACGATCCTCGAAGCCATGGGCTTCACGATCGACTGGCACCGCGCCGGACTCGGCGTATCACTGCT
>NZ_JAJUFQ010000027.1 GCF_029263665.1 Halomonas sp.
CGATGCGGTCAATGTCGGGCAGCTCAATGCCGTCAACGAGACCGCCAACGCCGGCTGGGACATCAGTGCCGAAGGCGAGAATGCCAGCAATGTGGCGCCGGGCGATACCGTCGACCTGGCCAACACCGATGGCAACATCGAGGTTAGCAAGAGTGCAGACAGTGACAATGTTACCTTCGACCTGGCTGATGACCTCAACGCCACCAGCCTGACCCTGGGTGATGAGACCCAGTCCACCACGTTGAACGATAGTGGCCTAAGCATTGCCAATGGCCCGAGCATGACCACTGACGGCATCGATGCCGCGGGTGACGTGATCAGCAATGTCGGCGATGGCGTGGCCGATAGTGATGCGGTCAATGTTGGGCAGTTGAACACCGCCACCAATGACCTGGATGGCGAACTGACCGCCAAGGGCCTCAACTTCGTGGGCAATGAAGGCGGCGAAGTGCACCGCGACCTGGGCCAGACCCTGGCGATCAGCGGCGAGGCCATCACGACCGGCAATTACAGTGGGGCCAACCTCAAGACCGTGACTGACCCGGCCACCGGCGCAGTCCAGCTGCAGCTGGCCGAGTCGCCCCAGTTCGGTGAGGTAACCATCAACACCACGGATGCGGATGGCAATGGTGGTGCGACCATCAATGGCCTGAGCAACACCACCTTCGATGGTGACAACATCACTTCCGGTCAGGCCGCGACGGAAGACCAGTTGGCTGCGGTCAGCGAGACGGCCAACGCCGGCTGGGACATCAGTGCGCAAGGCGAGAACGCCAGCAATGTGGCACCGGGCGACAGCGTCGATCTGGCCAACACTGATGGCAATATCACCATCAGCAAGACGGCAGACAGTGACAATGTCACCTTCGATCTGGCCGATGACCTCAACGCCACCAGCCTGACCCTGGGCGATGAGACGCAGAACACCACGCTGGATGGTAACGGCCTGACGATTGCCAACGGCCCCAGCGTGACCACGGATGGCATCGATGCCGGTGGCGATGTCATCAGCAATGTCGGCGACGGTGTGGCGGATAGCGACGCGGTCAATGTCGGGCAGCTCAATGCCGTCAACGAGATGGCTAACGCCGGCTGGAACCTCACTGCGCAAGGCGAGAACGCCAGCAATGTGGCACCGGGCGACACCGTCGACCTGGCCAACACCGATGGCAACATCGAAGTCAGCAAGACAGCAGACAGCGACAATGTCACCTTCGACCTGGCTGATGACCTCAACGCCACCAGCCTGACCCTGGGTGATGAGACCCAGTCCACCACGTTGAACGATAGTGGCCTAAGCATTGCCAATGGCCCCAGCGTGACCACTGACGGCATCGATGCTGCGGGTGATGTGATTAGCAATGTCGGCGATGGCGTGGCGGACAGCGACGCGGTCAATGTGGGCCAGTTGAATGCTGTCAGTGAAACAGCCAACACCGGCTGGGACATCAGTGCCGAAGGCGAGAATGCCAGCAATGTGGCACCGGGCGACAGCGTCGACCTAGCCAACAACGATGGCAACATCGAGGTCAGCAAGAGTGCAGACAGTGACAATGTGACCTTCGACCTGGCTGATGACCTCAACGCCAACAGCCTGGCCCTGGGCGATACCACCCAGAACACCATGCTGGATGGCAACGGCCTGACGATTGCCAATGGCCCGAGCGTGACCACTGACGGCATCGATGCCGCGGGTGACGTGATCAGCAATGTCGGCGATGGCGTGGCCGATAGCGATGCGGTCAATGTGGGGCAGTTGAACACCACCACCAATGACCTGGATGGCGAACTGACCGCTAAGGGCCTCAACTTCGTGGGCAATGAAGGCGACGTGGTGCATCGTGATCTGGGCCAGACCCTGGCGATCAGTGGCGAGGCCATCACGACCGGCGATTACAGTGGGGCCAACCTCAAGACCGTGACTGACCCGACCACCGGCGCAGTCCAGCTGCAGCTAGCTGAATCACCCCAGTTCGGTGATATCACCATCAATACCGTGGATACCGAAGGCAATGGGGGCGCGACCATCAATGGCCTGAGTAACACCACTTTTGACGCCGACAACTTCATTTCCGGGCAGGCAGCCACGGAAGACCAGTTGGCAAGGGTCGAAGCGATTGCTTCATCTGGCTGGGAATTAGGCACAATAAATGGCAACGGAGGGGTACGCGAAGGTCGGGAACTCGATGATGTCACAACCATCGATCCAGGTGAGGTTGCCGTCTTGTCCAACAACGATCCTAACATCGGTATTGCCATGGACGGCAACGAGGTGGTCTTTAGCCTGGCTGATGACCTGTCCGTCAACAGCATCACTCTAGGTGACGATACTCAGTCGACCATACTGGATGGTAGTGGCCTGAGCATTGCCAATGGCCCGAGCGTGACTACCGATGGTATCGATGCCGGAAATCAGAAAGTCACCAATGTGTCCGCAGGTGAGGAAGACACCGATGCGGTGAACGTGGGGCAGCTCAACCAGGCGGTTACGGAAAGTACCGAGCTGGTGGTGAAATATGACAATGAGAATAAAGATACGGTTACCCTGGAGGGTGAGGAAGGGACGTCTATCACCAACCTTGCAGATGGCAGGATCAGTGAGGAGAGCACTGATGCCATCAATGGTTCTCAGCTTCATGCGACCCATCAGGTGATCAATGAGCTGGGTGATGCATTCACCTTTATCTCGGGTTCCAGCGACACCATCAATCTTGATGAGATGGGGGTTGGTATCCGCTATGCGCGCACCAATGAGACGGGTTTGGAGCAAAGAGACTCCTTTGCTGAAGCGAAAGGGGCCACTGCCGTGGGCTATGAAGCAAGGTCCACGGAGGAGCAGGCACTCGCGCTGGGGTATCAGGCTACCGCTGCTCATCAGGGCAGTGTAGCGCTAGGTGCAGGGGCTCAGACCGATGAAGCGGTGGGTACTGCATCGGTGGTTATCAATGGCCAGACGTATATGTTCGCTGGTGCCAACCCTGTGGCGACCGTCAGTGTTGGTCGTGCCGGAGCCGAACGTACCATTACCCATGTAGCAGCGGGACGTATCAGTGCCGATAGCACCGATGCGATCAACGGTAGCCAGTTGTATGCCACCCATCAGGCCGTCAGTGGCGTTGCCCGTCAGGTAAACAATGTCACCGATGAGGTGAATGAGTTGAGTGATCAGGCCGTCAAGTACGATAGCAATGATGATGGCACCACCAACCACGACGTGATCACGCTAGAAGGCGATGGTGGTACCACGATTGCCAATCTGGCGGATGGCGAAGTCTCTGAAGACAGCACCGACGCGGTCAATGGCAGTCAGTTGTGGGATGTTCAGAACCAGATTACCAATATCGAGCAGGGTGGGTCCCGTTACTTCAAGGCGAATTCCGACAGGGCGGATGCCGTGGCCGTGGGGCGGGAGTCTGTGGCTGCAGGACCACAAAGCGTTGCGCGTGCGGATGACAGTAGTGCCATTGGTGCCAGGGCTGAAGTGACGGCAGATGGTGGCGTGGCGCTTGGTGCTGATGCCGTGGCGGACCGTGAAGGCATGAATGGCAAGCGAGAGCGCTTCTCCAACACGGTAGTGAGTTCCAGTAAAGGCGCCGTGTCGGTGGGGAGTGCTGGCAATGAGCGCCAGATCACCCATGTCGCGGGTGGTACCCAGGCGACGGATGCGGTCAACGTGCGTCAACTGGAAGCCGTTCAGGCTGGTGCCGTCAATTACGACCGCCGCAGCGACGGCAGCACGGACTATACCTCGGTGACCTTTGGTCATGGCGGAGAGCCGACACGCCTGCGCAATGTGGCTCCAGGTGTTGATGCGACGGATGCGGCGAACGTGGGGCAATTGCAGGAAATGGGCAGCCAGTTCAACCATGCCATTTCTGGTGTCTATGACAAGATCGATGAAGTCGAGGAGGGTGCCTACGCAGGTGTGGCGTCGGCCTTGGCAGCAGCTTCCACTCCTCAGGCCACGATGCCTGGCAAGAGCATGTTCTCTGCTGGAGGTGGCTACTACAACGGCGAGTCAGCGGTCGCCGTGGGAGTTTCCCGCTTGTCCGACAATGGGCGTTGGGTGGTCAAGGCAAATGCGACTGGCGATTCGCAGAGTAACTTTGGCGCTGGTGTTGGTGTCGGCTGGCATTGGTAAGGGGAGCGGGAAAATGACTAACAAGCGTAGTTTCCTTCAATCGAAGATCAGGCGATTGGTACCTCTTGCGATAGCCACGGCACTGGTGGGATGCAGCACAGCGGCGACGGATGGAGAGACTATCAAGGCGGGGAATGGATTCCCTGCTCGGGATAGTGCCTGGGTAAAAGGTGGCACCTTTGTTGATCCTGATAGCGTAATGCGTGTCGCTGAAGGCATGAACAAGGATCAGGTGAGATACCTGTTGGGTAATCCTCAGTTCAGCGAAGGTATGTTCGGCGTGAAGGAGTGGAACTATGTGTTCAACTTCTACACGGGTAATGGGCGGGAGTACCTTTCCTGCCAATATCAGGTGCAGTTTGATAGAGACATGAGTGTCGAGACGACACGTTGGCGAGATTCTCAGTGTGCAGAGTTGCTCATACCTGTAGAGGTTGAGTCTGTAGAGGACAATGCCGACCGGGTGGCCCTGAATGGCGATCTGCTGTTCGACTTCGATAGTGCGGTTCTGGGGCTGGAGGGTAAGCGAGCACTGGATCGGGTAGCGATGATCCTGCAGCAGGAATATATCAGTCCAGCCGTGAATGTGCTGGGGTATGCCGACCCGTTGGGTGGTGCCGCCTACAATGAGCGTCTATCGCAGCAACGTGCAGATGTAGTCAAGGAGTACTTGGTGGCACGAGGTCTGTCGAGTAGCCAGATCGTGGCACTGGGCCGAGGAGAAGATGATCCTCTTGCGCACTGCCAGGAGCTCGATTCCCGCAGTGCACTTCAGCAGTGTTTCCAGCCTAATCGAAGAGTCGAGATTGTGATTGCGGAAGCTGACTGAGCGAGCATTCCATCATCCGCATGTTGGATCTTGAAATGCAGATAAATGAAGCTTGAAGGAAGGTCATGTCATGGGTGTGAAGACATATACGTTGGGTCTTGCTGTCGCTGCTGTGGTGGGGATTCTGGTGGGAGCCGCCGGTGTCTATGCCACATCCGGGCAGAACAAGTCAGAGCAGCAGAATCGAGAGCAACCAGGAACGATAGACCAAAGCCAGGTATGTGTTGCCACCACTGACGAGCAGGTGTTGTCCTGTGAAGTCGGCAAGCCTTTCATGGCGAGGCTCAACCTGAATGGCAATGATGTCAGCCCCTTGGCGCTTGAGCAGCGGGTTCTGAATACCATGGCGCTGTACTGTGATACCAACTACCCCATCCACCATACTCAGACCGGAGTGTTGTGTGTACTGACGGATGCCCGCATCGACAAGTTGCCGTCTTCCTCTGGCCAGATCGAAGAAGCGCCAGAGCAGGAGAGTAACAGCTAATCCGTCAATCGTTCGGGGGTTTCCGGGAAGAACTCAGGCCAGAAACTCCAGGTGCATTCAACTATTCTGGTCAACATGCATGAGTTCTTGGCCAGGGAGTGGGGTATGGGACGCAAGTGGATATTGGCCGGAGTGGTCTGGGCCATGGCCATGCCGGCCATGGCAGACTATGCAACAGGTCTGGAAGAATTCCAGCGCGGTAATTATGCGTCTGCACTGTATGAATGGCGCCAGGAAGCAGAGAAAGGTGATGCGAAGTCACAGTTTTCCATGGGCCTGTTGTATGAGCAGGGGCTCGGTACTCGTAAGAGCTTGGAGGATGCCCGTAAATGGTATCGTCTGGCCGCCGACAATGACCATGTGCAAGCCCAGGCCAGGTTGGGGGAGTTGTATCTCACCGGAGAATTGGAAGGGGGAGGTGCTAAAGCGGCCGAGTGGTTCGAAAAGGCAGCAGGTCAGGGGAATGCGCTGGCCCAGTTTCAGCTTGGCATGCTTTATCTGGAAGGTCGCGGGGTGGTGGCCGACCCAGAAAAGGCGGCTGGTTGGCTTGAACAGGCTGCTGAGAAAGGTGTCATTCAAGCGCAGAACAATATCGGCAGCCTGTACGAGAATGGTCAGGGAGTCGAGCAGGATGCTGCCAAGGCTTTCGAGTGGTACGGGAAGGCCGCCAGGCAGGGAGATATCTATGCGCAGAACAACCTCGGCGCCATGTATGCCAAGGGCAAGGGCGTCGAGCGCAATAATGCCTGGGCGGTATTCTGGTTCACTATGGCGGCGAAGGGTGGCAATGAGGTTGCCGTCGACAACATTCCTGAAGTACTCGACCGGTTGGCAATCAAGCAGGTAGCGGGTTCACGCGTCAATATTCGTCGTGGAGCGGGCACCGACTACGACGTGGTGGCAGTGTTGAGGCGTGATGACAACGTTCATGTGCTGGGAGAAACGGAAGGTTGGAGCCAAGTCTATTTTGAGCTGAATGACTTTCCTGAGTTAGGCTGGGTGTCATCATCGTTGTTAAAGTAATCACGTCTGTAGTCATTCTTTTGCATGAATTTTTTGATTCCGCATGCTGAGTCTCGTGATGTTTTGTGCTGAATTTGTCAGATTTTTCTGATCCATGTCATTGACGTAGGCAAGACATGAACGACAAAATTCTCCCCTTTTGAAAACGGTGTTCTATAAAGGGAATGTCATGAAGAAGCGTCTTGCCCTCGCTGCGGCTTTTCTTGTCGGTGCTTGTGTCACGGCATCGAGTGTTCAGGCCGAACAGTGGTATGTGGGCGGTAGTGCGATGTTCTGGGATGCAGATGACAGCCATCATTCCGGTGACGATGATATCGGCTGGCGCCTGAACGGTGGTGCTCAGTTCAATCGCTATTTCGCTGTGGAAGGCCAACTGGGCGGCGGCTCTCATTTCGACTATCTGACGGGGATCTATGCCAAAGGCATTCTGCCGCTGTCCCAGGGCATTCGCCTGTATGGGTTGGCGGGTCTTGCCGAAGTCGACTTCCACCACGGCGATGATAATGATGTTTCCTGGGGATTTGGAGGGGAACTGGACTTGAGCCCCAAGTTGTCCCTGGGAGCCGACTACATGAACTATCTGGATGGTTCGCGTTATGATTTCGATGCTGTCAGCGTAGGCCTGCGCTATCGTTTCTAGGCAGAGCCTTGTTATCGCTGAGCATTATCATCCCTGATCAATCAAAAGCGCCCCTGTCAGTCATCCGGCAGGGGCGCTTTGTGTCTGTCTGGCGATCAAATATCTGAACGCTGGCTCGCCTGAATAGCTGTCAGGGCGATGGTGTAGACGATGTCGTCCACCAGGGCGCCTCGGGACAGGTCATTGACCGGTTTGTTCAGTCCCTGAAGCATGGGACCGATACTGACGACCCGGGCGCTGCGCTGGACTGCCTTGTAAGTGGTGTTTCCTGTATTCAGGTCCGGGAAGACGAAAACCGTCGCACGGCCTGCCACTGGCGAGCCAGGAGCTTTCTGTTGGCCTACGCTGGCGATAGCGGCTGCGTCATATTGCAGAGGGCCGTCAATGGCCAGGTGAGGCGCTCTCTCCTTGGCGATACGCGTGGCTTCACGCACCTTGTCCACATCAGCACCACTCCCGGAGACTCCAGTGGAGTAGCTGATCATGGCCACCCTGGGTTCTATGCCAAAGGCTTGTGCTGAAGCTGCGCTCTGCAGTGCGATTTCGGCAAGCGTTTCGGCATCGGGATCCGGATTCACCGCACAGTCGCCATAGACGACGACCTGCTCAGGCAGCAGCATGAAGAACACTGAAGATACTTGGCGATATCCCGGTGCACTTTTTATCAACTGGAACGCAGGACGTACGGTATTGGCGGTGGTATGAACTGCCCCAGAAACAAGGCCATCCACTTCGCCTTCGGCCAGCATCATGGTGCCCAGCACCACGTTATCCTGTAGCTGATCTTCTGCGGTCAACTCGTTGAGCTTGCCTTTACGACGTTCGACCATAGGGGCGATGAAGCGCGAGCGTTCCTCATCAGGGTCGAGGATCGTCAGTTCCTCGGGCAATTCCAGGCCACGAGTGGCAGCCACTTCCACGATGTCCTGACGTTTGCCCAGCAGGACACAGTCGGCGATGCCTCTGTTCTGGCACAGGATAGCGGCCTCCAGGGTGCGTGGTTCATTGCCTTCAGGAAGCACGATGCGCCGTCGCTGGCACTGGGCCATGCTGACCAGTTTGTGGCGAAAGGCTGCTGGTGACAGGCGCCGAGGGACATCATGCTGTACACACTGGGTCAGCCAGTCGAGGTCGAAGTGGCTGGCTACATAGTGTGCCACCGACTCAGCCCTGTCAGGATCATCGGCAGGAATATGATTGGGCATGTCCTTCAACTGCGACACGGTGGTATAGCTGTCGGTCGCAACGGACAACACCGGCAGGCCGGATTCCAGGGCGGGGCGACAGAAGTCTATCAGGGCGTCGCTGGGGGTTTCGCCATGGGTAAATAGCAGGCCCGCCAATTGGACCCCGTTGCGGGCAGCCAGGGCGGTTGCCAGGATGGTGTCGTCACGATCGGCGGGGGTGACGATCAGCATGCCAGGGCGCAAGGCATAGAGCAGGTGTTCGGCGTTGCGCGCACACAAGGCGGTGCCCGTCACGCGGCGTTGGTGGGCATCGCCCTCGTGCAGCAACCTGGCTCCCAGGGCCTTGGCCACATCCTGGGTACGGGGGGCGCTAAGAGAGGCCCAGTAAGGGACCGCTGCGATCAACGGCAGAGGTTGGCCGGTGAGTGAAGCAACCTGCTGTTGCCAGTGTTGTCGGAGTGACTTGGCGTCACTGTCTGTCACGGCTTCTGCCATGGTTGGCTGAGTCCGCTCGCTGGTGTCTTCCTCCCCTGTTGGAGGGAGGCGCATAAGCATGACCCCTTGGGTGTAATGAGTACCGTAGGCGTCTATGCGCTGGCGGTGCAGGCGCAGACGCTCTATCAACTGCTGGGGTGAAGCGGTGTGGCCATCGGCCACTAGAATCACCTGGGCGTTCAGAGCACTGGCCAATTGTGCATTGACGTCCAGGGCATAGGAAGCCTGCAGGCCTGGTCGTAATCCCTCGACGACAATGATGGCAGGAGCATGGCCGTCGAGGGGCTGGGCGATATGTGCATGCCGTTCCACTACCAGTTCGAGCATGGCATCGCCATCACCCCGATGAACCAGATTCTCAAGAATGTGGTAAGGCACCGGTTCAGGAGAATCCAGCCCTAGAGACGTGGAGACCAGTGTGCGGGTACGCTGTGCTGAATCATCCCCGGCGGGAGCCTGGCACACGGCCTGGAGAAAGCCGGCTTTCAGCCCCAGAGTGTCAATACTACGCAACAGGCCGAGGCAGGCGGAGGTGAGTGCGACGCCAGGGTCGACAGGGACCAGCAGCAAGGTCGAGGGCTCGCGCATCTTCATGCTGGTACCTCCTGGGGATGACGGGATGCTTGCGTGTCACTCATGTTGTCGAGCAGATGCCGTGTCTGCACGGCAATATAGCCTTCTTCATCTGTGGGAATGACCCACAGCTCCAGGCCTCTGCCCACATCGATACGTCCTTCCATGCCACGCGGCAGCTCGCCATTACTGTTGGGGGAGAGATGTACACCAAGGTGGGTGAGGTATGTCAGAGTGCGAGCCCGAATAAGTGGCGAGTTTTCGCCGATGCCGCCCGTGAAAGCAAGACCATGCAGCATGGGTAGTGCACAGGACAAACCCGCAATGCTCTTGGCCAGACGATAGCAGAAGACATCGATGGCCAGTTTGGCCCCAGCGTGGCCTTCTGCAGCTGACTGTTCCAGTTCGCGCATGTCGTTGGTCAAGCCGGATAGCCCCAGCAGCCCGCTGCGTTGATTGAGCAGTTGATCGATATCATGGCTGCTCCAGCCACACTGATGCATCAGGTGCAAAAGGATTCCAGGATCGATATCGCCACTGCGAGTCCCCATCACCAAGCCTTCCAGCGGGGTCATGCCCATGCTGGTATCGATGCTCTGGCCTTGCCAGATGGCCGTTGCCGAAGCGCCATTACCGAGATGGGCAATGATCCAGCCACCACGGCCCTGGGCGCTCAGGATGGACAGTCTTTCCGCCACATAGGCATGACTGCTGCCATGGAAGCCGTAACGGCGGATGCCATGACATTCATAGAGTTCTGCGGGGATGGCGTAACGGTACGCGTGTTCGGGCAATGTCTGATGGAATGCTGTATCGAACACGGCGACTTGAGGGAGTCCGGGAAACAGCTCCTGAGTGGCCGTAATACCTTCGAGGTTGGCTGGATTGTGCAGGGGGGCCAGGGTGGTGGTTTCACGGATATCTTGAACCACGTCCTGGTCGATCAAGGTCGCCTGAGTGAAGCGTTCTCCGCCATGGACGACGCGGTGTCCAATAGCGATTGGCCGGCAGCT
Source organism: Halomonas sp. (assembly GCF_029263665.1). Classification (GTDB taxonomy): domain Bacteria; phylum Pseudomonadota; class Gammaproteobacteria; order Pseudomonadales; family Halomonadaceae; genus Halomonas. The sequence continues at coordinate 10,389 of NZ_JAJUFQ010000027.1, forward strand.
GCCCAGATTGTCGAGAATGGCTTTCAAGGCTTCGCCATGGCTCGCTCCAGGCAATTCAATGGTCGTCTTCTCGCCTTGGAGATTGCGTAAGCGCAGGATGGCGCGATCACTTCCGAGTCGCTCGGCAATACCAGACAGGCGGGGCTGGCCTGAAACAGCAGGAATCAGTGCGTACTTGAGCGACGACGAACCGCAGTTGATGACGAGAATGGGAGCGTCCATACCATCTCCATGACGAGAGAAAGGCGCGAACTCTAGCTTGCTGGAACAACGCGACTATTGATCTGGATAGGTATTTCAGGTGCATTGTTTGTAGAGTTTGCCCCTATTTGAACTAGATCAACGGCAAGCGTGTTGTTACTAGACTTTAGTATAGTAATGGGCTATGAGCGTGTTGCTCATAGCCCATTGTTGACGGCATCTCGCTGTTGCGTATCACCCGTTGAGGTGGTTCCTGGCAGCCGGGTCAAACCTCCTTGTACAACTCGGCGCCTTGCTCGCGGAATGCTCGGGCCTTGTCTTCCATGCCACTCATGATGGCATCCGCATCGCCCTTCAGTTCGTGCTGCTCCGCATAATCGCGGACTTCCTGGCTGATTTTCATGGAGCAGAACTTGGGGCCACACATCGAGCAGAAGTGGGCGACCTTGGCCGAGTCCTTGGGCAATGTTTCATCGTGGAATTCCCGTGCTGTATCCGGGTCGAGGCCCAGGTTGAACTGGTCTTCCCAGCGGAACTCGAAGCGTGCCTTGGACAGCGCATTGTCGCGGCGCTGGGCAGCTGGATGCCCCTTCGCCAGGTCCGCTGCATGTGCGGCAATCTTGTAAGTGATAATGCCGGTCTTGACGTCATCCTTGTTGGGCAGCCCCAGGTGCTCCTTGGGTGTTACATAGCAGAGCATGGCGCAGCCGAACCAGCCGATCATGGCAGCACCAATGCCGGAGGTGATGTGATCGTAGCCTGGGGCAATATCCGTCACCAGCGGGCCAAGGGTGTAGAAAGGCGCTTCATCACAGTACTCAAGCTGCTTGTCCATGTTCTCCTTGACCAGGTGCATGGGGACGTGACCTGGGCCTTCGATCATGACCTGGACATCGTGCTTCCAGGCAATGCGGGTCAGTTCTCCCAGCGTCTTGAGCTCTGCCATCTGGGCCTCGTCATTGGCATCGGCCACAGAGCCGGGACGCAGGCCATCCCCGAGGGAGAAGGCGACATCATACTGTTTGCAGATCTCGCAGATTTCCTCGAAATGGGTGTAGAGGAAGCTCTCCTGATGGTGGTACAGGCACCATTTGGCCATGATCGAACCGCCTCGAGAAACGATGCCCGTCACCCGGTTGGCGGTCAGTGGGACATAGCGCAGCAATACCCCGGCATGAATGGTGAAATAATCCACGCCTTGTTCGGCCTGTTCGATCAGGGTGTCGCGGAAGACTTCCCAGGTCAGGTTTTCTGCGACGCCGTTGACCTTTTCAAGGGCCTGGTAAATGGGAACCGTGCCAATGGGAACCGGGGAATTGCGGATGATCCATTCGCGTGTTTCATGAATGTTCTGCCCGGTGGACAGGTCCATGATGGTGTCCGCTCCCCAGCGAATCCCCCAGGTCATCTTGTCGACTTCTTCTTCGATAGAGGAAGTGACGGCTGAGTTACCCAGGTTGCCGTTGATCTTTACCAGGAAGTTGCGCCCGATAATCATCGGTTCAGATTCGGGATGGTTGATATTGCAGGGAATGATGGCACGACCTTCCGCCACTTCCTGGCGTACAAACTCAGGGGTGATCTCTTGCGGCAGGCGTGCACCAAATCCCTGGCCGGGATGCTGGTGGCCCAGAATACGTTCAACTTCTTCACTGCCCAGCTGTTGCCTGCGCTGGTTTTCGCGAATGGCGATGAACTCCATCTCCGGGGTGATGATACCGCGGCGAGCATAGTGGAGTTGGGTGACATTGCCCGGGCTGCCATCGGCATTGGGCTTGGCACGGCGTGGAGTGCGGCTCAGGTCGAAGCGCAGTGGTGCGAGCATGGGATCGGCGGCGCGACGGCGGCCATATTCCGAGGTCGGACCATCAAGCCATTCGGTATCGTCACGCTCGTCAATCCAGCAACGACGCAGCTCTGCCAGTCCCTTGCGCAGGTCGATAGTGGCTCCCGGGTCGGTGTACGGGCCCGAAGTATCGTAGACCAGCAGCGGCGGATTCTGTTCATCTTCCGCGCTGGTGCGGGTCGGCGACAGGGAAATTTCGCGGAAGGGGACGCGGATATCCGGTCGGGAGCCCTCCACATGGATCTTGCGCGACCCTGGCAGTGGTTGAATGGCTGCTTCGTCGACACGGGCGGTTTCCGCCAGAAAATGAGCCGTCTTGGACATGGGCGTTCTCCTCGGTGTGATTATGGTTATTGCCGTGATTGTGGTTATTGTCTTGATGGTGACGATGACAGGGGTGATAGCTTGTCAGGGGCAGTCTTCAGTCGCTGAGATCGAGACCCATCTGCCAGAAATCGATCTCGAGACGAGTGGCGTCGCGGAAGATGGTGGCGAGACGTGAGAAGCGCTGAGGGGAAACCTGGGCCAGTTGAGCGTCGAGCCATTCCTGCTCGGACTGAGCGGCTTGCTGAAATGCTTCACCCTCATACATGGCGATCCAGGCATCGAAGGGGTTGGCCTTGCCGCGCTGAGTGAACGACTGCTGGTTCAGCCAGGTAGCGATGTCGGCATACCCGACCATGCAGGGAGATAGCGCAATGCGCAGGTCGAGCAGGTCTCCACGGCTACCGGTATCAAGTACATAGCGGGTATACGCCAGTGTGGCTCGGGCTTCTGGCAACTCAGCGAGATCCTGTTCATGGATGCCCCACTCGCGGCAGAAGTTGATATGCAACTGGAGTTCGGTATCGAGGATGGTTTGCAGGCCAGCATATGCCGCACGCAGCTCAGTCACGGACTGGCTCTTGTAGGCTGCCAGGGCATAGGCTCGGGCAAACTGGATCAGAAACAGGTAATCCTGCTGCAGGTAATGACGGAATGCCGCACTGTCCAGCGAGCCGTGGCCGAGCTGGCGGACAAAGTCATGCTCGATATAAGCCGTCCATTGCTGGTGGTTGCTATCGATCAGGTCGTTGAAGCAGTAGCCCATATGGCCTCCGGTCATGAAGATCCGGGGCAATTGGGTAGCGAAGAGGCGAGGAGAATATGCGGAGTGGGGACGGTCTGGCAGTAACGGAGAGAAGGTTTTGTCTACCACCTCTTTGTCCACCACCGCCTGATTCCCTACGCCGGTTCACTGGCTGCGTTTGTCATTGAAGGAGCAAACGAAGACCATCACCCGGATCAGGTTCCACGGGACCAGCGCTGTGTGCTGCTTTCCTGCCAGGCAGATTGGACCTGCCTTTCAGATCAACTCGCACTTGCGCCATCTCAGCCGGATTGACCGGCACCCCGTCAAGCGATGCGAAACAGCATAGCACCCCCAAGGGGCTGCGGGAAGCCACGATGCCCACTGATGCTCCAGTATCAGGGCATCAGTGGGCATCGTGGCATGTCCTGCTAATTGCGCTGTCGTTTCAAGAAAGTACGTGGACTCTTGTTCCAGCGACGTGTGAAGGACTGTATCGGCATGTCCTTTGGGAGCTCCGGAGGAGGAGAAGCAGGTTCTGCTGCTTCCGTGGCTGGATCAGGATAGTGCATCTCGGCGATAACGGCTGGTGGTTGGGTTTCACTCGGCACCAGTAACAGGCCGGCGCGGCGCAGACGCCGACCGATGCTCAGGCTGCTGCTCCAACGCACCAACAGTGCCGCCAGGATCAAGCCCAGCCAGACAGGGGTCAGCCACAACCAGAAATCTCGGGTATAGGTCCAGGTCGCGAGGGACCAGATCAACCCTGCTGCGGCCAGCACCCAAGTGTGTTTCCAGGCCATCCCCCAGGGCAAGGCTCGACCCTCACGCGCTTGAGCATTCCAGGGGACGGTGCGGCCACTGATGACCTGAATGACAAAGCGGCTATGGAATACCATCATCAGTGGAGCAATCAGCATCGAAAACAGTGCTTCAAGCAACATGCTCAACGTCAGTCGAATACGACCGCCATAGGCTGGCGCTTCCCGTAACAGACCCAGTATCAGGCCCAGTAGCTTGGGCATCAGCAACATGGCCAGGGTGCCGGTGAGCAATGGCATGATCAGGTTGGGTGGTGCAATGGGCCAGTTGGGGAACAGCTGGTAGCTGGAAGTGAAAAAGTTGGGGGGAATCAGTGCGCGTACCAAGGCATCAAGCGTGCTGATGGTCAGGATCACGAGCCATAACAGAGACGTCAGGTAGGCCAGTGCACCACACAGGAAGTGTATGCGACTGAGGGCGTGCAGGCCGCGTCCGGTCAAGAGGCGAAGATGCTGCAGATTTCCCTGAACCCAACGCCTGTCGCGTTTGGCATAGTCGAGGATGTGGCTTGGCATTTCTTCAAAGCTGCCAGTGAGGTCCGTGCGCATGCGAACCTGCCACCCTGCACGGCGCAGCAGGGCGGCCTCGACGAAGTCATGACTATGGATATCGCCACCGAGAGGTGGTTTGCCTGGCAGTTCCGGCAAGCCGCAATGGTCGGTAAAGGCTGCCACCCGAATGATGGCATTGTGGCCGTAGTAGTTGGCAGCGGTGCCATGCCAGAAGCTCAAGCCCGTGGCCAGCATCGGGGAATAGAGCGCTGCGGCGAATTGATTGGCTCGGCCGAACAGGCTGTCCTGCCTGGCCGGGATGGGGATGGTCTGCACCAACCCGAGCCGGGGATTGGCCATCATCTCATCGATCAGCGCAATGATGCAGTCACCACTCATCAGGCTGTCGGCGTCCAGCACCAGCATGAAGTCGTAGTGCTGTCCCCAGCGTTGGCAGAAGTCGCCAAGGTTGCCTGCCTTGCGCCCGGCATTGCTGTCGCGGTGACGGTAATGAATACGGATATGTCCAGCCAGGCGTTGCTGCAGGGCTGCGATCTGCGTCTTTTCGTGAGCGACGACATCGGCCTCGGTACTGTCACTGAGGACGAAGGCCTCTACTGCCATGTCGGATGGCAACTGGGTAATGTCGCGGCAGGTGGCTTCCAGCCCAGCGACGACCCTGGCCACATCCTCATTGTGGATGGGCATGACCAGCGCGGTACGTGAATGAGTGCCTTCAGGCCGTACGGGAGGATGATATGGTCCTGGTGTGCGACGCTTCAGGCTGAGGGGGTCAATGTTGCAAAGATTCAACAAGAAACCGATCACGGCGCTCCAGAAGGACACCGTGATCCAGCTGAACGTGACGGCAAACAGGATCAGGATGGCAATCTCCACGGGAGTGATGCCACCTGCATGCAGTATGCGGAACATGGTCCAGATACCTAGCGCGCTGGTGGCCGCAATAGCCAGCCCGAGACATAAGCGTCGTAGGCGCAGGCCAGGTACCTTTAGTGCGTAAGTGTCAGAGCTCATTATCGTTCCAGATAGCGTTCCAGGTTTCACTCAACGGGCGTCCCCTCAGGTTCAGCGTAAGACGCATATCGGCGGGGCTGCCGCTTTCTGGTTCAAGGCGGAAGCTGGCACGCCAGGTCTTTCCGTCGGGTAGTGCAGTGACAAAAGCATGGCTGATCTTGCCGCTGGAAGTTGTCAAGGCTGCCTTTACGGGTTGGCTGGGGTCGAGGCCATCAAGATCTTTTCCACGGAAATCGACGATGAACTGCCGGATATTCGCGTCTGGTGGCGTATCGTGGTGTCCGTTGGCTGCCAGCCCTTGACGAGAGCGCACGACTTTAGCCAGGGTGTCATTTTCTGGTGCCGAGGCGAAGGTATAGGTGCGATAGCGATAGGTACGCGACTCTCCTGCCAGCAAGGGCGTCTTCGGTACCCAGTAGGCAGTGATGTTGTCGTTGGCCTCACTGTCAGAGGGAATCTCGACCAGTTCGACGCGGCCTTCTCCCCAGTCTCCTTGCATTTCGACCCATTGGCTGGGGCGCTTCTCATAACGGCCTTCCATGTCCAGATACGCATCGAAAGTACGTGGGCGCTGGACAAGACCAAAGCCTTTGGGAGAGGTGTCCTGCAGGCTGGTGATCTGCAGTGTTTCAGGGTTGTCCAAGACCCTCCAGGTCCATTCGCCGGTACTGGTAGCCATCAACAACCCACTGGAGTCATGCACTCTGGGACGATAGTCGTCCTGTTGATGGCGACCCATCTCACCATGCAGGAACATGCTGGTCAGTGGTGCAATGCCGAGTTTGTTGACGTCCTTGCGAGCGAACAAGCGTGCCTCTGTGACGATCTCGGTGGATTGCCCCGGGGTGATGTCAAAGCGATAAGCGCCAGATAGCGAGGGACTATCCAGCAACGCGATGATGGTCATGTGATCGGCATCGGGCTGCGGGCGAACCAGCCAGAATTCCTTGAAAGAGGGAAATTCTTCCCCCTGGGGTAGGCCTGTATTGATGGCCAGTCCTCGGGCAGACATCCCGTAGCTATTACCTCTGCCGATCAAGCGGAAGTAGGAAGCACCGAGAAATACGGCAAATTCATCGGCAGTATCAGCCCGATTCAGAGGGTAGTGTAGACGAAACCCTGTATAGCCAAGTTTGCTCAGGTCCTGGTCAGCCAGGGAGGCGACCTGGTCATCATAGCTGAAGCGGCTGCTGTCGAAAGGCAGCTCCTTGACCTCTTCACCTTCTACCAGGTGAATGGTCACAGGTTTTTTATAGAGAAAGCCTGGGTGGAACAGCTCGACTTGAAACAGACCTTGGTTGCGCCAGATGGCACGATCCTTGCGGTAGCGAATCTGGCGATATTGGTCATAACTCAATTCGGCAAGCTGCTGCGGCAACTCGCCAGAAAACTTCGGTTCCTCATAGGGGGACTGGGCCAGATCGCGGGCCTGACCGCTGACTTGCTCGAACAGCGCTTCGGGCGTAATGGCAAGTACTGAGGCGCTGAGGCCCCATAATAATAACGCCGCGAATAGTCGCAGTTGTGTTCGAGTCCATCGTTGCATCTAGCACTCCTTGCAAGTCATCCGAAATAGCTCCTGCGATAGGAACCATGCACTTAAATATTGTCGTATGGAAGTATGGAGCTCCAATAAAGGGCTCCATGGATTCGAGGGCAATTATGCAGCAGGGTTCCCTGTCACTTATAGGCGACAAGTAAAGTGGGTTTTGTTGCTGCTGGCAGACATGGTTTCCGTGAATATGGTTTCCATGGCTATTATTTCCGTGGACACCGGTCTGCCAGACATTGGGCTACCAAGCTATCAACATTGAAGTGCCTTGAAATGCCCGCGGGTATTACCCGTGTTTCTTGCCGAGGCTCTTTTTCATGTTACGGCTGCTATACAAGCGGTAGCGATGAAAGTCAGGGTCGTTGCGTTCTTCCTGGGGCGTCTTGGTGTAACGCTTGTATTCCCACTGATACTGAGCGGGGTCGAGAGCTATGGCGGCCTCGACGCTAGCGTTGACCCCCGTGCAGGAGGTGACTTCAACCTCGGAATAGACACGCTCGTCAGCGGCCAGGAAATGCAAGGCATAGCCTTTACCGGGAAGGCGCCGGGCCACGCCGGTAACGACACGTGCGTTGGTCCGGGTGACCAGCTTAGGCAGCAGGGTGGCGGTATATGCCAAGCGTCCATAGAAGGGGGCAAAGGCGCCACTGCCCCAGGCCGGTTCCTGGTCCGGCAGTATCCCCACTGCCTCGCAGCGCTTGAGGGCCTTGAGCAACGCCGCGACACCTCTAGGGTTGGTCGGTACCAGCTTGGCACCATTGCGTTCGCGGCCAGCACGGATGATGGGGTCCAGCGCAGCAAGCTTGGGGGGTTCATACATGGCGGTGAAAGGGAAGTGGCTGGACAGCCAGAAGTTGAGAACTTCCCAGTTGCCGAAATGTGGAGCCAGAACAATGACACCCTGTCCATGAGCACGAGCGTCATCCAGCAACTCTCTGCCATGTACCTCGACAATGCTGGCGGCAACTTTCTCCGTCTTGCCCTGCCAGGCAAACCCCAGTTCCAGCATGGTGGCGGTGGAATGCATCAGGCTGTCGCGGGCCAGGTGGCTACGTTCACCGGCCGTGATATCGGGGTAGACCACATCAAGGTTGATCTGCGTCACTGCTCGTTCACGCCTGAGTACTGATTGGCAAAGTGACACTGCGATCCGGCTCAGGCGCCACAGGGTGGCAGGACTGGCGTTGGCAAGTACGCGCCACAGGGCTGCCACGGCAGTGGCTTGGAACTGTTGGAGTAATGAATGACGCATGATCAGATCAGCCAGCTTTCCAGATTATCGGGAGAGCGGCGTTCCTGCAGAGCCTTGAAGCCTTTGACGCAGCGTACGATGAGCCATACGGCAAGAGCCAGCATCAATGGTACCCCGACCACGATGAGGATCAGGAGGCTGGCAACGCAAAGGTACAGCAGTCCGATCCAGAAGGTGCGAATCTGGTAGCGGTAATGATCGTCGAGCCAGGAGGGGCCTTTGCCACGGTAGATATAGGCGACCACAACACTGATCAACGCAGTGAAGCCGGTAAACAGGTTGGCCAGCAGCAGCGCGTAGCTGATCAGCGCTATGGTGGTATCCGTATCATTCCTGTCGTTGGGAGGTTCCGGTGGTTCGACCTGGGGCTCATGAGGTGTCAGATCGCTACTGCTCATGCATCATATCCCTGTATTGCCATATCCTTGTGTTACTGAGTCCCTAGGTTGCTAATTTCCTAGGCTTCTGGGACTTTCTGACCGCGCACGCGCTGCATAATACCTCGTTGGTAGTAATTTAGCAGGCGGTAGGATCCTTTAGCGGGCGACAGATCTCCAGCAAGTTGCCATCTGGATCGCGTAGATAGAGTGATTCTATCCTGCTGGAGGCTCCCTGGCGTTCGACAGGACCCAGTTCGATTTCCACTGATAATGCATCGAGGTGGCGCTTGACCTCATCCAGTGGCAGTTGGCTACGCAGGCAGATATCAAGGCTTCCTGCAGTAGGTGTGGCTGCACGCGGGACAATGTCTGTGGCCGTCCAATGCAGGCGTAGTGCCATGTCGCCAAGCATCAGGTCGACACGCTCCTGGTCGCGGTAACGCACATCGAGGCCCAGGACACGGGTATAGAAGTCCACGGCTCGGGAAATGTCGGTCACGGTAATGACCAAATGATCCAGACCTGACAGCATGCCTCTCTCCGTAAAGATTTTTCAGTCACAGAGAATACGCCGATGCCGGCTTGTCCGCTATGTTCCAGCAACGCAACTTATCATTTTCATCGCGATGCGCAGCGCGACTATTTCCGTTGTCGTGTGTGCGACCTGATAGCAGTACCTCCGGGCCAGAGGCTGGACCCTGAAGCCGAGAAGGCAGTATACGACCAGCACGACAATCGCCCCGACGATCCGCGGTATCGGGCGTTTCTCTCCAGGCTGTTCATACCGCTGAGTCAACGCCTGAAAGCCGGAGCCGAGGGGCTGGACTTTGGTGCCGGTCCGGGGCCAACGCTCTCGCTGATGTTTGCAGAGGCTGGGTTCCCTACCCAGATTCATGACCCTTTCTTCCATCCCAATCCCACTGCCTTGGCGCAGCAGCACGACTTCATCACAGCCAGTGAAGTGGTCGAGCACTTGTTTGCCCCTGGCAAGATACTCGAGACATTGGTGATGTGCTTGAAGCCTGGTGGCTGGCTGGGTGTGATGACCAAACGCACGCCGGAAGATTTTTCAGCCTGGCATTACAAGCAGGACCCTACTCATGTGGTTTTCTTCAGCGAGGCATCTTTTGTCTGGTTGGCTCGCAAACATGATCTTGATCTGACTTTTCCTGGGCCGGATGTGGTACTACTGCAGCGTCTATAGAGAGTGTGTCGACAAAGGCGTTGACAGCGATAGGTACGGGGGTATATTCCCCGCCCATTGACCCCGTGCCGCGTCTTGGCTGGCCTCAGGGCTGACTACCATCTCCTCTATACGACGTTTCCTTGTCCATTTACTGTCAGAGAGGCTCCTGATGTCCCCGCAATTGTTGGCCATGGCCATTGCCCCTTTGTTAGGGCTGTTCATTCTTGGCATTGGCAATGGTTATCTGACCACTCTGGTTTCACTACGCCTGGATGCGGCAGGGGAGTCCCAGGTCGTGGTGGGTCTGGTGTCCTCGGCCTACTACATTGGCCTTGGGCTGGGGGCGATGATGAATGATCGCCTGTTGCTAAGGATTGGTCACATTCGTGCCTATGGCAGCTTTGCCTCTCTGGTTGCGGTCACGGTGCTGCTGCTGGGGCTTATCTTTGAGCCCATGGTGTGGTTCGTGCTGCGCTTGATAGGTGGCTGGGCCATGGTGGGGGTTTTTCTAGTCATCGAAAGCTGGTTGTTGACCTCCAGTGAACCCAAGGTGCGTGGACGTCTGCTGGCGCTGTACATGATTGCACTGTATGCCTCGGGTGTGATCGGGCAGTTGCTGTTGGGGGCCACGCAGAACATGGGCAAGTTCGAGCCCTTCATGCTGGTGGGGATGATGGCATCATTGTCGGTGTTGCCAATGGCCATGATTCCGCGGGTTACGCCCTTGATCGACAAGGCTGAACCACTACCTCCGTGGCGCTTGATCACCATCACCCCGACCGGTGTGGTCGGCAGTCTTGGTTCTGGGGTACTGGTGGCAGCGGTATATACGCTGCTGCCTCTTTATCTGCAGCGCAACGGTTACCCTGTCAGCCAGGTAGGCATCTACATGGCCATCACCGTACTGGGGGCCATGCTGTTGCAGTACCCGGTGGGACGTTGGTCCGATCGCCACGATCGTCAGATCGTGCTGATCATGATCGGCCTGTTCTGTGTAGCGATCTCCGCGCTGGTCATGCTTGTTCCATTGCCCTGGTGGGGGTTGGCAGGCGTCCTGTTCCTGCTTGGTGGCGGGATCTTCTCGCTTTACCCCGTGGCGGTCAGTCATGCCGCCGACAGGGCGCCTGCTGGCGCTCTGGTATCCATGAGCCAGGGGTTGCTGCTGATCAATGCCATTGGCTCGGCAGCCAGTCCTCCCGCCATCAGTCCCTTGATGGCTGCCATCGGCGATGCAGCGTTGTTCGGCGCCTTTGCTGTACTGGCAGCACTGCTGGTTACCTTCTTCCTGTGGCGACGCATGGTACGGCCGGCACCGGTACCGGTGGCGCCATTCTCTCCATCCACACCCTTGTCATCCGTGGGGGCTGAATTGGCAGTGACCGAGGAGTGGGTGCAGGGGGCCAAGGAGCATGAGCACATGGAAGATCTGTCCGATGTCCTGCCCGAGGTGGAGGTGGCTGAGCCTCTGGTTGGCCCGCCACTGGCAGAAAATGATTATGTGGCCTATTACGATGAGGACGGCTTCCATGAAGGCACGCTTGAAGCGATGCAAGACTCATCCTCCGAGCATGCCGATGGCCACGACGATCAAAAAGGGAACGAGGAACCGGTCGTCGATAGTACGGATGCCGGCGAATCTTCCAAGCGAGATGACGCTTGACCCGTTAGAGACAGCCAGGAAGCTGCTTTGGCTCAAGGGCAGTTCGGCTCAAGGGCAACTAGCGACCTTGGGCTAATAGAGACTCGCAAGTAGGGAAACTACTATCGCGGATATGGTTTTCCTATTCATCCTCTACCTCGGGCTTTCCTATGTTCCCTTATGCTGCCCCTGTCCGTGACATGAGCTTCGTTCTTACGGAGCTCTTGCGTCACGAATCCCTGTCTCTTCCTGCCTTTGCCGACATTTCTCCTGATCTGGTTGATGCGGTGCTCGAAGAAGCCGCCAAACTGGCTTCGGATGTATGGGCCCCACTCAATGCCAGTGGTGACCGCCAGGGCTGTACTCGCCGTGACGATGGTGGCGTGACATTGCCCGATGGATTTATCGAAGCCTACCGCGCCTATGCTGAAGGTGGCTGGAATGGTATCGGCGTCAGTGCCGAGCTGGGTGGTCAGGGATTGCCGGAGGTAGTGGCCACCAGTGTTCAGGAAATGCTCCATGGCGCGAACATGGCACTCGGCCTGTGCCCCATGCTGACCGCCGGAGCGATCGAAGCACTGGCCCATCATGGCAGTGATGGGCAGAAAGCGTTGTATCTGGACAAGCTCATCGAAGGAAGCTGGACCGGCACCATGAATCTCACCGAGCCCCAGGCTGGCTCGGATCTGTCGCGAGTCCGTACCCGGGCGATTCCCTGCGAGGTGACGGAAGGGGACTTTTATCGCATCTTCGGCCAGAAGATCTTCATCACCTGGGGGGAGCACGATGCCTCGGACAATATTGTCCATCTGGTGCTGGCACGTACGCCGGATGCTCCTGAAGGCAACAAGGGCATTTCCCTGTTTCTGGTACCCAAGTTCCTGGTCAACCCGGATGGCACATTGGGGGAGCGCAACGATGTGGTGTGTGCTTCCATCGAGCACAAGATGGGCATTCATGGTAGCCCGACATGCACGTTGAGTTTCGGCGAGAAAGAGGGGGCTATCGGCTATCTGGTCGGTGAACTCGGGCGTGGGCTCAATCATATGTTCACCATGATGAACGAAGCTCGCCACAAGGTCGGTGTTCAGGGGATTGGTGTGGCCGAGCGCGCTTGCCAGCACGCGTTTTCCTATGCTGCCGAACGTTCTCAGGGGCGCATGCCCAACGCCAGGGGGGGGGAGCCTTGCGTGATTGCCGAGCATCTTGATGTGCGCCGCATGCTGCTGTCCATGCGTGCTCGCACCGATGCTCTGCGTGCTCTGGCGCTGTATTGTGCGGCCCTGCTTGATGTGGCCCGTCATCATGCTGATGAGAGTCAACGTCGTTCGGCCCAGGCTCGGGTGGATGTGCTGATACCTGTCGTAAAGGGCTTTTCCACTGATCAGGCAGTGGATATTGCCTCGCTTGGCATCCAGGTTCACGGGGGGATGGGGTATATCGAAGAAACGGGTGCGGCCCAACTGCTGCGTGATGTCCGTATCTCTGCCATCTATGAAGGTACCAACGGTATTCAGGCGTTGGATCTGGCCGGACGCAAGCTGCAAATGGATGATGCTGGGGCCATGTCGTCATTGCTTGATGAAGTGAATGCGACTGCCGCGCAGATGAAGGACAAGCCCGATCTGGCGATGCTGGCCGAGGGGTTGGCGGCCGGAGCGGAAGACTTGCGCGTCTGCGTGTCCAAGGTCCTGGAGGAAGGACGCGATGGTCAGTCAGGACAGGATGCGGTTCAGGCCTATGCCACTCCGCTGCTGTCTCTGGCTGGGCATGTGCTGTGTGCCTGGCAGATGGGGCGTGCTGCACTCAAGGCCCAGCAGGCCGTGGATGCCGGCAGCGACGACGATTTCTATCGGCGCAAGCTGGCGAGTGCTGATTTCGCCATTCGCCAATGGTTACCTGTCGGGCGTGCGCAGCGCCAGGTGATTGAAGCCGGCATGCAGAGTCTTGCTGCATTCACTGTTATCCGTGAGTCCTGAAACCTACGCCAGGGGGAAAAGCATGACTGCATCGATTTTTGAACAGGGAATGCCGCAGACTCCAGCCAATCACGTGGCCCTGTCTCCACTGACATTCATTGAACGTAGTGCTTCCGTCTATCCGGATTACCCGGCAGTGATCTATGGAGATATCCGGCGTGACTGGGCGACGACCTGGGAACGTTGCCGCCGGCTGGCTTCTGCCCTCGAGAAACGCGGTATTCAGGCAGGCGAGACGGTGGCTGCCATGTTGCCGAATGTGCCGGCCATGTTCGAGGCCCATTTTGGCGTGCCCTTGGCCGGCTGTGTGCTCAATACCTTGAATATTCGCCTGGATGCCGATGCCATCGCCTATATGCTCGAGCATGGCGAAGCCAGGGCGGTGCTGGTGGACCCGGAGTTTGCCGATGTCATCGCCCAGGCAGTGGACAAGCTGGATGGCAAGCCGCTGATCATCGATGTGGCGGACGAAGCCTTCTTCCCCGGAGGGCGGGCAATCGGCGAAGTGGAATACGAGTCACTGCTGGCCGAGGGGGATCCGGACTATCCCTATCGCTTGCCCGATGATGAATGGCAGGCGATCTCTCTCAACTACACCTCAGGTACTACCGGGCGACCCAAGGGAGTGGTCTATCATCATCGCGGCGCCTATCTGAATGCCCTGGGCAATCTGTTGGCCTGGGGCATGCCTCAGCACCCGATCTACCTGTGGACCTTGCCCATGTTTCATTGCAATGGCTGGTGCTTTCCATGGGTGATTGCGGCGATGACAGGTACCAACGTATGTCTGCGCAAGGTCGAACCCAAGCGGGTCATGGAGCTGATTGCGGCAGAGAAGGTGAGCCATTTCAGTGGCGCTCCCATTGTACTCAATGGCCTGGTCAATCTACCCGAGGCAGACAAGTGCGTCATCGATCATCCCGTTAAGGCCACCACGGCTGGTGCAGCGCCTCCGGCGGCGGTCATCGCCGGAGTGGAACGCATGGGCATCGATGTCACGCATGTCTATGGACTGACCGAAGTCTATGGGCCGGTGACATCCTGTGCCTGGCGCGAATCCTGGGATGAATTGCCCCTGGAAGAGCGGGCACGCATCAAGTCCCGCCAGGGGGTACGTTATCCGATGCTCGAAGCTGCCTGTGTTGCCGACCCTGATACCCTGGAACTACTGCCCAAGGATGGCAAGACCATGGGGGAAGTGCTGATGCGTGGCAATACCGTCATGAAGGGGTATCTCAAGAACCCTGAAGCCACTGAAGCAGCGCTTGAAGGGGGTTGGTACCATACTGGCGATCTTGCCGTGTGGCATGCCGATGGCTACATCGAGATCAAGGATCGGGCCAAGGACATCATCATTTCGGGCGGAGAGAACATTTCCACCATTGAAGTGGAAGATGCTCTCTATGCTCACCCGGCAGTGGAGGAAGTTGCCGTGGTGGCAAGGCCTGATGAGAAATGGGGCGAGACCCCATGTGCTTTCGTCAAGCTCAAGGACGGCAGTGCTGATGTCTCCGAAGTGGAACTCATCGCATACTGCCGCGAGCACCTGGCTGGCTTCAAGGTTCCCAAGACGATTGTATTTACTGAATTGCCCAAGACGTCTACCGGCAAGATTCAGAAGTTCGTGCTTCGCGAAGAAGCGAGAAATCTTTAGCCAGGGCTTTCAGGAAGCATCGGGCCGTTCCAGCTTCAGGCATGAACCTGAGTAGATCATGGATAAATGGAGAGAAATGGATGAGTCAACAGATTGGCGTGGTCGGTGCGGGAACCATGGGGCAGGGGATTGCCCAGGTACTGCTGCAGAGTGGGTTTGTCGTCACCCTGTATGATGTTGCCGAAGCCCCGCTCGAGCGGGCCAGGAAGGCCATCGACAAGGGGCTCGGCAAGCTGGTGGAAAAAGGCAGGCTCAGTGACGACGAGCGTTCTTCTGCGCAGCAACGCCTGTCTACCACGATATCTCTGGAAGCCCTCGGCAGTTGCGAGGTGGTGATCGAGGCCGCGCCGGAAAAAGCGGAGCTCAAGGAAGCCTTGTTCCGTGACCTCAGTCGCCTGTCGCCAGACATCATCCTGGCTTCCAATACCTCTTCTCTATCTCTGACTCGTCTGGCTGCCGTCTGCGAAGGTCCTGAGCGAGTGATCGGCATGCATTTCTTCAATCCGGTTCCCGTGCTCAAGCTGGTCGAGGTGATTCGTGCCGAACAGACCAGCGATGCCACGGTGGCGCGAGTCGAGGCCTTGGCTGAAGCCATGGGCAAGACCTCCGTTGCCATCGCCGACTCCCCGGGGTTTGCCGTCAATCGTCTGCTGATTCCCATGATCAACGAAGCGATCTTCCTGGTGCATGAAGGAGCTGCCAGTCCAGAGGATATCGATACCGCCATGAAACTGGGGGCTGCACATCCGATTGGCCCTCTGGCCCTGGCTGACCTCATTGGTCTCGATGTGTGCCTGGCGATCATGGAAGTCCTGGCCGACGGTTTTGGTGATCCCAAATACCGCCCTTGTCCGCTGCTCAAGCGCATGGTGGATGCCGGCCAGCTTGGTCGCAAGAGTGGCCGAGGATTCTTCCATTACGCCTGATGTTTCTCCTGTCCCGTGCCTCGGGGCAAGGGTTGGCTGGTCTTGAACGAAAGCCTGCTTGTTTGCCTACCAAGCGTTCGCTAGGGTAGGCCATGGCGAATACGTCTATCAGGTATCAGGAGGGATTATGAGCGAGCAGTTGATCGAAATGGTCGATAACAGTGGTGTGGTGCGCCTGACGATCAGCCGTCCCCAGGCACTCAACGCACTCAACAGTGCTGTGATCGAGACGCTGGAACAGATTCTGGTCGAGCTGGAAGGATGGGACGACCTGCGCGCGGTACTGATCACGGGTGCAGGAGAAAAGTCCTTCGTTGCCGGTGCCGATATCAGCGAGATGCAGCACAAGACCCCGGCAGAGGCTCGCGAGTTTGCTGGCAAGGCACTGCGTACGATCAAGCGTCTCGAGACCTTGCCGGTACCGGTTGTGGCACTGGTCAACGGTTTTTGCCTGGGGGGCGGCTGCGAGCTGGCGCTGGCCTGTGACTGGGCCGTTGCCAGCGACAATGCCATTTTCGGCCAACCGGAAGTTCTGCTTGGCGTGATTCCTGGTTTTGGCGGTACGCAACGCTTGCCGCGTCGGGTTGGCCCTGCCATGGCCCTGGATCTATGTACGACGGGGCGCAAGCTCGATGCTCAGGAAGCTTTGCGTATTGGCTTGGTCAACCAGGTGATGTCTCAGAGCGAGCTGCAGGATTATGCCGACACTCTGACCAAGCAACTGAGCGGCAATGGTCCCCAGGCGGTGCGTAGTGCCAAGCAGGCGATTCACGATGGCATGGACCAGGATCTGGACAGTGCCCTGGCCCTGGAAACAGGTCTCTTTGCACTGTGCTTCGCAGGCGATGAACAACGTGAGGGAATGACGGCTTTCGTCGAGAAGCGCAAGCCCGATTTCTAAGCAGACATGCCATCTCTTCTGCTTGTACCCTGCGATGATCTGCGGGCAGCCCAGGCACTGGTTCGTGGCAACATGGCTGAAGACTATCAGCGGCATGGCTTGAGCTGGGATGAAGACAGCTTTATTCAGCGCTGGCCGAGACTGGAATGGCGGTGGCTGATGCTAGCGAGGCGGCGTTGTGGGCTGTTGGCCTGGGAAGTGCTGGAGGCCCGGCTGTATCTGCGGGAATTGCAGGTAATGGCTGATGAGCGAGGCCGGGGGCTGGGTTCCCTGGCCTTGGGTCGTGTGGAGCAGGAGGCCATGGCGCAGGGCTGCACCGCTGTGCGACTCAAGGTGCTTTCTGGAAGCCGGGCCGCAGCACTGTATCGGCGCTGTGGCTATCAGCAGGTGCAAATGACCCCTACACCGCGGGGACAGACCTATGGGCTGGAGAAGGCATTGCCTTTGAAGATCTAGCCTGATTTTGCCTGGCTTGTGTTGTCTAGCTTGATGTCGTCTTGCTCGTGCGGCGCCATTGCCAGGGGAGCATGCCGGTGGCAACCGCCGTGCCGGCCAGTGTGATGGCCATGCCGATCAGGATACGGCCATTCAATGACTCATCGAGTAGCAGGTATCCCCATAGCAGAGCACTGACGGGCACCAGAAAGGTGACGGTGGAGGCGGCTGTTGCACCAGCACTGGCCAGCAGGCTGAAGTACAGCAGGAAAGCCAGGGCCGAGGAAAGAACGGCAATGGCAATGGCGCTGGCCCAGGCCATGCTGCTGATACTGCCTTGTGGCCACATCAAGAGTCCGGGAATCAGCAGCATCAATCCGGACATGCCGCAACTGCCCGCTGCCAGTACGCGCACCGGCAAGTGGCTGAGGCGGGTCTTGGAATAATTGCCGGCAAGGCCATAACCGCAAGTAGCACCGAGTACCGCCAGGATGTACCAGCCATCGCCGCCTAGCGCGAAATCGAGGCGGTCTGCTGACAGCACATAGACGCCAAGGAACGCCACTGCGAGCCCCAGGTACTGGTGCTTGCGGATCGGAGTGGCAAAGCAGGCTGCTCCGATCAAGGCAGTGAAGATGGGGGTCGTGGCATTGATCAGGGAAGTGAAGCCTGCTTCCAGGCGCATGGTGGCCAATGCAAGGAGCGAGAATGGCAGCACGTGATTAAGAAAACCAAGCAGTGCCAAGGGGCCAAGATTCTCGCGTACCAGTCTCAGATAGTGGCTGGACATCAAGACGAGAGGGGCCAACAGCAAGGCAGCCAGCCCCATGCGGATCAGCACTAGCGGTAGCGGGCCAAATTCTGGTGCGGCGACACGCATGAAGATGAAGGACATACCCCATAGTGTCGATAGCAGCAGAAGCTTGAGAGCGTCAGAGGCTGACATGCTGAATCCTTGGGATCTGGGCGAGCGTGGTGCGTTTGGGCAAAACTCGATCCTATGCTTTATATGTGTTCAGGAAAAGACGAAAACGGAATAGATATCGCCGTGTTGGTCAGTCTCGATGTCAGATGGGGAAGGGCTGAGGCAGGGGTGGCATGGAGACTGGGTCAGGAGACCGGAGCAATGAAAACCATTGGACTGTTGGGTGGCATGAGCTGGGAATCCACCGTGAGTTACTATCAGGCCTTGAATCGCGGGGTGAATCGTCGCCTGGGAGGGCATCATTCGGCGAAGATCCTCATGTTCAGCGTCGACTTTGCCGAGATAGAGGACCTGCAGCGCGAAGGGAACTGGGCCGTGGCGGGAGATCTATTGGCACAAGCCGCGCAGAGATTACAGGGGGCTGGGGCTGAACTGCTGCTGATAGGCACCAATACCATGCATAAGGTGGCCGACCAGGTTGCCAGTGCCATCGATATTCCTCTGCTGCATATTGCCGATGCGACGGCGGATGCCTTGTTGGCGGATGACATGCAGCGCGTGGGGCTACTCGGTACCCGCTTCACCATGGAGCAAGCGTTTTATCGGGAGCGCCTAGAGGACCGTGGCCTGGAAGTTCTGGTTCCTGAGGAAGATGAGCGAGAGTGCGTGCACCGGATCATTTACGACGAGTTGTGTCAGGGAGTCATCGAGCCTGGCTCGCGCGATGCAATGTTGCGTATCATGGATGCCCTGGCGGCCCGTGGTGCCGAGGCCATGATTCTTGGTTGTACCGAAATTGCCTTGTTGGTTTCTCAGCAGGACACGGCAATGCCGCTCTACGATACTGCCGCTTTGCATGCTGAGTGTGCAGTGAAGCATGCACTCGACTGACAAGGACGTATATGCATATCACTCAATTGGCCATTTATCCTGTCAAGTCCCTGCGGGGCATTGTGCTTGACCAGGCCGAACTCACCGAGCGAGGGCTGGCGTTCGATCGTCGCTGGATGATCGTCGACAGCAATGGGGATTTTGTCACCCAGCGCGAAGTGTCTGCCCTGGCCACCATTACGGTGGAGCTGGGAGAGCAGCATCTCACGCTGCGTCATGAAACCTTACCGGCCTTTTCCCTTGCACTTGCCGAACCCAAAGGGGGGGCACGCACGGTACGTGTCTTTCGCTCCTACTGTGAAGCTCTGGATGAAGGCGATGAAGTGGCAGCCTGGCTGGCATCGGTACCCGGTCTGGAGGTGGTGGAAGGGTTACGTCTGATGCGCTTCCCCGAGTCTGGGCGCCGAGAGGTGCCGGCGGATTACCTCGCTGAGGCCGAGAAAGGCTATGTGCATGTGGCCTTTTCTGATGAGTATCCATTGTTGATTGCGCATCAAGCCTCGTTGGATGCCTTGAATGCACAGCTTGAGCAGAAGGGTGAGAGCAGGGTGCCAATGACCCGCTTCCGGCCTAATGTGGTCGTGGAAGGTAGCGATGAACCTTTCGCCGAGCGAGACTGGCGTACCTTGCAAGGGCCCGAATACCGATTGGGTCTGCGTAAGCCCTGCAAGCGCTGCAAGATCGTCACTCAAGACCAGTTGACAGGCATCGCGCCATCGGTGAAGGAACCTCTGCGCACGCTGGTGACGATGGACACTCAGCCCGGATGGAAGGGCGCCTATTTTGGCCAGAATGCTGTGGTGGAGGAGGGTGTCGGGGTGGTACTGCGAGTCGGGGATGTCTTGAGTCTGGCCTGAACCTGATTGATCACCACGCGCCGACTTTGTCAGATTGCCTTGGGAACCCTGTTGCTCCGGTCACTCCGGGACGTCATGCAGGCGGCGGTGTAGCTCGCGAATCTCTTCCGCAAGCTCTGCCGCAGGCCCTTCCACCTGGGCAGCAGGGACGATATCGGTAATCGGCAAGGCGGCCACTGGCCCCGGAGCAATGTCCCACTGTGCCAGCCACTCGCCCAGTTGCTGGGTGGAGCTGGCATAGACGATTCTTCCCAATCCTACCCAGCCGTGAGCGGCGGCACACATCGGGCAATGTTCCCCCGAGGTGTAGACAGTCGCCGCGGCTCTTTGCTGCGGTGTCATGTGCTCCGCTGCCCAGCGAGCAATGGCGAATTCAGGATGACGGGTGGCATCACCTCCGGCCACACGGTTGCGGTCCTCGAAGCGCACTTCGCCGTTGGCGTCGACCAGTAGCGAACCGAAGGGCTCGTCGCCGTCTTCCAGTGCCGCCCGGGCCAGGCTGACGCAGCGGCGCAGGTGTTGCAGATCAGTGCTGTTCATGGGGTGTTCCTCTTGAAGGGCAGGGCTTGAATGGTCAGGACGATGGCTCACGGTCATCGGGTAATGTATCGACCAGTTCCAGCGCTACGGCGAGACGTACCAGTTGCGGCAGGCTGGCGGCGTCAAGGGCCTTCATGATGCGGTAGCGGTATACCTCCACCGTCTTGGTGCTCAAATCCAGGTGAGTGGCGATGTCCCGACTGGTATGGCCACGAGCGACTTCGACCAGTACCTCCTGTTCCTTTGGCCTCAGGGCCTGATAACGCTGCCTGAGCCTGTCCAATTGCTGATGACGCTGCAAGGCTTGAGCTTGTCTGGCCAGTGCCTGCTGGATGACGTCGATCAACTGTTGCTGGTTGAAAGGCTTTTCGATGAAGTCAAAGGCGCCGGCCTTGAGGGCGCAAACGGCCATGGGGACATCGCCGTGGCCGGTCATCATGATCAAGGGCGGGCATCGCTCGAGAGCATTGAGCTGTTGTTGCACTTGCAGGCCACTCAGGCCTGGCATGCGCACATCGAGCAGCAAGACGGCGTGGCCTTCTACCCCGGCATGAAGAAATTCATCACCACTAGCGTAGCTGACTGTCTCGAGTCCTACCGACTCAAGCAACCAGGAGAGCGACTGACGCAGGTCGTCATCATCGTCGATGATGGCAATGCGTGGTGCTGGAGAGTGGCCTGGGGCGGTGGGGCGACTCATGGGGTGTCCTTAGGTGGTTGTCGGTATGACAGCGAGTTCATGCGAAAGGCAGTATCACTCGGAAGGTAGCGCCACCTTCGTCGGGTTTTTCATGCTCAAGGCTGTTATCTGGCTCAAGGCTGTCTTTTCGCTCAAGGCTGTCCACCAAGGTAAGGCTCCCCCCCATGGCTTCGGCCAGTGAATGGCTGATCGAAAGGCCCATGCCAAGGCCATTGTCGTGGCCGCTGACGAAGGGGGCAAAGATCTCCTGGCGCTTTTCCTTGGCAATGCCGGGGCCGTTGTCAGCCACTTCAATATAAAGCTCGATGGGTGAGGCCCGCCTGGCGCTGACACGGATTCGGCCGGGACTGCCGACATGGCGGCAGGCTTCATATTGGCAGGCTTCCAGGCTGTTGAGCAGCAGGTTGACCAGAATCTGCTCCAGCCCGATAGGGTCGGCCAGCGTTGCTGGCAAGTCCGGCTCAATCAGGCGATCAAGACTGACGCCTTGTTGATGACATTGCCACTGGCATAGCAGGCAGGCTTGTTCGATGACGTCATGGACGGCTACGGGAATCGGGCGGATATCACCGTGGCGGACAAACCGACGGATATGACGCAGGCGTGCAGATAGCCGTTCGACCTGTTCACTGATCCGGGTAAGTGGCATGGCCAGGTGCGAAGCAGGTTGGTCCGGGTTGTGCTCGAGTTGTATCAAGGCGCCATGGGCATAGTTGGCCATGGTGGCAAGAGGCTGGTTGCACTCGTGGGCAATATTGCTGGCCAGTTCCCCCAGCGTTGCCAAGCGATTGGCATGGGCGATGTATTGCTGATGGCGGCGCGACTCTGCTTCGGCAATAACACGGCGGCTGACATCCCGGGAAACGCACAGCACATCGAGCAGCTCACCGCTGGATGGGTCGCGGCGGGTGCGGCTGGTCGTCTCGAACCATACATAATGCCCATTCTTGGCCCGAAATCGGTAAGTCTGTTGATAGAAGCCTTCGTAGTAGTAGATGAGCGGCGACTTGCTCAGCAGTGCCTCGAGGTCATCTGGATGAAAGAGATCGTAGGCAGAAACGCCCAATAACTCGTCGGGTTCGTAGCCGAGGAGGTCCCGGGCCGCATGTGAGGCGTACAGGAACACGCCATTGCGATCATGACGGGAGATCATGTCGGTCGTGCTTTCTGCCAACCATTGATAGTGGCGTTTCTCGGCTTCGAGGAAGGCCACTTCGGCTTCCAGTTCACGTATTCGCTGGCTCTCGCTCATTGGCCACCTCATTCGGCTATCGCATCCGCCCTTCAGAATCAGTGAGCGGGATCGATAACGCCGCCCAGTGATGCGTTGCGTCGGAACCAGCCGGCAATGCTGCTGCGTGGCTGTCGAGCCGGAAGCACTTCGTGAGGGACCTGCTCAGACAGGAAACAGGCAAAAGTGCCAGCCTTGGGTATCACTCGAGCCACCTCGCGGTCAGGGTTCTCGGCATCATAGATGACCATCTCTCCTCCGCCATCATCAGGCCAGTCCGGATTGAGATAGCCCACGGTGGAAACGACGCGATTGGCACGTCCACGGAAGCTGTCCAGATGGCGCTGGTAAAAGGCGCCAACAGGATAATGGGCGAAATGCGCCTCGTATTCGAACAGTCCCAGGTACAGCGCGGCATTGAGTGACTGCTGCAGTGCGCCCATGGCTTCCAGATAACGGCGCTGGGCCAGACTTTCGCGGTCCAGCCAATGAATGGCATCACCTCGGATATCGCGGCGCAGTTCGAAGTCATGGCCGCGACCGATGCCGGCCTGGGACAGTTCCTGCTGCTGGTGCATGATCTCGATTTCCTGGTGCAGGGCCAGGCATAGCTGAGGGTCGAGCAGTGATTCGCCGATATACCAGCCTTGTTCCACCAGGGCATCGATCAGTTCGTTGATACGTTCAGCAGGCAAGGGACAGGCATCAGGATAGCCCGTGGAGTGGTTCATTGATGTCGTGCTCAATCAATTGGAAACGAGCCGTAGTTTACCCTCAGGACGCTGTAGAACACTCATGGATAATCCAAACCCCTCGGACATCAGTTCTACCAGCATCATGGCGGATAGTCCCCAGATGATGTAATCGTCCATTCCTGGCTCGGCAGGAATCCGGTAGCTGGGGATATACACCTTATTACCGTTGCGCTGGATCACATCAGTATGAGTGCGGCGATCTTCGAGGAAGTGTTCAAGTGGCACTTCGAAAATGGCATCCAGCTCGTTTTCGTCGGCGACCAGGGGCAAGTCAGGGGGAATGATTCCGACGAAGGGAGTGACCTTCAAGCCGTGCAACGACAGCACATCCGACAACTGGCCAATGACCGTCACCTGGTGACGGGGCAGGGCAATCTCTTCTTCAGATTCGCGCAATGCAGTGACAAGCAGATCGTCATCCTGCGGTTCGCGTTTACCTCCGGGGAAGGCCACCTGGCCACTATGAGTCGACAGGTGACTGGCTCGAAGGGTAAACAACAATGTCGGTTCAGGGCGAGCAACGATGGGGACGAGTACGGCCGCTTCCGCCAGCTTGGCATGCATGCGGCGTGGCCGGTGGGCTTGCAGTCGTTGGCGCAGGGTTTCTAACATGGGGGAATCCAATGCGTTCAGGTGGCACTGGGTAAGGCTGCCGACAGATGTCGCGGAGCTTTTTCTCTCCGGCCTCCAGCACTCTGCGATATGCTGTCTAGATTAACTCAATCTCCGTCCCGGGAGCGACATGAACTACTGTAGCCACTGTGGCCAGCCGGTCAGCTTTACCATTCCAGAAGGGGATGATCGCCCGCGATATGTCTGCCGTTCCTGTGGCACTATCCATTATCAGAACCCGATCATCGTGGCCGGCACCTTGCCCACGAGCGGCAGTCGGGTGTTGCTGTGCAAGCGAGCCATAGAGCCGCGCAAGGGCTATTGGACTCTGCCGGCAGGATTCATGGAAAACGGAGAGACCACACTACAGGCAGCAGCGCGGGAAACGCTGGAAGAAGCCTGTGCTGAAGTGGCTCTGGATAATCTCTATACGTTGATCAACCTGCCTCATATCAATCAGGTATTCATGATATTCCGTGCCAGGCTCCAGGGCAGTTTTCATCCTGGGCCCGAAAGTCTGGAAGTCGCCTTGTTCGAGGAACATGAGATTCCCTGGGATACCCTGGCCTTTCCGACGATCGAACGCACCTTGCGTCACTTCTTCGCCGACCGGCCTCAGTGCGATTTTCCGTTACATGTCAGTGATATCACCCTGGAAGATCGGCAGCGCTATTTCCGAGGGGCAGCCTCCTGATAAAGGGCTTGTCAGATCAGGCCTCAGTGTTCAGGGAATGCCTCCCTCAAGGGAGTCTATATCTCTTCCAGGCGCCAGACATCGTAGGCAGGCTCTTCATAAGGGTGGGCATGCTTCAGCGCTGCTACGGCATCGATGATCAGGTGGTCGGCACAGACAAGTTCCACTTTCAGTTCATCGACATGTTCCAGATTGTCGACCTGTCCGAGGTGTGGGGTGGCGCCTGCCAGCGGGCGGAACTGTCCCTGGCCTGGCGTTTGGAAGCAACAGGCTTCATAGTTACCGATACGTCCGGCGCCGGTGGCAAACACGGCCTCCTTGACCGCTTCCGCATTTTCCCGTGGAACAAAGAAGGCGAGCTTGTACATGCGAGGCTCCTTGTGATTGGCACTGTTATGGTTGGCGTCACTATGTTTGAGTCGCCATGGTCAGCGGGGCTGATTATGCCTTGAACAGGCGATGCCACCAGCGCGTACGAGGTGGCACAGAAGTCGTCCTAAGATATGGTGTGTCGAGGAAGGTGCGAATAGGTTCCACTTGCTCTGATCGGTCTAGCATCGGTGCATGACCACAGCCGGGGGCGACCAGGACCTCGAGTTCTGGCTGGTGTTCAGCCATGCGGCGTACGATATCCTCGGAAATCAATCGGGACTCGGCGCCACGGATTACCATCAATGGGCAACGGATTGCATCCCAGTCAGCCCAGGTATCGCGGGGGGTATCATGGATGAATTGCTCGCCTATACGCGGATCGTAGTGAAAGGTCCAGCTACCATCAGGAAGGCGTCGGGCGCTTTCCAGGGTCATGCGCTGCCAGGCTTCATCGCTTTGAATACCGAAACTGGCATAGTGTTGTCGCAGCTCTGTCTCAAGCTGACTCAGTCGGCTGAAACGATGGGGGATGGTGAAATATCTGGCCAGGTCGGCCAGACCATCCAGTTCCAGTTCCGGCCCCACGTCATTCAGCACCAGACGCTCGATGCGTGCCTGGGTCCTGGGAGAGGCTGCCAGCAGCATACCCAGCAATCCCCCCATCGACGTGCCAATCCAGGACACTTTGTCTAGGTTGAAGTGATCCAATATGGATACTGCAATGGTCTCATAGTGGGAATAGAGGTAATCATGGGCAGGATGCAGCGACCAGCTCGACAAGCCGCGACCAGGAGTATCAGGGGCGAGGATGCGCCATTCTGGCCCCAACAACCTGGCCATGTCCTCGAAGTCACCGCCATGACGAGCCAGGCCATGCCAGGCAATGACGGTGCGAGGGGCATCCGGGTGCCATATCCGCACTGCGATTTCCAGCTCTCTCACCGTTACCATACCAAGGCTATCCATATCGGCTCCTGCATTCGTCCAGAGAATGGGCCACGGGAGGGGCAATGGCCGGGAATACTGCATAGCAGCGTAGCGACAGGTCGATCCGATGTGCAAGGCGGCGAAATTTCCACCACTCTTGCACGATCGACTTTAGTTTTTTGCGTTAAACATGCGACAATGTATGTAAATGAACCTCCGCTAAGGAACAGACTCGAGGAATCTCCCATGACGCCTTCTCGTCTCGATTCACCGGCAGCCCGTCCGAACATGTCCCGACGGCTACTCGGTGCAATGGTGGCGGCATTGTTGGCTGGCCAGGTGCAGGCCGCTGACCTTCTCACTATCACTCGCGATGCTCTGGACAACAACTCGACGCTGGCGTCTGAACGTGCCACTACCAGTGCGACGGAAGAAAATCGCAACGTCGCTCGAGCCGACTTGCTGCCGCAGCTGACTGCCGCTGGTGAAGTGGCTTATAACAGTGTCTTCGAACAGCAGAGTCAGAAAGGCTTCAGCGGTACGGCGGGCGATGATCGCTACACCAGTTATGGCCTCAACCTTGAGGCGACGCAAGCGATCTACGATGCTCGCAACAGTCGTGAGGTAGGGGTTGCCGAGAAGCAGATCGATCAGCAGACCTATGCTCTGGCTGCTACCGAGCAGCAAGTATTGATCGATACGGCAACCGCATATTTCAACATTCTGCGGGCCAACGATATTCTTGATGCGCGTCGCGCCCAGGAACGTGCGATTGGCCGTCAGCTTGAGCAGGTCCAGGAGCAGTTCGACGTGGGCCTGGTGGCTATCACCGATGTGGAAGAGGCACGTGCCACCTTTGACCAGTCTCGGGCCGATCGCATTTCTGCCGAAAGCGATCTCCAGGTCGCCTTCGAACAGCTCGAGCGTTTGACTGGCAAGCGTTACGACAGTATCGACAAGCTCCAGGACGAGTTGCCGATCTCCCTACCGACGCCTAGCAGTCGTGATGCCTGGATTGATACGGCGCTGGAAAGCAGCCCGGACCTGCTGGCACAGAAGTCTGGCGTGGACGTGGCACGTGAGCAGGTCGGTGTATCCAAAGCCGATCGCCTGCCGGTGGTGTCAGGCTTCGTCAACTACTCCTACGCTGATGACGATCAGGATTACCTGGAGGATTACAACTCCACTGGCCAGGTCGGCATCAATGCCTCGATGCCTCTGTATACGGGTGGCCGCACCAGCGCATCCATTCGTCAGAGTACCTATAGCCTCGAGTCCAGCCAGTTCGACTTCGAGTCTCAGCGCCGCGAGACCATTCAGCAGGTGCGTGCCCTGTACACCCAGGTCAGCAACGATGTCTCTACCGTAGCGGCACGTCAGCAGGCCATTGTCTCCTCCCAGAGTGCACTGGATGCGACGCGCGCCGGGTATGAGGTCGGTACCCGTAACATCGTCGATGTGTTGAGTGCCGAGCAGAACCTGTACAACGCCATCGCCAATTATGCCGATGCTCGCTACAGCTATGTGACCAACCTCCTTACACTGCGCCGTCAGGCGGGGGTGCTGGATGAGGCGGCTATTGAGACCATCAATCAATACCTGCAGTCGAATGGTCAGGTGACATTCACGCTGCCGGAGAATAATGGGGGCAGTTACGACGCTGCTCTGGATATTGGTGAGCGCCCACAACTGGAACAATAACGGTGTCTCGGGATACGTAGAAATGAGACAGAGCGCCGGCCGGGCATGGCCGGCCTCTTGTTGATAGATTCACCCCCCCTGAGGAAGTTAAGGGATGAAAATCGCATACTCACGAGGCCGCCCGCTGGTGGTCCTGGCGGCGGCGCTATGGCTTGCCGGTTGTGGCCAAGACGAAGGACAGAATCAAGGGGGAGCTGGTCAAGCCCCAGCCAAGCCTGTGGAAGTGGCTGCTCTTGAACGGCAGGATGTGCCACTGGACAAGTCCTACCCCTCAAAGTTGACCAGTGACGAGGAAGTCATTTTGGTCGCGCGTGTTACCGGTATCATCGAGGAAAGACGCTTCGAGCCGGGTGATATTGTGGAAAAGGGGCAAAGCCTGTATTCCATCGAACCGGATCTGTATCAGGCAACCGTGAACGAACGCAAAGCGGATCTGGAAAGCGCTCAGGCACAAAAGGCCCGAGCCGAAAGTGATGCTGCTCGCTATCAGGCTCTGGCCAACCAGAATTCTGTCAGCCGCCAGCAGCTTGACCAAGCCCTGGCCGATGCACGAGTAGCGAGAGCCAATGTGGCTCAAGCCCAGGCAGCCCTGGAAACAGCGCAGCTGGACCTGAACTATGCCGCAGTAAAGGCGCCGGTATCGGGCCTAATTGGACTGAGTGAAGTCAATATCGGCAACCTGGTCAGCTCCGGTACCGAACTGACCACCATCACGCCGCTGGATCCGCTGGAAGTACGCTTCCAGTTGCCCCAGGCGGATGCCTTCGAGCTGCGTCGCCAGCTCAAGAGCCAATCGCTTTCCGATATCAAGGCAACACTCGAGATTCCTGGATTGGGTGGCGGTGAGTCGGGGCAACTGGAGGGCCAGATGGATTTCCTGGGGTCCCGTATCGATCCTTCGACTAGTACGGTTCAGGCTCAGGCCAAGTTCGCCAATCCCGAGGGGCACTTCCTCCCAGGGCAGTTCGTGCGTGTGCACCTGTCAGGCATGAAACGCTACAACGTTCTGGCCGTGCCAGAACTGGCCTTGACCCAAGGGTTGATGGGACCGCAGGTCTATGTGCTGGATCAGGATAATACTGCTCGTGCACGCCCTGTACAGCTTGGCGAAGAAGCTGGGCCATGGCAGATCCTGCTGGATGGTGTCAAACCCGGCGAGCGCGTCATCGTGGGGGACCCTGCCAGCATTCAGCCAGGTATGCCAATTGATCCACAGCCGTTTGATGGTGATGCCGCTGCCTTGATGAAACGTATTCAAGAAGCCAAGGCGGCGGCTGAAGCGAAGGCTCAGGGTGGTGCTGCTCCTGCCGCTGGTGGCGAGAGCCAGGCCCAGGATCCGTCGCAAGAGCAGGCTCCTGCCGCACAACCTGACGCAACTGAAACAGCGCCAGAAGGTAATGCTGAACCCTCCAATAGTGATGTCAATGCCGCGCAACAGGCACCGATGTCCAGTGGCGGGGACAGCCAGGAGGCGCAGGAGGCGCAGGGAGAGGGTAACGAATGAATTTCGCCAACTTCTTCATCAAGCGACCGATCTTCGCCACGGTCTTGGCGCTGATATTGACGATCATCGGTGCCATGAGCATGCGAGTACTGCCGATCGAGCAGTACCCGAGCGTGGTGCCGCCGACGGTCTCTGTATCCGCGACCTTCCCGGGCGCGGATGCCGAGACGGTGGCGCAGACCGTGGCCGCCCCCTTGGCTGAAGCCATCAACGGTGTCGAGAACATGATCTACATGACCTCGACCAGTTCCGACAACGGTACGATGAGCCTGTCGGTAGCCTTTGATATCGGAACCGATGGCGATATCAATACCATCAACGTCAACAACAAGGTGCAGGGTGCCCTGTCGCAGTTGCCGGAAGCGGTGCAACAGCAGGGTGTGACCGTGGAGCTGAGTTCCAGCTCCATCCTGATGCTGGTGGCGCTGATTTCTCCTCAGGGGGACTACGACAACATCTACATGCAGAACTACGCGACCCTGAATATCCTCGATGAACTGCGCCAGTTGCCTGGTGTCGGTGAGGCCGAGGTGCTGGGTGGTGGCGAGTTTGCCATGCGCATCTGGATGGACCCCAACAAGCTGGCCGAGTATGACCTGACGCCCAGCGAAGTGGCGACGGCTATCCGTTCCCAGAACACCGAGGTACCGGCAGGTAGTCTGGCGTCCACGCCGATCGATAATCCGCGTGCGTTCACCTACACCATCACTGCTGGTGGCCGTCTGGCCAGTGCCGATGAGTTCCGCGACATTCTGCTGCGCACCAATCCGGATGGCTCGGCGTTGCGGCTCAAGGATGTAGCGCGTATCGAGCTGGGTGCATCGTCCTATGGGGTTGATGCACGCTTGAATGGGGCCACCATGGCGCCCATCATCATCAACCAGCAGCCCGGGGCCAATGCTCTGGAAACTGCAGATCTGGTCAAGGCCAAGATGGAGGAGCTTCAAGGGCGCTTCCCGCCGGGTCTGGAGTTCGTGACACCTTATGACACCACACTGTTCATCGACGCGTCGGTAGAGACAGTACTGCATACCTTCATCGAAGCGTTCCTGATTGTGGGTGTCATTCTATTCATCTTCCTGCAGAACTGGCGTTTCACAGTAATCGCCATGTCGGTGGTGCCGGTTTCGGTGCTGGCGACCTTTGCGGGCTTCTATGCCTTTGGTTTCTCCATCAACCTGCTGACCCTGTTTGCCTTGGTGCTATCGATAGGTATCGTGGTCGATGACGCCATTCTGGTGGTGGAGAACGTCGAACGTGTTCTGTCGGAAGATGAAGATGTCACTGTCCGGCAAGCCACCATTCGGGCCATGAAGGAAGTCGGCGGTCCGGTCATCGCAACATCGTTGATCATGGCCGCTATCTTCGTCCCCGTGGCCTTCCTGGGTGGCTTCACCGGACAGATCTATCAGCAGTTCGCCTTGACCATCGCCATCTCGGTGGCATTCTCGGCGCTGATGGCGCTGACCTTCACTCCGGCCTTGTCGGCGATCTTCATCAAGCACGACCTGCATCAGAAAGAGTCGGCAGTCATGCGTGCACTACGCACGCCATTGCGTTTGTTCGACCGCTTCTTTGCCGGCTGTACCCATGTGTTCATGATCGTGGTGAGATTGCTGATCAGGGCATGGTGGTTGACGCTGGTGCTGGTGGCGTTGGTCGGCTTTGGCTCCTGGTGGCTGTATAGCCATACGCCATCGACGTTGGTGCCTGAAACTGACCAGGGGATTGTCATCGCTGCGGTACAGCTTCCAGACTCCGCTTCCTTGGCCCGAACCAATGAGTACATGCGCAAGGTCAGTGAGAAGATCGAAGAATTCCCAGGAGTACAATATTCTTCGGCCATCGCAGGCTACGACATGCTCACCGGCTCGGTGAACACTGCCCGGGGGGTCATCTTCATCAATATGGAGCCCTGGGAGGAGCGTACCACCTCTGCCTATGACCTGATCGGCCGCGTGATGCAGATCGGAGCGGAAGTGGATGGCGGTACGACGCTGGCCTTCAACATGCCACCGATCATCGGCTTGTCCACCACCGGTGGTTTTGAAGGCTACCTGCAGTCTTATGGCGGGGCTACGCCGGAAGAGATCTACATGGCCTCGCTCAAGGTGATGCAGAAGGCCAACGCCGATCCAGAGCTGAACCAGGTGTTCTCTACCTTCAGCGTCAATGTGCCGTCCTATCGTGCCGAGATCGATCAACAGAAGGCACTGAGCTATGGTGTCTCGCTGACTGACCTCAATGCGACTCTGTCGAACACCTTTGGTAACGGTTTTGTCAACTTCTTCAGTTATCAGAACCGTAACTTCCAGGTGTATCTGCAGAATGAGGCGGAATATCGTGACACGCCTGAGGACATCAACCACGTTTATGTCCGCGGTGGCAATGGCGAGCGTATCCCGTTGTCCGAGTTCGTGACGCTCAAGCGGCAGGCTGCTCCGTCAGTCGTGACTCGCTTTGGCGTATATGCGGCAGCACAGTTCCAGGGTGGACCCGCTCCAGGCTACTCTTCGACCCAGGCCATCCAAGCGATGGATCGCATTGTGCAGGATACCCTGGGCTCGGAATGGGGCATGGGTTGGACCGGTACGGCGTATCAGGAAAGCTCCCAGGGTAATGCTGGCACCATTGCCATCGTCTTTGGTCTGATCATGGTGTTCCTGATCCTGGCTGCCCAGTATGAAAGCTGGTCACTGCCTCTGGCGGTACTTACCGCAACACCCTTTGCCTTCCTTGGTGGTATCACGGGGATCGCCATGCGAGGTCTGGATACCAGTGTCTATGTGCAGATCGGGGTGCTGGTGGTCATCGGGTTGGCAGCGAAGAATGCCATTCTGATCGTTGAGTTCGCTGAACTTCAGCGCAAGGAGATGGGCAAGACCATCCGTGAGGCAGCTGAAACGGCGGCACACCTACGTTTCCGTCCGATCGTGATGACCTCCATGGCATTCATCTTTGGTACCTTGCCGCTAGCGATAGCGACAGGTGCCAGTGACACCAGCAGTCACCACATCGGTACTACTGTCGCTATGGGGATGGCATCCGTTGCTGTCCTGGGAAGCTGCTTCGTTCCTTCGTTCTATGCCATGATCGCTACCGTTTCCCATAAGCTGTTCGGCAACAAGGATAGTGAGGAAGATGACGGTGACAAGGATGACGAGGCTCCGGCCCTGGAGTCGCCCAAGTCCTGATCCGCTTCTGCAGGTAATAGCGTTGGAAGCAAATGACTGAACGAACACCGCCAATTGGCGGTGTTCGTTTTTTTGTGCGATGCAACATGTTGTTGGAAAAGGAAATTTTTCAATTAGACATGGCTGATTGAGTGCCTGAGGGACTATTCTGAAAGAGTAGAGGAAACCTGAAGGCAGACAGGCAAACCGTCAAACCGGGGGGAGACGACCATGGACATGAGTGTGATTGTTGACGTTGCTCTCAGTTATCCGCTGATCTTCTTCACGCTGCTACTTCCTGTGATGGCGTTTTACTGGCTACTGGTGGCGATGCATATTGCGCCACTGCAACTGTTCGAGCACGACAGCCTACGTAATGACAATCTGGCCAGCACCATGGTGTCACTGGGTTTTGCGGGTATCCCGGTGTCCGTTGCGCTGACGGTCCTGTTTGTTTTTGCCGGAGCCTTCACATTACTCGCCGAGTTGCTGGTTCTGCGTTGGTTCGATCTGAAGGTCGTCATCATTCCGTTGGGTCTGGTTGTGCTGTGGGCGGCACTGGCGGTATCTGCGCCACTGGCTGCACGGGCCTGTCGCAGGTTGTTGCGCAAGTTTCGTGACAATCCTGCTGTCAATCAGCGTTGTCTGCTGGGAGAGCGGGTTCAGGTTGTAGGCTATGTCGATGCCGCAGGCTGCTGCCGAGCGGTGCTGTGCTCAGATGGCTCCCGCGAGGTCTGCTTGCATGGCAAGCCCGGATGCATGCCCAAGGAGGGCGAAGTGCGTGTGCTGGTCAAGTATCTGGCCGATGAAGATCGTTATCGCTCAGTCGCAGAACAGGACTTTCTGGATGCACGGACGCGGCTCGTGCGACTGCATCTGATCGAACGCCATGAGCCGGAACGGCATCACCCTCATGGCCATGGGACAGAACACTCCCACCATCACAACCATTCCCATCATAACCACGCTCATCACTGAGGTGATGAGCGACGCATCATATCGATCAGCTTATCAATCAGCACAGGGCCTTGTTGGCTCAAGGAAAAGGCCTCCGGTGCACGTAACCACTCCCAGAACATGCCGCTGAGTGAATAATGGAAGATGTCAGTGGCCAGTTCTGGGGTGAGGTCCTCCCGCAACTGGCCCTTGTTGTGCGCTTCGCGGAAATGCTGCAGCAAGGTGTGATGTGTCTCGCAGACGAACTCATCCTTGATGGACATTGGGTCGAAGCTTGATGTGCGTTCACAGTGATGCAATAGAATTCCATGCACACGCCGATGACGAGGCGTATCGAGATGACGAGCACCTGCATGGCAAGCCAGACGAATGGCATCCAATGGGCGGTCGGCCAGGGTTGGGTCGTCAAGTCCCGAGATCAGTTCCTGAAAAGGAATGCTGACACGGTTTATCATCGCGCGGAACAGGTCTTCCTTGTTACGGAAATGCCAATAGAGCGCGCCCCGGGTCAGGCCGGCACAGCGCGAAATCTGTTCCAGAGATGCGCGTGTTACCCCTACTTCAAGAAACACTTGTTCAGCAGCATCCAGTAGTGCTTCCTTGGTTTCAGCGGCTTCAGCCTTGGTGCGACGCGCCATCGTGGGGTGAAATCTCTTGTGGTTGACGTAGGTCTCTATTCTACCGAAATATGCTGCGTGGCGCAGAGGGTTCAACAAGACCTAAGCCAGCTTGAGTGTAACGAGCGCCACCAACGACATCTCCGTTATATCACGGTATAAGGATCTTTGACCGAGGTCATGCCGACCGCCGGAAGCCGTGAAATTAAGGAAGACCCATGGCTCGTGCTCCCTTTGAATTGGCCGGGATACGTGTGGCTCCCGGTAGTCGTATTCAAATCGACGTTCCTGTCGCCAAGCTATACACCCATGCTCCGCTGGATATTCCTGTGGAAGTGGTTCATGGCCGTCAGCATGGGCCGACTCTGCTGGTATGTAGTGCGATTCACGGAGATGAAATCAATGGAGTCGAAATCGTTCGGCGCCTGTTGCGCTCCCGGCAGATCAATCGTCTGAAAGGTACCTTGATCGCGGTGCCTATCGTCAACGTCTTCGGTTTTGTGCAGCATAGCCGTTATCTACCGGACCGCCGTGACCTCAACCGTTGCTTCCCCGGTAGCGAATCAGGATCTCTGGGGGGGCGTATTGCCTCGTTGTTCCGTGAGCAGATCGTCGATCATGCCAGCCATATCATTGACCTGCATACAGGCGCGATTCACCGCACCAATCTGCCGCAGATTCGAGCACAGTTGAATGGGGCGGGAGATGAGACACGGCGCATGGCAGATGCCTTCGGTGCCCCGATCATTCTCAATGCTGAACTGCGCGAGGGCAGTCTGCGTCATTATGCTCAAGGAAAGGGCATTCCTGTGTTGACCTATGAGGCGGGAGAGGCTCTGCGCTTCGATGAGTGGGCCATCACTGCGGGGGTGCGGGGAGTGCTGCGGGTCATGCGGCGCCTTGGCATGCTCAGCGGCGAACAGCGCCGTCGTCCGCCGGCACCTGCAGAAATCGCCAATGGATCGAGCTGGGCCAGGGCGCCTATCGATGGCATTCTTCGGCCCCACGTCCGCCTTGGAGCCCGAGTATCCAAAGGCGAGCGCCTGGGAGTGGTAGCGGGCCCATTTGGTAACGCGGAAGGAGAGGTACTTTCCATGGCCGATGGCATTGTGATCGGCATGAGTCGCCTGCCGCTGGCCAATGAAGGTGAAGCGCTGTTCCACATCGCTCGTTTCGACGCGATAGAAGAAGCCGAAAGTGCCATCGAGACCTTTCAATCCAGTCTTGAGCCGCCCCCTGATGCTCTGTATTGACCCTTGCACGGGTGTCCTTGACGAGAAGAACCTTCGGGACACATCTGTGGAATGGATAGACGCCGCCCAAGGGGGCGGCGTCTTGATTGAGGAATAGTGAAAACCGAACCTCTCAGTCAGGCTCGGTAGGGTTGAGAATCTTGGGGTTGGAATTGCCCCACATGGTATAGACATCCGCCAGCAGTGAGCCGTTGAGGTCCTCCAGTTCGGCGATGGAGATGTGTCCTTTGTCCTGGACGCCATAGAGCACCACTTCATCCCCGGCTTCTACGCTAGGCAGGTCGGTGACATCCACCATGATGGTGTTCATGGAAACCCGTCCTAATACGGGCACTCGTTCACCATGGATCAGCACATGGGCTTTATCGCTGAACACTCGACGATAGCCATCGGAGTATCCTACGGGAAGGTTGGCCAGAACGCTGTCGCGTTCCAATGCGTGGATATTGTCATAGCCTACGCCACTACCAGCAGGATAGTCGTTGACTGAAGCCACTCGAGTCTTGAAGGACATGACCGGGTGGAACTGGGGGTAGTGTGGCAAGTCGCCATAAAGCAGACCGCCAGGACGCACCATATCCAGACGTGCCTCTGGAACTTCCATGGTGGTGAAAGAGTTGGCGGTATGCAGGGTCAGGGCGTCACGATCCAGGTTGGCCTTCTCGATCAGCCAGTCGCTCTGTTCCTCGAAACGTGCCAACCCCTGGCGAACCCAGTCGACGTCCTCGAAGGCAAAGTGGGTCATGATGCCCGTCAGCTCAAGATGGGGAAGGCCGACCAGGGCCAAGGCTTCCTCGCGTCCTGATTCAGTATCCAGTTCCAGGCCATTACGTCCCATGCCACCGGCATTGAGTCCCAGATGATAGCGCAGCGTGATGCCCGCTTCCGCAGCCATGTCGGCTGCCTCTTGTGCTGCACTGAGATCGCCAAACAGCTCTTCCATCTGATACTCGAAGGCACCTTGAATCTCTTCCGGTGTGGCGTTTCGCACCCGCATCAGACGTCCCTCGAAACCACTGGCCCGTACTGCCCGGGCATCTTCGTTGCTGGCGACACCAACACAGGAAACGCCCATGGCGATGATCGACGGCATGAGATTGGAAATGCCATGACCATAGGCATCTGCCTTCATGATGGCGCACATGTCCGATGCTTCGCCGAGCAGCTCCTGAACCTTGCGGATGTTGTCCTCGAAGACAGCCTGATTGATTTCGACCCAGGCATTGGCCTCGAGATGTTCAGCGTCACCTACTTTGATGATGTCGGTGCTCAGTAACGGTGCGGCTTGCACAGGGCCTGCCAGGGCCGCGGCA
Organism: Halomonas sp.; assembly: GCF_029263665.1. Taxonomy (GTDB): domain Bacteria; phylum Pseudomonadota; class Gammaproteobacteria; order Pseudomonadales; family Halomonadaceae; genus Halomonas. Next base: position 46,779 of record NZ_JAJUFQ010000027.1, read on the forward strand.
ATTGCCGCGGCGATCAGGGTGGGGGTCAGTTTCATCATGATCCTTGTCGTACCTTATGAGGTTATTGTCAGTACTGCCTTGCCACCCTAATCGTCTGCACGAATCGCGGCGAGATACCTCGCCGCGAATAGAAAAGAACTGACGGATAATCTAAAAACTGCTCCCCATTGCGGTTTCGCTGCGTTCTGTTTTCATGCCTGAATCATGATCGCTGCTGGTCAGCAGGAACGTGATCACGGTATCCATGAATTCGGTGGGGAGCTCGATGTTTGGCAGATGTACCGAGGATAGGACTTGCAGTGTCGAGCCAGGAATTGTCGCGGCGATCTGCTCTCCATGAGCAAGGGCCGTCACGTTGTCGTACTGGCCGGCAATCACCAATGTTGGGCACTCGACAAGTGCAATGATGCGGCGGAGGTCCATGTCACGAATAGCCGCGTAAGCTCCTGACAAGCCTTGTGGGTCCGTAGCCAGCACCATGCGTCGAAAGTCTTCTGTTACAGGATCTTGAGCTTCCAGCATATGTGCCGGGAACCAGTTGTTGAGGAACATGCTGGCGAACTCTGACATGTCGGAAGCTTGCTGCGTGGAGGCAATCAACTGGTCCCACTGGCCAGCGGGCCCCAGGTAAGGCGAAGTGTTACTCAGGATCAGGCGATCTATCCGATCAGGTGCGTGGACTCCCAGCCACTGGCCAATGATTCCTCCGAGTGACAGGCCCAGGAAGTGCACATGCTCGATGTCCAGGGCATCAAGTAGCTCAATGACATCGCGGCCGAAGCGATCGAGGGAGTAGGGGCCAGCGGGAACGCTGGAGGCACCGTGCCCGCGGGTGTCATAACGCAGTACCTGAAAATGTCTTGTCAGTTCCTGAATCTGGTCATCCCACATCTGCAAGGTGGTGGCGATGGAGTTGGACAGGAGCAAGACCGGCTTGTCGCCATCGCCATCGAAGCGGTAGTGGATGCGAGCGCCGTCACCGGTGGTAATAAAAGTTCGTGTGTTCATGAATGTCATCTCCTCAACAGGATCAGTTTCTGGGCTACCAGAGCGACATCATCTGTGCGCCTGGGCATTCCCATCGGCCAGTGCCATGAATCCTAGTTGCGGATGCTTTCAACTGATATTACAAAGAATCTAATAGCTCTGTAGGTATAGCTGACAGAGATGGTCAGACTGGGGAGAGAGACAGAGTGAAGCCGACATGAGCCATTTCACCTTGCATGAGTTGCAGTGCTTTGATGCCGTGATACGTGGCGGTGGTTTCCAGGCAGCTGCCCTGGAACTGAATCGCTCACATCCAGCGGTATTTGCTGCCGTTGCCAAGCTGGAACAGCAGCTTGGCCTTGGTTTGCTGGACCGCAGTGGCTATCGGGTACAACCAACCGAGGCAGGGCGTTCGTTTCATCGTCGGGCACAAAGGTTGCTACGTGAAATGGAAGGCCTGCGTACTCACGCCGAGCAACTGGCCATGGGGGAGGAAAGTGAACTGCATGTGGTGATCGGTGATTTCTGTCCGCGTGCGGAGATCCTCGGCCTGCTGGGCAGGTTCTTTGCCTGCCACCCTGATACCCGATTGCATCTGCATTTCGAAGCCGTCACCGGACCTTGGGAGCGATTGCTCGATGGCGATGCTGACCTGATTCTGCATCGTGTCGATAAACGAGATCCACGGATCGAATGGATTGATCTGTGCAAGGTGCCATTTATTCCGGTGATCGCTGATAGCTTGTTGCCAGCAGCGGCTCCAAGAGTGCTCGAGCCTGAACATATGCGTGACTACACCCAGTGCATCATGCGTGATACGGCACGCCATACGCCATCATCGGATTACTTCATGTTGGCGGATGCCCACCAGTGCACGGTAGCCGATCAGTTGATGAAAAAGGACTTTATTCTGCAGGGCCTAGGGTGGGGGCATATGCCACGTTTTCTGATAGAAGAAGAATTGCATGATGGCCGATTGCGCTCGATCGCCAACGACTGTTTGCCGGGCAGCATGGAGGAACTGGTGGCAGCAAGACGGCGAGATAGACCGCATGGACCTGTCATGAACCAGCTGTGGTGTCATCTGCAACAGCAGGCACTGATGCTGCAAAGTGCCCTCAAATCTGATTGAGAGCACTTTGCATGGCCAATCATTTCGCCGATGGCATCGCATGACACTCCTTGATGCCGCATGCTTCGCTGATGCTTTCTCCTCTGCTGTATTCGCCACTACAGCCTTCCTCTTCACTATCTGAAGTCTCCATTCCCTGGAGTCGACATGTCGACAGGGCACTCAATGCATCTTCCTTGAGCGGGAGGCGTAGTGCCCACACCAGGTCACCATGTCGGAACCCCATGTCTGCCAGCAGTGCATCGTCATATTCCAGTAGTGGCTGCACACTGCGGCGGAAATGCCGACGGCGGCGATAGGTCCACCACCAGTATTCGAGTGCATGAATCAGCCCCAACGGCGGCGTGGCAGGCATGTAGTAGTCCAACCTTTCCGGCGGTGATGGTGGGGCGTCCTTGTCAAACTGGGCATGAGCAAGTGGATCGTGCTGATTCATCTGATACCTCCCTGCACACAGCCGCTGCATGTGACTGGTGCGAATCGGGTTGAAGGGGGAGGGTCGCGACCTCTGGATGACAGCATGGATCTGAATCTTTGATCAATCCAACGAAAAGCTCTACATTCATCTTTAAGAAAAATTGAAAGGTGAGTCCATGAACCAGATATCCACTGCTCCCGGCCGTGCCGCACTGCCGCTACTGGATACCGAAGTACTGCGCACCTTCGTTGCCATCGCCGAGAGTGGTAGTTTCACGCGTGCTGCGCGATTGGTATTCCGTACGCCTTCGGCGCTGAGCATGCAGATCAAGCGCCTGGAAGAGATGCTGGGCCAGACATTGTTCGTGCGTGAGGCGCGCCAGGTTCGCCTGACCGCGGAAGGCGAAATGCTGTTGGGTTACGGGCGACGCTTGCTCAAGCTCAACGAGGAAGCCGTGACCCAGTTCCTGGCCCCTTCCCTGGAGGGAAGGGTGGGCCTGGGGACAACCGACGATGTCGGTACCCGCATTCTGCCTGGGGTATTGTCTCAGTTTGCTCGTTCACATCCTGCGGTGCAGGTCGATGTCGTGGTCGGCAGCAGTGTGGAGATGCTGAAACGTCTGGATAGTGGAGAACTGGATCTGGCATTGGTCACTGCTGGGATGAATGGTCAGACGACATTCGGTGAGGTTGTGCATAGTGAGCCTCTGGTATGGGTCGGGCGCGAAGGTGGGGTGGCCGCCCGGCGCACGCCCTTGCCTGTTGCCTTGGCCAATCATGGCTGCCCTTGGCGCAAGGTTGCACTGGATGCCCTGGACCATGCCGGCGTGGACTATCGTGTCGCATATACCTGTGAGCATTGCGCAGGGCAGGAAGCGGCCATGCTTTCCGACCTGGCCGTGGCACCTTTTCCTCTGGCGCTTATCCGTTCTCCATTGCGGCGCCTTGAGCAGGGCAGCCTGCCGCCTTTAGGTGACTATCAGGTGGCCCTGGTGCGTCGGGATGGCCTGGGTAGTGCAGGAGAGGTCTTGGCAGAGCGGGTGGTGGAAGCTTTCAATGATCTACGCAGCTAGGTCTGCCAGACAACATTCCTTGTTTCGACAACAAGACAGAGGACGTCCATGTGCCAACATATGTTCGTGATCACGGGAGCGCCGGGGTCTGGTAAAAGCAGCCTGCTGGAAGCGCTGGCCAGACAGGGCATTCGTTACATGCCAGAAGCCGGGCGGGCGATCATCCAGGATCAGATGGCCATCAAGGGAAGCGCACTTCCGTGGGCCGATCAGTCGCTTTTTGCTGAGCTGATGCTGAACTGGGAACTGCGGTCGTGCCGCGAAGCGCGTGCGATCAAGGAGCCTGTGCTGATGGACCGTGGTGTGGCCGATGTCCTGGGCTACTTGACGTTGTGCAATCTGCCAATACCCGACCACGTAAAGAGAGCGGCGGATCAGTACCGCTATAACCGGCAGGTATTCATTGCGCCCTATTGGGCGGAGATTTTCGGCCAGGATGCCGAACGCAAGCAGGATAGGGCAGAGGCAGAAGCCACCTATCATGTCATGGCCAGGACCTATGCCGAACTGGGCTATGAGCTGATCCAACTGCCTTTGGCCAGTATCGAGGAACGGGCCGCCTTTGTGCGCAAGCATATCCTTGGCTGAACCGGTTTCATATCAGATCGCCAGGTGACAGACCGCTTCGATGTTGTAGCCATCAGGATCGATGATGAAGCAAGCATAGTAATACGGGTGGTATCGAGGGCGTAGCCCAGGGGGGCCATTATCTGTGCCGCCTGCCTGAATCGCTGCCCTGAAGAAGGCGTCCACTTCCTCTCTGTTGGCAGCGCTGAAGGCCAGGTGAGGGAGAGGCGGTGCCACATTACCTTGTGCGATCCAGAAGTCACCATCCGGGTCCAACGATCTGCGTCTGCCTGCCAATATCCCGAACCCCACCGCTTCGCTGTCACCCCTGGTCATCTGGTAGCCCAAGGGTGCAAGCACCGCCGCGTAGAAACGCCGGCTGAGGGAGAGGTTCGAGACATTGATGCATAGATGATCGAGCATGATGCAACCTCCCGGGTAAGCTCTGGTAAAAAGATAGCTTGGGAGAACGTTCTGCGTGTCAGGTTGGATGAGCTTGTTGTGACTTGGCTTTCCATACCGAGGATACGATGTCTATCTGAGGCATAGCCGTTCCAGGGCATGCCTCTCTGGTGGCTCAGGTACATATAGGGGGCAGGATGACACAGTGGATCGTGCATTACGCTAATGCATGCGGCCAGTTGGATGGTTGGATCGAACGTATAGGAGAAGGCATAGCAGAAGCGCGTTATCGAGCAGAACAAGTCTTGCCTGCCATCGACCTGGATGTGGTGGTTCAAGTCTGGCCAGGATGCGTTGTCAAGGAAATGGGGTTCGTTGGCTACGCGCCTACTGGCACTATGATCCAGTTAACCTTCGATCCAGATAACGAAAACCTGTCCCGAAATATAGGAGAACCGCTTGAGCGAATGGTAGCCCATGAGCTTCACCACGTTATGCGCTGGCGAGGTCCAGGGTATGGGACTACGCTGGGCGAGGCACTGGTATCTGAAGGATTGGCAGGGCACTTTTGTCGTCAGCTCTATGACTCGCCACCAGAGCTTTGGGAAGCGGAAGTGAGCGGGAAAGATCTTGCCACATGTGCTGAAAAGGCACAGTTACACTGGCACGATTCTCGCTACCATCATGGCGCATGGTTCTCTGGCCAGGGCGATCTTCCCCGTTGGGCCGGCTATAGGCTCGGCTATGCCTTGGTCGGCAGGTACCTGGATGGGCATGCTGGAGAGAGTGCTGCATCATTGGTACATGTACCAGCAGAGCGCTTTCTTGCCTATTTAGGGACATGAGCGAAGCATGGTGTACTGACGATCCTCGAATAAAGCACGATACCCATATTGTTTCGTTCAGTCAGGCGCTGTCTGCATTGAGCGGATGAATGCTTCGGCCTCTGAATGGCTGCGCAGTTGAACGAAGCGGATATGCTGGTACTGCGCATTCTGCATGTCACTCAGATAGCGTACTCGATTGCGGCGCCATGTCTTGATGGACCAGAGAATGATCGAGTGGCGACTGAAAAAGGACTGGCGGAAGCTCTCCCGGTTTCCCGTGCCGGGCCACAGTTCCTGCTTGCTCCAGGCGCGCCTGACCGCTCGGGACACGACTTGGGAAATCGTTTGCCAAAAGCCATAGTCGACCCATACCACCAGATCGACCTCCTGCCATTTAATGGGGCGCGATCGATCGTAGTTACCGTCCAGCACCCAGCCGGGTGATGCTTCGAGCAGGCTGGCGAGTTCGGCAAGGAACTGGTCGTCAGGCTTCTCCTGCCAATCCGGCAGCCAATGCAGGACATCCATCTCGATATGCGGCAGGGACAATGCTTCGGCCAGTCGGCGAGCCAGTGTCGTTTTACCTGATCCACTGGTACCCACCACGTTAATCTTCATTGCATGGCCTCTGTCGTTATCTTTTGCGGCGCACGATTCTACGCTGGTCATGAGGCCAAGGAAAACCTGGCGGATCACTGGTTGGAAAGGATGCAGTGGCATACTTCGCGAACCGCTGGGCGCAATGCCCGATGACATAAGAAGCCATTGTCGACGTGATACTGGGGCACCTGGCTCCTAAGATTGCTAGCAGTATTGACCTTCGTTGCCAATTTTTGTGCTTGTTCTGATATAGAATGGCTCCACCGCTTGAAGAAACTGAGTCAATGCCTTGTATTTCAGAGTTTTACGGGATCATGATCTACTTCTACTGGAACGATCATCAGACTCCCCACTTTCATGCAAAATACGGCGAATTCGAAATACTGGTAAACATCAATACACTTGAAATCATCGAAGGAAAGTTTCCAGCCCGTGCAAAAGCCATGGTTCTGGAGTGGGCATCAGAACACCGAGCCGCATTGATAGAGGATTGGGAATTATGCAAATCCAAGCAGCAGCCAAACAAGATTCCACCGCTGGCATAACGCCAGCGGTTATCAAATGGCGCGTCAGGTCGGTAGAGGTGAAAGACCACCTTTCACTATGGGTGACCTTCAGTGACGATACTCAAGGACCTGTCACCATCAGTTCCGAGTGGTTGACTGGCGTACTTTCAGACTTGAAAAAACCGGAAGTATTCAAGACGGCATTTGTTGAGCATGGTGCTGTCACCTGGGAGAACGGCGTGGACCTGGATCCCAAGGCCATGTACGACGCCATACGGGCAAACGGCCAGTACCATATCGAGTGACATCATGAACGAAGAGCTGATGACCGAACAAAACAGGTTCGAGTGTGTCTGGGATGTACTGTGTGGCACGAAAGAAGAAGCGCTCAATATGAAGGTTCGCAGCAGCCTGATGATGGTGCTGGCCGATACTTTTAAGTCGGAAGATGGACCAGTGCGAAGTCGCTGAGCGCTTAGGCGTCTCACAGCCTCGCATTAATGGTCTGCTCAAGGGACGCATTGACCGCTTCACGGAGGACACGCTTTTAAATATGGCCTCTCAGCCGACATTTTCGTAAAAGTGAGTATCGCTAAGCCAGGCCAATAACAGCTTGGTGCTTCTTCTGCCCAACTTCAGCCACAAATCCTGCTATTGGTAGCACTGGCTCAAGCTGTCGAGCATGGGCGGCAACTCAATAGCATCCGAGAGCGTGACTCCACACCACTTGGCCATTACCAAGCCACGAGGATTGATCAGTCCCAATTCATGGCACTTGGCGCATTCTCCAGCGACGGCTGTCTTCGGGAAAGAACAAGGCTCAGAATGGCTATGACCATTGCGAGCAATGCGGATCTTGGCCAATTATGAGAAACTGCTGTCCCTTTTACGGTGCTCGCGAATCGTCGCCATCGGAACCTCCCTGTTACATCAGATCGAGACGGGCCTTTGTACCAACTGAGTCCCCGGTACTACTGAAAACAGGGTGAGCTGCTGTAAATATGTACAAGCATGATTGAGAAGGCACTCCGTCAACCCGTATGAAGCCTGCCACAGTGACAACTACCCTAGACAGAACGTTCTCCATAGCCCCCATGATGGATTGGACGACCAGAGACTACCGTGTCTTTGCGCGTACCCTGAGCCGGCATGCTTTGCTGTATACGGAGATGGTGACGACCGGCGCAATTCTGCATGGACGCCCGCGGGAGCGGTTTCTGGGCTTCGATGCTCTGGAGCACCCGATCGCGCTGCAACTGGGCGGCAGCGATGCTGGTGAGTTGGCGGAATGTGCTGCCATTGCCGAAGAGTGGGGTTATGACGAGATCAACCTCAATGTCGGTTGCCCTAGTGATCGGGTCCAGAACAACCTGATTGGTGCGTGCCTGATGGGCCATCCTCACAAGGTGGCTGCGGCTGTTCGGGCAATGCGCGATGCGGTGTCGATTCCCGTCACGGTGAAATGCCGTATCGGCATTGATGACCAGGACGAAGATGCCGATCTGGAGAACTTCATTCATCTGGTGGCGGATGCGGGCTGCGAGGTGTTTATCGTTCATGCTCGCAAGGCTTGGCTGCAAGGGCTTTCACCCAAGGAAAATCGCGATGTACCGCCACTGAACTATGCGCGCGTCCATCGTCTCAAGGCCAGCCGCCCGGAGCTGCATATTGGTATCAACGGCGGCATCAAGACACTGGCGGAATGCCGTTCACAGCTGGATCATGTAGATAGTGTCATGGTCGGACGCGAGGCTTACCAAAATCCCTGGATGCTGGCGAGCGTGGACCCGGAACTCTACGGAGAGTCAGGCCCCTCGGCGACACGCCATGCAGCAGCGCGTGCCATGCGCCCTTATATCGCCCGGCGTCTGGAAGAGGGGGCGAAGCTCAACCACATCACTCGCCATATGTTGGGGTTGTTCCAGGGGTGTCCTGGAGGTCGTCGCTTCCGTCGTCATTTATCGGAAAATGCCCATAAAGAAGGGGCTGGCCTGGCCGTGTACGACGATGCCTTGGGCATGGTGCCAGAAGTGGAGGCAGAAACCCTGGCCTAGGCGCTGTCGACCTCCAGCGGTGTGATAGAGATGACGCTGTCGACAGGAATGCCCGGAATGCGTGCCAGTGGCCGTTGCCAAGGCTCGCTGTCGGTGGGGGCGCGCCACTCGATCTGCTCGGCGAAAGGTGCAATATCCACCTCGAGCAGCATGGGATGCTCATCGGCGGTGAAGTAGGTGTTGGTGGTATAGGCGATGACTTGGGGCAGGCACAGGTGAACGCCATCAGCACGGTGGTCGTTACCGCAGCGCGGCACGGTACCTTGAGCCTGGGCCTGTTTCCATGTGGCCGAAGAGACGACTCGGAACAATGTTGTTACGGGCAATGTTGTTACGGGCAATGTTTTCATAAGCATCCTTGCTGTCAGTGCATCCTGCATGGTCAATATGTGGTGTCTCCCTGGCCAGATTAGCTGATTGCTCTCCTGCCATCGATCAGGCGGCGGAGATTGGCAGGGTTACTGTCACGCAGAACAGCAGGCAGCAGCGCCTGGGGCAGGTTCTGGTAACACACCGGGCGCAGGAAGCGCTGGATCGCGGAGGTGCCCACCGAGGTGGTGCGGGCGTCCGAGGTGGCAGGGAAGGGGCCGCCGTGAACCATGGCGTCGCAGACTTCCACGCCGGTGGGCCAGCCGTTGGCCATCACCCTTCCGGCACGGCGCTCGAGGATCGGCAACAGCTC
>NZ_JAJUFQ010000013.1 GCF_029263665.1 Halomonas sp.
CACAAAGTACTTAGCACAAAGTACGTAGCGCACAGCACGTAACGCAAAGGGCGCGACGGAAAAGTGCTGGCTACTGAAACAGGAGTCATTCCATGAGTCACGTCAGAACACTGAAGGGAAGTTGCCTGTGTGGCGCCGTTTCACTGCAATTGGAAACCGATAAGCACGACATCGGCGCCTGTCACTGCAATATGTGCCGGACTTGGGGAGGAGGCCCTCTTCTTGCCTTGGAGTCTGTTAGCCAAATACAGATTCAGGGAGAAGAACATATCAGCCGCTATGCTTCGTCCGACTGGGCCGAGCGCGCCTTCTGCCGGCACTGCGGCACCCACCTGTACTATCGCCTCAAGGATCAGCCGCATTACGCCATCCCCGCAGGACTGGTAGATCAAGGAGAAGACTGGGTGTTTGACTCACAGATCTTCATCGACGAAAAACCAGCCTGGTACCATTTCGCCAACGACACCAGGAACATGACGGGGAAAGAAGTTTTCGAGGCCTTTACCAAGGAACAGGATCACTCCTGACGGAGCATATCAGGCATATCGCATCAACCCCTGCAGAAAGAACCGGGAGCAACTTCTCTCGGTTCTTTCTTTGCCTGTTTCATGGCTTGCTTCATGCAGCCGTTTCGGAGCGTCGATATCCCTAGAAACCAGAGGGCCTACAGCATCCATTCCACCGGCAGGATGGAGACCACCGATACCAAAGCTCGGCGGAAGATGCCCACATTGGGCTCACCATCATAACGAAACACGCCGTCAGGAGTACGCTCCAGCCAGTACATGCTCCCATCATCGTCCAACTTGACCTCATAGGCGTTGTCGATGACATCGGTATTGAACACCCGCGCCATTTCCTGAGCCAGCTCGGGGCTCTCCACGACAAACCCCAGCTCAGTGTTGAGCTTGGCCGAGCGTGGATCGAAATTGAAGGAGCCAACGAATAGGCGCTCGCCATCCACGGCAAAGGTCTTGGCATGCAGACTGGCGCCAGAACTGCCAAAGGGACCTGCAGATTCATTACGCTCAGGCGCTGATGGCGAACGCCTCAATTCGAAAAGGCGTACTCCTGCTTCCAGCAATGCGCGCCGCCGCTTGGCATAGCCGGCATGCACTGCTGCGACATCCGTGGCCTCCAATGCATTGGTCAGAATGGTGACCTGAACGCCTTCCTTCTCCATGTCGGTGAACATCTGTGTGCCCATTTCTGCCGGTACAAAGTATGGCGATACCAGCTCCACGCTCTGTTCCGGCCAGCCCAGCAGCTTTCGCATACGCTCCATCAGCAGGTCATCATCACTGGCAAGCCCCAGCCCCTTGGAGGGGTCGTCGCTGACCAAGGTCGTCTTCGCCCATACCAGCTCCAATGTACCTTCATCCAGCGACTGCACCAGATCGCTCTGTTCCAGTACCTGGCGATATTCGCGAGCAGCTGGCGATGCCATCACAGCCTGTGTCTCGGCCTGGAAACGCGCCAGCCCTCGGCGCCCGACAGAATCAATCATTCGGCTCGCGGGATAGGCTGACTGGCTGGCCCAATAGCGATCGAAATCCTCCGAGACCTGTTGCACCACGGGACCAATGGCCACGACATCGAGATCGGCAAATGCAATGTCATCACTGGCACCAAAATACTCGTCCCCCACATTGCGCCCACCAATGACTGTGGCTTGATTATCTACCGTGAAGGACTTGTTGTGCATGCGTCGATTAGCCCGGGAAAAATCCGTCAGGTAGCCCACAAAGCGAGGCGAACGCACCAGGAAGGGATTGAACAGGCGGACTTCAATATTGGGATGTGCATCCAGGGCCGCGATCTTTTCATCGAGTCCGGCCGTGTTGGTGTCATCCAGCAGCAGTCGTACACGAACACCCCGGTCAGCCGCTTCGAGCAAGGCGTTGTACAGCATGGTGCCAGAAAGGTCGTCATGCCAGATGTAATACTGCACATCAATCGTCTGCTCCGCCGCTTGTGCCAACAGCAAGCGGGCAGCAAAGGCATCATGTGCATGACGCAGAGGGTGGAGACCACTCTTGTCCGGATGAGCGGCTTCCAGAGGTTCCGTCATTTCACCCAACCGGGTATAGCGGGCTTGTTCAGCAGGCAAGAATGCCGTCTCGCTACGTCCTTCCAGGGAAGGTAGGACACCGCACCCGTTCAATATCAGAACAAGGGCAATTGCCGGCACACCACGCAGGGCAAATAAAGGCATGGATGTCATACGTGACTCTCAACCCACATCGCTAGGCATGCCAGCATAACGAATATATGCCGTAGATACTTCTTACCCAACTGCCTGATGTTGTATGGCGCTTTCCTGTATCAGTGCTCTTCCATATCAGCAAAGCAGGAGGGCGCCAGAGATGTCAGCATTCTCTGACGCTCTTTCACCATCGACACCACACTGCCCACCATGATCAGACAAGGTGATGGCAGCGGAGTACCGGCAAGTCGCATGGGCATATCCGCCAAAGTCCCGATCAAATGCTGCTGATTCGGCAAACTGGCATTGGCGATCAGCATCACTGGCCAGTCATCTGCCAACCCTGCCTGACGCAGACCCCGACAGATGGCCTCAATCTTGTTCAACCCCATATAGAACACCAGCGTTTCATCCGTGCGCGCCAGTGATGCCCAGTCTGGCTCTCCTCCCTCCCGACACAACTGGGCTGTTATCAAGTGCAGGCTCTGGGCATGGGCACGGTCAGTCAAGGGTATTCCCATGGCAGCACAGGCCGCAGACGCCGCCGTGATGCCTGGCACGATGTCACATGCAATACTGGCGCTGTCGAGCGCTGCCAGCTCTTCGCCCATACGGCCGAACACACCGGGATCGCCTCCCTTTAGACGCACAACCGTCTTGCCCTGCCGAGCCAACTGAACCAGGAGTTCTCCAATCTCGTCCTGGGGCACACTATGGTGACCTCGCGCCTTGCCCACATAGCACCGTTCCACATGACCGGGAATCATCTGCAACACTTCATCACCCACCAAGCGGTCATACACCACCACGTCGGCGTTCTGCAGACAACGCAGGGCCTTTAGCGTCAACAGGTCACCCGCCCCACTGCCCGCGCCCACCAGAGACACGCTACCTGGTTTCAAGCGCCCTGGTTTCAAGTTCTCTGGTTTCAAGCTATCTGGCTTCAAGCCAACCGCGATCGACGCACGCATCACGTTTCTGTCTGCGTAGCATTCAGGAAACTGCTGCAGTCTGGCAGCCAAGCGTGCAACGGAATGGCACAGCCTAGCGGTAACATGACACAGGCGGACCATGACTCCCTTCGAGTCCTCAGGCAAACTGGGCTTCAGCGGCATTGCAGGCACTCGCATGGCCTTTCTCCTCTTCAAGCAAAGCTTTCAACTCTGGAATGCAACTACCGCACTGGGTACCGCAAGCCAGACGTGCACCCAAGGCTTCAACACTGTCATCACCACCATGAATGGCCGCCACAATGGGGGTGCGTCCGACCTGATAGCAGCTACACACGACAGGTCCTTGATCCACTGCACCGTCATCGCAGCCGGCCAGCACTCGACGCCGTTGCTCAGAGCTCATGGGTTTTCCATCCGCACTCTCCTGCAGACGTTCTACAAGCCAGCCCAAACCAGGCAACTCTTCAACGGGACCAACCATCAACCACCAGCGTAAGCGGCCATGTTCAATACCCGCGGCACGCAGGCGGCCACTGGAGGCATCCTGTGCCACCGGCCCCACTGGTACGGGAAGGTTATCGGATATCCAGCGCATCCAATCACGCTTGCTGCACTCAGGAGTTCCTGCCAACTGCCAACGCATACCTGAAGTCAGCGGAATTCGAGCCCAATAGGCCGTATCCTCGCAAGCTCGTGCTGCCACTCCATTCATCAGAGCAGGAGGCTTATTCGTCATGGCTAAAGGCTCACTCACCAGGGCTGAGGGCTCATTCATCAGAGCTGAGGGCCCATTCATCAGGGCTGAGGGCCCATTCATCAGGGCTGAAGGCTCTGCTACCCCCAGGCCAGAAGCCAGTGCGTCATCCAGCACCAATGTCGCTTCCCAGGAGATGTCCAGTGCGGTCAGTGCAACGGCACCATGCTTGGATTCAGGTTGGCCGGATAACGGATCGGTAAGTGATTGGTACAAGCTGCCTGCACGCCCAGCAAGGCAGAAGCGATCCGTCCAGTGGATCGGCACGATTACCTCTCCTTGACGCTGGGCCGGTGAAATACGTACCCGAGCACGCATCTCTCCCGTGGCAGCGCGGACCAAGGCCAGGCTATATTCCCTGAGGCCAAGTGCCTTGGCATCGGCTTCGTGAACATCCACGAAAGGCTCGGCCCGATGGTTCATCAAGCGCGCACTGCGGGCCGTACGGGTCATGGTGTGCCACTGGTCACGCACCCGCCCGGAGTTAAGGCGCAATGGGAACGTTTCGCTCAATGCCTGCTGAGGCCCCTGAGGTTTCACCGGCCATAGCCGTGCCTTGCCAGTAGCCGTCGCGAAGACGCCATCTTCAAACAGGCGTGCTGTGCCTTGTGGGGCCTCGGACGTCACCGGCCACTGAATCGGCTTGAGTGCGTCATAGCCTTCATGACCAAGGCCTACCAACCCGGAGAGGTTGAACAAGCGTAACTGGTGTTCGGCATCATTCTCGAAAGCGGATAAACGAGCATGCTCATCGAAGATCTCCCACGGGTGCTGGTAACAGAACGCTTCACCATAGCCCATACGCTCCGCTACTCGGCTGATGATCCACCAGTCATGTCGGGCATTACCGGGAGATGCCAGCAGACCACGCTGCCGGGAAATTCGCCGCTCGGAATTGGTCACGGTGCCATCCTTCTCCGACCAGCCACTGGCAGGCAACACGATATCTGCCATTGCCACGAGATCCGTATCCGCCATGCACTCAGAGACAATCACCAACGGGCAACGCTCAATGGCAGCACGCACCCGATTGGCATCAGGCAGGCTGACCAGAGGATTCGTTGCCATGATCCATAGCGCCTTGATCTCGCCACGTTCAATGGCATCGAACAACTGCACGGCCTTGTAGCCCGGACCATCCGGCAACGTCGGCGTCAGCGATGGCGTACTCCAGAAGCGTGTCACCCGATCGATGGCCCCCGGGTGTTCATAATCCATATGTGCAGCCAACTGATTGGCCAAGCCTCCGACTTCACGCCCGCCCATGGCATTAGGCTGCCCAGTGATGGAAAACGGCCCGGCTCCCGCTAGCCCGATCTTGCCGCCAGCAAGGTGGCAGTTGATGATGGCATGACATTTTTCAGTGCCACTGGTGGATTGATTGATGCCCTGGGAATAAAGCGTTACCACATGCAACTGGCTGGCAAACCAGTAGTAGAAGGTTTCCAGGCGTTCGGCGTCCACATCACAATCTGCAGCCACCGCCTCTACACTTGCATCATCCTCCTGAGCGGCCGCCAGAGCCTCCTCCAACCCGGTAGTGAAACGCTCCACAAAGACCTGATTAAAGCGCTTCTTCTTAGCCATCCAAGCCAGCAAGCCATTGAACAGACGCGCATCGGAACCAGGACGAATGCCAAGATACAGGTCGGCCAGCTCACAGCTATCGGTCACCCGAGGGTCGATCACGACCACTCGCATCAGAGGATTGCGATTCTTGGCCACACGCAGACGTTGAAACAGTACCGGGTGGTTCCAGGCCAGGTTGGATCCCACCAGAACCACCAGCTCCGCATCTTCGATGTCTTCATAGCTGCATGGCACCGCATCGGCACCAAGAGAGCGTTTATAGGCGGCAACTGCAGATGCCATGCATAAACGAGAGTTGGTATCGAGGTGAGGGGTACCGAGAAACCCTTTGAACAGCTTGTTGGCAACGTAGTAATCCTCTGTCAGCAGCTGTCCAGAAAGATACGTCGCCAGCGCTGCGTTACCGTGTTCCTCGCGTACTGTTTGTAGACGTGACGCTACCGACGACAAAGCGGTGTCCCAATCCACCTCTACGCCATCAACTCGAGGGCGAGTCAAGCGACCATGATGCCCGAGTGTTTCTGCCAGGGCAGAGCCCTTTACACATAGGCGGCCGTAATTCGCAGGGTGCTCGCTGTCTCCTTTCACATCGACGATGCGCCCTTCTTCCAGTTGGGCCTCGATACCACAACCCACGCCACAATAGGGGCAGGTTGTCAGGTTGAGCTGCGCCATATTCACTGTCCTCAGAGCCTGGTTAGAAACCGATAAGTGCGACACAGGTAATTCGGCAAAAGTGGTGGACCATGCGGTTCATGAGCCCATAAACGAAAGCGCCCACCCTCCAGGCCGCCAGCATTGCTGACATGGCTTGAATGGGTGGACGCCATTGCCCGACCAATGGAGAACCTCTTCTGGTTCTCCCGCTGTGATTACCTGCCGTTGTCGTGATGAGCTATCGTGAAGCGCTAAATCGAAGAGCTTGACTTGAAGAGCTAACTTGAAAAGCTGTTCTGAATAGCTGACTTGACGGATGCTTCTTCAGCTTAAGCAAACCTCGTGCCAGATTTTCTCTCAAGCAAGCCCAGCCCGCTCTCCCACTCCTCTATCTACCTCTCCGACGACGCTGCTCGATGATGCATTGCACCATATGTCCTCTGCATCCACGTCAATCGCACCATCAAGGTGCAGCTCCACTTTCATCCCATGGTCCAACGCTGCTGTACTTTCATTTCTAACTTTCATTTCTAACTTTCTTCTCCTGACGCTCTTTATTTGACTCTCTTTCTCTGCACTCCCCTACATTGCACCTCTGTTGCATGCCCCTTTTCCATGGATATCTCGCAGCATATCGTCACCAATAAAAAGGCAAGGAAGGTAAAAGCTGGAACACTTCTTGCAAAGCTCATGCAGATCAACAAGGTCGTTGACATCACCCGGCGATGCAACACAACGATGTAACAACAAGGCAGACGCCACTGACCGCAACTTTCTAGATATGAGCCATACCTTATGCCCCTGCCGTTGAAAGTGCTGCTGGTAGATGAGGAGGTCGTTCGTGCCGCCATGGTCGAAGAGGCTTTGTGCCAGGAAGGCCACGAAGTGATCTGTCGGCTTTCCAGTCCTGCCAGCCTGAATGAAATGGTCGCCCGTCACTCCCCTGATGTCGTGATCATCGACATGGAATCTCCCGACCGTGACACCTTGGACAGCATGTCGCTACTGCATCGGGAAAACCCTCGCCCAGTGGTTTTCTTTGCCGACCAACATGACCCTGACTCCATGCAGGCAGCACTCAAGGCCGGTGTCAGTGCCTATGTCGTCGATGGATTGGTGGCCGGCCGGGTAAAGGCTGTCATGGATGTAGCAATAGCACGATTCGAGTCCTTCCAGTCCATGCGCAAGGAGCTGGATCGGGCCCGTAACCAGCTCGCCGAACGCAAGCGCATTGAGAAGGCCAAGGGCCTGTTGATGAAGCATCAGAGCTGCGATGAGGAGCAGGCTTATCGCATGCTGCGCAAGCTGGCCATGGATCGTGGTCAACGCATCGCTGATGTTGCCGACAGCGTTATCGACATCCTGGAACGCCTGGAGAAAGGACTATGAGCGAAGCCAACACCTTTATTACGACCTCTCGCCCTCCCGAGATCGACACTCTGACGCTGGGCTTCATACCACTGATCGATGCCGCCTTGCTGATCATTGCCCGGGAAGGTGGTCACTTCGCTGCACAAGGGCTGGACGTCAATCTTTCCCGGGAAAACGCCTGGTCGACACTGCGCGACAAGGTTGCTGCAGGATTTCTGGATGGCGCACATATGCTCGCCCCCATGCCATTGGCAATGAGCCTTGGCATGTCTCGCGCTCCCTGTGAAACCCTGGCGCCCATCGTACTGGGCACCCATGGCAACACGCTGGTACTTTCCAACCGTTATGCCGAAGGCATGGCACCGCCAGACCCAAACGACCCTGCACGCAACGCCAGAGCCTTGCGCGATCTACTATCCGATCGCTTGATCCACCATCGTGGCACGCCGCCACGCCTGGCCATGGTCTATCCCTATTCCTGGCAGCACTTGCAGATCAGGGCATGGTTGGAGCGAGGCGGCGTCGACCCAGATAACGACGTGGAGCTGATTGCCCTGCCACCGGCACGTATGGTGGATGCCCTGCATGAAGGCCAGATTGATGGTTTCTGCGTCGGAGAGCCCTGGGGCAGCCTAGCGGAGCACCACGGTATTGGACGCATCGTGGCCAGCGGAGCAGACCTGTTTCCGGGGCACCCGGAAAAGGTGCTTGGCGTGACAGCTTCCTGGGCGCATCGTTACCCCGATACCCTAAGCGCCCTGCTGAGGGCCATACAAGCCGCAGCCGACTGGCTCGATAGTGGTGAAGAGGCCCAACAACAAACCTTGCAGTGGTTGGCACTGCCACCCTATCTGGATCGTCACGTCAGTCATCTGGACAAACTGCCGCTCGGTCAGGCGCCGACCATGCAGTACCTGACCCACCTGTCGCTCCATCCTGAAGCTTTTGCTGTCATGGCCGCGCACATGAGGCCATTGGCCGAGTCCCGAGGCAACCGACTGGACCCTGAGGTATTGGCACGCTGCTATCGACCGCTCCTGTAGAACGTCGTTACAGCAATGTGCAACACCGTGCAGCCATGCACCAATGCTGTGCTGCTCTGGTGATACATGCACGATACCGTCCATCGTCTCATACAGCTACTGTCATATATATACTTGTTTTATAAGCAATAGATTCATATCTGGCCCATATCTCGCTAGAAGAATCACATCAATAACCGGACCTGGTTTCACTGCGGTCAACGGCGATCGCTTCCCGAAAGCAGGATGAACCTGCATAGGTAGACAAAGACGTCTCTGTATTCCCGATGAAGGGGGTACGAGACGTCTTTGCCGTTTCTGGAGGCTATCCATGAGTCACTTCCCTGTGCTGCACCAACACCTGGTGATCGTCGGCAACGGCATGGCAGCTCACCGACTGGTCGAAAGTCTGCGCAAACTGCCAGGCGCTCCTTCACGCATCACGGTCATCGGTGAAGAGCACAGTGCCGCCTATAACCGCATCATGTTATCGCCTTGGCTGGCGGGTGAAATCGATCATTCAGGTCTGCTCTTGCCTAGCGCCGCAGCAGATCAGCCAGAAAAGCTTCATGCAGCCCCCCATATCGAAACCCGCCTGGGATTGCGTGTCACCACTATTGATCGTGCTGGCCATCATTTGCATTGCGCCAATGGTGAAGTGATCGACTACGACCACCTAGTGATCGCCACAGGCTCACGCTCCTTCATGCCAGAGCTGGCAGGACTCGAGCTCGAGGGCGTTGGTGGTTTTCGCGATCTTCAAGACGCAGAGAACCTTGCCAGCAACACCATAAAAGGTGGAGCCGCCGTGGTTATCGGCGGCGGCCTGCTCGGCCTGGAAGCAGCAGAAGGCCTGCGTAAGCGCGGCATGCAAGTCACAGTCCTGCAGCGCAGTGACCGCTTGATGAATCGCCAACTGGATACCACTGCCGCCAGGATGCTGACCCAAGAGCTCGGGTCCCGCGGGCTGCACATCATCACCGCAGCCAACCCCACTGAAATCATCGGCAATGATCAGGGCCAGGTATGTGGCGTCCGCCTGGCCGGAAAGAACGGCATCATCGCAGCGGACCAGGTGGTCATTGCCGCAGGCATCACTCCCAACATCGAACTGGGGCTTGATGCTGGCCTCGATTGTCAGCATGCCATCCTCGTCGACGAATACCTGGCCACTTCCGATCCTGATATCTCGGCCTTGGGTGAGTGCTGCCAGTTCCAGGATTCCACCTACGGTCTCGTCGATCCCATCTGGCGTCAGGTGGACGTACTGGCCAAGCGTCTATGTGCTCAGCCTGGAGAGCCTTATCGCGACCAGGAAAGTGCCACCAAACTCAAGATTTCCGGCATATCGCTGTACGCCTTCGGCCCTACTGATGCGGAACCGCACCACGAAGTGCTGACCTACCACGATCCCCAGCAAGGAGAGTATCGCCGCCTGCTGCTGCGTGCCGGACGCCTGGAAGGTGCCGTGCTGTACGGAGATACCCGCATGGGTCCCTGGCTGTTCCAGCTTGCCCAAGATGCCACTCAGCTCGACAGCGTGCGCCAGTCATTACTGCTGGGGCAGGCCGATACCGAAGCTCTGTTCTCCGAGCACCTGACACAGTACCAGAGCAGCGAGCCCCATGCTGAATCCGCAGGCTCCGCTCACGCAAGTGCCAGTTGCTCAGACGCCAAGAGCTCTGATCCCAAGAACGTTGATTTCAAGAGCGTTGATTCCAAGAACAGCGCCGCCGCTCAGGAGGCTGCATGACCATGACAACACTCCCCTCTTTCTCCGCTCGCCCCACTTTGATCGTGGTGGGAAACGGTATGGTCGGTCATCATTTGATCGAGCAACTGGTCGAGCGCAATCTTCATTGCGACTACCGCATCGTGGTGTTCGGCGAAGAACGCCATCTGGCCTACGACCGGGTGCACTTGTCCGAGTATTTCAGCGGCCGCGATGCCGAATCCCTGGCCCTGTCCACCACGCAATATTACGCAGAGCACGCCATTGAGCTGCACCTGCACGAACAGGTGACGGGGATTGATCGTGAAAGGCGTGAAGTGCTCACCCCTCAAGCCCGCTACCGCTTCGATCGTCTGGTTCTGGCAACAGGCTCCTACCCCTTCGTGCCACCGATTCCCGGCAACGACCACGATGGCTGCCTGGTCTATCGCACTCTGGAAGACCTCGATGCGATCCGCGATGCTGCTCAGACTTCATCGACGGGTGTCGTGGTGGGAGGAGGTCTGCTGGGCCTCGAGGCCGCCAACGCTCTGCGTGGCCTTGATCTCGATACGGCGGTGGTCGAGTTCGCTCCGCGCTTGATGCCCATGCAGGTCGATGCTCAAGGTGGAGAACTGCTGCGCGAAAAGATCGAGATGCTGGGGGTACAGGTGCTCACTGAACGCGCGACCCAACACATCGAACCAGGAGAATCGAGCCGCCTGCGCATGGTATTCCAGGATGACAAAGTCCTGGAGACCGACCTTATCGTCTTTTCTGCCGGCATCCGGCCCCGTGACGAACTGGCCCGCGACTGCGGTCTGGAAATCGGCGAACGCGGTGGCGTCGTCATCGACGATTGCTGCCTGACCAGTGATCCCGCCATTCTGGCTGTGGGCGAAGTGGCACTATGGAACAACAGTATCTTCGGACTGGTCGCACCAGGCTATCAGATGGCCAAGGTCGCTGCCGACACCCTGAGTCTGTCTGAAGTCGAGCAGCCCGCCACCTTTACCGGCGCCGACATGAGCACCAAGCTCAAGCTGCTCGGCGTCGATGTGGGTGCCATTGGCGATGCACATGGCAACCGCTCTCCGGGAGCCAAGCAATATCGTTACTTTGACCAGATCGAGCAAGTCTATCGCAAGCTGGTCGTCACCGGTGATGGCAAGAAGCTGCTGGGTGCCATGCTGGTAGGAGATAATGCCGCCTATGACACCCTGATGCAGTATTACGCCAATGGCATGGAACTGCCCAAGGATCCTGCCTCACTGATTTTGCCGAATACGGAAGGTGCCCCAGCCTTGGGCCCCGACGCCCTACCAGAAACGGCCACCATCTGCTCATGCCACAATGTCACCAAAGGCGCGATCAGTGCTGCCATTGATGCAGGTTGCAGCGACCTCGCCACCATCAAGGGACAAACCAAGGCCAGTACGGGTTGTGGCGGTTGTGCAGCGCTGCTCAAGAGCGTCTTCGACCATGAGTTGGCATCCCGTGGCATGGAAGTCGATCATTCCATCTGTGAACACTTCACACACACCCGTCAGGCACTCTACGACATCGTTCGCGTGGAAGGGATCAAGACATTCAGTGAGCTGATGGCCAAGCATGGCCAGCAGCTCGACGATGGTTCTCCCTGCCTGGGCTGCGATATTTGCAAGCCAGCAGTGGCTTCGATCCTGGCGTCCTGTTTCAACGAGCCGATCACCGATGCGGCCCATATCCCGCTGCAGGATACCAATGACACCTTCATGGCCAACATGCAGAAGAATGGGACCTACTCCGTGGTGCCCCGCATTCCCGGTGGAGAAATCACCCCGGACAAGCTGATCGTTCTGGGAGAGGTAGGCAAGAAGTACAACCTCTACACCAAGGTGACCGGAGGCCAGCGCATCGACCTGTTCGGTGCCCGCCTGGAAGACCTCCCGGCCATCTGGGGCGAACTGATCGAAGCGGGTTTCGAGACGGGCCACGCCTACGGCAAGTCTACCCGGACAGTGAAATCCTGCGTCGGCAGCACCTGGTGCCGCTACGGTGTACAGGACAGCGTCGGGATGGCCATCAGGCTCGAGCACCGCTACAAGGGGCTGCGCTCTCCCCACAAGCTCAAGTTTGCTGTATCAGGTTGTACCCGAGAATGCGCCGAAGCCCAGAGCAAGGATATTGGTGTCATTGCCACCGAGAACGGCTGGAACCTGTATATATGCGGCAACGGCGGCATGCGGCCACGTCACGCCGAACTCTTCGCCACCGATCTGGATGACGAGACGCTGATCCGCACCATCGACCGAGTACTGATGTTCTATATCCGCACAGCCGATCGTCTCCAGCGTACTTCGGTATGGCGTGAGAACATCGAAGGTGGGCTCGACTACCTCAAGGACGTCATCCTCAACGACAGCCTGGGGCTGGGTGAAGCGCTCGAGCATCAGATGCAGGCCATCGTCGACACCTACGAGTGCGAGTGGGCCAACGCCATCAGTGACCCGGAAAAGCTCAAGCGCTTCCGCACTTTCGTCAATGACCGGCGTCCAGATCCAGACATCATCGTGACCGAAGAACGTGGCCAGTTACGCCCAGCCTGATATTCGACATGCCCTATCGACTCAAGGAAACTGACTCATGAACTCATCCACTGCAGCCATGGCAACGTCTTCCGCCTCCTGCTGGCACCTCCTGTGTGAACGTCACGACCTGATCCCTTTTTCCGGTGTTGCTGCATGGCTGGAGACCAGTGAAGGGCCGGCTCAAGTTGCCATCTTCTACCTGCCTGGGCAAAAACAGGAGCTCTATGCCATTGACAACCACGATCCGTTATCCGGTGCCAATGTCATGGCCCGAGGCATCATCGGAGACCTTGACGGCCAGCTGGTGGTAGCTTCTCCGCTATACAAGCAGCATTATCGTCTGGAAGACGGGCAATGCCTGGAAGAAGCCGCCATCAAGGTGCGCGCCTGGAACATCGCTTTTGATGGCGACAATGTACTGATTTACAAATAGCGGTATTGATAAACAACATCGCTTACCAACAACTACAAGAAAAAACCTTCCTGACGCTCCACTCTGGGGCGCCAGGCCCAGGCTCTGCTCTGTCCTTTTCCCCGGCGATTGCTGTTTTAAGAAATTTGCATTTCGCCCTTGCAGCATTTCTGTCATGGTCCATGATTAAGGGGAGTTTGCTTGAAAGGGAAATGCACCCTGGGAGCAAATCAAGGTCCAAAGGATATACCCCGACAGATTTCCCCAGCGAAGAAGGAGGTTCTGGCCCCAGCAATCATTGCACGACGGCCCTGTCACACAACTGGCTGTCACATGACTGACACAGTGCGCTGACAGTGTCGACATCGAGACGTCATGTTGACGTCCAAGGTGACAATCAGGAGAGCTGTGCCGATGGTACGCATCGACAAGAAGGCCACCCGACTGTACGTGCTGGACACCAATGTCCTGATCCACGACCCAGCCGCCCTCTACCAGTTCGACGAGCATGAGGTAGTCATCCCCATGACCGTGCTGGAAGAGCTCGACAAACACAAGAATGGTATCCGAGAAATTGCTCGTACCGCCCGGCAAGTCAGCCGGACCCTCTCGGACCTTACCGCCAATGTAGACTTCGACCAGATCCACCAGGGAATTCCCATCGAACGTGCCGCAGGTTCCAATGGTTGCCTGCGCTTGCTGTGCTACAGCGACCTCACCCTTCCCGACAACATGGACGACAGTCCTGACAATCGCCTGCTGGCAGAAACCTGCCGCCTGCGCGATGAACGCCCTGACGCCTCTGTCATCTTGGTCACCAAGGACATCAATCTCCGGGTCAAGGCTTCCGCCTTGGGCGTACCGGTAGAAGATTACCTGACCGACCGTGCCTTCGATGACACGGATGTCATGGCGGAAGGTGTCAAGATCTACCCGGATGCAGGACATGATCTGTGGGAAACCCTGGCCATGGATGTCAAGGTCGAACGTGATCATCACAAGGTGATCTATCACCTCAATGGAGAAATCCCCCCCGAGTGGTACCTTGGCATGCTGGTGTCCGACAACGACCATGAAGCCAGCTTCGAGGCCATTGTACGGGAAAGCGCTCCCCATCAAGCCACCCTGGAGCTACTGACCAATTATCGCCATGGCGCCAGTGTATGGGGAGTACATGCCCACGACAGTCGCCAGAACTTTGCCCTCAACCTGTTGATGGACGATGACATCGACCTGGTCACCATTGCCGGTAGTGCCGGTACCGGAAAGACCTTCATGACCCTGGCTGCGGCCTTTCAGCAGACACTGGACAGCAAACGCTTCGAACGTATTGTCTTCACCCGAGCACCAATCTCCATGAGCGAAGACATCGGCTTTCTACCAGGCACAGAAGAGGAGAAAATGTCGCCCTGGATGGGCGCCTTCCACGACAACATGGACAACCTGTTGCGCGATGAGCACGACGGTAGCTCCACCTGGAACCAGGATGCCACTCGTCAGTTGCTCGGATCGCGAGTGCAGATCCGTGCTCCAGGCTTCATGCGTGGCCGGACCCTGAATGATACTTTTCTGATCATCGACGAGGCCCAGAACTTCACACCCAAACAGCTCAAGAGCCTGGTGACCCGTGCTGGACGCAATACCAAGATTGTGTGTCTCGGCAATGTCGGCCAGATAGACACGCCTTACCTCACGGCCAATACCTGTGGCATGGCCGCTGTCGTCCAGAACTTCAAGAACTGGCCTCATGCAGGGCATGTCACCCTACAGAGTGTCGAACGTTCCCGCTTGGCCTTGGCTGGTGAGGAGCTTCTATAGTCTATCTACCCTTGGATACTACTGCCCCCGGACCAAAGGTCCGGGGGCAGTAGGAAGAGCTGGTAACCCGTTGCTTCTTTTCGGTTAGAGTACTTAGTATTCCGCCCCAAAATAGCTATCAAGTTACTCCTGACCATCACCCTCATACGGAATGGTCACCATTCCATAAGAGTGCACGAGCTCGCTACCTTCATAACTATCAACCAGGCTCAGCGTTCCATCATCATGGTTAATCTTGAAAACCCATGTCGTCCCTGTATTTCCACTTATCGTGTTGACATAATTTCCATCAGCACTTAAATCAATATCCAAGAAATATTCATCATAACTTGGCGCATGATAGGCAATTTCTTCCGACAGCTTGATGCTTCCATCTTCATTGATACTATAGGTAGAAATACTTGATGTTGGCGTATTGGTTGTCCATGCAAACTTTCCATCACGAGATGAAGTTATCCAGCATACCGCTTGTTGTCCACCCCAAATATCGCTCCCGGCAAGAACATCAGGGGAGATAATGGATATCTTCCCTGTTTCATCAATATTATAAGAAGTTACTGAACCCGTTTGTCCTTCATACAAATCAAGGAACGGGTATTTTTTCTTGCTTTCTGGCGATGATGGATGGGGCTGGTAGTTACTGTCAATGAATCTCGCCTCGGTCACCAGAAATGTACTATTACCACCCTCTCCGGGAATCATTTTAGTTCCAATGGGCAGGGCAAAAAAGCGTTCTTTTGAAGATTGCGGTGAATTGATACTTGATACCGGGGCATCAGACAAGAGACCATCACTTCCAACCGAGTAAACATGGGTTACTCCTGTAGTTATCTCTACTACAGCCAGGAATTTTCCATCAGGAGTAAACTCTACACTCGCCGGACGACCTGTTAGGTTTCGAATTGAATTGGGAATGGGAGTCAAATCCCCCTGTTCATCAATCGTAAATCCTTTGAGATTACCATCACCGGGACCATCTTTCTTTTTTCCCATGCTGGAGACATAAACCAAGTCATGATAAGACGCAATGCTGTTAGGCTTTACATCACCAGCGTCAACCACATCCACTAACTTCAGGGACAAGTCTTCTTGTACCTTTAAAGAACTGACTGTTCCATCGCCTGCATTCGCAATAAGGACATTTTTATTATCCCAGGATCTCCACAGACCATAAGACGAACTTAACGGATCCATTCCGTCTTCACCTTTTTCTGGGGCATAGGGAAGGCCATCCAGTTTGATAAGACCAGTTCCTTTACCACCTGTATTGAACTTTCCAATTTCTTCTAAAGTTCCATCAGAGTATTGTTTATATCCGATGATTGAATTTTCCTCATCATCATTTGTGGCTACATATACACCACCTGTAATTTCTCTTGCCATCGCGTTAACTGATGCCAACATCAACACACATGCCAGAAATTTCTTCATAATCCCCTCACTTTACTTACACTCTAGATAAACAAAGGTAATTTATACAATTACCAAACCTGATCATATTCGTGATATAAATCAATATCTAGAAGAGAGTCTTCTGGCATGCCAAACTGGCACAATTAAACAAATATTGCGCATAGAGTAATGTTGTCTTAGTAATCAGAAGCAATAGCAACTTCAGTTAAAATCATTAATATAACAATAGGATACGAGGATCATCAGGAAGGAAAGTCAGCCGCTTCATTATAGCGACACACAAAAGCTCGGCAGGCTCCACAATACACCCAGGCGTCAGGTGTCCCCGTGGTAGGGGCACGCAACTGTCGTTGACCACAATTCGGGCAGGGGGTTGGCAAGCAAGGGCCTTCTGGTAGCTCATGCAAGGAGTTACTGGGTTCATCGATGGCCAATCTGGCACTACCAGAGAAGGTATCAACAAAGCGATATTCCCTTATATGGCTGCCATCGCCTTCATGACCGCTTGCACTGATTTCGTCCTGATCGAGCCAACCTCCCCGCGACAAGCCACGCAAGCAATTTCTCCCTGCATGCTTGGCTTCATAGAGTGCTCGGTCAACACGTAGCATTGCCATCTCCAGCTCTTCTGCTTCATCGAGCCAGATAGCCCCCATGCTGACAGTCACCCGGAGTGCCCTATCGCCAACCTGCATGGTCATCGATTCGACATTGCTCCTCAAGCGCTCAAGAATCTCGCGGGCATCAACCAGTTGGACATCCACCAGCATGACCACGAACTCTTCTCCACCAATACGCGCAATCTGATCATAAGGTCTGAGGCTCATACGACAGGTTTCCGAGAAAGACTGCAGCACCTTGTCGCCAGCGGCATGGCCATAGCAATCATTGAGCGCCTTGAAATGATCCAGATCGAGCATGGCCAGCACCACATGCTGTCCATGACGCATGGCCTGAGCTGCAGCGGCTTCCGCTGCATCATGAAAGGCACGCCGATTCATCACCCCAGTCAGCGCATCGGTACTTACCAGTTTCTCAATCTGGCTCTCGTGCAGCTTGCGCTCCGTGATATCCAGCAGCAGGCCATCCCATGCAACAGCACCATCAGCAACGCGCTGGGGCACTCCTCGTGCTTCAAACCAACACAGACTACTACCAGAATCGATGCACATTTCAAGCCGCCAAGGAGACATGGTAGACCCGGATTGAGCCAATTCGATGAATAGCTTCAGACGCTGCTCCTCACTCATGCGGTTCAGCAATACGTCCGCATCTTTCCTTACTTCATCGGCGCACAGCAAAGTCTGCTCTTCAAAACCCGGCCCAAGGTAGTCGAAGGACAGAGCACCTTCGTGAGCTTGGCGCAAGCGAAAGACAATCCCTGGGATACGAGCCACATAGGATTCAATATCCTCTCGAGTGCTAATATTTTCAGGAGTTTCATTGTTCTCATGCAGGTACCGTTCAGCGAGGACCTGAGAGAATACTTCCGAGATGTCATGCAGCATGACCAGACAAGCAAGACCGGCATCATAAAACGGTTGCACCACCACACTCATCTGGCACATACCGCCACCTCCTGTACGGCAGGTGACCAGTCCTTGCCAGGCGGAACCTTGACTGATGCAATCACGAATCGCCCGAGCGAACACCGACGCCTCACCTTGCGCGGCAATCACTTCCGGGGATTTTTCCAGTAATAGCTGATCCGACAATGCCAGACACGACATTGCCTGAGGGTTGGTACAACGGATGAGTCCTTGATGATCAACGCCAAGCAACACACCTGGGAAGTGCTGAAACAGCATTTTCACAGTCGCTTGAGCACACTCTTTTTCTTGCTGACGTCGATGTTCCCCTAATCCCAACATGCCCTGAAGCCACATGAGAGGCTCCCTGCACAATCTGCGCAACTAGTGTTTATGGTTATTGTGTATACCTAGCTTAGGACACGCCATGGCGACTCGCTCAGACAGCTTCCTCATTTCCATGATCTAGGTTCAACGAGGAGCTAACGCTTGAAGAGGACATGGCGTGACAAGCTCTCTGATAGGCCCAATTTGCCTGACTTGGTTTTTCAGACTTGGAGGTTTCAGAATCAGCTTTTTTCCTTCGGACTCAGTCGCTCACTCATCCAGGCACCTATGTCAGCGATCTGCTGGGGGCATACTGCATGAGCCATGGGATACTGGCGGTAGCTGGCGCCATAGCCCAATTGCTGCAGCTTCGCATGAGCCTCACGTCCAAGGGACTCGGGTACAACTGGGTCCATACTGCCATGATGCACCTCAATGGGCAGGCTCCGATTGGCCTCGTTGAGCACAATGGAATCCACAGTGGCGAAGTAAGTCGACAGTGCCAGCAAGCCTCCCAGGGGACGTTCGAAGCTCAACGCGGCCTCGTAGGCAACGGCACCACCTTGAGAGAACCCCACCAGCAGAATGCGACGACTATCGATGCCCTCTTCGATCTGATCGCGAATCACCCCTTGGATACGTTCTGCAGAGCTACGCAGTTGAGCCTCGTCGACCCGACGGTTGAGGTTCATCTCAAGAATGTCATACCAGGCAGGCATGACCATGCCACCATTGACAGTGACGGGTAGACGCGGAGCATGGGGCAAGATGAAGCGCACCCTGGCGAAGTCCGGGCGTGGAAGCATAGGGACAATGGGTTCGAAATCCCGACCGTCAGCGCCCAATCCATGCAGGATGATCATGCATGCATCAGCACGACCATCCAGAGGTTCAATGACCAGTTGGTCCTTGTCACTCATTCTTTTCTCTCTCAGCTAGTGCCATAAAGTGAGATGGCTTCACGTCACGTCTCACATGATCGAAACAACAGTATCAGCATGACAACAACTGCTGTATAGCCGGGCCGTACCAATCATCCATACAGGACCATGAAGAAACGAGCCATGAAAAACCAGAAGTCATGGAATCAGAAATCCCAGAAATACAAAAGGCCCGCCGAAGCGAGCCTTTTGATTTTCAAGCTATTCCATCAAGCATCGACACATAAGAATTGCTAGAGAAATATCAATCCGCTAGCAGTCGTGCCGATTTATCGAATTTAGTCGATGAGCTTGATGTTGGAAGCCTGGAGGCCTTTCTTGCCCTGAGTGACGTCGAAGGAGACCTTCTGACCGTCCTGCAGAGACTTGAAGCCGTCCGCTTGAATTTCGGAGAAGTGAGCGAACAGGTCGTCACCGTTGTCGTCCGGAGAGATGAAACCGAAACCTTTAGCGTCATTGAACCACTTGACTGTACCAGTAGCCATTTACGAATCCTCGTATCACTTTGAATTGCCGGGAAATACCCGAGTAGCAGTGGGTAAAACAAGAAACCTTTCCCGGGAAACCGATGCAAGAGCTTCGATGACCACTGAGATGTTCAACTTGCCAACCAACTGCGACCAGCATGCGCTGTCCTGGCGCCTACGTCAACATATTTGCTCACCATGACATAGACATTACACTCCTCGCTTGATCCAAACCGCCGCTTTTTCAGCAATCATCAGCGTTGGCGAATTCGTATTTCCGGATACGATGGTCGGCATCACACTAGCATCCACCACTCTCAGACCACTGACCCCATGGACCCGCAAGTGAGAGTCTACCACGGCCATAGGGTCTTCTCTCCTGCCCATGACCGCAGTGCCTACAGGATGAAAAATCGTGGTGCCAATGTCTCCCGCGACCCTGGCAAGCTCCTCGTCACTCTGAAAATCCGTTCCGGGTTTCATCTCCTGAGGAGAGTAGTGTGCGAATGCCGCCTGCTGCACGATGCGCCGGACCACTCGCAATGAGTCCGCAGCCACCTTGCGATCTTCCTTCGTTGATAGATAGTTCGGTGCAATTTTCGGAGCTTGGGAAGGGTCGGTGCTCTGAATTCGGACCGAGCCCCGGCTGGTAGGGTTGAGATTGCACACACTGGCAGTGATGGCGGGGAAATCATGCAGAGGTTGCCCGAACGCTTCCAGGCTCAGGGGTTGAACATGAAATTCCAGATTGGGCCATGGCTGATCCTCACTGCTACGCGTAAATATTCCCAGTTGTGAAGGCGCCATGCTCATGGGCCCTGTGCGCTTGACCAGATAGTCCCAGGCAATGCGCATCTTGCCCCAGACAGAGTTGGCCATGGTATTGAGAGTCTTCGCATCACTGAGTCGATAGACTGCACGCAACTGCAGATGGTCCTGCAGGTTTTCCCCGACACCGGGAGCCTCCTTGAGCACCGGAATTTCGTACTGCTCAAGCAGTTTCCGGGGGCCTATTCCGGATAGTTGCAACAACTGGGGCGAACCAATGGCACCCGCGCTCAGCACAACTTCGCGGTTGGCACGTATCGCCCTAGTCTTGCCGGCATGCCGCACACGGACCCCCCTACATCGGAGCTGTTGATCACTCTCTGGGTCATCTGCTTTCCTGGTATCTGACGCATCCCCTGATGTCGTCTCAAACAACAGTCTTTCCACCATGCTGGAATGCCATAGAGTCAGATTGGGTCGTGCAAGTGCATCCCGTAGAAAGGCCTTGGCAGTATTCCAGCGCCAACCTGAACGCTGATTGACTTCAAAGTAGTCGACCCCTTCATTATCGCCGCGATTGAAATCCTCTGTTGCTGGAACACCAGCTTCCTGTGCCGCTGCAGCGAAATCATCCAGTACTTGCCAGGAAAAACGCTGACGCTCGATACGCCACTCCCCGCCATGGCCATGAAAGCGCTGGTGCTCGACATCACCATCGGCACCAGGGTCGAGCCGATAGTGATCTTCATGACGCTTGAAATCTTCCAGGCATGCCTCCCAGCGCCACACGGGATCTCCGGTCATTTCTGCCCAATGATCATAGTCACGCGCCTGTCCACGCATGTAGATCATGCCATTTATGCTGGAACAGCCACCCAGAGTGCGACCACGCGGGTACAACAGTGAACGACCATTGAGCCCCGGTGTCGGAACAGTGCGGAAACGCCAGTCTGTGCGTGGGTTATCGATGCAGTATAAATATCCCACCGGGATATGAATCCAGGGATAGTTGTCTCGTCCCCCGGCTTCTATGAGCAGCACCGAGGTATGGGGGTCCTCGGACAGACGCTTGGCCAACAGGCAACCGGCACTTCCAGCACCGATGATGATGTAATCGAAAATCACGCCATCAAAACTGTTTTCATCAAGGCTGTTTTCATTAAAGCTGTTTTCACTAAAACAAGGCGTAGCGGGGTTGTCTGGCGATACCGTCATGGGCTTGTGGCTCCGTTATGCTTATATTCGGACCGTCTCAGAACATATATCAGGAGACTTGGATGTCTGCCTTACCTATTCTCAGCGCATTCCCTGTTCGATATAGCGCTTATGCGCTGAGCATCGCAGGAACTGTCGTCAGTCTTGTCGGGCTTGGCTTCTCAGCGTGGTGGTGGTTGGGAGTCGTGATATTCGGTGGACTTGCCATTCTCGGCACCTTTGACATCCGGCAACGCAAACGCACGGTAAGCCGCAACTATCCGATTCTTGCTCATATGCGCTACTTCCTGGAGTCCATTGGTCCAGAGTTCCGCCAGTACTTCATCGAAGCCGACACTGACGAAGTGCCCTTTTCCCGGGAGCAGCGCAACCTGGTCTACAACCGGGCCAAGAATACCGTCGACAAGAAACCGTTTGGCTCCTTGCGTGACATGAATCAGCCAGGTTACGAGTGGATGAGCCCATCCTTGACTCCAACGCACATCGAGGATCACGACTTCCGCATCAGGGTAGGTGAAGATCGCGCCAGACCCTATGACGTCAGCGTGGTGAACATCTCGGCGATGAGCTTCGGTGCCCTGTCTCCCAACGCCATCAGTGCTCTGAATGAAGGAGCAAAGCGAGGGGGCTTCTATCACACCACAGGGGAAGGTTCGATTTCCCCCTACCACCTGCGTGGTGGTGACCTGGTCTGGCAACTGGGCTCTGGCTATTTCGGCTGTCGTCGCGAAGATGGTGGCTTTGATCCCGAAAAATTCCGCATCAATGCCCAGCGGGATGAAGTCAAGATGATCGAGATCAAACTGTCCCAAGGAGCCAAGCCGGGCCACGGTGGCATCCTGCCGGCCGCCAAGGTGACAGCGGAAATTGCCACGACGCGTGGTGTCCCGATGGGGCATGATGTCGTATCACCATCCTCTCACTCGGAATTTTCCACTCCACGAGAGATGATCGCTTTCATCCAGACCCTGCGAGAACTTTCTGGTGGAAAACCCGTCGGGGTCAAGTTGGCCATTGGCCATCCCTGGGAGTGGTTCGCCATGGTCAAGGCAATGCGGGAATGCAATGACCATCCAGACTACATCATCGTCGACGGCGGCCAGGGAGGTACGGGGGCTGCCCCGCTGGAGTTCATCAACCGACTTGGCATGCCCCTCAACGATGCACTCAACCTGGTGCATAACACTCTGGTAGGCGCAGGATTGCGCAAGCACATCCGCATTGGTGCCAGCGGCAAGATCATCAGCGCTTTCGATATCTGCCGCACCTTGGCTCTGGGCGCAGATTGGGTCAACATGGCACGTGGCTTCATGTTTTCACTGGGCTGTATCCAGGCCCAGAGCTGCCATAATGACCGCTGCCCAAGTGGCGTAGCCACCCAGGACACCACCCGTAGCAGCCGTCTGGATATCGAGGACAAGGCATCACGCGTGTACAACTTCCATACCAACACCTTGCATGCCCTGCGCGAGTTGCTCGAAGCAGCAGGCCTGACCCATCCTGGCGAACTCGGTCCTGAACACATTATCCGTCGCCTTGAAGATGGTCATGCCCGCCCCTATATCAGTCTGCTCAACCTGCTGGAACCCGACGAACTGCTCAATGGTGGAGCCAAGGATCATCCCCTCTACAATGAGTTCTGGGATATCGCCAGCGCTGATCGTTTTGATGCCCCCACCGCCTTGATTCGTCTGAGGGAGACGAAACTGAAGTGATATCAACACAGACCCAGGAACCCCAGTCGAACACTTCCACAGCCCATATCTCCCCGTCAGACAACGACCTGCCAGATGTTCTGGCGGGCCCGATTCTCCGCCGCCTGAACAGTGAGCGGTTATGCCTGTGGCTGGTCACCAGCCAACGGATGGAGATGAGCCTGGAGATTGGCCCGCAAGGCGATCCCATGCAGCAGCTGGTACTGGGCGATGACCACTGCCGTGTACTTCCCTTGGGTCGCTATGCCTACCTCTCTCTGATCGAGGTGGAATTGGAAGACCCGCTGCCCCAGGATCGGTACATCGAATACGATCTCAGGTTGCGCGGCCTGGAGGGAGTCGACAAAGAGGGAGGAGACAAAGGGGGAATCGCCGATTGGGCACCGCACCTTTGCTACCCGGGACAACCACGTCCCGCCTTCGTGATTACCGCCCAGCAACGCAGGCTGTTGCATGGATCCTGCCGTAAACCCCATTACCAGGGTCCCGACGGCCTCGCGCATGTGGATGGCTGGCTGGAAAGGCACCTTGATACTCCAGACGCCAGGCCCCGCTGGCTATTGCTTACCGGCGATCAGGTCTATGCCGATGATGTCGCTGGTCCCATGCTGGCCGCCATCCACGCTCTGATCCGACGCCTGGGACTGTTTGATGAGGAGCTGGACGGCGCAACCATTACCAATAGCCAGGAACTCTACGCCGACCAGCAAAGCTATTACCGACGCCAACACCTGCTCCCTGATGCTGAAGGCGTGCGCAAGAGCTTTTTCAGTGGTGTGCGCAAGCCCGTATTCACTTCGGACCATGCTGGCAACCACCTGATCACCTTCGCTGAAGTCATTGCCATGTACTTGCTGGTGTGGTCCCCCACGCCCTGGCGCCTGGTGGACATAAAGCGCCCAGCATTGGATGACGATCACCGCGACACGTTCGAACGAGAACGCAAGATCATCGACAGTTTTGCAGCGTCCCTGCCCCAGGTGGCCCGCGTGATGGCGCAGTTGCCCAGCCTGATGATCTTCGACGACCACGACATCACCGACGACTGGAATCTGACAGCCGACTGGGAAGCCACGGCTTATGGGCACCCATTTTCCAAGCGCATCATCGGCAATGCCCTGCTCGGCTACCTGCTTTGCCAGGGATGGGGCAATGCCCCCGACAAGCTGGCTGATCCCCTGGCGGAGGTTGCTCATCTGCTGAACGATGCCAAGGAACATTCAGATGGCACGAGCTTCTCGGATAGCACGCATTCTGGGTCTGAGGGCGGCTCAGCGCACACTAGCGAACATGCTGCCGGTTGGCTGAACGCAGCAATGCAGGACACGGTGATCCAGCACCTGCTGAAGTTCGAAGGTTGGGAATATGAGGTATCAGGCACTCCCAAGCTGGTCGTGCTGGATACTCGCACTCGGCGCTGGAGGAGTGAACGCAATCCGAAACGCCCCTCTGGTCTGCTGGACTGGGAGGCCTTGTCCGACTTCCAGCAACAGTTGCTTGATTCACCTTCCGTGGTGATTGTCTCTCCTGCCCCCATGTTCGGTGTCAAGCTGATTGAAGTCATTCAGTCCCTGTTCACTTTTGCCGGCAAGCCACTGATGGTCGATGCCGAGAACTGGATGGCCCACCGCGGTGCCGCCAGCGTGATGCTCAACATCTTCCGGCACTCGCGCACGCCTGGACACTACGTTGTCCTGTCGGGAGACGTGCACTACTCCTTCGTCTACGATATCCGCATTCGTCATCGCCATGGTGGCCCAAGACTGTGGCAGGTCACTTCCAGCGGGCTCAAGAACAGCTTCCCCGACACCTTGCTGGATGTACTGGACCGCCTCAATCGCTGGCTGTTTTCACCACGCTCACCCATGAACTGGTTCACCAAGCGTCGCCCCATGGCCATTCGCCCCAGGGACCCAGACCGCGCCAAAGCAGGCGAGCGCCTGTGGAATGGCCCAGGCATTGGCCTGATCGAGCTGGCCGAAGATGGCAGTCCTGCAGAGATCCGTCAGTTGGATGCGCGAGGCTTCGAGGTGATCTTCCCTCAACCACACCAACATGACTGATCAAGCGGGATCTGCGGCCCCCGGCTCTATCACCAACCGGTAACAAAGCAGGTCGCAAAGCTGATAGCCCCACTGTGCTGACTAATGCATTATGGAAGGCCGAATCACGTCGGCGATCCCGACGATTTCAGTCAATCATGGTCATGGAAGCACCCAGATGACGGTCACTCTTGATGATGTCCGCCAGGCGGCCGAAGCCACCGCTGGCCACCTGGTTCGCACACCTTGCCTATACTCGGCGACGTTATCCCGCCTCGCCGGGTGCGAACTGTATATCAAGTTCGAGAATCACCAGTTCACAGCGGCTTTCAAGGAGCGCGGAGCACTCAACCACCTGCTTTCCCTCAGTCCAGAGCAGCGCTCAAGAGGCGTGATTGCCATGTCTGCCGGCAACCACGCTCAGGCTGTGGCCTATCACGCCTCCCGCCTTGGAATCAAAGCCATTATCGTGATGCCTCGCCACACCCCCAACCTCAAGGTAAGCAATACCCGTGCCTTTGGTGCCGAGGTGCATCTGCAAGGCGACGGTGTGGATGAAGCAGGCGCCTATGCTCAACGCCTGGCAGCACAGCACGGCTATGTCTTCGTCCACCCTTACGATGATCCTCGCATCATCGCCGGACAAGGAACCATCGCAGTAGAAATGCTGGAGGATACTCCCGAACTGGACTGCCTCGTGCTTCCTATCGGTGGTGGCGGATTGATTGGCGGCAACGCAGTGGCGGCCAAGGGCATCAAGCCCGATATCGACATCATGGGTGTGCAGAGCGAACGCTTCCCGGCAATGAAGCAGGCGCTCGCTGGAGAACCAGTGCATTGTGGACGAGTCACCGTCGCTGAAGGCATTGCCGTAAAACAACCAGGCAATCTCACCAGGGCTTTGGTGAACGAGCATGTCAGCGACATATTGCTGGCCAGCGAAGCCGACCTCGAACGTGCCATCCTGATGCTGCTGGAAATCGAGAAAACCGTTGCAGAAGGAGCAGGAGCAGCAGGGCTGGCAGCGGTTCTCAGTCAACCTGAACGCTTCCGGGGCCGCAAGGTAGGCCTGGTGCTCAGCGGTGGCAACATCGACATGCAGGCACTCTCGTCGGTCATCCAACGCGGCCTGGTACGCTCAGGCAGGATCGTACGTGTTCGAGTCGGAATCCCTGATGTCCCGGGAGCACTGTCGGAACTCACCCTGCTGCTGGCCAATCAGCGTGCCAATGTCGTCCATATCGCCCATCAGCGTACATTCACTGACCTGTCACTGAGAGCAACGGAAGTCGAAGCAACCCTGGAAACGCTGGGAAGCGAGCACACCAGAGAGGTAATCGAAGCGCTGCGTGCAGAAGGCTACGATCCGGTATTGCCCGCCAATGAGATTCACCCGGACGAACGCTGGGGACAGCGTTCATGATGCTTCCATGTCTCCCTTGCACACACCCATGGTGTCGGGAGACCTCGCACGAAGGTACTAGAAGACACAGGTACTAGAAGACATAGGTGCTAGAAGACATAGACACGGCAAGCACAGATCAGCCGGCAAGAAGCCTGTCATCATGAGTGCGTTATCACTATGGGCGTGTTGTGATCAAAAACCGGGCCCTGGCTGCAACCGCCAGGGCCCGTATCATGCCAGGGAGATGATGCAGCACTCAGACCGGTCGAAAGTTCTCCAGCAACCCGGCCTTGCGCCAGGCCTCCCTGACCCGCTCTTCGTGCCGCTCCAATTCATCCACCTCGGCTGTCAGTTGCTCCGCTGACTTATTGTCCACCGCCATGTGTTTCAGCTTTATTGCTGCTCGCATGATGGCTGTGCACCCCAGCGTGGCCGAGGCATTGTTCAGCCTGTTCGCCTCATCCCCAAGCGCCTTGCAATCGCCACCCTCTATCGCGATGCGCATACGCGCCAGGCGTACCGGGTAATGGGCCAAGTAGTCATGCACCATGCGTTGCAAGGCATCAGCCGACATCATCGAACGTAGCTCATTCAGTGTCATGGCCGATATCTCCTCGCCTTCCTCCGGCTCATGGCACTGTCCTTCTCGCGACACTTCGGACAAGGCGCTGCCTGCTGTCAATCTCGCATAGACATGTGAAGGATAACGCTGGAGCACACTGCTCAGTTCCTTACGCGTAAAGGGCTTGCTGATCATATCGTCCATGCCTGCCTCAACGCTTGCTTGGCGGTGCTCGGGAAGGATGTTGGCCGTCACTGCTATCATCGGCACAGTGGTACCTTGTGCATGGTTCTGGCGCTCCAGCATCCGCCATCGGCGTGCAGTTTCGATACCATCCATGCCCGACATCTGCAGATCCATGAACACCATGTCAAAGGAACGCTCACTCAACACTGCCAACGCCTGCTCGCCACTGCTCACCAGTTCGGATGATTGCCCGAGGCGTGACAGCATCGCTGCCATCAACTCGCGATTGGCGGCATTATCTTCTACCACCAGCACATGATGAGGTGCCGGCAGGTCAGTTTGCATTCCTTCTTGTTCCGCTTCACGGCACTCTTCCTCGCAACTCGCCAAGGGAAGCTCGAACCAGAAGCGACTGCCACTCCCCACCTGGCTATCCACGAGTAACTCGCCCCCCATGGCCTGCACCAGACGTCGAGCAATCGCCAACCCCAGGCCAGATCCCTCATGACGCCGTGTCATCACGCTATCGACCTGCTGGAAAGGCTCGAAGATATGCCCCAGATCTTGCTCGCCAATGCCACAGCCTGTGTCATAAACGACAAAAGAGATGCCTCGGGCATCCACCTGGGTCACCCGTAACATGACAAAGCCTTGATCGGTGAACTTGAAGGCGTTGTCGAGCAGGTTCATCAATACCTGCCGCAAGCGATGCTCATCCCCCTTCACACATTCGGGCAGACGCGGCGCCAAGCGCATGAGAAACTGAACCTTGTCGCTCGAACTGATGCGGTAACCCTGAGCCAGTTGGTTCAGCATCTGCACCAGACTAAAAGGGACATCCTCAATACCCATGTGCCCAGCTTCGATGCGGGTATAGTCGAGGACATCATTGATCACCGTATGTAGCCCCTTGGCACTGGCCTCCAGGCTTTCAACATAATGCCGCCCCTCTTCACTAAGCGGCTCATCCTTGATCAGGTCGGTCATGCCAATGACACCACTGAGAGGTGTCCGCATCTCATGACTCACCATCGCCATGAAATCGGACTTGGCACGGCTGGTAGCCTCGGCCTGTTGCACCGCTTCTCGTAATGCCTGGGACTGCGCCTCCAGCAACTCCGCCTTGAGGGTATGGCCACGTGCTTCGCGAATCAGCAGCACAACCAGCGCACTGCCAGCCAGCATGATCAGCACGATGCACGCCAGCACAACGGCATACAGGTGCAACATCGCCCGGCTATCATCACTACGCAACTTGGCAACCGTGATGGTGTGCTCCAGCAGCATTTCCCGCGTAGCTTGCTGCAGCTTTGTCAGGGACGATAACAGGGTCTGGCGAACTTCCTCGTCGAAGGCTTTCTCGCCAGAATCCAGAGATTCCATCAGTGGTTCCAGCGACACGACCAGCTGCTCGACCTTCGCCGACCAGCTGGTATCCCGATATAGCTCGGTCATGAATCGTCGCGTCTGGCCTTGATGCATCAACTGGCTGCGGCCATAAGTGATGTCATATGCCAGCACCAGAGGCTCGACATTCTCTGGTGTCGTTTCCAGCGCCTTGATGCGCAAATCATGGACAGAGCGATCGAACTGGTAGAGATTCCAGCTCAGGGTATCCAGTGCTCGATGCATCAGGTCCTGCTGCCGATCAAGCGTCAAGCCCCCCGCCACCAGTGCCGCAACAAAGAACAGCACTGCCGCAATGGCAGAAACTCGGAACCTCAAGGGAAATGAGGACATGGCAGGCCCTGTGTCTTTTTCTCTCATGGTCTCGAACTTCGACGCACATCAATGGACGAGACCTGCCAAACAGACCGATGCAGATAAACCTCGGTATACAGTTCAGGGAAGTCATCAAAAGGATAGATCACGAACAACGGCCCCTGATCCCTCACCCGCATAGGAACACCATCACGGGACATGGCAAGGATGACATCATGTTCCATCGCGTCACTGACCGGAATTTCCGAAACATAGTCATTAAGGGCAGAAACGCGAAGCAGGGATCCTGTACTACCCACCGCTGATAACAGATCACGAAGCAGCGGCCCTCGGTAGACCGAACGACCGTCATACCAAGGAAGATGAGTACGCGTCTCATGCTGGGGCAAGGCTTCGAGCATGGCCCTATCAAAATGGGCTTCATCATCGACATTGGTGATCTCGATGTCACCTGTCACTTTCAATAACACAGGGCCGGACGGTGCTTCCAGCGCCTGAGCCAGTGACATTCCTCCAAACCACGCCCATAGGAGCATGCAGCCCCACCGCCATCCAAGCATACGCTCCATCCATCAGCGTAAATGAAATGCCGAATTGTAACTTAATGCTAATGTCATCCAGAAGAATGAACAACAGCGCGTTTTTTTCGAGCCCCTCTCTCATAAGAAAAGCGTACTCGACATCATAGCGCCCCCTCTCTTGCGAGGTAGTAAAGCCGATACTTCTGAGAGAGCGCCCATCCTTCCTGTATTCTCGACCTGAATCAATATGTTTCTAATGGCTATTTTCTAATGATGAATTTCCAAGTGGTACGGAGGCCTTGTCATTGCGATCATGATGCGTGGTGTTATGGTGCTTGGTGTCATGATGCTTGGTGTCATGATGCATAGTGTCCTGGGCCATCATCTGGTCTTGCACCATGTTCTTCTTCAGTCACCTGAGAAGAAAGTTCCTTGGTCAGCCACTCCGCCAGTGCCATGGATAGCGGGTGTCGCGGAGAGGCCTCGTTTCCAGGCAAGGCCAGCACCAGGTGTGCCTCAGTGGCAACGAACCCCCAAGGTGCAATAAGGCGGCCACTGCGCAAGTCCTCTTCAACCAGATAGTCTGGCGCTATCCCCACCCCTAGACCGACCAGGGTGGCTTCCAGCAGATAACTGAGATGATCGAACCCTTGGGCCTGGGTCAGTCGCGAGGCGTCCATGTCCTGCTGAGTGCACCAGTCCAGCCAGGCATCAGGACGTGACCGTGTATGCAGCAAGGGAAGTTCGAACAGCACATGCTGTGCAGGAGGCCAACTGCCACTATCCCGATCAATCTGGGGCCATTGTCCTGGGCGCAACACTGGCCCGATGCGCTCCGGGCCAAGAATCTGCAGTGTGTGACCATCATCGCCACCGAAAGGGGGCTGCTGAAAACGCAGTACAGCATCGACGCCAGGACGCAGTTGGCTGACGTCATCACTTGCCGTGAGATGGAGTTCCAGTTGAGGCAATGCCTGCTTGAGCCGCGCCATGCGTGGAATGAACCAGCGAGCCAGGAATGACCCAGGACAACTGAGCACGAAAGGTGTTTCGGCATCCCCTCGGGAAAGCTCGCGACAGACCCGTGCCAGACCTTCCAGATGATGACGCGTTGCCGTAGCCAGCTCTCTTCCCGCAGCAGTCAGCACCAGCCCACGGCCGGAGCGTTCGAACAAGCGCACCCCCATTTGCTCTTCCAACTGCCGAACCTGACGACTCACAGCCCCATGGGTGACATGCAGCAAGTCTGCGGCTCGGGATAGACTGTCGCAACGAGCCGCTGCATCAAAGGCTTGCAATGCCTTGAGCGAGGGTAAATGAGGCAAATCCGGCAACATCTCCGATGAAGGTGGTAGCGGCATATTGAACTCCTGGTCACAGGGCAAGAACCATGTCATCTATTGTGAGTTTTTCTCACACATCATCTCCATTATATCGATTTTCCTTGGCCTCTTCCGGAGGTAAGGTATCGACAAGACGAACTTTCCTTCAGGGAGCAGAGCATGAGTCAGACTACCGTCCCCCAGTCCCTTCGGCATGGCCCCGACGATCGCGGCTTCTTTGGTGACTTTGGCGGCCGCTTCGTTGCCGAAACGCTGATGCCACTGATCCTCGACCTGCAGCAAGAATACGCGAACGCTAGCCAGGACCCCGCCTTTGCCGAGGAGCTGTCTTCCTTGTCCAGGGATTATGTGGGCCGCCAGAGTCCTCTGTATCACGCTGACCGCCTTAGTGAACATCTGGGTGGCGCCAAGATCTATCTCAAGCGTGAAGACCTGATGCATACGGGTGCCCACAAGATCAACAATGCACTGGGCCAGATCCTGCTGGCCCGGCGAATGGGCAAGACCCGCATCATTGCCGAGACAGGGGCCGGCATGCATGGCGTTGCCACCGCCACCGTGGCAGCCCGCTTCGGCCTGGAATGCGTCATCTACATGGGCAGCACGGACATTCATCGTCAGCAGCCCAACGTCCAACGCATGCAGTTGCTGGGTGCCAAGGTCATCCCTGTGACTGCCGGCGATGGTACGCTCAAGGATGCCATGAATGAAGCATTGCGCGACTGGGTGACCAATGTCGCCAATACTTTCTACATCATCGGCACCGTGGCCGGCCCTCACCCCTATCCCGCCATGGTCCGCGATTTCCAGTCGGTAATCGGTGAAGAAGTACGCGAACAGCTTCAGGAAAAGGAAGGTCGTGGCCCCGACTCTCTGGTGGCCTGCATTGGAGGTGGTTCCAATGCCATGGGCCTGTTCCATCCCTTCCTCGACGATGAGAACGTCGCTCTGATCGGCGTTGAAGCGGCTGGCGAAGGTATCGATACCGGCAAGCACGCGGCCAGTCTGCGTGGCGGGGACCCGGGTGTATTGCATGGCAATCGCACCTTCCTTCTCCAGGACGAGGAAGGCCAGATCAGCGATGCTCATTCCATCTCCGCGGGCCTCGACTATCCAGGCATTGGCCCTGAACACGCCTGGTTGCACCAGATTGGGCGCGCCGAATATGTTTCTGCCACCGACCGTGAGGCACTGGATGCCTTTACCTTGCTGTGTCGTCTGGAAGGCATCATTCCAGCCCTCGAATCTTCCCATGCTCTGGCCGAAGTGATTCGACGGGCCCCAAGCCTGCCCAGCGATCACATCATGGTGGTCAACCTGAGCGGCCGTGGTGACAAGGACATGGCTACCGTGACTCACGTATTGGCCGACGAACTCGGCCTCAGCCAGTAAGGAATCGACATGACCATATCCCAAGACCGCCTGGCACGCCGCTTCGCTACTGTCCAGACTGAGAATCGGGCTGCTTTGGTAACCTACCTGGCCGCCGGGGACCCTGACTACGCCACCAGCTTGGCTGCAGTTCGCGGCCTGGCCGAGTCCGGTGCCGATATCATCGAACTGGGTATGCCCTTCACCGATCCCATGGCCGATGGCCAGGCCATCCAGCATGCCACCCGGCGAGCACTGGAAGCGGGCCAGACCATGGACAAGACCCTGGAAATGGTGCGTGAGCTTCGCCGTGAGAACAATGACATCCCGATCGTGCTGATGGGCTACTACAATCCCATCTATCGCCGGGGCGTGGAACGCTTCGTCGGCGAAGCACGAGAGGCAGGTGTCGATGGACTGATCGTGGTTGACCTGCCACCGGAGCACGATGACGAGCTGTGTCTGCCAGCTGCCAAGGCAGGGCTCAATTTCATTCGTCTGGCGACTCCCACCACCGATGCAGCACGCCTGCCCGGTGTACTGACCAACACCTCAGGCTTCCTGTACTACGTCTCCAGCACCGGTGTCACGGGAGGCGAGGCTCCCAGCGT
Source organism: Halomonas sp. (assembly GCF_029263665.1). GTDB lineage: Bacteria > Pseudomonadota > Gammaproteobacteria > Pseudomonadales > Halomonadaceae > Halomonas. Next base: position 33,203 of record NZ_JAJUFQ010000013.1, read on the forward strand.
CGAGCGCGTACAAGCCGAGGTCGACAGTATCCGCCAGCACAGTGACATTCCCATTGCCGTAGGCTTTGGCATCCGTACCGCTGAACAGGCTAGTGCCATCGGTCGTTTCGCCGATGGAGTGGTGGTGGGTTCGGCTCTGGTCGAAGCACTCGCCAATGCGGAAAGTCGCGAGGCTGGTGTCACCGCGGTCAAGTCCCTGACCGCTGAATTGGCCGCTGCACTCAAGACGGCCCGCGGCTGACCCCACCCAGCCTTGGAAAATTGACAGTCCCAGACACTGTCTAAAAGCAGGCCAGGAGCTAAAAGCTCCTGGCCTGCTTGCATTTCACCAGGACACTTCCCTCTTTTCATCACCATCAATTGGCTTATTTCACTGGAGTTTTTATCAAAAACGGGTGTTTTCCCTATATAGATACAACTTAAGTCGATCCACATAGCCACTTTCTCGGTGATAGAATGCGCCGCTTCGCGCACCAGCGCTTTGCTTGACTCAATCTCTGGCTTCAAGTTCTGGTTCAAGCTCTGTACACGGCGCGCAACTCAATGCCCCATCAGAAGGCAGGTATTCCTAGTACCTACCACACTCATCGAGAGAGTCCCATGTTCTCTACTCTTGCTGCTCCGCTGCGGCCACTCTTGCGTCTCAGCCTGGTTCCACAAATCGCCATCGGCATTCTGTGTGGCATCATTCTGGTAGTGATTTCCCCCAAGGCAGCCCTGTCTGTCGCGCTGCTGGGCGACATCTTCATTTCTGCGCTGAAAGCCGTGGCGCCAATCCTGGTGTTCGTGCTGGTCATGGCGGCTATCGCCAACCACCAGAAAGGACAACCCACCCACATTCGTTCCGTGCTGGTGCTGTATCTCATCGGCACCTTGGTCGCCGCCCTGGTCGCTGTCATCGCCAGCTTTGCCTTTCCTACTACTCTATCGCTGGATGTTTCCCAGGCCAGCGGCAATCCTCCCGGTGGCGTCATCGAGATTCTCAAGAATCTGCTGCTCAGCGTGGTCTACAACCCTGTATCTGCGCTGATGGAAGGCAACTTCGTTGCCATCCTCGCCTGGGCCGTGGGCCTGGGCATCATGTTGCGCAATGCCAACGATACGACCCGCAAGCTGATCAATGACCTGTCCGATGCCGTGTCAGGCATTGTCCGCTTCGTCATTCGCTTTGCCCCGCTCGGTATCTTCGGACTGGTAGCCGGCACACTGGCCACTTCCGGAATGGGTGCTCTGCTCGAGTATGCTCAGCTGCTCGGAATCATCGTTGGCTGCATGCTCTTCGTGGCCCTGGTCACCAATCCATTGATCGTATTCCTGACCACTCGCCGGAACCCATATCCTCTGGTCTTCACCTGCCTGCGTGGTAGCGCCATCACGGCTTTCTTCACCCGTAGCAGCGCAGCCAACATCCCGATCAACCTGGAACTGTGCAAGCGCCTCAACCTGCATGCCGATACCTATTCCATCTCCATCCCGCTGGGCGCGACGATCAACATGTCCGGCGCCGCCATCACCATTACCGTAATCACTCTGGCGGCCGCCCACACCCTCGGTATCAGTGTGGACTTCGCCACCGCCCTGCTGCTGTGTATCGTCTCTGCTCTGGCGGCCTGTGGTGTATCCGGCGTTGCCGGTGGTTCGCTGCTGTTGATTCCCATGGCAGCGGCCCTGTTTGGTATCGACGCCGACGTGGCCATGCAGGTCGTTGCCATCGGCTTTGTCATCAGCGTGGTACAGGACTCCACCGAGACCGCTCTGAACTCTTCCACTGATGTGCTGTTCACCGCTGCGGCCTGTCGGGCGAAGGATGGAAACAAGGTGTAACAAGACCTGTCTGAGATTAGTTGACCACTACAAGCGTCATTTTCATGAGCTCAGGGAAGTGACGGCTGAAACGAACAACGCCACCCTCAAGGGTGGCGTTGTTCGTTCAAGCTGGCGGTAGACAGATCTGCCTTAACGCCTCATGCACTCAGCAATGCGTTCAGACGCTTGACGTAGGCAGCGGGGTCGTCGAGCTGACCACCTTCAGCGATGATGGCCTGATCCAGCAGGATGCGCGCCAGGTCAGCGAAACGCTCTCCTTCAGTCCCTTCGAGGCGATCCACCAGGGCATGTTCGGGGTTCAGTTCCAGAATCGGCTTGACCTCTGGCAGCTTCTGCCCAGCAGCCTCCATGATGCGGCGCATCTGGTAGCCCATCTCATGCTCGGGCAATACGACACACGCCGGAGAGTCGGTCAGGCGATAGGTGATCTTGACCTCCTGAACGTCTTCACCCAGGGCTTCCTTGACCCGCTTGACCAGTGCTTCCTTGGCCTTGGCTGTTTCTTCCTGGGCCTTCTTCTCTTCTTCGTTCTCTACTTCGCCCAGGTCGAGATCGCCTTTGGCCACGTCAACCAGCTTCTTGCCATCGAACTCGGTCAGATGGCTCATCAACCACTCATCGATGCGGTCATGCAACAACACCACTTCGATGCCCTTCTTGCGGAAGATTTCCAGATGCGGGCTGCTCTTGGCAGCATTGAAACCATCAGCAACGATGTAGTAGATCTTGTCCTGCCCTTCCTTCATCCGCTCCACGTAATCCGCCAGGGACTGATCCTGAGTCGCGCTATTGGTATGAGTGGTAGAGAAGCGCAGCAGCTCAGCAATCTTGTCGCGGTTGGCATAGTCCTCTGCAGGACCTTCCTTCAGGACAGCACCGAAGGTATTCCAGAAGGTCTGATAGGCGTCCTTGTCCTTGGCCAGCTTCTTGAGCATGTCCAAGGCACGCTTGGTCAGTGCAGACTTGATCTTGTCGACCTGCGGATCCTGCTGCAGCAGCTCTCGGGAAACGTTGAGCGACAGGTCGCGAGTATCCACTACCCCCTTGATAAAGCGCAGGTACAACGGCAGGAACTGTTCGGCATCGTCCATGATGAACACACGCTGAACATACAGCTTCACCCCACGGGCACCGTCGCGCTCGTAAAGATCGAAGGGTGCCCGGCCAGGCACGTAGAGCAGGCTGGTATATTCCAGCTTGCCTTCTACCTTGTTGTGGCTCCAGGTCAGCGGGTCAGAGAAATCATGAGCAACATGCTTGTAGAAGGCCTTGTACTCGTCATCGGACACTTCGCTCTTCGCGCGTGCCCATAGTGCCGTAGCTTCATTGACGTTCTCCCAGGTTGTCACCTCGGAGCCTTCCACCTCATTGCCTTCATCATCCCGAGCCTTTTCGGTACGCGGCATGCGCACCGGCACTTCAATATGGTCGGAATACTTGCGCACCAGATTCTGCAGACGGAAGTCGTCGGCAAACTCGTTGGCATCACTCTTCAGGTGCAGCGTGATCTCGGTGCCGTGCTTCTCGCGTTCGATATCGGCGACAACGAATTCGCCTTCGCCCCTGGAGCGCCACTCCACGCCAGTATCCGCCGCATCACCAGCCTTGCGGGTACGCACGGTCATTTCATCGGCCACGATGAAACCAGAGTAGAAACCTACTCCGAATTGACCGATCAACCTGGCATCTTTCTGCTGCTCGCCTGAAAGCTGCTTGAGAAACTCAGCGGTCCCACTCTTGGCGATGGTGCCCAGGTTGTTGATCACGTCTTCACGATTCATGCCAATACCGTTATCACGGATAGTGATGGTACCGGCTTCGGCATCATGCTCGATCTCGATGCGCAGTTCGCTGTCATTCTCATACAGGGCGTCGTTGTCCAACGCAGCATAACGCAGCTTGTCACAGGCATCAGCAGCATTGGAAATCAGCTCCCGCAGGAAGATTTCGCGATTGGAATACAGCGAATGAATCATCAGATGGAGGAGCTGCTTGACCTCTGTCTGAAAACCTAATGTCTCTTCATGAGTAGCGGTGGTCATGATCGCTCAAAACCCTTTCGACAAGATTGACAACAAGATATCTACCAACCGACCTCAGCCGACATCGCGAGGTCGTATCAGTGAGCTGCATCGAGATATGGGGGCCAGTGATCTTTTTTCAACATTTCTCAACGTCTTTCAGTTTCCGCTGTCTTCTTCAGCATCCCATATGCCCTTCCAGGCTCGGTAATCCGCCAGGCTGGCGTCGACCCGGGTCAACAGCCAGCCAACGATGAACACATCGTCAACCAGCCCGAACAGCAAGATGACATCCGGAATCAGGTCCAGGGGCGAAATCAGGTAAGCGAGCGCCAGCGCCATCCACACAAAGGCACTCCAGGGCACAGGCCTGTAGCGTCCGGAAAAGACATCCTGAAGCATGGGCAAAAACAGCTTGAGTGCTCTCATGATGTGGCGAAAGGCTCGTGATCGCTGGGCGACCCGAGAAATCACGGGGATACGGTTCCAAAACGACATCATCGGCTCCTGTCTGGCGGCACCATGGTGAGTGATGATGATCCATGGCATTGAGCATGGTATGGGGGCACCCTTCTGTGCACACAAGGCTCAAGCGAGCAAATCCTTACTTCCAGGACTGTTAAAGCACACCAATCTAGGCGACCATGAACACGATCTAGCCGACCGTTCTGGAGGGACCCCATGCCATTCGCCAGGTCATTAGACTTGCTTCGCCGTCTCACTCCATTGGTGACGGCCACAGCATTGAGCCTACCTGCCACCGCCATGGCCCAAGGTAGCGACAGTGCCATACGCACCGCCCTGGAAGCCGCCCGTAGCGGTAATTTTTCGTTGATCAACGAGTCGGCCATTCGTGGTCACGAGCTTCACGGCTATGTGGAGTACTACCAGCTACGCGAGCGCCTGCCTGCTGCCAGCCCCCAGGAAGTCCTGAACTACATTTCTGCCAATAGCGATGCTCCGACGGGCGAATGGATGCGCGAACAAGCCATTATTCGTTACGGCAAGGTGGGCAACTACGCCAATGTCCTGGCCGTGGCCAACGGCGAGCCACCGACGACGGAAGAGCAGTGCCATTACTACACTGCCCAGCTTTCTCAGAATCCAACGCTGGCCGCTGAAGGGGGACGTCGTCTGTGGCGGGTGGGCAAGTCCCAGCCCGATGCCTGTAACACGTTGTTCTCCGCGCTACGCTCCCGGGGCGAAATCAATGACCAGGAAATCTGGCAGCGCATGATGCTGGCCTGGGAAAATGATCAGTCTGGTCTGGTCAGCCACTTGAGCGGCCTCATCGGTCCTGGCTGGTCCAGCGCAGTCGCCGCGCAGCAGAGCGTCGCCGCCAATCCTTCTGCACTATCACGTGTGGGAAGCTGCATCGGCCCCAACTGTGCAGGCAATACGGCCTTCTTCCCAGCCGCCCTCAAGGCTGCAGCACACACCTCCGCATCCGGTGCCCTGGCCTCCTGGCAGCAGCTTTCAGGGGCGAATCCATTTTCTGCCCAGGATCGCCAGGACATCGAACGCGAGATCATGTATTGGGGTCTGCGCCGCGATCAACGCCAGATGCTGAGCTGGATCGACCAGGCATTGCCACGCCAGAGTGATCCAGAAGTCTTCGAGCTACGCGCTCGTCTGGCCATTCGTGATGGTGACTGGGCCGCAGTGGAACGCACCGTCGGTATCATGCCGGCAGAAACCCAGGGTGCCGCACGCTGGCAATACTGGCTGGGGCGGGCACTGGAGCAACGCGGTCAATCCGCAGCGGCCCAAAGCGCCTTCGCCAAGGCGGCCAGTCAGCGCGATTTCTTCGCTTTCGTCGCCGCAGATCGCCTCGGCCAGCCTTACAACCTGAACATGGAGAACAACCGTTTCTCCGATGCTGAGCGCGCTCAGGTGGCTGGCTGGCCATCCGTCAGACGCACCAACGCACTGCTGCGTATTGGCCAGGACGGCCTGGCCAACCTGGAGTGGAAACATGCCGTGGAAAGTGCCAGCCCGAGGGATGCACGCCTGCTGGCCGATTACGCCGTCAATGCCGGTCAGCCTGCCATGGCGGTGCAAGCCACCATCTACGGCAAGATGCTGGATGCGCTGCCCTACCGCTTCCCTGCGGCCTACCGCGACAATTTCATGCGCTGGGGACAGGCCAATGGCGTAGATCCTTACCTGTTGATGGGAATTGCCCGCCGCGAGAGCGCCTACAATCCCGGTGCTATATCGCCTGCCGGTGCACGCGGCCTGATGCAACTGATGCCTGGCACGGCATCTCTGGTTGGCTCGCGTATCGGTATCGGTGATCCAGGATGGAGCGTGCTAGAACCTGATACCAATATCCGGCTGGGCAGCACCTATATTCGCAATATGCTCGACCGCTACAGCGGTAACCGCATTGCCGCTGCCGCTGCTTATAACGCCGGACCAGGCCGAGTCGATGAGTGGTTGCGCTCCTCGCCAGGCGAGTTCGACCTGTTCGTCGAACATATTCCGTTCAAGGAAACCCGTCGTTATGTCCGTGCCGTGCTCGAATACCGTGTCGTCTTCGAGAGCCTGGCCAACAATGGCTCGACCCAAGGTGTCAGCGTGCTGACTCCCCAGGAAAGGAACAGCCAGTATAGCGTGTCCTTGATGGCATCCCGCTGATTGACCGTCAGTAAGCCACAAGCCATTGGTGCATCACCTGGAAAGGTATGCATCAATGGCTTTTTTCTTTGTGCCTGCTCTCTTTTATCCTGGCCTGTTGGTCAACGCCAGCTTGACGCCAAAGGCAACCAGCACCGTGCCTGTCAATCCATTGAGCCAACGTGAAAAGGCTGGCTTGGCGAGCCAAGCGCTGGCACTTCCCACCATGGCAGCAACCAATATCTGCCAGATGTTGGCGATGACGAAATGCACCCCGGCAAGCCACAGCGACTTGGCCAGGACCGGGTCGGCAGGCGTGATGAACTGCGGCAGAAAGGCCATGTAGAACACGATGGTCTTGGGGTTGAGGACATTTGACAGCAATCCCTCACGCAGCGGACGCCATACGCCTCCACGCTGCTGCCTGGTGGCCGCGTTTACTGCTTCTACTGCCAGCCCCTGACCGGACCTTACCTGCCTCAGGCTCTGTATACCCAGCCAGATCAGATATCCAGCCCCCAGGAGCTTGAGCAGCGCAAAGGCCCAGGCCGACTGCAGCAGGATCAACGAGACTCCCAGCGCCGAAACGGTGGCATGCACGAATAACCCGAAGCAGATTGCCAGGCTGGTCAGCACACCATCACGCAGACCACCACGAGCGGTATTGCGAATCACCAGCAGGGTATCGACGCCCGGCGTCACGCTGAGCAATGTGCAGGCCACCACAAAGGGCAAGAACTGAGCGTCAATGAACCCGGCCATCACAGCGGTGCCCGCATGCGCTCGGCATGTTTCTGGGAAACCTGATCGTTGAGTGTCCAGAAGTCATACAGCACGCCGATCAGGAACAGCCCTCCGGTAAACAGATAGATCAAGCCTGTGATCCACTTGCCCATATAGAACCGGTGCACACCGAATACACCAAGGAAAGTCAGTAGAATCCAGCACACACTGTAGTTGATCGGGCCACTGCGGTAGCGCATGTCGGCCTGGCGATCCATACTTGGGATCAGGAACAGGTCGATGATCCAGCCGATGAAGAAAAGCCCCAGGGTGAAGAACCAGATAGTGCCAGTCACGGGCTTACCGTAATAAAAGCGATGGGCACCGAGAAAGCCGAATATCCACAGTAGGTAACCCATCACTTTGGAATGGGTATCATTGGAATGAATGACGGTTGAATTCATGGCATTTCCTTTTCATTTCCATGTCCAGTCTCTCACGATTGAGATGGTTGCTGGACGCCGGGCTCTCTTTCGATCTACAGTAACTTGGCGAGCCGAGGTAAAGCACCCCTTGGGTATTTATATATGCTAAGGAGTTTGCCCCGGCGCGCAGCGTTGGACAGCAAGTGGAAATGTCGTCAGTGGTAGTTCGATTTGTCGATCGCTCGATTCTGTCGATACACGCAATACGCCCTTCTCTCTTGTCTTGCCCACGCAATACGGCTCTGACCACATTGCGGAATTCCCCATGATGGCTGAGCCGGCACTATCATCTAGCGAGTTAAGGAAATCGACAATGGCAACTGGCACTGTCAAGTGGTTTAACGACACCAAGGGCTACGGCTTCATCTCTCCGGACGACGGTGGTGACGACCTGTTCGCCCACTTCTCCGAGATTCAGGCTGAAGGCTTCAAGTCCCTGCAAGATGGCCAGAAGGTTACCTTCGACGTCACCCAGGGCAAGAAGGGCCTTCAGGCTTCCAACATCAAGCTGGCCGATTAAGCCGCTGACCGTGCTGCCCGGGGTATCCCTGGCAGCACTGGCGTCGCTTGACGCCCTCAAGGCTCACCCCATCGGGGTGGGCCTTCTTCCGCTGGAACGGCTGTAATGAAGAAAATCGCCGCCGTGACAGCTATGGTGCGTCTGTCCCCGGCTCGTTCGTCGAGGTTCCAGATGCCCCCTCATCGTCAACTTCAGGTATCTCCGACTCAGGTATCTCCCGCTCGGCTTCCTTGAACTGCTGGTCGATCTCTTTACTGGCTTCTTTGAAACGGCGCTCGGTCTCTTCAAGAATCGCGTCGACCTCGGGACTGGTCTCGTCATCCAGAGAGATGCCATCATCCTGGATAGGTTCCGGAACCTGAACCTCCTCATTTTCCTGAGTAGCATCATCCTGCTGCACAGGCTCATTCAACGGCTGATCGCTCGGCTCTTCTCTATCGGCCTGTTCAAACTGCTCATCGATCTTGCGACTGGCTTCTTCGAAACGGCGCTCGGTCTCTTCGATGATGGCATCCACCTCCCTCGAGTCCTCGGGATTCGCCTCTAGTGCTTCACCAAGCTCACCTTCCTCGGCTGTCGTCGCATCATCAACAGCCCCATCCTCAGGTGCAGGAGCCGATTCCGATGTGGATGCTGGTTCAGGTGCCGATGCCGATTCAGATGCCGCTCCAGGCTCAGGTGTCGATGCAGGTGGTGGGGCTTCTGACTCCTGGGCTTCATCTTGCTGTGCCGGGGCACTGTCCTGGATACCAGCATCTTCACTGACACCAGCTTCTTCATCACTGTCACATCCAGCCAGTATCAGTACCAGAGCTGCAACAGTTGCAGTCTGGCGGAGGGTCAGTGCCATGCTTCAATCTCCATCATTTGAATCATTCATTGCCTCAAATTGCACCAAAGTGGCAGGCATGGTGCAACTATCAACATTGCACTTCAAAACTTTTCTTTTCAGAACGCTGATTTTCGGAACACTGATTTTCGAAACATAGTTCTTCAAAATGCTAACCCCTTGAACTCAGGAACATTGCACTTCGAGGCGTCGTTTGCCGGTCTCTTCACCTTATTCCCCGGCTGGCGCAGCCAAGCGGCAACTGTCCGGCATCACCAAGCGCAATGCCAAGGGGGAAATACTCACTTCGAACGTATTTTGGAAGCAGGGTTCACCATCCAGAGTAAGAGGCAGATAGTGATCACCATCTGCCTCGAAGCGCAACCAACGCGTTCGAAAGGCATCCACATACTGGCCGTGATATGGTCTAGCGCGCAGCTCTTTCATCATCCCATACAGTTGCCTCAGAGAAGCAAAGTCTCGCACCAGCATGACATCGAGCAGGCCATCATCGAGGCGCGCTGCTGGCGTCAGCTTCTGACCGCCTCCGGCTTGCACACCATTGCCCAGTGCCAACAGGAAGATACCGGCTCGACATTCATCCCCTTCCCAGGCGACATGCCCCTGATAGAGCTCGTAGCGCCAGGCCTTGAAGGCACCGACAACCGAGTAGGCCCCTCCGCCCATCAAACGCTTGAGACGTTTGGGGGTTGAACTGGTCACTGCGGCACCGAATCCTCCCGTGGCCATGTTGATGAAATAGCGATCATTCATCAACGGCACATCCACCCAACGGCTGGGCAGGCGACAGGCAGCATCCAGCGATGCCGCCTGTCCTGGTGGCAGGCCTAATGAACGAGCCAGATCGTTGGCACTGCCCAAGGGCATGATGGCAAGCTCCGGGCGCTTGTCACGAGGCAGTTGCATCAGGCCATTGACCACCTCATTGACACTGCCATCACCTCCTCCGGCAATGACACGTTTCACTCCCTCGCAACCTGCCATATAAGCCTGGCGCTGCGCATCGCCCTGCTCCCAGGTCACTCTGACCTCAATCTGCAAGCCGCCTCGCCGGCAGGCAAACACAGCATTACGTACCTCGGGCTGCTGAGCCCGCTGGCCGTTCAGAATCAATCGATTGATACCTGGCGGCTGAGCCATCCTGACGTGTCCTTATCGTTCGTACCGTCATGATCCCACGATTCACCCAAGAAGCATTGATTGATTGCAACATTCGGCATTCGGAAAACCCGTCTCTGATTCCTTGGGGTCTTTCCTCTACCGCAGCTTCTTTTCATTGTTGCTGCTTCTCTCAATGTTGCCGCTTCTCTCAATGTTGAGCTTTCAGCTATATCACATCATCTGTGCAATATCGTCATGCAATGGCCATGCACACCATTCATTCTTCGAGCTTCCTCCTGGTACAGGTACACTGACTGTAGATCGGCCATGATGGCCGGCAACGGAACTCTGCACACCATATGATTGAACCCATCTTCATACTGACAGCCTTTGTCTCAGGTGCTGTTGCCATGTTGCTGCGCCTGCCTCCCCTGGTCGGTTTTCTGGCAGGCGGCTTTGTGCTCAACGCCATGGGCTATGATGAAATTCCCGTCTTGACGATGGTCTCGCACCTCGGCGTCACTCTGATGCTGTTCACCATCGGACTCAAGCTCAACATCCGTACTCTGCTGCGACACGAGGTCTGGGGAGGCGCCAGCCTGCACATGCTGACCACCGTGGCCATCCTGACCTCAGTGCTGGCACTTGGTCAGGCTGTCGCTCTGCCGTTGCTCGCCAACAGCGACAATCCATTGATCTCGGAACTGGACCTGCCTGCCTTGCTGGTGCTGGCGTTTGCCTTATCGTTTTCGAGCACAGTTTTCGTGGTCAAGGTCCTCGAAAAACGCAGTGAGACCCAGACATCCTATGGCCGTTTGGCCATTGGCATCCTGATCATGCAGGACCTGTTTGCCGTGATATTTCTCACAGCCTCCACTGGCCAGCTACCCAACCTCTGGGCTCTTGGATTATTGGCCCTGATTCCCCTGGCTCCCTATATGCGTCGATTGCTGGAACGCATGGGGCACGGGGAAATGCAGATGTTGTGCGGCATCATGATGGCACTGGTACTGGGCTATGGCCTATTCGAGCTGGCCGGTATCAAAGGCGACCTGGGCGCGTTGATCATCGGCCTGCTGCTGGCCCCCCATCCTGCCGCCCAGAACCTGGCGCGCTCCATGTTCAACATCAAGGAGCTACTGCTGGTCGGCTTCTTCTTCAGTATCGGCTTCACGGCACTACCGACTTGGTCGTCGCTAGGGGTAGCCGCCTTACTGGTACTGCTGTTGCCACTCAAGAGCCTTGTCTATCAGATTATCCTGATGCGCTTCCATATGCGGCACCGCACATCGATACTCGCTACCTTGAGCCTGAGCAACTATTCCGAGTTTGGTCTTATCGTCAGCACCATTGCCGTATCCAGCGGCTGGATGGCCCCTGAGTGGCTGGTGGTCATGTCTCTGGCAGTGGCCATGAGCTTTATCCTCTCGGCACTGATCAACTCGGTCAACGAGCAGTTCTATCGCTGGATCGAGCCGCATTTACCGAACATGGATAGCACCACCCTGTCGGCCGACGACCGTCCTATCAGCATCGGTGATGCCGAAGCCATCGTCCTGGGCATGGGGCGCATTGGGCGTAGCGTTTACCGTCGCCTGAGCAAGGAGCATGGTCTCAAGGTACTGGGCATTGACTCCAATCCCAAGAGTGTTCAGACACTCGGCAGCCAAGGATTCAATATCCTCGAAGGTGATGCGGTAGATTCCGACTTCTGGGACAAGATGCTGATGTCTTCTCAGATACGCCTGGTGGTGCTAGCGATGCCCCATCATGCCGGAAACCTGTCTGCCCTGAAACAGCTCAGAAGTCGCCATTTCCCAGGCAATATCACCGCGATCGTCGAATACCCCGAAGAGGTCGGTCCGATCCGTGAACTCGGCGCCAATGCGGTCTATCACGTGTATGACGAAGCAGGACGGGCCCTGGCCGACAGCGCTGCAGAGCAAGCCGGACTCGTCACACGAAGCGAACAACTGGGCTGAGTAACATTACGGGAGGCTTGCCACTCCGCCCCCGGATGTTGATACTCTGCCCTCTTGCGTTTCTCAGGAACTCTGAATCCGGTATGGAAAACCTGTTCTCCTGGCTTGGGGAAACCCTCGGCCACATGATCCGTTTTGTCGTTGATGCCCTGGGTGCGATGTTCACCGGGATCGACGATGCCGCAGCCGGCTTCGCCAATGGGCTGTCCAGCTCCCTGGGCATCTCACCTTCGCTGTTCAGCATGGCATTTCTGGCTCTAGGCATATTCTTCCTTTATCGCGCCGTTCGTGCCCTGATTCGGGGTGCCGTCATCGCCGCCATTCTCTGGGCACTGTTTGCGCTGGTCGTGCTGGGCACATTGCTCCCCTGATGATCACGCGGAGCCCAGCCCCCCAGCCACAAAAACGCCGCCCTGGTGAAAGCCAGGGCGGCGTTGGTTTATCACCATTGTCCGAAGCGCGGATCAGGCCAGGGACTTCTCGATGATTTCATACAGGTTCGGCGACAGCTTCTCCTGACGAATGCGCTCGAGTTCTGCCTTCATCAGGTCCTGACGCGCTTCATCAAAACGCTGCCAGCGAGTCAATGGCGTGATGATCCGTGCGGCAATTTCCGGATTGAGGCGGTTGAGCTCAATCACGACATCGGCCAGAAGACGATAGCCTTCACCATCCAGGCGGTGGAAGTTGACCCGGTTCTGGCCAGCAAAGGCACCGATCAGGGCACGCACCTTGTTGGGGTTCTTCAGTGAGAAGGCCGGATGCTGCATCAGGTAACGCACGCGATCGAGTGCATCTGCCTGGGGACGCGTCACCTGCAGAGTGAACCATTGGTCCATGACCAGAGGATCGTGAGCCCACTTGGTGCCAAAGGCCTTGAGCGCAGGATCGGCAATATCCACCCGAGAGCTGTGCACCAGCAGAGTCAGTGCATGACGTACATCCGTCATGTTGTGGTCGGCATCGAACTGCTGCTTGGCGGCAATGATAGCCTGCGGATCCTCGATACTCATCAGGTAGGACAACGCCACGTTCTTCAAGGCACGGCGACCTATCTGCGCCGGTGTCGGTGCGTATTCCCCTGCACTCTGATTTTCCTGATACAACGCCAGGAATTCATCGCGCAGCTCATGAGCCAGGGACTGCTTGACGAAATCACGCGCCGCATGAATCGCATCCACATCCACCAGTAACTGCTGCTCAGCGATATAAGCTTCACTGGGTAGCGTCAGCATTTCCGCCAATACGGCCTGGTCGTCGGTATCCTGGGACAGCAGTTCACGGAAAGCATCGACCACCCGCTGATCCATGACCTTCTCCACACCATTGCGATGCGCCGCAATAAGGTCATCCAGCGCCAACAATACCAGTCTCTGACCTGCATCCCATTGGTTGAAGCCATCACTGTCGTTGGCCAGCAGAAAGGCCAGTTCCTCTCGGGAATAGGGGAAGAACAATTTGACCGGTGCAGAGAAACCGCGCAGCAGGGACGGCACCGGTGCTTCAGCCACATCAGTGAACAGGAACTCTTGCTCCTCCTCACGCAGATGAATGACCGTATCGCTACCCAGGTCCTGGCCGTCAAGGGTCAGGTTGAGATCGCGACCACTCTTGGTGCCTACCAGCCCCATACGTACAGGAATATGCAACGGCAACTTGTCAGGCTGACCAGGAGTGGCAGGAGTACGCTGGCGTAATGTCAGGCGATAGGTGGCATTGGCGTAGTCATACTCACCATCGGCATCGATTTCGGGCGTACCCGCCTGGGAATACCAGCGCATGAACTGAGACAGATCCAGCCCGGAAACCTCGGCCATGCAGGCGACGAAGTCCTCGATGGTCACCGCCTGGCCATCAAAACGAGCGAAGTACAGGTCCGATCCCTTGCGGAAGGTCTCTGCCCCCAACAGGTTCGACAACATGCGTACGACTTCCGCCCCTTTTTCATAGATGGTCAGGGTGTAGAAGTTACCGATCTCGATATAGCTGTCCGGTCGCACAGGGTGGGAAGTGGGCCCAGCATCCTCGGCAAACTGCGCTGTACGGAAGAAAGACACTTCCTCGATACGCTTGACCGGAGCCGAATTGACATCCGCAGAAAAGCTCTGGTCGCGGAAGACCGTAAAGCCCTCCTTGAGCGACAGCTGAAACCAGTCGCGGCAAGTGACACGGTTGCCGGACCAGTTATGGAAATACTCATGAGCCACGATCCCTTCAACCCGCTGGAAAGTGGCATCCGTCGCGGTCTGAGGATGCGTCAATACCGCTGCCGAGTTGAAGATATTGAGGCCCTTGTTTTCCATGGCCCCCATGTTGAAGTCATTGACCGCGACAATCATGAACAGATCAAGATCGTACTCGCGTCCATAGGCCTCCTCATCCCAGCGCATGGAGCGCTTGAGAGACGCCATGGCATGTTCCGTCTTGTTGAGGTTTTCCTCTTCGACCCAGATCTGCAGGGTGACGTCTCGCCCACTCATGGTCGTGAAGTGGTCTTCCACCTTCTTCAGATCACCCGCGACCAGGGCAAACAGATAGGAAGGCTTGGGATGCGGATCTTCCCAGGTGGCGAAATGACGACCATTCGGCAGTTCACCACGTTCCACCGGGTTGCCATTGGACAGCAGTACCGGCTCACTTCCACTGTCACCTATCACGGTTGTCGCGAAGGTCGCCATTACATCGGGGCGGTCCGGATAGAAGGTGATGCGACGAAAACCTTCAGCCTCACACTGGGTGCAATACATGCTGGCCGACTGGTACAGCCCTTCCAGAGCCGTATTGTCCTTTGGCGCGATCTCTACCTCGGTATCGAGGATGAAGGATTCCGGAACCTGGAAAACCTTGAGTTCCGTCTCGCTGACCTCATACTCGTCCGCTTCCAGGGCCTGGCCATCCATGGCAATGGCCTTGAGTTCCAGGGTCTCCCCATCGAGCACCAGAGGAGCTCCCGCATCAGCCTCTGGGTGACGCTGCAGGTGCAGGCGCGCCTTGACTCGCGTTGCCGACGGATCAAGATCAAAGGTCAGCTCAGTATGCTTGACCAGATAGGCCGGGGGCCGATAGTCGCTCAGGTGAATGGGTTGATGTTCGGACATCTGGGGATGCTCCATGCAAAAGAAGTCGATGGCTTTGTAGATTAACGGAATTGTAAGGTGGCAAAGGCGCCTGACTCAAAGACGGGCCCGAGTCACCAATACTCGAGCCTGGCACCACCCCCTGTCTCATCATGAAACAGGATCATCATGGGACAGGAGCAACATTAGAGGCCACCGATTCAGGACGACTGGGAAACCGGCTCCGGGCGCGTGAAGATCCAGATAGCCAGACAGACCAGTCCAATGATCAGTCCCGCCTTCAACCACAGAATGGAAACGCTGAAGGCCAGTATGGTGATGGAAATGCCCAGCATGACCATGGCCAGCCATTTGGCATGACGGGGAATGGCCCCGGATTCTTCCCAGGCAACAACCGTGGGACCGAAGCGAGGATGTGAGCGAATCCAGTTGGCAAATCGGGGAGAGCCCTTGGACGCAGCCCAGACGGCCACCAGCAGAAAACAGGTACTGGGCAACAACGGCAGGAAGGCACCCAGCACGCCCAGAGCGAAACTCAGCCAGGCCAGTGTGATGTAAAAAAGGCGTCGGGTGGAGTTAAGCAAGATAAGGCTCCTGAGGCTGCCAGCAAAGGTGACGCATTCCATTGCTCTTCATTGAAGCCGAACGGCCAGCGCTTGGCCAATCGGCTTCCACTATCAAGGTGCTAGCATCCAGCTAAATGTTCAAGCCCAGTTTGCCTCAGCACCTCTGACCGCGGAGTCATCTCAGCCCCAAGGCCATCCCCGCTGCCAATGTCATTTTAATCACGAAAGTTATCGAATTGCAGCGCCAGGTCTGGCCCTTCCTCTCCACGCAGCAGGGCCATGACGGCTTGCAGGTCATCACGTTTCTTGCCTGTGACACGGACTTTCTCGCCTTGGATCTGGGCCTGGACCTTGAGCTTGGAATCCTTGATACGCTTGACGATATCCTTGGCTTCCTTCTGCTCCAGACCCTGCTTGAGATTGACGCTCTGACGTGCCTTGACACCGGACAATTCAGGGTTCTGTTCATCCATGACTCGTGGGTCGATGCCACGCGCAATCAGCTTGTTACGCAGCACATCCAGCATTTGCTTGAGTTGGAAATCCACCTCGGCCGTCAACGCCACCTCTTGCCCGTTCAGCTCGAAGCTGGCGTCCACACCACGGAAATCAAAACGGCCCTGCACTTCGCGATTGGCCTGATCCACGGCATTCTGTGCTTCGTGGCGATCGAATTCAGAGACGATATCAAATGAGGGCATGTGAGCTCCCAGTGGGCAAAGGAAAGGGGCATTCTAACAAGATGGTGGCGTTAGGCGAGCCATGCTTTCAACATGCAAGAGAAGACTTCGGCTCTTGCGCCACCAAGGCCTTGCGCATTCGCCAGGCCGCACAGCCATCCTCGTAGTAGTCATCCAGCCAGCTATCCAGGCGAAATCCGAAGCGTCGATACATCCCCAGCGCGATACGGTTATCGGCCCGCACCTCCAGCGACAGCCATGTACAGCCAAGTGCCTGTCCATCGGCTGCCAGCGCTTCCAGCAGACGCCGTCCCAGGCCACCACCACGCGCCCGGGGAGCGATGCCCAGGGAATAAAGACGTGCCGTCTTGCTGCCACGCCGCATCAGCAAGGTGCCATAACCGAGGACTCCTGATGCGTCTTCCGCCACCAGGGTATGAGCATTGGCACGGTTGAGCAGGTGCCATAACTGGCGCCGGGAAAAGCGGTCCCCGGAGAAAACGGTATTTTCCAGCTCGACCAAGGCGGCGAGATCAGCAGGTGTAGCAGGGCGGACCTGGGCGGACATGACAGCGATCATCCACAATAACAAGGCAACGAAGCATCAGAACAGGGAACAACGGCAGACATGAGGCCGCTGAGTGCTGAATTCTACCTTTGTCAGCACCTGCTCAGCATGAATTTATTTCAAACGGGAAGTGGCTTGTTTTCCACCAGACTCAAGCGCATTCTTGCGCCACGCTGACATCAGTCCCCTTTCTGCCTCACTGTGAGTTTCTTTCCCTATCTTCTTGAGGATCACGCCGCCATGTGTGCTCTGAGAATCGTCGTCGATCGCAGCGACGACTGGCGTCCCTATTACCCGACCGATGACCTGATTGAGGCCGACACTTTTCTGGCTCAGATCGAGCACACGCCCAAACGCATCATCAACCTGTGCACCAACCTGGATTATCTAGGTCGTGGCTACTATGTGTCATTGCTTGCCCAGGCACGAGGTTCTCGAGTATTACCCAGCGTCGATACCCTGAACACCTTGCGCAGGAAGTCCACCACCGCCATGCAGCTTGAAGGCCTGACCCCAGCCCTTGAGGAACTGAACGACCTGCTGCGCGATGAATACATGGACAGCATGACCATCGAGGTGATGTTCGGCGAATGCCACGACCCACGCCTTTCCAGGTTCTCGCGGCGCCTGTTCGAGCGTTTGCCCTGCCCTCTGCTGGAAGCCCGGTTAGAACGCAGGATTACCGGTTGGCGCCTGCTTCGGGTGCGTCCGCTATCGCTCAAGAGCTTGAACGTGGACAGCCAGGAGCTGTTCTCTCGTGCCCTCAACCGTTATTCCCGTGACATCTGGCGTACACCACGCTCCAAGCGTCGCTATCGTTTCGATCTGGCCATGCTGGTCAATCCCGAAGAGCGCCTGCCGCCCAGTAACAAAGGTGCTCTCAAGGCATTCATCCGGGCAGGTCGACGCTGTGGCATTGATGTGGCCTTGATCACGCATCGTGATGCCGGCCGGCTGGCCGAATTCGATGGCCTGTTCCTGCGTGAGACCACGGCGCTGGATCACCATACCTGGCGCCTGGCCCGGCGCGCCGAGCATGAAGGCCTGTGCGTCATCGATGCACCACAGGATATTCTACGCTGCACTAACAAGGTATATCTTCACGAACTGCTGCGTACAAAGGGAGTACCAACCCCCCAGGCTCAACTGCTGCAACGCAGTTCAACCGTGCGCCTGAAGCATCAGGCCCAGGCCATGGATTACCCCCTGGTGCTCAAGGTTCCAGATGGCTCCTTCTCTCGTGGAATCGTCAAGGTCTCATCGCCCGATGAGCTGGTGCGCGAAGCCCAACGACTGTTTGCCAGTTCAGATCTGCTCCTGCTGCAGGAATGGTTGCCGACAGAATTCGACTGGCGAATTGGTGTACTGAACGGCACCCCACTCTTCGCCAGCCGCTATTTCATGGCACGGGGTCATTGGCAGATCTATGATCACTCCGGCAAAAGCGTCAAAAGCGGTGGCTTCACTACCCATGCCATCGAAGACGTACCGAAGGCTGTGATAAAGACGGCGCTCAAGGCCACCCGGCTGATTGGCAATGGACTGTATGGTGTTGACCTGAAACAGATCGGTGATCGCGTGGTGGTCATCGAGATCAACGACAACCCGAATATCGATGCTGGCATCGAAGATGCTGTGCTGGGCAGGAAACTCTACGAAAACATCATGGCAGTATTCCTCCAGCGCATGGAAAACCGTGGCCGAGGGCGTGCGGGCTGACGAAGCTGAAGCATTCCGCTACCCTGCCAGTGCCCCTGAGCACTCATTCCACCATACTCGGATATCCATGAGGCCCCTGATGACGGATCGTGACACTCGCCACAAGAATGCCATGCAGAAGCTCAAGCAGCATGTCGATGACAAAGTCGCAGCGGCCACCGAGGAACGAGGCCTGCTGATGGTCTTCACCGGCAATGGCAAGGGCAAGACCACCGCTGCCTGGGGCACAGTGACTCGCGCCCTGGGCTACGGCTATCGCGTCGGCGTGGTGCAGTTCATCAAGGGCTTGTGGGAATGTGGCGAACGCGAACGCCTTGTCGAAGACCCCAATCTCGATGTGGCCATCATGGCGACCGGCTTTACCTGGGATACCCAGAACCGGGAAAGCGACACAGCCGCCTGCCTGGAAGTCTGGCGCGAGGCAGAACGCATGTTGGCGGATCCTGAGGTTTATCTGGTCGTGCTTGATGAGCTTACCTACATGCTCAAGTTTGGTTATCTGGATATCGCCACGGTCACGGCCGCACTGGAAAACCGACCCAGCGAACAGACAGTGATCATCACCGGACGCAACGCCCATCGCGGCCTGTTGGAAATGGCGGACACCATTACCGAGATGCAGGAAGTTCGCCATGCCTTCAACGACGGCCTGAAAGCCCGGCGAGGCATCGACTACTGAACGGTCATCCTGAAGACCCGCTTCATGCGTTCGAAGAACGCCTCCGCTTCACCACTGTTGCACGGATGACGAGGCTCACCAGCGATCACGTCCGGTGATGCCCGAAGCCTATCCTCATTGGGGTATATCAAACGCTTCAAATGTCCTTCTATGGTCAACCAGTAGCCAAGCACTGGCTACTGAAGCACCACCGCCACTTCTTCATTCCAGTGGAAGGACAATGACAATGACAGCGACAACCACACCATCTTTCCGAGTACGATCGTTCCGGTTGCTCCCCTTTCAGACACCAACTTCATCCAGAATACTCTCCGCCCGTTCCATGTCTTGCCATGCTCTGACCCTGGGCATGTTGAGCGCATTGAGCCTGCACCCTGGCACCACCTTGGCTGCCGATCAGCCTGCCGACACGGTCATGCAGGATGGCGTCATCCATACTGTCGATGCCGAAGACTCCACGGCCCAGGCACTGGCGGTCCGCGATGGTGTCATCGTTTATGTTGGTGATGATACCGGTGCCGAAGATTTCATCGGTCCGAACACTCGCGTCATCGACCTGGATGGGAAGATGGTCATGCCTGGCCTGCAGGATGCCCACATCCACGGCATCAGTGCCGAGCGTCCGCAATGTGACCTCGATTACCAGCCATTCAGCGTCGAGGACTTCAAGTCACACCTCAAAGATTGTCTTGGCAACCCTGAATATGGCAGCAACAATGATGACTGGCTGACGGTTCAGCACTGGTACGTGCAATTCCTGACACCCCAGGGTACTCAGGTATCAAAGGCTCTGCTTGATGAACTGGACAGCGAGCGCCCGATCATCATTTATGATGTCTGGGGCCATTCGGCACTGGCCAACTCCCGAGCCCTTGCATTAGCCGGTATCGATGTCGACACACCCAACCCGAGCGATGGCGTCATTGGACGCAACGATGATGGTACCCCCGACGGCTGGCTTTACGATGGTGCCCAGTTCCTGGTCGACGAAGCCATACCCGAACAGCCACCAATCGATCCACTGGAATCTGCTCGTCAGGGCATGCAGGCATTGATCGCGGAGGGCGTGACCAGCTTCCAGGCCCAGAGCATGGATCGTGAAACGGTTGCCACCTTCGCCGAGCTGCGCGACCGCCATGAATTGCCGGCCCGTGCTCACTTTCTCATTGACTCAGGTGCCAAGAGCGGTGACGAACTCAACGCCTTCATCGCCGAGCTCGATGACATGCGCGCTACCTATGAACGCACGCAGCAGTTACCTCGACAGGTCTATGCCTGGCGCTCGCAAGACCAGCAAGGCCCTCGCCTGGTCGCCGAACCTGGGCTATCCATCGATGGCGTAGGAGAAATCATGGCCGACGGCATTCTCCAAGCACCCACCCAGACAGCGGCACTGCTTGAGCCTTACCTCGTCAATACCGGCAATACTAAGTCGCCTCACTGGGAGCCTGGTGACAAGCGCGGCGAAGCCTATATCGATGCCGAAACATTAGGCACCATGGCAGCCCGCCTCGCTGAAAGCGGCTATCAGACTCAGATTCACGCCATCGGTGATCGTGCCGTGCGCAATGCTTTGAATGCCTTCGCTGCCTTGCGAGGCAATGATGGCACCGACGACGAGTCCGCAGGCTATGACCAGGCTGGCGATTCCCGCCCACTGATGTCTCATGCCGAACTGGTCGACAGCACCGACCACGGGCGCTTCGCCAGCCTCGGCGTGGTCCCGGTGATGTCCTACCAATGGGCCAAGCCAGCGCCGGACTCCACCGATGCGGTGAAGCCTTATCTCGGTACCGAGCGCTGGGCTGGCTATGAGCCAGAAGGCCAGCTTCAGGCGGCAGGTGCCAAGATTGCCTATGGCAGCGACTATCCGGTGGATCCGCTTGACCACTGGTTCGCCATCGAAGCAGCGGTATTGCGCGAAGCCGATTGGGGACCGGAATTCCCCCGCTATGCAGGAGATGTCAACGCAGAACAGCAAGCCCTGTCACTGAAAGATGCATTGCGCGGGATTACGCTCAATGCCGCCTATGCCATGCACCAGGACGATGTCACGGGCTCCCTCGAAGAAGGCAAGCTCGCCGACTTGCTGATCCTGGACCGTAACCTGTTCGAGATTCCCCCCGAGGATATCTCCGATACCCAAGTCCTGGTGACCATGGTCGGAGGGAAAGTCGTTCATCAGGCAGATGACAGCAAACACTGAGTCACAGCGTCAGGCGGTGCTTCCTCAGAACATCAGCCTGACGCCTGCCACCACCCCGGTATCCTCAGTCGGCTCGCCATGAGCCCGGCTGTGGTCAGCGGTATCGCCATACTGCTTTTCCCAGTAGCCGCCGACATAGGGCACGAAGCGACGGCTGACTTCATAGCCGAGCCGCATGCCGACGCGCAGCGAGTTCATCCCTTCAAAGATCTCGAATTCCTTGGTTTCGCTGCCAGCCAGCAGGATTTCGGTACGTGGCTGCAGCGTCAGCCGTTGAGTCAGGCGCAGATCGTATTCGCCTTCCAGCGTAGCCCAGGCATCGCCATCCTCACTGACTCTCAAGGCCACGTCTGTCTCAATACCATAGGGCATGGTACCCATCAGCCCGAATACCCCGTAGGTGCGCTTGGCGTAGTCATTAGAGAACACCCCGCCCTGATGCCCCAGGCCCACCTGCGCTTCCCAGAAGTCTGCAACCAGCCGACTGTAGAGCAGCTCCAGGGACTCAAACTCAGCATCCTGATCGTCGCCCTGGACGTTGCGGCCTTCCGACTTCAGATACAGCCGGTTGATATCACCGCCATACCAGCCCTCGAACTCCCACACCAACGCCTCCGGGCCCTTGTCGGGTATGACGTATTCCAGGCGGTCGAAACTTGCCACTCCCATGGCATGTTCTTCCATCGGCGAGGGCCAGTCTTGCGGTACGTCGTAACCATCCTCGGCATGGACAACGGACATAGGCACCCACAGCAGAACGCCCGAAACGATGACTCTCTTGGTACTCTTCATGGCGTCCCCCTCAGGCAACCTTGACCACACGGAACATGCCCGCATGCATGTGATAAAGCAGATGGCAATGAAAAGCCCAGCTGCCCTCGGCATCGGCTGTGATCAATGCAGAGACACGCTCCCCCGGCTTGATGTTCAGCGTATGCTTGCGCGGAATCAGCTCGCCCTGCCCGTTCTCCAGCTCCATCCACATGCCATGCAGGTGGATGGGGTGCTCCATCATCGTCTCGTTGACCAGAATCAGGCGCAGGCGCTCATCCTTGGTGAAGTGAATCGGGCCACTGACCTCGCTGAATTTCTTGCCATCGAAGGACCACATGTAGCGCGCCATGTTGCCAGTCAGACGCAGCTCCATCTCACGGCCTGGTGGACGTCGATCCGGCCATGGAGCAAAAGACTTGAGATCGGAATAGAGCAGGACACGACGTTCCTGCGGATCAAGGCCTATGCCCGCCTGGTCATACTGAGAGCCCGGCTGAGCCATACCGGGTGCCAGCCCCTCACCCGTTGCCGCGGTCTGATCGGCACCGGCATATCCCGCGCCCTGCATGCTCGAATGGTCCATTTCCGCCATATTGGAATGGTCCATCTCCGCCATGCTGGAGTGATCCATCTCCGCCATATTGGAATGATCCATCTCCGCCATATTGGAATGATCCATCCCCGCCATGTTGGAATGATCCATGCCTGCCATGTTGGAATGATCCATCCCCGACATATCGTGAGCCCCCATGGCTTCCATCCCTCGGTCAGCAATCCTGCGCCGCTCGGGAATCTCTGCCGCCATACCTTCGCGAGAAGCCAGAGTGGCTCTGGCATAACCACTACGATCCATGGTTTCAGCGAAGATGGTGTACGCCTGATCTGCCTCGGGGGTCACAATGACATCGAAGGTTTCTGCCACGGCAATACGGAACTCATCGACCGGCACCGGCTGAACCGGCTGACCATCAGCCGCGACCACCGTCATCTTTAGTCCAGGAATACGCACATCGAAATAGGTCATGGCCGAGCCATTGATCACCCGCAATCGCACTCGCTCGCCCGGTTTGAACAATGCTGTCCAGTTCTCTTCCACTGAGTGGCCATTGAGCAGGTAGGTATAGGTACTACCGGTTACGTCAGCGATATCCCGCGAGCTCATGCGCATCTTCGCCCACATGCCACGCATCTCTGCCGTTTCAGCGAAGCCCTTGTCACTTACGTCAGCGAAAAAGTCCGCCACCGTACGTTCCTGAAGGTTGTAGTACCCCTCGGTGCTCTTCAGATTGCGGAAGACCGTCATCGGGTCTTCGTAGGTCCAGTCGCTCAACAACAGCACATGTTCACGGTCGTAACGAATCGGTTCAGGTGTTTCGGGGTCGATGATCAGTGGGCCAAGATGGCCGACCTGTTCCTGGAGCCCTGAATGGCTGTGATACCAGTAAGTTCCGTTCTGGCGCACAGGAAAACGATAGGTGAAGGTCTCCCCTGGCGCGATGCCAGCAAAACTCACCCCGGGTACGCCATCCATGTTGGCCGGCAGGATCAGGCCATGCCAGTGGATCGACGAGGGCTCATCAAGCAGGTTGGTCACCTTGAGTACCGCATCCTGGCCTTCCTGCAGGCGAATCAAAGGCCCAGGACTCGTGCCATTGAGGGTAACTGGGTGGGCGACTTTCCCGGCTATGGGCAATGCTTCACGACGGATAGCCAGGGAAATTTCAGGTCCGTTCTCGATACCTTTCGAATAAGCTGTGGCCTGGCCCCAAGGGTTCGCCCAAGCGGGTTGAAGCCCCATGGCCGCAGCCGATCCCATACCCAAAGCAGCGCCGCCTTTGAGCAGTTGGCGGCGAGAGATGACCATCGAATTTGTCATGCGCGACTCCCGTCAATATTTTACTTTCCTCATATTGACGGAGGTTCCTGAATTCACCCTGAATCCCTTCTCCTTCCTTCACGTCACTTACCTGGTCGCCTACCTGGTCACTGCCACTCAGTCATTCAAGGCAGGCAGTACGATGACCACTCGCAAGCCGCCATGAGGGCTGGACATGAAATCGAGCTTGCCGGAATAGCGCGCAATCAACTGGTCAAGAATCGACAACCCCAACCCATAACCAGGTTGACGTTCATCGAAGCGGACACCTCGCCTTGCCAGATTGGGAAGAGCGTCAGGCGGCACGCCGGAACCATCATCCTCTACCGTGATCACCACCTTGTCCCCCACTTCGATCGAGCACCAGACCTGGCTGGCTGACCATTTCCCGGCATTGTCGAGCAGCACACCCAGCATTTCTGAAAAGTCCTGCGACTCCACCGGCAATACCCTCTCTGCCTCACCCTCTTTCGTCAGCAATGCCAGCTCGTAGCGCTTGGAGGGATACAGACCACGGAACATTTCGACCAGACGCTGACTGTCGCGCTGCAGGCTGGCCATGCGTCCGGCATGAGGACCGGCAATCCTCGACCGCCGTAACTCCGCCTCGAGCAGCGCCTGCATATCTTCCATACGCTGAAGCAGACGTTCTCGGCGTTCGTCATCGATAGGCCGCGATCCACGTAACACCTGGGTTACCGCGGCCAATGGCGTCTTGAGTGCATGGGAAAGGTTGGCCAGGGACTCGCGTGAACGTGTCAGCCGATTTTCGATTTCATCGATAAAACGATTGAGCTGCGTCACCAACCCATCAAGCTCTGACGCTGCTTGCACGGATAGACGCTGACGCTGGCCAGCCTGCAACGCTTCCAACTGGCGCTGCAGATGCGCCAGCGGCATCAGACCACGATTCACTGCCAGCAGGTTGAGCGTGGCCAACATCAACAGCAAGGCACCGGCAATGGCACCGACCCACCAATGCAAAGTGGCAAGCCCGGCTTCCACCTGCGAAAAATCCTCGCCGACCAGCAACACTCCAGGTTCGCCTTCAAGGGAGAAAGGTTGCCGATAGACCAGTAAACGTTGCTGCCCAATGGTGAGCTCAGTCAGTCCACTGTCTTCATCAGTGAGCAATGGTTCCAGATCCTGCGACCACTCAGGATTGGATGTTCTGACATCATCGCCCACCTTGAGCACATAGAGATGATGAAAGACTTGATAACCGCGGCTTGCCGAATCCAGCATCAACGACGTCGAACTGCGATCATCGCGGAGCTGCTCGACGGCATGAAGCGCTTCACGGTGCAAACGCTCACCAAGGAAATCCTGGGCTAGCCGATTGAGCAGAATGCCATGCAGTACCCAGGTTGCCACCACCACCACAATAGCGATGCTCGATAACCAGGCAAGCAGACGAAAACGCAGGCTGCGTCGGTCAACGCGAAACGAAAACATAACCCTGCCCTCGGCGAGTCTGGATCAGATCCTTGCCCAATAGACGACGCAAACGGGCCACATAGACCTCCACCAGATTGGGTGCCGCAGCATCCTGGTCAAGGGAGTAAAGCTGATTGAGCAAGTGATCCTTGGACAGCACCCGGTCAGGGTGATGCATGAGATAGCGCAGCAGACGGAACTCCGTTCCGGTCAGCATATGCCAATTGCCATCCTGAAGCCTGACGCATTGGTTCGCTTCATCCAGCGAAATTCCGTTGAGGGATACCGCTTGCTGTACATGTCCGGTGCGTCGTCGCAGCAGCGCCTTGATGCGTGCCAGCAACTCGGCTTCATGGAAGGGTTTGGTCAGATAGTCATCGGCCCCGCCTTCAAGACCTACCACCTTGTCTTCCCAGGTATCGCGGGCAGTGAGGATCAGAATGGGCAGGTCACGGCCCTGCTGGCGCCACTGGTTCATGAGGTCCAGTCCAGAGCCGTCCGGCAAGCCAAGATCCAGCACCGCCAGTGCATAGCTTTCCGTTCCCATAAGCGACCTGGCCACACTCAATGAGGTGGCCAGGTCAACGCGATAGCCGCTGTCTTGCAGACACTCCATCAGACTCTCGGCAAGGAGGTCATCATCTTCAAGCAGCAACAGTTTCATATGCGCACTATGCTCCGAGATCGATGGTTCCTGTCATGCCCACTTCATAGTGCCCCGGAATGTTGCAGGCATATTCCAGTTGGGCGACATCCTGTGGCGCGGTCCATACCAGTTCCTTTGTTTCACCCGGCGCCACGGTGACTGCCTGCATGCTACCACCATGTTCGCCTTCGGCCATATCATGACCGCCATGCGCATCGTGACTGCCTGACATCTGCTGCATCATCTCACGATGTGCTTGCTGGGCCTCGGCATCACCGATGACAAATTCGTGTTCAAGCTGGCCTGTATTGATCACTTCGAAGCGAATCGTCTCACCTGGAGATACTTGAAGCTCCTTGGTATCGAACCAGATATCGCCTGCTTCAACGCGAATGGTGCGATCAATGTCAGCGCTATTCACCATCCCAGTTTTTACAGCATCATGTCCGCCCTCGTGCGAACCTGCTGCGAACACCACTGCCGAGGCCATACCACATCCCAGCATCAGTAGAATCCTGCGCATTACACCACCTCCTGAAACCGATTCGTGGATTCTGTTATAACGCTCGAAGCTGAAACCAGACTGAACACAGGCACCGTGAATGGAAACTCGCATGGTGTCGTGGGAAGCTCGTAATATCGTTAGCACCCAACTCATTCCTGGAGCCTCTCATGCACGTGGATGACGCCATCACCTCACGCAGGTCAGTACGCCGTTTCCTGCCAACACCGGTGGAACGTGAAGTGGTCGAACATATCCTGCGTGTGGCCAGTCGTGCTCCCAGTGGCAGCAATATCCAGCCCTGGAAGGTGCATGTCGTGACGGGTACGGTACTCGAGCGCTTGAGCACCGCATTGATTGCCGCCGCAGATTCCTCCCCGGATACCGAACAGCCCGAATACACCTACTACCCCCGCGAGTGGTTCGAGCCTTATCTCAGTCGCCGACGTGCCTGCGGCTTTGGGCTCTACGACAAGCTGGGTATCGCCCGGGGCGACAAGCCAGCACGCCATCGACAGATGCTGCGAAACTTTCTGTTCTTCGATGCCCCGGTTGGCCTGATCGTGACCATCGATCGACGCCTGGAAACCGGCAGCTACATGGATGCCGCCATGCTGGTACAGAATATTCTCGTGTCAGCCCGTGGCCAGGGGCTGCATACCTGCGCCCAGGCTGCCTTTGCTGGCTATCATGGCGTCGTGCGCCAGCACTTGCCCATGACAGATGACGAGATCCTGCTGTGTGGTATTTCGCTTGGTTACGAAGATCCCAACGCAGCGGAAAATCACTTTGTCACCGAGCGCGTACCGCTCAGCGAATTCACCACTTTCAGC
The DNA here is from genome assembly GCF_029263665.1 of Halomonas sp. GTDB lineage: Bacteria > Pseudomonadota > Gammaproteobacteria > Pseudomonadales > Halomonadaceae > Halomonas. Next base: position 60,894 of record NZ_JAJUFQ010000013.1, read on the forward strand.
GGTTACTGATTCGGCAAGGACATCAGCATTCAGTGCTTGCGAGATAGCGTAGATACCGCCTGAACCAGAGCGTGAATCGGCTCGCTGAGCGGACCTGTCGCACGATGCACCAGGCCAATATCACGATGAAAGGTGTGCTCTCCCAGATCGATGGCCCGTACACTGCCCGGCCAGCGGCGCAGTGAAGCGGTTTCAGGCACCAGTGCCACACCAACATGATTGGCCACCAGTTGGAGGATCGCATCCAGTTCATCCACTTCGCATATTTCCTTCACACCGAAGTGCATGTCACGTAGAAAACGATCGACTCTGCGCCCGCCAAAGGAGGCCCGGTCATAACGTACGAAGGGTTGGGTCGACAGCAATTCACGCCAATCGCTGCCTTCTTCCGAGGCGGGTACCACCAAGCGGAAAGGTTCACGTGCCAGCAGCGTCCAGTTCAGGTCACTCGGCAAGGAGAATGGTGGCCGGATGACCACCGCCATATCCATTTCTCCAGCATCCACCTGGTTGATCAGGTCCATGGACAGCCCTGGCACCACGCGTGAGCGGCAACCGGGAAAGTACCGATGAAAGCGCGCCATCACTCTGGGCAGCCAGGCACGTTGCACAGAGGCGATGGCACCGATCACCACCAGCGTCGTCGCCGCCTGGTTCAGGGAGGACGAAGCCAGGCCCTCATACAGCCTGATCAGCTCCTGGGCCCGCTCCAGCGTCTGGCGCCCCAGCGCAGTCAACCGCGCTGACCTGCCCTGACGCTCGAACAGACTGACACCCAATGCTTCTTCCAGACGCTTCATCTGTGCGCTGACCGCCGCCTGGGTCAGGCCAACCCGTTTCCCGGCAGCGGCGAAAGTGCCCTCCCGCGCGACACAGACGAATGTCTTCAGCTCGCGAATCATTCATCAATCCTTTTTGTGAATCACATAAAAATAGTTTGATTTTATTTTTATGTCACTCGCGCGAGGATACTCTTGGTACATAACAACTGACGACGTGCATTGACCGACTTGTATTGACTGACGTGCACTGAACAAGGAGCTAGCCCCATGAGCCTTTCCCCTTTCCACCTGGCCATCCCTGTCTACGACCTCCAAGCCACGCGGCGCTTCTATGGCGAAGTGTTCGGTCTTGAGGAAGGACGCTCCAGTGACCATTGGGTCGACTTCAATTTCTATGGCCACCAACTGGTCATCCATGAACACCCCAAGACGCCCTCCCAGGAAAGCGCTCACACCAACCCGGTAGACGGGCATGACGTGCCCGTGCCTCACTTCGGTATCGTGCTGGGTTGGCAAGAATGGGAAGCCTTGGCCGAACGCCTCAAGTCCTTTGGCACCGAGTTTGTCATCGAGCCTTACGTTCGCTTCAAGGGACAGGTCGGAGAACAGGCCACCATGTTCCTCCTCGACCCCTGCGGCAACGCGCTGGAGTTCAAGGCATTCAAGGACATGAGTCAGCTGTTTGCCAAGTGATAGCGCGCCAAGTGATAGCGCTGCATTCAGGGTGACGTCACCGGACTGGTATCATCCTGCCAGTCCGCCAGACGCCCATCGATGAGATGGATGCGGCGATCGACACGTTCGGCGATGGATTCTTCATGGGTTACGGCAACGACGGTCTTGCCATGCTCCCGAACCAGATCATTGAGGATATGGAAGACCTGTTCTGAACTCTGGCTGTCGAGGCTGCCGGTGGGCTCGTCGGCCAGTACCAGCGGCGGATCATTGGCCAGCGCCCTGGCAATGGCCACGCGCTGACGCTGACCACCCGACAACTGTTCCGGCAGCTTGTCGAGATGGGCCGCCAGCCCTAGTGAATCCAGCAGTTCCTCGGCTCGCGCGCGCCGCTGACTGGCAGACAATCGTCCCAGCTTGCGCATCGGCAGCTCGACATTGGCACGCACGCTGAATTCCGGCAACAGGAAGTGAAACTGGAAGACAAAGCCCATCGATGCCAGGCGCAATGCGGCTCGCTCGGTTTCACTGAGCTCGGCCATGTTGCGACCGCCAATCGTCAAGGTGCCGGCACTCGGCCTGTCCAGCAGCCCCAGCAGATAGAGCAGAGATGATTTCCCAGAACCGGATGGCCCGGTGATGGCGACGAATTCATTGTCGCTGATGCTCAACGTGATATCGCTGACCAGTGTCACCGGTACCGTAGCGGGGAGCACACGTTCCAGAGCCTGAGTCTCGACCAATACGCTCATGTGGCCCCCCGAATGATGGCGACAGGATTGAGGCGTGCCGCACGTCTTGCTGGAAGATAGCCAGCCACCGCCGCCGACAGCATGGCAAAGCCACCTGCGATCAAGTAATGCCAGATGCTCCAGGCCAGCGGCAGATGGGTGATTTCCTGGCCCACCACACCGCCACTGAGCTCAAAGCGAACCATCGACAGGGCAACGCAAAGCCCGAAGCCCAGCAGCCAGCCCAGAACCGAACCGGCGACACCGAACATCAGGCCTTCGATCACGAACAGGCGGCGCATATCTCGCGCCGTGAAGCCCAGTGACTTGAGAATGGCGATGTCGCGAGCTTTCTCATGGGTCAGGGTCGAAATGATGTTATAGATGCCAAACCCGGCTACCAGCAGGATGGTGCCGACCACGGTGTACATGATCACATTGCGTATCACCAGGGCTTCGAGCAGCGACTCATTGGCTTCCTGCCAGGACACCGCCTTGTAGCCAACCTGCGCTTCAGCCCGGGCGGCGACGTCGGATGCCATATCCGGGTCGGGCAGGTAGAGGCGAATGTTGTTGATGACATTCGGGCGTTCGCTGAGGATCTGGGCCTTCTTCAACAGTACGTAGCCTTCCCCCTCATCACGCGCCGTGGTGCCAGTATGAAACAGACCGGTGACCTTGAATGCCCGGGTCTGACCGGTCGAGGACACCAATGTCAGGGTCGTGCCGTAATCGGCCCCCAGTTTATTCGCCAGGCCATCGCCAATGACAATGTTGTTGCCACCACTGAGCAAGGATGAGAAGTCACCGCGAATGAAGTCCTCTGCCTTGATGGCTTCTACCTCTGTCTCGGGTTGAGGCTCGATACCGTAGATCGTGATGCCCTGGTCGCGCCCGGCATATTGCACCACCCCTTGAGTCTCCAGGCGCCAGACCAGTTCACCTGGCACCCAGGCGCTCAACTGGGCGCGAATCTGCTCCGGGTTGAGCATCCCCCGGCGATCCTCGAGGGGACGCAGACCGCGAATGCGGGTGGCGGCAAACACATTCTCGACCGGTTGCCGACGGGCCTCGCGCTGTTCGTCGCTGATCTGTACATGCGGCATGTCATTGACCAACTGGTCGATCAAGTCATCCTCACCGCCCTGCATCAATGCGGCCATGGCAATGGAAAAGCCCACTCCCAGCCCCACGCTGAGAATGGCTACCCAGGTCTGACGTCCACGTCCCAGAATATGCGTGACCGCCAGATCCAGGATCAGGGTGGTCATGCATCATCTCCCTCGGTGATGCTCACTTTGCTGCCGTCCGTCAGTTCTGCAGGCCAAGGCACAATGACCTGGCTATCTTCAGCCAACGAAGAGATCACCTCGACACGCTCAGTTCCGCGAATCCCCACTTGCAGGGTACGCCGATGAGCCTTGCCCTCCTCCACCACGAACACATCATCCTGGTGAAAGGCCTCCACAGGCAGCAACTGCGCATTTTTCACCACACGCGTGATGATATTGGCTTCCACCGTCATGCCAATACGTAGCGGAGAATCATCGGACAAGCGCAGATAGACACGATACGTTCTGGCCACTGGATCCCCTTTGGGGGTGATGCGCGCGACGTCGGCCTGTATCTGTTGCCCAGGGAAAGCATCGGACTGAATCAGTACCCGTTGGCCTACCTCCACCACGGGAATATCCTCTTCATTGACTTCGGCAACGACCTCCAGCCCATCTTGCCTGCCAACCCAGAACAGCGTCGTATCTGGACCTGCAATCTCACCGACATCACCATCCTGGCGCAGTACCTGGCCAGCTTGTGGTGCACGCAATACATGGTGGTCGAGCAAGGTTCGCTGGGCACTGGCCAGGGCTCGGGCACGAAGTGCATCACTACGCGCCTGGTCCAGTTCCTGACGACTGACAGAACCCTGCTGTGCAAGACGCTCCATGCGCTGGAGATCAATACCTGTCTGTTCCACGCGAGCTTCCAGATCCTCCAATCGAGCACTGGCCTCACGGTCATCAAGGCGTACCAGCACAGTGCCGGCCTCGACCCACTGGCCCTCACAGCGGCACAGGTACTCGATTCGGCCCTGCGCCAGCGGAGCCAACTGGGCCCATTCATCCGGCTCGACCACGCCGGTGGCATAGACCACATCCGCCGCATCACCGCGTGATGGCGTCACCGTCGAGACCGGCGTCGGACGCAGCCACCACCACACCGCCAGCACGATGATCGCCAGCAGTGCCAATACCAGCAACCCACGAGATATCAGACGTGAAGACAGATGAGGAGACGATTGCACGGGGCGCATTCCCGGGTTACCTTTAACAGACCGACGGTCGGTCTTATTACAGACCCATGGTCGGTCACTGGTCAAGTACTATATCCAGGGGTTCCTCCAGGAACGCTTCCCTGAGGAGGCCATCAGGCGCTATTGATCTCCAGATACGATTGACCTTCAAGTACTATGGGAAACGCCATCATGGCTCGCCAGATAAAAAGCGCAGCACAACGACGCGGGGAACTGCTTGATAGTGCACAGGCACTCTTCTTCGAGCGTGGTTATGACAACACCACCGTCAATGACCTGATCCAGCACGCGGGGCTTTCCAAAGGAGGGTTCTATCACCATTTTTCCTCCAAGGAAGAAGTTCTGGAAGCATTGGTAGAACGCCTCTCCAGTGCCAGTATGGAACAGCTGGCTGATGTGTTGGAGCACCCACAACTGGATGCCCTGGCCAGGCTCAACACCTTTCTTTCGCGGGCCCGGCAGATGAAGGTAGAACAGGTGCCACAGATGCGTGGGCTGTTCGATACCCTGTTCCAGCCGGGCAACCAAGTGCTCTATCACCGCATCAACGCCGCATCCATGGCAGTGATATGTCCGCTATTGGCACGCATCATCGAGCAGGGTCGCCAGGAAGGTTGCTTCGATGTGCCAGACGCCTACCTCGCGGCAGAAACCATCCTCCACCTTGGCGCGGCCAGCTATCGCATCGTGGCTCGCGCATTGCGCGCGGCGGGTACAGAGGATGCCCCCAAGGCGGCCGATGAACTGGAACAGGCGCTGTATTTCCAGGGTATCGTGATTGACCGCATACTCGGCCTGGAGGATGGCAGCGTGAGCTATGTCGAACCTGGCTTCGCACAGGCTATCGTGCAGGCACTGGCTTCAAACTGATCATCAAAGGAATGACTCATGAACCCCATCATGCGTAGTGCTAAAGTATTGTGGGACTTTCTGAGCGAAGGCCATGCCACCCTCGCCGACAGTGATATCGTTGTGGTGTGTGGCTCTTATGACTTGCGTGTCTGCGACCATGCTTGTGAACTGATGAAGCAAGGGATAGCGCCACACCTGTTGATCACCGGCAACACCGGCAACTGGACGCGTTATCTGTGGTCGCAGCCCGAAGCCGAGATATTCGCTCACCGGGCTCAGCAGAACGGCCTTGCCGAAGAGCAGATCATCCTTGAACCCAAGGCAACTAACTTCGCCGAAAACATTGCCTTTGCACGCCAGCTCATGCCTGAGGCACGCAGAGTGACCTTCGTTACCAAGCCTTATTCCATTCGCCGGATTCAACAGACGCTACCACTGCAATGGCCCGGGATCGAAGCAGCCGTGAGCGCACCGAAAATCGCCTTTCCCGATGACGTCTCCAATATCATCGGGGTATTCGGCCTGATCGAAGAAATGGTCGGTGACCTGCACCGCATGCAGGTATATCCCGAGTTGGGGTTTCAGGCCCCGATCGAAATACCGGAACCTGTCATCAGCGCATGGCAAAGATTGATCGACACGGGGTTCGACCGCCATCTGGTGGCAGGCATGATCTGAGGACTGACTCAGTTCGGAGTCGTCTCACGACATGGCTTGCCAAGGATTGATGATTTCCACATCAAACGCGGCAAAATCTCTTACATTGCGCGTGGCCAGCTTAGCCTGATGCTGCAAGCATATCGCCGCTATCTGGGCATCAGCCATCTGTACCCCCTACCCATCTTCTCAGCCATGGCTGCCTGCTCGGCATAATAAATAGCCGCGCCACCATCAAATGACAGGATCCGCCCTTCAAAATCTTCTTCCAACATCGCCGTCGCCTTGACCAGTAACGCGTACTTTCGCTTTCCATCAGGCAAGCGGGTGATGCCATAAAGGATTTCTGCCACGGTGATGGACGTGATGGCCAGTGCATGCATCTCCTGAACATCCAGCCAATCGACAACTACCTGTTCAGGCTCTGGCCTCATCACCTCAGAGAGTACGTTGGTATCGAGGATGATCATTCGTCGAAGTCTGCCCTGCGGGGCTGCCCCTGGCGTGACGGCAGATCAAGCGCTGCCCCCTCAGGCCCGAAGCGTTCGCGGATACGACTCCCGAGTCCCTTTTGCTCAGGCTGCCGTAAAGCATTACGCAAAATAACGCGGACCTCTTCCTCCATGGAGCGACCGTGTCGAGCAGCAGACAGACGCAGCTCAGCTTTCAACCCTTCATCAAGGTTACGAATCGTGATGGATGCCATGCCGGTATCTCCTTCAGCTACAACGCGCCGAAATGCCATCAATGCAATCATTGATAGCCATTATGGCAAGTGAAGGTTCCCTTGAATAGAACAGCGACTCGCCTTCCCGTTCTCTCCCTATTTCACACCATCCCTACCCCACGCTCTCCAGCATCCATTCCATGAACGCTCTCTTGGCGGCGGAACCCATGCCGGGACGCGCATCGATCAGTCCATATCCCCTTGCCGTCTGAACACCCAGTTCAGGCAAGCCGACCAGGATGCCGTTCTCCAGCATGTCCTCCACCAGACCGCGCCAGCCGATAGCCACGCCTTGCCCTGCGATCGCTGCTTGAATCAGCAGTGTGTAGTTATTGAACGTCAGTTCGGCGTCATGGGGGTAACCGGTGTAGCCCAGCAGGCCAAAGTAGCGTGGCCAATCCAGCCAGCGCTGGCCTTGCTCCGCCGTCAGTGTCAGTAGCGGTGCCTGGCTCAGGGACTGAACATCCGTGATGGGACCATGCTGCAGGAGAAAACCAGGGCTGCAGAGTGGCAGGACTTCCTCACGGAACAACAGCGGTACATCACCGGCCAATGAGCCTTCATCACAGAACAGAACAGCTACATCCACATCATGGGTCTGCCAGTCGAGAACCCCCTGGTTGGTGACGATCTGCACATCGATATCAGGATGGCGCTGGCGAAACAACGGCAGACGCGGCATCAGCCAGAATGCCGCGAAAGAGAAGTCCGTCAGAATGTTCACATGCGGGTGACGATCGCGCTGACGCAAACGATCGATCGTTCGATCGATGGTGGCGAAGCCATCCTGGACACTGGCAAACAGGGTCTGCCCTGCATCCGTCAACCTCACACCTCGATAGATACGATCAAACAGCACCAGGCCAAGTTGCTCCTCCAGTCCACGAATCTGCTGGCTGACAGCGGACTGGGTCGAGTGCAACTCCCGCGCCGCTGCGGTGAAACTCAAATGGCGTGCTGCCGCCTCAAACACTTTCAGGCTATTCAACGACGCCGTCCTGCCAATCCACGACATTAGCTCACCTAATAGAAGGCATTAGATTTCAACGAGTTTACAGCATCTTGGATTAGACGAGACACTGCAAGCAGTCATCACCGTCCATGGCAATCCCATGGCCGCGGTACATGACGTCAATCCATATCGTCGATCCATAACGACAATTCACAAAGACAGGAGGCCCCATGGCGCGCAAGAAGCCCAACATTCTGTTCCTGATGGCCGATCAGATGGCTGCTTCAGTACTTCCTTTCCATGGTCACCCCTTGGTCAAGACCCCCCATCTTTCGCGCCTGGCCAGTGAAGGAGTGGTGTTCGAATCCGCTTACTGCAACAGTCCACTGTGTGGGCCGTCCCGTTATACCTTGATGGCCGGGCAACTGCCCTCACGCATCGGTGGCTACGACAATGCTGCCGACTTTGCCGCCGACACACCGACCTTTGCCCATTACCTGCGTGATGCCGGCTACTACACGGCACTGTCGGGCAAGATGCACTTCTGTGGTCCTGATCAGTTGCATGGCTTCGAAGAGCGCCTGACCACCGATATCTACCCGGCCGACTATGGCTGGTTCGTCGACTGGGAAAACTTCGACACCCGGCCGACCTATTATCACAACATGTCATCGGTCACCCAGGCAGGGCCTTGCGTTCGTTCCAATCAGCTCGACTTCGATGACGAAGTCGCCTTCCGTGCCCGCCGCTTCCTCTACGACTATGCGCGCAACGGCGAACAGCGTCCCTTCTGCCTGACGGTATCGCTGACCCATCCTCACGATCCCTACACCATTCCGCAGGAATACTGGGACCGCTACGATCACGATGAAATCGACATGCCGCGTGTTCCCTATTCACGTGAGTTGATGGATCCACATTCCAAGCGTCTGCGCCATGTCTACCAGATCGAAGAAGACACCGTCGACGATGACCAGATTCGTAATGCCCGCCACGCCTACTACGGCTCCATCAGTTATGTGGATGACCAGATCGGTTCGGTGCTCAAGGTACTGGAAGAAACAGGGCTGGCCGACGACACCATCATCGTGTTCTCAGGTGATCATGGCGACATGCTGGGAGAGCGTGGCCTTTGGTACAAGATGAGCTGGTTCGAGAACTCAGCTCGGGTGCCGATGATCGTCCATGCCCCCAAGCGTTTCTCTCCGCGTCGAGTGAAGGAATCCGTCTCGACCATGGACCTGCTGCCGACTTTTGCCGAGTTCGCTGGTGATGGCCAGGCGCCAGAGTACGCCGTCCCCCTTGATGGCCGTAGCCTGATCCCCCACCTCACCGGCAATGGTGGGCATGATGAAGTCATCGGCGAATACCTCGGAGAAGGCGCCATCGCACCGTTGCTGATGATCCGCCGCGGACGCTACAAGTTCGTCCACTCAAAGCCGGACCCGGACCAGTTGTTCGATCTCGAGACGGATCCCCTTGAACTCAATAATCTGGCCGCTGATCCTGCGCACCTCGACCTGTGCAAGCAATTCCGCAATGAAGTCAGCGAGCGCTGGAACTACGAGCTCCTGCATCAGCAGGTGCTGGATAGCCAGCGCCGACGCAAACTGGTCTCTCGCGCCCTCATGAAAGGCAAGGTGACCACCTGGGATCACCAGCCCATGTTCGATGCCAGTACCCAATACATGCGCAATACCATTGACCTGGACGATCTCGAACGGCGTGCACGCTTCCCGGTACCTTCCGACCGGCCATGATGACGTCGCCGACAGACATCCGCCGGCAACCGGCCAGGCTGCAGCGCATCCTGCCATTTCTCGACTGGCTGCCACGGCAGACTGCACGCTCAGTGCGCGCCGATGCCATCGCGGGATTGACCGGTGCGGTGCTGGTCGTGCCCCAAGGGGTAGCCTATGCCTTGCTGGCTGGACTGCCCCCGGTCTATGGCCTGTATACGGCCATCGTGCCAGTCGTGCTGGCTGCACTGTTCGGCTCTTCGCGTCATGTGGTCAGCGGACCATCAGCCGCACTGTCCATCGCGTTGTTCGCCACCTTGATGCCCTTCATTGAGGCACAAGGTGGTGATTTCATCGCGCAGGTACTGACACTGACGTTCTTGACCGGTGCCTTCCAGCTCTTGCTGGGTCTGGCACGACTGGGAGTACTGGTCGATCTTGTCTCGCATTCGGTCGTGATGGGGTTTACCGCTGGCGCCGCGCTGATCATCGCTACCAGCCAGCTACCCTATGCACTGGGGCTGGCGCCGATAAAGAGCAGTGGTTTCCTCGATATCTGGCCACACATGTTTGCTCAGCTTGGCGACATTCATCTCGACGCCCTTGTGGTCGCCGGGTTCACGCTGGCGACATGCCTGGCATTTCAGCGCTGGTTGCCACGTTGGCCTGGCATGCTGCTTTCACTCGTGGCCGCTTCACTGCTGGCGGCCTGGCTCGATCCAGAACATGCCAGCATCCTGCGCATTGCTGCCGTACCAGCAGGCCTGCCACCGCTTTCGCTCCCGGACCTCTCGCTCGACACCGTACGCATGCTGACGCCGGGTGCCATTGCCTTGGGCCTGCTGGGGCTGGTTCAGACGGCAGCCATATCGCGAGCCTTCGCCGCACGAACAGGTGAACGGCTGAACCATAATCAGGAGTTCATCGGTCAAGGGCTGTCCAATCTCGGCGGTGCGTTCTGCTCCAGCTATGTCTCATCTGGATCACTCACACGCTCGGGGCTCAATGCCAGTGCAGGCGCATGCTCTCCCCTGGCAGCCGTCCTGTCGGCACTCTTCCTTGTACCGATCGTGCTGATGGCTGCGCCTCTGCTGCACCATATCCCCATGCCTGCCATCGCCGGACAACTGTTGCTGATCGCGGCCAGACTGGTCGATCGTCACAGCATTAGAGAGGTACTGGTTGTCAGCCGCTCAGAAACGGCCGTCTTGCTGATCACCTTCTTCAGCACCCTGTTGCTGACCCTGGAGTTCGCTATCTATTTCGGTGTGCTGACATCCCTGGTGCTTTACCTGCGCCGCACGACTCGGCCTCCGATCGTCGAATGCCCGCTGTCCTATACACCTGTGGCCATACAGCAAGTCACGGACGTTTCCAGCACTAGCGTCATCAGAATCGACGGTTCGCTATTCTTCGGCGCTTGCGAGTCGGTCGCAAGACGTATCGATCATTTCGACCGCCCCAACCTGGTGATTCTGGCAGCGGGCATCAACTTCATCGACCTGAGCGGTATCCACCTGCTCCAGCGTCAGGCACGGCTTTGCCATATCCGAGGAGGCAAGCTGTACCTGGCCTGGCCCAAGCCTGACGTCCTGGCTCGCTTGCAACGAGCCGGTCTCATCGGACACCCCCCCCACCATGAAACGCCCACGGCAATAACAATATGAGAGGCGCCCCATGACATCCAAGCAACATGCACACCCACCGGCCAATCGCCTGAACCCAGCCGTATTCCACGGTTCGGTCGCCGGTATTCTGGTCTTTCTCGTCTATACCATTGCCTTTACCGAACAGGCCACGGCGTTCTTCAATGCCTGCCTCAACTGGATCGGCCGAACCTTCGGCTGGTACTACATGCTCGCCATCGTAGCGTACCTGGTGTTCGTCATCGCCATCGGCGTTTCCCGCTTTGGCAAGATTCGGCTAGGGCCCGATCATTCACGACCGGAGTTCTCGACGCTGTCGTGGGCAGCCATGCTGTTCGCTGCCGGGCTTGGTGGCGCCATCCTGTTCTTCGTGGTTTCCGAACCCCTGACCCACTACCTCACGCCTCCGCTGGGTGAAGGCTCGACACCAGAAGCCCAGCGCCATGCCATCGTGCAGACATTCCTGCATTGGGGCGTTTCCGGTTGGGGCCTGTATGTGCTGATGGGCATGGCCCTGGCCTACTTCAGTTATCGCCATCGCCTGCCCCTGGCCATTCGCTCCACGCTTTACCCGTTGCTCGGCCAGCGTATCTACGGCCCCATCGGCAACGCGGTCGACATCACCGCGGTCGTGGCCACCGTATTCGGTATCTCCACGGCCCTGGGCATCGGCGTGATGCAGATGAACTACGGCCTGACCTACCTGTTCGGAATTCCCGAGAGCCTGTTCGCTCAAGCTGGATTGATCATACTGGTCGTGACCCTGGCCACGTTGTCCGTCGTCAGTGGTGTTCAGCGGGGAATTCGCCGCCTGTCCGAGCTCAACCTGCTGCTCATGGCGGCGCTGGTACTGTTCGTACTGCTGCAAGGTGACACCCTGCATCTGCTCAATGCCCTGGTACAGAACACCGGCGATTACCTGGATGCTCTCACTGGTAAAAGTTTCGACACTTACGCCTATGCTCCGGATGCCCAAGGCTGGTTCAGTGGCTGGACCGTGTTCTTCTGGGGGTGGTGGATTGCCTGGGCACCTTTCGTCGGCCTGTTTCTGGCACGTATTTCACGCGGCCGGACCATTCGTCAATTCGTCGCTGGCGCTTTGTTCATACCACTGCTTTTCGTCATGGTGATGATGTCCGTATTCGGCAATAGCGGTATCGACATGGTCGATAACGGGCTGACGGAACTGGGCGAGCAGGCGCTCAATACGCCTCAGGCCACCATCTATACCTTCCTTGAGCAGTTCCCCTGGGTGGGATTCACGGCCACGCTGGTCACCGTATTGAGCATCGTGTTCTTCGTCACCTCTGCTGACTCGGGTGCACTGGTGCTTTCCAATTTCACCTATGTACTGCGCGACGTGAACCACGATGCCCCTATTCTGCTGCGCATCTTCTGGTCCGCCATCATTGGCGTCATCACCCTGGCCCTGCTGGTGGCAGGCGGTCTCAAGACCCTGCAGAGTGCCGTGGTCATTACCGCCCTGCCATTTTCGCTGGTCATCTTCCTGACCATGATCGGCATGTATCGCTCGTTGAAGCTGGAAAGCGGCAAGGCTGAAACACGCTATCAGAACGGCGCGACCTCAATGGCCAGCAACGACTGGCGAGAGCGCCTGGATCGTACCCTGGACAGCAGTACCCGTACTCAGGCAGAAGACACGCTGCGCCATGCTATCCGCCCGGCACTCGCGGAACTTGCCGAGGAACTGACACGGCGTGGACAACAGGCCAATGTGGGCGAGGAGAAGGTGGAAGGCACCGAGTTGCTGTGCCCGACACTTCACGTTGAATTCGATGGCGCACCGAGCTTCATCTACGGTATTCGCCCTCAGCGAATGCAAGCCCCGAGCTTCCTGCCTGCTGATGACGACTACTATCTACGCCTCGACGTCCATCTCGCCGAAGGCGGTATCGGGCAGGATCTCAACGGCTACACTCGGCTGCAGGTCATGCACGACGTGATCAACGAATATCAACACCACCTGCGCTTCCTGGCCCAGACCAGTGAAGATGGTGGCAGCCTGGAAACCATGCCTGCCACCCATGTCGCCGAAGACCTGAATGAACAGGAACCCCAGTCACCACCTGTCGGTGGTTAGCGCTTAACCGCAACCGACTTATAGCCAGCTATGGCTAACGATCATCAACGACAGGATGCTTGCTGCCGCCTGCCATGGAATCGCATGGCAGGCGGCAGTGGGTTCGCTACCCAATGGTCGAGGGCAGCAGCCGTCGCTGGCTGCCTTCGGCTTTCAGCATCTCTCCTTGCAACCCCCGTCCCTGCCTCGGCATCATGAGTGGCCCCCCACATGTGACGAGGATATTCATGTCGACCCTCTTTTCCCTCCTCAAGGAAGTGGCTGCTCCTGCTATTGGCCTAGGCTGCATGAACCTCTCCCATGGTTACGGCAATCCACTGGCAGAGCAGGAGGCGCTGCGCGCCTTGGATGCAGCATTTGACATGGGATATCGTCACTTCGACACTGCCACGCTCTATGGCGCAACAGCCAATGAGAAGCTGCTGGGCAAGGCCCTGCAGGGCAAGCGTGACCAGGTTCTGCTAGCCAGCAAGTGTGGCATGGCCATGGACCCAGCACAGGGCAAGAAGGTCATCGATGGCCGACCAGAGACACTCCAGCAACAGTGCGAAGACAGCCTGCGGCGCCTGAATACCGATCACCTGGATGTGTATTACCTTCACCGCCTGGATCCACAGGTCACCATCGAAGAAAGCACAGGCGGCCTGGCCCGGCTCGTGGAACAGGGCAAGATTCGTCATATTGGCCTCTCCGAAATATCCGCCGCCACCCTGCGCCGTGCTCGCTCAGAACATCCTATCGCCGCGGTGCAGAACGAGTACTCCCTGTGGACACGCAACCCGGAAATCGGTCTGATCAAGGCCTGCCGCGAAGCCAATACAGCACTGGTCGCCTTCAGCCCTCTGGGCAGAGGTTTCCTGACAGGCACTATCACTGACACAGTCAGCTTCGACGATGGTGACATGCGTCGCAACATGCCACGTTTCAGCGCTGACAATTACCCCAGGAATCTCAGTCTGCTGGAAGATTTCAAGAACGAAGCCCACACCCTCGGAGTGACACCTGGCCAGCTCGCCCTTGCCTGGCTCAGGGCCCAGGGTGACGATATCCTTCCCATTCCCGGTTCACGTTCCATCGAACACATGCGTGAAAACCTGGAAGCAGACACGCTCCGCCTGGATGCCGACAGCATCACCCGCATAAACGGCATGCTGACAGTGGAACAGGTCGCGGGCCCCCGCTACAGCGAAGCCCAGCAGAGGGAAATCGATACAGAGGAATTTGCTTGACCGTTCCTACGCGGCTTCCCCCCTACTAAGCTACTCCTCTCCCTCCGACGGCTCCTTGGGTGAGCGTCTTGGGTCTGTGCCGACAACTTTCTGGAACGCTTCCATGATATTGATAGGGAGTGGCACCACGATGGTGGAAGCATTCTTGTTGCTCATGTCGCTCATGGTCTGCAGGTAGCGCAACTGCAAGGCAGCCGGGTTCTCCGACATGATATTGGCGGCCTCGACCAGTTTCTTCGAGGCCTGCAACTCGCCTTCGGCATGGATCACCTTGGCGCGCCGCTCACGTTCGGCTTCTGCCTGCCGGGCAATGGCACGAATCATGCTGTCGTCAAGGTCGACATGCTTGATCTCGACATTGGCCACCTTGATGCCCCAGCTTTCTGCCGAGGTATCGATGATTTCCTGGATATCGTCATTGAGTCTGTCTCGTTCTGAAAGCATCTCGTCCAGGTCATGCTTGCCCAGCACGGAACGTAGCGTGGTCTGGGCCAATTGGCTGGTAGCATTGACAAAGTGCTCTACCTGGATGATGGCCTTTTCCGGGTCCACGACCCGGAAATACAGCACCGCATTGACCTTGACCGTGACATTGTCCCGGGAAATCACATCCTGCTCGGGGACATCCATGGTGATGACCCGCAGGTCCACCACCTGCATCCTTTGAATGGCTGGGATGATGATCACCAATCCCGGTCCCTTGACGGCCTGGAAGCGGCCCAGGAAGAACACCACGCCACGCTTGTACTCTGGCAGGATACGAATCGCAGCTGCCAGCAGCAGCAAGACCAGAACGAGGGGGACAAGATAGGAAAAGATCATGGTGCATTCTCCTCGTCATTGTCGGCCAGTGACTCCACCGGCTCGACCACTACAGTGAGTCCATCTACACCGACCACTTTCACGATTTGGTCGCGGCACAAGGCATGGTCACTACGCGCATTCCATCGCTCGCCATGCAAGCGCACATGTCCCTTGCCCTGGAAGTCGTCGAGTACCTGGGCCTCACTTCCCAGCAACTCTTCCTGCCCAGTGCGCACACGGCTCCGGCGCAGTCCCCAGAAACGTGTCACCACCCACAGCATGATTCCTGCCGCTACCAGGGCCACACCACCAATCAACGGTATGGATATGTTCAGCGTATCTGCATCCATCAGCATCACCGATCCGATCACGAAGGCAATGATCCCGCCGATCCCGAGTATCCCGAAACTGGGCATCATGGCCTCGCCGACGATCAGCCCCATCCCCACTACAATGAGCGCTAATCCAGCATAGTTGACAGGTAGTACCTGGAAAGCAAAGAGCGCCAGCAGCAGCGAGATGATGCCGATGGTGCCAGGTACCAGGCTACCGGGGTTGGAAAGCTCGAAGATCAGGCCATAGAAGCCAATGATCATCAGGAAGTAGGCCACATTGGGATTAGTGATCACCGCCAGTAGCTGAGTTCGCCAATCCGGATCGAAGTACTGAATGGCAAGATCCCCGGTGGACAGGGTGCGCTTGCCATCGGCCATGACCACTTCCCGACCATCGATCTGGGTAAACAGATCGTCGATATCCCGCGCCACGACTTCGATGACGTTCTGCTCCAATGCCTCACTGGCAGTGAGATTATGGGCTTCGCGCACCGCATCCTCAGCCCACTCAGCGTTACGACCATGACGCTCGGCCAGGGAACGGATATAGGACACAGCATCCTCGAGTACCTTGCGCTCCATGGCGGTGTCGCCGCGGCGCTTTTCAGGCTGTTCTGACGCTTCCTGCTTTCCATTCTCGCCCTGCTCCGCCTCTGTCGCAGGCTTGGATTCGTCATTGTCAGGCTGTTTTTCGGATGCTTCATCCTGTGCCGGATCATCCTTGGGAGACTCGGGTTCATCATCGAGTCCCGGCAAACCACCACCGCCAAGTTGGACCGGCGTCGCCGAGCCCAGGTGAGTGGCAGGCGCCATGGCCGCCACATGACTGGCATAGATCAGATAAGTCCCCGCACTGGCCGCCCGAGCACCTTCCGGAGCGACATACACCACCACCGGTACCGGTGAGGCCAGCATGGCACTGATCATGTCACGCATCGAAGAATCCAGCCCACCAGGCGTATCGAGGCGCAGTACCGCCACCTCGGCACCACTTTCCGCAGCCATTTCCAGGCCGCGCTGAAAGTAGTCACTGGTCGCCGGACCAATGATGTCAGCAAGAGTCATGACCAGGGCAGAGCCCCGCTCCTGCTGATCCATATGCTGTTGGGCCAGGGCATTCCAGCCCAGAAAAGCACCCAGCAGCAGACACACCAGACTCAGCCAAGTGGTGGGGTGATATGGAGAACGCCTGCGCTTGCCAATCATGACGTCGCGCCTCGGCAAATTGATTCATTCGCGATGGAAGCGCAGGAAAGCACTCAGCCCATGTTCCATTGCGACCATCAGGTCTTATGTATCAGTGTAGATCTCATCGCGAAAAGTGTTCTTGGTATGCGCATTTACTGTCCACAATCTTGATGTCTATCAAAAACCTTTATCCCCTCTGCTTCTGCACCTCTTCCCCCTGTCAGACTCAAAATGACGCCGGTGTAATGAACCAGATGGCAATAGTGTCGCCATCACTGGCATTCCGATGTGAATGCCGTTCCGTACTCTTGAAGGAAAGACAGTCGCCTTCATCCAGAACAAACTCTTCCCCAGACACGATCAGCACCAACCGCCCCTGCAGTACCGTGACCGCTTCGTGCCCTTTGTGCGAATAAGGCTCACTCTTTGTACCAGGCGGATAGACCGAATAGATCACTTCGAGATTGTTATTGCTGCGGGGCGTCAGCAACTGATCAACGATGCCATCTTCGTACTCAATGGAGATACGTTGGTCTTTCTTCACCAGCTTTTCGGGGGAACGACTATCCGCCTTTCCCGCTTTTCCCGGAGGATCCGAGAACAGCCATTGCATGGTAACGCCCAACGCCTGGGCGATTGACACCAGAGAGCCGATGGATGGCTGGCTGATACCCCGCTCGATCTGACTCAGGTATCCCTGCGACAGCCCTGTCCGCTGGGATAGCTGCCCCAGGGTCAGCCCTTTCAACTTGCGCAGGCTACGGATGCGAGCGCCTTGCAGCTCAGTGCTTTTCGCCATTCTTCACCTTATGCATTGAAGTACCTGCCCCACGTCTTGAAAGCCAAGAGTCTGACATAGCTGGATAAAAAATCTCTACAAGTGAATTTCCAACTAAAGTTAAATCGCTGACAGTGAAATTTATAGTGTAAAAATTCACTAAAAGCTTAACGTCAGAATACTCAACGCGCCACTCGCTCATCCAAATCTCGCCCATCATCCAACTACTACAAAGGCAGACTGATGAACATCTACTTCTGGGGGTTACTCGCCAGCCTCATTGTCTATCTGTTGGTCGGCAATTATGCCGGTCGCAAGGTCCAGGGACTGGACGACTACTATGTCGCGGGTCGTCGTGCGCCAACCCTGCTGATTGTCGGTACGCTTGTCGCCAGCTTTCTCAGCACC
Source organism: Halomonas sp. (assembly GCF_029263665.1). GTDB lineage: Bacteria > Pseudomonadota > Gammaproteobacteria > Pseudomonadales > Halomonadaceae > Halomonas. The sequence continues at coordinate 78,809 of NZ_JAJUFQ010000013.1, forward strand.
AATGCCTTTCTTGCGGAAACCGGCTTTGCCTATGATGGTTACGCTTTTCTGATGCTCGCTCTGGTCGCAGTGAACACCAGCGGCTACGTCATTGGAGCACTGTTCTTCGGACGCTTCGTCCGGCGTAGCAAGTCATTGACCATTCCAGAGTTCTTCTCCCGGCGCTTTCATTCCAAGGCCATGCAGAGATTGGCCGGTGTTACCACGGTTATCGGCTTGACAGCCTACCTCCTCGCCGTCACTCAGGGCGGCTCCATCCTGATTTCCGATGTTGCAGAAATCCCTTATGGCCTGGCCCTGATCCTGGTCTGGCTAGGTTATATGCTGTTCACGCTCTATTCGGGATCACGGGGTGTCGTGCTGACTGACACCATCATGTTCCTGCTCTTCACACTGGTATCGATCATCGCTCTGCCCTATCTGCTTGGCGAGGATGGAAGCTGGTTCTCGACGCTGGCTGACCTGGCCAACTTCGAGCCCAAACCCGGCATCATTGCCTGGCATGGCCTGAGTGGCGAAGGTGCCTACTGGGCATCCGGTCGAGAATCACTTATCTGGGCCTTGGTTCTCGGGGCTTCCTGGTCACTGGTACTGGCAGTGAGTCCATGGCAGACCAGTCGTTATCTCATGGCCAGAAGCGAGCATGTGGTCATGCGCTCGGCCTGCATTTCAGGGCTGGTACTGGCCATTCTGTATGTCGTGCTGATGTTCGGTGGTGCCGCCATCAATCTGGTCAATCCAGAGATAACTCCCTCAGAAAGAGCCATGGTGTGGGCCGCCATGAACATGATGCCAACATTCCTTGGCACCCTGCTGATCGCCGGCATCATGGCGGCGGCATTGTCATCCTGCTCGACGTTCCTGTCATTGATCGGGTTCAGCGTATCCAATGACATTCTCAGAACATCGAAGCAGGATGAGCAGAAGTCGCTGCGCCTGAGTCGCCTCATCATGTTGTGCGCCGCTTCCATCAGTCTGCTGCTGGCGTATTTCCAGCCTCCCGCTGTGATGTGGATCACCTATTTCGCAGGAACGCTGTTCGCCTCATCTTGGGGGCCAGTGGCCTTTGCCTCCATCTGGAGCCGCAATGTCAGCGCACCAGCGGCCTTCATCGGCATGGCCACCGGCTTCGTGGTCAATATCGCTGCCAAGCTGCTGGATCAGGCCGGGATAGTGTCGCTACCGGTATATCTAGACCCGTTCATTCTGGGCTTCGTCGCCAATCTGGCGTGTCTGGTCGTCGTATCGTCGCTGACAACACCGCATCCCGCAGCCCAGGCCTATTTCGACGCACTGCATCAGACTCCCATCGAAGAGCTTGACTCGACCGAGCTGAAAAAGACGCTCGCATGGCCCCTAGTGGTGATCCTTGCCGGGATTGCCATCAGCATCCTGCTGGTGACGTTCTATGCCCTCCCCTATGCCGCTGCTCGGGGGCACGCCTTCCACTTGCTTAGCGGTGAATCCCTGTTGTCCATCGGCTATGGCCTGTCCGTATGCGGTGTTGGGCTGCTCGCCTTCTGGTACATCCGGCGTGCCTATGGCCGCAGAGCACTTGATTCATTGCAGGGCAAGGCGCCTTCACAGTCTCAGCACACTGCGCCGTCTTCTCCGAACGAGGTCCGCCAATGAGCCAGCATGAGCTTTTTCCACACCTGATGTCGCCGCTATCAATCGGGCAACACCAGATCGCCAACCGTATCGTCTTCACTGGCCATGATACCTGCCTGCCAGAGGACGGCATGGTCAACGATGCACTGATTGCCTATCTTGAGCAGCGCGCTCGATATGGCACTGGCTTGATCGTTCTTCAAGTATCCGGGGTTGATGAAACCGCCCGCTACACATCCCACCTGTTGATGGCCAATGACGATCGCTGTATCCCCGGCTATCGCCGCCTCGCCCAGGCGTGCCAGCAGCATGGCAGCGTGGTCTTCGCACAATTGTTTCATCCAGGACGCGAGATCATGGAATCCGCCGACGGCTTGAAGCCCGTGGCCTATTCTGCTTCCTCGGTTCCACAAGAGCGCTTTCGCGTCATGCCAAGAGCGCTGACACGGCAGCGGATTCAAGACATCATTGCCAGCTTCGCCGCTGCTGCGCGCCGCATGCATACGGCAGGCATTCAGGGTGTCGAGATCCTTGCCAGTCACGGCTACCTGCCAGCGCAATTTCTCAGCCCACTGGTCAATCAGCGTGATGACGAATATGGCGGAAGCTTCATCAATCGTGTGCGATTTGTAGAGCAGATCATCGATGCCATTCGCGCTGAAACCGGAACACAGCTGGCCATAGGGTTGCGCATCTCCTGCGATGAACGCGATGAACAAGGCATGGGCAGTGATGAGGCCATCGCTACCTTGCAGCATCTGCAGGACAAGCTCGACTATGCCAGTATCGTTGCCGGGACTTCCGCTTCGCTGGGAGGCTCCGTGCATATCGTGCCCCCCATGATCTATGACGCTGCCTATCTTGGCGATGAATCCCGGCAACTGAGGACCGGGTTGCAGTTGCCGATCATACTCACCGGGAGAATCAATCAGCCCCATGAAGCAGAGCATGTGATTCGCTCCGGGGCAGCCGACATGTGTGGCATGACACGGGCTCTGATCTGCGACCCCGCCATGCCAACCAAGGCCCGCCATGGTGATAGTGATGGCATTCGCGCCTGCATCGGCTGCAATCAGGCATGCATTGGCCACTTTCATCGTGGACTGCCTATTTCCTGCATCCAGTATCCTGAGTCGGGCAGAGAACTGCGCTATCGCAACATCGGTATCAGCGCTACGCCTCAACGTATCGCCGTGCTCGGGGGCGGGCCCGCAGGAATGAAGGCCGCCGTCACCGCCTCCACACGAGGCCATCAGGTCACCCTGTTCGAGGCTTCCCCGCGGCTTGGTGGACAAGCCAACCTGGCCCAGCTCCTGCCGGGCCGAAGTGAGTTTGGCGGACTTGTCACCAACCTCATCGAAGAACTCAAGCGCAGCGAGGTCGAGATCGTGACCCAGCGCAGAGAATCCCCACCGACACTGCTGGAGAAAGGCTTTGATCATGTCTTGGTAGCCACGGGAGCATCAGCCTACCACCCTCCTGTCGAACGCATGGGAGAACTTCCCATCAGCCAGGCCACACAGCTGTTGGGCAGCCAGCCGCTACCAGGCGGCCATATTGTGGTCTATGACACCCAAGGCGACTGGATCGGAGTCGGTATCGCCGAACTTCTGGCCCGGCAAGGAGCTCGCGTCACTCTGGCTGTCAATGGCCTGCATGCAGGAGAGGCCCTGCAAAGTTATGTACGGGATTCCACTGCCGCCCGACTGCACAACCTGGGCATCCAGGTAAAAACGTATGCCCGAGTATTCGGAGTGGACGACGACAGCGTCTATCTCTATCACACCGCTGGCGGTGAGCCGATGGTCATCGACAGTGTCGATCATCTGGTGCTGGCGTGTGGAGGCTCGCCCAGTGTCAGTACGCAAGATGAGGCGCAATGGTCAGGCTTGCCCATTACCATGATCGGAGACTGCCTCGTTCCAAGAAGCGCCGAAGAAGCCATCTATGATGGCTTGAAAGCCGCCATGGCGCTGTAACGTTGCCCCGCTTCATCAACCATGGGTGGTGACGCCGGGAACGTAGGTCCTGCGTTCCACCCATCCCAGCAAGCTGGCAACACTGGACGTGAGGATCAGGTAGACCAGACCCGCCCACAGAAACACCTGGAAGAAATCCAAGGTCCTGGAGCCGATATCCTGGGCAATGGCGGTGATCTCGACGACACCGATGGTATAGGCAATCGAGGTGAACTTGAGCTCGATGATCGCTTCATTGGACCATTGCGGAATCACCCGCCGCAGCGCCTGTGGCAGCATGATGTAGCGGATTGCCTGCCACTGGCTCATGCCACAGGCACGAGCCGCTATCAGTTGCCCCTTGGGCACCGACAGCACCGAGCCACGAAAGTATTCGGCCTGATAGGCGGCACTGTTGAGGGTGATGGCAATGACTGCCGCAGTGAAAGCATCAAACACGATGCCGACATGCGGCAGCCCGAGATAGATGAAGAACATCTGCACCAACATTGGTGTACCACGGAACAGTTCGATATATACCGTACTGAGCCAATAGCAGAATCGATTGCCATACACTCGTGCCCAGCACAGGATCAGTCCCAATACACAACCCAGGCTGATGGCAATTGCCCACAGGGCCAACGTCACCGGGACGCCTTCCAGAATGCGAGGCAGCCACTCGATACCAAAACGAATGAAATCCAGCATTGGCTCACCCATGCTCTGCAATGACATTGAGAAAAGCGCGGGTACGCTCACTGGCCGCATGACTGAAGAGATTGCCAGGAGGCCCCTGCTCAACGATATGGCCGTTCTCCATGAAAATGAGCTCATCGGCGGCCTGCCTGGCAAAACTCATCTCATGAGTGACTACCACCATGGTCATGCCATCGCGCGCCAATTGCTGCATGACCCGTATCACTTCATTGGTCAGCTCAGGATCAAGCGCAGAAGTCGGTTCATCGAACAGCAGCACATCAGGATCCATGGCCAATGCCCGGGCGATCGATACACGTTGCTGTTGGCCTCCGGAAAGCTCTGCCGGATAGGCTGCCGCCTTGTCACCCAGCCCCACTCGCGCGAGTTCCTGCTGTGCACGCTGCGTTGCTGTTTCGCGATCAATGCCACTGACCTTGATCTGGCAGATTCTGACGTTGTCGAGCACCGTCAGATGCGAGAACAGATTGAAGTCCTGAAATACGAACCCCATGCGAGCGCGCATGGCATCGATATTGCCTTCCCGCACTTCCTCCCCCGAGAGGAAGATGCGACCTGCATCAGGCCTTGTCAGGTAATTGATACATCGCAACAACGTACTCTTTCCTGAGCCAGAAGGGCCGATGAGGACCTTGGTCTCTCCCTTGCGCAAGCCAAAGCCGATGCCCTTCAACACCTCCAGGCCATCGTAGCTCTTCGTTACGCCCTGCACGTCCAGGATCAAGTCGTCAGTCATTGCAGCCTATCTCTTGTCTTATTTTTCAAAACCAGGCACCGCCAACTTGCGTTCATAGGCGTAGAGCAGGCTGTTACCTGCCCGATTGAGGACAAAGTAGAGCAACGCCACCACGGCAAACACGATGAGCACATTGCCTTGGGTGCTGGTAATGATGTAGTGAGCCTGGCGGGTCAGTTCCACGACACCGATGACATAGGCCAGCGAGGTTTCCTTGATCTCGGAGGAAAACTCATTGGTCCACGGGCCGATGGCGTGTCTCGCCGCCTGTGGGAAGATGATATGGCGTATCGCCTTGGCCTTGGACATTCCCATGGCCCTGGCAGCCATCATCTGACCGGCGGGTACCGATTGGAACGCACTGCGAAATATCTGCGACTGGTAGGCGGCCGAGCGCAACCCCATCGCCAGAATGGCCGCAGCAAACGCCGAAATGTCATAGACCCCGGAAATACCGTAATAGAAGATGAACAGCATGATGATGATCGGCACACCACGAAACACGCGTTCATACAGCAACAAGGGCCACTGCAATAACCGTGTTTTCGGACCATAGAGCTGTAACAGGCAGATGCTCATTCCCAGCACAAAGCCGATCACCAGGAGGGCAGCCAGCAGCACGATAGCGACGCCCAACCCTTTCAGTAGAAAGGGAAAGTCACGTATCAAGACATCATAGATATCCATACGCCTCCTCGGGATCTGGAAACAACGATGGGGTAAGCAGAATGGGAAGATTCTGCCCCTTCACATCCTTTTATTCGTTGCCCAGTTCCGGAAGGCCCGCCACAGGCTTGGCATAGGTATCGACGAAATCTGGCATGTTCCCGGGTATGGCGGGAGGCGTGATGCCGGGAATATAGTGATTGATGATTTCCTGCCACTTGCCGGATTCATATATCGCCATGATGCCCTGGTTCAGGGAGGCCAGAATATCCTGGGGATCGCCCTTGGATACCGCCAGTGCCAGAGGAGCACGAATATAGATCTTGCCGGCTATTTCTATCGCTTTGCCCGCGTTGATATATTCCTGGGCAGAAGTGTCATCGACAATGACGGAAGAGATTCTGCCAATCGCCATATCGTCTACAGCAGTGACATAACTGTCGTACTTGGCCAGCTCGACATCGATATCGCTGCCGACGACGTTCTCTTCCATCCAGGCTTGCTGAGAAGAGCCGCCCTGCACGCCGATACGCGCGCCACAGCAGACAGCGGTAAAGACATTGAGATCGGAATCTTCTGGCACCAGCACGACATCATTCGTTTCCCACCAGGGAATGGTGAAATCGATCGCCTTGCTACGTTCTTCGGTGACGGTCAACCCCGTCGCCAGAATATCGATCTTCTCTGCTGACAATGCAGGAATCAGTGAGGGAAAAGGCATGTCCTGGAACTGAATGTCGATGCCCATTTCATCGGCTATCGCCTGCATGGCATCGATAGCGATTCCCTTGAATTCTCCGCTTTCTACATATGCCCATGGCGGGAAGGAAGCCTCGACCCCAACGGTATAAGGGTCTTGAGCCGAAACGGTTGTTGAAAGGCTGCTACCTACCAGGGCGACAGCGGCGACGGTAACGCTGCGAAACAGGGATGTTGTTATACCTTTCATGGACGCCTCGCATTTTCAGTGAATTTTATTATTAGCTTTCTCACTATCATCACTATGGTTGTCCGGATCCGGGACTGTCAATTGAGCTTTGCTCCTCACCATCCAACAGTGCAGCATGAAAATACTCACTGATGCGTCGATAGGTATTGGCATACCAGTCATCGTCCTGAGTGATGGCACGTTCGGCATTCAATGGATATGTCGGAATATGCAGGCGCATATCCACACCGCTATCAGAATCGGAACCAATCTGGAGCGTTGCCGAGTGGCGCGATGGCCCATAGGGAATCAACTGGGCCAGTGCAACCTGACGCTGGCTGGTGGCGACAAAACGAATGAACGCCCGCGCCATGTCAGGATGCGGAGCATGCTGTGGAATCACCCAGGTCTCATGCTCCTGGACCTGGCCATCCCACAGTATTTCGATAGGTAAACCGCGATTGACGATGGCGTCGAAAAAGCGCCCATTGTAGCCCGAGGCCATCACGACCTTTTGTTCGGCCAAAAGGCGTACGGGAGTATCGCCAGCCTCCCACCATTGCAGATCCTCGAGTTCGGCAATCCGCTGCAGGGCCAACGACAAGCCCCGCTGTGTGCTCAGCAGTTGATAGAGTTCCTGCCGGGGAACACCATAGGACAGCAACGCCCACTCCAGGTTGACGGCTGGCGTGCGCTGCAATGCACGAGGCCCGGGAAAACGCTGCTGATCGAACAGGTCCTCAATCCTGGTCGGGCGATATCCAGGAAAGGCATCTCGACGATAGGCCACCACCGTGGCAAAGATCGAATGGGTGATGGCACAGCGACCCAGAGCACCTTCGATGAAGTCTCGTTGCGCAGGCGAACCATCAGGCGCAGGCGCCAGCAATGACCAGGAAAGAGGCTGCAGCAGGTTCTCGCCACATGCTTCCTTGGCCTGACTGCGTGTCATGTCGATGACATCCCAGGGCACCCTTCCCTCTGCCACGGCCTGGCGCAAGCCTCCTATCCCGCCATCATATTGCAGCACCCGCACAGGAATGTCGGTAGCTGCAGTAAATGGCTCGAACAAGGCGCGTCGTTGTGCACGCTCATAGGCGCCTCCCCAACTGAGCACTACCAGCTCTGTGGCAGCAGCCGATGACACCGCAGAATCCGCGACTTCGTCTGCACGTAATGCCGAGGACAGCAGCACAACGGCAGCCAGCAGCATGCCCACGCACTGACGATACGTCCTGTACTGGCAATGCGTCCTGTACTGGCAATGCCTTCTGCGCTTACCCCACACCGTGTTCCTCCCGGCGCAATTCTGCGCTGTAGTTCAGATAGGCACGGGCAATGCTGGTTTCGTAGACCACACCAAGGAAAGCATCTTCATTGTGGTCATCAACCACAGCGATGGCTTCGCCGGTCACTTCTTGAAGGTACTGCATGGCCGTCCAGACCGAAGTCTCGGGGCCAAGCACCGGGCGAGGTTCACGAGGACAATCGCGTAGCAGGTGATCCCCCCACCCTCTGCTGCGCATGGTTTCCAGTTGGACTAATGTCACGCTGCCCTGGTAATGCTGTCCATCATCGACCAGATGCGCCTCGGTATGGCCACTATTGCTGAGCAACGATATCGCATCATTCACGCATTGTTCGGGATGCAGGGTCACACAATCATGGCTAAGCAATTGCCTGAGTCGTGCACCTTTCAGCACCGCCTGACTGCGACCCGCCGAGAGGTCCAGCCCTCTCTCGGCCAGTTGGATGTCAAACAATGAACGGCCAAACAACTGTGCCGCAATCGGGCTGGCCAGGGTAACGCTGGCCAGTGCCGCCGTCGTCAGCACATAGTTGCCTGTCAGTTCGAAGACAATCAGCAAGGTCGTCAAGGGAGCACCGATGACCGGTGCCGTCACCGCCACCATGCCGCATACGGCGTAGAATACATAAGTATCCGTTGCCAGCCCGGTAGCACTCGCCAACGTGCCGCACAGCGCCCCAAACAAGGTGCCAATTACCAATGCGGGACTAAATACACCGCCCCCGAAGCCCATGCCCAGGCACAGTGCCGTAGCGGCAATCTTGAGCAGCAGCACAATAGCCAGCTCAACACTACCAAAGGCGCCTGCGATGGTGGCAAAGCGCAAGGTCTCCTTGCCCATGCCCAGGATATCGGGCACCCAAAGCGCCATCAGGCCCAGCATGGCCCCTGCTACTGCGGGGCGTAACGAGGGTATCAAGGGAAGACGGCCCGCCCAGCGCCCGACGGCGAGAATGGCATGCATATATGCCCCGGACACCAGAGCACCAAAACCACCGATGATGATGAACAGGCCAAACTCCCAAGCATGCGGAACGGCCGTATCATTGACATGAAACAGTGCCCCCTGAGCCAGCACATCATTGGCAATGACATAACCGACAATAGCGGCTGCAGCGACAGGAGAGAATGCACGCAACGCGTAGTGGCGAAGTATCACTTCATGGGCAAACACGATACCGGCCAGTGGAGCGTGAAAGGCTGTGGCAATCACGGCTGCCACGCCGCAAGCAATGGCAACGTTATCGTCGGAACGCCCCAGGCGCAGTACCCTGGCACCCAACGATCCCAGGCTCGCGCCCATATGCACCAGCGGACCATATTGTCCTACCGAAGCCCCACTACCAAGTGACACCAGAGCGCTCAGCATGGATAACACACCCGCCTTGAACGGTAGCCGTCCACGACGTGTCTGTACTGCCGCAATCACATCAGCCGGGCCATGGGGCCGACGCTCAGGTATGGCACGATGCAGCTGCCCCACGATGATTCCCCCGACAACCGGGACTAGCACCGTTGTCACCACCAGCCATTCAGGGTACGCGAACATCATGCGCCCACGAGGAGACATCAACAGGACATCATTCAGCCACAGCACCAGGGCAACAAAACCCGCCGCGGCAAGTGCCGCCACTCCCCCGATGATCCCTCCCAGCACCACCAGCCCCACAAAGCGCAGCATTCCCCGCATCCCTCGAGGCGAAGGATGAAGATCGGTCGGCGCCGGTTGCTCCGGCTGGCGAGTACCGTCTTCCACATTGTTGAGCCTAATGGCTTGATCTTATTCAGGTGTAGGAGGGATCACTCTCAAGGGCAAACGGTGATCACTTTTCCTCGTGCCCAGCCTTCCCATACTCCACCGCCAGCCGCAATCGATCCTTGTGCTGAATGCCGTGCTCATGAATCGGCTCGTCATAATGGGTCAGGAAATAGTCCCTCTCTACCGCCATGACCCGAAACCCTGCGCGCTGATAAAAAGCCAACTGGTAGCCAAACGTGCCCGTCCCCAATTCGAGTCGACGAGCCCCCTGCTGCCTGGCGAACTCGATCGCGTGTTCCAGCAGCTTCGCCCCAATGCCCTGTCCCTGGTGCCCCGGCGCTACGGCGATGTTCATCAACTCATGGATGTCATCACCCATATCCTGGATGACATACACCCCCACAGCCTGTTCGCCTGACCAGGCAACCCAGCACGTCGAATCATCAAGATAACGCTTGATGCACTCCAGAGACGGATCGGCTTCCAGCAGCAAGTCCAAGGGTGCATCACAGCTTGAAACACTACCAATGGACATATCGATCAGCATAAAAATCTTCCTGAAGGAAAAGAAAGAGATGGAACCCCTTACATGATAACGATGACCAGAAGATGACAATTAAAAACCAAATTTCACATTCTGTTTCATTTTCATGACTAGATTGAGACAGATGTTCCCTCCTTCTGGAGGGAGGTGTTCCCAATTGCCTAGGGTTTGTCTCAAAAGTCGACGAGCGATAGTCAGGGCTATCCGTGTTAGTTAGGGCTACCCGTGTGCCCGACACGGATACGCACTTCCCACCTTCATGTGGGTCGCAAGGCCAAAATGCTGGTTAACAACAACCTCCCCCGCCAGAGGCTAGAGGAAGGAGCTTGCGGTGATCAATCTAATTCGAAACATTCGTCAGTTTACTCAAGCTGACCCTGCGGATGCCTTTGCCTCGATCCTCGGTGCTGCCATTTTCAGCAAGATTCAGAGCCCTCCGCCGCCGCCTCCAACACCGAGATATACCCCGGCCCTTGATGCCACACCGGCCTGGAACGGGGGATTCCAGGCACCGGTATTCCACTATCAACCACCTTTGAATAATGGCGAGGGGCTGGGCGTCTATTCACAACCGTTTCTGGCTCAACAGGCCAACCAATCTTATCTGGACAACGATCCCTTCCAGGCCCAGTACCCACTGCTTGACACCAGCGGCCAAGGGCCGACGTTTGATGTCACTCAGGTCGATAATTCAGGGACCAATAACGGCAATGGCCTAAACACAGAAGACGCTGAGGCGCTTGCCACGGATATTGCCGACGGCAAGAGCATCGACGAGGTGGCCGCGGACTACGACATCAGCCGTGATGTCGTCATCGAACAGCTCGAGTCGAATGGCCTGGACGTCGACGCCACACAGTCCGATGACGGCCAGGAAATCACTATCGAGTTCAGCGACGCGGAAAGCGGTGACACGCTTGCCACGCACGAATTCTCCCAACAGCCGGACGGAGTGGTGGTCGAAGAGATCACCACTGCCGATGGCGAGACCACCACAGCAGTGTTCGATGAGCAAGGTCGGCGCACGGAGCTGAAACCCGACCAAGACACCACTCGCGAGGGGATCAACGATATCGTCGAAGGCATTGCCGATGGCCAGAGCATCGAGGAAATTGCTGAAGCCCAGGGCCTGTCACCCGAGCAGGTGATCGCCCAGGTCGAGGCTGCCGGCTACGAATACGAAACGGGTAGCGAGGGAGAAGGTCCTGCCATCACCTCGACGGTAAGCATTACCGAAGAAGACAGTGGTGATGAGATCGTCAGTCACGAAACAGGGCCTTCCGGCACTACCACGTCGGTGGTGACCGACAAGGATGGCAACGAGACCCGGCGCACCGAGAATGACGATGGCAGCACCACGGAAACCGTCACCGAGGCAAATGGCCGCAAGACCACGACCACCGAGCATGCCGATGGCAGTACCACGGAAACCGTCACCGAAACGGATGGACGTGAGACCACGACCGTCGAGGATGCCGAGGGCAACAAGACCACCACGGTCACCTATGAACAGAATGGCGTGACAGTCGAGGAAGTCACCGCTGACGATGGCAAGACCACGACGACGATCATCGACGAAGACGGCACACGCACCGAGCTGGACGATAGCCAGGGCATCACACGAGAAGGCATCGATGACATCGTGGCTGCGGTGGCCAATGGCAAGAGCATCGAGGCGATTGCGGAACAGAATGATCTGACTCAAGCCCAGGTGGAAGCCCAGTTGCGTGCCGCCGGCTATGTCGTCGAGACACGCACTGATGAGCTGGCCAATGGCGGAGAGCAGTACACCACCGAGATCGTCGGCGCTGAAGATGCCGAGGACATCATCGCCAGCCACAGCAGTGGGCGCGGCACGGTCCCCGAGACGTCACTGGCCATCGACAGCAACGGCACCGAAACTCGCACCACCGAGTACAGCGATGGCCGCAGCAGCGAGACTGTCACGCGCAAGGACGGGCGCGAGACCACGACCGATGTGGATGCCGATGGCAACACCACCACGTCCATCACCGACAACGGCTATACGCTGACCACACATCCCGACGGCGACCTGACTTTGCGTCGCGATGAAGACGGCACCGAGATCGACCTCGAACAGGGCACTCCCGAGGCCGCGCTTGCCGACACGCTGATGGAAATCAACCCCGATAGCGAGGACGGCGCCGAAGCACGCGCCGCCGAAGTCGTCCAGACCGCCATCGAGGGCATGATGGCAGGAGAGCGCATCGAGGACCTGCAGTCATCCGTCGATGACAAGACGGAGGAACTCAATCAAGCGCTAGAGGAGTACCAGAAAGAGTACGGAGACGACAGTACCGGCGTAGAACCCGAGAACAACGTCACGCTGGAAGACCCCTACGGTGATCCCCCGACGGAAGCTCCCCCCTCGGGTGGCACCTGGGTACCGATGAACGGTGTGTGGATGGACTCCGCTGTCGCCCAGGCCACGCTGGAGCTGAACGAACTGATTGCCGAGCAGCTCGAAGCCGGCTCGGAATTCCAGGCCAGCCAGGCACAGCTGGATGTCTACGCCCTGGATAGCGACTACGACGGAGCGCTTGACCGCGCCCAGCAGATTCTCGACGAAGCCCTGGCGCCCCATGGTCTGGTATGGGTATGTCCAGAGAAGCCTTCCGGCAGCCTGGCCGATGCTCAGGAACGCCTGGATGATGCCGAGGCCATGGTAGAACAGGCCGGCAACGCCAGCACCGAATACGCCGATGCCCAGGACCTGTTGGACGAGGCGATTTCCGCCAGCGACAACGTGCCTGATATCACGGTTCAGGGTGTCTGCACCGCGGACGATACCCCGGACGACCTCAAGCTCATGCAGGACCAGTACGAGCGCCAACAGAGCGAGCGTGATGCCGCACTGACCAACGTCGACTCGCTGTTCTACGACATGGGGCTGCATAACGCCAAGGGCAACAGCTTCATGGCCGACTACAGCGTCGGTTTTCATGAACAGCAACTGGCCGAAGCCGAGCCTGGCAGCAAGCAACACGATGAACTCACGGCTGCCTTAGAGGAAGCCCAGCAACAACAGGAAGACAGCAGCAATCAGGTCGATGTCGCTCAGGCCTATTCCGAGTATCACCATGCCCGCAGCGACCAGGCCCAGCTACAGTCCGACACCTACGATATCCGTGATGATCTGCTCGAAGCCTTCAATGAAGACAAGGGCTTGAACGAGGAAGGCAAGGAATTCAGCCGGGTAAGTGGTGACTACCTGGGCGAGTTCACCGGTCAGCAGGTCATCGAAGAACGCGAGGACGGCCTTTGGGTCACCACTCACTTCGAGCACGGCACCACGGAAGAACAGCTCGCCCCCGAAGAGATGAGCGAGTTCTGGGAAGAAAACCGTGATCCGGAGGTCACCGCGAACTGGCTTGAACATCTGGACAATCGTCAGGGCGCACACGAGCAAGTGTCGAACGCCGAATCCGCGCTGTTCGATACCCTGGAGCAAGACTTCGGCATCCGTCAGGAAGATCTGGCCGACAACATCTCCGAGCTCGAGACCGAGTTGGACAAGCTGTTCGACACGCATGGCGAAGGCACCACGGAAGCCCCCGAGGATGCTTTCCCCGATGGCAGCGAACCCCAGAACATCGGCACCGACGAACAGCCCGTATGGGTCACCCAGGACGTCAAGGACACCTTTGACGACCAAGGACTGCTGGCTGCCTTGAGCTCCAGCGACCAGCCTGTGGGCATCGAGATCGATGGCGAGACTCGCTGGGTACATCCCGATATCGCCATCACCACCATCGCCCTGGAAGCCGCCCGAGCTGACGACCAGGCACTCGACGATATACGCCAGGGCCTGACGCAGGCCTCAGAGCGTTCCACGCTGATGGCCGAGCAGCCTGCCCAGCGCATGGGCGAGTCCAGTATGGACTTCGACAACCGCCTGGAACTTGGTGCCCTCGAAGACAACAGCGAACAGGCTCTGGATGATCTCTATCAACCCAAGTTCCAGCAGTTGGCAGAACAGGGGTATGACAACGAGTTCACCACTTACAAGAACAATGAACTGGAGCCGATGCTCGATGAGAGATTCGGCCTGAACCGCAACACTGATGAAAGCAGTGAGGCGCTGGACGAGGTACTGGAATCGATACATGACATCGGCGGCGACGACCCTCAGATCAATTTCGTGCCGATGTTTCATGTCGATGAGGAAAATGGTGTCAGCCAGGTCGACTTGATTGCCGTCCAGGGGGACGACGGTGAGGTTCGCTACGTCGACATGAGCGGCAAGCATTACTCGGATCTCGAGGACTTCCGCGACAACAACCAGATGTTCAGCGACGACGGCAAGCTGGTCGCACCACGTGACCTGGAAATGTCCTCCGAAGGTGGCAAGTTCGACCTGGAAGTCGTGGATGCGCATGAGACCTCAGCGCTGGACAGCATCGTCGACCCTCTGGTCGGTATCGGCACCGGTATCGCCACTGTTCTGTCCTTTACTCCAGCGGCCCCGGTGGCTGCGCCACTGGCCTTCGCCGGTGGCGCTTATCTGGGCGGGCGAGCGATCGTCAACCAGATTGATCATATCAATCATGGCGGCGACTGGAACGACCTGGAATCTGGTCTCAACTACCTCTCCGTCGCCACCACCGCCTTCCCTATCTTTTCCAGTGGTCTCCGCACCATCGGCATGGCGCGCACCTTCAGTGCAGCGAACTCCAGCGTCCAGATAACACGGGGACAGGCTTTCCTGGCCAGCATCGGCGGTGTCAAACCAGGCTCGAATGTGGCCGAAGCTGCGACAACCTTCATGAGCAGTGGAGGAGCCCTGAACCGAGTGGCACGGGGTTTTGACTGGGCCGCGATCGCCACCGGCGTCCCCCTCATGGGCTACTCGGCCAAGAGTCTGATTACCGATGGCAGCCAGATGTCGGGACTGCAGTTGACCGATGCCATCGTCGGCCTGACCACCGGTTTTGCCGGTACCGGGATGGGTGCCCACGGCCTGTGGACGACGCGCCCCAGCCGCAGCAACGGGACCGACACCACCTCCAGCAGCAATCTGCAGTTGCATGACGAAAGCGGTAACGTCATCGACGCCAGGATTCTCGGCAATCCTCCCGAGAGTACCGAGCATGTCTACCTGCAACCCGATATCGGCCCGCGCCCACGCGGCAATGAGCCAGGCATCGCTGACAAGACCCATATTTTCTATCGCGATCCACAGACAGGTGAAGCCTATGTCATGCCGTGGATACGCGACGCCTCGAACCCCTCCAGCACTCTGGGTAGCGAAATGTTCGCTTCTCTCAAAGAAGCCTGGCAGCAGCGCATCACTCAGGGAGAGGAGCAGAGCGGTGGATCCAGTCTTCCTTTCTGGCCCAAGAAGGACAACCTGGAGGCTGCCGCGATTCGCGAAGAGCTAGGGCTCCCCTCCTGGGTCAATGATGCCGACTTGCAGGCAGTAGCAGCCCTGAGACAATTGTCGCCAGAAGACATTGCTACGCTGAGTGTCGCTGAGCGTCAGAACATCGAGTCGTGGCACCTTCTGCTGCTGTCTCGTGAGCAGCTTGAGGCCTGGCCAGCGCCTCCTGAACCGGCACAGAGATCAAACTGGGAGGCGTGGCACGAAAGGTCGCGCTCGGTATCCCTGAAGAATACGGCAGAAGCGCTGTTGGAACCCTCGGTGATCCGGCCCAGGCTGTCGAGCCTCATGGGAGACATGAACCCTTCCCATACCGAGTCGACTGCTGTCTTCCGTGGAGACACCCGTGGTCCCGACAGCGTCTTTGATTCCGGTTTCCAGCCAAGGAATTCTGTCGACCCCGAGTCAGGCGTCTCAACAAGCCTGTCGGCAAGAAAAGCACGCTGGTGGGCCAACGAAAGAGCCCAGGATGGCGACTCATGGGTCTACACCATCGTGCGTGATGTTTCCGATGGCGACATGTTCAGTTCACTGCCCGCCAGGCCGCCGGGCGACAACACACCGCAACGTCAGGCCGATATCAACCATTATGAGGTCAGGTTCACAGACGGTATCGCGGGACAGGACATCCTGTCGGCTCGACGCGTCGATGCCGATGGCAACTATGTTGGAGCCCCCGTCTACAATCCGAACTTCAAGGACCCAGCCAGACTGCCTGATGCTTCACCAGTGTCTATCTCCGAAGCGTCCGGTACACAATCTGTTCACACACAACCTGTTCGTACACAGCAGGTCAGCACGCCTCCCGAAGGGATGCCACGACTCTATCGTCTCGGCGACCTGGATGCCCTCAACCAGGCATCACAGGACGGCAGCCTGCCGCCAGGGCAGTTCGTGCATATCGTTCGCTCGTCCAACCCTGGCATCGACAGCGGCAACCAGGTCGTCAAGGGCGGCACCGTACCCAAGAGCGGTCGGGTCAACGCTGATGGGCGTATCGTATGGCCATCGACCCGCCCGGAAGACAGTGTGCGTCTTTCCCTGGCATCAGGCAGCAATGGGCAACAGCAGCTGCATATTACCAACACCTCTGGTGATGCCACACCACGCGCACTCAATGTCGGCAATGACACCCACTTCATCGTGCTCAGCGATAAACGTGTGAGCGATTTCCGTGCACAGGTACAGGGTGGCGGCCTGCCCTTTGCTCTTCATGACAATGGACAGTGGACACTGGCGGCCAATCAGGCAACGACAACACCGCCTCAAGCCAGCGAAGCCACACAGACAACACCCGTGGTGCATCCAGCCAATGAGGAAAACGCACCCGCAGCCACGCAAGCGACTGCGGAGTCAGGCTCGAACACTGTCCATGGAGAAATCACGCTCAGCCAGGATGGCCAGGGAACCGTGGTTCACCTGCCAGGGGTCGTAGCAGACAGGTCTTCTGTCATTGGCCAGTCAAAGCGTAGGGTCATCTCCTCCCCCTACGATCGCCATGCCAATAAAGATGCAGTACCTGATACCGTACTCCTGCCCCGCAGCGTGCTTGAGCAAGCGCTGTCGCCCGAAGCCGCCGCCCAGCTGCCCGACGGCGATCATATTCGCGTATCGCTGGTCACAGACCCAGATGCTCCCGTGCAATCAGCAACCAACCGACCTGCGGACAACAGTTCATCCCCCGCACGCAAGCGAACTGCAACAGGCCTGGCCGCCGGGACAGTACTCGGCTCGATGGGGCTGGTGCATAGCGCGGCCAGCTTTGGCAAGCCCAGTGAACTGGTACAACGCCCAGCGCAATCAGACAGCTCGTCATATTCGGACTTTGTCGGGCCCGACAATGCTCCCGGCCTGCTGCTCAATGGCCCGGGGTTCATTGCCCGCGGCATATTGAATGCCGGGAAGGCACGTTTCGATGAAAAGCTGAGGCTCCACAATGCCGCGATGGATAATGGCGAGCTGAACGCCCAAATGCTCAACTGGGAAGCTAGTCGCATCATCGCTTCGCGCAGGGCATTGAACCTGAACAACGAGCAGGTTTCCCAGGTGACCGGGCTGATCGAGGGCTTATGGGGACGCTATCAACTTCTCGACAATCTCCCCGTCACGCCGGAAAGCCAGCAGCGCGGCTGGACAGAGCAGGCCAAGAAAGCGGCGATCCAGGAACAGGTCAACAACTACCGTTCTGAATTGGCCAATATTGCCGGCGATGATGCACTGACCGTCAACCCAATGGAACCACGCACCTGGAAAGGCATCGCCTTCAATAGCGCGATCCTGACGACGCACATGATCAATGATGCCGTCTCCTGGCACTACCTGATGAACGGAGGCCTGCTCGACTCCAGCTACCCACTGGCACTCCAGATCGTCGACAAGGCTGGGCTGGCCGGCTTCCTGGCGGCCAACGTGGTACTGGCAGGCAGCGCCGCCGTCAAGTTGGGGACTGGCCTGGCCAGGGTCGATCTCAAGTCGCTGCCGCTGGTCAACAAGCTGACCGGCACCAGCACCTTCCTTGGCTCCTACCTCTACGGCATCATGACGCCACCCTGGGCCGCCCTGACGCTGCACAGCGCCGCAGGCTCCCTGGCGGAAGGCAACTGGGTGGCCGGGGGAGCCAACCTGGCGGCACTACCCTTCCAGATAGGCCTGTCCTACTACGGCATCAAAGGCTTGCGCGATGACACGATTTCGATGGTCAAGACCTGGAAGAACAACACCGATCCCAGCCATAGCTGGCCGATGCGCCTGATCTATCCATTGACCACGATTCCCATGGCCGCCTTGACCGGAACGGAGTCGGTCAACCAGTTCATGCAAGGCAATACGCTTGCCGGATCGACCCTGGCTGCCGGTACCGCGTTGCAGATGTACTTCATCGACCTGGCCAGCCGGCGGCTCAATTGGGTGGATGCCGATGTTCGCCATGGACCATTCCGTCAGCTGACCGATGGTAATCGCCTGGCCGCCGACGGAAACCGCATCTGGACGGGAGTGGGTGTCACGCTTGCGCTAGGCATGGCGCTTCCCCTCCTGCTCGATGCCAGGAAGTGGCTATTCGAGGATGACTCACTGCCAGAGTGGGAATGGCTGGTTGACGAACTCGACAACGATAAGGGCAAGGAGAACGCAGCACCCGCAACGGCGGAAAATGGCTCATCTTCGACAAACGAGACGGGTAACGAAGCAACAACACCCGGCTCAGAGGATGACGACCCTGCCGCCAATGAAGGCATGGTACCTCCGTCGCCAGAGCCGCTGGAACATGTGGTCGGCCTAGGCCATCGCATCAATCCAGCCTTCGAGAATCATCGCGATTACTATGCCATCGATGTACAGCCCGGGCAGACATCGCTGGGCAGTATCATCACCGGTCAGGGATATCACGACGTGGCAGACGTCGTGGCCATGAATATGGAACATATCGTTGACCCTACGGCACTCAGGGTCGGTGATCGTATCTACTTCCCCCGCAAGACAGCCTGAATAATTGCTGTTTTACCAAATTTGACAAGTTGAAACGTCAGAAAGCCTCCCATGAAGATATTCATGGGAGGCTTTTGGCATTTTATTTGCTCCGAACTATGGCGCTTTCTGATATTCACGACAATAGAACATTAACATTTAGTCGTAAGAAAAAAGACACAAGACAGTAACTTGCAGGTGATATGGAAAGCCTACGACGACGACACGAGATGACCCTCAGACTGCATTTCAGTCTTGTTTCATTATCATGAAAAAACAGGAAGTGTCGCCAAAAACCCCTAAGTAAACTATGAACAAAAAAGTGCAATGATACAATAAAGTTCTTATATATCAACTTGTTAACATAACACATATATTATATACACAATATTACATATATAAGTATTGCTCCATGCAGTTTTTCTTCTACTTTGTAGGAACGCAGTAGTCCGTAACTTCGGTTTTCTGGAAACCACTAGGCAAGAAACGATGAAAGGGATCAGCCTTTCAAGGCTCCCTTCTTGTCGATAGCAGTACTCCAAACCACTCAAAAGGAGAGAAGTGAGATGGCCATGTTTTCCCTGAAACACAAGAAGGAACAGGTTGAAGGAGCTGGTGATTCTGGCGGTGGCATCGACGTCAATCAGCTCAAGCAGGTCTTTGATGAGGCCGCCAAGAAATCCATGGAAGTGAGCAAGGCCAAGACCGAAGGAAACACCGAGGTCGATACTGCCAGATCATCACGTCCCAACAACTGATGCTGTCGACATCGGTGGATGCCCACGCAGCTTGTGCCTGAACAACTGCCGATATCAGCCACCGGCAGCGGCCGGTGGCTTTCTGGCGCTGCCGGAGGCTTCCTGACAATCGTTTCATTCCCCTTGCCGGCTGCTGTCGAGGCATGACAGCAGCCGGCAAGGGGGGTGTTGGGTTAGGTACACGTTCATGTCTACTGCCTTCATGACATCCTTTCGTTCTCTGTTCGCTCCGGTTACCGACGTGTACTCGACATTGGAGGTGACGGACGGCTTTCATCGGGGTGTGACGATTCCGGTGGAACAACCCGTCTGCCGGATCGGTTCCTCTTCCCAGTCGGATGTGATGCTCAGCGATACGGGCGTTGCAGCCGAGCATGTCACCTTGCGCTTCCATGCCCGTATGGTCGCCATCGAAGCGACCGGTGGCGATGTCACCGTCGGAGGCAAGGTGCTCACACAAGGAACCGGATGGCGCACCAATCTGCCGGTCACGTTCGAAATGGGGGATGCCAAGCTGCAGCTCTCCCAACCTGAGCTGTCCTTGCCTCCCATCATGCGTCTGGTGTGGGAGACCATTGAGCCTGCCTGGCGAGCCACGCGCCAGAGCGTACCCGCCCTGTTGGCCAAGGGCCGAACATTATCGCAACGGGGCCTGGCACCGTTACGACGCCCGCTGGCTGCAGCCGCCCTGACAGTCAGTGGCTGGCTGGCCAAGATACCGCTATCCGATGCTTGGCGTGCGCGCTTGCAGCGTCTGCTGCCGCGTCGTTCATCCCAACAGCGCGATGCCACACACCTGAAGCGCAATGCCATTGCCACGGTGCTGGCAGTGGTGGTGCTGAGCGTGCTCGGTGCTGGATTCTTCGGTGCTGGCGGCAAGGCAGGCGCCACGATTACGGCCACAGCCCTGCAGACAACCGCCATGCTGCACCCTCAGACAGCAGATGCCACGTTAATGCTGGCCGACCTGAGCCGGTCACCTGCCGAGGCGTTGCAGAACCGGCTGACGGAAGCTGGCCTCAACGACCTGCAGGTAGAGGATGCAGGCAATCACCTGGTCGTATCGGGAGAGTTCGCACCGCACCAGCATGCTGACTGGCAGGCTGTGCAACGCTGGTTCGACGAGAGCTATGGCAGCCGCCAGGTTCTGATCAGCAATGCCATGCCTGGTGTCACACCCGACCATCCGGACTTCCGCTTCCAGGCCGTGTGGCTGGGGGACAACCCCTATGTCATCGGCGACAACGGAGAGCGTCTATATCCCGGCGCCGCCTTGCAGCAGGGATGGGTACTTGCCGAGATTGCCAATGATCGACTCACCCTGCGCCGAGGCGAGGATGAGATGTTCCTGACACTGTAAGCCCATGCCCCCATGAGTGAGTCCATGACGCCATGAAAGTCAGTGCCGATCGCGATATCAACAGCTACCGCCTTCATGATCAGGCCGTAGCAGATCCTCGGGAAAGCGGAGCGATCAAGCCCGCCGCTGGGGATGGAGAAACGATCTTCACCCGAGTGGTGGGCAATCACGCGGCAAAACGACAAGGGGATTCACTGAGCGCACGCTTGGCCCAGGCGACCTCTCCGACGTTGGATGACCCTGCACGCTACAGTGCTGAACGCACCATTGAGCTGCTTCAGTACGTGGCGGACCAGGTACTGCCAGTGATGAAAAGCGAACTGGCAGGTGGCGGTGACATCGCGGATCTGGCGATACAGCTGATCAATGAAGAAATCGGCATGCGCCTGGAGTGGGAAGTGCGACGTAGTGATGAACATGGTGATGAACATGGCGAGGCGCATAGTGAGGAGCAGCAAGTATGAACGACAGCGACGACCGTCAGGCCGCCGAATTGCTGCATCTGCTGGGCCATCTCTACGTGAAAGGCGGAGAACGCAAGCGTGGCCTGATTCTGCTGCTGCTCGCTGCACATATGTTGCCCACGCACTCCGGCATTCTGCACAGCCTGGCTCAGGCTTTCATTAGCACCGGCGATGCTCCGCGCGCGCTCGATGCCATAGGCCGTCTCGAATATCTGCAGGGCCCCACGCCAACTCAACGACTGCTACAGAGCCGCGCACTGTGGGTGGCTGGTCAGGCCGATGATGCTCGCCAGTGCTTCCGTGATTAT
Source organism: Halomonas sp. (assembly GCF_029263665.1). Taxonomy (GTDB): domain Bacteria; phylum Pseudomonadota; class Gammaproteobacteria; order Pseudomonadales; family Halomonadaceae; genus Halomonas. The sequence goes on from NZ_JAJUFQ010000013.1 coordinate 100,793, forward strand.
CTGCAGCTCCGGGAGGATGCATGAACCGAGTACTGTCCAGGCTCAACAGCATTGCCCAGAGAGCAGCGCAACGCAGTGATGTGATCATCGCCATGTTCATCGTGCTGGCGGTCGTCATGATGATCATTCCCCTGCCCACCTCCCTGGTGGATGCCCTGATCGGCATCAATATTGGTTTCAGCCTGCTGATTCTGATCGTGGCGTTCTACATCTCCCACCCCGTCGAGTACTCCTCGCTACCGCCGATCATTCTGCTGGCCACACTGTTTCGCCTGGCCCTTTCGATCACCACGACACGCTTGATCCTGCTGGAAGGCAATGCCGGCCAGATCGTCTCCGCATTCGGCAACTTCGTCATCGCCGGCGAAGTGGTCATCGGTCTGGTGGTGTTCCTGATCATCACCGTGGCCCAGTTCCTGGTGATCACCAAAGGGGCTGAACGAGTTGCTGAAGTGGCAGCACGCTTCATCCTCGATGGCATGCCAGGCAAGCAGATGAGCATCGACAACGATGTACGCAATGGCCACATCGACCAGGAGCAGGCTCGTATCAAGCGCAACCGCCTCGAACGAGAAAGCCAACTTTATGGCTCGATGGATGGGGCAATGAAGTTCGTCAAGGGTGATGCCATCGCAGGCCTGGTGATTCTGTGCGTCAACCTGATCGGTGGTTTGCTGATCGGCATGCTCAAGCGCGACATGCCCTTTGGCGAGGCCGTCAACACTTACTCGCTACTGACGGTCGGCGATGGCCTCATCGCCCAGATTCCTGCCCTGTTGATTGCCGTGGCTGCCGGTACTGTCGTCACCCGAGTGAACTCCGATCAAGCCGGCGACCTGGGCAGCGAGATCGTGACGCAATTGGGCAGCAATTCCCGCGCCCTGGGGCTGACAGCTGCCATCATGTTCTTCGCCGCCTTCATTCCCGGCTTTGCCACCGGCGTGTTTCTGGTGCTGGCTGCCGGACTCGGCCTGGCCGCATGGTGGGTACGGCGGCGTTACCGTCGGGATCATCCAGAAGACAGCAGTGGCGAATCATCGGCTCCCTCCTCCTCCGTTGACAGCACTCAGCCCTCTGCTTCTGGCGCAGAAGCATTGGCCTCGGGTCAACAATTGCCAACCACCCAGCACCGGCTTGTCGTGTCGCTGGGATCGGCTCTGGCCGAGGAAATCCCCCTCGATTCCCTGCGTGGCGTAGTGGACGCCACACGCCAGCGTGTCGCCAGTGAACTCGGCATCGACATCCCTGCCGTTGGCGTACGCAGTGATGCTTTCCGTGAAGCTCAGGGCATGGCGATCGAACTCGATGAAGTTCCCGTACTGGAAGGGGAAGTTCCTGCCGGCCATGTACTGCTTGATGACGACCCCATGCACCTGGAACTGCTTGAAGTCGAATACCTCAGCCGTCCCTCGCTAACCAGCCGCGCCTCGAGCCATTGGGTGGATGCCCAGTCGCAGTCACTGCTCGACGAAGCAGGTATCGGCTACCAGCTACCGCAACAGGTGCTGTGCCAGTGCCTTGAGCGCGTCCTGACTCGCTATGCAGGCGAATTCGTCGGCATCCAGGAGACACGCTCTCTGCTGTCGCAGATGGAACAGGATTACTCCGAACTGGTCGGCGAAGCGGTCCGTGTCGTATCCCTGCAGAAAATGGCCGATGTGCTGCGACGCCTGGTGGAAGAAGGTGTTCCCTTGCGTGCACTGCGCACCATTCTTGAAGCCATGGTGACCTGGGGAGCGCAGGAGCAAAGTGTTGGGCGACTGGTCGAGCGGATTCGTGGTGCTTTGGCACGTCAGATCTGCCACCGCTATGCGCGCAATGACCGCGTCCTGCCCGCCTGGGTCATCACCCGTCAGTTGGAAGAAACGATTCGCTCGGCATTGCGCGACAACGACGGTACTCCCAGGACCAGCAACCTGCCGGTGCCACTGTCTCGCTCACTGAACAACTGGTTCCAGCACCGCTTGAGCGAGCTGGACGCAGATGTGTCCCCAGTGATCGTCGCTTCCAGCGACGTACGCCCGGTCCTGCAGCAATGGGTCAATCGCCACCACCTGGACCTTCCTGTGATGTCCTGGCAGGAGATCGCAGCAGAATTCAACCTCCAGGCGCTGGCCCAGGTCCGCCTGCCCACGGTATCGGCCCAGGGAAGCGCCTCTTCGACAGCGGCCTCCAGGGAGTAGCACAACGCCATCATGATGACTCACTCCGGAGCAGTGCGCTGATGGGGATAAAAAACCTTCAACAACAAGGCATTGGAAGACAAACACCAGGAGCAAATGTCAGCAGCACCAGGTTAAAAACAGCACTTTGAAAACAACATTTTCCAAAACAACGCTTTGAAAACAACACTTTGAAAACAATGTTTTTGAAAACAATACTTTGAAAACAATGCTTTAAAAGCAATGTCTTGCATGGAGCCAACCTGTGACGCAAGCAACGTCCATAATGCCCTTGATGGCACGTCGTCCCACCACGACGCCACCGCTAGTCCACCTGTTCTACTGCGCGATGACGCGAGTCATGACGCCGCTGATGCTGCTGCTGGCATTCATTGGCCATGCGCATGCCCAATCAGAGTCAGCACTGTCTCTGGAAACCGGGCAAGGCCGTATCCTGCGCTTTGGTCAGGATGTCGCTTCCGTGTTCGTTGCCAACCCGGAGGTTGCCGATGTTCAAGTCGTGTCACCCGGGGTGGTTTATGTGTTCGGCAAGCGCCATGGCGACACCAACCTGATTGCGCTCAGCAGTGACGAACAGACCCAGGCTTCCATGCGCCTGATGGTCAGCGATGGCGATCAAGGTGCCAATCGTGCCCTGCATTCCGCTGACAACAACAGCCAGATCCGCCTGAGCATGGCCGGTAATCAGCTGATCGCCGAAGGCCAGAGCCAGGATATCGAAGGTGCCATGGCCACCCAGTCCACGCTGGAAAGCCACACGCCAGAGAATGGCGGCATGCTGAACAACACCACCTACGACGGTGCGACCCAGATCAATCTGCGCGTTCGTTTTGCCGAGGTGGCGCGTGAAGAACTGCTGCAGTATGGGGTCAGCTGGAGCGCACTGATCAACAACGGTTCATTCTCCCTGGGCGTCTTCCCAGGCTCGATGGCCAACGCCTCTTTCGGCACCATCGGCAGTGGCATGGACAGTGTCGATGGTCTGCTCCAGGCCCTGCAGGAAAACAATCTGCTGCAGATCCTGGCCGAACCCAACATCACCGCCAAGACGGGCGAAACCGCCAGTTTCCTGGCCGGTGGCGAAATCCCCATTCCCGTACCGGCGGGTAACGAGCTGGTCGGCATCGAGTACAAGCAGTTCGGTGTCTCGTTGATGTTCACGCCGGTATTGCTGCCCAATGGCCGCATCTCGCTGGAAGTGCGCCCAGAGGTCAGCAGCCTGACCAATGAAGGTATCGAGATCGCAGGTACCAGCGTGCCAGGGCTTCAAGTGCGGCGTGCCGACACCATTGTTGAAGTAGGCAGTGGTCAGACCTTCGCCATTGCCGGCCTGTTCCAGCGCAACGCCTCCAACGATATCGAGCGCATTCCTGTGCTTGGCGATATGCCGATCCTCGGCAACTTGTTCCGCTCCCGGCGTTTCCAGCGTGACGAGACCGAACTGGTCATCCTCATCACGCCTTATGTCGTAACGCCGGTCGAAGGACGCTCGTACAGGACACCGCTGGATCAAGCACGCGTGAGCAATGGTGCTGTGCGTGTCAATGATATGGCGCCTCCCCTGCAGGTCAGGGATGACCCCTTCGGCTTCTATCTGCAGTAAGGAGTGGCAATGACGCATTCAAGTAAATCGTCAATGTGGATCAGGCTCTTGCCAAGGTGTGTGTTGCCAGGGCTTGTACTGCCCGTGCTGATGAGCGGCTGCTCCTCGTCAATGGGACCGATGTCCTGGGAGACAGGTTATCGCACGACCGAAGTCATCAATTCGGAGAACCCCGAGACCCAGCGCATGGCATTGATCCCCAACACCTGCGCCTTGCCGACCGGTACCAATGGCATCATGACCTTGCCTTCAGGCTGTGCCAACGACCTCAACCTGCAGTACATGGCGGAACGCCCCCAGGACCTGCTGGTGGGGCGGGAAATGGGGCCTGCACAGGCGGGGCCGGTGGCCACTGCCGCTCGCGAGCGTCTCACCGATCGTGAACAGAGCAGGATACGGCGAGATCGCGTTGGCGAAGAAGCACGCGGTTCGACCAGCTACGTCACCACAGGAGACATGTAGTCGATGAGCAGCGGATTCGGTTACTGGTTCATGGCAAGCCCGATGGCTCGCGCCTGCTCGCTGGGCGTGGAGATGTCACGGATCTGCTGGGCTCGCTCGATCAGCGACTGGCGGCGGGAAACCGGCATGTCAGGAATTCGGATGCTCTGCGCCTGGGCGTCCTCCCCCGCCATCACCAGAACCAGAATCAGGCTGCGGAAATGGCGCTCTTCTGCCAAGGGGGAAGCCGTGACATCACGCATCAGAGCGACAGCGTCGTTCCCCCGCCCTGCCAATGCCTGGGCCACGGCAAGGTTGGTCTGCAGGTCAGGATCATCCGGTGCCAGCTCCACGGCACGGGAAAAGTCAGTCACCGATGCATCGCCTTGTCCCAATAGCGCCTGGGCGGCTCCCAGTCGGCTCCAGGCCGCTGGGGTATCAATCTTGGGTGCCGCATGGCGCAGATTACGCTCTGCACTTTCGACCTTGCCCAGGCGCAACTGGGCACTACCCAGGCCAAACAAGGCGTCGGCATTGTTGATGTCCTGCTTCAGCGCAGCCCGATATGAATCCACTGCGCCCTGGAAGTCACCAGCGGCGAGTTTTGCATCACCGAGGCGCACATGAATATCGACACCATCCCCGCCCGGCACTTCGGCAGCGCGTTCGTACATGCTCGCAGCAGTGGCATAGTCACCGTGTGCAGCAATATCGTCCGCCAGCTTCAACAGGCGAGACTCTTCGGCACTCTGCGTGGAAGCACAAGCCGCCAGCAACGAACACAGCATAGGGATGGACAAGCGTACGCAGCAACGCATCAGGCACTCCTTGTCATGAAGACATGGCATGTTGTTTTTCGAAAACACCCAATAACCGCGGGTATTGAGTCATTCAATTGCAATCACGTCAACTAGATACTTATTAGGAACACTAGCGTTCCATTGGCAGGATCCCTGAACCACATGATGCCGAAACGAAAAAGATCACAGTGCTTTTTTCACCCTGAAAAAAAGGGAGTCTTGATAACGCAGATGCTGTTCGCGAGCCTGATCGCAGTGGCGATATCCACTACCACTCAGGCAGCTCCTCAGACACCTGAAGGTCAGGTGCAAGGAGAAAGCGGATGGATGACACGAGACTATCACTACATCATCGTCGAACAGGATGTACGTGACGTACTGAAGGAGTTCGGTAGAAACCTGGCGCTTCCTGTCGAGGTTTCCCGCAATGTCAGAGGCAAGGTCAAGGGAGAAATCAGGGCCACCACTGCGCGCGAGTTTCTGGAACAGGTCTGCGCCTCCAATGACCTGGCCTGGTATTTCGATGGTGGCGTATTGCACATCGCGACTCGCCAGGAACTGAGCCAGAGGACCTTCGATCTGGCCAGGGTCAATGGCGAGCAATTGATGGAAGATATTAACAATAGCGGCACAGGTGAGCCATTACGCGCTAGGCTGACAGAAGATGGCTCGACACTGCAGGCTTGGGGCATGGATGCCTGGCTGGAAAGTATCGCACGCAATATCGAAAGGCTGCGCAGCCCGGCGGCATCGGGCCGCGGTGAAGTAAGAGTGTTTCGCGGCAGTACTGCTCCCAGTCCTGCCGAATGACAGCAACGTGGAACTAAGCAACACCTTCAATCGCAGCGTCTTTAATCACATCACCAAAGGCAAAGGAGGTTGATATGGCAACACCAGAAGTTTCAAACGTGGCTGGTGCCGATCAGACATCGGCCCAGGATCAACAGCAAGCCTTCGAGCAGGCTGCCGAGAATGCCCGAGTCCAGCAGATCGTTGGCCAGGCCATCGGTTCTCTGGCTTCCACGCAGTTGATGGAATATGCCGGAGACATGCTCAAGGACGAAGGCTAGGGTTTGTCTGAAAAGTCGGCGAATGCAGGCACTTTTCTTACACAACCTTACGCCGCCAGGGATTCAAGCGATTGCATGGCAATCGCTTGAATCCCGGGTCACTTTTCAACAACTCAGGAGCGTTGATGATGATTCCCGCGACAGAGGCAGGTGCCACTCCATTGAGTGCTCCGAATGCGGCAGGTATGCAAAACCTGACCTCACAGAACCTGTTCGAGCATATTGCCGGCCAGCAGGGAACGACGCTGCAGGCGACGACACCGGCTGAACTGGGGTCCAACCTTATGAATGCCTTGGAAAACCCCATTGAACAGGCGCAGAGCTTTGCCAGCGCTCTGCGAGCAGAGCGAGCCGGACATGCGCCTTCCGGTGCCAGCGTGCCAGGCAGTGACGCAGAGGGACTTGGCGACATGCAGTTCGATCGCATGCTCAACTCATTGACCGCCATGTTCGACCACGCAACGTTGATGAAGCTGATGTCGTCCTGCGCGTCCCAGACTTCCGGCGCCTTCCGAACGCTGCTGCGAGGACAGTGACACTTGGCTTACATCTCGTCTATGCAAGCTGTTTCCATGCAAAACATGTCACCCCGGAAGGTAACGCTCCCGAGCGTCCTCAAGCTGCTGTTGGTGGTGGTCACGGCGCTGCTGCTGCAGGCCTGCGATACCGAGCTCTACACCGACCTCAACGAGCGTGAGGCCAATATCATGGTCGCCAGTCTGGCGCGCCATGGCATCCCGGCAAAACGTGTCGTTCAGGAGGGCGGCCTCATGAGCGTGACCGTCGATGAGGACAACTTCGCTGAAGCAGTCAGCATTCTCGATCGGCTGGGCCTTCCGCAGCAGAAGTTCTCCAATCTTGGCACAGTATTCGAAAGCAACAGCCTGGTGTCCTCACCGGTGCAGGAGCGCGCCCAGATGGTTTACGCGCTCAGTGAAGAACTGTCCCATACCGTATCCCAGATCGATGGCATCCTCTCGGCGCGTGTCCATGTCGTGCTGCCGGACAACGACCTGCTCGAACGCAACAGCACTCCCTCGTCGGCCTCGGTGTTCATACGCTACTCACCGACCCTCGATGTCAATCCGCTGATCCCAAAGATCAAGACATTGGTGGCCAACAGCATTTCCGGTCTCGAATACGACAGTGTCTCGGTCGTTCCGGTTGCGGCGGTGTCCCTGGATATCGCTGAAGGCGCGCCCACCATGACCTTGAGCTCTTTCCTGGGTATCGCCATGCCAGCCTCCAGTGTGGCGCGGGCCGGCTGGATCTTCGGTACTCTGCTGGTCCTGGTGCTGGGCCTGGCCACGGCCCTCGGCTGGATACTGTGGCATCAGCGGCGGCGCGGCCCTTATGAGCTGGAGACACCACCATGAGTTCGGCCGTACCGGACACCTGGCAGGACTTCATTGCATCACCGGCGCGTAGTGTTGCGCTGCGTTGGCTGAGCGCCATGCTGGGCGACGTGGCGGATGAAGCGACCCAGACAGCACTGGCACAGCACCCTCGCTTCAAGCAACGCTTGGTCGAGCGCCTGATTGCGCAACACAAGCTGACGCCTCCTGCCGCGTTACCGGTGCCGGCAGAGGAAGATATTGCTCTGTTCCGCCTATCCCCCGATGCGGGAAGCGATCTCGTGCGTCACTGCGGCATGATCTGCCATGCCCCGCTCTTCGTGCGCGAGATCCGCGCTCCGAGGGTGGTCGCGCTAAAGGAACGCTTCGGTGAAGCGCCATTTTTGGCCGCATTGGCCAATCGCGAGCTGGCCATCGTCGACACTGGTAATGCCCATGTTGATGACGATGCACTGGCTCACGCGGTACAGCGTGATGGCCTGGCATGTTTCGCCGTCTGGCTGTCGCGTCAGCCGACAGAGCTGGCCGACTGGCTGCGCCTAGGCATCGCAGATGATCGGCGCCTTTCTCAAGCTCAAGGGACATCTCGAGAGGCGTCTCCAGACGGCTTGGAGATCGCGCCATCGGTGCGTGAAAAAGGCATCGATATTGTGCGTCGTGCCGCCTCGGCCATGTTGAAACGCGGGGAGCTGACGCCATGAACGAGCTACCGACACGTCCAGGCAAGATCATCCTCAAGGCACGGGAAGCCCAGGCATGGGTCGATGGCTATGCCTTTATCGAGCAGGCCCGGCAACATGCCAGCGATGTCGAAAAGGAAGCGCGACAGACGACCGCAAAAGCCTACGCCGAAGGCTTTGCCGAAGGACGTCGCGATGGCGAAGCCCAGGCGGCAGAACTCTTGTCCCACACCACTCAAAGAGTCGAGGAATATCTTGCTGGGCTTGATCAGTCCATGGCCGAGCTGTGTCTGAAAATGGTACGCAGGATCTTGGGCGAATTCGACGATGCCGAGTTGATTGCCCGCTGCGTGCGCCAGGCGCTTGTCGAGTACCGTCACGATATGGCCGTGACGGTGCGGGTCGCCCCGGAGCGTGTCAACGAGGTCTCGGCCCAGTTGGCGGCAGATGAACGACAGGACAGCCCTTCCTGCCGGGTCGAAGGAGATGCTCAGTTGGGTCCAGGCCAGTGTCTGCTGGTCAGCCCCATTGCCGTCGTCGATGTGGGACTGGAGGCCCAACTGAACGCCCTGAGAGAGGCCCTGGCCCCCGGTTCTGCAAACGGGGCTGATAGAAATAGAAACAGCCATGAGAGCGGAACAGGCAGCATGGGGAGATCCGCATGAGCCCCAGCAAGCCGCTACCCGATATCGATTTCGATGCCCTGTTGCCACGTCTCGGTGAGCGTGCGGAACAGGCCGAACTACGCCCCGTACGTGGCCGGGTACGCAGAATTCTCGGCCAACTGGTACATGCCAGCGTCGAAGGTACCGGCATCGGTGAATTGTGCTATCTACGCGATCCTCTCAGTGGGCGGCGTGTTGCCGCTGAAGTCATCGGTTTCGAGGAAGAAGCCGCCGTGCTGTCCCCCATCGGCGACCTGCAGGGAATGTCGACGCGAGCCGAAGTCATCGCCACCGGTGCGCCGCAGAACGTTCCTGTCGGCAGAGCGCTTCTCGGACGTGTTGTCAGCCCTCTCGGAGAGTTTGTGGATGGCCTGCCGCCCCCTCCTCTCGGAACTCTGAGCGACTATCCGGTACATGGCGAGCCTCCATCACCGCTATCGCGTCAATTGATCCAGCACCCTCTGACACTGGGCATTCGCTCCATCGATGGCCTGCTCAGCGTGGCGCGAGGCCAGCGCCTGGGCATCTTCGGTGAGCCGGGTGTCGGCAAGTCCTCCCTACTCTCCGCCATCGTGCGTGGCAGTGAAGCGGATGTCATCGTGCTGGGGCTGGTCGGCGAACGTGGCCGTGAAGTGCGTGAACTTCTGGAAGTACAACTGGATGCCGAGGCACGCCGACGCACGGTATGCGTCGTTGCCACATCGGATCGCCCAGCCATCGAACGCGCCCGTTCGGCGATGGTGGCCACCAGCATTGCCGAATATTTCCGCGACCAGGGACGTGATGTGCTGTTGCTGGTCGACAGCATCACACGCTTCGCCCGAGCCCAGCGTGAAATTGGCCTGGCAGCGGGTGAGCCGCCAACACGTCGGGGGTTTCCCCCGTCACTGTTCGCCGCGCTGCCACGCCTGCTGGAACGTGCCGGGCCCGGCACCAAGGGCAGCATCACCGCACTTTATACCGTCCTCACCGAAGGTGACGGCACCCTTGACCCTGTGGCAGAGGAAACCCGAGCCATTCTCGATGGCCATATCGTACTGAGCGCCGACCTGGCACAACGCGATCACTTCCCCGCCATCGACGTACTAGCCAGTCGTAGTCGCCTGATGGAAACCGTGGCCAGCAGCGACCATCGCCATCGTGCCGGTCGCATACGCGACCTGATGGCACGCTACCAGGATGTCGAGCTGTTACTGCAGGTCGGGGAATACCACCGCGGACAGGATGCACGTACCGATGAGGCCGTGGACAAGCATGCCGCCATCGAGGCCTTCCTGCGCCAGACCAGTGGAGAAGTGAGCAGCCTGGACGACACTCTGCAACGCATGAACGAGATCCTGTCATGAAAGAG